>NZ_JADPIY010000014.1:0-1220853 GCF_023073095.1 Bradyrhizobium sp. 44
CAACGAAGGCGTCGATCACGCGAACCGGATTGTCATCTGCAACCCAGTCGTCCAGGCATTCCGGCAACAAAGTAGATTGCCCGCGATCAGCTCCTTGAACGAAACGAGCCATGCCAGCCCCCGCCGATTCAGTGCGGGAATCATAGCAGGCACGGCGTTTTCACACAGCCAGGGTCACAAGCCGTCCATCATGCTCAACGCGGAAGACTTCCGTTTGCAACGGTGGGCTGACCTTATAAGACCACACCTAGTCCGCCACCTGCTTCCTGAGCGCAGCGAGATCGTTGACGACCATCTTGGTCGGGCCAGTCCAGATGATGCCGTCGTCCTGGAGGCGGCTGAGGATCAGGCTGATCGACTGGCGCGTCGCACCGATCATGCGCGCGAGATTGGCCTGCGTGATGCGGCCGAGCGAGATCGGGCCGCTCTCGTCCTGGGCTGCGTTCTCGCACAGCTTGACCAGCAGCAGCACCAACCGTTCCGCCGCCTTCTGTCCCGCCAGCGTCTGCGCCAGCATCGAATAGGTCTCGCCCTTGAAGCCGAGACACTCGATCAGCGCGACTGCGAACGACGGCGACTGCGCGATCAACCGGCGGACCGCGTCCTGGTCGAGATGCAGTGCCTCGACGCGCCCAAGCGCGCGGGCCGACCAACTGTGGCGGTGATCGCCGAGGATATAGGGCGCCCCGACGAAGTCGCCTGCCTCCCAGGTCGACAGCATCAATTCGCGCCCCTGCGTGCCGGCATGGGTGCTTTCGACGATTCCGTTCAGGATGATGTGGACGCCGTTTGCGGGCTCGCCCTCCCGCAGCAGATATTCGCGGTTCTGGTAGGTCGCGAGCCGGCCGGTTCGCATCACCAGCTCCAGATCGGGCTTGTCCAACGCCTTCAGCACATAACGTCCGGTCCCGGGCCGTGACAGTTCGGCGCGCGGCTCAGCGGGATCGGCCACCTCATGCGCATCGCTGCGCTCCACGATCGGTCTCCCTTCGAGTGACGGCTCGAAGGCTAGGAGGTCTCCGCTCAGATTGCAACGCGGCGCAGATGGTCGGGCCCGACTGAAGCCTCCACGAAAGCGCAGGCCAGATCGGTAAGCAGACGCTCCCGGCCAGCCGGCGCCAGGAACGTGACGCCATAGGGCACGCCGGCTGCGGTGACGGCGTTCGGAACGGCGATGGCGGCCAGGCCCAGCGGGTTTGCGTAGTTGGTGTAATAGCCGTTGTTGAAGTTGGCCGTCAGCGGATCGCGCGCGACGTCGTCGATGCTCAGCACGGTGCCGACGGTCGGCACGACCAGGGCGTCGTGAACTTGCCAGAAATCGCGCAGCGACCGCTGGACCTCCTTGACCTTGTAGAGCGCACGATAGGTGTCGGCCGCCGTGAACTTCCGGCTTCCGATGACGAGGTCGCGCACGATCTTCACGCCCGCGTCCGGGTTGGCGTCGAGGAATGCGCCGACCGAGACGTCCCGTTCGGCGAGGAAGGGTCCGAAAAACATCAGATCGTTGACCGAAATGAACGGCGAGAAATCGACCGACGCCACCGACAGATCGAGTTGCCGCAGCTTGCGCAGCCCATCGCCGAACAGCGCCTCCGTCTCCGCATTGCCGAAGAACCTGAGCTGATCCGGACGCGGCGTTGCGATGTTGAGCGGCCGCGCTGGAGGAGCCTGCTCCGTCCATCCGGCGAAACCTTCCGGTGAAAAGCAATCCCCGGCATCGCGCCGCGCCAACACGCGATAGATGTCGTGGCCATCGCGCGGATCGCGCGTATAGAGCGAGATGGTATCAAAACTACGGCACGCGTAGACCATGCCGCGCTGACTGAAGGCGCCGGGCGCCGGCTTGAAGCCGGTCACGCCACAATAGGACGCCGGCACCCTGCCCGATCCGCCAGTATCGGTGCCGAACGCAAAGGACGAGGTGCCCGTCGCGACCGACACCGCTGCACCCGAGCTGGAGCCGCCCGGGATGTAGTCAGGGTTGTGCGGGTTGCGGGCGATGCCATAGGGCGAGCGCACGCCGACGAGGCCGGTCGCGAACTGATCCATATTGGTTTTGCCGAGATAGATCGCGCCGGCGGCGATGGCGTCGGCGACGACCGGGCTGGTGTCTTTCGCGGTGTAGGCGAATTCCGGGCAGGCCGAGGTGGTCTGCTCGCCGGCGACGTCGATACAATCCTTGACCGAGAACACGAGACCGTAGAGCGGCAGCTCGCCGATCTCGCCAATGCGGGCATCGAGCGCACGGGCCTTTGCCATGACGCCTTCGGGATTTGCCGTCGAGATCCAGACGCCGCTCTGGTCGGCGTCGTCTAGGCGCGACAACACATGCGCGGCGACATCGGACGGCTTGAGCTCGCCGCTGCGATAGGCGGTGCGGAGGTGGCGAGGTGCGAGATTCATGTCGGTCACGTGCTTGCGGGAATTGGCAATGTGCCGGCGAGACAGGCCCGCCGGCACTGATCCTAGCGGCCGATCACCTTCTCCAGATAACCGGGCTGGATGAAGACTTCGAAGTCCGCGCGCGGCAGCAGTTTCGGCAGGCGCTCCTGCTTCACCAGGAAATCGGCGGTCGAGATCAGCGTGTCGACGAACTTGCCCTTTTTCGCGGATGTGCCGAGATACTCCTCCGTGAGCTGCGTGCTGCAGGGAATCATGCCGGTGCCCTTCATCATTCGCTGCGCGTCCTCGATGGGCAGCGAAAGCTCTTCCGCGATGATTTCGGCGGTCTTCTCCGGGTTCTTCAGCCAGAAATCGATGCCTTCGCATTCGGCCTTGATGAACTTGTCGACGTAGGACGGATACTTCTCCGCGAACGCGTTCATGACGACGCCGATGTCCCAGGTCGGGTAGCCGCGCTTGGCCATCTCGCCCGAGGTGACTAGAATCTTGCCGCCGTTCTTCACGGCCTTGCCGAGATTCGGCTCCCAGAACCAGGCCGCGTCGATGTCGCCGCGAAGCCAGGCCGCCGCGATGTCCGACGGCGCCAGGTCCAGGATCTTCATCGAGGCGGGATCGACACCCTCGTCCTTGAGCGCCTGGAGCAGGAGGTAGTGCGTCGTGGAGCCGAACGGCGCCGCCACCGTCTTGCCCTTGAGGTCCTTGAGCGAGGTGATGTTCTTGTCGGCGCGAACCACCATCGACTCGACGTAGTCGAGCATGTTGATCACCAGGATGCCCTTGATCGGCAGGGCGCGCGTCGCGCCGATTGCCGTCGGCGGATTGCCGAGGCCGCCGAAATCGACGTCGTTGCCAGCGATCGCGCGCAGCATGTCGCCACCGCCGCCGATCTTGACGTATTTGATGTCGACGCCGGGCATCTCCTTGGCGAGCAGGCCAAGATGCTTGGTGACCAGCTGCGCGTTGACGAGGTTCAGATAGCCGACGGTCACCTTCGCCGGCTTGTCCTCGGCGCGGACTGCACCCGTGAGCGCCAACGTGGTAACCGCGAGCGTCGCAATCAGTCTCTTCATGGAGGTCTCCCCTACGATCAGAATTGGATTCAGGCCCACGGCATCAACAGTTTCGCGATGCCGCGCATCATGAGGTCGAGCACGACGCCGGTGAGACCGAGCACGATCAGCCCCATGATCACGACGTCGGACAGCAGGAATTTTGCGGCGTCCCAGATCATCCAGCCGATGCCGGCGGATGCCGCGACGATTTCGGCGGCGACGAGAACGGTGTAGGTGAATCCGAGCGAGATGCGCATGCCGGCCAGAATCAGCGGTCCCGCCGCCGGCAAATAGACGTGAAACAGCAGGTGTCGCCGGGTCGCGCCGAGCGACTGGGCGGCGCGCACGTAGACCGGGTCCACGCTGGTGACGGCCTGGATCGTCGAGATGACGATGCCCGGAAGACCGGCAAGAAACAGCAGCGACAGCTTCGAGCTCTCACCGATGCCGAGCCACATCACCAGCAGCGTATAAAGTCCGAGCGGCGGCAATGGCCGGTAGAACTCGATCAACGGATTGAGCAGCGCGCGTGCGTTGCGCGACACGCCCATGAGGACACCGAGCGGAATGCCGATCAAGCAGGCCAGCGTGAAGGCGGTGAGGATGCGATAGAGGCTTGCGCCGAGATGCTGAAGCAGGGTCGCGCCCTGATATCCCTTCGTCATCGTCTTGACGAACGCGGCCCAAACCGCCTGCGGCTTCGGCAGGAACAGCTCGTTGGCCCAGCCTCTCTCCGTGACAATGGCCCAGCCGGCCAGCAGCACGGCGACGGTCAACGTCGAGAGCAGCACCGATCGCGAGACCTTCGGAAGCCGCAGCCGCAAGCTGCCGCGTCGCGTGCGATCCGGCGAGATTGGAATCGTCATGTGGGTCGCCTCGACGCTCATGTCCGCACTCCCAGGATCTGCATGATGGTCAGCGCGTAGATCCGCGTCGCCATCACCGACTTGGTGATCGAGATGTTCTCGTTGTCGACGGCCCAGCCGTCTTCTCCGGGACCGAACGTCACCGCATTGATGCCGGCTTCGCGGAAGCGGATCGTGTCGTTGAAGGCGTTCTTGCGGTTGACCCCGGGCTCGCGGCCCATCAGACGCCGGTAAACCGCGCGCAGGGAGCGGCAGGGCTCCTCCTCGACCGGCACCGGTTCGGTCGCGTTGACGAACAGCGAGCCGGGCACCTGGCGCACCTCCACCTTGACGTCGTTCACGCCGGCAAAAGTGTCCCGTCCGAGACGCTCGATGTCCGCAATCACGCTCGACAACGTCATGCCGGGGACGATGCCGACCACGGCGAGCGTGATGGTGCAGGCATCCGGCGAGAACTGCATCTCGCCAGGCAGGCCGGACCGAATGCGCACCACGGCGCAGCAGGGCGGCGTATGTCCCATGAACTTGCTGGGGACATGCGTGAACGCCATGTCCTTCAACTTAGGCAGCAGCTTTGCCGCTTCCATGATCGCGTTCACGCTGATGTCCGGTCGCCAGATGTGCGACTTGATCCCGTGAACGGTGAGCTCGATCAGGCAGTGGCCGGAATTGGCCACCGACAGGTTCATGCCCCAGTCCGTGTTGACGTCGCCCCAGGCGGTCGGCTCGGCGGTGATCTCGTAGTCGGCGGTCAGGCCGACCTTGTTCAGCATGTAGATGGAGCCTTCGGTGCCGTTCCGCTCTTCATCGACGGTGTAGCAGCACATCAGGGTGCCATCGAACTTCACACCCGCTTCGGTCAAGGCCTGCACTGCGAGCAACGATGCAGCGAGGTTGCCGCGCGTGTCGGACGTGCCGCGCGCATAGAGCAGATCGCCGTGGCGCGTCGCCTTGAACGGATCGAAATCCGTCATGTGCCATTTCTCGGGCTCGACGGCCGGATAGGTGTCGAGATGGTCGTTGAGAATGAGCGAAGGCGCGCCGTCCCGTCCCTTGAGCACGCCCAGCACGTTCGGCCGGTGCGGCTGCGCGCTGTGCTTGGTGACCTCCATACCGAGCGCTTCGAGCTTGCCCGCGACCAGCATCGAGATCGCCTCTTCCTCGGCAGGCGGCAAATCGGGATCCAGCGGATTGCCGGAACGGGGCTGGCCGGTGCGGATCAGCTCGGACGCGAGCTCAAGCCAGCGCTCCTCCGTGATGCGCGACAGCACGCGCTGTTCGAGATCCGAATAAGGAGGGGTGACAGGCATCTGCACGACGGGATCCGCTGGCTCACGGCGCCGGCAGCGCCGCTTCGTGGCGGCTTCCTCATTGCAGCGACCGTGCCAACTGCTGGAAAACCCCGCGGCGGCAGAATTGTCTTCCTGACTTCAATGGCTTAGGCGAGATTTGCGCATGCGCAAATTTTTGCGCTCGAGACGCGCTCTGCCGAAGACGCGACGCCGGCTGAACAGGCTGGGGTCAGCGCGAGGCCGGCCGGCGTGGGGTCGTAGCCCGCATGGAGCGAAGCGGAATGCGGGAACACCTTCCCCGGATTGCGCTTCGCTCCATCCAGGCTACGGATCACGCGCAATCCTCAGTCGTCGGCGTACTCGTCCTCTTCGTGCTTTCGCGCCATGCTCTTGCGCGTACCGAGCGAGCCGGTCACGGAGGGATCGCGTGCATTCGCATAGGGATTGCGCCCGCCCGCCCGCGCGGCGACCTCTTCGCCGGAGACGGCGGCGGGCTGGCAGATCAGGCGGCGGCTGGCGCGGCGCATCAGATCGACGTGGATGTGATCGTAATGATAGACGTTCGAGCCCGGCGCCAGCACCGTGGTGAAATGCACGCAGGCGCCCGACTGCACGTCGCGCAGGAACCCCTGCTCTTCCGGCATGCCGCGCCAGCCATCCTTCACGGTGACGCGGCGGCCGTCGGCGAGCACGAAGGCGGCGATGTCGAGCGCATTGCCGAAGGCGTGCTCGGAAATATGGGCATGCGAATTGCCGTTCATGCCGCGGCAGGAATAGGCGGAGATCTGCTTGATCTCCGCGACGCGGGTGCCGAACCAGCGCATAGCCGAGGGCTGCACGGTGTCAGCAAGCCAGCGGTCGAGCTCGGACACGATCGGACAGGCCAGCGTCGCAACCGGCTTGATCGCAACAGGGCCGACGGCGGTGACGGGATCGCCCCGTGCGGGACCTAGACGCGGGGGCGGTTGCTGCGCGGGCCCCTGCGAGTAGGGCGCTGGCCGTGCCGGATAGCTCGGCGCACTCATGTAGCGCGACGCGCCCGCGGCATCGGTGCCCTCGGGCGGCAGGTCGATCTCGTCCTCCTGCTGAGCCACGCCCGGCGCGTTCAACGGCATCGGGCCTGGCGAAGCGCCATAGCCGGAGGGCTGACGCACCGCGCTCTCGGGATAGTTTGAGCGTTGCGGATAGTTCTGGCTCTGCGGGTAATTCGATCGCGGCTGCGTCACCGGCCAGCGCGGCTGGTTGCCGATGCTCCCGGGCGGTCGCAAATCCTCATCGGCAAAGCCGTAGCTGCTCGAGCCTTCGCCGAGGGCGGCGACCTTGAGCGGAAACTCGGCGCCGCACATGCCCGGCCCAGAGATCGGGTCGATGCGGACGAGATCCGGCCCTTCTTTCACCGCGCCTGATTTCAGGCATGCGGCTTCGGCCTCGCCCCGCCACGGTTCACGTTCGGCCTGGAAGACGCCGCGTCCGCAACCCGCTAACGAAACAAGGACGATGGAGCCGACAAGATACAAACGAACTCCGCGCGTCATGCACGCACGTTCGGTGAATTTACTTAAAGACTCTTCAACGTGTTGATTTCAGTGTTCTTTAACCATGTCAGCTCGCGCGAGCAGCGGCCCCTGCCCCGACGAGCGACAGCAAGGCTGACTTTTCCGAAAAGAGACACTCTGTTAACCATGACGTCCTCGCGCAAGGCGGCGCGAGCAGCGGGAGCGACCTCATGACGTTCGCCGGGAGACTGAGCGTTATCACCGCGTACCTCGCCATGGCCTTTGTCGGCGCCATCGTGCTCGGCATGATCTAGCGGCTTCAGCCGGAGGTATCGAACGCGTCCCTTACGACCGCGCGCTCCACTGCCGCGACGTCGTGATCAGCTTCTCCGGCCGCTCTTCGGCTCGCGTCCAGTCGTTGCCGGAACACCAGAAATGGCCCAGTGCGCAGGCTTCGACGTGGAGCTTGCCGGAGTTCTTCAGCGTCATCGTCGCATAATAGGTGCTGCCGCTGGAGCGACTGTAGATGTTGCCGGTCCAGACCTCGTGCGTTTTCGGTTTCATGTTGACGAGCACGCTCTCGCCCCTGGTCGATGCTTCCGTCAGCGCGAAGCCGCACAGTGCCGGTCCGCAGCGTTCGATGCGAACCGTGCCCTTGGCGCCTGCGCTCTCCCATTCGCCGAGCGGCAAATAGGCGAGTTCGTCGTCGCTGCGCTCAGGGCTCGTCACCGCCTGCTCGAGCACCGGCCTCGGCGCAACGACCGGCGCCTCCATGCGCGGCGGATCGAGCGCGACGGTCTTCGGCGGATCCGTCCGCGGTAGCTCGACCCGTGGCGGATTGGAGCTTGGCGCCGGCGGCAGGACAACTGGCTGCGACGTCGTCGAGGCAAGGACAGGAGCCGCCGGCGCCGGTGGAGGCGCGACCGCAATGGCTGGCGCCGGCCTGACCGGAGCCACGGGATAGAGCGGCTGCGGCGGCGGTAGCACCGGCGTCGGCGCCGGTGTCGTATCGACGTCCGGCCGAAAGCTGCGATGGGAGGAAACCGCGACACAGGAAGCCGATCGGCAATTCCTGGGCGACTCGACCTGGAATCGATGACCGCCGATCGAGAACGCGTAGGATCCGGCCTCGGCTGCGGGCGCAATCGCCATCAGCGCGATCAAGGTGCCAAGCGAAGTCACAAGCCGCATCATCGGCGCCTCCCTCTGTGTGGCGACGACGTTACACAGATGGAATCGCGGCTGAATGTGCGCTGCCTCACCCAGCAGAGGAGAGCCGTTGTGACGTCTATCACAGAACGCCCGACCAGCCCGGCGTAGGGTCGAACCACGCTTTCATCCACCCGCGACTTCAGTCCCATCGGGACCCACACATTCTTTGGAGGTTGTCATGAACAAGCTCACCATCGCCGCCACCGCTCTCTTCCTCGCGTCCACCGCCGCCGCGCATGCCGGCAATGCGATCTCGTTCCAGATCGAAGGCCAGAACATCCGCATCGAGACGCCGCGCAACTGCGCCTCGCTCAATTGCGTGACCATCGTGGCGCCGGGCCTGTCGGACAAGCCGATCAAGCTGAACAACATCAACCTCAAGGGCCTTGGCTCCAGCTCCAAGGACGACGACGTCGATACCACGCCGGCTCCGGCCACGACCGCGCAGCCGGCGCCGGCTCCGGTGCTGCAGCAGCCCGCGCAGCAGGCGCCGGTGCAGGCGACCGCCCCTGCAGCGCCCGCTATCGCGGCACCGAGCACGACGATTGCCGCTGCTCCGTCCACCGGCTACGACGCCACGACACAGACCGCGCCCGCTGCTGCGCCCGCGCCCGTCGCGGTTGCTCCGGCCCCCGCTCCGGCTCCGGTCGCCGCCGCGCCTGTTGCGGTTGCCAACACGCCGATCGGCGTCTGGGCCACCGAAGAGAACAAGGGCAATGTCCGCGTCGAACAGTGCGGCGTCAATCTCTGCGGCTACGCCGCGAAGACCAATGAGCGCATCCTGATCAACATGAAGCCCGACGGCGCGAAGTGGAGCGGGCGCATCCACGATCCCGACTCCGGCCGCAATTACGACTCGACGATCGCGATGAAGGGCCCGAATGCAATGCGTGTGCAGGGCTGCGCCTTCGGCGGCATGTTCTGCGGCGGCCAGACCTGGAAGCGCGTGAGCTGACGCCGCAGGTGTCGTCTCCAACACATGCACATTCTTCGTCATGCCCGGGCTTGTCCCGGGCATCCACGCTCTTAGTCCCGCGCTTAAAGGCGTGGATGGCCGGGACAAGCCCGGCCATGACGGTGGAGAGGCTTGGCCACAAGCTAACGTCGCGTACCATTTGAACGTTCGCCGCCCCCGTGCGATAGACATTCATCCGCCGTTCAGCTGTACGCGGCTGATATCGGTCGATCTCGCCTCGCGTTTCTCACCGGGACTCTTCGTGACATTTATCGTGGCCTGGCGCCGCTTCATGTTCGCGCTTGCGCTGCTGGCGTTGCCGCCGGCCGGGGCGAGCGTTGCGTTCGCATCCGATGCGATCGAGCTTGCGCAGGCGCAGCCAGAAGCGCAACCGTCGCCCGCCCCCTCGCCGACGCCATCGGCTTCACCCGCTCCCCCGACCGACGCGCAGCCCGCCGCCGTCGAGCCGATCGGCAACGTCGCGACGGTGACGGGCATCGCGACCGTGATCCGCGACAAAAATTCCTATCCGCTGCGCGTGCGCGACGACATCTTTCTCAACGACGTCGTGCAGACTTCGTCGAACTCATCGCTCGGCATCACCTTCAACGACGCGACCACGTTCAACCTCTCGGCCAGCGCAAAAATCACCATCGACACTTACGTCTATGAGGACGGCGGCAAGCAGAACGCAGGCATCTTTGACATCGGCAAGGGCACGGTCGCCTTCGTCGCGGCGGCGGTGGCAAAGACCGGCAACATGAAGATCACGACGCCGACGGCGACGCTGGGCATCCGCGGCACCACGGGCGTCGTCGACGTGCCGGAAGGCGCGGCCGCGAACAAGACCAACAACGTCAACATCAAGCTCTATCCCGACGCCGACGGCCGGGTCGGACACATCGACGTCGACGACCGCACGAGCGGGACGCGGCTCGGCGCGCTGACGCAAGGCGCGAGCGGTTTTGCGATCCGGCCGGGCGCAGCCGCGGCCGGCGTCATGCGCTTTGCCGCGGTGCCGATCACGATCGCACCACAGCAGATCGCGCGCGACCGCGGCTTCGTCAGCCAGGTGCATCTGGCGCAGACTACGGGCCGGCAGATCGTCACCGAGCAGCGCGACTTCCGCCGCGCCAATCCGACCGCGAGCCCGCGCATTCCGCGGCCGTTCCAGCCGCCGCAACAGCAACAATTGCGGCCAAACACGGCGCCAGGACAACAGCCACAACAGCCCCAGCGGCCGAACGGTCAGCCCGGTCAGAACAACCGTCCGGGGCAGCAACAGCCAGGCACGCCAGGCCGTCAAGGCAGCCAGCCGCCGCAGCGGCAGGGCCAAGCGCCGGGCCAAGGCGGCGCCGTGCAGCCCGGTACGCCGCGCGTGGGTCAGGGTCAGCAGCAACAAGGCCAGAAGCAAGGCGCGGGACGTCCGGCAGGCCTACCGCGCGCCGGTCAAGGCACGCAGCCTGACGGCAGGCCACAAAACCAGCCGCAGCGCGGTGGACAGATTCCGACGCAGCCCGGCGGAGTCGCGCCGCAGCAGCCGGCCGGAACGCAGCAGCAGCCCCACGTGCAGCCGCAACTTCCGCGCACCGGCATGCAGCCGGGGCAGCCGCCCGCCGCTCAACCTCCGGGCATGCAGCGCCCGGGCGGATTCCAGCAGCGCCTCCCCGCCGCGCAACGTCCCGTAGCGCCGCGAAGGCCAGCGCCAGTTCCGAAGGAGAAGGAGCGGCGATGACTTTCTTCCTTCTCCCCTTGTGGGAGAAGGTGGCGCGAAGCGCCGGATGAGGGGTTCTCACCGCGAATCCATTGCGACAGCTTCGCGCGTGGAGAGACACCCCTCGCCCCTTGTGGGAGAGGGTGCACCGTCAACGCGGGGCGAGGTGAAGAAAACTCACGCCTCACCGCGCAGCCAGGCCTTCACCTTCTGCAACAGACCGTGCCGCAACTCGCCGACCGAAGCCGCTTCGGCTGGCGTCAGCGTCTGCAAGGCTGCATCGACATCCTCGGTCGCGAGCGGCGATCTGACGTCGGCATCCCCCGGCGCAAGCCCAGCGGCCGCGAGCGCGATCGGGCCAACCTGGGTCAGGAACACGCGCTCGTCCTCGCGCGACAGGCGCCCGAGCGCGTCTTCCAGCGTCAGCCAGTCGACGGCCTTGATGTCGTTCATCAGCTTGCGGACCGGACCGTCCCCGGCCTCCATGCGCCAAAAATGCACGACCTTTGAACGTCCGCCCGACTGGTAGACGAGTGTGCCCAAAAATTCGTGGATGGTGACGTCGTGACCGGTCTCTTCCAGCACTTCGCGATGCGCGGCTTCTCTCGGCGTTTCGCCGTCGTCGAGCTTGCCCTTGGGCAAGACCCATTCGTTGCGCTTGCGCTGGCGCACGACGGCAATCAGCGGCGGCGCACCTCGCCGCAGCACAATACCACCCGCCGCCATGACCGGCGCCCGTGCCATCACCCAATCCGTCGTCGCAGAAACGTCCCCACGAACGATATAGGCAGCCGACGCGGCAGATTGAAGGCTAGTTTTTTCTCAGCAGCGCTTGACCTGCGCGAATACGCGTGCCTTCGGCGATGCCGTCGCAGAAGGTGAAATCGCCGGGCGCGAGGATGATGATGGTCGAGCCATGCTCGAACCAGCCGAGCTCCTCGCCTTTGCTCACGTTGACGTCGCAGGGGAAATTGACCGGCCCCCTGGTCTGCGCATTCAGCACCATGTCGAGGAAGTGCAGACGGATGCTTGCGACCAGGATCGCGGCGACCGGTACCAGCGTCACGGCTTCGCCCGTCGGCAAACGCGTGCGGATCACCGCGCGCTCGTTCTTGCAAAACAGACGCTCGACCCGCTTCAGCGCGATCGGGTTGACGTTCCAGACATCGCCATGGATCAGCGTGACGCGTTCGATATGCGCGTCAAAGGGCGCGTGGAAGCGGTGATACATGCTCGAGGTCAGCCGCAGCGTGATGAAGGAGCCGTTGCGGTGCTGGTCGACCAGCACGGAGTCTCCGAGCAAATCGAGCAGCGAGTACGGCGCGCCCTTGACCTGGAACAGCTCGGTGTTGGCGATCCGGCCATGGGCGCCGACGATGCCGTCGGACGGACTGGCGACAATGGAGGGGTCCGGATCAAAGGGCCGCAAGCCGGGTTTGAGCTCCCGGGTGAAGCAGTCGTGCAGACTCCTGAAACGGGTCTTGCGCGCCTCCGACAGATCGAGGTCGGAGAACAGCTTCCACAGCGCGATGGAGCCTTCACGCACCAGTGGGTTCTCGATCTTGGAGAACCAGCCCATGAAGCGGGTCAGGGCCGCGCGGGGGATGCGGTTGGTCAACAGGAAGTTGAGGTCTTCCTGCTGGGTGAAAGAGGCGATGAGGGCTTTGACTGTCATGAATCTGTCAGCTCGCAGTATTAGCGCTTGTTGTCATGGAAACGACACTCCCGATTCTTTCTTTGTCCGTGGCCGCCGCAGCTTCCGCTGCCGCCGCCTTCCCGAAAATCAAGGCGCGGATCGAATTGTCCCGCGCCAAGCACCGCTCGCTCGCCGGGCACTCCAAGATGTCCCGCCGGGTGGCCAAGCTGCTTCCGTTCTACGAATTCGAAGGCGATGCCTACTTCGCCTGCGACGGCGCGCCGGCGAACGTCGCAACGCAGCGCAAGGACGGCTTCTTCCGTCTCGCGTGTCTCTACGCCGAGCGCTACCCCAAGGGCCGCGCGATGACGAAGGACGCGGCGGAGAAGATCTCCGACCTGCACTTCACCGAGAGCTACCGCGTGCCGTTCCAGTTCTCGCGCCTCGTTCGCGAGCATCTGGGCACCTCGACCTTCGTGGAGTCGTCGCGCGGCGTCACGGTCACGGATGTCGACGGCAATACCTCCTACGACCTCACGGGGTCCTACGGCGTCAACATCTTCGGCAACGACTTCTACAAGGAATGCATCGAGGGCTCCGAGAAGCGCGCGCACGCGCTCGGACCGGTGCTCGGCCCCTACCATCCCGTCATCCTCGAGAACGTGGCGCGGCTGTGCCAGATCTCGGGCCTCGACGAAGTCTCCTTCCACATGTCCGGCACCGAAGCCGTGATGCAGGCGGTGCGGCTCGCGCGCTACCACACCAGGCGCACCCATCTCGTCCGCTTCGCCGGCGCCTATCACGGCTGGTGGGGCGACGTGCAGCCCGGAGTCGGCAATCCGATTCCCGCGCACGAGACCTACACCCTCGCCGAGATGTCGGAGAAGACGCTGCACGTGCTGCGGACGCGCAAGGACATCGCCTGCGTGCTGGTCAACCCGCTGCAGGGGCTGCATCCGAATGGCAACGCGCCCGGCGACTCCTCGCTGGTTGATTCCTCCCGCGGCGGCAATTTCGATCGCGCGGCTTATACGGAATGGCTCAAGAAGCTGCGCGAGGTCTGCAACCAACGCGGCATCGTGCTGATCTTCGACGAGGTCTTCGTCGGCTTCCGCCTCGCCCCGGGCGGCGCCCAGGAATACTTTGGCATCAAGGCCGACATGGTGACCTACGGCAAGAGCCTCGCCGGCGGCCTGCCGGTCGGCGTGGTCTGCGGCCGACGCGAGCTGATGCGCCGCTTCCGCGACGATCGCCCCGCCGACGTTTGCTTCGCCCGCGGCACCTTCAACTCGCACCCCTACGTCATGACGGCGATGGACGAATTTCTGAGCCGGCTCGCCAGCCCGAACTTCCGCGCCGTCTATGACGGGTTGGACGAGACCTGGAACGAGCGCGCGCAAAAGCTCAACCGGATGATGGAGGGCGCGGACCTGCCGGTGCGGTTCGCCAACTTCTCCTCGATCTGGACGGTGAAATACACCACGCCATCCCGCTACAACTGGATGCTGCAGTATTACCTGCGCGCCGAAGGCCTGTCCCTGAGCTGGGTCGGCACCGGCCGGCTGATCTTCAGCCTGAACTACACCGATGCCGATTTCACCGAGGTCGCCGAGCGTTTCGTCCGCGCGGCCGAGAAGATGAAGGCCGACGGCTTCTGGTGGCACGATGGCGTCCTCACCAACAAGGCCATCAAGCGGCAGATCCTGAAAGAGATGCTCGCCAAGCGCTTCCGGCGCTGAGGCCAAATCCGCCAATGCCGTCATTGCCGAGCCCGTCCCAGCCATCCACGCGCTTCCGCGCGAAAGCCGCAAGACGTGGATGCCCGGGACGAGCCCGGGCATGACGCAACCGCCAGACATCGGAAGCCTTGGTGAGATCGCGGCGCTCAGGCGTGCCGCTCTTCGAGCGTGGGCTCGCCGATCAGGCCCAGCGTGTGCTCGGGGTTGAGGTGCAGGCCGGGGTCCATCAGCTCGCCGCGCATCAGCGCCAGCGGCGCGTTGCGGTAGAGCATCAGATCGTGGAAGGGGTCGGTCAGGATCTTCGTCATCCAGACGAGGCCGGTCTCGACGTCGCGAATGAAGAACAGGTGCACCGTGCGGAACATCAGACCGCCGCCGCCGACGACGAGCCAGACCTTGGCGACCTGCCGCATGAAATCGGTCGCGCCCGCCCAGGGCGTGAACAGTCCGAACAGCGTGGGGTCGACCAGCAGCACCAGCGGCGACAGCGCCCAGATCGACATCAGCACCACCTTGCGGCGAAGGTTGTAGCCGACCTTGATCTCTTCCTTGTGCTCGTGCGTCGCCTGGTTGATCTGGTCGTAACCGTGCGGCTCGAAGAAGAAGTGACCGGCCTGGCGCGAGGTCATCGAGACCAGCCAGCCGACCAGCGCCGAGATCATGGGATCGATGAACAGCCAGACATAGGCGAACAGAAAGCTCAGCGCGCTGACGAAGTGCAGGCTCTGATTGATGCGGCTGTGGTGATAGTAGCGATGGTCGTCCCAGCGCTGGATCCGCAGCTGCTCGAGATAGTTCTTGATCATGCTCTCCCCCAAATGCTTTCGGGTTCAGGATTTACAGAGATTCGATGTAGGCCGTGTGACATCATCATTTTGTCATGTGACGATGTGCAGCGACGCGGTGACGCACGCGTGAGCTTGGGTTACGCCGCCTTTGCGACGTCGATCTTGCGGAAGCGCACCAGCGAGAAATGACCGAGCGGCGGAATCAGGCGACGCTCGGCGAGCTCGATGCCGTCGGCACCGGCCAGCCATTTGGCGTAACGCGACCAGGCGAACTCGGCGGTGCGGAAGCCGAGCGGACGCACCACCGGCTGCAGCTTTTGCTCGATGAAACGACGCATGCCGGCATCGGCGCTGACGCGGGTGAGGATGATCAGCTCGCCGCCCGGGCGCAGCACGCGGGCGAATTCGTCCAGCGCGACTTCCGGATTCGGCACGGCGGTGACGACGTATTGCGCCATCACGACGTCGAAGGAATTGTCGGGGAATTCGAGCTTCTCGGCATCCATCACCGCGAGGCCCTCGACGTGCTCTAGGCCGCCCTCGGCGACGCGCTGGCGCGCCTTGTCGAGCATCGCCTCCGAGATGTCGGTGCCGAAGATGCGCAGATGCGGCGCGTAGAGTGGCAGCGAGATGCCGGTGCCGACGCCGACCTCGAGCACCCGGCCGCCGATCTTGTTGGTGGCCGCGATCGCGGCCTGCCGGCCTTTGGCGAACACGCCTCCGAACACGAGGTCGTAGACCGGCGCCCAGCGGTCATAGGCCTGCTCGACCGTGCCACGGGTGAGGTCGAGCTGCTGGGTGCCGTCAAGGTTCATGATCTTAGCCATCGATGATGTTCTCGCTGTGGTTCAAGCGTTTGAGATCAACCGCGCACCGCACGCCGCGCCATGCGGGGCGAAGCGCGCAGGACGCGACTGGGCTGAAGTGAAGTGAGGTTGCCGACGAATTGGCGCGCGCTGTTTTCCCAGGAGCGCTCCAGCGCGAAATTGCGGCAAGTCTGGCGCGACATGGTGAGTGCGCGCAGGCACGCGGCGCGCAGATCATGGTCGATCGCGCCGATCGGATGATCGGCGATGACGTCCTTGGGACCAGTCACCGGGAACGCCGCCACGGGCGTGCCGCAGGCGAGCGCCTCCAACTGCACGACGCCAAAGGTGTCGGTCAGGCTCGGAAACACGAACACGTCGGCGGCGGCGAGATGCGCGGTGAGATCGGCGCCCTTCTTCTCGCCGAGAAACACAACGTCCGGATATTTCTTTTCGAGCGCAGCCTTCTGCGGCCCGTCGCCGACGACGACCCTGGTGCCGGGCAGGTCGAGCGACAGGAACGCCTCGAGATTCTTCTCCACCGCCACGCGGCCCATCGTCATGAAGATCGGCCCGGGCAGATCGAGCCTGGCCGGAGACTCAGGATGGAACAGTTCGGTGTTGACGCCGCGGGTCCAGAAGCCGAGCCGCTTGAAGCCGCGCTCGGAGAGCTCCTGCCGCAGCGAGGGCGTTGCGACCATCGTCATCGCGGCGGCATCGTGGAAGTGGCGCAACACGGCGTAGCCAACGCTCGCGGGAATGCCGGTTCGCACCGAGACATATTCGGGAAAGCGCGTGGTGTAGGAGGTGGTGAAGGCGAGCCGGTTGCGGCGGCAATGGGCCCGCGCCGCCCAGCCGATCGGCCCTTCGGTCGCGATGTGCAGCGCCTCCGGCGCCGCCTTCTCGATCCGCCGCGCAATCTCCTTGCCGCTCGGCAGCGCAACGCGCAGCCCCGGATAGGTCGGTAGCGGCCACGACCGAAAGCCGTCCGGCGTCAGGAAGTCGATCTCGACATCCAATGCCTTGGCCGCGCCAGCCAGCGAGGTCAGCGTCCGCACCACACCGTTGACCTGCGGATGCCAGGCGTCAGTCGCGATTAATACCCGCATGGGGAAATCCCGAGATTTTTATGATTCTCGGCTTAGGACCATCAACCACGGATATTTCAGGCGTGTGACGTCATGGAAGTGTCGGCCCGCTGTTTTGTTCGTTAACGGGTCCGCTCAGCCACGAAACCGTCATGAAACAATCCTTTCCGCCATGAAACCGTTTTCGGTTTTCCGCGCAAACGTCCCGAAACTTCTTGTCGTTAGTGATCTAGGCAACAGAGCACCGAAACGGTGCCGGGGCGACCAAGAAATACGGCGCAAACAGGGGCGACCAATGATCAATCTGGAGACGTTGAAGACTTATTCGCGCGCCGTTGCGTTTGGTGCAGTGGCTGTCACCGCGATCGCGTTCGCCGGCCCGGTGAAGGCCGCGCCCGTGCAGCTCTTCCCGTTCTTCCAGCCGCTGCCGCCGATCGCAGCGCCGCAGCCGTACCAGCCTTATCAAGCCGCGCCCTATCAGGCCGCGCCGTCCGAAGATCAGGACGCCGTCGAAACGCCGGCCCGCTTCCGTCGCCAGACCGTCTCCTACGCGACGCGCGAGGCGCCCGGCACCATCATCATCGATACACCCAACACCTACCTCTATCTCGTGCTCGGTAACGGCCAGGCGATGCGCTACGGCATCGGCGTCGGCCGCGACGGCTTCACCTGGTCCGGCACCCAGTCGGTGACCAAGAAGGCCGAGTGGCCGGATTGGACCCCGCCGCCGGAAATGATCGCCCGCCAGCCCTATCTGCCGCGCCATATGGCCGGCGGCCCCGGCAATCCGCTCGGCGCCCGCGCCATGTATCTCGGCGGCACCATCTACCGCATCCACGGCACCAACGCGCCCGACACCATCGGCAAGCACGTCTCCTCCGGCTGCATCCGCCTGACCAATGACGACGTCGCGGATCTCTACTCCCGCGTCAACGTGGGCACCAAGGTGATCGTGCTGCCGATGACGGAACGCCGCGCGGATCTCGGAGCCGCAACGCGGTAAGCGACAGGACATTGTGACGCAAACGGCCCCGGAACCCACCGGGGCCGTTTTCGTTTGCCCTCGGCATTCCGATGCGCGCGTGCTGCGGCGGGATCCCCGATGGAGGCGCGAATGCAATCACGTCCGCAATCGCCGCAAGGCACTTGGCTCCGCGCGATCGCCGGCGCAGTGGCACTGCTGTTGACCGCGCCCGCCTCGCTCGCACAGCAGCCGGGGAGCGACGACGCACCCCAGCAGGCCTTCAACAATTCCTGCCGCACCTGCCACTCGGTGAAAGAGGGCGACAATCGTCTGGGCCCCAACCTCAATAAAATCGTCGGACGCAAGGCCGGCTCGCTGCCGAACTACAACTATTCCTCGTCGATGAAGGAAGCCGGCTTCGTCTGGGACCAGGACAAACTGACCCGCTTCATGGTCAAGCCGGACGAAGTCGTATCCGGCAACAAGATGCAGTCCTATGGCGGCGTCTCGGCGGAGGAAGCGGCGAAGGTCGTTGCCTATTTGCAGGCGGCTTCGCGGTAGAGCTACCGACTTCACCGCTCTGCAATCAGCCTCAGCCATGCCGCCGAGTGAAACGCGCTCATCAAGAGATACATCGGCACCATCCCTCCGAGCATCGCCCCATGTCCGGAGCCGCACAGCATGTCGGCCGGGCCATCGAGCATGGCCGTCAGCACGGCCATGATGGCGAAGGTCGGGGTCGCCACCAGCCCCAGCCATCTGGCGAGGTGGCGCGCGGCCACCACGCCGTTGCGGCTCGCGCCGACAGTTGCGCTGACGGGACTAGTCACGTCCTTCCGCGGCCTCCTCGCGAAAAGCCTTCTCGCCGGCGGTCGAGATCTCGACCCATTTCTTGTCGGGTGCCGCACCTTCGGTGTAGCTGTCGTGCCAGTTCCACCATTTGTAGGTCGGCGTTTGCGGATAGCCCTTCGGCGAATCTTCCCAGACCTCCTGCCGTCCCAGCGGCGTGATGTCGAGGTAATTCCAGGTGCCGCCCATCTGCTCGTCGCCGCGGCTCTTGACGAAGTAGGTGCGGAAGATGCGGTCGCCATCGCGGAAGAACACGTTGGTCCCGTGCCATTCGTCGACGCCGAAATCGGCATCGAAACTGTCGGTGACGGTGACCCATGGTATGGTCCAGCCCATCCGCTGCTTCAGCCTGATGATATCGGCCTGCGGTGCGCGCGAGGCGAACACCAGCGTGGTGTCGCGGGCATTCAGATGCGCGACATGGGCGACCTGGTCGGCCACCATGGAGCAGCCGCGGCAGGCATGATCCGGCCAGCCGAACACGCCCGGCTCGAAGAAGGCGCGGTAGACGATCAGTTGCCGCCGGCCCTGAAACAGATCGTGCAGACTGACCTTGCCGCCGGGCCCCTCGAAAGCATAGGTTTTCGTCACTTCCATCCACGGCATGCGCCGGCGCTCGGCGGCCAGGGCGTCGCGGGCACGGGTATGCGCCTTTTCCTTTACGAGCAGTTGCTGACGGGCGGCCTCCCAGTCCTGCGGCGACACCACCGGCGGTGTTTGCATGGCGGCCTGTCCGTTGTTTCCTGCGTTGTCAGCTGATGTCATCATGGCTCTCCAACTTTTCCCGGGCGGCCGTTCCGTATCTCGCGATGCGAGATCCGGAACCGCTCGTCCCTCGCCGCACATTGTCGGCCGTCAACGATCTCTCGCATCGGACGGTTGCGTGGTGGGAGTAACAAGTGTGGCGGGATTTGAATGGAGTCGCTGATCACGGCGGCGGCCCGCGCGCTCCAAGCCGGCGATCCGCTGGGCGCGCTGAACCGCGTCGCACTGCGCAACGATGCACCTTCGCTGGCGCTGCGCGGTATCGCGATGGCGCAGCTCGGCGATCTCGCAAAGGCAAAGACATTGCTGCGCAGCGCCGCGCGCGCCTTCGGCCCGAGAGAGGCCGTGGCGCGGGCCAGGTGCGTGGTGGCGGAGGCCGAGATCGCACTCGTCTCGCGCGACCTGAATTGGCCGGCCAACACGCTCGCGGCCGCGCGAGCGACGCTCGCAAGCCACGGTGACCTCGCCAACGCCGCCCATGCGGGTCACATCGAGGCGCGCCGACTTCTCCTTCTCGGGCGCCTCGATGACGCCGAACGCACGCTGGCCGATATCAACTCCACGCCGCTGTCCCCGGCTTCGCAGGTCGCCCGTGAGCTCGTGATCGCCGGCATCGCCATCAGGCGGCTCCGAACCAAAGACGCGCGCGCGGCGCTCGGGCGCGCGGCGAGCGCAGCACGGCAGGCCGGCATTCCAGCGCTTGCAGCCGAGGTCGAAAGCGCGAGCCACGTGCTCGACACGCCCGCAGCGCGCCTGATCACGCGCGGGCACGAACGGCAGTTGCTGCTCAACGAGGTCGAGGACCTCGCGACATCGGAGGCGCTCGTGGTGGACACGTTCCATCACGCGGTTCGCAGACGAGGCATCCTCGTGCCGCTCGGAACGCGGCCGGTGCTGTTCGCGCTCGCCCGCATCCTGGCGCAGGCCTGGCCCGCGGACGTCTCGCGCGAAGCGTTGATCACGGGAGCGTTTCAGGCAAGGCACGTCGATGAATCGCACCGCGCCCGCCTGCGTGTCGAAATCGGGCGGCTCCGCACCAAGCTCAAGCCCCTCGCCGATGTCAGCGCGACCAGCCAAGGTTTTGCGCTGACGCCGCACAACACGTGGCAGGTTCTCGTCCTCGCACGGCCGGTCGAGGAGAAGCACGCCAATGTGCTCGCCTTCCTTTCCGACGGCGAGCCCTGGTCGAGCTCGGCGCTCGCGCTGACGCTGGGAACGAGCGCGCGCACCGTGCAACGCGCTCTCGAAGAGCTGGCGCGGTCGAACAAGGTGCAGTCCTTCGGCCACGGACGGGCGCGGCGCTGGATGACGCCGCCCGTCCCGGGTTTCCCGACAGGCTTGTTACTCCCCGGACCGCTCCTGAAGACGTAAGGTGGGATTCACGCCACAGGGACCGAGCAGATGAAACGTTCAGCCGCCGAGATCGTCAGGGAATACGGGCCCTTTGCGGGCGTCGAAGCCGTGCATGGCGTCACCTATGACGGCACCCATGTCTGGTTCGCGTCCGGCGACAGATTGAACGCGGTCGATCCGGCCGATGGCAAGATCGCCCGCTCCATCGATGTCGCCGCGCATGCGGGAACGGCGTTCGACGGCCGCCACCTGTTCCAGATCGCCGAGGACCGCATCCAGAAGATTGACGCTGCGACCGGCAAGGTGCTCGCCACCATCCCCGCACCCGGCGGCGGCGGCGACTCCGGATTGGCTTGGGCCGAGGGCTCGCTCTGGGTCGGACAGTATCGGGAACGCAAGATCCATCAGGTCGATCCCCAGACGGGAAAAATTCTCCGCACCATCGAAAGCAAGCGCTTCGTCACCGGCGTGACCTGGGTCGACGGCGAGCTCTGGCACGGCACCTGGGAAGGCGAGGACAGCGACATCAGGCGGATCGACCCCGAGACGGGCAAGGTGCTGGAGCAGCTCGACCTGCCTTCAGGTACCATGGTCTCAGGGCTCGAGTCCGACGGCGGCGATCACTTGTTCTGCGGCGGGGGAAATCGCGGCAATGTGAGAGCCGTCCGCCGTCCCCGGCGCGGCTAATCTCAGGATGGGCCCCACAGCTTTATTCAAGATGGCTTGCCGACACTTGGCTGTTGCGCTCGCTGCGATCATGCGGACGTGAGTGCCTAGCCACATTCCTAAGGGGCGTACGAAAGACGCTCGCCCCAATGCGGGTTGAACCGATGAATGGATTGACAGTCGGCCTCCGCACTACTTATCTCATACTGCTCATTCCTTTTCACGGTATCCCTTTCTATGTTCAACGCTCACGTTCTGCTCGCGTTCACCCTTGCATCGCTGGTGCTGAACATTACTCCAGGTCCGGACATGATGTTGACGCTCACGCGCGGCATGACGCAAGGCTTTAGAGCTGCCTTCATGAGCGTCTTGGGGACATTCTTTGCCGGATTCATCCAAATACCGCTTGTTGTTCTAGGTCTCGCCGAAATCTTCCAGCATTCACCGGAACTGTTCTCCGCCGTGAGATTGCTCGGTGCGGCTTACCTAGCATACCTTGGTGTTCGCGCTTTTTGGCGGAGTATTCGCCTCGATAAGAATACAGCACGCGCGGCGCCGGCAGGCGCACACCGAGCTGCTTTCATACAGGGCTTCACTACGAACCTGCTCAACCCGAAGGTCTTCCTGTTTATGACGGCGTTCCTGCCCCAATTCACTGATCACACTGTTGGTCCGGTCTGGGAACAACTGTTGATTCTTGCAGTAGTCTCGAAGACCCTTGGCTGCGTCGTCTATGTCGGCATCGCCGCTGGCGCTTCCAGCATTGGCGGCTGGCTTTCCCGAAACGCCTGGTTTGCCAAGCTACAAGAAGGCATCCTTGGCGCTGTCATGCTGGCCATTGCAGGGTTGCTTTTCGTTGATCGTAGCGCCCCGGCGCCCACGCGCTAGGCTAGCGCCCTCCTCGCCTGCCCTGTAGACTTCCGCTCCGGGCGGCCTGGGGGATTGATGCGACTAACGCTGAACTTGAAGACTATCCTGATCGCCATCGCGGTGCTCGCGGCGTCGTTCTTCATCAGCCTGAAGGCGATGGACTGGCTGTCGCCGCGCGCGACCAATTCCGCGCCTCCGGTCGCGCAACTGCCGCCGCTGCCGCCGGCCTCCAAGAGCTCGATCGTGATCGCACCGGTCGCCATCGCGGTGTCGGCGATCCGCGAGCAGGCCGAGAAGGCCGCGCCGCGTAATTTCGCGGGGAAGGCCGAGAACCCGATCTCGCAGATCCTGGAGAACGCCGACATCGGCTGGTCCGCCGTACGCGGGCCGATGGCGGCTGCCGGCGACAAGGACGTGCTGACGATCTCGACGCCACTCAGCGGCAAGCTGAACGTGACGGGATCGCTGTCCTCGAAGGCCACCGGCGCGCTCGGCGACGCGCTCAGCGGCGTGCTCGGCGGTGACGCGGCGAAACGAATCGGCGCGGTCAACATCAAGAACCTCAATGCCAGCGCCGAGATCAAGGGTAACGTGGTCATCACCTCGCGCCCGAAGCTCGCCGCGAACTGGCATCTCGAGCCCAATCTCGGCGCCCAGGTCAATCTCGGCGACACCAACCTCAACGTCGCCGGCGCCAAGGTCAACGTGCCGGCGCAGGTGAAGCCGCTGATCGACAAGAACGTCGGCGAGCAGATCAACATCGTCTCCGAGCGCATCCGCAACGATCCGTCGCTGCGGGAGAATGCGAAGCTACAATGGGCCAAGGCCTGCCGCTCGATTCCGCTGCAAGGCTCGGGGTCTTCCGCCGCGCTGCCGCCGCTCTGGCTCGAGATGAAGCCGACCCGCGCCATCGCGGCGCAGCCGCGCGTCGACGCACAGAACGTGACGCTGCTGCTTGGCCTCGAGCTCGAGACGCGCGTGATCTCGACACCGTCCAAGCCGGACTGTCCGTTCCCCGACAAGATCTCGATCGTGCCGCCGACCGGCACCGGCGTGAACATCGGCGTGCCGATCGACGTGCCCTTCACCGAGATCAACAAGCTGATCGCGGCGCAGATGGTCGGCCACACCTATCCCGAGGACGGCTCCGGTCCGGTCGATGTCACCGTGAAAAGCGTCAACGTGGTCCCGTCGGGCGAGCGGTTGCTGATCTCGCTCCTGGTCCGCGCCAAGGAGAAGAAGAGCTGGCTCGGTCTCGGCGCGGAGGCGACCGTGCATATCTGGGGCCGGCCGATGCTCGACCAGGCGCAGCAGACGCTGCGACTCGCCGATATCCAGCTCGCGGTGGAATCCGAGGCGGCCTTCGGCCTGCTCGGCGCGGCGGCGCGCGCGGTCGTGCCGCAGATGCAGCAGGCGCTGGTGCAGAAGGCGTCTCTCGACCTGAAGCCGATCGCCGCCAACGCCCGTGAGAAGATCGCGGCCGCGATCGCCGACTACCAGAAGAACGAGGACGGCCTCAAGGTCGATGCCAAGATCGACAGCCTCACTCTCGCCGACATCGCCTTCGATTCCAAGACGCTGCGCATCGTCGCCGAAGCCGGCGGCTCGCTCAATGTGTACGTCACCAAGCTGTCGGGAATCTAGCGCGCGCCTTTCCTCAACGGATCCGTTCGTGCCGTCGCTTGCGCCGCTGGCATTCTGGTCGGAGGATGCTAAGCTGCTCTTCACAACCTCAGACGAGGTCCTGACAGCATCGTAGCTGATAACGCGAGGACGACATGGAAGCCGGCATGGTCACGCCTGCGCCGGCGCTGGTGCGCTTTTCCGGCATTCAGAAAACCTACGATGGCGAGCACCTCGTGGTGAAGAACCTCGATCTCGACATCAGGAAGGGTGAGTTCGTCACCCTGCTTGGTCCGTCGGGCTCGGGCAAGACGACCACGCTGATGATGCTGGCCGGCTTCGAGGTTCCGACACAGGGCGAGATCTACCTCGCGGACCGGCCGATCAAGAACGTGCCGCCACACAAGCGCGACATCGGCATGGTGTTCCAGAACTATGCCCTGTTTCCGCACCTGACGATTGCGGAAAATATCGCCTTCCCGCTCTCGGTTCGCAACACGAACAAGGCCGAAGCGCAGGATCGTGTCAAAGCGGCATTGCGCATGATCAAGATGGAAACCCTGGCGCAGCGGCGGCCTGGGCAGCTGTCCGGTGGTCAACAGCAGCGCGTGGCGCTCGCCCGCGCTCTGGTTTTCAATCCGCAACTCGTGCTGATGGACGAGCCACTGGGCGCCCTGGACAAGCGCCTGCGCGAGCAGATGCAACTGGAGATCAAGCAACTGCACGAGACGATGGGCATCACCGTCGTCTACGTCACCCACGATCAAAGTGAAGCGCTCACGATGTCGGACCGCATCGCCGTGTTCAACGACGGCATCGTGCAGCAGATCGACAGGCCCGACGCGCTGTATGAGCATCCGGTGAACAGCTTCGTCGCCCATTTCATCGGCGAGAACAACGTGCTTTCCGGCACCGTCGAGACGGTCGAGAAACAATATTGCCGCGTTGCGCTGGCGGGCGGCGGCGCCGTGACCGCACGCGCGGTCAACGTATCGGGCACGGGCGCATCGACCTCGCTGTCGGTGCGGCCGGAGCGGATCGCCATTATCCCGGATGGCACCTCCAGCGACGAACCCAACCGACTGCCAGCCAAGGTGCAGAACACTATCTATCTCGGCGACCACGCGCTGGCCGTGCTCGACGTCGCCGACAACAAGGAGTTCATGGTCAAGCTTCAGCCGGGGACGCATGGCAGCCTGAGAGCTGGCAGCCTTACACCCGGCGATGACGTGTTCATCACCTTCCGCGCGGAGGACTGCCTGGCCCTCGATCCCGTCTGATCCAAACATGCAGCGTCGCTCCAGCGCGGGCGGGCCTGCACCGACCAAGCTCAAAGCAATTCACGTGAAGAAGAAGGAACAAAGACCATGCTGAAGCGCAAGATTGTCCTGGGGTTCGCCGCGGCACTCACCGCCAGCGCGGCGCTGGCCACGGTCGCGCAGGCGCGTGACCTCACCGTCGTGTCGTGGGGCGGCGCGTATCAGGATGCCCAGAAGAAGGTCTATTTCGAGCCGTTCAAGAAAGCGGCCGGTGTGCCCATGAACGACGAGTCCTGGGACGGCGGCGTCGGCGTGTTGCGCGCCAAGGTGCAGGGTGGTGCCGCCACCTGGGACGTCGTTCAGGTCGAGAGCGACGAACTGGCGGTCGGCTGCGAGGAAGGCCTGTTCGAAAAGCTCGATTATTCAAAGATCGGCGGCGAGGACGCCTATATCCCGCCGTCGGTCAACGCTTGCGGCGTCGGCGCCATCCTCTACGATTTCGTTCTCGGCTACGACAAGGACAAGCTCAAGGAGGCCCCGAAGGGCTGGGCCGACTTCTTCGACACCAAGAAGATCCCGGGCAAGCGCGCCTTGCGTCAGGGCCCGAAGACCACGCTGGAGATCGCCCTCATGGCCGACGGCGTCGCGCCAAAGGACGTCTACAAGGTGCTGGCGACCGACGAGGGCATCGAGCGCGCGTTCAAGAAGCTGGACACCATCAAGGGCGACATCGTCTGGTGGAAGGCCGGCGCCCAGCCGCCGCAATTGCTCGCCTCCGGCGAGGTGGCGATGACCTCGGTCTACAATGGCCGCATCGACACCGCGAACAAGAACGAGAAGAAGAATTTCGGCATGGTGTGGGACGGAGCGCTCTTCACTATCGACACTTGGGTGATCCTGAAAGGCAGCCCGAACAAGGACGCGGCCTACAAGTTCCTGGACTTCGTCGGCAAAGCGGAGAACCAGTCGAAACTGTCGGAGAACATTGCCTATGGCACCTCGAACAAGGACGCAGCCGCCCTGCTCGCGCCTGCCGTTCTGAAGGACCTGCCGACAGCGCCTGACAACATCAAGAATGCGGTCGAGATCAACGTTGCCTTCTGGCTCGAGAACATCGACCGCCTGACCGAGCGCTTCAACAAATGGGCCGCGAAATAGCGCGCCCGCAGGGCTCGACCGAAGGTAACACGAATGACGGATGCGCTCTTGACCGGCGCCGATACGTCGACCGAGGTGCCGCTCAAGCGCCGATTGCGGCGAGCGGAGCGCGCACGCCAGATCAAGGCGCTGGCACTCATTCTGCCGCTTCTCGTCTTCCTGCTCTTCACCTTCGCTGGGCCCATCGCCGGCATGCTGTGGCGCGCCGTCGATGACCGGGAGGTGCGTCTGGTTCTGCCTCAGACCATCGCGGCTCTCGCCAGTTGGGACGGCAGGGATCTGCCGGATGAAAAGGCCTACGCGGCGCTGGCGGGCGACATCATGGCGGCGCGCGCTTCCGGCACCATTGCGATTGCGGCCAAGCGGCTCAATTACGTACTGAACGGCTTCCGCACCATCCTGACCACCACCGCGCGCAATCTGAAGACTGCGCCCGAGCCCGGCACGGCAAGGGAGACGCTCGGCAAGATCAACCCGGCCTGGCGCGAACGCGCCACCTGGACCACGATCAAGGATGCCAGTGGTCCCATGACTGGCTTCTACCTTTTGTCGGCGCTCGATCTGACGCGGAACGCGGACGGCGCGATTATCGCAGCCCCGCCGGATCAGGCCATCTACCGCGACGTGTTCGCCCGCACCTTCCTCATCAGCCTCAGCGTCACGGCACTTTGCCTGATCCTCGGCTTCCCGGTCGCCTACCTGCTGGCGGCGCTGCCGCCCGGCCGGTCGAACCTGCTGATGATCTTCGTCCTGCTGCCGTTCTGGACGTCGCTGCTGGTCCGCACCTGCGCCTGGATCGTTCTGCTGCAGGGCAAAGGCGTGGTGAACGACAGCCTGCTCTGGCTTGGCATCATCGACGCGCCGTTGCGCCTGATCTACAACCGCTTCGGTGTCTGCGTGGCCATGACCCACGTCCTGCTGCCGTTCATGATCCTGCCGCTGTACAGCAGCATGAAGGCAATCTCGCCTGCTTACATGCGTGCCGCCGCCTCGCTCGGTGCACCACCCCTCACCGCCTTCCTGCGGATCTACCTGCCTCAAACGCTGCCCGGCATCGGCGCGGGAAGCCTGCTCGTCTTCATCCTGGCGCTCGGCTATTACATCACGCCGGCACTCGTCGGCGGCGCCGCCGACCAGATGATCAGCTACTTCATCGCGCTCTACACGACCGAGACGGCCAATTGGGGCCTTGCTTCGGCACTGGGTGCGGTGCTGCTGCTCGCCACTATTCTGCTCGCGCTCGCCTATGGAAAGCTGGTGCAGGGACAGCAGGTCACGGGAGGGATGAAGAATTGAGCGACAATTCCTCCATCCGCACGCCGAGCCAGCGTATCGCGTGGACCGCGACCATCGTGATCTCCACGCTGGTGTTCATCTTCCTGATCGCGCCGATCCTTGCGATCATGCCGCTGTCCTTCAGCTCGGGCTCGTACCTCACCTATCCGCTGCCGGGCCTCTCGCTGCGCTGGTACGACGACTTCGTCAATTCGCCGCGCTGGATGAATTCGCTGAAGAACAGCATGATCATCGGTGTGGCCTCGACCCTGCTGTCGATGGTGCTTGGCACGCTGGCGGCGCTGGGGCTGGCGCAGTGGAAGAGCCGGTTCAAGCCGCTCGTGCTGGCCTTCGTGCTATCGCCGGTCGTCGTGCCCGGGGTCATCACCGCGGTTGGCCTGTATTTCTTCTTCGCGCCGATCGGACTGACCGGCAGCTATCTCGGCTTGATCCTGGCCCACACCGCGCTGGCGACGCCCTTCGTCGTGATCACGGTCGGCGCGACGCTGCAGAGCTTCGACACCAATCTGGCGCGCGCCGCCGCCTCGCTCGGCGCCTCGCCGCTCGACGCGTTCCGCCGCGTGATCCTGCCGCTGATCCTGCCCGGCGTGGCATCGGGGGCGCTGTTCGCCTTCGCGACCAGCTTCGACGAGGTGGTGATCGTGCTGTTCATGGCAGGTCCGGAACAGCGGACCCTGCCACGCGAGATGTTCAGCGGCATCCGCGAGAACATCAGCCCGACCATCACGGCCGCGGCGGTGATCCTGACGACGGTCTCGGTCATCCTGCTCGCCACCCTGGAAGGCTTGCGCCGACGCAACGAACGGCTCAAGGGCAGCAGCGCGTGAGACTTCTCCCCTCCCTGCTTGCGGGGAGAGGGCAAAAACACCGCAGCGCCCTGCTTATTTCTCAACCCTCCTCGCGCATTCCGGGCTTTGCTCCCGCGACCGATTGTCGTTAGAACGGCTCCCGCAACAAAGCCCAAACAACAACGCTGAGGGAGAAAAACAAAATGCAAAAACTCATCGCCGCGATCGCGGCCGGTCTCGCTCTCGCCGCCACGCCAGGCGCCGCGCAGGCGCAGATTTCCGACGACGTCGTCAAGATCGGCGTGCTCACGGACATGTCGAGCCTCTATGCGGACGCGACCGGCAAAGGCTCGCTCGCTGCCGTCGAGATGGCGGTCGCCGATTACGGCGCCAAGGTCGCGGGCAAGCCTGTCGCAGTGGTCTCCGCCGATCACCAGAACAAGCCCGACGTCGGCGTCAACATCGCCCGCAACTGGTACGACAACGACAAGGTCGACGCGATCTTCGACGTGCCGACCTCGTCCGTGGCACTGCCGATCTCGGCGCTGACGCGCGAGAAGAACAAGATCCACATCAATTCCGGCGGCGGTTCATCCGATATCACGGGCGTCGCCTGCTCGCCCAACACGGTGCACTGGACCTACGACACCTATGCGCTGTCGAACGTCGCAGGCCGAGCCATGGTCAAGCGCGGCGAGGACACCTGGTTCTTCGTCACCGCCGACTACGCCTTCGGCATGGCGCTGCAGCGCGACGCCGCCAACGTCGTCAAGGAGAGCGGCGGCAAGGTGCTCGGCGAGGTCCGCCATCCGCTCAACTCGTCGGACTTCTCCTCGTTCCTGCTCCAGGCCCAGGCTTCCAAGGCCAAGGTGGTCGCGCTGGCCAATGCCGGCGGCGACACCACCAATGCGCTGAAACAGGCGGCCGAGTTCGGCCTGACGGAGGGCGGCCAGAAGATGATCGCCTTGCTTATGGAGATCACCGACGTTCATTCGCTCGGCATCAAGTCGACGCAAGGCCTGATCATCACCGATGCGTTCTACTGGGACACCAACGAGGAGACGCGCGCGTTCTCCAAGCGTTTCAACGAGAAGGTCGGCCACATGCCGACCATGATCCAGGCGGGGCTCTATTCGGCGACCATGCATTATTTGAAGGCGATCGACGCCATCAAGACCGACGAGGCACCGAAGGTGATGGAGCAGATGCGCAAAACGCCGGTCAACGACTTCTTCGCCAAGAACGGCAAGATCCGCATCGACGGCCGCATGGTCCACGACATGTATCTGTTCGAGGTCAAGAAGCCCGAGGACTCCAAGGGCGAGTGGGACCTCTACAAGCTGATCGCCACCGTGCCCGGCGACGAAGCCTTCCGTCCGCTGGACAAGGGCGGCTGCCCGCTGGTGAAGGGAAACTAGGGGCATTCTCCGTCATTGCGAGCGAAGCGAAGCAATCCAGAAATGCTTCCGCGGTGGCAGCCTGGATTGCTTCGTCGCAAGAGCTCCTCGCAATGACAGCTCCTCGCAATGACCGGAGGCGAAAAAACACGCGACAGCGCGCCCGGCAAAAACCGGGCGCGCTTCGTTTAGCCGTTCAGAGCCGCGTTACTCCGAGTACTTGAACTCGGGCATGTTCTTCAGCTCATCCTTGCTCGCATTGAACACGGCGTGGTCCGGATACCATTTCGACGAGGACGTGGCGGCCGTTGTCGTCGCGGGCTTGTTGTCGGTGCCGGTCGCGGCACCCGTCGTGGTGGTCGCCGCGGGCCGGTTGGCTGCGCTGTTCGGGTTGTTCCCGGCAGCGCCGGTGTAGGCGACCGCCTCGTTGACGAACTTCAGCTTCTCATAGGGCACGGCGACCAGATGCTCGCCCAGGCCGAGGAAGCCGCCGACGCCGATCACGGCGATCTTGATGTTGCCGCTCTTGTCCATCAGCAGATCGTTGATCGAGCCGATGTTCTCGTTGGCGTCGTTATAGACCTTGATGCCGTCCATCTTGGACGTACGCCACTGTCCCGACGCGGTCGTGGTGGTCGTCGAGGCGGCGGCAGCCGGCGCCTTGTCGGTGGTGGCGGTCGGATTTTGCGCGAACGCAACGGTTGCGAGCAGTGCGGTACCGGCGAGACCGGCCGCGATCGATTTCATCAACATATTGTCCTCTCCTTCAGCAGAAAACTCGTGCGGAGAAAACAGCTCGGATCAGTCCCAGTTCCGCGCGTGCTGCAATTTCGTCGCGTGCTGCGCGAGTATCAAAGCCGCGTGCGATTGTTCCTAAGTCACTCAGGAACATTTTGCAGCGCACGATTCCTAGACGATGACGCGGCGCGCGCGATCGCATATGGCGGCGAGCTGTCGCTGCACGGCCGAGAGCCGCGTGGGCTGATCGTGAGGATGCAATTGCAGGCATGGCAGCAGCCGCGGCTTGCGGCCTAAACTCAGGCAGCGAGCGGCGGGTGCTCGAGGGCGGCCTCGTCGAAGATCGCAATCGCCTCGAAGCGATAATTGCAGGCGTGGCACGTCCAGAGATAGGAGACGCGCCCTTCGCCCGGCTCGATCCAGTCGGGCCTCGGGATCAGCGTGCCGCATTGGGCACACGGGTTGTTTCTGGGCAAATCGTGTTCTGACATGTCGCCACTGTGGGCTTTGACCATGGTTGATTTTGTCATGGCACCTCTCCCGATTCGCTGGCCGTGACATACTCGCTTTCGTCTGCCCATGCGAATAGACAGGCCTGCTGTCGCGAGTTTGTCCGCCTGAGGGAACTCTGGCGCCAGCATTGAGTCGTCACTGCGGCTCGACGCCGCGAAAAAATTAGCGGCGGCGTTTGGTCACATCATCGCCGCGTTCGGGAGGCCTAAACGGCAGCCGGGCGCAGGCCTTCAATCAGTCTCAGGGACCTCCGGGAAATCTGATGAAAATTTTACATGTCGCCGCGCTGCTCGCGGCCGGACTGACGGCGCCGCAGGCCGCATTCGCGGGCCAGGCGGAGTACGCCGAGATGGTCGCGGCCCATGCGCGCGCCAACGGCGTGCCGGAGGCGCTGGTGCATCGCGTCATCATGCGCGAAAGCCGCTACCAGCCCGGCCTGGTCGGCCATGGCGGCACCATCGGGCTGATGCAGATCAAGCTCGCGACCGCCCGCGGGGTCGGCTACACCGGCGACGCCGCCGGCCTGCGCGATCCCAATACCAACCTCACCTATGCCGTGAAATATCTCGCCGGCGCCTATCACGCCGCCAATGGCGATCACGCCCGGGCCGTTCGCTATTTCGCCGGCGGCTACTACTACGCCGCAAAGCGGCAGCGGCAGGAGGCCGTGCAGGTCGCCAATATGGGCGAGGCCAATATGGGCGCCCCTTGGCTCGAGCCAAACGGCAATCCGCAGCCGATGTTCGGCAGCGTCCCGCACCGCAAGCTCACCCAGCGCGTCCGCAACGCCCGGGCTCAGGCGCCCAGGTAAGCGCGGTTCGCACCAAGCGCGTTGACCACCCAGCCCTGCTGGCATACATTAGAGCCGTTCCGAGGGGTGCTCCGAGGAGGAGCTGAGATACCGCTAAATGGGCAAATCCGCCCAGGACCGCGGTGACCCTTTGAACCTGATCCGGGTCATGCCGGCGAAGGGACAGGGATGTTGCAGACGACCAAGCGACCGGATTCCCCGGTATCCATCATCGGCGCAGGCATTGCGGGCGCCTGGCAGGCCTTGCTGTTCGCGCAGGCCGGCCACGCCGTCACCCTGCACGAGCGCGGTGACGCCGACATGACCGATGCCACCAGCCATTGGGCCGGCGGCATGCTCGCGCCCTATTGCGAGGCGGAAGTCTCCGAACCCGTCATCAGCCGCCTCGGCCTGCGCTCGCTCGACATCTGGCGGCGCGAGCTGCCCGACACGCCTTTCAACGGCTCGCTGGTCGTCGCCCACCCGCGCGAGCGCAGCGACTTCGAGCGTTTCGCCCGGATGACCGAAGGCCATCGCCGGCTCGATGCCGCCGGCCTTGCCGAGCTCGAGCCGTCGCTCGAAGGCCGCTTCCGCGACGCGCTGTTCTTTCCGACCGAGGGTCATGTCGAGCCGCGCCGCGTGCTGCCGAAACTGCACGAGCGCATCCGCGCCGCCGGCGGCACCATCAAATTCGAAAGTGATGTCGCCGCGGCCGAACTCGCAAAACTTGATCCTGAAGGCATCGTGATCGACTGCCGCGGCCTTTCTGCGCGCGACGAGCAGCCGGAGCTTCGCGGCGTCAAGGGCGAGATGATCCTGATCGAGACCGCCGAGGTGCAGCTCGCGCGCCCGGTGCGGCTGATCCATCCGCGCTGGCCGCTCTATGTGATCCCGCGCGAGGACAATCTGTTCATGTTGGGCGCGACCTCGATCGAGGCCGAGGACACCGGCGTCAGCGTGCGCTCGGCGCTGGAGCTGTTGGGCGCGGCCTATGCCGTGCATCCCGCCTTCGGCGAGGCCCGCATCGTCGAATTCGGCTCCGGCCTGCGCCCCGCTTTTCCCGACAATCTGCCGCGCATCGGCATCCGTGACGGCACGATCAGCGTGAACGGCCTCTACCGCCACGGCTTCCTGATCGCGCCTGTTCTGGCCGAGCTGACGCTGAGCTTTGTCGAGCGCGGCCAGATCGACAATGAGGTGATGCAATGCGCGTGATCGTTAACGGCGAGCAGCGCGAGATCAATTCGGCCAGCGTCGACGCGCTGCTCAGCGAGCTCGACTACGAAGGCACCCATTTCGCGATCGCTCTCAACTACGACGTCGTGCCGAAGAGCCGCTGGGCCGAGACCCATCTCAAGCCCGGCGACGAGATCGAGATCATCACGCCGCGGCAGGGAGGGTGAAGATGGTGCGCTCGCCAAACACTCCGCCGTCATCGCCCGGCTTGACCGGGCGATCCAGTACGCCGCGGCGTCTCGGCTCCAGCCGCACGGCCGCGGCGTACTGGATCCCCGCCTTCGCGGGGATGACTGCGTCAATCGAGGAGACACCGACATGGTGACCTTCTACGGCAAAACCTTCCCCTCCCGCCTCCTGATCGGCAGCGCGCTCTATCCCTCGCCTGCGATCATGCAGGCGGCGATCCGCGCCTCGGGTTCGAACATCGTCACGGTGTCGCTGCGGCGCGAATCCGCCGGCGGCAAGACTGGGGACGCGTTCTGGAATCTGATCCGCGAGCTCGACGTCACCGTGCTGCCGAACACCGCCGGCTGCCGCAGCGTGCGCGAGGCGGTGACCACCGCCAAGCTCGCACGCGAATTGTTTGGCACGAGCTGGATCAAGCTCGAAGTCATCGCCGACAACGACACGCTGCAGCCCGACGTCGTCGGCCTGGTCGAGGCAGCAAGCCTCCTGATCAAGGACGGCTTTGAAGTGTTCCCCTATTGCACCGAGGATCTTTCGGTTGCGAACCGCCTGGTCGATGCCGGCTGCAAGGTGGTGATGCCGTGGGCAGCGCCGATCGGCAGCGCAAAAGGCATCACCAACCGTGACGCGCTCAAGCTGATGCGCGAGCGGCTGCCCGATATCACGCTGGTGGTCGACGCCGGCATCGGCGCGCCGTCGCACGCCGCAGAGGCGCTCGAACTCGGCTACGACGCCGTGCTGCTCAACACCGCCATCGCCAAGGCCACCGATCCCGTCGCCATGGCTAACGCCTTCCGCCTCGGCATCGAGGCCGGCCGCACCGCTTTTGAGGCCGGGCTGATGAACGCCCGCGATTTCGCCTCCCCTTCCACCCCTGTCGTTGGGACACCTTTTTGGCATGCCGTATCCTGATCGCTTTTATCCGGTCGTCGACAGCCTGGCCTGGATCGAGCGCCTGACCAGGCTCGGCGTCGGCACCATTCAGCTGCGCGCAAAGGACCTCGACGACTCCCAATCGCTGCAGATGGTCACCGACGCGCTCGCGATCACCGCGGGCACGCCGGCCAAGCTCGTCGTCAACGACTATTGGCGCGCCGCGATCGTCGCCGGCGCGAAATATCTGCATCTCGGCCAGGAGGACTTGGCCGACGCCGACCTCGCTGCCATCCGCGAGGCCGGCCTGTCGCTCGGCGTCTCAACGCATGACGAGGACGAGCTGGAAACCGCGCTCGCCGCCGAGCCCGACTATGTCGCGCTGGGCCCGATCTTCTTCACCACCTTGAAGTCGATGCGCTTCGAGCCGCAGGGCATTCCGAAGATCACGGAATGGAAAAAGCGCATTGGCAATATCCCGCTGGTCGCGATCGGCGGCATCAAGTTCGAGCACGCCGCGGAGATCTTTGCCGCGGGCGCAGATTCCATCGCCGTCGTTTCCGACGTCACCCAGAACGCCGACCCGGATGCGCGGGTGCGGCAATGGCTCGGCCTGCCTGCGGAGGCCGCGTGATGCTTCACCTCCCAGGCCATCCACACACTCCGTCGTCATCGCCCGGCTTGACCGGGCGATCCAGTACGCCGCGGCTTCTCGGCTTGAGCCGCACCGTCTCGGAGTACTGGATCCCCGCCTTCGCGGGGATGACAGTCGCAATTGACGCACGCGCAACGACATCAACGAACTCAAGGAGGATCCCATGAACATCCGCTCCAATCCCGACAAGACCGTCCCCGCCGTCACCACCGGCCCGCTGCCCTCGTCGCGAAAAATCTTCGCTTCGCCCGACGCCGCGCCTGATCTGCGCGTGCCCTTGCGCGAGATCATCCTGTCCGAAGGCGCCGGCGAGCCGAACCTGCCGGTGTACGACACCTCCGGCCCCTACACCGACCCGAGCGTGACCATCGACGTCAACGCCGGTCTCGCGCGCGGCCGCAAGGCCTGGGTGCTGGAGCGCGGCGGCGTCGAGGAATATCAGGGCCGCCAGATCAAGCCGGAAGACAATGGCAGCGTCTCCACCGACAAGGCCGCGCGCGCCTTCTCGGCCTATCACCAGCCGCTGCGCGGCCTCGACGGCCACAAGATCACCCAGCTCGAATTCGCCCGCGCCGGCATCATCACCAAGGAGATGATCTACGTCGCCGCCCGCGAAAACCTCGGCCGCAAGGAGCAGCTCGAGCGCGCGGAAGCAGCCCTCGCCGACGGCGAAAGCTTTGGCGCGGAAGTCCCCGCCTTCATCACCCCGGAATTCGTCCGAGCTGAGATCGCGCGCGGCCGCGCCATCATCCCCTGCAACATCAACCACGCCGAGCTCGAGCCGATGATCATCGGCCGCAACTTCCTGACCAAGATCAACGCCAATATCGGCAACTCGGCAGTGACTTCATCCGTCGAGGAAGAGGTCGAGAAGATGGTGTGGGCGATCCGCTGGGGCGCCGACACCGTGATGGACCTCTCGACGGGCCGCAACATCCACACCACCCGCGAATGGATCCTGCGCAACGCGCCGGTGCCGATCGGCACCGTTCCGATTTATCAGGCGCTGGAGAAGTGCGACGGCGATCCGGTCAAGCTGACCTGGGAGCTCTACAAGGACACGCTGATCGAGCAGTGCGAGCAGGGCGTCGACTATTTCACCATCCACGCCGGCGTGCGCCTGCCCTACATCCACCTCACCGCCAACCGCGTCACCGGCATCGTCTCGCGCGGCGGCTCGATCATGGCGAAGTGGTGCCTCGCGCATCACAAGGAGAGCTTCCTCTATACGCATTTCGACGAGATCTGCGATCTCATGCGCAAGTATGACGTCTCGTTCTCGCTCGGCGACGGCCTGCGCCCGGGCTCGATCGCCGACGCCAACGACCGCGCCCAGTTTGCCGAGCTGGAGACGCTCGGAGAACTCACGAAGATCGCATGGGACAAGGGCTGCCAGGTCATGATCGAAGGCCCCGGCCACGTGCCGATGCACAAGATCAAGATCAACATGGACAAGCAGCTCAAGGAGTGCGGCGAAGCCCCGTTCTACACCCTCGGGCCCCTGACCACCGACATCGCGCCGGGCTACGACCACATCACCTCGGGCATCGGTGCGGCCATGATCGGCTGGTTCGGCTGCGCCATGCTCTGCTACGTCACGCCGAAGGAGCATCTCGGCCTGCCCGACCGCAACGACGTCAAGGTCGGCGTCATCACCTACAAGATCGCCGCCCACGCCTCCGATCTGGCCAAGGGCCACCCGGCCGCGCAGCTCCGCGACGACGCGCTCTCCCGCGCCCGTTTCGACTTCCGCTGGAGCGACCAGTTCAACCTCGGCCTCGACCCCGAGACCGCCAAGAACTTCCACGACGAGACCCTGCCGAAGGAAGCCCACAAGGTCGCGCATTTCTGCTCGATGTGCGGTCCAAAATTCTGCTCGATGAAGATCACGCAGGACGTGCGGGACTATGCGGCGACGCTGAACGATCCCAACGGCGTGGGGATGTCGATGAGCGGGACGGCCGAAGACGGCATGAAGCAGATGAGCGCGAAGTTCAAGGAGATGGGCGAGAGCTTGTATCTCGATGCGGAGAAGGTGAAGGAGAGCAATCGGGTGTTGTGAGGGGCGCCCGTGCGAATTCTGGGGGCGACGGTCGTCGCCCCCAAAGTTGGAAACGCAATACGAACAGCCCATGCGGTTTGAAATACTACCAGGACTACCACCGTACGGACCTCCGGCCATCTCTTTAACCGGGCGCGGTGAGCGCGAATTTCGGGAAGGTTTGGTAGTCCGCTTCTATCCCAACGATTCCGATCCATGGATCGGCAATTTCGTGGGAGGCATCTTCGATTACACGACTGTGCTCGATCATCCCAACGGAAGAGACGTGATCGTTGTCGCTCGCGGCGATACTTGCATTATCGATCCGGAACACCACGCCGTTCGAGATCGCATTGCAAGTGACACTGCGCGTGCAATTGCCGTACCGGCTCTTGGATTAGTCGTTTTCCAAGGGTCGGTCGATTTCAGCGCAATTCGGTCAGATAATTTGCGATGGAATAGTCCGCAGATTTCGTGGGATGGCTTCCGCAAGATAAATGTTCAAGAAACCATGCTCACCGGCGAGGCATGGTCTCCCATTGGAGACTCTTGGATATCATTCAGCCTCGATCTTTTGACAGGACACTGCACCAACGGAATTTATGAACTAGAAGCGGCTCGGGCGTTGCGTGTGACGCGCAAATCGGACTAACGCCAGCAAGCGTAGCCCGGATGAGCGCAGCGACATCCGGGTCTTTGCCATCTCGCATATCGCTCCGCTCATGCGGGCTACAGCCGCGGATAATTGACGTGCCCGATACATTCCCCCACCGCCTCCCGGATCAACTCCGCCCCAATCTCCGCCTCGTCTTCGTCGGCACCGCCGCCAGCACGCGCTCGGCCGAGCTCGGGCACTACTACGCCCATCCCGGCAACCGCTTCTGGCGTGCGATCGATGAGGCCGGGATCACGCCGCGGCGCTATCAGCCGGGCGAGTTCGCAAGCTTGCTCGAGCTCGGGATCGGCTTCACCGATCTCTCCAAGTCGGGCGCCGGGATGGATCACCAGATCGCGGCTGAGACGATCGACGTGCCGGGATTCAGGGCCAAGATCGAGAAGTATCGCCCGAGGACTATTGCGTTCACGAGCAAGAAGGCCGCGAGCTTGTTTTATGGCAGGCCGTCGAGCGTGATTGCGCTGGGGCGGCAGAAGCGCGATGAGATTTTGCCTGAGGTGTTCGTGCTGCCCTCGCCGTCGGGCGCGGCGTCCGGGCATTGGACATTGGAGCCGTGGCACGATTTGGCCGAGTGGATCGGCAAGCTTCAGGAAAACGATCTCAACACCGGTTGATACGTTTTGAGACTCACATCGTACCCCGCTTCCCAAGGAAACCGTCCCTCGCGATCCGGCCATACGATCTGAAGGCAGGGAAACGGCCACAGCAATCTTGCATAGAACCAGATCGCCGTGCCGAGATAGGCTTCATAGGCCCTGAGCGGCACCTCGACGAAGCAGACCTTACGCTCGAGCGGAAGGTCGTCGCAAACGTCGCCCGCGACGTAGCGCCGTCCCGCTGCGGCTCGGTCGCGAACGGCGTTGATGACGGCGCAAGCGTCCTTGGAGTCGAGCCCGAACAAGACGAGTTCGGCGTGCGCGTAGTTGAGGTAGAGGCCAATCGAGAAAACATAAGCGGGGGTCTGCGCCGCAGCGGCGATGCCCATCAGATGGCAGCCGTGTTCCCGAACGTTGCGGAACAGTATCTCGTCGGGAGCCCCGTCCGGCTCGGGCCATACGAAACTATCCAGCATGGGCAGGTCTCGGATCTGGGGTTCGCGGGGTGGGTGAGCGCAGCGTAACCCACCACCTCGCGTCTGCAAACTACATCCTTCAGCCCCTCACCCCGCATACGCCCTATCCAGATCCACAATCACGATCTTCCTCATCTGCATCATCGCCTGCATGACACGGTTCGCCTTGCTGCGGTCGGGATCGCCGAGGTAGCGGCCGAGCGCTGATGGGATCACCTGCCAGGACAGGCCGAACTTGTCCTTGAGCCAGCCGCAGCGGGATTCCTCGCCGCCGTCGGCGGTGAGCCTGTCCCAGAAATAGTCGACTTCCGCCTGCGTCTCCACGCTGACGAAGAACGACACCGCTTCGTTGAACTTGTATTGCGGCCCGCCATTGAGCGCGTTGAAGCGCTGGCCTTCGAGCTCGAACACCGCCATGAAGTCGCTGACGGTCTCAACCTTGGCGTTGGGGAACACCGATTTGTAGAAGGCGACGGCCTCCGGCACGTTGTTGTCGAACCAGAGAAACGGCGTGATGGAGGTCATGAACGGATATCCTTTTGCCTCGGGCGGGCGCGCGGCGGCGCGCCGATGTTCCAAGGACGAGGCTGCGCGGGACGTTCCGACATGAGACGTGGAATTTTTCAACCCCGACAGTGCGCGAGCAAAAAACGAGATAATCTGTCGGAATCCGCGCCGGTCGTTCGTCCTCTGGACGCAAAGCGCTGAACCGAACACCTCGCTGGCATCGTGATCTGTGAGGGGCGCGCTGCCACAAACCTCGTCATTGCGAGGAGCCCTTGCGACGAGCAATCCAGACTGTCTCCTCGGTTGTAGTCTGGATTGCTTCGCTGCGCTCGCAATGACGACGAATGGAGACCTCCCATGCCCCCCACCATCACCGGCTTCGCCAACTCGCCCGACCGCGGCCGCGGACAGGCCCGCGACATGCGGGTGCGCTGGGCGCTCGAGGAGGTCGGCCAGCCTTACGACGTGCGTCTGGTTTCGTTCGAGGACATGAAGGCGCCCGCGCATCTCTCCCTGCATCCGTTCGGGCAGATTCCGACCTATGAGGACGGCGATCTCGCCTTGTTCGAGTCCGGCGCCATCGTGCTCCATATCGCCGAGCGCCATGCCGGGCTGCTGCCTGACGACGCCAACGCCCGGGTCCGCGCGATCGCGTGGATGTTTGCCGCGCTGAGCACGCTGGAGCCGCCGACCGTCGAGCTCGGGATGGCCATGCTGTTCGAGCGCGACAAGAGTTGGTACGCGGAGCGGCTGCCCATGCTGCAGGATCGCGTCCGTGTCAGGCTCGGCGAATTGTCCCGCCGCCTCGGCGATGCCGACTGGCTCGACGGTGCGTTCAGCGCCGGCGATCTCATGATGGTGACGGTGCTGCGCCGGTTGAACGCGTCAGGCCTGCTGGACGAATATCCAGAAATCGCCGCCTACGTCGCCCGCGGCGAAGCACGGCCCGCTTTCAGGCGCGCGTTCGACGCGCAATTGGCGGTTTTCACCGCCGCATCGAAGGGTTCGCAGGGCAGTTAGCGAAGCGTAACCCGCAGCGCTCTAAAGATCGAAATTGGTCGGCAGCATCACCACGTCACGAATTGTCATGCCGCGCGGCCGCGTCAACATGAACATCACGACCTCGGCCACGTCGCTGGCCTCCAGCAGGCTTCCGGAGTCCCTGGCTTCCTTCAGCTTCTCCGGCGGCCAGTCCGCAAGCAGGGTGCTGATGACCGGACCGGGCGAGATCGAGCCGACGCGGATGCCGTGCTTGAAGACCTGGCGCCGCACCGTCTGGACGAAGCAGTTGACCGCCCATTTGGACGACGCGTAGACCGGCTCCCATGGCGTCGGAAAATGCGCCGCCAGCGAGCTCGTGACGATGATGTCGCCGGTCCCGCGCGCGATCATGTGCGGCAGCACGTCGTGCACGTTCTTCATCACGACGTTGACATTCAAATTCAGCATCCGGTCGATCGCCATGGTGTCGGCATCGACCAGATCGCCACCGACATACGTGCCGGCATTCGCATGCAGGATGTCGAGCTGGCCGGCCTGCTCCAGAACGCGCGGCAGCAGCGTTGCGCAGTCTTTTGGGTCGAGCAGGTCGACCAGCAGCGGCATCACTGCGTCGCCGTGCTTGTCGCAGAGCGCCTTGAGCGCGGCCTCGTCGCGGTCGACCATCACCACGCGCGCGCCCGCGGCCAGCATCGCCTCGGTGCTGGCCAATCCGATGCCCGACGCAGCCCCGGTCACGGCTGCAACCTTGCCTTCCAAGTCTCTCGCCATAGGGTCACCATCGCTGATGTCACGGGGATGCGGAGTATAACAATCCCGGGTGGCGTTGTCGGGGCAAACCCGCGACGATGCCGATCGTCCGCCGAGCGAGGCGGCGCACAAAGCGCGAGACTGTTGCAAGGGCGTCACTGCGGCGATACGACTTCAGCTTGAGGAGCGCGTCCCATGCTGACCCTCTATTCCTATCCAGAGCTGTTCGGCGTCGCCGACAACAACGGCTACGGCCTCAAGGTCTATGCCTTCCTGAAGCTCGCGTGCGTACCGTTCGTGCACGAGCATGTGTTCGATTCCTCCGCCGCGCCGCGCGGGCAGCTGCCCTATATCGTGGATGACGGCGAGACCATCGGCGACAGCGAGACCATCATCGCGCACGCGACGGCGAGATACCGCCTCACGATCGACGCGGGGCTTTCACCGGAGCAGCGCCGCACCAACCACTTCGTCACGCGCATGCTCGACGATCTCTATTGGGTGATGTCGTATTCGCGCTGGAAGGACGAGCGCTTCTATCCCGCGTTCCGCGATGCCTTCATCGCGCAGCACAAGCAGATCGATGCGGCAGGGTTCGAGAAGGCGAAGGCGTATAATGCGCAGCGCTACCAATTCCAGGGCATCGGCCGCTATACGCCCGAGCAGGCCTATGCGCGGGGGCTTGCCGATCTGCAGGTGCTGGCGGAGATCGTGCCGGCGAACGGCTTCGTGCACGGCGCGGCGCCTGCCAGCATCGATGCCGGGATCTACGGCTTCATCGCCAACATTTTCTTCTTTCCGATCCCGACGCCGCTGAAGGCCTTCGTCGATGCGCACGCGAATCTCGTCGCGCATTGCGAGCGGATTCATGCAGCGGTGACGGGAACTTAGCCCGGATGAGCGACAGCGACATCCGGGGCTCAGGGTTGACCCGCATGTCGCTGTCGCTCATGCGGGTTACGAATTGAGCTGATCGCCGCTCCTACCGCATCGTGATCGCAAGCCCGCTCAGATCCGCATTCGCCATCAGGCCGACCTGCGTGCCGGACAGCTCGAGCACGGCGCCCTTCTGGTTGGTCAGCACGATGGCGCGGGCGCCGCTGCCCACTGCGATGCCGGCACCGGCGGCGCCGTAGACGCCGGCGATGTCGGAGGGCCGGTTGATGTTGGACACGCGGCCGCGCAGCACCGTCTTGGAGCCGCCGAACACGAGGCCGTAGTCGAGACCGCCGGTCGAGAGCGAATAGGCGCGGCCGCGGAAGTTCATCACGCCCGAGCCGCCGGAGCCGCCGATGATCCAGCCCGCCTTGTAGATCGTCAGCACCACGGTGCCGCCGTCGGCCAGCGCCGAGGTCGAGAGGCCGGCCAGCGCGGCGACGCCGAGCAGTGCGGCGCGGAAGGTTGATGCGAACTTCATGGGGGTCTCCGGGGGGCTATTCTTCAAGGAGGAAAACGAATCAGACGCCGCGAATGTATCCGATGGATCGGGGCGGCAACATGATGGGCTGGGCGTGAGTCGCGGTCTTTAGCAACGCGTTCAACTGTCATCGCCCGGTTTAACCGGGCGATCCAGTATTCCAGAGAGAGCGATGGTGAACCGAGACGCCGCGGCGTCCTGGGTGCCCCGGTCGAGACGGGGCATGACGGCGGAGTCTGGCGCGACAAGACGCTCACCCGCCATCATGCCATTCTGCCCCTGTTTTGCCCGACGGAGCAAATGATATTTTGCTTTTCCCGAAGTCAAAAAGAAACATCAATGATTTCCGCCGGATGCCTACTGTGCATGGGGTTGTTTTCGCGTTTTTTGTTGGAGGCGCCCCGACCTGTCGCTACGCTGGCACGTCCAGCCGTCCACCCGAGGTGATCCCATGCCGATCCAGCATTTCGCGCCCCCGCCGCACGTCAAGGCGCCGCCGCTGTCCTTTGCCACGCGCGCCGGCGATCTCCTGTTCGTCTCCGGCATTCCCGGCTTCGACGCGACCGGCGCGCTGCCCGATGGCTTCGATGCGCAGTTCGTCAACGTCGCCGTCAACATCAAGCGCGTGCTGGCGGAGGCCGGCGCCGAGATCCGCGATCTCGTCAAGGTCAACGTGCTGCTGACCCGCGCCTCCGACGTGGCCGCCATGAACGCGCTCTATGCCGGCGCCTTCGGCCCGCCGCCCTACCCCGCCCGCACCACCTGCGTGGTCCACGCACTGCCCGATCCGAAGATGCTGATCGAGATCGAGGCGGTGGCGTCGCTGGCCAAGGGGTAGACGTGTGCTCGTCAGGCGATAGTCAAGGGATAAGGATCGTTCGAACAGCCGGCGAACGGCTGACATATCCGTGAACGGTCGCCGCCCCGCTTGCCAGCCGCACCATTTTGCCGCACCAGTTTCCTCTCACGTTCCCATCAGGAGATATTTCATGCGTCGCGTTCTCGCCCTCTGTGCCGTTGCCGGCATCGCCACCTCCGTGTTCGCCGTGCCGGCCTCTGCGGCGGTCGGCTATTACGTGATCCGCTGGGACAACACCGGCATCTGCCAGGTCTGGAACGAGGACCTGAAGTACAAGCCGTTCCAGTGGGGCGTGTCGACCTACAAGGTCGTCAGCAAGCCGCTCCCGACTTTCACGGCCGCCTCGGAGCTCCAGATCAAGCTGCGCGCGGAGCGCCGCTGCACGCTCTAGGCGTGAGGCGACAGACCGGATTTCAAGGGGCGGATCGCGCGAGCGGTCCGTCCTTTTCTTTTTGGACGCGCCATTGGTTTTTCGGCCGACATCGCGCATTTTCCGCGTACGCGCTTTGAACCTGGCCCGTTGGCGGACCTACTCACATCTTGTCCGGGGCGCCTCCCCAGCGTCCCGCGCCAACCAGCATCCTTGCCCGCTTGTTTTTGCCCGCTTGTTTTTTCACCTCCTGGCTTTGGAGCCAATCGATGCGCGCGCCGACGACAGCCACGGTTCTGGCCGCATCGCTGCTTCTCGCCGCAACAGCGAACGCACAGGCCCCGCAATCCTTCCGCGTGATCTCGCCGGTGTTCGGCCAGCTTGTCAGCTTCGCGATGCCTTCGAATTTTTCCGCAGTGTTCGAGAACACCAAGGGCGGCCACTATATCCGCGAGGCCGTGCTGAAGGGCGAGACGCCCGAACGCTGGACCGAGATGATCACCGTGACCGGCGAGAAGGGCATGACGACCACTCCCGGTTCATCGCCGGAAAGATTCGCGGGCTCGATCGCAGGCGGTTTCAAATCCGCCTGCCCCGACAGCTTTGCGGCAAGGTCGCTTGGCGCCACCGCGTTCGGCCGCTTCGAAGGTTTCGTCGCCGTGATCGGCTGCGGCCGCGTCGACAGCGGCCCGACCCGGCACAGCGAGACCGCGCTCCTGGTCACGCTGAAGGGCACGACCGACTATTATACGATCCAGTGGGCCGAGCGCGGCCCCGAAAGCGACGAACCGCCGGTGAACGACGACCGCTGGCAGGCGCGTTTGCGCGCGCTCAGCCCGATCGAGCTCTGCCCGATTTTGGCCGGCGAAGCCGCGCCCTATCCGAGTTGCGTGAACAAGAGCTGAGCCCTCACGCGTCCTTGTAGGCGCGGGGATGGATCAGGATATCGCGCGCGGCGGCGAGGTCGATGAACGCCTGCGCGCTGCCGCCCTGGTCGGGGTGCATGCCCTTGGCGGCGCGGCGATAGGCCTGGTTGATGTCCTCGCAGGTGAGCTGCACCGCGAGCGGCAGGCCGAGCACCTTTCGGGCGCGATCCTCGCTGGACAATTTTTTCGGCGCAGCATTGCGGCGGCCGAAGCGCGGCGCGGTCAGGTCGTGAACGACATCGAGCACCACGCCGAGACGGCGCCGGGCCGCCAGCGTGACGCTGGGATCGTCATTGTCCACGGCCTGGCGCAGCACCGGAAGCGCCTGCTCGGCGGCCTGACGCAGCATGGTATCGGTGCTCATCCGCGCGATCTCGGTCACGACACGGCCCGCCTCGGTCCAATCGGCGCCGTCCGCCGACCGCAGGCGTTCGAGTGCGAGTTTCCAGGATTCAAGCCGTTCCATCATGCCCGCAACGTTTAGCAATCAGGACCAGTATGCCAAGGCCGCCGTTTCCGACCCCTTAATTTCGAGTTAGCCTTTCATGAAACTTCGAAACGAATCCTGAAGGAAATTGTCACAGCTGCATGCAGACCGCATCGCGGTCGTTACGCCCCCGCCGGATGGGCCGCCAGACCCGGCACGGATCAGTTGAACTGATACGCGAGACCGAAAGCCGCAACGTGGGTGCGCAGTGTGACATCGAAAGTATCGACGGTGTTGCTGGGCGCGAAGTGCGACGTTCGGCCGATTGCGTAAGTCGACGTGCCGAAATCGGCGAAGCGGTATTCGGCGCGCGCCAGCCAGTGATGGCCTAGCGCCGTCTCAAGGCCACCACCGAGGGTCCAGCCCAGTTTCGTCGTGGAGTTCGTTATCACCGACGGCGATAAATTAAACAAGGTCCGGCAGGGCGCGCTCCCGCAGGTCGAGATCACCTCGTCATGCTGCCACGCCGCACCGCCGCTCGCGAATAGCAGCGTCGCCGGCGTCACCAGGAAGCCGAGACGCGCGCGCAGGCTCGCGTCCCATGTTGACTTCACCACAAGGGAATCGGCGCTCTCGTGGAAGGTGCCGAACGCCGGCGACACCGGATATCCGCTCAGCGTGACGGTCCGGTCGGCAAAGCCGGCGTCGCCTTCGATGCCGGCGACCCATTTGGGCGCGAATTGCCAGTTGACGCCGGCATAGGGACTGGCGCGGAAGGCGGTGCCGTTGAACGGCACGGTGTTCTTCTCGAGCGGGATCAGTGCAACGCCAAACAGTTCCGACGTTGCCGCCGTATCCACCTGCTGCGCGCGGACGCCGAGTCCAAGACCGAGATACGGGCCGGTCCATGACATCGCGATCGGCGCTGCCTTGGTGATCATCGCTGCCTGCGCTCCTGCCACGATCGGGTCGCCGAACTTGTAGGCCAGGCCGAACGAGGCGGCGTGAGTCTGAATCTTGAGATCAAATTTGTCCGCGGTCGAATTGAAGCCCGAAGCGGGCACGGCGGTCCGAGCAATGGTGAACGGTGTAGCGCCAAAATCGGCGTAGCGATATTCGGCGCGTGCAAACCAATTGCCGCCCAGCGCGGTCTCGATGCCGCCACCGACGGTCCAACCAACCTGGATAGACGATGCGGAAATCACGGCGGGCGAAAACGTAAGGCCGGGACAGTTGGCGCAGTTCGAATTGATGTAGCTACGCTGCCAGGCGATGCCACCGGTCGCATAGGCCAGCGTGGCAGGTGTGAGCAGGAAGCCGAGACGGGCACGCAGGCTGGCGTCCCACTCGGTCTTTACGGTCAGGCTGTCGGGCGGCAAGGCGAAGCGGACGAAGCCGGGGGAGAAGGCCAGCGATTGGCGCGTGGTGGACTGGTCGGCGAAGCCGACATCGCCTTCGAGGCCCGCAATCCATTGCGGCGCCAATTGCCAGTTGAAGCCGCTAAAGGCACTGGTGCGGAAGCCCAGCCCGTCGAAGGACGCGCTTGTCGGCCGACCGTCCGCCAAATTCTGCGGGGCGCCGGCGACCGTCTCCGATGTCGCCGTGGCGTCCGTGCGCGAACCACGGAAACCAAGCCCAAGACCCGCATAAAATCCGCCCCAGAGTGACGTGACCGCCGATGGGACCTTGTACGTCGGCGCGCCCCCGATATCCGCCGCCAAGGCAGGCACCGTCGCTACGAACGCGACCAGAGCCGCGCTTCCGCCCCTCAATTTCTTCATGCCCAATACCCCGTCCGCGCGGAATCGCCGCCGCCCCAAATATTCGAGACAGATGTGACGCTGACGGCGCCAAACTTCTTGGACCTAAGCGACGGCGGATCAGACAAGAACGAACTGGCGATCTTCGTGCCGCGACGTGGCATCTTTGCCACATCCACCGGAACTCACCGCGACGCCCGATTGCATAAGGCGTCAGCGCGGCATGGCGTTTCTGCCGCTTCCGTTTTCAACTAGTCTTGCCCCCAACGCTGAAAACAAGCAGCCAAGGAAACGCCCATGCCTCTCCTCCAAAACCATATCGCCGTCATCACGGGCGCCGGATCCGGCATCGGCCGGGCGATCGCTTCCGGCTACGCCCGCGAGGGCGCGCAGGTGGTGCTGCTCGACGTCAATGCCGACACGGTCGCGGAAGCCGCCGTGGAGATCCGCAAGTCCGGCGGCAAGGCCGAGAGCTTTGCGCTCGACGTGACCAAGCGCGACGACTGCTTTGCGCTCGCCAAGCAAGTCGCCGACAAGGTCGGGCAGGTCTCGATCCTCGTCAACAATGCCGGCATCACCCGCCGCAACGCCTTCACCGCGGAGCCGGAAACAGTGGCGAAGGACTGGAACGACATCATCTCGCTCAACCTCAACGGCGTCTTCAACATGACGCAGGCGTTCCTCAGCCCCTTGCGCGCAGCCAAGGGCCGCATCGTCAATATCGGCTCGATTCAGTCGTTCGTGCATCTGCGCACGCCGAGCTCGGCGGCCTACACCACCTCGAAGCACGGCGTGCTCGGCTTCACCAAGGCGCTCGCGGTCGAGCTCGGCAAGGAGGGCGTGCGCGTCAATGCGATCGGGCCGGGCTTCATCGAGACCAATATCAACGCCAATGTGCGCGCGACGAATCCGGCGCTGGTGCAGGCCTTCGTCGATCACACCCCGCTGGCGCGCACCGGCAAGCCCGAGGACATCGTGGGTCCCGCGATCTTCCTTGCGTCGGACATGTCGTCCTACGTCACGGGAACGATCGTAATGGTGGACGGCGGATACCGGACGGTGTGAGCGGGGTGATGCCCGCTCCGTAACGCAGGATATGCTCGCAGGAATATGCAATCCGTGCCAATCGCGGCGGTGCGGCGGCATTCCCAAGGTCAATTCGTGCGATCGCCTGCGGTTAACCTTTCGTTAACCAAACCCGCCCACCGTAGATCTACGGCTTGGGGGTCGTTTGTTCTCGATCCGCTTCCAAAGACGGAAGCGGGCGTTGATCGGGGAGTGTGTCGATGACCACTGTTCATGTCGCTGCGTCCGAACCGGGCGCGTATGTCCTTTCACCGAACCAGATCGTTCCGCTGCTGATCGGCGCCACCGTCGACGAGGTCGAGCGTGAGCTCGTGCTGCAGACGCTCGCGCGCTGCGACGGCAATCGCACGCGCGCCTCGCGCGTGCTCGGCCTCTCGGTGCGCACGCTGCGCAACAAGATCAGGCTCTATGCCGCGTCCGGCATCGAGGTGCCGGCCTATCACGACTAGCGCGCGACGTGCGGCCGATTGGTGTTGATCATGCGCAGGCGCGAGCCCGGGCGGAATTGCCGCTGTCGTCAAACGCCGCTAATTAGCTTGCTTCCGGTTAAGGGAGCAGCGGCGTGGCAGACGAACAAAAACGGCAGGGACCTCAGGGACCGCGCGGACGGCAGGGCGAACCGGGGCGGCCGGGACCGCAGGGTCATCCAGGCAAACGCGGGCCGGATGGCGCGCGCGGCAAGCCAGGACCTCAGGGCAAGCCGGGACCGATCGGGAAGCCCGGACCGCTGGGCAAGCCCGGTCCGCAAGGCAAGCAGGGCGAAGCCGGACCGCGCGGGGCGGCCGGTGCACCGGGACCTGTCGGACCGCAAGGGCCGGCGGGGCCGCAAGGCCCGCGCGGCGAGGCCGGGCCGCCCGGCCCATTGCCGTCGATCGAGCAGGTGCTGCCGTGGCTCGATCAGCTGTTCGACGCCTGGGACGAGCGCCGCCGGCAGCGCGAGCGTGAAGCCGCCGAGCGCGACGCGTTGGAAGCGGCCGTGCAGGAAACCGACGACGCACCCTTCGGCGATGAGGACGAGAGCAGCGAAGACGACAATCACAGGAAGAAGAAGAAAAAGAAGAAGCACGGCCACAAGGAGTGACGGACGAATCTATTTCGTCCCATTCTCGCGTCGTGGCAGCATGCCCATGCGCTCGAATTGCCAGCGCATGGCGCGGTACCAGAGATAGCCGACCGCTGCGCCGCACAAGGCCAGGATCACGACGTTCGCGCTCGAGAACGAGCCGCTCCACCACGTCATCCACGCGGTCCACAGCAGCGTGAAGACGATGGCACCTGCTTTCAGCGGAAGAAGAGGGCGGCTCATGGTCGTGCTCCCGGGTGTCAAAGGCCCGGCGAACATCATCGCGCGTTGAGACCGTTTTCACCGTGAGCCAGGTCACGGAACGGACGCGCGAGCCGCCTAACCGAACCGCAGCCGCGAACGTTCCTTGGCCTTTTCCGCCTCGACCTCACGGTCGCGTGCCGGGGCATGGGCGTGCAGCGACGTCAGAAGTTTTCGCGCAGCCTCCGAGACCTCCGCCACCGCACGGTCGAAGGCCGCCTCGTTGGCCTGCGACGGCTTGTTGAAGCCGGACAGTTTTCGAACGAACTGGAGCGCGCTGGCGTGGATCTCATCCTCCGTCGCCTCCGGCTCGAAGTTGAACAGCGTCTTGATGTTGCGGCACATGCATTCTCTCCTGACCTTTCCCTCAAGGACGACCGGCGAAAACGAAATCCTACATCCTTCCGCACAGTTCTGCTAAGTTCCGCTGCAACGCGGCCGCCAACCAGAGCCGCACGGGGGAAATAGACATGAAAGCTTCCTGCGCGGCGCTGTCAGCCATTCTGTTGTCCGTCTCTTTGTCGGCCATCTCGACATCCGCATGGGCGGCCGATTATCCGGCGCCGAAACAGGGCGACTGGGTCGCCAGGGATTTCAAGTTCCACACCGGCGAGACCATGCCGGAGCTGAAGCTGCACTACATCACGGTGGGTGAGCCGAGCGGCCAGCCCGTCCTGGTGCTGCACGGCACCGGCGGCTCGGGCGCGAGCATGCTGTCACCCGCCTTCGGCGGCGAGCTGTTCGGCGCCGGGCAGCCACTCGATGCCTCCAAATATTACATCATCATCCCCGACAATATCGGCCATGGCAAATCGTCAAAACCGTCCGACGGGATGAAGACGAGCTTCCCGAAATACGATTACGACGACATGGTCGAAGCTCAGTATCGCCTGGTGACGGAAGGGCTCGGGGTCAAGCACCTGCGGCTCGTCATCGGCAATTCGATGGGCGGCATGCACACCTGGTTGTGGGGCGAGAAATATCCGAAGGCGATGGACGCGCTGATCCCGATGGCCTCGCAGCCGACCGAGATGGCGTCGCGCAACTGGATGCTGCGGCGGATCATGCTCGACACCATCCGCAGCGACCCCGACTACAATGGCGGCAATTACACCGGCCAGCCGCGCATGATGAAATACGCCATCACCGCCTACGGCATCGCGAGCATCGGTGGAACGCTGGCCTATCAATCGCAGGCACCGACGGCGGCGAAGGCCGACAAGATCGTCGACGAGCGGCTGGCCATGCCGATCACGGCAGATGCCAACGACTTCGTCTACCAGTGGGAGTCCTCGCATGACTACAATGCCGGCGAGAAGCTGGGGGCCATCGAAGCGCCGCTGATGCTGATCAATTCAGCCGACGACGAACGCAATCCGCCTGAGACCGGCATCACGGACGCTGCGATGGCGCGGGTCAAGAACAGCAAACTGTATCTCATCCCGGCAAGCACCGAGACGCGCGGCCACGGCACCACCGGAAACGCCAAATTCTACAGCGAGCAGATCCAGCAATTTCTGCAAGCCGCGCCGCAGCAAACGATCGAATCTGCGCGCCGCTGATTTTGCATCGCATCAACGGTCGTCTAGCCCGCATATTATTTGAGCATGCATTACGCTGACGGCTCGGGCTTAATTGCGTCGATGTCCGAATCGACGCGTGGGAAAATCACGCGCCAACGGCACGACAGGCGATGAGGAGGATCGCATGCACAGGCTCGCACTGTGCGTTTGGCTCGCGGCACTGACGGGCGCCGCGTTCGCGTTCGACAACGGGCAATATGATCACGTCCCGCCCGACATCCGCGCCTGGTTCAAGAGCGTGATCGCACCGAACGGCGTGCCCTGCTGTGACGTCTCCGACGGCCATCGCACGGAGTACGACGTGCGCAGCGGTGCCTATTGGGTGCCGATCGAGGGACAATGGATGGAGGTGCCCGAGCGCGCCATCATCCGCGACCGCGGCAATCCGGTGGGTCAGGCCGTTGTGTGGTACGTCCGTCACCGCGGCGCCGTCATCATTAGTTGCTTCGTGCCGGCCGATGCGGTGTAGCGCGCGATAGCGCCTCGGCGCCGCGCGTGCTAGTTCGGCCGATGGCTCCTGCGAACGACAGAACGCGCGCTGTGATGCGCTTTGTGCTGGCAGCGTTTTACATCGTGGCCGGCATCGCGCATCTGCGGGTTCCCGACAAGCTGCTTGCGATCACGCCGGCTTGGGTTCCGTTTGCAACACAGCTGATCCTCATCACTGGCGTTTGCGAGATCGCAGGAGCGGTTGCGCTGGTGACGAAGCCGCTGCGCTGGTGGGCAGGCGTTGCGCTCGCGCTCTATGCGCTTTGCGTGTGGCCGGCCAACATCAAGCATGCCCTGGAGGGCATCGACCTTCCACCCATCCCCAACAGCTGGCTCTATCACGGGCCGCGGCTGGCGCTGCAGCCGGTGCTGATCTGGTGGGCTTTGTACTGCGCTGGCGTGATCGACTGGCCGTGGCGGCGTGACGAGGGGGATAGCGATCGCGCCGGGAGATGATATTCTCAGACATTCCACCAGGGAGACCTTCGTGACTGATCTTTGCGCCGAAGACCTCGCTACCATCTATGCCCAGCCGAGCCCGCGCGTGATCGCGAAAGCGCGCCCCGCGATCGATGCGCACGCGAAGAAATTCATCGAGATGTCGCCGTTTTGTGTGCTCGCGACGTCGGGAGCCGATGGCAGCGTCGATGCCTCACCACGCGGCGGCGGCGTTGGCTTCGTCCACATCGCCGGCCCCAACCAGTTGCTGATGCCTGATCGCTCCGGCAACAACCGGATCGACAGTTTTCGGAATGTGGTGGAGGGCTCGGGCTTCGTGCATCTGTTGTTCTTCGTCCCCGGCATCGACGAGACGCTGCGCGTCGGCGGTCGCGGCACGCTGTCGGCCGATCCGGACCTGCTCGCCTCAATGGTGGAATTTGGCAAGTCGCCGCGCGCAGTGCTGAACGTCGCCGTCAGCGAAGTCTATTTCCACTGCGGCAAGGCCCTGATGCGCTCGAAGCTGTGGTCATCCGAGAAGGTGCCGCGCTCGGTAATGCCGAGCATCGTCGAGGTGGTCCACGAGCAGACCGGCCTCGGTGAGCCGCAGAGCCAGGAGATCGTGGAAGAGCTCTACAAGACGCAGTTGTAGCTGGCGTCGTGGACTGTCGTCCCGGCCTGGCGCGCAATTGCGCATCAGACCGGCACGGAGTTTGTGGCAGCGCTAACGCGCCGAACTAGTGCCCCTCGCCCTCGAGCCCGCCAACGTGCTTCTGGGTGTAGAGCTCAAGGCCGATGCGGCCGATCAGGTCGAGCTGGGTCTCGAGGAAGTCGATGTGGTGCTCCTCGTCGCTCATCAGCTTCTCGAACAGGTCGCGCGTCACGTAGTCCTTGACGCTGTGGCAGTAGGTCGCCGCTTCCTGGTAGAGCGCCCGCGCGCTCATCTCGGCGGCGAGATCGCACTCGATGATCTCCTTGACGTTCTGGCCGATACGCAACGGATCGAGCACCTGCATGTTCGGGAAGCCGTCGAAGAACAGGATCCGCTCGGTGAGCTTGTCGGCGTGCTCCATCTCCTCGATGGACTCCTTGCGCCAGACCTTGGACATGTCCCGCAGGCCCCAATTGTCGAGGAAGCGGTAGTGCAGCCAGTACTGGTTGATCGCAGTCAGCTCGTGACGCAGTGCCTTGTTGAGATAGTCGATAACTTTTGCGTCGCCCTGCATGGTTCACTCCAGCTCTTGCAGTCCAAATCGGCCGTAAACCGAATTTAGAACGCTTCTAAATGAGTTTGAGGACTGGAGCAACCGGCTACGGGGACGCAGCCGGGGAAAAGCTCAGTCAGGGTTGCGGAAGATTTCAGCAGGCCGCGAGGGCGAACTCGGCCGGCTGGGCCGTCTCGTCATTGGCGGCCACAGTGTGACTGTGCGGACAGCCGGAGCAGCAGGACGAGGCACAGGGGCCGAGCGCTTCATCGATAATGGTCTTGATGGTCCGGGCGCAGCGGCCGCATTCGGCGCTACAGCCGAGACATCCATAGACCTGCTTGGCATGGCGCACGGCGTCGTCGGACTCGGCGACGGCGGCGCGGATGTCGTCATCGCTCAGCACGTTACAGGAACAAACGATCATGGAAGCGGCAGGCCCTTTGGTGATGCGCCATCATCGATATTTAAGGGGCCGGCCGGATGCAAAAGGAAAAAGCGGAATTTGAAGCTATTCCAAACTAGCCCGGAAACAGCCTAGAACGGCTCTAAAAAAATTCTTTGCGCTGGATCAAGATTGCGGCGGATCTAGTCGCCTCCGCCGCCTCCACCATCGCCGCCGCCCCCGCAATCTCCGCCGCTACTGCCGCCATCGCTGCTGGAACAGCTGCCGCCGTCGGTCGAACTGCCGGAACTGTCGCTGGAAAACCAGCTCCCCAATGAGAAGCCGTCGCTCGTGCCCGCGGAGGTGTCGCCACCGCTATTGCCGCTGGCCCCGGCGCGGGAGCGCCGCTGGCCGCGGTTCTGGAGATGGGTGATCCAGCCGTAGCCGATCGCGACGACGATCCCGGCAGCGATCAATGCATTTATCATCGCGTTGCCCATCATCGCCCTCCCCTGGCAGAGCTGCGGTCCATGTTAATTGGTCGCCCCCGGCAAAGGTGCCGTTCATTGATCATTCAATCGAAATATGGAACTTTACCCCCAAAGAGTTCCCGCGTGTTTTGCTCGAAAGGTCAGTCAATGAAGAAGTCGCTCCTGGCAATCGCTGCCGTCGCCGCTGTGGCCCTCAGCGCCGCTACACCAGCCCAGGCGCAACGCGGCGTTGCCGCGGGCGTGGCAGCCGGAATCATCGGGGGCGCCATTGTCGGTGGGGCGCTGGCCTCTCCGTACTATTACGGGCCCGGCCATGGCCCCGGCTACGCATATGGTCCGGGATATGGCCCCGGCTACTATCCGCCGCGCTACTACGCGCCAGGCCCGGGCTACGTCGCCGACGACTATTACGGCAACGGCTGCGTCTGGCAGAAGCAGCGCTTCTGGGACGGTTATGCCTGGCGCGTCCGCCGCGCCAGAGTCTGTGGCTGAAGTCGCCCCAAGCCGGTTCATTCCAGATGCGCCGTTCATCTAGGGGCCTGAAAAAGACCGCTTTTTCTCGTCACAGCTCCGTGCGCGTTTACCGCGGATTGACCATTTGCGCGCTTCCTAGCTGCAAGGCCAATTCCATCAGAGTCTGCGTGAACCTTTGAACCCCGGGCGCTCCTAACAAGGAGCATTCCATCTCTCAGGAGAGCCAAGAGTATGAAGAAGACTTTAGTTGCCGCCCTCACGGTTGCGACGATCGCCGGTTCGCTGGTGACCGCTACGCCATCCGCCCAGGCCCATGACGGCGTCGGCGTCGGCATCGCAGCCGGCCTGATCGGCGGCGCGATCGTCGGCGGCGCAATCGCATCGAGCCGTCCCGCCTATGGTGGACCGGTTTACGTGGCCGAGCCCGGCCCGCCGCCGCCGCCTTGCTACTGGCAGCGCCAGCGCTACTGGGATGGCTACGGCTGGACCGTCCGCCCGGTTCGCGTTTGCTACTGATCTGATCGCATGGCGCTCATGAGCGCCGCGATCGAAGCCCGGCCGAGCACCTCGGCCGGGCTTTTTCTTTTGGCCAGCCCTGCGCCTACGGCGCCGCCTGGATCGAGCGCAGCACCTCTTCGCTCGGCCAGCAATCGACCTTGAGGCCTGCGGACTTCTGGTAGGCGCCGAGCGCAGCGCGCGTCTGCATGCCCGCCTTGCCGTCGATCTTGTCCTTGTAGAGCCCCGCGCGCGTGAGCCCGCGCTGCATCGCCTCGACATCCCTGGTTCGCAATTGCTTCGAGGCAGACCACGGCGTCGCGAACGGTTGCGGGCTCGTCATGCGGTCGGCGAGATGGCCGACGAACAGCACGTAGAGATCGGAGAAATTGTATTCCTTGATGACGAAGTAGTTCTTCGTGGTCAGGAAGGACGGGCCGTAGATGCCTTCGGGTTGCAGCAGCGAGGCCGGCTGGGCCTGCTCGGCGGCAGTGAGCTTTTGTCCACGCACCGGCACAAAGCCTTCGCGCAGCCACTGGCCGATCGGCTTCGTCATCTCGGGCACGCCAGCGGTGCAATCGACCTTGGCCGGTGCCTGCACCTCGTAAGCCCAGCGCACGCCGCTCTGCCAGCCCTTGTTGACGAGCTGTTGCGCGGCGGAGGCCAGCGCATCCGGCACCGAATGCCAGATGTCGATGCGGCCGTCGCGGTCGAAATCGACGCCGTGCTTGTAATATTCGGACGGCAGGAATTGCGTGAGCCCGGTCGCGCCGGCCCAGGACGAGCGCATGTCCTTGCGTGTCACCACGCCGTCACCGAGAATTTTCAGCGAGAGGATGAACTCGTTGCGATAGGTGTCCTTGCGGCGGCCGACATAGGCCTGCGTCGCCAGCACGCGCACGAGATCGTAAGGCAGTGTGTAGCGGCCATAGTCGGTCTCGCGGCCCCAGATCGCCAGCATGACGGTGGCCGGCACGCCCGAGCTCTTCTCGATCTCGGTCAGGGCCGGACGATATTTTTGCAGCAGCCGCTGCCCCTCGCCCGCAAGCCGCGCGATCGAGGCTTCCCTGACATAGTCCGCCGGCACCTGCACGAACTCGGCCTGCGACGGCGCCCCGGTCGCGGGCCGCCCCGGCAGGATCAGATCCGGCAGCTTGTAATCCGGCTCGAGGCCGCGCGTCTCTCGTTCGAACGTCGCGCGCGACACGCCAGCGGCCTCCGCCTCCGGCCACAGCGAGGCGATGAACTGCGTGAAAGCGGCGTCGGCAGCGCGGGCGGGCGACAGGCCGCAGGTGATAGCGATCACCGCAGCTATGAGCACCCGCCGCATCATGCCGAGATCACCGCGTCAGCTTCTTGTACTTCACGCGATGCGGAATGATGCTGTCTTGGCCGAGCCGGCGCATCTTGTCCTTCTCGTAGTCCTGGAAGTTGCCCTCGAACCATTCGACATGGCTGTCGCCCTCGAAGGCCAGGATGTGGGTCGCGATGCGGTCGAGGAACCAGCGATCATGGCTGATGATGACGGCGCACCCGGCGAAATCCTCCAGCGCCTCTTCGAGCGCACGCAGCGTGTCGACGTCGAGGTCGTTGGTCGGCTCGTCGAGCAGCAGCACGTTGGCGCCGGATTTCAGCATTTTCGCAAGGTGCACGCGGTTGCGTTCACCGCCGGAGAGCGCGCCGACTTTCTTCTGCTGGTCGGCGCCCTTGAAGTTGAACGACGAACAATAGCCGCGTGAATTGACTTCCCTCTTGCCGAGCAGGATCAGCTCGTTGCCGCCGGAGATCTCCTCCCACACGTTCTTGCTGCCATCGAGCGCGTCGCGCGACTGGTCGACGTAACCGAGATGAACGCTCTCGCCGACCGTGATGGTGCCCTTGTCCGGCTGTTCCTGCTTGGTGATCATCCTGAACAGCGTGGTCTTGCCGGCGCCGTTGGCGCCGATCACGCCGACGATACCGCCGGGCGGCAGCTTGAAAGTGAGATCGTCGATCAGCATGCGATCGCCGAAACCTTTGCTGAGCCCTTCGAAGTCGACCACGTTCTGACCTAGGCGCTCGGCCACCGGAATCGTGATCTGCGCGGTCTGTGTCTGCTTTTCGCTCGCCTGCTTCAGGAGCTCGTCATAGCGCTGATAACGCGCCTTGGATTTGGCCTGGCGGGCTTTCGGCGAGGACGCGATCCATTCCTGCTCGCGGGCGAGCGTCTTCTGATGCGCAGCGTCCTCGCGGCCCTCCTGCTCGAGCCGCTTCTGTTTCTGCTGCAGCCAGGACGAGTAATTGCCCTCGTAGGGAATGCCCTTGCCGCGATCGAGCTCGAGAATCCAGCTCGTGACGTTGTCGAGGAAGTAGCGGTCATGGGTGACGATCAGGATCGCGCCGGGATAGTTGCGCAGATGGCCTTCCAGCCACGACACCGATTCCGCGTCGAGATGGTTGGTCGGTTCGTCCAGCAGCAACAACTCAGGCTGGTCGAGCAGCAGCTTGCACAGTGCGACGCGACGGCGCTCACCGCCGGAGAGTTTCGACACGTCGGCATCGTCGGGCGGACAGCGCAGCGCATCCATGGCCTGGTCGACCTTGCTGTCGAGATCCCAGAGGCCCTGGGCCTCGATCTCGTCCTGCAGCTTGGTCATCTCGTCGGCGGTCTCCTCGGAGTAGTTCATCGCCAGATCGTTGTAGCGATCGAGGATAGCCTTCTGCTTGGCAACGCCCAGCATGACGTTCTCGCGCACGCTGAGTGCCGGATCGAGATGCGGCTCCTGCTCGAGATAGCCGACGCGGGCGCCCTGGGCGACCCAGGCCTCGCCGTTGTACTCCTTGTCAAGGCCGGCCATGATCTTGAGCAGCGTCGACTTGCCCGAGCCGTTGACACCGAGCACGCCGATCTTGGCGTCCGGGTAGAAGCTCAGATGGATGTTATCGAGCACCTTCCGGGTCGGGTAGCTCTTGGTCAGGCCCTGCATGAAATAGATGAACTGGCGCGCCATCGGTCCCGAAAACCTTCGATTTGAGGAAATTTGCTTGCCGCCGATGTAGCGATCCCGCCCCCAAAGGGCAATGTTTTCCCTCCGTTCACCACGGATGAATACGGGACGGACACCATCCCGCCGCTGATCCGGACAATTGAAACCATCTTTTAATAAATCAGGCCAAAGCTCGTTTTCGCGCGGAAACAGCGCCACCCGCTCAGAATGAACGGGAGCATAGCGAGACAGCGTCATGGCCATGATCGAGACCCATTCCCTTCCCGTTCCGGCGGAAGCCGGCAGCGCCTCCGCATTTGCCTCGGAGATCAAGGGCTTCTGGAAGCGCTTCTTCGCCACCGCTTTCAATCCCTACCGGCCCGAACTGCACTACATGCGCGGCCCCGGCCCCGCCTGGCGTGCCAAGCACGGCATGAATGCGCCGTTCCGGCTCAAGCCCCGCGACCTCTGAGCCTTTATCAGCTGTCGGATTTTTGAAGACGCGAACGGCTTGCGCACGGTCCTGATTGCGCGCAACCATGGCCTGGTTCCACCTCTCGCCATGGAAGAACGCTGATGACGCGGCTGCGCTGTGCAATTCTGGACGACTATTTCAACCTCGCCCTCGACGTCGCCGATTGGCAAAGCCTGTCCGACCGGATCGACGTCACCGTGTTCAGCCACCCCTTCGCCTCCGAGCAGGCCGCGGCGAGCGCGCTGGCCGATTTCGAGATCGTCTGTGCGATGCGCGAGCGCACCGCGTTCCCGAAGAGCCTGTTCGAAAGCCTGCCGAAGCTGAAGCTGCTGCTGACATCAGGCATGCGCAACGCCTCGATCGACATGGAGGCCGCCAAGGCGCGCGGCATCACGATCGGCGGCACGCAATATTCGCGCGATCCGACTGCGCCCCTCACCATGGGCTTGATCCTGGAACTGACCCGCGGCATCGGCCGCGAGAACGCACGCATGCATGCGGGCGAGCCTTGGCAGGCCTTTGCCGGCGTCGAGATCGAGGGATTGACGCTCGGCGTCGTCGGGCTCGGCAAGCTCGGCAGCAAGATGGCTGATATCGCGAAGGCGTTCGGCATGAACGTGATCGCCTGGAGCCCGAACCTGACCCCGGAGAAGTGCAAGGACGCCGGCGTCGGCTACGCCACCAAGGAGGAGCTGTTCTCCAAGGCCGATATCGTCAGCATCCATGTGGTGTTGAGCGAGCGCTCGCGCGGGCTGGTCGGGGCTGCCGATCTCGCGCGGATGAAGCCGACGGCCTTCGTCGTCAACACCGCGCGCGGGCCGATCGTGGACGAGCAGGCGCTGCTCGAGGCGTTGCAGCAGAAGAGGATTGCAGGCGCCGGCATCGACGTGTTCTCGGTCGAGCCGCTGCCGACGGACCATCCCTTCCGCAAGCTCGACAACCTCGTGCTGACGCCGCATCTCGGCTACGCCACCGAGGACGGCTTGCGCATCCATTACGGCCAGATGGTCGAGGCGATCGACGCCTTCACCAAGGGCAGCGGGCTGCCGCGGAAGCTGGCCTGAAGCCTCAGGCCGCCGTGCGGTGGCTGGCGGGCTGCCGCGCTGCATCGGCAAAGCCGTCGCGCCAGGAGGCATGCGCCGGCAGCCAGCCGAGCTCGCGCTTGGCCTTGGCGTTGGATGCTCCGCGCACCTCCGTCATCATCGCAACCATATGCTCGCCCGCAAGCAGGCGCCCGAGCCAGGCGGGAATGTGACGCGGCGGCTTGACACCAAGCAATTCGGCCAGCGCGGGCAACCAGTCCTTCACCGGCGCCGGATGATCGTCGACGATATTGTAGATGCTGCCGGCGCGTCCGCATTCAAGCGCGGCGAGCGTGGCAGAAGCGGCATCTTCGGTGTGAATGAACGACCACGTGCCGCCGCCATCGCCGATCACCGGCACACGCCGGTGGCGCAGCTGGTCGATCATCGCCAGCGAGAGCGTGCCCGTGCCGGGTCCATAGAAGAATCCATAGCGCAGCACGATGCCCTGCGGCGTCGTCGAAGCGGTGACGCTTTGCTCCAGATACCGGATCGCCTCAAGCGTGCGTCGCAGCTCTCGCGGCGGATGCGGGTCAAGTTCATCGGTCTCGGTCTTCACCGTTCCCCCGGCGCGACTGAAGGTCCAGCCGCAGAAGCTTTGCGCGATGAAGCGCCTGGCGCCGGCCTCGCGTGCGGCATTCAGCAGAATGTCGGTTCCGCGGGTGCGGAGCTCGTTGGTTCGCGCGAAAGCCCGATCGAAATGCCGGAGGTCCGTGGCGGCCGCGAGATCTGTCATCTGGTGGATGACGGCGTCGGGCTTTGCCGCAATCACCGCAGCGCGCATGCTGTCGGCATCGAGGCCGTCGGCGACGATCGGCTCCGCACCCAATCGCCGCACAAGATCTGTTTTTGCCGCACTCCGTGTCGTGCCGATCACCGAATAACCCGCGGCGACCAGCGCCGGAACAAGATACTGGCCGACCGCGCCGGTCGCGCCCGCAACAAAGATGCGCATCCTGTGCTCCTCAATTCGTTGCAATCCTCCCGGACGTAATCGAGGTGCGGAGCGGTTCAAGCAAGGCATGCGCATACGCAAGCGAGACATGCGCGCATGCGCCAAATGATGACGGCGCGTGACCGAAGGCCACGCGCCGTCATCAGATCAATTCTTGCTAGATCAATTCTTGCGAGGCCAGTTCAGCGCACGGTGACGGGCGCGGGCAGCGGCGGCACCACTGTCGGCTGGGTGCCTCCGACCGGGCCGGCCTGTGCGGCCATCGGAGCGGGGCCGGCAGCGCCGGGCACGGGCGCGGCGGATGCGGTCGCAGTTCCCGGCGGCGGACCACCCGGCATCACGACCACGCGGGTGCCGACCTTGACGCGATCGAACAGATCGGAGACGTCCTCGTTCAGCATGCCGATGCAGCCGGAGGACACGAACTTGCCGATGGTCGAGGGCTGGTTGGTGCCGTGGATGCGGTAGACGGTCGAGCCGAGATACATCGCGCGGGCGCCGAGCGGATTGCCGGGACCGCCGGCCATGAAGCGCGGCAGATAAGGCTGGCGCTCGATCATTTCCGTCGGCGGATGCCAATCCGGCCACTCGGCCTTGCGAGTGATCTTCTGCACGCCGGTCCAGGTGAAGCCGTCGCGGCCGACGCGGACGCCGTAGCGGATCGCACGGCCGTTGCCGAGCACGTAATAAAGGTAGGTATTCGGGGTATCGACGATGAGCGTTCCGGCCGGCTCCTTCGTCGCCAGCGAGACTTCCTGGCGGCGCAGGTTCTGCGGCAGCTGCGCCGGGGCAGCGTCAGGCTGCTCCTCGGGCGGGAGCGAGGCGATCGCCATCGGCCGGCCGTCGGCACCCACGGGCGGCTGCCCGGCCTGGACCGTTCCGGTCGCGCCGGGACCACCGACAGCCTCGGGCGGACGCAGGCCGTCACTGCCGGGCGCCTGAGCCGGACGATCGGCGTAGATCACCGCGGGCGGGCCGGCAGGGCGGCCGTAGCGCGGATCGTCGGGGGATGTCACGGGCCCCTGCGGCGGCGCGGCCGAGTAGACGGGGGCGCCGGCGGGACGGCCATAACGGGGATCATCGGGCGACATCACCGGCCCCTGTGGCGGCGCGGCGGAATACACCGGGGGAGCGCCGGGCGGACGGCCGTAGCGCGGATCCGGGCCGGGCGGCGGCAGCGCTGCCTGCGGCATCGAATCGTCTTCATCGTCCAGCGCGTCGAAACTCGGCGCGCGGTCGCCGGGCCGATATTCGGCCGGCGCGCCATAGCTCGGCGCCTGCTGGACCGGATAGCTCTGGGCCTGCGCGAGCGAGGTTCCCGCCGCAGCGACTGTTGCGGCAGCGCATATCGTCAGAAAATGTTTGATCATCATCGCTCTTGTATAGTCCCCGGGCCCCGTCCGGACCGTTAACGGCCAGATGACGGAAGATAGCGGCACATTCAAGACATGACAGGCGGATTTGTGCCTGATTTGCCGATTTGTGATCCGCAAGACTACCGTTGCCTGCTTGCATCAGGGGACGAAAATCAGCCCACGCCCGAGATCGCAGGAGTCGCCGGCTCCGTTTTTTACGGAACGGCGCGGAATCGTTGCGGTATGTTCGAATCAGCCTGATTCGCCTCCGCTTTGAGCTTCGATCCCCGCGTGGCGAACGCGGCAAGCAGTACCGTCACCGCGTTCAGATGGCTCATGGGCCCTGGCCACTTCGCCGCCGGGGCGGAAATTCGCAATCCCTCGATGCTTCCCGGCTTTCGCTTCCTGTTTGCCGCGATCCTGCTGTCAGCCTCCATCCTGGTGTTCGGCCTGGGCGCCGCCGCGCTGCTGCGGGCGAGCCACGAGCAGTATGTCAGCAACCCCTCTTGGCGGAATGGTCCGCAGGAGCAGGTGTTTGCACAGGCTCCCGAGCCGGCCCTGCCGGTGCTCGCGGTCCTGCGCGCCGAGCCGGAAGCAGCCACCGATCCGACACCGTCGCTGCGCGATCAAGTCCCGACCATCGCGCTGCCGATGAGCGAGCCCGAGCCGGTCGTCGCGCTGACAACCGAGACCGACGGTCAGCCGCAGGTCGCTGCACCTCCGGCCGACGTCCCGGCCGAGCCGGCCAATGTCGAGGCCGAGACCAAGGCCGAGAGGACGATGGACGCCGCGGCGCCGGCCTCAAGCAACACGCTGACTCCGGCCGACGCCAGCGCATCCATCGCCGAGACCAAGGCTGTTTCGATCGCTCTCACGAGCAAACCAGCACCTGCCGCCCCCAGCGGAGCCCCGGCTTCGTCCACGTTCGACATGGCGAGCGCGAAGTTCGCCGCATTGAACGACCCGGCGACCACGGCCTGGAAGGATCCGCCGGCGAAAGCCAAGGCCGACTCTAAGGCCGACAGCGGTTCGCCGGAGAGCAAGGCGACCAAGCCGCGGGCGCATCGGGTGAAGAAGCGCCGCCGCATTGTCCGGCGTCCGCCGCCGCCGGTTCAGCAACTCGATCCGTTCGGGCAGCCGCAACCCACGCTCGCCGCGACGACGACCGCGCGCGCACGTCAGTAGGGTTACGCTGGCCCCGTCGCGATCGGCGGTCCCTTTTCCTGCCCCCATTCCGACCACGAGCCGTCATAGAGCGCGGTGTCGGTGATGCCGAGGCGATAGAGCGCGAGCGTCAGCACGCCGGCAGAGACCCCGGAGCCGCAGCTCGTCACAATCGGGGCATCGAGCTTGACGCCGGCGCCCGTGAAGGCGGCGCGGAGATCATCGAGCGGCTTCATCGTGCCGGTAGCGGCGTCGAACAGAAGATTGTAGGGCACGTTGCGCGCGCCCGGGATATGGCCGGAGCGAATGCCCGCGCGCGGCTCCGGCGCCCGTCCCTCGAACCGGTCGGCGGCGCGCGCGTCGATCACCTGCTCGGCACGGCTTTCGACGTTGGCGATCAATTGCTGCATGCTGCGCACGCGCTTGGAATCGTAGCTCGCCTTGAATGTCGCTGGCTTCGGCTTCGCCTCGCCGCTCTCGACGGGACGCCCCTCGGCGCGCCACTTCTTCAGGCCGCCATTGAGGATGCGCACATTGCTATGGCCGAAAGCCAGGAACATCCACCAAGCGCGGGGAGCAGCGACCCAGCCGCCGGCATCGTAGATCACGACGGTGTCGGCATTGGAGATGCCGAGATGACCGACGTCGTGGCCGAACTGCTCGGCGCTCGGATACATGTGCGGCAGCGGGTTGGAATGGTCCGAGACCGCGTCGACGTCGAAGAACACTGCGCCTGGCAGATGCGCGGCGAGGTAATCATCCTTCGGCAATGGCAGCACGCCGGGCAGCTTAAAGCTGGCGTCGAGCACCTTGACGTTGGCATCGTTGATGTGGGCGGCGAGCCATTCGGTGGAGACGAGGGGATCGGTGGTCATGCGAGGTCTTTCTTGTCATTCCGGGCCAGCGCAACGTGAGCGAGGTTGAAGCAGTGTGCATCCAACTCCGCTGTCATCGCCCGGCCAGTGCGCAATTGCGCACTAGGAACGGGCGATCCAGTATTCAGAGGCGATTGTGATTGGGCCGAGAGGCCGCGGCGTACTGGATTCCCCGCTTTCGCGGGGAATGACGCCGGAGATTGGAGCGGCAGCGCAGCACCTTCACCCCTTCTTCTTCGGCTCCCACTGTTGGGTCGGCCCGCCGGCGTCGCGCCAGGCGGCGTAGCCGCCGGCGATGTGGGCGACGGGTTTGAGACCCATGTCCTGCGCGGTCTTGGCGGCGAGCGCAGAGCGCAAGCCGCCGGCGCAATGGAACACGAACTTCTTGTCCTCCTGGAACACCGGCTTCGCATAAGGGCTCTGCGGATCGATCCAGAATTCGAGCATGCCGCGGGTGCAGGCGAACGCGCCGGGGATGCGGCCGTCGCGCTCGATCTCGCGGGGATCGCGGATATCGACGATGACAACGTCGCCGTTCTTCGAGATCTCGATGGCGTCCTTGGCGGTGAGCGTCTCGATCTCGGCATTGGCCTCGTCGATCAGCGCCTTGATGCCGCGGGTGATGGTCTGGGGCACGTCGTTCTCCCTCTTGTTGTCTTCCGGGGCGCGAGGAGCGCGAGCTAGTGCGTCAATTCCTTCATCGCACCCTCAAGCCCCTCGATCGTGATCGGGTACATGCGGTTGGCGAAGATGCGTTTGATGATGGTGGTGGATTCCGAATAGTCCCAGTGCTTCTGCTGCACGGGATTGAGCCACACCGAATGGGGATAGGTTCGGATGATGCGGTCGAGCCAGACCGAGCCGGGCTCTTCGTTGACGTGCTCGACCGAGCCACCGGGCACCATGATCTCGTAGGGCGACATCGAGGCGTCGCCGACGAACACGATCTTGTAGTCGTGCGGGTATTTGTGCAGCACGTCCCAGGTCGGGGTGCGGTCGGTGAAGCGGCGCTTGTTCTGCTTCCACACGCCTTCATAGAGGCAGTTGTGGAAGTAGAAATACTCCATGTGCTTGAACTCGCTCTTCGCCGCCGAGAACAGCTCCTCGACCTGCTCGATATGCGCGTCCATCGAGCCGCCGATGTCGAAGAACACCAGCAGCTTCACCGCGTTGCGGCGCTCGGGCCGCATGTGCACGTCGAGATAGCCGTGATTGGCGGTCTCGCGGATGGTGGTGTCGAGGTCGAGCTCGTCAGGCGCGCCGGTGCGCGCGAATTTGCGCAGGCGACGCAATGCCACTTTGATGTTGCGGATGCCGAGCTCGACATTGCCGTCGAGATCCTTGAACTCGCGCTTGTCCCACACCTTCACGGCGCGGTTGTTGCGGTTCTTGTCCTGGCCGATGCGGATGCCTTCGGGATTGTAGCCATGGGCGCCGAACGGCGAGGTGCCGGCGGTGCCGATCCACTTCGAGCCGCCCTGATGGCGGCCCTTTTGCTCCTCGAGGCGCTTCTTCAGGGTCTCCATGAGCTTGTCCCAGCCCATGGCCTCGATCTGCTTCTTCTCTTCGTCCGTCAGGTATTTCTCGGCGAGCTTCTTCAGCCACTCCTCGGGGATCTCGGCCCCCTCCATGGCGTCGAGCAGGCTTTCCAGCCCCTTGAAGACGGTGCCGAAGACGCGGTCGAACTTGTCGAGGTTGCGCTCGTCCTTCACCAGCGAGGTGCGCGAGAGATAGTAGAAATTCTCGACCGAGTAGTCCGCAAGATCAGCGTCGAGCGCCTCCATCAGCGTGAGGTATTCGCGCAGCGTCACGGGGACCTGCGCATCGCGCAGAGAAGTGAAGAATTGCAGGAACATGGGTGACAGATTGCCCGTCGGGGGGCGAACGTCAAGGGGCGGAGGCCACTGCTCTGCGCTGGACCGGGAGGCTTTTTGCTCTAGAATTGGTTGTCTCACGGGGTTGTTTTGGGGACGTTTGCAATGGGAATTCTCGCAGCGCTCATCATTGGCGCGATCGCAGGCTGGCTTGCCGGCAAGATTGTCCATGGGGCGGGATTTGGGCTGATCGGCAACATCGTCGTCGGCATCATCGGTGCACTCGTGGCCAGCTGGATTCTGCCTCAGCTGCATATCCAGCTCGCAACCGGCACGGTCGGGGCCATCGTGGATGCCACGATCGGCGCGGTGATTGTGCTCGTCATCCTTTCGCTGATAAAACGGGTCTGAAAGCCTGACCGAACCAGGAACGGCCGCCACGCGCGGCCGTTCCGTTTGTTGGACCAGAGCCATGAAACTGGCAATTCCTGGGACGACGACCAACAAGGACGCACGATGAAATTTACCGGCACCAAGGACTATGTCGCGACCGACGATCTCAAGGTCGCGGTCAATGCCTCGATCGTGCTGGAGCGCCCGCTGCTCATCAAGGGCGAGCCCGGCACCGGCAAGACGGTGCTGGCGGAGGAGGTGGCGAAGGCGCTGAACGCCCCGCTCCTGACCTGGCACATCAAGTCCACTACCAAGGCGCAGCAGGGCCTTTACGAATACGACGCGGTGTCGCGCCTGCGCGACAGCCAGCTCGGCGATGCCCGCGTGTCCGACATCAAGAACTACATCAAGCGCGGCAAACTGTGGGATGCCTTCACCGCCGAGCAGCGCCCGGTCCTCCTGATCGACGAGATCGACAAGGCCGACATCGAATTCCCGAACGATCTTTTGCTGGAGCTCGACCGCATGGAATTCCATGTCTACGAGACCGGTGAGACGATCAAGGCCAAGCAGCGCCCGATCATGATGATCACCTCCAACAACGAGAAGGAGCTGCCGGACGCGTTCTTGCGCCGCTGCTTCTTCCACTACATCAAGTTCCCCGATGCCGACACCATGACCCGGATCGTCGACGTCCACTTCCCCGGCATCAAGAAGCGGCTGGTCGAGGAAGCCCTGCGCATCTTCTTCGAGGTCCGCGAAGTGCCAGGCCTGAAGAAGAAGCCTTCCACCTCCGAGCTGCTCGACTGGCTCAAGCTGCTGCTCAACGAAGACATGAGCGTCGAACAGCTCCGCGAACGCGACCCGCGAAAATTGATACCGCCGCTGCACGGCGCGCTGCTCAAGAACGAGCAGGATGTGCATCTGTTCGAGCGATTGGCGTTCCTGAGTCGGAGGGAAGTATAGGTTCGAGCGCACCCCGCTGCCGCCCCACCTTCCGGTGTCATTCCCCGCGAAGGCGGGGAATCCAGTACGCCTCGGCTTCTCGACTCAATCATAACCGCCTCTGGAATACTGGATCGCCCGGTCAAGCCGGGCGATGACACCGAGAGCGTGGCGCACTCTCTCCACCTCGTCATTGCGAGCGCAGCGAAGCAATCCAGGCTGCCTCCGCGGAAAGATCCTGGATTGCTTCGCTGCGCTCGCAATGACGGAGCAAGGGCGAGCATCGCCCTCTCGAACTCGCGTTTCAAATCGCGAGGGGCGGACCAAGGTCGCGTGAGATGGGCCTCCGGCTCTGCAGCGCACAGCGGCACCGGACGATGCTTCGCATCGCTGGGGAAGCGGTGCGCTGCGTCCGGGGCACGAGACCTTGCTACGCCACCGCCGCATCCGGCACGCGCGCGGCTTCCATCGGCTGCTTGCCGCGGATCAGGTCCGAGGCGCGGTCGGCGATCATCATGGTAGAGGCATTGAGGTTGGCCGAGATCATGCGCGGCATCACGGAGGCGTCGATGACGCGGAGACCTTGCAGCCCGTGGACGCGGAGCTGGTCGTCGACCACCGCCCAGGTGGAATCCGCCGGGCCCATGCGGCAGGTGCAGCCGGGGTGGAAGGTGGTGGTGCCGCGCTCGGTGGCGGCGGCCAAAAACTCGTCGTCGGTGTTGATGTCAGGGCCCGGGAAATCCTCGTAGGCGTAGTAAGGCGACAGCGGCGCACTCTTCAAAAGCCGGCGCGCCAGCTTCATGCCGCCGACGATGACGCGGCGGTCGAGCTCGGCGTCGAGATAGTTGGTCTGGATGATCGGCGGCGCGAACGGATCTGCCGAGCGGATGCGGACATAGCCGCGGCTCTCGGGGCGCTGCTGCCAGGAGGCGACGGTCATGCCGGGCTCGTCCTCGAGCTGGCCCTGCACGCCTTCCTTGTAGCTCGCCGGCGTGAAGGTGAGCTGCAAGTCGGAGCTGTCGGCGCTCTCGCCGGAATGCCAGAAGCAATAGACCATGGTCGGCGACAGCGACAGCAGGCCTTTGCGCGCGGTGGCCCATTTCATCGCCTCGACCCAGAGACGCCAGCCGCGGCGAAGCTCGTTGATGGTCCTGATGTCTTTGACGCGCGCGACCGTTCGCGGCGCGTAATGGTCCTGCAGGCCTTCGCCGACCGGAAGCGCGTGACGCACGGCGATGCCGTGGGCGCTCAACAAATCTGGCGAGCCGATGCCGGAGAGCTGCAAGAGTTGCGGCGAATTATAAGTGCCGCCGGAGAGGATCACTTCCTTGTTGGCGCGCACTTCCACCGGCGTTCCGCCAGAGCCGCCCTTCATGTAGCGCACGCCGACGGCGCGCTTGCCCTCGAAGATGATCTCGGTGGCGTGCGCGTGGGTGTGGACATGCACGTTCGGACGCTTCATCGCGGGCTTGAGAAATGCGGTGGCGCCGGAGACGCGCAAGCCCCTATCGATGGTGCGCTGGCAGTAGGAGACGCCTTCCTGGGTCTTGCCGTTGTAGTCGGGGTTGCGGGGGATGCCGAGCGAGACCGCGCCTTCCATGAAGGCTTCGCAAAGCGGATCGCGCCAGTTCATGGTGGTGACGGTGAGATTGCCGTCGCGGCCGCGATAAACATCCTCGCCCTCGCCGACCCGTTTCTCCAGCCGCCGGAAGTAAGGCAGCACGTCGGCATAGCCCCAGCCGCGATTGCCCATCTGCGCCCAGGTGTCGAAATCCATGCGCTGGCCGCGATTGTAGATATGGCCATTGATCGAGGACGAGCCGCCGAGCGTCTTGCCGCGCGGCGCGTAGATGCTGCGCCCGCCGGTCCAGGGCCCGACCTCCTGCTGGTAGGCCCAGTTGATGCTCTTCATGTGGAAGGTCTTGATGAAGCCGGCCGGCAGATGGATGTAGGGATGCCAGTCGCTCGGGCCCGCCTCGAGTACGCAGACGCTGGTAGCAGGGTCTTCGCTCAGCCGGCTGGTGAGCACGCAACCGGCGGAGCCCGCGCCGACGATCACATAATCAAATCTGTCCATGGTGCCTCGGCCGCCTCTAGCGCGGCTTGTCATTGAGTTGATAATTCAAATGCATTCGCACGGTCGGCCATTCGGCCGCGGTGATGCTGTAGACCACAGTGTCGCGGAGCGTGCCGTTGGGCGCGACCTGATGGCTGCGCAGGATGCCGTCCTGCTTGGCGCCCAGGCGCTCGATGGCGCGGCGGCTCTGGTGATTGAAGAAGTGGGTGCGGAATTCCACCGCGATGCAGTCCAGGGTTTCGAAGGCGTGGGTGAGCAGCAGCAGCTTGCACTGCGTGTTGAGCGGGCCGCGCTGCGCGCTCTTGCCATACCAGGTCGAGCCGATCTCGACGCGGCGGTTGGCGGCATCGATGTTCATGTAGGTCGTCATGCCCACGATCTTGCCGCTGCCATCGAACACGGTGAAGGGGAGCATCGAGCCCGCGGCCTGAAGACCGAGCCGGCGCTCGATTTCCTTGCTCATGTTGTCCGGCGTCGGAATCGCGGTGTACCAGATGGTGGAGAGCTCGCCGTCCTTCACGGCCTCGATCAGCCCCTCGCGGTGCTGATGCGACAACGGCTCCAGACCGGCATGCTGTCCGCGCAGGGTAATGGGATCAGGCCAGGGCATTTGAAACTCTCTCTTTAGTCATTGCGAGGAGCGAAGCGACGAAGCAATCCAGACTGTCACCGCGGACGCATTCCTGGATTGCTTCGCTTCGCTCGCAATGACGGTCACTAGCACCGTTTACTTGTTTAGGAAATTGAGCGGCAAACCGCCACGCGGCCAGTCCATCGCGATCAGTTCGCCCTTGCCTGAGAGCGTGATGTAGGCGGTCTTCAGCTCGGGACCGCCGAAGGCGATGTTGGTGGTGACGCGGTCGCCGGTCGGGACCTGCTCGACCAGGGTGCCATCGGGCGCGATCACCGAGATGCAACCGGAGACGAGGGTGGCGACACAGACATTGCCGTTCGCTTCGACCGCCAGCGAGTCGAACATCTGGTAGCCGCCGAGGCCGCAGATCGGTTTGCCGCGCTCGCCGCGATAGATCACGTCGCGCGGCTTCAGCGTGCCGGGCGCGGAGAGCTCGTAGGCCCAGAGCCGGCCAGTGGGCGTCTCCGCGATGTAGACGGTGGCCTCGTCCGGCGACAGGCCGATGCCGTTCGCCGGCAGTATGCCGTGCACGACCTCGACGATCTCTTTCATGCCGGGCTTGAGATAATACATGCCGCCGACGTCCATCTCGCGCGCGCGGCGCTTGCCGAGATCGGAGAACCAGAGGCCGCCCTGCTTGTCGAACACCAGATCGTTCGGCCCGCGCAGATCGTGCTCGCCGCATTTCGTCACGACGGTCTCGATCTTGCCCGATTGGAGATCGACGCGCTGGATCGAGCCGCCGAGATAATCGTCGGGCTGCGGACCCGGCATGATCATGTTGCGGGTCGGGATCCAGGAGAAGCCGCCATTGTTGCAGATGTAGATCTTGCCGTCGGGGCCGAGGGCTGCGCCGTTCGGGCCGCCGGGAATCTTCGCGACGATCTCCTTGCGCCCGTCGGGAAAGATTCGAGTCAGGCGCTGGCCGCGGATTTCCACCAGCACCACCGAGCCGTCCGGCATCACGACCGGCCCTTCGGGAAATTCGAGGTCGGTGGCGAGAACGCGGACGTTGGACATGGGGGACCCTCCCGGCTGCTTGTTATGACTTGCACGGGATGTCCGGCACGGGCCCCACACGCAAGATTGCCTGCGGTTATGGCAAAGTCACCGGGGCTTGCCAAGCAAGCGGGATGGTATGCCAGCGTTGCGCGCTAATCTCGCACGGGTATCCAAATCTCCAGGCCGCCATTGCCGGTGGCGGGATCAAATTTCTCGTCATAGCGTTCGAAGTTCGGCGCATCGGCCGCCTTCAGGCCGGAGGCCGGCAACCACTGATTCCAGATCGCGTTGACGGTGCGTCTGATCGAGGCGACGTGGTCGGCGTGGGTGAACACCGCATAGCGCTGCTCGGGGATACGGATACGGCCGAAGCGGCGCGGCAGCTCGGAGAAATCGGCGACCTCGACGCCGGCGATGTAGTCGAAATTGCCGGCATCGTCGCCGTTGCAGCAGACGCCATAGGCGACCGGTCCAACGCGCGCGGGAATGTCGGCGACCTCCTGGTGGAAGCGCTGCCACAGTCCAGGAATGGCCGCGCCGTTGTCGCAGGAGATTCGCTCGTTGATGCCTGCGACGAGGAAGGCCTTTGTGGTTTCGAAGCGCGGGGCGGCGAGTTTGTCTGCGACGGTTGAATCCATGAGGATCGGCTCCTGAAGCTTGAGATGGCCGGTGCATTGCGCGGCCCGCACCGCTTCGGGCGTGGTGCCGAACTGGTCGCGGAACGCGCGGGTGAATGCTTCGTGCGAGCCGTAATCCGCCTCCAGCGCCAGCGACAGGATGTCCGGCGCGCCGTTCGCAAGACTGCGCGCCGCTTCGCTCAGCCGCCGCGCGCGCACGTACCGCATCACCGGCACGCCGGTGGCTGCGGCAAACGCGCGCACGATGTGGAACCGCGACACGCCCGATATCGCAGCGATCTCGTCGAGCGTCATCGGCTCGGCCAGATGGCTCTCGACGTACCAGAGCGCGCGCTGGGCTGGGTTCATGGCGTTTCTCATTCGAAGCGCGATCATGATGCACGGAAGTCCGCAGGCTTCGCTTGATCGGCGTTGCGGTCCCGCAAGAGGATAACGCCGGACCAGCCACTGGCAACGTCCGGGCGTTCATGGCTACACTCGGGACGTCCTTGAAACCGCTCACGAGAAAGCAAGAGGAACCGCGTCATGAAGATCACCGATGTGCGGGCGCACCATATCCGCATCCCCTATGACGCCGGTGTCGCGAGCTTCCGTCAGGGCGCCTCCGCCATCACCGCCCTCGACATGGTGATGGTCGAGGTCACCACCGACGCCGGGTTGACCGGCTGGGGCGATGCCTTCGCCTATGTCTGCCCCCACACCACGCGCAGTGCCGTCGAGGAAATGATCGCACCGCAGGCGCGGGGGCTGGAGGTTCCCGATGCCGCCGGCATTCCGGCGGTGATGGAGCAGATCCAGCGTAACCTGCATCTGTTCGGGCGATACGGCATCACCATGTTCGCGATCTCCGGGCTCGACATCGCGCTGTGGGACCTCGCCGCCAAGATCAAGAGCGTGCCGGTGCATCGCCTACTCGGCGACACCAGGCGCCCGGCCATTCCGGCCTATGCGAGCCTGTTGCGGATTGGCTCGCCCGACAACATCGCCGCCGAATGCAAGAAGGCGCTGGCGCTCGGCTACGGCGCCATCAAGCTGCACGAGACCACGGCGCCGGCGGTGTTTGCCGCGCGCGCGGCGATCGGACCCGGCATTCCGCTGATGGTCGACATGAACTGCCCGCTGTCAGGCGAAGAGGCGATCGCGTTCGCCAGGACATGCCGGGACGCGCAGCCGATGTTCCTGGAGGAGCCGGTCTGGCCGCCGGAGGATTTTGCGGCGCTCGCCGAGGTCCGCAGCAAGGGCGGGCTCGGCGTCGCCGCCGGCGAGAACGCCTGCACGGAATATCAATTCCGCCAGATGATGGATGCGGGCGCGGTCAGCCACGCCCAGCCGTCGGTGACCAAGGTCGGCGGCATCACGGAATTCCTGAAGGTTGGGGCGCTCGCAGATCGGGTCGGCGTCAAGATCGTTCCGCACTCCCCGTATTTCGGCCCCGGCCTGCTGGCGACCTTGCATCTGCTGGCGGGGCGCGACGACGGCTTCGTCGAGATGTTTTACCTGAAGCGCGAGGCCTGCCTGTGGGGCGGCCGCGCCGATGTCGATGCCACCGGCCATGTCGCGGTGCCGACCGGGCCTGGGCTCGGTTATGAGCCCGACCGCAGCGTGATGGAGCGATATCGCGTCGCCTGAGCGCGGCGCCTATTTCGCCGCATCCTTCGGCGGCGGCGCATCCTGTTTCTTCTTCACATCCTCCGCGGTCTTCGCCTGCGCGGCCTGGAGATCGCCGAGCATTTTCTGCAAGCCGGCCACGGTCGTCTTCAACGCATCGATCTGACGAGCCGCGGCGTCCAGCTTTTGCTGGTGATCGAGGTTCAGCCTGGTGATCGTCTTCTGCAGGAAGTCGATGTTGCTCTGGAGGCAGCTGGTGCGGCGCTCCATGGTCTTCTCGACGGTGCAGATCTCGATGCCGGGCACGTCCTGCGCGCGGCCCGGCGCAATCGCCAGCGTGGCGAGCAATGACATCGCGAAACAGACGCCGGCGCTTCGAAGCAGCATGCAGGTTCCTCGTCAAATCAATCACGGCAATGTGCGCTTTTTGCACGCAGCCTGTCGAGGCTACCACACTCGCACCGCATTCTCGCGTTGAGCTTGCGCTGTTCCCTCGGACGGGGAGCGATGATCTGCACGCGGAGGAAATGGGCGCTCCTTCCGCGGCTTTGTTTAGGGGAGTTTTTGATGGCAACGCGCGACAGACGACTGGCGGAATTCGACGGCGCCGGAGAACCGCCGCCTGGCCTTGCAGTCGAAGTGCTGTGCGAGGACCACAGCGGGACTTATCAGCTGCCGTTCGCCTGCCGCTATGTCGAGGGACGCTGGCAGAACCACGCGGCCGGCGTCGCAGTCGAAGCAACCGTCATCGGCTGGCGCGTCCCGCGCATGAAGCATTCGGGCGTGGCCTGAGCCCTGATTTCTGTCTCAAAATGCAACGGGGCCGCGTCCCGGCTTAACCTTCGGAACGCGGCCCGAACGAATCACGTCCGAATCAGCCGTAAGCCCCCGTACGCGCCTGTTCACGGCTACATGTCGGAGCCAGCCAGCGCGCGCACACAATATCTGCGCAGCGCCTGAGCGGGCCCGGCCCACCACGGGCGTCAAACGTTAACACCTTCAATGACATGACTGCGGGGGTGACGGTTGGATGCTCGCTCCCAAAACAGGCAGATAGCACCCGGCCTGCCTAATATTCGACCTCGAGCTCCTCGATCTCGGCCGGCTCATCCCGTGCCGCCGCGATCCATTCCTTCATCTCCGGCATGGCCATGATGGTATCGGCATAGGCCTGCAGTTGCGGCTCGAGCTTGACGTTGTAGGTCACGAAGCGCGTCACCACCGGGGCGTACATCGCATCAGCCATGGTGCGGGTCTCGCCGAACAGGAAGGGCCCGCCCGATTTGTCCAGGCAGTCGCGCCAGATCGCCCAGACGCGATCGATGTCGGCCTGCGCGCGCGACCAGATCTTGAAGCCGGGGAAGTGCCCCTTCAGGTTGACCGGCAGCGAGGCGCGCAAGGTGGTGAAGCCTGAATGGATTTCGCCACAGATCGAGCGGCAATGCGCGCGCTGAACGCGATCCGCGGGCAACAGCCCGGCATCCGGCATCGCCTCGTTGAGATATTCGGCGATCGCCAGCGTATCCCAGACGATCGCGCCGTCGTGCCGCAGGCACGGTACCAGGATCGAAGACGACAACAGCAGGATTTCGGCGCGCGCCGACGCGTCGTCCGGTGCGGTGACGATCTCCTCGAAATCGAGCCCGGAAAATTTCGTCAGCAGCCAGCCACGCAGCGACCAGGACGAATAGTTCTTGCTGCTGATGGTCAGTGTCGCCTTCGCCATGTGGCCTTCCCTCACGCCTGTGACTCGCACCCTGCCCGGACTCTGCGGGAGTGCGCACCGCCTGTGCTTCCCGCGAAAAGAGCAGCAAGCGACGTGCCAATCTTGAGAGCGGCCCATCCCGGGTTTGGCTTCGATATTGCATAACAGCACGGGGACAGGTGGGCGTTTCAGTATGATGTCGATGTATTATCAGGCCTTTCAGAACCATATGGACCTGACGGCGCCGTGGCGGTCGGGGGCCTCCTCCGCGCTCAAATTCCTCAATCTGGTGCCGCAGGGCTTGTCGGATCAGGTCGTCGGCCGTCTGTCGGCCGCGCTGGAGCTGATCTCCCGCTCCACCCTCACCTACCATCGCCCCGCCTACGGTATCGACAGCGTCATGGTCGGCAATCGCGAGGTCGCCGTGACCGAGGAGATCGCTTACGCGACCCCGTTCGGCTCGCTGCTGCGTTTCAAGAAGGAGGGCGTGGGCGAGCAGCCGCGCATGCTGCTGGTGGCCCCGATGTCCGGCCATTTCGCGACGCTGCTGCGCGGCACCGTGAAGACGCTGCTGCAGGATCACGATGTCTACATCACCGACTGGCACAATCCGCGCGACATTCCCCGCAGCGAGGGCCGTTTCGGGCTCGACGACTACACCGAGCATCTCATCGACTTCCTCGGCCAATTGGGCCCGCGCCCGCATATGGTCGCGATCTGCCAGCCCTCGGTCTCGGCGCTCGCGGCCGCCGCGATCATGTGCGAGGGCAACCATCCTTCGCGGCCGGCGACGCTGACGCTGATGGCCGGGCCGATCGACACGCGCATCCTGCCGACCAGGGTCAACGAATTCGCCAAGAGCAGGCCGATCGACTGGTTCGAGCAGAACCTGATCAACTACGTGCCGATGCAGTGCCGCGGTGCCTTGCGGAAAGTCTATCCCGGCTTCGTGCAGCTCACCGCCTTCGTCTCGATGAATCTCGAGCGCCACATCAAGCAGCACATCGATCTCGCCGATCACATCGCCAAGGGCGAGAAGGAGAAGGCGGCCAGCATCAAGACCTTCTACGACGAATATTTCGCCGTGATGGACCTGCCCGCGGAATTCTACATCGAGACCGTGCGCGACGTTTTCCAGGAGCATCTTCTGCCCCAGGGCAAGCTGATGCATCGGGGACGTCCGGTGGACACCAAGGCCGTCAGCCGCATGGGGCTGATGACGGTCGAGGGCGAGAAGGACGACATCTGCTCGATCGGCCAGACGCTGGCCGCGCAAGACCTCTGCACCGGCGTGCGCGCCTACCGCCGTGTGCACCACATGCAGGCCGGCGTCGGCCATTACGGCGTGTTCTCGGGCAAGCGCTGGAACAACGAGATCTACCCGCTGCTGCGGGATTTCGTGCACGTGAACTCCTGAAGCTCCGCCAAATTTCTTCAGCAGGATCGGACAAGGCAGCGCGGCTTTGGGAAAGACGCCGACCCTGCACCAAACCTAAAACACGGACATGCCGCTCCCGCCGGAGGCCAAGCCATGTCCGAATTGCCACCCCCTGCCGCCACTCCGGCTGCGATCGTCGACGCGCTCAAAACGGTCGCAGGCAATCCGCCGAAGGTGCGTGCGAGCTTCGCCAAGGGCCGATGCGTGCGCGGCACCTATGCCCCGTCCGACCGCGCCGCAGAGATCACGCGATCGCTGAGCTTTACCAAGCCCTCGCGCGTGCTGGCGCGCTTCTCCGTTGGCGGCGGCAATCCCGGGGTGACCGACACCAACAACCTCGTGCTGCGCGGCTTCAGCTTCAGGCTTGGCGACGACGCCCATCGCTCCGACATCCTGACCGAAACCGCTCCGGTGCATTTTGCACGGACGCTCGACCAGATGCTCGCCTTCCTCGAGGCGCGAATTCCGGGCGCGGACGGCGAGCCTGACATCGAGAAGGTCCGGGCTTTTTCCGCGGCCAATCCTGAAACGCTGAACCAGGCGAAGTACATCGCGGCGCGCCGGCTGCCCGGCAGTTTTTCCGGCACGACCTATTGGGCCGTACACGCCTTTCCCTCGACGAACGCGAAGGGCGAGACCCGCTTTATCAAGTTCAAGGTCGCGCCTGTCGGCGGCGACGTCACCTTGAGCGAAGACGAAGCCAGGACAAAGTCGGCCGATTTCCTCCATGACGATCTCGCGCGGAGGATCGCAGCCGGCGACGTCCGCTTCAACGTGATGGCCTTGCTCGACCGCCCCGACGATCCCACCATGGACGTGACCCTGCGATGGCCGGACGAGGACAACCGTGAACAGGTGCGGCTCGGGACCATCGTCATCACCAGCCTCGAGGCCAATCAGGCCTGCGACGGCTCCATCTTCAATCCGGCCAATCTTGCCGACGGCATCGGCCATCCGCCGGACGAGATCTTTGCGGCGCGCCGCTTGGCCTACACGATCTCGCTGGCGAAGCGCCGGTAAATCTAAGTCTTGTCCCGTCCGCCATCCGTTTCGCGGCGCCACGCGCCCGGACTGACGCCGACCATGGACGAGAACACCCGGGTGAAATGGCTCTGATTGGCAAATCCGGCCGAGATGGCGATCTCGGATAACGGCAGGTCGCGGACCGACATCAGTTGCTTGGCCGCCTTGACGCGCTGCTGGAGTAGCCATTGATGCGGCGGCAGGCCCGTGGAGATCCGGAATGCGCGTGAAAAGTGGCTGACTGACAAACCAAGCTCGGTCGCGATCAGCTGCAGCGCGATCTTGCCCGAGAGATCGGAATCGAGCCGGTCACATGCACGCTTCACCTGCCATGGCGCGAGACCGCCGCGGCTCGGTTCTGCGGCTGGCTTCAGCCCGCCATAGGTCTGGGCGACATGGGCGGTGAGCGCGAGCATCATGTGATCGACGAAAAGCTGGTTGGTCTCGTCGGGCCGACACAGTCCTTGCCGCAACGAGGCACCGACATGTCGAACGACCTCGTCGTCATGACCGACACCGGGCTCGTAGCTGAGCTCGCCAACGCGTGGCCCGCCCGGCTGCCTGGCAACGCCGTTGAGCGCCGAGCGCGGCAAATAGAAGAAGAGCGAGTGAAACGGCTTGTCGATCACATAGCGCGGGTCGCGCTTGAGGTCGTACAGATAGGTCGCACCTGCGCGAACATCCGCCTTGGTGACACAGCGGCCCTCCTCCCAGCATTCGCAATCCGGATAGTCGCGGAGTTTCAGGCTGAGGAGATAGGCATCTTCCGCAGCCAGCGAGCCGGAAATATCCGGTGTCGGATCGTCGTTGCGGACTTCGGTGACCGCGAGCTCGGCGCTGTGCAGCGAACGCGTGATCAGAACCGGTGCTTGCTTCGAGCGAAGGCCCTGCCCGAGCCTCTGCCCGTAGACGCCTGCTTGGGTCATTTTAGTAAATCCATCCGTAAAGGCACGTCTTCGCCAGCCTTCCCGAGATCCGCGCATTATCGGAGATCGCCGGCCGACGGTCCAGCTGCAGCGCATAGCACGAAGCTGGCGCGGGCGGCCCTCGCACCAGATTGCGCCGCGATGATTTCATTGTGATTTCAGCGTGATGTCACCGGCCCGGCGTCGCGAAGGACAACACCGTTGACCTGCCCGACAGATTGCTGCGCGATTCCATCGTGCATTTTGGAAATGATGGATAGACAGAGCCTTGCGCTCACAGTCTGCGCACGTCAGTTGGACCATTCCTCGCCCCAGGCCTGGACGACATGGCCCGGCGACACCTCGCGATATTGCCGAACAGGCGGCTGGTAGTCGGGCGCGCGCACCGGGCTTCTGATCTCGTCGTTCGCTACCTCGCGCCTGGTGCCGCGGCGCGCTGGATCGGGCACCGGCACGGCCGCCATCAGCTTCTTCGTATAGGGATGCTGCGGATTGCCGAACAGGGCCGCGCGCGGACCGGTCTCGACGATCTCGCCGAGATACATCACCGCGACGCGATGGCTCATCCGCTCGACCACCGCGATATCATGGGAAATGAAGAGGTAGGCAAGTCCCATGCTGGCCTGAAGGTCCAGCATCAGATTGACGACCTGCGCCTTGACCGAGACGTCGAGCGCCGAGACCGCTTCGTCCGCGACGATCAGCTTCGGTCCGAGCGCGAGCGCGCGGGCAATGCAGATGCGCTGGCGCTGGCCACCGGAGAATTCGTGCGGAAAGCGCGCGGCCATGTCAGCGGTGAGACCAACGCGAACGAGCAGGTCGGCGACCTTCTCCCGCGCCTGCGACGCCGTTGCGAGGCCGTTGGCGAGCAATGGGGCCGCAATCGCCGTTCCCACCGACATGCGGGGGTTGAGGCTCGCGAACGGATCCTGAAACACGATCTGCATCTGCTTGCGAAAGTCACGCAAGGTGCGGGCATTCATGGCCAGCACATCCTGCCCGTCGATCAGAACGGTGCCGCTGTCCGGCTCCGTCAGCTTGAGAATGGAGCGGCCCGTCGTCGATTTGCCGCAGCCGGATTCGCCGACCAGCGCCAGCGTCTCCCCGGCGCGCAAGGAGAAGGAGACGTTCTCGACCGCATGGACGCGGCCCGAGACCTTGCCGAACAGGCCCGAGCGAATTGGAAAGCGCGTCGTGAGGTTGGAGACTTCGAGCAGCGGTCGCTCGGCAATCGAAACCGTATCGGGCGTCTCTGCCGGCTCGTCCGAGGTCCCCGTTAGCTTGTCCACGACCGGAAAACGCATCGGCCGCATCCGCCCATCCATCGAGCCGAGGCGTGGCACGGCCGCGAGCAGTGCCCTTGTATAGGCATGCGAAGGGGCGGCGAAGATGCGCGAGGTATGGTCGGTCTCCACCGCCTGGCCGCCATACATCACCACGGTGCGGTCCGCGATCTCGGCCACCACGCCCATGTCGTGGGTGATGAAGAGGATCGACATCCCCTCTTCCTGCTGAAGCTCCTTCAGGAGCTCCAGGATCTGGGCCTGAATGGTGACGTCGAGCGCGGTGGTCGGCTCGTCCGCGATCAGCAGCCTCGGCTTGCAGGCCAGCGCCATCGCGATCATCACGCGCTGGCGCATGCCGCCGGAGAAACGATGCGGATGCTCGTGGAAGCGCGATTTCGCCGCAGGTATCCGCACGCGGTCGAGCAGGCGGATGGTCTCGACCTCCGCCGCCGCGCGCGACAGGCCGCGGTGCTGGATCAGTGCTTCCGCGATCTGGAAGCCGATGGTCAGCACCGGATTGAGGCTCGTCATCGGCTCCTGGAAGATCATGGCGATGTCGTTGCCACGAACATCCTTCATGCTCGCTTCGGGCAGCGTCAGCAGCTCGCGACCGGCAAGCCGGACGCTGCCTTCGACTCGGCCGTTCTCCTTCGGAATGAGCCGCATGATCGAGAGCGCGGTGACGCTCTTGCCCGAACCGGACTCGCCGACGATCGCCACGGTTTCCCCCGAGGCAATATCGAACGACACGTCGCGGACGACGGGACTCCATTCCCGCTCACGTAGGAAGGACGTCGTCAGGCCGGAAACCGACAGCACCGGCGACGGCGCGTTGGCAGCGACTTGATCAGCTCCGCTTGCGCCCATGCTCATGCCGGTGTCCTAATAGCCACGACTACGATCGACACGCCCAGGCAGCTCCTCGCCGCGGCGGTGGCGCGCGATCACGTCCAGCACGAAATCGACCGCCGTATCCGGCGTGGTCATGCTGGCATTGTGCGGTGTGACCAGGATGCGCGGGTGGCTCCAGAAAGGATGCCCCGCAGGCAGCGGCTCCGGCTCGGCGACGTCGAGGACGGCACCCGACAACGCGCCGCTGTCGAGCGCCGCGAGAAAGTCGGCTTCGACCAGATGCGGGCCACGCCCGACGTTGACGAGCGACGCGCCGCGCGGCAGGCGCGCGAACAGATCCGCATTCAGGATGCCCCGGGTCTGATCGGTCAGAGGCAGCAGGCAGACGAGAATGTCGGTCTGCGCAAGAAAATCCGGCAACGTCTCCATGCCCGCGTAACAGGTGACGCCGTCGATCTCGCGGAGCGAACGGTTCCAGCCGAGAAGCGGAAAGCCGAACGCCGTGAGGCGTTCGAGCACGGCCTGGCCGAGCAGGCCAAGACCCATCACGCCGACGCGACGACGTTTGGCCGGCGTGATCCGGATCTCGCGCCAGACCTGCGCCTTCTGCTGGCCGATGAAGTGCAGGAGATCACGATGCAGGGCGAGCACCGCCATGGTGACGTATTCCACCATAGTTTCAGCGATGCCCGGCTCCAGCATGCGCACCAGCGGAATGTGCGGCGGAACTTTTGACGCGTCGAACTGATCGACACCCGCACCGACCGAGAAGACGAGCTCGAGATTGGGGAACGTCGTCGCGATGTCGTCCGGCGGCACCCACGCCACGAGATAGCGGACGTCGGCGGGATCGCCGATGTCGGGCCAGAGCCGGAACGGCACATCGGGCGCGCGATCGGCGAAGAAGCCCGCCCACTCCGCGCCGCGAACCATGTTGGCCTTGTAGAGAAGCGTCATGCCGCCAAACCCTCAGAACGGGCTGACGGGCGCGAGCCGGCGGCCGTCGATCAGGCGCTTGTGGCTGTAGGCCGCGGGATCGACCAGCGGCGTCGCGCCCGTCACGATGTCGGCGGCGAGCTTACCGGCCGCAGGACCGATGCCAAAGCCGTGGCCGGAGAAGCCGGTGGCCAGGAAGAAGCCGGGCATGGCGTCGACCGGCGAGATGACCGGAATGGTATCCGGCGTGCAGTCGATCGTACCGCCCCAGGCTTCCGCGATCTCGATGTCCTTCAATTCAGGGTTCGACTTGATCAGCGAAGCCAGCGCGGCATTGACCAGCGACATGTCAGGCGCGGGATCGCGCACGCGCTCGGTCTCGAACGGCGACGGCTTGTCCAAGCTCCAGCTCGTGCCGCGCATGAGCTGGTCGAAGAAGGATTTGCCGAACGACAATTTCAACCCGTTCTTGCGATGCAGATAGGTCGGCCAGAAGGTCCGCGCGTAGCGGAACAGATCGGGCGACAGTTCGACCGTGCCGCGGTTGCGTAGCGCCAGCGTAAATCCGCCATCGAGGCGGCGGCGGATGCAATAGAAGTCGGTGCCGAGCGCGCCGGAGGTGATCTCCGGCCCCGGCGTGGTCCGGCACGCGGTGGCGTTGACAAGGCCGATCGGCAGCTCGATGCCGTGGCGTCGGCAGAACAGCGACGACCAGGCGCCGCCCGACAGCAGCACCGATTGCGTGCGAATGGTACCATTCTCGGTGACGACGGCGCTCACCCGTCCGCCTTGCGTCTCCAACCCACGCGCGGCGCAGCCCTGGTGAATGGTGACGCCGTGTTTTCGCGCGGCGGTCGCAAGCGCGGGCACAGCCATCGACGGCTCGGCGCGCCCGTCGCTGGGCGTGTGCAGGCCGCCGACCCATGTCTCGGAATTGCCGGGCAGACGCTCGGCGACCTCGGCCGGCGTCAGGACGGTCGAGTGCACCTGCATCTCGCGGGCCGTTGCGGCCCATCGCTCCCAACTCGCGAGCTCATCCTTGCTCTTGGTCAGGAACAGCACGCCGGTGCGGCGGAAGCCGGCATCGACGCCGGCATCGTTCTGCATGTCCTCCCACAGGCGCAGCGCCTCGCGGGCCAGCGGGATCTCCTCACGCGCGCGACCCTGCTGGCGGCACCAGCCCCAATTGCGGCTCGACTGCTCGCCGCCGACATGGCCCTTCTCGATCAGGGCGACGGAGAGGCCCTTCTTCGCGAGATGATAGGCCGCGGAAACGCCGATGACGCCGCCGCCGATGACGACGACATCCACCTGCGCCGGCAGGCGCTCGTCACTGTTTATACGGGTGAGCGGCGGGGACATGGGACACTCCAGATATTCAGTTCGATCGAGACAGCTCGGCTCGTCGCCAGTTTGCAGATCATGGGATGTTCATCCGCGGGTCGAGCGCGTCGCGCAAGCCGTCGCCGAGGAAGTTGAAGCTCGTCACCGCCAGCGTGATTGCAAGGCCCGGCGCAATCGCGAGCCAGGGCGCGCTGGTGAGATAGATCTGCGCGTTGTTGAGCATGTTGCCGAGGCTCGCGGCCGGCGGCTGGATGCCGTAACCGAGATAGCTGAGATAGGATTCCAGCAGAATTGCCTTGGCGACGTTCAGCGTCGCCGCCACCACGATCGGCGCGAGCGCGTTGGGCACGAGCTCGCGGAACATGATCCGCAGGTTCGACGAGCCGAACGCGAGTGCAGCAACAGCAAACTCGCGTTCCCGCAGCGAGCGCACTTGGGCCTCGACGACGCGGGCCACCCACATCCAGGCGGTTGCCGCGATCAGCACGGTGGTGGTGACGAAGCCGGGCTCGATGAGCGCCGCGAGCGCAAGCAGCAGGAAGATGGTCGGAAAGCACAGCATCGCATCGACGAGCCGCATCAGCACCGCGCCGACCACGCCGCCATAGAAGCCGGCGAAGGCGCCGACGACGATGCCAACCGCCATCGCGATCACCATCGCGACGAAGCCGATCGACAGCGAGACACGCGCGCCCATCATCAGCCGCGCCAGCACGTCGCGGCCGAGTTCGTCGGTGCCGAGGATGTGCGCGCCCGACAGCGGCGGTGCGAACCGCTTCATGATGTCGATATAGGTGTCGTCGAACGGCAGGAGGTACGGGCCGAATGCCGACCCAAGGATGAGAAGCAGAATGATCAACGCGCCCGCGAGCGCGAGCCGGTGCCGGCGGAAGCGCCGCCAGGCGGCCTGGCCCGGCGCGAGCTGAACGGTCGTGAGGGCTGCGCTCGTCATCGCCTAGCCCACCCGGATGCGCGGATCGACGACGGCATAGAGGATGTCGGCGAGCAGCGATCCGATCAGCACCATGATCGCCGAGAACATCAGGATGCCCATCACCACCGGATAGTCGCGGTAGCCGATGGAATCGAGGAACAGCCGGCCCATGCCGGGCCAGGTGAATACGGTCTCGGCGACCAGCGCACCACCGAGCAGCGTCGGAAACTGAAGGCCGCCCACCGTGATCATCGGCAGCAGCGCGTTGCGCAAGGCGTGAACCGTAAGGATTCGCCATTCCGGCATGCCCTTGGCGCGCGCGGTGCGGATGTAGTCCTGGTTGATGACTTCGAGCATCGAGGAGCGCATGAAGCGGCCCCACATCGCGGTCTCGACCAGCGCCAGCACCAGCGCCGGCGCAATGAGATGATGAAGCAGATCGAGCGGCGAGCCGTCGCCGACGGTCTGCCGGTTGCCCGCCGGCAGCCAGCCGAGCTTCACCGAGAAGACGTAGATGGTAACGAGGCCGAACCAGAAGGTCGGGATCGACAATGCGATCATGGCGCCGACGGTTGCCAGCGAATCGAACAGCGAATAGCGGCGCAGCGCACCGAGCACGCCAATCCAGCAGCCGAGCAGGACCGCGATGATGGTCGCAGTCGCCATCAGTTCCAGAGTGGCGCCAAGATGCGACGAGATCACCGCCAGCACCGGCTCGCCGTCGCGATACGAGCGGCCCCAATCGCCCCTCAGCATCCGGCCGAACCAGTCGAGATACTGGATCGGCAGCGAACGATCGAGACCAAGCTGCCTGGTGACGCGATCGAGATCCTCCTGGGTCATCTGCGCGGACGCCGCGAATTGCGAGAGCGGGCCGCCCGGCGCCAGATGCAGGATGGCGAAGCCGATCGCGGACACGATCACCAGCAACATGATCGCCTGCGCCAGGCGATTGGCGACGTAACGGGCCATTTCAGGCGATCTCGCGCACCTGAACCATCAGGCCCAATACCATTCGCGGATGTTCCAGCAGTTGATCGACATGTTGATGTTGGGGCGGAAACCCTGGAGTCCTTCCTTCACGCCTTCGGCGATGAAGCCCTGGAACAGCGGCAGGATCGCGAGGTCGTCGCGGATGAGCTTCTGCAGATTGCCATAGGTCGTCTTGCGCTGCGCCAGATCGAACTGCTTGGCACCTTCGGCGAGAAGCCGATCCGCCTCCGGGTTGCGATACTGATACGTGTTGTAGCCGCGGCCACCCTTGGCAGGAATGGCGCCGGAGCCGAAGCGGGGCGTCACGTCGGGGTCGCTGCCGAGCATGAAATTCACCCCCACGATCACCGAGTTGAATTTCGATTGCTGCCAGAAGTCGCCCCAGATCACGGCGGCCGGCATGTTGTTGACGCGCATCGCGGCACCGATCGCGCGCCAGTCCTGGATCAGCAACTGCTGGGTCTGCTCGCGCACCGCGTTGCCCGACGTCGTGGAATTGGCGAATTCAAGCTTGACGCCGCCCTTCTCGCGCACCCCACCGGCGCCGCGGACCCAACCGGCCGCATCGAGCAGCGTGTTTGCCCTGGCCGGATCGTATTTGTGCTGCGGCAGTCCCTGCTGGAACGACCAGGCCTGTTGCGGCACAAAGCTTTCGGTCTGCGTCGGCAAACCGTAGTTCAGCGCATCGATGATCGCCTGCTTGTTGATCGCGAGATACAGCGCCTCGCGCACGGTGCGGTCCGCCAACGCGCCGAACTCCAGATTGGGCGCGATGTGCTCCACCGACGACGTCGAGGAGACGAAGATCTTGCGGCCCTTCAGCGTCTTCGCCTCCTGCACGAAGTTTGGCAGAATGCCTTGCAGGCCGGTGTAGTCGACCTGGCCGGTGCGGAACTGGGTGTAGAGGACGGTGAGATCGGGAATGTATTTGAACACCACGCGTTCGACGTACGGCCCCTTGCCGTGATAGCCGGTGTGAGCATTCAACTGAATGTGGTCGCCCGGCACGCGCTCGCCCCAGCGGAACGGTCCGGTGCCGACGGGCGCATTGTGGAACGGCGAGGCGTTCGGATCGGTCACCTTCTCCAGGATGTGCTTGGGCACGATAAAGGTCAGCGATCCCAGGATCGACATGTAGGGCGAATAGGGAGCTTCCATGCGCCAGTGAATCTCGTCGGGCGCCACGACCTTGATGTCCTTCACGAGGCTATGGCCGACGCGGCTGCGCGCGCGGAAATCGGGATTGTTGATCAGCTCGAGCGAGAACTTCACGTCCTCGGCCGTGAACGGCGTGCCGTCGTGCCATTTCACGTCGCTGCGGAGCTTGATCTTCCAGGTCAGGCCGTCGGCCGACAGGCCGCCATTCTCGAGGGTCGGGACTTCGCGGGCGAGGTCGGGAACGAACTTGCCGTCGGGATCGATGAACCAGAGCGGCGAGAACACCTGCCACCAGATGCCCTGATCGACTTCGATGCCCGGCATCAGGGGATGAAAGACCGTCGGCTCCTGCGACAGCGCCGCGATCACCTGCCCGCGCGGCTTGTCCGGCGGATTGGTCGGGCGTTCGGTCTGCGCGAATGCGTTGCCTGAAAGCGTCCATCCCGCCGCGGCGCCCGCGCCGAGCTGGAATATCTGACGGCGATTCGGATTGCCGAGATGCAGTGCCCCAACGCCGAACTTCCCGGTGTCGTCCGCCATGACCACTCTCCGTTGTCGCACGCGGCACCGTCTCCCGCGCCCCGAGATCCCCGGCAAAGGGACAGGAGTGGGCTTTAGTGCTTCTAAATTTTTCTATCAAAAGTTCATCACGACTAAATACAGCTGTCAATCGCATTGCTAGGATGCGCGACCTTTTCACTTCGACTGAAGCTCCAGACCGTCGTTGTCCGGGGCTGAGATGATGCACGGGAGAGCGACATGGATGGTCGCGGCGAGATCAGCGATCCGAAGGATGCTCCGGCGACCGAGGCCGACGATGCCGTCGACCAGCGCCTGGGCGAGACCGTGCGGCTGCTGCGGCAGCGTGCGGGCCTTTCGATCCAGGACGTTGCTAACAAGACCGGCCTCTCCAACGGCATGATCAGCCAGCTCGAACGCGCGCGTGCCATGCCGTCGATACGGACGTTGCGCCTGCTCAGCATCGCGCTCGACGTTCCCATCTCCTATTTCTTCGAGACCACCGATCCCGCCGATGTGCAGCACTACATCGTGCGCAAGAACAGCCGGCGTCTGCTGCGGCTCACCGCCAGCGGTGTCGTCAAGGAGGCCTTGACGCCGGCAGACAAAGGCCAGCTCGAACTCTACGAGCTCACGCTCAATCCCGGCGCCTCGTCCGGCACCGACTTCCTGCAGCACACCGGCGAGAAGGCGGGCTATATCCTCTCGGGAAGCCTGCGGCTGTGGCTCGACAACCAGGCCCATCTGCTCGAGGCCGGCGACAGCTTTCGCTTTCCGAGCATCGTGCCGCACATGTTCGACAACCCGACCCAGCAGACGGCCCGCGTGATCTGGGTGACCACGCTGCGCCAGACCGATTCGCCGGCAGGTTGAAGCGCCGCCAACCCGGCACCACCGCAAATTGCCCCTCGACGCCGCCGCGCGGAATCTGTAGCTCACATCTGTAGCTGACGTGGAGCCGGACATTGACAGGGCGGCCACGGGGCCGCGACTGACGCGTTGGTGTGAGACCATGAAACTCAGGGGGCTTCTGACACTCGCGATGGCCGCGCAGGTCATCGTGACCGCGGCGGCTCTCCTCGTCTCCTATGCCGCGACCGGAACCGGGTTCGGCATTGCCCAGATCGTCGCCCTGCTCGCAAGCGGCGCCATTGCGGTCCTGCTCGCTCGTCTGTGCACGCGCGCGATCGAAACCGCGCAGGAAAAACGCGCCGCCGCGCTACTGGCCGAGCAGGCGCAGGCCAGCGCGCAGATGACGCAAGCCGTCATCAAGACCGCGCTCGACGCCTTCATTCAGACCGACCAGAGCGGCACCGTGCTGGAATGGAGTCTTCAGGCCGAGGCCCTGACTGGATGGACGCGCAAGGAGGCGCTCGGCACCGACGTCGTCAACCTCCTCATCGCCGAGCCGCTGCGCGACGGCTTCAGGCAACGCATGATGCGGCTGCTGCCGGAATTGTCGGATACGCCGATTGGCATCCGGTTCGAAGCGACCCTGCTGCACCGGGACGGCGACGAGATCCTGATCGAGGCCTCCAGCACGGCGCTCCGCATCGGGGGGCGCACCCTCATCAACAATTTCGTCAAGGACGTCACCCAGAAGCGCGCCGCCGCGGAGCAGCTGATCCAGGCCCAGAAGATGGAGGCGATCGGCCAGCTCACCGGCGGCATCGCGCACGAATTCAACAACATGCTCACCGTGATCACGGGCACGATCGAGATCCTCGCCGACGCCGTGAAGGACAATCCGCCGCTTGCGACCATCACCAAGCTGATCAGCGACGCCGCCGACCGCGGCGCCGCGCTGACGTCGAGCCTGTTGTCCTTTGCCCGCAAGCAGGCGCTCAAGCCGGCCGAGAGCGATGTCAACGAACTGCTCGAAGAGCTCGCAAAGCTGCTTCGGGCAACCTTCGACAAGAAGATCGAGATCGTGACCCGGCTCGACGGCAACATCTGGCTCGCCCTCGTCGATCGCGGCCAATTGAGCTCGGCACTTCTCAACCTCGCGATCAACGCCCGCGACGCGATGCTGGACAGCGGCAGACTGACGTTGACGACCCGCAACGTCGTGTTCGGCGTCCGCGAGGCCGTGGCGGTCGGGGCCGGCTATGCCGGCGACTATGTCGAGATCGAGATAGCCGACACCGGCACCGGCATTCCGCCGGCCATTCTCGAGCGGATCTTCGATCCCTTCTTCTCGACCAAGGACGTCGGCAAGGGCACGGGGCTTGGGCTCAGCATGGTGTTCGGATTCATCAAGCAGTCCGGCGGCGGCATCAAGGTCGCTTCCGAAGAAGGACGCGGCACGATTTTCACGATCTACCTGCCGAAGGCGGAGGCGAGCACGCTTCGCCCGGCCGGCTATGACGAGCGCAAGGTCGTGGGCGGGACGGAAACCATCCTTTGTGTCGAGGACGACCGCGACGTCCGCCAGTACGTTACGGTCCAGCTCGAAAGCCTCGGCTACAAGGTCATCCCGGCCGCCAATGCGGCCGAGGCACTCGCCATCGCGGCCGAAGGCACGCCCTTCGACCTGCTCTTCACCGACATCGTGATGGCCGGCAGCTTGAATGGACGAGAGCTCGCCGACGAGATGGTGGCAGCGCGCCCCTCGCTGCGGGTGCTGTTCACGTCGGGCTATGCCTACGACGCTCCGCATGCGCAGGGACGCGCCACCAAGGGCGCGCCGCTTCTGACAAAGCCCTATCGGAAGGCCGAGCTCGCGCGCATGCTGCGCCGCTCTCTCGACACCGCCGTCGACGCGGTTGGCGATCCGATCCCGACGCCCTATTCGGTGCAGGCCGATCTCGAAGGCTTTCTGCGCAGGCAGGCCGCTGAACGCGACAGGCGTTAGGGCGCGTCTTGCGCATGGACAGCGCATGGCTGCTGCGCAACACTCCGTGTCAGTTACAATCCCATTGGAGGCGACCCATGACGTCACTCGAAAAAGGCATCACCGCGAACGGTACGGGCTATGGCGGCAAGACCTGGAACATCCTCGGCCAGGTCTACTTCCCCAAGGCCGTCACCGAGTCCACTTTCGCGTTCGAGACCAACAGCGATCCCGGCCAGTTCGTGCCGGTACACATCCATCCGACCCAGGACGAATTCATCCTGGTGCAGGAAGGCACGCTCGACCTCAAGCTCGACGGCCAATGGGTCAAGGCCCACGCCGGCGACCTCGTGCGCCTGCCGCGCGGCATCCCGCATGGCTATTTCAACAAATCCGACAAGCCGGCCCGTGCGTTGTTCTGGGTCTCGCCGATGCAGAAGCTGGAGGCGTTGTTCAATCAGCTCCATGACCTGACCGATCCGGCCGAGGTCGTGCGCATCTCGGCGCTGCACGAGGTCGACTTCCTGCCGCCCGAAGCCAACGACTAGGCTACGATCCCCGACCGACGAATCGTTGGGGGATCCGGCCATGCCTGCACGACGTCAACTCCTCGCAATCATCGCGGCGCTTGGGCTGCTCCTTACGACGCTGGTCCCGTGCCGGGCGCAAACGCTCACTGCCAGGCAATCGGAGGCGGTTGCGACCTACGAGCGTGCGCTCGGCGACTTCAAGGCGATTCTGGCCGAGCGGCGCCGCCAGATCGACGCCAAGCAGCCGCTGCCGAACCTGCCGGGCCAGGCGCTGTATCTGGCACGCGTCGCCATGATCAGTGCTTACAAGGATCTCACCGACGCCATGCCGTCGCGGATCGGCAGGCCCAACAAGTTCGAGATACCTCCGGCCTATTTCGATGCTGACATCGAGCCGCTGGTCGACGAATACTCAAAGCTGTTCGAGATCATGGAAGCGCCGCCGGCCGGGGCGCAGAACTCGGCGACGCCGTTCAAGGACGTAGTCGATCTCGCGGTCGCGATCGCGCGCGCCAAGGGGCTTGCGCCTGACCACGCCGAAGCCGCGGGCCGGATCAGCCTCGGGCTGTTCTTCGCCGAGACCAACGGCAAGCAGAACGTCCGCAACGGGCGCTCGAACACCTATATGGGCAGCTTCCAGACCGGCCCATCCGAGGACCGCAACGGCCGCAGGAAATGGGAGACCATCAAGGCCGAGATCGCGGCCGCCGATCCCGGGTTGAGCGCGCGCGACGACAAGGAGGAGGCGCGCGCCCGCGCCACCGATCATCGCTTCAATCACTGGACCAACGTGCGCGACGGCCTGATGAACGCGCATGCGGATGTTTTCCGGGAGATCCCGGGAATCGTGAAGACGCTGCCCGACCCGATCGACCAGATGAAGCTGTTCGAGCTGATCCAGATCGTTCCTACGCCGACGCGGTCGGCGCTCAAGTCCGGCGATCTCCTGAACTACAGGGTGTCCAGTCCGACGATCATGAAGCACCTGCGCAACAACAGCATCTTCGCATTCGGACAGGCCGACCGGGCGCGCACCTCGGCAAGCTTCCGGGAAATCCTTGGCGCGATGTGGCTGTTCAAGCGAAAGTTCGAGAAGGCGATGGCGAAATATGCGGAGATCAAGCCGCGTTGAGGGGCGTCGCCGCGTGGCACGCGGGTGAGAGCTAGCTCCCGCCTTGTAGCCGTCCGTCGGCGTCTTCAAAGGCAAACGGTCGCCGCCTGGTCATTGCGTCCTGCGCCCGGTGCATTTAGCTTCTCCGGACAAGAACAAATCTCGGGGGGACACATGACAGCCGCTCTTCGCAAGCGCACGCACCGTGCCGTATGGGCCTTGATCTCAACATCGCTGGCCGGTCTGGCCAATTTCGCCGCGCATGCCGAGATCGTCGTCACGGCCAATGACGGCAAGATGGTGCTCGAGAACGGCAGCGCCGTGGTGCGCAAGCAGCCGCTGCCGGACACGGTGAGCGTCATCGACTTCACCGACGGTGCCTTGAAACTTCTCGGCGAAGTGCCCGCCCCGGCCAGCGTCGTCGGCCCGCCTCCGAGCGTGGCCATTGCGCCGGATGGCGCGTTCGCCCTCGTCACCGGCGCGATGAAGCTCGATCCTGCGGATCCGGCCAAGACGGTGCCCGACGACAAGCTCTCGGTCATCGACCTGAAATCCGTACCCCCCAAAGTGCTGGCGACCTTGCAAGCAGGCGCCGGCGCTGCCGGCGTTTCGATCAACCGTGCAGGCACGCTGGCACTGGTTGCGAACCGCAGCGAAGGCACGGTCTCGGTCTTCACGATCAGCGGGAGCACGCTTGCGGCGGCAGGCAAGATCCAGCTCGGCGACGCCAAATCAGGACCCAGCCACGCCGTCTTTTCCCATGACGGCGCGACCGCGCTGGTCACGCGCGACGGAGACAGCAAGATCTCGCTTCTGACTGTGGACGGGAGCAAGGTCGAGTACGCCAAGCGCGATCTCTCCGCGGGCATCCGCCCCTACGACATCGACCTCACCGGCAGCGCCGCCGCCATCGTCGGCAATGTCGGCGCCAGCAGCGGCGACAACGACACGATCAGCCTGATCGACATGACGGCGAAACCGGTCCGCGTCGTCACGACGGTGAGCGTCGGCCAGACGCCGGAAGCCGTGAAGATGTCCCCGGACGGCAGCCATGTGGCCGTGACCGTCATGAACGGCTCGAACAAGCCGCCGGCCTCGCCGTTCTTCAACGATTTCGGCCTGCTCAAGGTCTACAAGATTTCGGGCACTGACCTTACGCCGGTGACGGAAGCCAAGATCGGCCATTGGTGCCAGGGCATGGTGTGGTCCAAGGACTCCAAATATGTCGTGGCCCAGTGCATGGTCGAAAACGAGCTGATCGCCTTCTCGTTCGACGGCAAGGCGCTGAACAAGACATCCACGCTCAAGATGCAAGTGAGCCCCGCGGGCATCCGCACCGCGGAGCCGTAGGGCCGGAGCGCGGCGCAGCCATCCTGCGCCGCCGTCTTATTCAGTGCGGATCGGCGTGTCCTTCAGGCCGTTGTTGTCATAGGCCTTGCGCAAGGTGCCGTTCGTCACCGCCTCGTTCATGAACTTGCTCACGAACGCCAAAGCCTGGCTGCGGCCGAGCGGGACAGCGACGGCCGTGACGGTCTTCTTGAACGTCTCTTCGAGCACGCGCGTGCCGGGGATCTTCTGCGCCATCTTGTTGAGCTGGTCGCGCGACAGCGCGAAGGCGTCGATCTCGCCGCTGCTGAGGAGGCCGAAGATCTCGTCGTAAGTCTGATAGCCCGTGACCTTCGCGTTCTTCAGATGCGCGACCGCGCCGCGCATCGTGGTCGTGGCGTTGACGGCCGCGACCTTGATGCCGGACTGGTCGAGCGTGGCAAAACTGGTGATGTTCGAACCGGCCTTAACGATGTAGGTGGCGTCCGCGACCTCGTAGATCGGGCCGAACATCATCCTGGTCTCGCGCTCGGGATCCTTGGGGAGCCAGGTGACGTCCCAAGCACCTTTTTCAAGAGTGCCTTTCGATGCCGCATCGGTGATCTGGCCGGAATTCTGGTGCACGACATATTCGACGGGGACGCCGAGCTGGGCGGCCATTTCCCTGCCGAGATCGACGGGCACGCCGGAATAACCGGCTTCGGTCTTGGTAGACCAGAATGCACCGCCCGCCGGACTGATTGCGATCGCGACCCGCAGCTTGCCGGTCGGTGCGATCTCGTTTTTCAGACCATCGGCTAGCGCGGGCATGGCAACGGCCGCGGCGAGAGCGAGGCCGGCAAGGACCGACTTAAGGACCGACTGGAGAGACGTGGGCATGTCATGATCTCCCGACCTTTTCTTCCTTTATTCTTCTCTTGTTCGTTCCGAACGCTTCGCGCGTCGTCGCTCGGCCTTTGAGATAATTGTGGTCGATCGTGCGCGCGATGAAAAGCGGTTTGTCATGACAAACCCCGTCAAAGGCCACACCGCCACTTGCAGTTCAAGGCCGCTGACTGCCATGGCTATGGTGTTCCATGGCCGGGTGTTTGTTGGTAGCCTGCCGCACCGACAGATAGCAACCGGGGCCACCGAATGACGCGCGCGAATCTCGCATCACCAGCACAGCGCATTGGGGCCGGGAGGCATGTCGGGCCGGCAGTGGCCGCCGTCGCGGCCGTTACCATCCTCGCCGGCTGTGAGGACAAGAATACGTTCGTCGCCCCGCCGCCGCCTAAGGTGGACGTCGCCGCGCCGGTGCAGCGCCCGGTGACGCGGTATGTCGAGGCCACCGGCAACACCGCGCCGGTCAAGAATGTCGATCTCGTCGCGCGCGTGCAAGGATTCCTTCAATCGATCGATTACCAGGACGGCGCGTTCGTCAAGCAAGGCACCCAGCTGTTCACGATCGAGCCTGAGACCTACAAGCTCAAGCTCGATCAGGCGCAGGCGGCCGAGGCCGGCGCGCAGGCCTCGCTCCGGCAGGCGGAAGCCGACTTCAAGCGGCAGGCCGAACTGGTGCAGCGCCAGGCGGTCTCGCAGGCGACCCTGGACACTTCGACCTCGAACCGCGACAACGCACAGGCCAACCTCCAGCAGGCCCAGGCCAACACCCGCCTCGCCGAAGTCAACTACGGCTACACCAAGGTGAGCGCACCATTCGACGGCGTCGTCAGCGCGCATATGGTCTCGATCGGCGAACTCGTCGGGGTCTCCTCCCCGACTCAACTCGCCTCCATCGTCGCGATGGATCCGATCTATGTGAACTTCACAGTCAACGAGCAGGACGTGCTGCGCATCCGTGCCGAGGCCGCTCGCCGCGGGCTCACCGCCGCCGACATGAAGCAATTTCCGATTCAAGTCGGCCTGCAGACCGAGGCCGGCTATCCTCATGAGGGCAAGCTCGACTATGTCGCCCCGACCCTCACCCAATCGACCGGCACGCTCGCGGTGCGCGGTCTCGTGCCCAACGACAAGCGGGTGCTGCTGCCCGGCTATTTCGTCCGCGTTCGCGTGCCCTTCACCCAGGAGAAGGACGCCCTGCTCGTGCCCGACACCGCGCTCGGCAGCGACCAGGGCGGCCGCTATCTCCTCGTCGTCAACGGCGACAACGTTGTCGAGCAGCGCAAGGTGCAGATCGGTCCCGTCGACAACGGCTTGCGCGTGATCGGAAGCGGCTTGAAGCCGGATGATCGCGTGGTGATCGCAGGGCTCTTGCGCGTGATTCCGGGCCAGAGGATCGACCCGCAGGTGACGAAGATCGAGCAACCGCAGGCGTCTGCCAAGTAAGATCCGCAAGTAGGAGCGCCGGCCATGATCTCAAAGTTCTTCATCGAGCGGCCGGTCCTCTCGAACGTCATCGCACTGCTGATGATCCTGATCGGCGGCGTCGCGCTGTTCAACCTCGCGATCGCGCAATATCCCGACGTGGTGCCGCCGACGGTGCAGGTCACGACCCGCTATCCCGGCGCGAGCGCCAAGACTGTGATCGACACGGTTGCCTTGCCGATCGAACAACAGGTCAACGGCGTCGAGGATATGCTCTACATGCAGTCCTACAGCGGCTCCGACGGCACCTATACGCTGACCGTGACCTTCAAGATCGGCACCGACCTCAACTTCGCGCAGGTGCTGGTGCAGAATCGCGTCTCCAGCGCGCTGTCGCAACTGCCCCAGTCGGTGCAGAACCAGGGCGTCACCGTGCAGAAGCGGTCGACGTCCATCCTGCTGTTCGTGACGCTGACCTCGCCCGACAAGACGTTCGACAGCCTTTATTTGAGCAACTACGCCACCATCAACCTCCGCGACGAACTCTCGCGCTTGCCCGGCGTCGGCAACGTCACCGTGTTCGGTGCCGGTCAGTATTCGATGCGGGTGTGGCTCGATCCGAACAAGCTGCAGGTCCGTGGTCTGGTCCCGCAGGACGTCATCCAGGCGATCCAGCAGCAGAGCCAGCAGGTCTCCGCGGGCCAAGTCGGCGCACCGCCGACACCGCCGGGACAGGCGTTCCAGTATACACTCAACGTCAACGGCAGGCTCGACGACACCACCGGGTTCGAGAACATCATCGTCAAATCGGGCACCAGCGGCGACGTCACGCGGGTGCGCGACGTCGGTTGGGTCGAATTGGGCGCGCAGACCTACAGCCAGATCTTCTCCCTGAACAAGCAGCCGGCCACCGGCATCGGCGTGTTCCAGTCGCCAGGCGCCAATGCACTCCAGGTCGAGCAGGCCGTCGAGAAGAAGATGGCGGAGCTTGCAAAGGCCTTCCCGCAAGGGATGAAATACGACACGCCGTTCGACACCACCAAATTCGTGCAGGCCTCGGTGCACGAGGTCTACATGACGCTGATCGAGGCCGGCCTGCTGGTGCTGGTCGTCATCCTGGTTTTCCTGCAGGACTGGCGCGCGATGCTGGTGCCGGCGACCACGGTGCCGGTGACCATCATCGGCGCCTTCGCCGCCATGGCGGCGCTCGGCTTCACCATCAACATGTCGACTTTGTTCGCGATCGTGCTGGCGATCGGCATCGTCGTCGACGACGCCATCGTCGTGGTCGAAGGCGCGGCTCACAACATCGAGCAGGGCATGAACGGCCACGACGCCGCGATCAAGGCGATGGACCAGCTGTTCGCGCCGATCGTCGGCATCACGCTCGTGCTGATCTCGGTGTTTCTGCCGGCCTCGTTCCTCGCCGGGCTCACCGGCCGCATCTATTCGCAATTCGCACTGGTGATCGCCGCGACCGCGCTTCTGTCCGCCATCAACGCGGCGACGCTGAAGCCGACGCAATGCGCACTGTGGCTGCGGCCGACGGTGCCGCCGGAGCAGCGCAACTTCTTCTATCGCGGCTTCAACGCGGTCTACAACCGCGTCGAGCGCGGCTACATCCGGCTGATCGGCGTGCTGTGCAGGAACAGCACGATCTCGGTCGCATTCGCGCTGGTGCTGATCGGGATCGGCGGCTATGGCCTGTCCCGGGTGCCGACCGGATTCCTGCCGATCGAGGACCAGGGCTACCTGATCGCCGCCGTGCAACTGCCCGACGGTGCCGCGCTGGAGCGGACTCAGAAGGTGCTCGACAGAGCGAGCAAGCTGATCAAGGACACGCCTGGAGTCCAGCAGGTCATCACCATCGCCGGCATCTCCGCGCTCGACAACAGCGCCAGCCTTGCCAATGCCGGCGTCGCCTACATCATCCTGAAGGACTGGGACGCGCGCAAAGGACCGGGCGAAGATCTGCGCTCGCTGGTCTACGGGCTGAACGACAAGCTCGCGGTCATCATGGAGGCGCGCACGCTGGTGCTGCCGCCGCCGCCGATCCAGGGCATCGGCAACGCCGCCGGTTTCTCGATGCAGGTCGAACTGCGCGACGGCAACAGCGATTTCGCCAAGCTCCAGGCCATCACGGGCGCGATGGTCAGCAATGGCCAGAGCCAGAGCGCGCTCCAGCGCGTGCAATCCTCGTTCCGCTCGTCGGTGCCGCAGTTCAACGTCGAGATCGACCGCATCAAGACCCAGACCCTGCACGTCACGACCGACCAGGTGTTCGCCGCGCTGTCGACCTACCTCGGCTCGTCCTATGTCAACCAGTTCAACAAATTCGGCCGCGTGTTCCAGGTCTACACCCAAGCCGATCCCGCCTTCCGCGTCACCGAGCGCGACATCGCCAACATGATGGTGCGCAACTCGAACGGCGACATGATTCCGATCGGCACCGTCGCCACGATCACGCCGGCCACCGGCCCCTCGCTGATCAGCCTTTACAATCTCTATCCGTCGTCGACCGTGATCGGCCTGCCCGCGCAGGGCTACTCTTCGGGCCAGTCGCTGAAGCTGATGGAGGAAATCGCGGACAAGACGCTGCCGCCGGGCACCGGCTTCGAATGGACCGCGATGTCCTATCAAGAGAAGGCCGTCTCCAACCAGATCTACTGGGTGTTCGGGCTCGCCATGCTGCTGGTCTATCTCGTGCTCGCCGGCCAGTACGAGAGCTGGTACGCACCGATCTCGGTGATCCTGGCGGTGCCGCTGTCGTTGCTCGGACCGATGCTGATCCTCAATGCCCTGAAGATCGACAACAATCTCTATTGCCAGATCGGCCTGATCCTCTTGATCGCGCTGTCGGCCAAGAACGCCATCCTGATCGTCGAGGTCGGGCTCGAGCTGCACGGCCGCGACGGCAAGCCGGTGCTAGAATCCGCGATTGAAGCCGCGCGCGCCCGCTTCCGCCCGATCCTGATGACGTCGTTCGCCTTCATCCTCGGCGTGGTGCCGCTGGTGATCGCGACCGGCGCCGGCGCCAGCGCGCGGAAGTCGATCGGCATCACCGTGTTCTCGGGCATGCTGGCCTCGACCTGCCTCGCGGTGCTGTTCGTGCCGGCGTTCTTCGTGGTGGTGCAGCGCTTCGAGAACTGGCGTGCGTCGAAGAAAACCCCGAAGGCGGTGGCGGTGGCCGAGGTGAAGTCCTAGGCCTTCTCCGCAGGGACCTGCCGCGCCTCGCCGCTCGAGACCAGCAGCACCGAGACCTTCGCCTGCCTGAGGACGGCGTCGGCGACGCCGCCGAAGGAGAGATGATCGGCCTGGATGCGATCGACGCCCATCACCACGAGATCGACATCGATGGTCTCGATCTCGCGCAGGATCGCCGCTTCCGGCGCCCGGTTCGCGCGCAAGGTCGTGGTGATGTCGACGTCGTAGCGGGCGGCGAGATCGCTGGCGTCCTTCAGGATGCCGGCCTCGTGGCTCAGACCACGAGAGGCGCCGCGTTGCGCGCCCTTGTCGCGCGTGGTCGCGACATAGATCACCCGGAGCGAGCCTGATCCCGCCTGCGCCAGCGCGACCGCGACCTCGGCGCCGCGCTTGGAGACGCCGCTGCCGGAGACCGGAACGAGGATGTTGAGCGCTTCGGGCGTCGGCTGCTTCAGGTGCTTGCCCTTGGCCGCCACGATCGCGAGCGGTCCTTCGAACTTCGCTGCAATGTCCTCGATCTTGCGGTCGAATCGATCCTTGGTGGCTGCGACCTTGTCGGTGCCGACGACTAGGAGATCGAAGCCCTTCTTCGCTTCGTCTCCTATCGTCTCCCCGAGCCCGGATTTGCGGACCCGCGTCGTGACATCGACGTTGCGGACATCCTGGTCACCGGTCGCTGATACCGCTTCAGCTGCCTTCTTCACCACCGCCTCGGGGCTTTCCTCTTCGTCGCGACCCTTCTCCTGATCCTTGGCGCGCTTGCCGATGTGCAGCACGGTGATCGGCAGGCCGCGCATGCCGGCGATCAGGCCGGCGATGTGGGCGGCGAAGGTGGCGTTGACGCTCTCGTCCACCGCGAGCAAGGGACGTTCGAGATTGGCGACGAAGCCGCGCCTCTCGAACTCTTCGCGTTCCAGGCGCTCTTGCTCCTCCTTGTTCATCGGCAGCTTCGCTAGCGCCGCGCGCAGCATCGGCGGCATGGCCATCGTGGTCACGATCGCCATGGTGACGATCATCGTGAAAAGATTCTGGCTGAGCACGCCGATCGAAAGACCGATGGTGGCGATGATCACTTCGGTCGAGCCGCGCGCGTTCATCCCGCTTGCGAGCGCCAGCGACTCCCGTGTGTTCAACCCGCCCACGGTTCCGCCGACGAAGGCGCCGCCGAACTTGCCGACGCTGGCGATCACGACCAGCAGGCCGGTGAGCATCAGCAGATCGGGATCGCGCAGCACTGTGAGGTCGGCGCTCAGGCCGGCCAGACCGAAGAACACTGGCATGAAGAAGCTCGAGATCAACCCGCGCAGGCGCTCGTCGATCTGCCGCGTCAGGATCGGGGACTCCCCGACCAGAATGCCGGCGACGAAGGCACCGAGCACGGTGTGGACGCCGATCAGATGGGTGATCAGCGCCATGGCGCACATCAGCAGCAGGATCACCGTGATGACCGGGGCGGTGCTGACGAGATTATCGTTGGCCCATCGAATGAGCTGGAACACGAGGCGGCGGCCGATGGTGAAGCTGATGGCGAGGAAGGCCAGCGTGCCCAGCACGGCTTTCGCCACCGAGGCGATATCCAGCGTGCCGTGCGAGGCCAGACTGAAGATGACGGCGATGATGATCCAGCCGATGGTGTCGTCGATGACGGCGGTGGCGACGATGATCTGGCCGACATTGCGGCGCATGAAGTTCATCTCGCGCACGACCACCGCGACGATCTTCACCGAGGAGATCGACAGCGCCGTGCCCATGAACAGCGACGCAACCAGGCGGGCTTGCGGATTCGGCAACAGCGCGTCCGGCAGAAATTCACCGAGCGCGAAGCCGCAGGCGAAGGGCACGAGGATGCCGGCGATCGAGATCGCGATCGCGGCCTTGCCGACCTTCCTGACCAGCTTGAGGTCGGTCTCCATGCCGGTCAGCAGCAGCAGAAGCAGGATGCCGAACTGCGCGATGCCGTCGATCATCGCTTTCTGCTCGGGCGTTTTGGGGAAGATCGCGTGCTGTGCGTCAGGCCAGACCCAACCGAACAGCGACGGCCCCAGCAGGATGCCGGCGAGCAATTCGCCGATCACCGAGGGCTGGCCGAGGCGCTGCATGATCTCGCCGAGACCGCGGCCGACCGCGATCAACAGCACGATCTGCGCCACCAGCAGGAATTCGGACGGACCGGCCGATTTGCCGCCCTCGGCACTGGCCGCAACGGTGGTGAGGACGAGAGCCGCGGCGACAAGGCCGACCGGTCGGAGCAGGCTCCACTGCATGCAGGAATTTTCCCCCTTCAACTGCCCCGGCGAGGTGCCGGGATGACGGGGATAGAACCCGCGGTGGGCGCAGCGGGTTCCTGTCGCTTGCAGGGGGGGTTAGGGGGCAACACAAAAAAACGCTAAAACAACCCCATGCACAGTAGAGATGAGGTTGAAAAGGCTGGAGAAAATTTTGTGTGCGCCGAAATCATATTTCGTCTTTGCCGAAAACTGATTGCTCCGTCGGGCAAAACACTGGCATGATGGCATCATGAGTGGTCTGCGCAGGGTGCCTCCTCATCCCCCGTCATTGCGAGCGCAGCGAAGCAATCCAGACTGCCGCCGCGGAAAGATTCTGGATTGCTTCGCTGCGCTCGCAATGACGACGTGGAGGCAGCCGCGCGCCTCACGCCGATCCCTCACACCGCCTGCGGTGTCCTGATCTCGCGCGGGAGAATGATCGCCGCTGCGATCGCGAGCAGGCAGAGGGCGGCGAAGGCGTGCAGCATGGTGACGAAGCCGCCCTGCTCGTAGAGCCAGGCGACCAGGCCGACGGAGGCGCCGGCGGCGGTGAAGCCGATGAAATAGCGCACGGCATAGGCGCGCGAGCGCCATTCCTCGCTGGTGTATTTGCCGACCATGGCGTCGTTGACCGTGACCTGCCCGAACGCACCCATGACGATGCCGATCGAGACCAGGATCAGCGGCAAATTGGACAGGCTCGCGGCCAGATACAAAAACGGCGCCAGCATGAAGGACAGCGGCAGCGCCACCGTCTTCAGCGAATAGCGATCGAGCAGCCGGCCGATCGTGTATTGCGTCATCGCGCCGAACACATAGACGCAGGCCGCGATGACGCCAAGCAGCGCCGGGCTTTTGGTGAGATCGGCGAGCCGCTCGGCGAACAGCTTTGGCAGCGCGACGGTGACGGCATTGAAGGTCGTCGAGATCGCGATCACCACGATCAGCAGCGACAGGATCACGCGCCACATGTCCTGCTTGGCGACGCGCGCCTGCGCCGCCGCCTGTTTCGAACCCTTGCGGTCCTCGTGCACGACCATCATCGCAAACGCGATGCCGATCAGGATGGTGACGATGCCCGGGACGATGAAGGCGAAGCGCCAGCCGAGATATTGGCCGATCACGCCGGTGACCAGCGCCGACGATGCGACGCCGAGATTGCCCCAGACGCCGTTCATGCCCATCTCGCGGCCGAGCCTGTCAGCGTAGGAGACGATCATGGCGGTGCCGACGGGATGATAGATCGAGGCAAAAATGCCGATCGCGAACAGCGCCGCGCCAAGCTGTGCCGGGGTCTGCACGAAGCCGACCGAGATCATGGAGGCGCCGATGCCGACGAAGAAGATCAGCATCATGTGGCGGCGGCTCCAGCGGTCGCCGAGCCAGCCGGTGAGCAGCGAGCCCGCGCCGAAGGCGACGAAGCCCGGCGTCGCATAAGGCAAGAGCTCCGAATAGGCCATGCCGAGCGCCGGTCCCATGATGATCACCGCGGCGGCGAAAATCAGCATCGCGTAATGGTCGATGAAATGGCCCGCGTTGACGAAACTGATCACCCGGCTGGGGCTGTTCATGGGAATCCTCTCCTGCTCCGAAATGAGTTATATGTCTTGGGCATGACGGGATGCTGCCAATGACTGTCGTCGAGACGCCAATCCTCCGGGCAGTCCGGAGCAACCATCGCTCGCCCGCGGGCGTGCATCTGGTCGCGCGCGACTACCCCAAGGGCATGCGGATCGATCCGCATTTGCACCGCGAGGCGCAGCTGATCTATGCCGCCAGGGGCACCATGCAGGTGACGACTCCCGGGGGACGCTGGCTGGTGCCGCCGGACCGCGCGGTCTGGGTCCCCGCCGGGCTCCAGCACGCCATCGATTTGCTTGCCGATATCGAGATGCGCACGCTCTATTTCGACCTCGCCTGGCTGAAGCGCGAGCAGCGCCATGAGGGACTGACCAGGGAATTCGTGGTGCGGGTGTCGCCGCTGCTGAACCAGGCGATCCTCGCGCTGTTCGAGGCGCAAAATACCGAGGAGCGGACCGATCTGCTGGTTCGGCTGGTGATGCTGGAACTGGTCCAGGCCGAGGATTCCGCGACCTTCGTGCCGCTGCCACACGAGCCGCGCTGCCGGCGCGCGGCCATGATCGTGCTCGACGATCCCACCGGCCTGCACGACATCGACGCGCTGGCGCGCGAGGTCGGAACCTCCGCGCGCACGCTGTCGCGGCTGTTTTCGACAGAGACGCAGCTGAGCTTCAAGAGCTGGTGCCAGCGCGCAAGAATTGCGGCGGCGATCCAGCGGCTGTCGACCGATGCCAATGTGTCGGTGAAGCAGCTCGCGACCCAGCTCGGCTATGCCAGCGTGCCTGCGTTTTCCGCAGCGTTCCGTCAGGTGACGGGGCGGACCCCGACGGAGTTTGCTACACACTCGGTGTCATCGCCCGGCTTGACCGGGCGATCCAGTACTCGGGGACGGCGCGGCTAGAACCGAAAAGCTGCGGCATACTGGATGCCCCGGTCAAGCCGGGGCATGACAACTTTCTTTGGGTTTTCGAAACGCACGCCCCCGCTAAACTTGCCAAATTCCCCCGCTTGATTGTGATCGGCTTCCGCCAAAAACCCGTGTAAGATTCCCGCACCGCACAAACCCGACACGAAAGCCCCGATGGCCAACGCCTTCTTCTCCGACCTGCTCACCACCATCTCCGAGCGCGGCCGCACGCTGCTTCGCCGCGGGGATTCTGCCGACACCAAGCCGGACGCCGATGGGCTCATCGAGCTCTGTGGCGCGCTGCTGTCGGGCCGGGGCGAAGCTTCAGGCACTGCCATGGCGCGTGAGGTGCTCGACATCTACCAGGATTTGGATGCGGCCGGACGTCGCGCCTTTTTCGAAGCCCTGGTGCGCGATTTCGGCCCGGATCGGGAACGCCTGTCCAAGGCGATCGAGACATGGCGTGCCAAGCCGGCAGACGAGGATGCCAGCGCGCTTCATTTCGCCTCCGAGCCGCGCCGGCAGGAGCTGATCCGCCGCCTCAACCGCGCGCCCGGTGGCACCGGCGATCTCGTCAAGATGCGCGCCGACCTGCTCGACATGAGGAACGGGCACACCGATCTCGCCGCGCTCGATCGCGACGTTTCGCATCTTCTCTCGTCGTGGTTCAACAGGGGGTTTCTCGTGCTGCGCAGGATCGACTGGTCGACCCCGGCCAACATCCTCGAAAAGATCATCCGTTACGAGGCCGTGCACGAGATCAGCGACTGGGACGATCTGCGCCGCCGCATCGATCCGGTCGACCGCCGCTGCTACGCCTTCTTCCATCCCGCAATGGTGGACGAGCCCCTGATCTTCGTCGAGGTCGCGCTGACGGAGACGATCCCCGGCGCGATCGCGCCGCTGCTCGCCGTCGATCGCCCCTCCGTCCCGATCGAGCGCGCCCGCACCGCCGTGTTCTACTCGATCTCCAACACCCAGCGCGGTCTCGGCGGCATCTCGTTCGGCAGCTTCCTGATCAAGCAGGTGGTGGAGGAGCTGCGCCGCGAATTGCCCAAGCTCGACAATTTCGTGACGCTGTCGCCGGTGCCGGGCTTCATGCCATGGGTGAAGCAGGACAAGGATTTGCCGTTGTCGGACGAGGACCGCGAGATCCTGAAGCGCCTCGACCATCCCAAATGGTTCGAGAACGCCGAGACGACCACGCTGCTGCGTGGCGTGATCGAACCGCTCGCGGCGCACTACTTCCTCAAGGCGCGCACGCCGAAAGGCAAGCTGATCGACTCCGTCGCCCGCTTCCATCTCGGCAACGGCGCCCGCCTCGAGCGCATCAACTGGTTAGGCGATCTCTCGCCCAAGGGCGTGCGCGAGTCCGCCGGCGTGATGGTCAACTACCTCTACCGCCTCGACGACATCGAGAAGAACCACGAAGCCTACGCCAATGACGGCGAGGTCGTGGCCTCGAGCGCGGTGAAGAAGCTCTTGAAGGGCGAAGGGCGGCGGCTGCTGGATATGCGGCTGTCGTAAGGGACGTCCGGCTCGCGCTACATCGTCAATGCGAACGCAGCCGACGACGCACTCTCCGCCGTCATTGCGAGGAGCTTTTGCGACGAAGCAATCCAGACCGCGCCGCGGAAAGATTCTGGATTGCTTCGCTGCGCTCGCAATGACGGAGTGTGTGGTGACACCTGAGGCATCAAGACCACCGTCCCCGGTCTGGGCGCTGACAGGAGAGACATCACCCTCGCCACCGTCATTGCGAGGAGCTCTCGCGACGAAGCCAATCCAGACTGCCTCCTTGGAGACACTCTGGATTGCTTCGCTACGCTCGCAATGACGGAGTATGTGGCGACACCTGAGATTGCTTCGTTACGCTCGCAACGACGGAGTGTGTGGTGACACCTGGTGCAATCAGATCAGCGTCTCGTACAAATCCATCCAATCCGGATTGACGCTCTCGATCAGCGCAAGCTTCTTTTCCCGGCTGCCGGCCTTGATCTGCTTCTCGCGTGTGATCGCGTCGATCATCGTCGCATGCAGCTCGTACCAGACGAGAAGCTTGCAGCCATACTTTGACGAGAACCCCTTCACCAAGCCCTCGCGGTGCTCGAACGCGCGGCGCGGTGGATTGGACGTGACGCCTGTTTAGATCGTCCCGTTGCGACGATTGGCGAACATGTACACGCAAGGCTGCTTCATGATCGTGCTCAGCTGAGGAGAGCTTTTATGATATCACAACCAAGAGATGATTGCGAGACTTTCGCCACATCGTCATTGCGAGGAGTTCGCGACAAAATTGCAAAGCAATTTTGCGCTGATGCGACGAAGCAATCCAGACTGCGCCCGCGGAAAGACTCTGGATTGCTTCGCTGCGCTCGCAATGACGGAGTGTGCGGCCCCTCGCGTCAGGCTACTCCGCCAGCGCCTTCATTTCCTTGTAGAGATCCGATTTTCCCTCGAAGCCGATGCCCGGCAGGTCGGGCATCGTGATGTGGCCGTTCTCGACCCGGACGCCGTCGGGGAAGCCGCCATAGGGCTGGAACAGGTCGGGATAGCTCTCATTGCCGCCGAGGCCCAAGCCGGCTGCGATGTTGAGCGACATCTGGTGGCCGCCGTGGGGGATGCAGCGGCTCGGCGACCAGCCATACGTTTTCAGCACCTCCAGCGTGCGCTGGTATTCGCACAGGCCGTAGGACAGCGCGCAGTCGAATTGCAGCCAGTCGCGGTCAGGCCGCATGCCGCCGTAGCGGATCAGATTGCGGGAGTCCTGGTGGCTGAACAGGTTTTCGCCCGTTGCCATCGGGCCCGGATAGAATTCGGCGAGGGCTGCCTGCAGCGCGTAGTCGAGGGGATCGCCGACCTCCTCGTACCAGAACAGCGGATAGTCGCGCAGCATCTTGGCGTAGGCGATGCCAGTCTCGAGATCGAAGCGGCCGTTGGCGTCGACGGCGAGCTGCGCGTCCTTGCCGATCTCCTTCAGCACCGCCTCGATGCGGGCGCGATCGTCCTCGATATCGGCGCCGCCGATCTTCATCTTCACGACGTTGTAGCCGCGATCGAGATAGCCGCGCATCTCGCCGCGCAGCATTGAAAGGTCCTTGCCCGGATAGTAATAGCCGCCGGCGGCGTAGACGAACACGCGTGGATTGGCTTTGACGCCATGACGCTCGGCGAGCAGGCGGAACAGCGGTTGGCCCGCGATCTTCGCCACCGCATCCCACACCGCCATGTCGATGGTGCCGACCGCGACGGAGCGCTCGCCATGGCCGCCCGGCTTCTCGTTGGTCATCATCGCGCCCCAGACCTTGTCGGGATCGAGATTGTCGCCGGCCGCGTTCAGCAGCGATTTCGGGTTGGCCTCCAGGATGCGTGCGGCAAAGCGCTCGCGGATCAGGCCGCCCTGCCCGTACCGGCCGTTGGAGTTGAAGCCGTAGCCGACGACGCGCTTGCCATCGCGAACGACATCGGTGACGACCGCAACCAGGCTCGTCGTCATCTTGGTGAAATCGATATAGGCGTTGCGGATCGGCGAAGAGATCGGTTTCGTGATCTCGCGGACGTCGACGATGCGGACGGACATGGGGTTGGCCTTTCACTTTCGTCATTGCGAGGAGCTCTTGCGACGAAGCAATCCAGACTGCCTTCGCGGAAAGATCCTGGATTGCTTCGCTACGCTCGCAATGACAAGGAGAGAGCGCGCTCGATGACGGGTGGAGAGCGCGCGCTCCTACCTCTTATCCCTGAAATACGGCTCGACCGGGCCGTGCACCTTGATGGTCAGCGGGTTGCCGTGGCGGTCCTTGGCGTTGCCTGCGGTGACGCGAACCCAGCCTTCGCTGATGCAATATTCTTCGACATTGGTCTTCTCGACACCCTTGAAGCGGATGCCGACGTCGCGCGCCAGGATGTCCGCATTGTAAAAGGGGCTGTTCGGATCGACCGAGAGGCGGTCCGGAAATTCGTCGCTCATGATTGTCTCGCTCATAACAGGGTCTCGATTTGCTGCCGCAATCCTTCGGGCCGCGCAGTCGGCGCATAGCGCGAAACTACCTTGCCGGCGCGATCCACCAGGAATTTGGTGAAATTCCATTTGATGGAGGCGCCCAGCAGGCCGGATTGCTGGCGTTTCAGGTACTCATACAACGGATGCGCATTGCTGCCGTTGACGTCGATCTTCTCGAACAGGGGGAAGGTGACGTCGTAATTGGTCGAGCAGAACGCCTGGATCTCGCTCGCCGGTCCAGGCTCCTGCGCACCGAACTGGTTACAGGGAAAGCCGAGCACCGAGAAGCCGCGCGGATTGAGATCGCGATGCAGATCCTCCAGCCCGCGATATTGCGGCGTGAAGCCGCATTTGCTCGCGGTGTTGACGATCAGCAGCACCTGCCCCTCGAAGCTGCGCATGGGCACTTCTTCGCCGAGAAGCGAGTTGGCCTTGAAGTCGTAGATCACCGACATCGCTAACCCACGGGATCGATCGGCGACGGCGGCACGCCGCCCGCCTCGATCGCTTCGCCGGCAAGGAGACAGAGATCCTCGCGATAGCGGCCGGACACGATGTGCACGCCAACGGGCGCCTTGCCGACGAGGCCGGTGGAGACCACGAGGCCCGGCAGGCCCATGAAGGGAATGGCGATCTGCGGCAGCTGTGCTTCCCAGACGCGTTTGAAGGACTCGTCGTCCTTGCGGTCGAGATGATCGGGGAACGGCAATTCGCCGGAGACCGGCGTCAGCAGCACGGCATAGGTCTCGAAGAACCACATCCAGTCGCGGGTCAGCGTGGCGCGGCGGGTCAAAGCCTTGGCGTAATTGGCCTGGTCCATCGGCGTAAGCCTGGCGCGGTTGCCGCGCAGGCACGCCAGCGCGCCCGGATCGCCCTCACGCTCGGCCATCTCGAGCTGCGCCTCGTAGCCGTCGCCGAGCCAGAGCTTGATCTGCCACTCGACGGCCTCGCGCATCGGCGGGGTGTTCTCGATTGTCTCGACGGTCCAGCCGGCACGCTCGAGCCGCTTGCCCGCGTCGATGACGGCGGCCTTCACCTCGGGCGCGGTGGCCAGGCCGTCCGGGTTGAGACACAGCGCAGCGCGCTTCGGCCGCGCCGGGCCTTCCAGCGGCGCCGGCACGAACCAGGGATCGCGGACGTCGCGGGCCGACATCGCCGCGAGCGAAATCCTGATGTCGTTGACGGTGCGCGCCAGCGGCCCCGACACCGCCATGATCTGCGGGCCGATCGGGCGCTCCGGCAGGGCCGGATTGAAAGCCGGGATGCGGCCGAGCGTCGGGCGCAGACCATGCACGCCGCAGGCATAGGCGGGATAGCGGATCGAGCCGGCAATATCGGTGCCATGGGCAATATGGCCGATGCCGGCCGCGACCGCCGAGCCGGCGCCGCCGGACGAGCCGCCCGGCGTCAGCGAGGCATCGCGGGGGTTCTTGGTGTCGCCGTGGACCAGGTTGGTGGTGAACCAGCGATAGGAGAAGGCCGGGCAATTGGTGCGCCCCAGCAGAACGGCGCCGGCTTTGCGGAAATTGGCAACCACCGGATTGTCCTCGCGCGCGATCAGGTCGCGCTGCAGTTTCAGGCCGTTGGTGGTGGCAAAGCCCGCCTGGTCGACATTGGCTTTGATGGTGACGGGCACGCCGGCCAGCACACCGGGGTCCTCACCCCTGGCGATGGCGGCATCGACGGCGTCGGCCTGCTTGAGCACGTCCTCCGGGCGGTGGTCGATCACGGCGTTGAGGCTGGGATTGACGGCGTCGAGCCGGGCCAAGCCGGCCTGCGCGGCCTCCCTGGCGGAGACCTTTTTGGTTTTGACGAGGTTGGCGAGGTCGGCCGCCGACAGGCGCCAGAGATCTTGCATGGCTTGCTCCGTTTAAGCGGCGTCTTTTAGCCCCGGGAACGCGGCAAAGCCATTCGGATTTCGCAGGGGCGAAGGGCGGGGGATGCCGGGTGACGCCTCATTCTCCGTCATTGCAAGCGAAGCGAAGCAATCCAGACTGCCTCCGCAGAAGCAGTCTGGATTGCTTCGTCGCAAGGGCTCCTCGCAATAACGGGGAGAAAGCGTCGGAGGCTAATGCCGCGTCGCGGACTGGTCCGGGATGTCCAGGAGTGCCTCGGTGAAGGGGAATTCGAGCACGATCTCGCCTTCGCGGTCGGTGACCTCGATGACAGCCTCAAGCAGGGCCGGCTGGGTGCCTTCCGATCTCAGCACCTCCAGAATCATCTGGCGGGCGACCTCCCAGGCACGATCGGGATTGCGCAAATCCTCTCCCTCGGGATCCACGATCAGTTCGTCGCCGATACGGGTGTTGAAGAAATATCTGGGCATCACGAAGTTCCAGTTGGGTCGCCTGTACCGGATTGAAAGCTGCACTGCACTCACAACTGCTTTATCAGGACAGGGTTCGCGACCGAATGCGCCAAGCGCAGGGCCGCATCACCACAAAGTACTGTTCCCCGCGCTTTTCTCGCGGCGCAATATGCCCTTGTTCGGGAAAATTTCACTGGCGAACTTTTGTGCTCGCAGTAACTTAGCCCCGGGCGGATACGTCCGAAATCTCGAAAATGGAGAGCCGAAATGGCCTGGAAAGCCCCCAAGATCGTCGAAGTGCCCTGTGGCATGGAAATCAACATGTATGTGAGCGCCACCCGCAAGTAAGCGGTTGGTGAATTCGCGTTCTGCGCAGGTGGATCTTTCGGTCACGATGCATGTCCGGAAGACAGGATTTGTGTTTGCGTGAGGTCCACCTCGCGACATTGCTTCCAGGAGACGGATCATGCTTCGCGTCGTCGTCCTGGGCGCCGCAGCCGGCGGCGGAGTTCCGCAATGGAATTGCGGCTGCGAGGGCTGCCGGACGGCCCGTGAAAACGGCCAAGAGCTGCAACGGACCCAAGCCTCGGTCGCCTTCAGTGGCGACGGCGAGCATTGGTTCTTGATCAACGCCTCCCCCGACCTCCGCCAGCAACTGAATGCCACGCCACAGCTGCATCCGAAGGCAGGCGCGCTGCGCCATACGCCGATCGCAGGCGTGATCCTGACCAACAGTGAAGTGGACGCGGTGGCAGGTCTGCTGTCGATGCGCGAGGGCTCGCCCTTCACGGTCTATGCGCATGAGAAGGTGCTGGCGATCCTGAAGGCCAACAGCATCTTCAACGTGCTGAACGAGAAGAACGTGCCGCGCCAGCCAGTCGACATCAACGAACCGTTCGAGCCGCGGCTGCCGGACGGGGCGCGCTCAGGCATCGAGGTGCTGCCCTTCGCGGTCTCGGGCAAATCGGCCTGGTACCTGGAAGGCAAGGCGCATCCGGGCGGCGACAGCGGCGAGGGAGATACGCTGGGGCTGAAGATCACCGATAAATCGACCGGCAAATGCTTCTACTTCATCGCTGCCTGCGCCGAGGTCACCGACGCACTCAAGGCCGAGATCGACGGCGCCGCGCTGGTGTTCTTCGACGGCACGGTTTGGCAGGACGATGAGATGATCAAGGCTGGGCTTAGCCACAAGACCGGCAAGAGCATGGGCCACGTCGCGATGTCCGGCGACCACGGCGCCATCGCGCGGCTCGCCGACCTCGCACTCGACAGGAAGATATTTCTGCATATCAATAACTCGAACCCGGCGCTGCTGCCCGCTTCCCCCGAGCGCAAGGCCGCTGAAGCGGCGGGCTGGCAGATACCCGCTGACGGAACGGAGATCGTGCTGTGAATGCCGCCTCACTGAGTGGAATGACCGCGCTCTCGGTCGGCAAGGACATCAGGCTCACGAGCGCCGAGGAGCTGGAGGCGGCGCTGCGCCATATCGGGGCGACGCGCTATCACAGCCTGCATCCGTTCCATAAGATGCTGCACGGCGGCAAGCTGAACAAGGGCCAGGTCCAGGCCTGGGCGCTGAACCGCTACTATTACCAGAGCACCATCCCGATCAAGGACGCGGTGGTGATCTCGCGCTTCCGCGACCGCGCCACGCGCGTGGAATGGCGCCACCGCATCGAGGATCATGACGGCGATATCGGCTCCGAAGGCGGTATCGAGCGCTGGCTGAAGCTGACCGACGGCCTCGGGCTGGACACGGCTTACGTGGAATCGACTGAAGGCATCCTGCCTGCGACGCGTTTTGCGGTGGAAGCCTATGTGCACTATTGCCGCGAGAAGTCGCCGCTGGAGGCGATCGCCTCCTCGCTCACCGAATTGTTCGCGCCGAACCTGCACGAAGAGCGCATCTCCGGCATGCTGGAGCACTACGACTTCGTCAATCCTGACATCATGAGCTACTTCAAGCGCCGGCTGGCGCAGGCGCCGCGCGACGCCGGCTTTGCGCTCGACTATGTCAAGGCGCATGCCACTACGCCCGAGCAACGCGCGTCGGTCTGCAACGCGCTGATCTTCAAGACCAACGTGCTATGGGTGCAGCTCGACGCGCTCCAACACGCCTATGTCGAGGGCCACATTCCGCCGGGCGCGTTCGTGCCCCAAGAACACCAAAAAGCGAGTTGAGGAACAATGGCCGGGCCGCGCAACATCAGCGTCAGCGAGACCAGCCGGCCGGTTCTGCCGAGGCACGCCAAGCTGAAATATGACGAAACGCGAAAAGTCTGGGTGATCCTGGCGCCCGAACGCGTGCTGGCGCCGGACGAGATCGCGGTCGAGGTCTTGCAGCTCTGCGACGGCGAGCGCAATGTCGGCGAGGTTTCCGACCAGCTCGCCGCAAAATACGCCGCGCCGCGCGAGGCGATCCTGGCCGACGTCATCGTCATGCTGCAGGATCTCGCCGACAAGGGCTTTCTCACGGAGGCCCGGGAGAAGACGTCATGAGCGATGTGCTCGGCAATCCCACCATCCCGCCCGACGCCAGCGACAGCCTCGCGGTGCTGGAGAAGAGCCGCTCGACGGCAGAGACGTTCGGCATTCCGCTCGCCGTGCTGCTCGAGATCACCCATCGCTGCCCGCTGCAATGCCCCTATTGCTCCAACCCGGTCGAGCTCGACCGCTCGGGCAAGGAGCTGACCACCGAGGAATGGAAGAAGGTATTGAGCGAGCTCGCCGAGATCGGCGTGCTCCAGGTGCATTTCTCCGGCGGCGAGCCGACGGCGCGCAAAGACCTCGTGGAACTGGTCAAGCACGCCAGCGATGTCGGCCTCTACACCAACCTCATCACCTCGGCGGTGCTGCTGTCGCGCGAGCGGCTGAGCGAGCTTGCCGATGCCGGGCTCTGCCATGTCCAGATCAGCTTCCAGGGCGTTGAAGAAGCCCTCGCCGATCGCGTCGGCGGTTACAAAAACGGGCACCGCAAGAAGCTCGAAGTCGCAAAATGGACGCGCGAGCTCGATTTGCCGCTCACCGTGAATGCGGTGATGCACCGGCAGAACCTGCATCAGCTGCCTGATATCATCCAGATGTCGGTCGATCTCGACGCCGACCGGCTCGAGGTCGCCAACGTCCAATATTACGGCTGGGCGCTGAAGAACCGCGCCGCCTTGATGCCGACGGTGGCGCAGCTCGACGAGTGCACCCGCATCGTCGAAGAAGCGCGCGAGCGGCTGAAGGGCCGGCTGACGATCGACTATGTCGTGCCCGATTATTACGCGCTGCGGCCGAAGAAGTGCATGGGCGGCTGGGGCCGGCAGTTCTTCAACATTTCGCCGGCCGGCAAGGTGCTGCCCTGCCACGCCGCCGAGAGCATCACCGGGCTCGACTTTGAATCGGTGCGCTCCAACCATTCGATCGCCTGGATCTGGCAGAACTCGGAGGCCTTCAACCGCTATCGCGGCACCGGCTGGATGAAGGAGCCGTGCAAGAGTTGCGAATTCCGCGAGATCGATTTCGGCGGCTGCCGCTGCCAGGCCTTTGCGCTGACCGGTGACGCCGCCAACACCGATCCTGCCTGTGCGCTGTCGCCGCTGCACGAGACCATCTTCAAGCAGGCCGAGCGCGAGGCCGAGGGCGAAACCAACCGCTTCGTCTATCGCAATTTCGCCGGGGGCACTCTGGAATCCGGGAATGATGCCTGACGCCGACGCGGCCAGCTCAGTCAAGCGCGCCGATCCCTTTGCGCCGCTGACCTCCGAAATGCTCGACGTCGGCGACGGCCACGAGCTCTATGTCGAGAGCGTCGGCCGCGCCGACGGAATCCCCGCGGTCTATCTGCATGGCGGCCCCGGCAGCGGCTGCCAACCCGATCATCGCCGCCTCTTTGATCCCGACCGTTTCCATGCCGTGCTGTTCGACCAGCGCGGCTGCGGCCGCAGCCGGCCGAAGGGATCGCGCGCACACAACACCACGCAGCATCTGATCGCGGACATGGAGCAGATCCGCGAGAAATTCGGGGTCGCGCGCTGGATGGTGGTCGGCGGCTCCTGGGGCGCGACGCTGGCGCTGGCTTATGCGCAAGCGCATCCCGCGCGCGTCTCCGGGATTGCGCTCCGCGCGACGTTTCTCGGCACGCGTGCCGAAGTCGAGATTGCCTTCACCTCGCGCCTGTCGCAATTCTACCCCGCCCTCTACGAGGATTTCCTCAGCGTGCTGCCGGTCGAGGAACGCGCGCGGCCGGTGGAGGCCTATTATCGCCGCATCCTCGATGCCGATCCGGCCGTGCATGGCCCCGCATCGCGCGCCTGGCACGACACCGAGCGCGCCCTGTCGGAGCACAAGGCGGCAAAGACGCGGATCGACCTGGCGTCGCTGAACGTGTGGCGCACATTGCCGGCGACGCCGTTCATGGAGGCGCATTATTTCGTCCAGGACAGCTTCATGACGGAGAACCAGTTGTTGCGGAACGCCGGCAAGCTTGACGGCATCCCCGGCATCATCGTCCAGGGCCGCTACGATCTGTTGTGCCCTCCCGAGACATCGCAGGCGCTCGCGAAAGCGTGGCCGGGTTCCGAGATTCGCGTCGTGGAAGAAGCCGGACATTCGCTCTATGATGCCGGCGTGCGGGACGCGGTCATGAAGTCGATCGCGGATATCGCCTCGAAGATCTCGCGCTAACAGGACAACAAGAAAATGCCACTCGCCGGGAAGGGCATGCTGCTGACGTCCATGAACATCGATGCAGCTGCCGAAGCCGATTTCAATCGCTGGTACGACCGCGAGCATCTGGAAGAGCGCGTTGCGATCGAGGGTTTTCTGGAGGCGCGGCGCTATGTCGCGCACGCCGCCAATCCCAAGTACCTCTCGCTGTATTCGACCGCGACACTCGACGTGCTCGACAGTCCCGCCTACCGGGCGCGGCTCGCCAACCAGACTGAATGGTCGCGGCGGAGTATGGCGCATTTCAAGGACATGCTGCGCGTGGTCGCCCGCATCACGATCAGCAATGGTACCGGACGCGGCGCGACGCTCGGCCTCGTGCGGCTGCGGCCGACGCCGGACAATGCAGCCGCGTGGCGTGACGCACTGCAAGAACGGCTGGCGCCGGATAAGCACGACGGTATCATCTCGATGCATCTGCTCGAGAGCGAGCCGGAATTGTCGGGCGCAACGGCGGATGTTCCGGCAGTACGCAATGAAGGCGCGCGCGACTGGTTCGTGCTGATCGACGGCACGCATGTCGGCGCGGTCTCGGCCGTGATCGCCGCGCGCTTCACCGGCCCTGCCGCCTCGCCATTCCCGCTTCCCGTGTCGGTCGGCACCTACAGCCTGATGTGGGACCTCGCCAAGAGCGACATCGCGCGCAACTAAGCCGTCGCACGCATTGCAACATGTTGCACCGCCACATACTGCGCGCGGCCGTTAATGCTGTGTGCGCGTGGCTCCCATGAAAGAGGGGAAGCGCGAAATTTGCCGTTGTACTTCGGAACGGTTCTAATAAGCTAACCCAATGACGTCATTCAGAAACCAGATCGCCGCGCGTTAGCATTCGCCAAGCTCAAGAAAAGGCCGCCGGGTCTTTGAGCCTGCGCGGACAGGGTAGGAATGAAACCGACCGATATTGCGGCCCCCGACTACTTTCACAAAGTGGTCGATTGCCAATGGGCCTGTCCTGCGCACACCCCCGTTCCCGAATACATCCGACTGATCGCCCAAGGCCGCTACAGCGACGCCTATATGATCAATTGGAAATCGAACGTGTTTCCCGGAATTCTGGGACGCACCTGCGATCGTCCATGCGAGCCGGCGTGCCGCCGCGGACGGGTCGAGGAGACGCCGGTCGCAATCTGCCGCCTCAAGCGCGTCGCCGCCGACTTCAAGGACGACATCACGCAACGCCTGCCGCGGCCCGCGGCCAAGAACGGCAAGCGCGTTGCCTTCGTCGGCGGCGGTCCCGCTTCGCTGACGGTGGCGCGCGATCTCGCGCCGCTCGGCTATCACTGCACGGTGCTCGACGCCGATCCCCAAGCCGGCGGCATGATGCGCTCGCAGATCCCGAAATTCCGCCTGCCCGACTCGGTCATCGACGAGGAGACCGGCTACATCCTGGGTCTCGGGGTCGACTTCAAGGGCGGCCACCGCATCGAGAGCATGAAGGCGCTGCTCGCGGAGAAGTACGACGCGATTTTCGTCGGCTCCGGCGCACCGCGCGGCCGCGAGCTCGACATTCCCGGACGCAAGGAAGCCGCCGCCAACGTCCATATCGGTATCGATTGGCTGTCCTCGGTCTCGTTCGGCCATACCGACAAGATCGGCAAGCGCGTCATCGTGCTCGGCGGCGGCAACACCGCGATGGATTGCTGCCGCACCGCGCGCCGCCTCGGCGGCGAAGAGGTGAAGGTCGTCGTGCGCTCCGGCTTCGAGGAAATGAAGGCCTCGCCCTGGGAAAAGGAAGACGCGCTCCACGAGGACATCCCGATCCTCAACTTCCTCGTGCCCACGGCTTTCGTCCACGATAACGGCAAGCTCACCGGTATCACCTTCCAGAAGGTGAAGGCCGAATACGACGCCAAGGGCCGCCGCAATCTCGTGCCCTCGGGCGAGCCGGACCAGACCATCGAATGCGACGACGTGCTGGTCGCGGTCGGCCAGGAGAACGCTTTCCCCTGGATTGAGCAGGATTGCGGCATCGAGTTCGACAAATGGCACATGCCCAAGGTCGATCCGAAGACGTTCGTATCCACCAATCCAAAAGTGTTCTTCGGCGGCGACGCCGCGTTCGGGCCGAAGAACATCATCTGGGCGGTGGCGCAGGGCCATGACGCCGCGCTGTCGATCCACAAAATGCTCTCGGGCGAGGACGTCACCGAGCGGCCATTGCCGGAGGTGCACGTCTCCTCGCAGAAGATGGGCATCCACGAATGGAGCTATGACAACGACATCTCCAACGACAAGCGCTACAAGGTGCCGCATCGCGACAAGGTGATCGCGCTGAAGGACATCCGCACCGAGGTCGAACTCGGCTACGACGTCAAGCTCGCGCTCGGCGAAGCCCATCGCTGCCTGAACTGCGACGTCCAGACCGTGTTCTCGACATCGCTCTGCATCGAGTGCGATGCCTGCGTCGACATCTGTCCGATGGATTGCATCACCTTCACGGAGGATGGCGAGGAAACCGATCTGCGCCAGCGCCTGAAGGCGCCGTCACTGCATCCCGACCAGGACCTCTACGTGTCCTCTGATCTCAAGACCGGGCGCGTGATGGTGAAGGACGAGGACGTCTGCCTGCATTGCGGGCTGTGCGCCGAGCGTTGTCCCACCGGCGCCTGGGACATGCAGAAATATTTGATCGAAATGACTCAAGCGGGTTCGACATGTCCGACAAAAAGCCGATCAGCAGCGTAAACGACTTCGTCGTCCGCTTCGCCAACGTCAACGGATCGGGCTCGGCCAGCGCCAACGAGATGTTCGCGCGCGCGATCCTGCGCCATGGCGTTCCGGTCAGCCCGCGCAACATTTTCCCCTCCAACATCCAGGGCCTGCCGACCTGGTACGAGGTGCGGGTGACCGAAGACGGCCATCTCGGCGCCCGCGGCGGCGTCGACATGATGGTCGCAATGAACCCGCAGACCTGGGACAAGGACGTCGCCGGCATCGAGCCCGGCGGCTATCTGTTCTACGATTCCACCAAGCCGATGCCGTCGACGAAATTCCGCGACGACATCACCGTGATCGGCGTCCCCCTGACCGCGATCACCAACTCGACTTACACCGATCCGCGCCAGCGCCAGCTGTTCAAGAACATCATCTACCTCGGCGCGCTCTCGGCGCTACTCGACATGGACCCGAAACTGATCGAGCAGCTGATCGGCGAGCAGTACAAGGGCAAGGAGAAGCTCCTGTCCTCAAACGTCCACGCGCTGCATCTCGGCCGCGACTGGGCGCTGCAGAATCTGAAATGCCCGACCGGGCTGCGGGTGAAGAAGTCCGACAAGGTCGGCGACCGCATCTTCATCGAGGGCAACAGCGCGGCCGCGCTCGGCGCCGTCTATGGCGGCGCCACGGTATGCGCCTGGTATCCGATCACGCCGTCCTCGTCGGTGGCGGAGGCTTTTACCGCCCACTGCAAGAAGTACCGGCACGATCCCGAGACCGGCAAGGCCAAATACGCCATCGTGCAGGGCGAGGACGAGCTCGCTTCGATCGGCATCGTGATCGGCGCCTCCTGGAACGGCGCGCGCGCCTTCACCGCGACCTCCGGCCCCGGCATCTCGTTGATGACCGAGTTCATCGGCCTGTCGTATTTCGCCGAAATCCCGGCCGTGATCATGAACATCCAGCGCGCCGGTCCCTCGACCGGCATGCCGACCCGCACCCAGCAATGCGACATCATCGCCTGCGCCTATGCTTCGCATGGCGACACCAAGCATGTGCTGCTGTTCCCCGAAGATCCCGCTGAAGCGTTCGAGTTCGCGGCCGCGGCCTTCGATCTCGCCGAGCGGCTCCAAACCACCATCTTCCTGATGCTGGACCTCGACATCGGCATGAACCACCGGCTCTGCCGTCCGCTGAAGTGGGACGATTCCAAGCAATATGACCGCGGCAAGGTGATGACCGCGGAGATGCTGGACGAAGGCCGCGACTTCGGCCGCTATCTCGACGTCGACGGCGACGGCATCCCCTACCGCACCTATCCCGGCACGCATCCGACCAAGGGGTCCTATTTCACCCGCGGCACGTCGCGTGACCGCTATGCGCGTTACTCCGAGGAAGGCTCGGTCTACGCCGACAACATGCAGCGGCTCATGCGCAAGTTCGAGTCCGCGCAGGACATGGTGCCGCGGCCGCTCCAGGCCAATGCGGAACGGCCGACCAAATACGGCGTGATCTATTTCGGCTCGACCTCGCCGGCGATGGACGAGGCGATCGGCCTGCTGGAAACGCGCGGGCACCAGCTCGACCGCCTGCGCATCCGAGCCTTCCCGTTTCACTCCAGCGTGGCGAGCTTCCTCGCCGAGCACGATTTCGTCTACGTCGTCGAGCAGAATCGCGACAGCCAGTTGCGCCAGTTGATCGTCAACGAGAACGGCATCGACCCGGTGCGGCTGGTGCCGATCGTGCATTACGACGGCTCGCCGATCACCGCCCGCTTCATCGCAAAAGCCATTGGCGACCACCAGGATCACCTCAAGGTGACCCCGCTCCGCAAGGCCGTGTCATGACCTACATTGCAAAGCCGAAATTCCACCATCCCGGGCTGAAGAAGAACGAGCTCGGCTACACCCATCGCGACTACGAAGGCAAGATCTCGACCCTCTGCGCCGGCTGCGGCCATGATTCGATCACGGCCTCGATCATCGAGGCCTGCTATGAGCTTTCGATCGAGCCGCACCGGGTCGCCAAGATCTCGGGCATCGGCTGCTCGTCCAAGACGCCCGATTACTTCCTCGGCAATTCGCACGGCTTCAACTCCGTGCACGGCCGCATGCCGTCGGTCCTGACCGGCGCCAACCTCGCCAATCGCGATTTGATCTATCTCGGCGTCTCCGGCGACGGCGATTCCGCCTCGATCGGCTTCGGCCAGTTCGCGCATTCGATCCGGCGCGGCGTCAACATGACCTATATCGTCGAGAACAACGGCGTCTACGGCCTGACCAAGGGCCAGTTCTCGGCGACCGCCGACCGCGGCTCGAAGTCCAAGAAGGGCGTCACCAACACCGACAACGCCATCGACCTCGTCGCGATCGCGCTGCAGTTAGGGGCCACTTTCGTCGCGCGCTCGTTCTCCGGCGACAAGACCCAGCTCGTGCCGCTGATCGCGGCCGCGATCCGCCACAAGGGCGCGTCGTTCATCGACGTCATCAGCCCCTGCATCGCATTCAACAACCACGCCGGCTCGACCAAGAGCTTCGACTATGTCCGCGAGCACAATGACGCGGTGAACCGGCTCGACGTGCTGGTTGGCCGCGATCCGATCGCGGTGGATTACGCACCAGGCACGGTGCAGATGGTCGAGCAGCATGACGGCAGCAGGATCGCGCTGCGCAAGATCGACGCCGACTACGATCCGCATGACCGGCTCGGCGCCCAGACCTTTCTGCAAAAGCACGCCGCCAAGGGACAGATCGTCACCGGCCTGCTCTACGTCGACCCTGATGCGGAAGATCTGCACGAGCATCTCAACACGGTTGAGACGCCGCTCAACAGGCTGGAAGCGAACACGCTCTGCCCGGGCTCGGCGGCGCTGGACAAGTTCAACGCCAGCCTGCGGTGATCGCCTATCGCGCCGCGGCCGGCTGCCGGACGCGTATGGTGATTTTCTCCGACACGATGGGCGGCTCGAACGGATAGTGCCTGGCATCGCCCAGCACGAGTTGAAGCGTGTGCGTTCCGGGCGGAAGCTCGAGCAGCGTTTCGGTCTGCCCTGCCCCGAAATGCAGATGCGACTTGTCCTGCAGGATCGGCTCCTTGGGATCGATGGGATCGTTGACGTCGATCAGCAGATGATGGTGGCCGGCGTTCTGATACTCGTCGCCGGCGTGGGTCACTCCCATGTTGCGCAAGCCGAACCGGACCCAGAATCCGCCGCGGACCTTCTGCCCGTCATGCGGGGTGATGAAATAGAGCTTGGCGTCCTTGGGCGCTGCCTTGCCTTGTGAAAAGGCTGCCCCCGGGAGCAATGCGAGCGCCGCCGCCAGCGCGACGCAACGAAATATCTGCATCAAACCAACTCCACCATTTAGGGGCTGAGCGCCACGCGGAATCCGTGCGTGGGATAACGAACATTGGTGTCGTAGCCGTCGCGGTTGGACGGCCGCACATATCTCGAATCGTTCTTCCAGGAGCCCGAGCGCAGGACATGAGCGCTGCAGTCCCCGCTGCTCCATGCCGAGGCGTCGCCGGGCGCGCCCTGATAGGTCTTGTGCCAGCAGTCCTCGACCCACTGATCGACACCGCCGCCCATGTCGTGGAGCCCGAACGGATTCGGCCTGAAGCTGCCGACCTTCGCGGGCTGCTCGGCCGCGAGATCACCGCAATCCTTGCAGCCGGCCATGCCCGGCTGCAGCTTGTCGCCCCACCAATATTTGGTCTGCGTTCCGCCCCGCGCGGCATATTCCCATTCGGCTTCACTCGGAAGCCGATAAGTCTTCTTCGTCGCCTGAGCGAGATAGGCCGCATATTGCTGCGCGTCGGTCCAGCTCACATTGCTGACAGGCGCATCGTCCTTGCCGATCGCCGTGAAGCCGCACGCCTTTGCAGCGGCGCACTCGTTCCATTCCTGCACGGTCACCGGATATTTTCCGATCGAGAACGGCTTGACCGTCACCTGATGGACAGGACGCTCGGTCGGGTCGTCGTTGCTTCCCACCGCAAAGCTGCCGCCGCGAATGGCGACCATCTCGGGTTCGCGGACGGGAATTGGCGATTGACTTGCCGATTGACTCGTCGATTGAATTGGCGCCGGAGCGGGCGATGGAGATGACGAAGCCGCGGAGGGAGACGGCTGCGGCGTCTGCGGCGCCGCTTCGCGCGGCGGAGGCTGCGGGCTCGGCGATGCGGCCGGAGAAGTGGCAGGAGAAACGGTAGTGACGGCGGCCTGCTCGCCCACCCTGCCCGGCGTCTGAGCCAGCAGATACCACAGCACGCCGGCGGCCATCACCGACAGCGTGATTCCCAGGAGAAAGATCAGAGCATTCTCGCGCCGCCCGCGCGTCCTGCCGACCGCGTCTGCATCCGGCAGCACTTTATAGACGCGCACGGGATCGGTGATGTTCTTGACTTTGCGGTCCCCGAGCGACTCGTAACCGCACACGACCTTGTGCTTTATCTGCTCGTAGATCGCGCCGGAGATAAAGACCTGGCCTGGCTCTGCGATGCCCTCGATGCGCGTCGCGATGTTGACGCCATCGCCGTAGACGTCATCAGGCTCCACGATGACGTCACCGAGATTGACGCCAATCCGGTACTCGATCCGGGTCTCCTTCGGAAGCGAAGCGTTGCGGCCGATGAGATTTTGCTGGATGACGATGCTGCATCGCACGGCCTCGACCGGACTGTCGAAGATCGCGATGAAGCCATCGCCCGTCGTCTTCACCAGACTTCCGTGGTGCTCGACGATGCTGGGCTGGATGAGATCCCGCTCGATCCGCTTGACGCGGACGTGCGTGCCCTCCTCGTCGGCCTGCATCAGGCGGCTGTAGGAAGCGATGTCACCGACAATGATGGCCGCGAGACGACGAGGCATAGGGCCGTGTGTGGGCGGCTCGTCATTCCCGGATCTGAAGTTGCGAATTTCGCCCATTGCGGGGGGACTCCACAAACTACAAGGCAGACCCCAGCCTACGACTGCGAGAGGCGATCGTCTGTGAAGGCTATCACATCGATGAAATCGGGCAACGTCGGAGCAATCGTCGGCGTCGAGTTCCGAAAGGCGAAGGCGTCAGCTCGAATGAACCTTCGTGACCCCACCGAAGACTAATGCCCGGCGTGGAACTTCACCTCGCTCCCTCCTGCGAAGATCACGTCAGATTGCGAACGTTGAACGCGTCGTACCTGGGCGGCGTCTACAGCGTACAGCTCAGTTGCTGCACGCGAGGCCATCATGAAGTTTTTTCTCGTTGCTGCCGTCTTCCTCGCCGCGTTTGCCGGCGCGGCCCACGCCGAGGAGGCCGACGATATCCGTGAGGCCAGCAAGGCCGAAGTCGAGACCTTCAACGCGCGCATGTATGTCGGTGCACCCGGCAACAAGGCCTATGCCTGCTTCGTGCGGCGCTACGATGCCGAGCATCTGGCGCACCATCCGAAGCAGAAGGTCGCCTCGATGAAGCTGCTGATCTCGGCGGAATTGGACACGGAGGACAAGCAGCTCCACAACTCCTTCCGCCTCGGATTCAGATATCGTCACCGCTCCGGCGATTTCGACTCCAGCGGCTCCTGTCATCACGCCGTGTTTACCAAGGACGGCACCGAGATCCGCCTCGGTTGCGGCGTCGACTGCGAGGGCGGCGGCATCGGCGTCGCGCTCTCGAAGGACGACAAATCGGCGATCGTGCGGCTGGCGCGGGTCAGGGTCTGGCAGAACAACAAGCCGGATGAGGATGCCGAGCAATCGCTGGTCGCCGGGGCCGATGACGGGATTTTCCGCCTAGATCGAACGGACAACAAGGAATGCGCCTCGCTCGTGACCGACCGCAAGGAACTCGCCGCGCTCCGCCACAAATGATATGTGTCCGGCGCAATCGAGGGAGATCGTCATGAACCGCCGGAACATGTTGTGGAGCGCCATCTCAGGCCTGGGCGCGGCGCTTGGCGCCTCCAGCGCGAAGGCCGCGACCGAAGCCGGCACGGGCAACAAGCTGAAGGTGGTCTATCATTTGAGCGATGCCGAGAAAGTCAATTTCGTGCTCGGCAACATCCAGAACCACATCGACGGCGTGGGCGGCCCCGAGCATGTGACGATCGCGCTGGTGATCCACGGACCGGCGCTGAAGGCGTTTCACTGGGCGCAGGCCAACCCTGACATCAGCAAGCGCGTCGGCGATTTCTCCAAGGATGGCGTCGAGCTTGCCGCCTGCGGCAACACGATGAAGGCGCAGAACGTCACGCTCACGGATCTCTTGCCGGGCTTCGTCAGCGCGGAGAAGGGCGGCGTGGTCCGTTTGGCCGAGCTCCAGTCGCAGGGCTATCTTTATCTGCGGCCGTAGGGCGCGGGAGGCGCCGCTACATTGTCCGTCATTCGAGCGCAGCGAAACAATCCAGTCCCTCCACTGAGGCAGACTGGATTGCTTCGTCGCAAGGGCTCCTCGCAATGACGGCGGAGCGGGTTGCGCGAGCGAGGACCACACGCTCGCAACGCTCTTGACTTATCCATAACTCCACGGTTATGAATACATCCATAACTTACAGGTTATGGATTATATGCCCGCCGCCGCCCACGATCTTCTGTTCAGAACGCTCGCCGACCCCACCCGTCGGGCGATCTTCGAGCGACTGTGCCGCGAGGGCGAACAGACGGTCGGGGCCCTGACGGCACTGTCGGGCGTGTCCCAGCCGGCGGTCTCAAAACATCTCGGTGCGCTGAAGCAGGCCGGCCTCGTGCGCGACCGGCATCAAGGGCGGCAGACGCATTACAGCGCCCAGCCCGGCGCGCTCAATCCGCTGATCGACTGGACCAGCCAGATGGCCGGGTTCTGGCAGAACCGGCTCGACGCGCTCGACGATCTCCTGAAGAGGATGGACCAATGAACGAATCCGCGGCCGAAACCCGATCTGTCGTCATCGAGCGCGAATTTGCCTTTCCGGCAGAGCGGATCTGGCGCGCGCTGACGCAGCCACATCTGATCGAGGAATGGCTGATGAAGAACGACTTCAAGCCGAACGTGGGCCACCGCTTCAACCTTCGCGGCGAGTGGGGCGGCGTGTTGGACTGCGAGGTCCTCACCATCGAGCCGCAGAAGACGCTCGCCTACACCTGGAATTTCTCGCATGACGACGCGGCGTTCGATCTCAAGAGCGTCGTGACCTTCACACTGACCCCGACCGGCGCAGGCACGCATCTGCGCGTCGAGCAAGCGGGCTTCAGCCCAACGCAGAAGCAGGCTTTTGGCGGCGCGCATGCCGGCTGGAAGCAGTTTTTCGCCAAGCTGGACGAGCTGCTGGCGCGGGCAGATTAGGTCGGCCGCCGGCCTTCATTCGATCATCTCAAGAGGAGGTTTCATTGACCGGAAATATGTGGATTCGGCAGATCCATCGCTGGCTGTCGATCGCTTTCACGCTTGCCGTCATCGCCAACATCGTCGCCCTGACGCTGCAAGTCCAGGCGACGTGGATCGGCTTGCTCGCCTTCGTCCCATTGATCCCATTGCTTGCGACCGGGCTCTATATGTTCGCGCTGCCATATCTCGGCCGCCGCCGCGGCGCCCGACAAGAGGCGTGAACATGAAGAAGGCCGTGACCGCGAAAAACAGCAGCACGACGAAGACGGATGGCGCCTCGCCATCCAGGATGATCGACGGCAGGATCAAGGAACTCGGCGACTGGCGCGGCGAGATGCTCGGGCGAATCCGCGGCCTGATCAAGGACGCCGACCCTGATGTCGTCGAGGAATGGAAGTGGCGCGGCGTTCCCGTCTGGGAGCACGACGGCATCATCTGCACCGGCGAGACCTACAAGGCCGTGGTGAAGATGACGTTTGCCAAGGGCGCGGCGCTGGAGGATCCCGCGGGCCTGTTCAACTCGAGCCTCGACGGCAACGTGCGCCGCGCGATCGATATTCGCGAAGGCGAAAAGATCAACGAGAGGGCGTTGAAGGCGCTGATCCGCGCGGCGGTGGAGCTGAATGCGTCGAAAGCCAAGAAGAAGCCGGCGAAACGTTCCGCATAGAACCGTTGTTGTGGAGCCACGAACGCTTTCCTTCTCCCCTTGTGGGAGAAGGTGGCGCGAAGCGCCGGATGAGGGGTCTCTATCGACACGGGAAGTGTGGAGAGATACCCCTCACCGCCGTGAGCTTGTGTCTCCCGGCGTCGCCGCCCTCTCCCACAAGGGCGAGGGCACATCAACGCGCATCTCGCCGTATTGCTCCGCATAGTCAGCAGCGTCAGGCCACCGCCGAGATCGGGCGCGGGCTTACGACATATTCGCGCAGCACCTTGTCGTTGGCGTCGACCTCGATCAGCGCGACATCGTAGGTCCAGAGATCGGCCAGATGCTGGAGCACGCGCTTGGCGTCGGTCTCGTTGAGCTGCGCGCCCTTGATGACATGGTGATGCAGGATCAGCCGCCGGTCGCCGGAGAGATCGACGTCGACCACCTCGATATTCGCGTCGATGTAGCCGACATCGTGCTGCCGTGCCAGCTCGCGCCGGACGCGGCGGAAGCCGCGCTCGTCGTGAATGGCGTCGACCCGGATGCCGGCGCGTTCCTCGGGATCGTCATGCAGGTGGAACATGCGAAGGTGCCGCATCAGCTTCGGGCTCAGGAACTGGGCGATGAAGCTTTCATCGCGGTAGTTGGCCCAGACGTCGCGCAGCACGCCCATCACATCGTTCTTGCCGGCGATGTCCGGGAACCACTCGCGATCCTCGTCTTCCGGCCGCGTCACGATGCGCTCGATGTCCTGCATCATGGCGAAGCCGAGCGCATAGGGGTTGAAGCCGGAGAAGCGCTGGTCGTCGAATTCGGGCTGGAACACGACGTTGGTGTGCGACTGCAGGAATTCGAGGAAATTGCCGTCGCTGATGCGGCCCTGCTGATGCAGCTTGGTCATGATGCGATAGTGGACGTAGGTCGCCGTCCCCTCGTTCATCACCTTGGTCTGGCTCTGCGGATAGAAATATTGCGCGATGTGGCGGACGATGCGCAACAGCTCGCGCTGCCAGGGCGCCAGCCGCGGCGCGCTTTTCTCCAGGAAGTAGAGCAGGTTCTCCTGCGGCAGGCCGAGCAGCTTGCGGCGCCGTTCGATGCTGAGCGCGGACCGGGTCTTGCTCTTTCCCGCCGGCACGGTGCGCCAGAGGTCGTTGAAGACCTCCTCCTCGTGCTGGCGGCGGCGCCCTGCCCGCTTCTCTTCGGCGCGGAGATCGAGCTTCTTCTTGCCGGGATAGCGGTCGATCCCATGCGACATCAGCGCATGTGCGGCGTCCAGCGTGCGCTCGACTTCGGTGCGGCCGTAGCGATCCTCGCAGCTCATCACATACTTCTTGGCGAAGTCGAGATAGTCCAGAATGCCGTCGGCGTCGGTCCACTGCTTGAACAGGTAATTGTTCTTGAAGAAGTGGTTGTGGCCAAAAGCGGCGTGCGCAATGACCAGCGTCTGCATCGTCGCCGTGTTCTCCTCCATCAGATAGGAGATGCAGGGCGAGGAGTTGATCACGATCTCATAAGCGAGCCCCATCAGGCCCTTGCGGTATGAGGCCTCGTGATAGGCGAACTGCTTTCCGAATGACCAATGCTTGTAGAACAGCGGCATGCCGACCGACGAATAGGCATCCAGCATCTGTTCGGCGGTGATGACCTCGATCTGGTTCGGATAGACGTCGAGCCCGAGATCTTTCGTCGCCACCTCCTCGCAGGCATCCGTGATGCGCTGCAAGGTGTGAAAATCCCAATCGGCGCCTTCGAACAAGCGTTCCGTCATGGAGCGGCTTTCTCCTGGGCAGTGTCGCGGCGCTGAAACAGGTCGTGGAACACCGGAAAAATCTCGCTGCGCTCGCTGACCTTGCGCATCGAGAGCGGTGCGCCGCTGTTGCGCAGGCGCTCGTAGAGGGTCCAGAGCGAGGAGTCGGACAGATCGAAGGCGCTGCCGCCGGACTCGCCGACCTCGAGATAGGCGAAGAACTGGCAGACCGGCAGGATCTTGTCGGTCAGCAGCATGCCCGCGAGCTCGCCGTCGGAATAGGAATTGTCGCCGTCGGAGGCTTGCGCGGCGTAGATATTCCAGTCCGACGGGCTGAAGCGTTCGCGCACGATCTCGTGCATGGCCTGCAGCGCGCTGGAGACCAGCGTACCGCCGGAAGCCGGGCCGTAGAAGAAGGTCTGCTCGTCCACCTCCTCGGCGCGATCGGTGTGGCGGATGAAGACGATGTCGACATGCTTGTAGCGACGCTTCAGGAAGACGTAGAGCAGCATGTAGAAGCGCTTGGCGAGATCCTTCATGTGCTCGGACATCGAGCCCGACACGTCCATCAGGCAGAACATCACGGCCTGGGCAACGGGCTTGGGCACCGTCTCGAAGCGGCGGTAGCGGATGTCGAGCGGATCGATGAAGGGAATGCGCTTTGACTTCGCCTTCAGTTTTTCGAGCTGGGCCATCAGCACCAGACGCTCGTCCTCATCCGCGCAAGCGGCGATGGCGGCTTCCAGCTCTTCGATCTCCTCCTTGCTGGGACGCTTGAGCGCGATACGGCGCGCCATTGCGCGCCGAACCGTCCGGCTCACCGAGATGTTGGATGGCGAGCCCGACGTGGTGTAGCCGGCGCGCTGGATGCCCTCGCTCTCGGTCTGCGCGATCTTGCGCTTGGCCAGATCGGGAAGTTCGAGATCATCGAGGAAGAGATCGACGAATTCGTCGCGGCTGAGCACGAAGCGGAAGGCGTCCTCGCTGTCGCCTTCGCCCGGACCGGAATCCTTGGCGCTGCCGTGGCCGGAGCGCTGGAGATAGTCGCCCTCGATGAACTTCTTGTTGCCCGGCAACACCATGTCGCGCGTTCCGCCGTCGCGGCGGAAACGCGGCTCGTGCATGCCGTCGAGCGGAATCGTGACCTCGCCACCCTCCAGGACGTCCTTGATGTCGCGTTCCTGCGAGGTCTTCTTGACGGCGCCCTGCACCAGGGATTTGGCCCGACGCAAGAACCGCTGCCGGTTCTCGAGACTCTTGCCGCCTGGATTCAGGCGCCTGTCAATAATGTGAATCGGCACTTTACCATCCGCCTCAACCGGCCTGCTTCACGCGCATGTACCATTCGACGAGCCGGCGAACCTGACGCTCGGTGTAGCCGCGCTCCACCATGCGTGCGACGAACTCGCCGTGCTTCTTCTCCGTCTCGCCGTCCTTCTTCGACCCGAAGGAGATGACCGGAAGCAGGTCCTCGACCTGGGAGAATATCCGCTTTTCGATCACATCGCGAATCTTCTCGTAGGAGATCCAGGTCGGATTCTTGCCACCGTTCTGGGCGCGCGACCGTAACGAGAATTTGACCACCTCGTTGCGGAAATCCTTCGGGTTGGCGATGCCCGCCGGCTTCTCGATCTTGGTCAGCTCCTGGTTCAAGAGTTCGCGATCAAGCAGCTGGCCGGTGTCGGCGTCCTTGAAATCCTGGTCCTCGATCCAGGCATCGGCGTAATCGACATAGCGGTCGAACAGGTTCTGGCCGTAATCCGAGTAGGATTCGAGATAAGCCTTCTGGATCTCGTTTCCGATGAACTCGGCATAACGCGGTGCAAGGTCCGCCTTGATGAATTCGAGGTAGCGCTTCTCGACTTCCTCGGGCAGCTGCTCGCGCTTGATCGATTGCTCCAGCGCGTACATCAGATGCACGGCGTCGGCGGCGACTTCCTGCGGATCGTGGTTGAAGGTCGCAGCCAGGATCTTGAAGGCAAAGCGGGTGGAGACACCGTCCATGCCCTCGTCGACGCCGGCGGCATCGCGATATTCCTGGACGCTGCGCGCCTTCGGATCGGTCTCCTTCAGGCTCTCGCCGTCGTAAACCCTCATCTTGGCGTAGGTCGTGGAATTTTCGTGCTTCCGCAGCCGAGACATCACCGAGAACCGCGCCAGCGTCTCCAGCGTCGCGGGCGCGCAAGGCGCGGCCGCGAGCTCGGATCCCTGGATCAGCTTCTCGTAGATCTTCTGCTCTTCCGTGATCCGCAGGCAATAAGGCACCTTGATCACGCAGATACGGTCGATGAAGGCCTCGTTGTTCTTGTTGGCCTTGAAGCTCGACCACTCGGCTTCATTGGAGTGCGCGAGGATGACGCCGGTGAACGGAATAGCGCCGATGTTCTCGGTGCCGATGTAGTTGCCTTCCTGCGTCGCGGTGAGCAGCGGGTGCAGCATCTTGATCGGCGCCTTGAACATCTCGACGAACTCGAGCACGCCCTGGTTGGCGCGGTTGAGGCCGCCGGAATAGCTGTAGGCGTCGGGATCGTTCTGCGCGTAGGTTTCGAGCTTGCGGATGTCGACCTTGCCGACCAGCGAGGAGATGTCCTGGTTGTTCTCGTCACCCGGCTCGGTCTTGGCGATGCCGATCTGGCGCAGCCGCGACGGCTGGATCTTTGCGACCCGAAACTGGGAAATGTCGCCGCCAAAGGCTTCCAGCCGCTTGTAGCACCACGGGCTCATCAGGCCGGTGAGACGGCGGCGCGGAATGCCGTATTTCTCTTCCAGCATCGGGCCGAGCTGATCCGGATCGAACAGGCTGAGCGGGCTTTCGAACACGGGCGAGAGCTCGTCGCCGGCCTTGAGCACGTAAATCGGGTGCACTTCCATCAGCGACTTGAGCCGCTCGGCGAGCGAGGACTTGCCGCCGCCGACCGGACCGAGCAGATACAGGATCTGCTTGCGCTCTTCGAGGCCCTGCGCCGCATGACGGAAGAAACCGACGATGCGCTCGATGGTTTCTTCCATGCCGTAGAAGCCGGCGAAGGCGGGATAGGTGCGGATCGTGCGGTTCAAAAAAATACGGCCAAGGCGTGGGTCCTTGGCCGTGTCAATCGTCTGGGGCTCACCGATCGCTGCTAGCAGTCGTTCGGCCGCGTTCGCGTATTTCATGGGATCGCTTCGACACGATTCCAGATATTCCGCCATCGACATGTCGTGTTGGCTTCTCGCCTCGAACGACTTAGCGAAAGCGTTGAATAGAGAATCGTTGTACATGATCCCTCTCCGCGTGAGTTCCGCTACACAATTGAACGAAAGCAGCGACCGGACCGTTCCTTAGCGCCACTCTCGAATCAGCGTGAGCACATGACGATCATTCGACACCCGGGCGCCTTCTCGGCGCAACGCACAACGTAGGCACAGGGTGAGTTACGAACAGGCACCTGCCTGATATTTGAGCGAATCTTTGTGTATATTGGCTCATTTCCAGAAAATGTCACTCGCTCGCAACATCCGGGCGTTACCGGGGATGCGTTCATCCGGCGCCCCATCATAGCGATCTGCGAACGGCGATCTTATGACGCTTGTACGGCGAAGCCTTGGGTGCCGCGTTCATCTTCCTGCTGCAATGCGGTGCGTGGACCGCCGGCGGCGTGACAGTCGCGGCAAGCGCGCAGCAGTGTATCAAAATCGGTCGCCAGGCCCTCCGACTGGATGACGATGCGGTCGTTCTGCCGATCGTCCTGCGCACAACGGGCCAAGCCGCGGATGGTGCAGAGCTGCCGCTGCAAGGCCGGCGTCGGCGTCAGCACGATCACCTTGCGCCCGCGGCGTTCTTCAGCCGAAATCTCCGCAATCGAGTCCCACAGCAAAAATTCATTGCCGATGCGGAGATCGCGGATGCCATAGGGGGTGACGATCACCACCGATCCCCGTTCGGCGGGGAGCATCCAGATCAGCCGACCGGTCATCAGGGCGAACACCACCACGCCAGCAGAGCCGACCGTCGTGTCGTAATCGCCAAAAGCATCCCACCAGCCCAACGCGAGTGTCGCGCTGAGCAGCGTCATGGCGAAGCCTGCTACGACCAGCAGCCGCGTTTGGGTCGTACATGGACCGATTTCGAGATCGTGGGACGCATCGACGCTTCCGGTCGACGTGACCGATTGAGGACTGTCTGTGACGGCGAGCGCCGGACGGTCATTATGTGCTTGCATGCTTTCCCCCAGCATGGCCATTCGCGACCGAGCCACGATGCATCAGGCGGACCGGAATCCGCTGATGAGTACTCCGCGCAGCCACGAGCGACGAGCCGAAGCAGCTGACGTTACGCAACGGGGCCAGGCCGATTTCTCACGGCCAACGACCTTTTACGCAACTCGGCTCCCTCTACGCGGATCGCCATGATCGCGACGGAGTTACACTGGAGGATATGACGCCCATACCCTTGATTGGTTCCCTCAAGGATGCATGTAAGCTAGAGGATAGCGCGTCAGGACCGGCGCGGAAACCCCTCGCCCGCAGGCTTGGAGATAAATTAGCATCATGAATCCCGTCAAAGAACTGGAAAAGCACGGACAAGCCGTCTGGCTGGACTTCCTGGCCCGCGGCTTCATCGCCAAAGGCGACCTGAAGCGGCTGATCGACACCGACGGCGTCAAGGGCGTCACCTCCAACCCCTCGATCTTCGAGAAAGCGATCGGCAGCTCCGACGAATACGACGCGCCGATCGGCAAGGCATTGAAGCGCGGCGATCGGTCGGTCGCCGACCTGTTCGAGGCCGTCGCGGTCGAGGACATCCAGAACGCCGCCGACGTGCTGCGCCCGGTCTACGACCGCCTCAAGGGCGGCGACGGCTATGTCAGCCTGGAAGTCTCGCCCTATCTGGCGATGGACACCGGTGAAACGGTCACCGAGGCACGGCGGCTCTGGAAGGACGTCAACCGCAAGAACCTGATGGTGAAGGTGCCGGCGACGCCGGACGGCCTGCCGGCGATCGAACAGCTCATCGGCGACGGAATCAGCATCAACATCACGCTGCTGTTCTCCAGGGACGTCTATCTGCAAGTCGCCGAGGCCTATCTCGCCGGTCTGGAGCAATACGTCGCAGGTGGCGGCGACCCCTCCCACGTGGCGAGCGTCGCGAGCTTCTTCGTCAGTCGCATCGACTCGGTGGTCGACAAGCAGCTCGACGAGAAGATCGCCCGCGCCAACGATCCGAGCGAGAAGGAACGGCTCGCCGCGCTGAAGGGCAAGGTCGCGATCGCCAATGCGAAGGTCGCCTACCAGGACTACAAGCGCCTGTTCTCGGGGCCGCGCTGGGAGAAGCTCGCGGCCAAGGGCGCCAAACCGCAGCGCATGCTGTGGGCCTCGACCGGTACCAAGAACAAGGACTATAGCGACGTCCTCTATGTCGAGGAATTGATCGGTCCCGACACCATCAACACCGTGCCGCCGGCGACACTGGATGCGTTCCGCGACCACGGCACGCCGCGCGACAGCCTGGAAGAGAATGTCGACGACGCCAGGCGCGTGCTGGAAGAGCTGGAGCGCTCCGGCGTCTCGCTCGATGCCATCACCGAGGAGCTCGTCAGGGACGGCGTCAGGCAGTTCGCCGACGCCGCCGACAAGCTCTATGGCGCGGTCGCCCACAAGCGCGCCACCGTGCTCGGGCCCGCGATCGACCGCCAGCTTCTCTCGCTCGGCGACGGTCTCGGCAAGGCCGTGGCCAAGAGCACCGAGGAATGGCGCGCATCCGCCAAGATCCGCCGGCTTTGGCAGCGCGACAAATCGGTATGGACCGGCACCGACGAGGACAAATGGCTCGGCTGGCTCGACAGCGCCGCCAAGGCCGACGTTGCCGACTATGAGGACTATGCCGGTCGCGTGAAGGGCCAGAAATTCTCCGACGCCGTCGTGCTCGGCATGGGCGGATCAAGCCTCGGACCGGAGGTGCTGGCCGAGACCTTCGGCAAGAAGCCCGGGTTCCCGAAGCTGCACGTGCTGGATTCCACCGATCCGGCGCAGGTGCGGGCGATGGAAGCCAGGATCGACATCGCCAACACTGTGTTCATCGTCTCCAGCAAATCCGGCGGCACCACGGAACCGAATGCGATGAAGGATTATTTCCACGAGCGCGTCGCGCAGGCGGTCGGGCCGAAGGTCAAGACCGGCCATCGCTTCATTGCGGTCACCGATCCCGGGTCGTCGCTGGAGAAGGCGGCGAAGACGCTGAACTACGCGCGCATCTTCCACGGCGAGCCCTCCATCGGAGGACGCTACTCGGTGCTCTCGCCGTTCGGGCTGGTGCCGGCGGCAACCGCGGGCATCGATATCAAGACCTTCGTCAAGCACGCGCTTGCGATGGCCCGCTCCTGCGGACCGGACGTGCCGCCAAGTGAGAACCCCGGCGTGCAGCTCGGTCTTGCCATGGGCCATGCAGCGCTCGAAGGTCGCGACAAGGTGACGATCCTGTCGTCGAAGAAGATCGCCGATTTCGGCGCCTGGGCCGAGCAGCTCATCGCGGAATCGACCGGCAAGGACGGCAAGGGCCTGATCCCGATCGATGGCGAGCCGCTGGGCGAGCCCGCGGTCTATGGCAATGACCGGCTCTTCATCGACATCCGTATCGAGGGTGAGGCGGACCCCGCCCATGACTCGCAGCTTGCTGCGATCGAAGCGGCCGGCCATCCCGTCGTGCGTATCGTGATGAAGTCGATCGACCATCTCGGCCAGGAGTTCTTCCGCTTCGAGATGGCAACGGCGGTCGCGGGCAGCATCCTTGGCATCAACCCGTTCGACCAGCCGGACGTGGAAGCGGCCAAGATCAAGACCCGAGAGCTCACCGCCTCGTTCGAAAAGACCGGCACGCTGCCGGCCGAACGGCCGGTTGTCAGCACCAATGAGGCCGATCTCTACACCGACGAGACCAATGCCGCGGCCCTGCGGGCCGCCGGCGCCAACGGCGACCTCACCTCATGGCTGAAGGCGCATCTGTCCCGCTCCAAACATGGCGACTATGTCGCCCTGCTCGGCTACATCGCCCGCGACAAGACGACGATCGACGCACTCCAGACCATGCGGCTCGAAGTGCGCGAGAAGCGACATGTCGCAACCTGCGCCGAGTTCGGCCCGCGTTTCCTGCACTCCACCGGGCAGGCCTACAAGGGCGGGCCCGACAGCGGCGTGTTCCTCCAGATCACCGCCGACGATGCCAGGGACTTGCCGGTGCCGGGCCAGAAGGCCAGCTTCGGCGTCATCAAGGCCGCGCAGGCGCGCGGCGACTTCGACGTGCTTACCGAGCGCGGCCGGCGCGCGCTGCGGGTCCACCTGAAGGGCGGGCTCAAGAAGGGTCTCGCGGCGCTCAATGCGGCGCTCAATGACGCACTGAACTAAGGGAATTTCTCAAATGCAACTCGGCATGATCGGCCTCGGCCGGATGGGCGGCAACATCGTTCGCCGCCTGATGCGCCAGGGACATTCGACCGTGGTCTACGACAAGGACGCCAAGGCCGTCGCGGGCCTTGCCGCAGACGGCGCGACAGGCTCGGCGACGCTCGAAGAGTTCATTGCGAAACTGGAGCGGCCGCGCACGGCCTGGGTGATGCTGCCGGCCGGCCACATCACCGAGACCACGATCGATACCATCGCGGGCGTGATGCAGGAAGGCGACGTGATCATCGACGGCGGCAACACGTTTTGGCAGGACGACGTTCGCCGCGGCAAGGCGCTGAAGGAGCGCGGCATCCACTATGTCGACGTCGGCACCTCCGGGGGCGTCTGGGGCCTCGACCGCGGCTATTGCATGATGATCGGCGGCGAGAAACAGGTGGTCGATCGGCTCGATCCGATCTTCGCCGCGCTCGCGCCCGGCGCCGGCGACATTCCACGCACGGAGGGACGTGAGGGGCGCGATCCCCGCATCGAGCAGGGCTACATCCATGCCGGTCCGGTTGGCGCCGGGCATTTCGTCAAGATGATCCACAACGGGATCGAATACGGCTTGATGCAGGCCTATGCCGAAGGTTTTGATATCCTCAAGAACGCCAACATCGAGGCCTTGCCGGCGGATCATCGTTACGATTTCGATCTCGCCGACATCGCCGAAGTGTGGCGGCGCGGCAGCGTGATCCCGTCCTGGCTGCTCGACCTTACCTCGACCGCGCTCGCGGATAGCCCTGCGCTGGCGGAGTATTCCGGTTTCGTCGAGGATTCCGGCGAAGGACGCTGGACCGTGAATGCCGCCATCGACGAGGCCGTGCCGGCCGAAGTCCTGACCGCGGCGCTGTTCGCACGTTTCCGTTCCCGCAAGGAACACACCTTCGCCGAGAAAATACTCTCAGCGATGCGAGCCGGCTTCGGCGGCCACAAGGAGCCGAAGCAGTCGGCTGCTTCGAAGCCCAAATAGCTCGAAGCGGAAGTAAAACGTAACAAGCGAAGGCCAATAGTTCGTGACAAAAGACCCGCAGCCAAAGCGCAAGCCGGAAAATTGCGCCTTCGTCATCTTTGGCGTGACCGGAGACCTCACCCATCGACTGGTGATGCCCTCGCTGTACAATCTGGCGGCCGAGAAAATGCTGCCGGAGAAATTCTGCGTCGTCGGCGTGGCCCGCAAGGGCCAGTCGGACGACGAATTGCGCGTGAGCCTGATGAAAGGCCTGCGCGAGTTCGCGACGCGCCCCGTGGACGACGTCGTCGCCCGGCAGCTCCTGCAATGCGTCACCTTCGTGGAGGCCGACGCAAAGGACCCGCCGTCATTCGATCGCCTGCGCGCGCATCTCGATCAGCTGGAATGTTCGGAAGGTACCGGTGGCAACCGGCTGTTCTACCTTGCGACGCCGCCGGCCGCATTCGCGCCGACCGCGCGCGAGCTCGGCCGCACCGGCATGATGAAGGAGAACGGCGCGTGGCGGCGGCTGGTGATCGAAAAGCCGTTCGGCACCGATCTTGCGTCGGCGCGCGCGCTGAACACCGAACTCCTGAAGATCATGGACGAGCACCAGATCTACCGGATCGATCACTATCTCGGCAAGGAGACGGTGCAGAACATCCTGGTGCTGCGCTTTGCCAACGGCATGTTCGAGCCGATCTGGAATCGCAACCATATCGACCACATCCAGATCACGGTGGAGGAAAAGCTCGGCGTCGGCCATCGCGGCGGCTTTTACGACGCCACCGGCGCGCTGCGCGACATGGTGCCGAACCATCTGTTTCAGCTGATGTCGCTGGTCGCGATGGAGCCGCCGGCGCGTTTCGACGCCCATTCGGTGCGCTCCGAGAAGGCCGAGATTCTGACCTCGATTCAGCGCCCGAGCGAAGAGGAAGCGCTGAAGAGCTCGGTGCGCGCCCAATATCTCTCGGGGCGAATCGGCGACGATGAGATCCCGGACTATCGCAAGACCGAGGACGTCAAACCCGGCAGCACCACCGAGACCTATGTCGCGCTGAAGCTGATGATCGACAATTGGCGCTGGGCCGGCGTGCCGTTCTATTTGCGCACCGGCAAGGCGCTCGGCCACAAGCGCACCGAGGTCGCGATCAAGTTCAAGCAGGCACCGTTGTCGATGTTCTCAGGCACGGCTGTCGATCGCCTCTCCCAGAACTTCCTCACGATCGGCATCGCGCCGACCGAGACCATCGAGCTCCAGTTCAACGCCAAGATCCCGGGGCCGAGCGTCACCATCGACGGCGTCGAGATGAAGTTCCGCTATGGCGACTATTTCCGGGCCGATCCCTCGACCGGCTACGAGACGCTGATCTACGACTGCATGATCGGCGACAACATCCTGTTCCAGCGCGCCGACGGCATCGAGGCCGGATGGCAGGCGGTGCAGCCGTTCCTGGACGCCTGGAAGAACGCGGGCAGCAACGGCATCGAGACCTATCAAGCCGGCAGCGACGGCCCCGCCTGCGCCGATGAATTGCTCCGCCGCGACGGCCGAAGCTGGCGGAAGTTTTCGTGACGGCTGCGGGACAACCGAAGCTGATCGTCGAGTCCGACGCCGAGGCTCTCGCGCGGGCCGCGGCCGAGCGGGTGATGGCGCGAATCGCGGCTAATCCCGGGCGCATTGCGATCTGCCTGACCGGCGGCTCCAGCCCGAAGAAGCTCTACCAGCTTTTGGGCAGCGAGGTCTGGCGCGAAAAAATCCCGTGGGAGCGCGTGCACTGGTTCATCGGTGACGAGCGCTTCGTGCCCGAAAGCGATCCCCTCAACAACATGGCGGTCGCGCGCGCGACCTTTCTCGATAGCAACGCGCCCTCCGGCCATGTTCACCCGATCCCGACGACGGCTGACACCCCCGATCAGAGCGCCGAGGCCTATGCGCGCGAGCTGCAGGCTTTCTACGGCGCGGAAAGCCTGGACCCGGCACGGCCGATGTTCGACATGGTCTTGATGGGCGCAGGTCCCGACGGCCACACTGCTTCGCTGTTCCCGGGCTATCCTGCGATCGAGGAGACCGAGCGCTGGGTGGTCGGCGTCCCCAAGGCCAATGTTGCCCCCTTCGTGCCGCGGGTCTCGCTCACCCTGCCCGCGCTGGCGTCCTGCCGCGAAATGCTGTTCGAGATAGCGGGGCACGACAAGCAGCCGATCTTGACGCGCCTGCTCAATGGCGAGACTCTGCCGGCCGTACGCGCGCGCTCGAATGGCGAGACCGTCTGGCTGGTCGACCAGGCCGCGCTTCCGGGGGGAATTCGTGACGGGCGTTGAAGCACCTTGTGCATTGATCGTGATGGGCGTGTCGGGCTCGGGCAAGAGCACGGTTGCAGAAGCGTTGGGCGAGCGCCTCGGCTGGCGATTCGAGGACGGAGACAGCTTTCATCCCGCCAGCAATGTCGAGAAGATGCGGGCCGGCCATCCCCTCACCGACGAGGATCGCTGGCCCTGGCTCAACGCCATCGCCGACGAGATCGCGCGGGTCTGTGACAAGGGCGAGCACGTGATCATCGCCTGCTCGGCGCTAAAGCATACTTATCGGGATGTGCTGCTGCGCGGACGCGACGACGTCCGCTTCGTCTTCCTAAGGGGCACGAAGGAGCTGATCGCCGCCCGCCTCGCGCAACGCAAGGGGCACTTCATGCCGCCCGGCCTGCTGACGAGCCAATTCAACACGCTGGAGCCGCCGGAGGCTGGCGAGCACGTGATCACCGTCTCGATCGACGAATCCGTGGAAGCGATCGTGGACGGCGCGGTGCGGCAGTTGAAACTGGGCGGCGCGAAACGCTGAGGCCAAACACCCAAGAAACACCCAAGGGACCGCCATGACAAAAATCTCGCTCGTCGTCTCCGACGTCGACGGTACGCTGCTGACCAAGGACAAGACGCTGACCGACCGCGCGAGGTCAGCGGTGCAGCGTCTGCACCAGGCCGGCATCGGTTTCACGATTACGTCGAGCCGCCCCGCGATCGGCATGCGCTTCCTGATCGAGCCGCTGGCACTCTGGCTGCCGGTCGGCCCGTTCAACGGCTCCTCAATCGTCGACCCCGAGATGAATCCGGTCGAGCAGCATCTCATCCCCGCCGGCGCGGCCGAGCGGAGCTTGCAAATTCTCCGGGATTTCGGCGCCGACATCTGGCTGTTCACGACCGACAAATGGCTGATCGACAGGCCTGATGGCCAATACGTCGCTCACGAGCAGCACACGATCCGCTCCGATCCCACCATCGTCACGGATTTCTCGCCGTATCTCGCCAGCGCCTGCAAGATCGTCGGCGCCAGCGCCGATGCGGCGGGCCTCGAGCGTTGCGAGAAGGCGATGCAGAAGGCGCTCGGCAGCGAGGCGACGGCAGTGCGTTCGCAAACCTACTACCTCGACATCACCCCGCCCGGCTTCGACAAGGGCACATTCGTGCAAGCCATGGCCAAGCGCCTCGGCATTTCAACCGACGCGGTCGCCACCATCGGCGACATGCAGAACGACCTCGCGATGTTCCGCGTCAGCGGCACCTCGATCGCCATGGGCAACGCCGCCGACAACGTCAAGGAGCAGGCGACCCACGTCACCGCGACCAACGAGCAAGACGGTTTTGCGGAAGCGATGGAGATGATCTTGAAGCGGAACGAGGTCGCCTAGGTCACTACTTCGACCGCTGCATCGCGGGCTTCTGGCTGCCCTGCCTTGCCGCCGACAGATTATGCGCGGTGTTGACCAGCGCGATATGCGTCAGCGCCTGCGGGAAATTGCCGGTCTGACGCTTGGCGCCTGAATCATATTCCTCGGCCAGCAGCCCGACGTCATTGGCGATATCGACCACGCGATCGAACAAGATCTGCGCCTTGTCGAGATCGCCCGCCAGCACATGGGCATCGGCCAGCCACAGGCTGCAGGCGAGGAAGGCGCCTTCGAGCGGCGGTTGCCCCGCAGGCACCTCGCGGGGATCGTGCCGCAGCACGAAGCCGTCGCGCAGCATGTGGTTTTCGACCGCCGCGAGGGTGCCGCGAATGCGCGGATCCGACGCTTCCAGGAAGCCGACGGCCGGCAGCAGCAGCACGCTGGCATCGAGCAGCTTCGAGCCGTAGGACTCCACGAAGGCATTCTCCTCCACGTCGAAGCCCCTGTTGCAGACGTCGCGATGAATGGCGTCGCGCAAGGTGCGCCAGTGCAGCAGGGGCGCCTTGAAGCCGAAGGTCTCGGCGCTCTTGATGCCGCGGTCGAAGGCGACCCAGGTCATCACCTTGGAGAAGACGTAGTGCTTCGGCTCTCCGCGCCGTTCCCAGATGCCATGATCGGGCTGGTCCCAGACTTCGGCGAGATGTTTGAGCACGGCGCATTCCAGCGCCCAGCTCTCGTCATCGAGCTTGAGCTTGGCCATCCGCGATTGGTGGAAGGCGTCGATCAGTTCGCCGTAGACGTCGAGCTGGAGCTGCGCATGCGCGGCATTGCCGACGCGCACCGGCTGCGCGCCCTCGTAGCCGTCGAGCCAACCGGCTTCCCATTCCAGCAGCCGCCGCTGCCCCCAGATGCCGTACATGATCTGCATGTTCGACGGTGAGCCTGCCGCCGCACGCAACAGCCAATTGTGCCAAGCCGAGGCTTCCTCGGTGTAACCCGAGTTCATCAGCGCCAGCAGCGTGAAGGTGGCGTCACGCAGCCAGCAGAAGCGGTAGTCCCAATTCCTGGCGCCGCCAAGCTTCTCCGGCAACGAGGTGGTCGGCGCCGCGACGATGCCGCCGGTCGGACCGAAGGTCAGCGCCTTGAGTGTGATCAGCGAGCGCACGATCAGGTCGCGATAGTCGCCATCGCGATTGCAGTGGCTGCACCAGTCCTGCCAGAATTTTTCCGTCTCCTGAAGCGCGAGCTCCGGGTCGATCGGCGGGGGTGGCTCGAGATGCGAGGGGCCGTAGGTCAGCACGAACGGCACGGTCTCGCCGGCCTTCACTTCGAAATCGGAAACCGTGGTCAGATCCTCGCCGCGGGTCTGCGCCGGCGTCCGCAGCACGGTCATGTCCTGCCCGGCGACCGCCAGCAGGGAATGGTCGATCCGCCGCACCCACGGGATGTCGACTCCGAAGCCGAAGCGGATGACGAGCTCCATCCGCATCTTGACCGTGCCGCTGACTCCGCGGACCAGCCGCACGATGTCGGAGGCCTTGCCGCGCGGCGGCATGAAGTCGATCAGCGCAACGGTGCCGCTCTTCGTCTCGAAGCGCGTTTCGAGGATGAGGGTGTCGCCGAGATAGCGGCGCGACGTCGCGGTGGCGTCCTCGCCCGGCGCGATCAGCCAGCGGCCGTTCTTGTGCGTGCCGAGGAGCGCGGCAAAGCAGGCATCGGAATCGAAGGCCGGCCAGCACAGCCAGTCGATCGAGCCGTTGCGGCCGACCAGCGCCGCGGTCTCGCAGTCGCCGATCAGCGCATAGTCCTCGATTTTCTGAGACAATGTCGTGCGAGCCTCGAAAACGACGTCCGGAGACCCCGGCGATCAACGCCCGCCGGGCAACGAGCGTTCCCGCGTCGCGGCCTTCAAAGCTGCGAGATCGACTTTCGAGGGGATCTTGTCGAGCGTCACGGGCAGGCGCTGGCGCCAGTTCGGATGCTCGTCGATCGTGCCGGGAATGTTGGGCTGGTCGATCACGCCGAGCAGATCCTCCAGCGACACCGCAAGCAGCCGCGAGGGCGTGCGCGACAGGAAGGCGAGCACCGAATAGACATCATTGGCACGGATGCCGTTGGCACGCAGGATCTCGTCGAGCAGGCCGAGCGCATCCCAGCGGGCCTGATCGTTCTCGCCGGGATCGAGCCCGAGCGAGCGCTTCATCTTGAGATCGCTGAATGAGCGCCAGCCGGCATAGGTCGACAAATCATGGGTGTTCAGCGTCACCAGCGCGTTGGGCCGGTAGTGATCGACGGGCCGGAAGTGACCGGCATCGTCGCGCTCGAACATCATGACGAGGTAGGACCAGATGCCGAAATCCTGCATGGTCTCGCGAAAACCTTCCGGCACCGTGCCGAGGTCCTCGCCGATGACGATGCACTTATGGGCCGCGCTCTCGCGCGCCACGGTCGCCAGCAGCGCCTCGAACGGCATCTGCACATAGGCGCCATTGTCGGGCTTGAAGCCGCGCGGCACCAGATACAGCCGCTTCAGGCCCAGCACGTGATCGAGACGGATGGCCCCAGAATGGCGCATCGAAGCCGCGAGCATATCGGCGAACGGCACGAACGACTGCGCCTCCAGGCCGCCGGCGTTGAAGCCGGCGAGGCCCCAATCCTGGCCGATGGTGTTGAGCACGTCCGGCGGCGCGCCGACCGCCAGATGACGGGAGATCGCACCCTGCTCATTCCAGGCATCGAAGCCGTTCGACTGCACGCCGACAGCAACGTCGAGATAAAGCCCGACCCGCATGCCGAGCTGGCCGGCCAGCTCCTTGGCGGCATGCAATTGGCTATCGGCGGTCCATTGCACGAATTCGACGAACTCGACCTCGTGCTTGTCGGGCCCGCTGCGCAGCTCGGCGCATTTTGTCTCGTCCGGCTGCTGCCATTCCATCGGCCATTCCCACCACGGCGCCGCGAAGCGATGACGGAGCACCTCGAAGCAGGCAAAACGGGACAACAGCGGCGCGCGAGCCGCGCGGAAAGCGTCGAACTGATTGCGGCGGACGCCGCTCGCGGTTTTCACGAAGCTGTCGAAGGCGGCACGCAAGGCCAACCATTTCAAGGCCGCCATGTCCGGATAGGGCACACGATCACCTTGGCGGAGCCGCGCGGCGGTCGCGGCGGCGTCGGGGACGAGGTCGGGGGAAAATTCCGGGATCGCCTCGACGTCGATATAGAGCGGATTGAGAAACAGCCGGCTGTTCGGCGAATAGGGGCTGCAATCGGCCGGATGGTCGTCGAACAGCACGTGCAGGGGATTAAGCCCGACGCCGTCGGCTCCCAACTGCTTGGCGAGCCGGACGAGACCGGCGAGGTCGGTGAAATCACCGATGCCCCAATTGCGCTCCGAGCGGACGCTGTAGAGCTGCACGGCAAGCAGCCAGCCGCGGTCGAAATCGCCGCCGAAGGCCCGCTCCGGCGCCACGATCATCGGCACCTCTTCGATCACGCCTTCGGCATCGGTCAGCGTCAGGCGGTGATAGCCGAGCGGCAGGCCGGCGGGCCAGGCAATCACGGGCTCGCGCGTCTCACCTTGCGCGATCAAATTGCCGTTGCCGGTCATCTTCCATTTGAGCGGCGGCGCACCGATCGTCACCAATTCGGTGCGCGGTTGTCCCAAGGCGCGCACCACCACTGGCCCGCTGACGAAGCGGTAAACCCGCTTCTCGGGTAGGGCGTCGAGGATGGATTTGAGGGCCACGGGATCGGTGACCCGCAGCTTTCCGAGGGCATCGACGAATTCGGATTGAACGCCCTTGATCCGGGCTTGAGCTAAAAGATCCATTCGGCACGCAGCTTGCAAGCCATTCTCTGGCCGGGGGAATTGATTTTAACGAGGTCACGGAAGAGGTTAGTCTGGGTAACTCGCAAACCGCGCCTGCCGTTCCCCAGGGAACCAATGACACACAAGCGGCTTTCTATATAGGTATCAAGCGTAGGTTCCCGGCAAGGGAAACGGGCTCCTGCTTTCTTGTCAATGGCATCACCGTGAACAAGACAATTCAAACTGTCGAGAGTGCCGCAGCCGGCAGCACTTTCCTCATCGAAGACGTCTATCCCCTGATCGACGGCGGGCGCTTCGCCGTGAAGCGGATCGCGCGCGAACCGGTCGAGGTCTGGGCCGACATCTACCGCGACGGCGACGCCGTGATCGGCGCAGCGCTGATCTGGCGACAAGAACAGGACCGCGAATGGCAGAGCGAGCCGATGATCCATCACGGCAATGACCGGTGGTCCGGCGCGTTCACACCCGTCGAGCCCGGCAAATATGTCTATGCGATCGAAGCCTGGACCGACGAATTCGCCACTTGGTCGCACGGGGTCGCGCGCAAGCAACGCTCCGGTGCCGACGTCACGCTCGATGCGATCGAGGGCGCCGGCCTTCTGACCAAGGCGCATGGCGCGCAGCAGGACGCCGCCGCCGTCATCGTCAGGCAATGCGAGGACTATCTTCAGACCGGCGACGTTGCCCCGCTGCTGGCAACCGAGCTCGGCGCAGCCATGGCCGAGAGCCAGTCGCGGCCTGACCTGACGCGCTCGGCTCTATTCCCACTGTTCGTCGACCGCGACAAGGCACGCTTCGGCGCCTGGTATCAGATGATGCCGCGCAGTCAGAGCGTGGTGTCAGGACAGCATGGCACGCTCCGCGACTGCATCGCGCGCGTGCCCGACATCGCCGCGATGGGCTTTGACGTGCTCTACTTCACGCCCATTCATCCCATTGGCCGCACCCGGCGCAAGGGCCGCAACAACACGCCGGTGGCGACTGAAGGCGATCCCGGCTCGCCTTATGCGATCGGCGCCATCGAAGGCGGGCACGACGCGCTGCATCCCGAACTCGGCACGATCGAGGATTTTCGCGCGCTGGTCGCGACCTGCCTGGAATACGGGCTCGAGCTCGCGCTCGACTTCGCCGTGCAATGCTCGCCGGACCACCCGTGGCTGACACAGCATCCGGAATGGTTCAAATGGCGCCCGGACCGCTCGGTGCGGACGGCTGAGGGCCCCTATTCCGACATCGTCATCCCCGATTTCACGTCCGTCGACCGGGCTGGACTGTGGAACGCATTTCGCGACGCCATGCTGTTCTGGATCGACCACGGCGTCACCATCTTCGCCATCGACAATCACGACACCGCGCCGCTCGCCTTCTGGGAATGGCTCATCCGTGACATCCGCCGCCGGCATCCCGAGGTAATCTTGTTCTCCAAGACGTATGCCCGCCCGAAGCTGATGAAGGGCCTCGCCAAGCTCGGCTTTGCACAATCCTTCAGCTATTTCCCCTGGCGAACGGCGAAGTGGGAGCTGGAGCAATATCTCGGCGAGCTGACGCGCTATCCCGAACGTGACTTCTATCGGCCGAACCTGTTCGTGAGCACGCCCGACCTGCTGCCCTATCATCTGCAGGGCGGCGAGACCTGGGCGTTCAAATCGCGCGTCGCGCTGGCCGCGACGTTGTCCGGCAATTACGGCGTCTACAGCGGGTTCGAGTTGCTAGAGCACGACGCGATCCCCGGCCGCGAGGAGTATCTCGACTCCGAGAAATACCAGATCAAGCAGCGCGACTGGGACAAGCCCGGCAATATCAAGACGTACATCACGGAGCTCAATCGCATCCGCAACGAAAATGCTGCGCTTCAGCAGGCGGCGAACCTGCGCTTCCTCGGCATCGAAGACGACGAGACGATCGCCTTCGTCAAGGAAGCGACCGACCCGGCCAACATCGTCGTGGCCGTGGTTGCGCTCTCGCGCCACGTACGCGAATTCTGGTTGCCGCTCGGCGACATCACGGTTGACGCCGGCGGGCAGCGACACCACGTGTCGGCACTCGAAAACCTCCTCACCGGCGAACAGGCCCGCATCGAATGGGGCGGGATCAGGTTGCGTATCGATCCCGACCGCGATCCGGCGCTGCTGTTCCGCTGCCTGGCGTAAGGGCGCACGCCATGAACGTATTGTCTTCCGTCGACACCAAGAAAGCCGAGGCTGCCGAGATCGTGGATGAACTCTGGTACAAGGACGCCATCATCTATCAGCTTCACGTCAAGGCGTTTGCCGATAGCAATCATGACGGCATCGGCGATTTCGCAGGGCTGACCGAGAAGCTGCCTTATCTCCAGGAGCTCGGCGTCACCGCGCTGTGGCTGCTGCCGTTCTATCCTTCGCCCGGCCGTGACGACGGCTACGACATCGCCGACTACGGCGCGGTCAATCCCGATTTCGGGACGATGAAGGATTTCAAGCGCTTCATCCAGGAAGCGCAGAAACGCGGGCTGCGCGTCATCACCGAGCTCGTCGTCAACCACACCTCGGACCAGCACAATTGGTTCAAGCGCGCGCGCCGCAGCCCTCCGGGCTCGAGCGCCCGCAACTGGTATGTCTGGAGCGACACCGACCAGAAATACCAGGGCACCCGCATCATCTTCACCGACACCGAGAAGTCGAACTGGACCTGGGATCACGAGGCCGGCGCGTTCTATTGGCACCGCTTCTTCTCGCACCAGCCGGATCTCAATTTCGACAATCCGCGCGTCGTCAGCGCCCTGATCCAGGTGATGAAGCGCTGGCTCGATGCCGGCGTCGACGGCTTCCGTCTGGACGCCATTCCCTATCTCTGCGAGCGCGAAGGTACCTCGAACGAGAACCTCCCCGAGACGCATGCCATCATCAAGCGGCTGCGCCATGAGCTGGATTCCTACTCCAAGGGCAAGCTGCTGCTGGCCGAAGCCAATCAATGGCCGGAGGACGTGCAGGAATATTTCGGCCGCGGCGACGAGTGCCACATGGCCTATCACTTCCCGCTGATGCCGCGCATCTACATGGCGATCGCGCAGGAGGACCGCTTCCCCATCACCGACATCCTGCGCCAGACGCCGGACATTCCGGCGAGCTGCCAATGGGCGCTGTTCCTGCGCAACCATGACGAACTGACGCTGGAGATGGTGACCGACGTCGAGCGCGACTACCTGTGGACCACCTACGCCAACGATCCGCGCGCCCGCATCAATGTCGGCATCCGCCGGCGCCTCGCGCCGCTGATGGACAACGACCGGCGCAAGATCGAGCTGATGAACTCGCTGCTGCTGTCCTTCCCGGGAACGCCGATCATCTATTACGGCGACGAGATCGGGATGGGCGACAACATCTATCTCGGCGACCGCAACGGCGTGCGCACGCCGATGCAGTGGAGCCCGGACCGCAATGGCGGCTTCTCGCGCTGTGACCCAGCCCGCCTCTACGCGCCGCTGATCATGGATCCGGTCTACGGCTACGAATCGGTGAACGTGGAGGCACAGTCGCGCAGCCTATCCTCGCTGCTCAGCGCGACCAAGCGCCTGATCTCGGTGCGTAAATCGACGCTCGCCTTCGGCCGCGGCACCATGACCTTCATCCGCCCGGCCAACCGGGCCGTGCTGGCCTATGTCCGGCAGTACCGCGACGAGGTGATCCTCTGCGTCGCCAATCTGTCGCGCGCGGCCCAGGCGACCGAGCTCGATCTGTCGCCCTGGAAAGACCGCATCCCGCAGGAGATGCTCGGCCGCACGCGTTTTCCGGCGATCGGCGAACTGCCCTACATGGTCACGCTGGGACCCTATGGCTTCTACTGGTTCCAGCTCACCGAGCGCGAAAAGTCCGAGCCGGTGACGCCGCGCGCTGTGCCGGAATTCGAGACGCTGGTGGTGCCGGTGAACTCGACCTGGGTGTCGCTGGCGCGCGAGCGCGGCGTGTTCGAGCATGAGGTGCTGCCGGGATTCCTGTCGCGCACGCGCTGGTATCCAGAGCACAATCCCAAGCAGATCAAGCCGACGCTGACCTCGGCGGTGCCGTTCTGCGACATCGGCGACAACAGGCCCTGGATCGCGTTCTTCGAGGTGGCGCAGGGCGACGTCACCACGCGCTACGTGCTGCCGATGCAGATCGAATGGGTGCGCTTCGACCGCGAACGCTTCAATCCCAGAGCGCTCGCCGCCGTGCGTCAGGGCGCCCGCGAAGGGACGCTGCTGGATGTGGCAACGGAGCAGATCTTCATCGGGCTGTTCCTGCGCAACCTGTCGCAGAACCTGGTGGTGGAAGAAAACAATCTGCGGCTGGAGTTCAAGGCGACCAGCCGGTTTGCCGAGTACACCATCAAGGAGCCCGAACGCATCCGCGCGATCGAGCAGTCGAACAGCACCGCGCTGGTCGACAACCAGTATGTCGCCAAGATCTATCGCCAGCTCGAAGCCGGCATCAATCCCGAGATCGAGATCGGCTCCTACCTCACCGAAATCGCCCGCTTTGCCAATACGCCGGCACTGCTCGGCAGCGTCGAGCTGGTTGAAGACGACCGTCGCAGCGCAGTCGGCGTGCTGCACGCCTATGTCGAGAACCAGGGCGACGGCTGGGGCGTCACCGCGGGCTATCTCGACCGCTATATCGACGAGCAGCGGGTGCTGCCACCGGGCGAGATGCCCCGCGAGACCCAGGAGCAGGCGCCCTATCTGCACTTCATTACGCAGATCGGCCGGCGGCTCGCCGAGCTGCATGTGGCTCTGGCCGCCGCAAAGCCAGGCGATCTCGCGCCGGAGCCGATTGGCTCCGCACAAATCAAGCGCTGGTCATCGGAGCTCAAGGCACGGGCCGAGCGGGTTTTCGAGCGGCTGGCCGCCAGCACCAACGGCCTGCGGGAGGCAGATCGGCCGCTGATCAATCAGCTCGCCGCCGTGCGCGCGTCCCTGTCCGGCCGGCTCGACGCGCTGTTGCCTTCCGAGATCGGCGGGTTGAACATCCGTCATCATGGCGACTTCCGCCTCGGGCAAACTCTGATCGTGAAGGACGATATCTTCATCATCGACTACGATGGAGATCCGCGTTTGCCGCTGGCCGACAAGCGGCGCAAGCTGCCTGCGGCGCGCGACGTTGCCGGCCTGATCCGCTCGATTGATCTTTCGGTTAACGCGGCGCTCCACCGCGCGCTCACCGGTGCTTCCGACGAACAGGGCCGGCTTACGGCTGCGCTGGACGAATGGCGCGAGCGCACCACCGCGACGTTCCTCACCGCCTACCGCGAAGCCATGACCGATCGACGGCTCTGGCCGGAAGATCCGCAATCCGCGGCAGGCCTGTTAAGGTTTTTCCTGCTTGATCAAGCGTTTGAGGAAGTAGAGTACGAGCTGTCCCACCGGCCTGAGGGGCTCCATGCGCCGCTGTCAGGACTGCTTCGCATTCTGTCCACTATCGAGAGCGAAGCCCATGCCTAAACTCCCTGCCGAGGCCTATGCGATCATCGAGGGTCGCCACTCCGATCCGTTCCACTATCTCGGGCTGCATCCCGAGGGCGACAAGAGCGTGGTGCGCGCGTTTCTTCCTGATGCCTCCAACGTCGAGGCGGTGGGCGAGCACGGCGAGGTGGCGAAGCTAGATCGCGTTCATGATTCCGGCCTGTTCATCGGGGCTCTGCCGAACGGCGCGAAGCACTACCAGCTTCGCGCGAAGTTCGGCGACAACGTCATCGAATTCGAGGACACCTATCGCTTTCCACCGATCCTGACCGATTTCGACCTCTATCTGCTCGGCGAAGGCACCCACCAGCGCCTTTACGACAAGCTCGGCGCGCATCCCATGCGGCTCGAAGGCATCGATGGCATCGGCTTCGTGGTGCTGGCGCCCAACGCCCGGCGCGTCTCCGTGGTCGGCGACTTCAACTTCTGGGACGGGCGGCGCCATCCGATGCGGGTGCGCGGCGCTGGCTATTGGGAATTGTTCATCCCGCACGCCAAGGCCGGCGACCACTACAAGTTCGAAATTATCGGACCGCATGGCCATCTGCTCCCGCTGAAGTCCGATCCGATGGCCTTTGCAAGCGAGGTGCGGCCGAAGACCGCCTCCATCGTGTTCGACGAGGCGCATCTGCCCCGGCCGCGACCGGCGCCCGACGGCATCAACGCATTATCTGCGCCGATGTCGATCTACGAGGTCCATCTCGGCTCATGGCGGCGCAAGAACGGCAATGAATGGCTGACCTATCGCGAGCTGGCCGAGCAGCTGCCGGCCTACGCCCGCGACATGGGCTTCACCCATCTCGAATTCCTCCCCGTGAGCGAGCATCCTTTCGACGGCTCGTGGGGCTATCAGCCGACCGGGCTGTATGCGCCGACCAGCCGCTTCGGCACGCCAGAGGATTTTGCCGCGCTGGTCGATGCCTGCCACCGCGAGGGCGTCGGCGTGCTGCTCGACTGGGTGCCCGGCCACTTCCCGGACGATCCGCACGGGCTCGGCAGCTTTGACGGCACAGCGCTGTACGAACACGCTAATCCGCTCCAGGGCCGGCATCTCGATTGGGGCACGCTGATCTACAATTACGGCCGCACCGAAGTGACGAACTTCCTGGTGTCGAACGCGCTGTTCTGGCTCGAGCGCTACGCGATCGACGGACTGCGCGTCGATGCGGTCGCGTCCATGCTCTACCTCGACTACAGCCGTCCGCCCGGCGCGTGGATTCCGAACCAGCATGGCGGCCGGGAGAACATCGAGGCGATCGCGTTCCTGCGCCGCTTCAACACCGAACTGTTCGCGCGTTTCCCGCAGGCGACCACGGCCGCCGAGGAGTCCACCGCCTGGCCCCAGGTCTCGCGTCCGGTCGAATTCGGCGGGCTCGGCTTCGGCTATAAGTGGAACATGGGCTGGATGCACGACACGCTGAACTACATCAGCAAGGATCCGATCCACCGCAAGCATCATCACGGCGACATCCTGTTCGGCCTGCACTACGCCTTCTCGGAGAACTTCGTGCTGCCGCTGTCGCACGACGAGGTCGTGCACGGCAAGCGCTCGATCCTGGGGCGCATGCCCGGCGACGAATGGCAGCGCTTCGCGAATTTGCGCGCCTATTACAGCTTCATGTTCGGCCATCCCGGCAAGAAGCTGCTGTTCATGGGCGCCGAGATCGCGCAAAGCCGCGAATGGAATCACGACCAGTCGCTCGACTGGCACTTGCTCGAGTACAAGCCCCATTCAGGCATCCAGGCGCTGATCCGCGATCTCAACCGGCTCTATCGCGCGGTGCCCGCGCTGCACCAGATGGACTGCGAGCAGGCCGGCTTCGAATGGCTGATCACCGACGATGCCAGCCGCAACGTGTTCGCCTGGCTGCGCAAGGGATTTGACGAGCACGCCCGGTGCATGGTGATCGTCAACTTCTCACCCAACGTCTATCGCAACTACCGGGTTCGCGCGCCGCTCGGCGGCAAGTGGAAGGAAGTGTTCAACTCGGACTCCGCTCATTACGGCGGCAGCAATGTCGGCAACATCGGCGAAGTCCACGCCGTCAATGGCGAGCTCCGCCTCACCATTCCGCCGCTCGCTGCGATCTTCCTCGTTCCGGAAAGCTGAACGATGCGCCTGACTGCTGGATCGCCCGCACGCCTCGGCGCAAGCTGGGACGGACGCGGCACCAATTTCGCGCTGTTCTCCGCCAACGCGCAGAAGGTCGAGTTGTGTCTGTTCGACATGCAGGGCCGCCGCGAGCTCGAACGCGTCGAGCTGCCGGAGCGCACCGAGGATGTCTGGCACGGCTATCTCAACGACGTCTCGCCCGGCCAGCTCTACGGCTACCGCGTGCATGGCCCCTACGAGCCCGAGCACGGCCACCGCTTCAACGCCAACAAGCTGCTGCTCGACCCCTATGCCAAGCGGCTTTCCGGGCGGCTGGTCTGGAGCGACGCGCATTTCGCCTATCGCACCGGAAGCCCGCGCGAGGACCTGTCGTTCGACCGGCGCGACAACGCGCGCGGCATGCCTAAGGCCGTCGTCGTCGACGAGACCTTCAACTGGGGCCGGCGCGAGATCCGGCCCAACATTCCCTGGGAAGACACCATCATCTACGAGGCCCACGTCAAGGGACTGACACAGAAGCGCGACGACGTGCCGCCGAATTTGCGCGGCACCTATGGCGGCTTGTCCTCGCCGGCCATCATCGAGCACCTGAAGAAGCTCGGCGTCACCACGGTGGAGCTTCTGCCGGTGCACAGCTTCGTCGATGACCGCATCCTGGTGGAGAAGAAGCTCGTCAATTACTGGGGCTATAACACCCTGTCCTTCTTCGCGCCCGAGCAGCGCTACGCCCAGGACAACGCCCTCGATTCCTTTCGCACCACGGTCGCGCGCCTGCACGATGCCGGCATCGAGGTGATGCTCGACGTCGTCTATAACCACACAGCCGAGGGCAATCACCTCGGCCCGACGCTGTGCTATCGCGGCATCGACAACGCGTCTTATTACTGGCTGAACCGCGAGAACCCGCGCTATTACGACGACTTCACCGGCTGCGGCTCGTCGGTGAACCTCACCCATCCGCGCGTGCTGCAGATGGTGATGGATTCCCTGCGCTACTGGGTCGAGGTCTGCCACGTCGACGGTTTCCGTTTCGACCTCGCCACCACGCTGGCGCGCGGGCCGAATGGTTATGATCGCGGCAGCTCGTTCCTGACCGCGATCCGGCAGGATCCGGTGCTGGCGAGCGTCAAGCTCGTCGCCGAACCCTGGGACCTCGGCCTCGGCGGCTACCAGGTCGGCGCATTTCCCTCGCAATGGTCGGAGTGGAACGACCGTTACCGCAGCGCCATGCGCCGCTACTGGAGCGGCGAAGGCAGCCTGATCGGCGACATCTCCAGCCGCATGACGGCGTCCTCCGACCTGTTCAACCACGACGGACGGCGGCCGCGCGCCAGCGTCAACCACATCACCGTGCATGACGGTTTCACCCTCGCAGATCTCTTCAGCTACAACGAGAAGCACAACGAGGCCAATGGCGAGGACAATCGCGACGGCTCCAACGACAACCACAGCAACAATTGCGGTGTCGAGGGCCCGACCGACGATCCCCAAATCGTCAGCTTGCGCCGGCAGCTTCGCAAGAACGTGCTGGCTTGCCTCATGCTGGCGCAGGGCATTCCGCTGATCCTCGCCGGCGACGAGGTCGGGAATTCGCAATCAGGCAACAACAACGCCTATTGCCAGGACAACGAGGTTGGCTGGGTCGGCTGGGACAATCTCGGCAAGGACGGCGACGACATGGTCGATTTCGTCGCCGAGCTCGCCGATATCCGCCGTCGGTTCTCGCAGCTTCGCAGCCATCGCTGGCTCGACGGCCGCCCCAAGGACGGCATCTCCTACGGCGCGCTGTGGCTGACGCCGGCCGGCGACGAAATGACGGAAAGCGACTGGAAATTCCCGGAAGGGCGGTTCCTCTCCTATGTGATGGGACCGATGGAACCCGGCAGCGCCGCGATCTTTATCGTACTCAACGCAGCCCCCGAAGAGATCGCATTCAAATTGCCAAAAATGACTGAATACAAGAGTTGGCAGCAAATCCTGAACACGACCGACGCCAAGCTGAACACGGTCGACTTCCAGCCCGGAAGCGACAGCAAGGCGCCGCCGCGCTCCGTGCTCGCTTTCGCGGGGGCGCTATGAGGCCATCCTTCGGGGCGAGGCCGACGAAGGACGGCGTGTCGTTCCGGCTGTGGGCGCCTGCGGCGCGCCGTGTCGATCTGCTGCTCGACAGACGACACGCGATGCAGCGCCGGCAGGATGGCTGGTATGTCGCCGAGATTGCCAATCTGCCCGTCGGCAGCACCTACAAATTCAGGATCGACGACGAGATCGACGTGCCCGATCCGGCGTCTGCATTCCAGCCGGACGACGTGTTCGGCCCGAGCGAGGTGATCGATCATGACGCCTTTGCCTGGCGCGCATCCGATTGGCGCGGCCGTCCCTGGGAGGAGACGGTGCTGATCGAGACGCATGTCGGCACCTTCACCGCGGAAGGCACCTATCGCGCCATGATCGACAAGCTCGATCATCTCGTCGCGACCGGCATCACCGCGGTCGAGCTGATGCCGCTGGCCGACTTCGCCGGTCGCCGCGGCTGGGGTTATGATGGCGTGCTGTGGTACGCGCCCGACAGCGCCTATGGTCATCCCGATGATTTGAAAAGGCTGATCGACGAAGCCCATCTGCGCGGGCTGATGATGTTCCTCGACGTCGTCTATAATCATTTCGGGCCCGAGGGAAATTACCTCGGCCGCTACGCGCCGACCTTCTTCACCGACGCGCATACGCCGTGGGGCAGTGCGATCGATTATCGCGTGCCGCAGGTTCGCGCTTTTGCCGTCGAGAACGCGCTGTCGTGGCTCAGCGACTATCGCTTCGACGGCCTCAGGCTTGATGCCGCCAACCACATCATGGCGATCCCCGGCGAGCAATCGATGCTGCAGGACCTCAGCGTCGCCGCGGGCGAGCTTGCCAAGGCGACGGGGCGGCATATCCATCTCGTGCTGGAGAACGGCGACAACCGCGCGAGCCTGCTCGACGCGGCGCAGGAGCCACCGAACGGCAAATATCGCGCCCAGTGGAACGACGACTACCACCACGTCTGGCACGTGATGCTGACGGGAGAGCTCGCCGGCTATTACGCGGACTATCAAACGCCGCGGCTCGATCTCGCACGCGCGCTCGCCTCCGGCTTCGTCTATCAGGGCGAGATCTCGGAATTCTGGGGCAAGCAGCCGCGCGGCGAGAAAAGCGACGAGCTGCCGCCGGCAACCTTCGTCAACTTCCTGCAAAACCACGACCAGATCGGCAACCGGCCGCTCGGTGACCGGCTCGAAAGCCTGGCATCGCCCAAGCAGATCGAAGCAGCACTCGCGGTGACCCTGCTCGCGCCGATGGTGCCGATGCTGTTTCAGGGCGAGGAGTGGGGCTCCATCGTGCCCTTCCCGTTCTTCTGCGACTTCGAGGGCGGGCTGGCTGATGCCGTCCGCAAGGGGCGCAAGCAGGAGTATGCCTGGGCCTATGAGACGTATGGCGACGAGGTGCCCGACCCGCTCGATCCGGCAACGCCGCAATCGGCCGTGCTCGACTGGACCGGCCACACGCCGGAGCAGGATGCACGTCTCGCGCTGGTGCGGGAGCTGCTCGCACTCCGTCACAAAGAGATCGCGCCACGACTGAAAGGTGCGCGCTTCGGTGATGCCGCCGTAGCCGATAGCGGCCTGCTCACCGCACATTGGCACATGGGAGATGGCGCGACGTTGCGCCTCGTAGCCAATCTCGCCGACAAGGACGCCGCATATTCCGGCGGTGTGGGGACCCTGATCTGGGGCGGCGCGACCGGCGACCGGCTTGCGCCCTGGTCGGTGGTCTGGCGCCTCGGAGTTTGACATGCCTTCAGCCGTTCCTCTCGCAACCTACCGGCTTCAGCTCACCGCGGATTTCGACTTCGACAAGGCCGCCGCGGTGGTGCCCTATCTGAAGGCGCTGGGAATCACGCATCTCTACACCTCGCCGGTGATGAAGGCCCGCAAGGGCTCGACCCACGGCTATGACACCGTCGACCACAGCCAGTTCAATCCGGAGCTCGGCGGCGAGGCCGGCTTCGCCCGGCTGAGCGAGGCGCTGACGCGACACGACCTCGGCCTCATCATCGATTTCGTACCGAACCATGTCGGCGTCCACTTTGCCGACAATCCCTGGTGGCTGGACGTGCTGGAATGGGGCCAGGCCTCGCCGCACGCCGTCTCCTTCGATATCGACTGGGATCAACTGGCTTTCCGCGCCCGTGGCGGCGTGCTGCTGCCGATCCTCGGAGCGTCCTATGGCGAAGCGCTCGAGAGTGGCGATATCGAGCTGCGCTACGATGCCAATGAAGGTAGTTTCTCCGCCTGGTATTTCGAGCATCGATTGCCGATCGCGCCGGAGCGTTATGGCGAGATGCTGCGGATGATCGTGAAGGAAGCCGACGCCGCCGAGTCCGAGGCCGGCAAGCGCATGCTGTCGCTCGCGGCGCGCTACACGGGACTGCGCCGTCCCAACCGCAAGGAAGCGCCCGGCTTCAAGGCGGAGCTCAGGGAGATCGCAGGCAGCGCCGACATCATCGCGCGCGGCCTCGGCGCGTATCGCGCCGCCAAGGACCGCCCCGCGCAGACGCTGGCGCTGCATCATTTGCTGGAGCGCCAGCACTACAAGCTCGGGCACTGGCGGCTTGCCTCCAGCGACATCAACTATCGCCGCTTCTTCGACGTCAACGGGCTCGCCGGCATGCGCGTCGAGGATCCCGGCACGTTCGCCGCCACGCACCGGCTGGTGAAGCAACTCATTGCCGAAGGCAAACTGCAAGGCATCCGGCTTGATCATATCGACGGGCTGCGCGATCCCGCGCAATATTGCCAGCGGCTGCGCCGGCTGGTGCGCGACGCGCAGGGCACCACAAGGCCGTTCTATACGGTGATCGAGAAGATCCTGTGCGAGCACGAGCGCCTGCCGCATTTCGCCGGCGTCCAGGGCACCACCGGCTATGAGTGGATGAATGCCATCACTCACGTTCTGGTCGACGCCAAGGGGCTGGAGGCCCTCGACGAGATCTGGCGGCAGATCAGCAACCGGCCGCCACGGCTGGCGCCTTACGTCAAGGACGCCAAAAGGCGCGTGCTGGAGACGCTGCTGACCAGCGAATTCACGGTTCTGACGCGCCTGCTTGCGCGCATCGCCAACGGGCACTATTCGACCCGCGACTTTTCCGCCGACAGCCTGCGGCAGGCGCTCGAGCTCTATGTGCTGCATTTCCCGGTGTACCGCACCTATTTGACGACAGGCGCGCCGACGGCGAACGATCGCAAGCTGATCGACGACACCATCGAGCAAGCGCGCCGGGAATGGTTTGCCGCAGACGAAGGCATTTTCGACTTCCTGCGCGACGCGCTCACCATGGATCTGCTCAAGCCTGGCCGTCCCCCTCACAGCGCGCCGCGGGTGCGCCGCTTTGCGCTGAAGGTGCAGCAATTCACCGGGCCGATGATGGCGAAATCGCTGGAGGACACTGCCTTCTATCAATTCCACCGGCTGCTCGCCCTGAACGAAGTCGGCGGCGATCCCGCGAGCAAGGGCCTCACCATTCCCGCTTTCCACGACACCATGCAGGCCCGCGCCAGGGAATGGCCGCAAGGGATGACGGCGACCGCCACGCACGACACCAAACGTGGCGAGGACGCCCGGGCGCGGGTCGCCGCCTTAAGTGAAATTCCCGGCGAATGGACCAGCGCGGTCGCGCGCTGGAAAGTCCTGAACGCACCGCACCTCGCGCTCGACGGCAATCTGCGCGCTCCGTCGGCCACGTTCGAATACATGCTCTACCAGACCCTGCTCGGCGCCTGGCCGCTTGTGGAGACGGCAGATGCCGGTTTCGTCGCGCGTATCCAGGCCTTTGCGCTCAAGGCCGCGCGCGAGGGCAAGGAGGAGACGAGTTGGCTCAACCCGCACGAGGCCTATGAGAACGGCGTCAAGAGCTTCATCGCGAAGATCCTCGATCCCGCGCTGTCAGGCGAATTCCTCGAGGCGCTGCAAACCTTGGTTCGCCGCGTCGCGCTGCTCGGCGCGCTGAATGCGCTGAGCCAGCTCACGCTCAAGGCGACTCTGCCGGGCGTGCCCGACTTCTACCAAGGCACCGAATTCTGGGACCTCTCGCTGGTCGATCCCGACAACCGGCGTCCGGTGGATTTTTCCGCGCGACACGCGGCGCTGGGCACGCTGGACAATCCGAACTGGAATCACCTGATCAAGAGCTGGCCGGACGGCCAGCTCAAGCTGGCCTGGACGCGGCACCTGCTCAAGCTGCGCAGCGAGCTGCCCGACGTCTTCGCGCGAGGTGACTACCAGCCGCTTCAGGTGCGGGGCGCACATGCCGACCATGTCGTGGCCTTTGCCCGCCGCCACGGCCGCGCCGCGGCAATCGTCGCGGTCGGGCGCCACTTCGCACCGTTCACGCAAGCCGGACGCGAATGGCCGGCGCTCGATGGGGCCGACGCCACCATCGACGTCACGGGCTACAACGTGCCGGGTTTGGCCGGCAACGATCTGCCGCTGGCGCAGGCGCTTCGCGGTTTTCCCGCTACGGTCATCCCGGCGCGCCCCGCGGGTGCGGCGAAGCCGGTGCGGCAGCGCGCCCGCGCTTGAACGCTAACTTTTCGCGTCTTTGCCCAACAGCAGCTGGCCACGCTTGCGGATCGTGGCCTGCGCCATCTCCGCAAAGCGCTGCAATAGCCAGGGCAGCACGACCTGCACCTTGACATGATCGTCGGCGACGTCGACCTGCCCCGTTGCGATCTGCCCGAGCGCGCGGATGCGAAAATTCATGCTGTCGCCGTTCCAGCGCTCCTCCTCGACCTGCATCACGGGAATGCTCGCCGCAGAACGGCCGAGCCCAGTCTTGAGCCGGCGCACCGCCTCCTCGCGGCCGAGGCGGTGGGGAATGGAGACGACAAGCGGTGCTGACATGGCTCTGCCCGGTTAGTGATTGAACCTCACATAGTCATGCCCGCCGGTACCACAAAGGTTCCATGCAAGTTGCGCGTGCACCCGGTGTTTCATTGGCGGAACTTTAGAACCTGCGGCAAGTTGCCCTCGCACCACGGGACAGGTTGCAAACGACCCTTCAACGAAGGGCTGGAGGAGATTTCCGCATGTCTATCGGTACGATCATTCTGATCATTTTGGTCATCGCGCTACTCGGCGGCTTCAGCGGCATCGGCGGCGGCCCGTTCTACGGCACCGGCTATTACGGCGGCGGCGGCCTCGGGCTAGTCATCGTGATCTTGCTGATCCTGTTGCTGCTGGGACGGATCTAGCGACCGAGCGAATATCTAGTAGGGTGGGCAAAGGCGCAACGCGCCGTGCCCCCCTTTTTGCTCGGCCGAGAGAGGATGGTGGGCACGCTTCGCTTTGCCCACCCTACTTTGTTTTCCCGGCGAGCTTCTTGATCGCGGCCTTGATCGACGCGGCGGCATCGTCATAACCGTCCCACGCCTTCGACCGCGGCAGCAGCCCCGGCACCGTCCGCAACGTATAGCGCTTCGGATCAAGATCGGTCTTCACCTGCGCCCAGGTGAGCGGCATCGACACGGTGGCGCCGGCGCGCGCGCGCGGCGACAGAGGGGCCACCGCAGTCGACATGCGGTCGTTGCGCAAATAGTCCAGGAAGATCTTTCCCTCTCGCAACTTCTTCGACATGTTGAGCAGGTAGCGCTCGGGAGCGTCGTCCGCCATCCACTGGCAGACGCCTTGTGCGAAGGCCTTCGCCTCTTTCCAGCTCACCTGGTCGCGCGCGCCATGGCGCAAGGGCACCACGACGTGCAGGCCCTTGCCGCCGGTGGTCTTGCAGAAGCTTTCCATGCCGATGTCGGTCAGCCGCTGCCGCATCTCCTTGGCGGCCTCAACGACCTCGGCGAAGACGACGTCGGGCGCGGGATCGAGATCGAACACCAGCCGGCCCGGGATATCGTAGGCGTAGGGCGCGCAATTCCAGGGATGCAGCTCGACGCCACCAATCTGTGCTACGGCCGCGAGCCCCTCGACCCGATCGATCTGCAGGTAAGGCTTGCGGTCGCCGGAGACCCGCGCGAGCTCCAGAAGGTTTGACGTGCCCTGCATGGCATGGCGCTGGAAGAAGCATTCGCCCTTGATGCCGTCAGGGGCGCGGATCAGCGAGCACGGCCGGCCCTTCAGGTGCACGATCATCCATTCGCCGACGGCTTCGAGATAGCGCGCGAGATCCAGCTTGGTGACGGGATCGCCATTGCCGTCGTCCGGCCAGAGCTCCTTGTCCGGCTTGGAGATGACGACTCCCATCACTTCGGCACTGCCGCCAGCCTGGGCCGTTCGTGCGCCAGTCTTCGCTTGCGCGCGCGGCTTGGCGCGCCGCTTCGTCGTGGGCTCGGCAAGCTCGGTATCCACCGGTGTCTCGGCCTCGACCTCCACCGCCGGCTTGTCCTGCCGCAGACCCTTGAAGGCGGCCTGGCGGATATTGCCGTCGGCGGTGAAGCCGGCGAACTCGATCTCCGCCACGAGCTCCGGCTTCAGCCAGTGCACCTCGCGCGTCTTTTTCGGTGCGTTCTTGCCGCCGAACGGGCTTTGCTTCGCCTCCATAGCTTTTAAGGACGGCATGATTCGCTTGACCTTGTCGGCGCCGAAGCCGGTGCCGACCATGCCGACGAAGGCGAGATGATCACCGCGGTGCACGCCGGCCATCAGCGAACGGAATTTGCCGTTGGTGGTCTTGTAACCGCCGATCACGACTTCATGGCCGGCGCGGCATTTGGCCTTGGTCCAGCTTTCCGTCCGCCCCGAACGATAAGGCGCGTCAAGCTTCTTCGACACCACCCCCTCGAGCTCGAGCTTGCAGGCCGATTGCAGCACGGCGTCGCCGCCGCTTTCGAAATGCTCGACATAGCGAATCTGGCTCGATTTCTTCTTAGGTGCCTCCAGGAGCTCCTTGAGGCGGTCCTTGCGCTCCCCGAGCGGTAGCCGCCGCAAATCGAGGCCTTCGACGAACAGGAGGTCGAAGGCGAAGAAGATGAGCTCGTCGGTCTTGCCGTCCGACAGCGCGGCCTGGAGCGATGAAAAATTCGGTGCGCCGTTGTGGTCGAGCGCGACGATCTCGCCGTCGATCATCATATCCGGCAACGCGCCCGCTTCCTTCGCGATGCTTGCGAATTTTTCGGTCCAGTCGAGGCCTTTGCGTGTCTTCAACGTCGCCTTGCCGCCCTCGACCCGCAGCTGCACGCGGTAGCCGTCGAACTTGATCTCGTGGCACCAGCCGTCGCCACCCGGCGGGCGCTCGACCGAGGTGCAGAGCTGCGGCGCGACGAAATCCGGCATCTCCGCGGCCTTCTTCGCGCTCGTGGCAGTCGTGGCTTTCTTCTTTGCCGTTTTGCCGGTTTTCAACGCCGCGCGAGGCGCCGGCTTCACCGTGCGCTCTTTCGCCTCGTCCGCCCGGTTGGACTGCCAGACCGCGTCGGCCTTGGCCTTGGTGCCCTTCGCCAGCATGAACGGTTTTGGCGCGCGACCCTTGCCTCCGGCGATCTGATCCATCGCACGGCCGGAGGCGACCGACTTGTCCTCCTCGAGAATGTCGTTGTCTGCGCCCTCGCGAACATGTTCGTCGCGATGCTTGATCAGGAGCCAATTGGTCCGTTTGCCGCCGGTACGGTCGTTGCGCATGCGCACCAGGACCCAGCTGCCGTGCAGCTTCTCGCCATGCAGGGTGAACTTCAGATCGCCCTTCTTGAAACCGCGTTCGGGATCTTCGGATTCCCAAGTGCCGCGGTCCCACAGCATGACCGTGCCGCCGCCGTACTGGCCCTCCGGAATCGTGCCCTCGAAATCACCATAGTCGAGCGGGTGGTCTTCGACCTCGACGGCCAGCCGCTTGTCGTGCGGATCGAGCGAGGGCCCTTTCGTCACCGCCCAGGACTTGAAGACGCCGTCGAACTCAAGCCGCAGATCGTAGTGCAGCCGCGTGGCGTCGTGCTTCTGGATCACGAAGCGCCGCTGCTTCGATGGCGCCACCGCGGTTTTGCCCGACGGCTCCGGCGTCTTCTCGAAATCACGTTTCTGTCGATACTTGGAGAGCTTTTGCAGCACGACTGGTCCCGGATTCTCTTTCGGCGTGGAAGCCTATCACGGCCCGCATCCCACCCGGAACCAAAACCCCGCGGGACGGTTGGGGTTCCAAAATGACTCGCAGACGCTGGAGAACGGAATGGCACCGCGCGCCTATTGGAAGGGAACGTTGAAGCTCTCGCTGGTCAGTTGCCCCGTCGTGCTTTATCCGGCGACCACCGCGGCCGAGAAGACGCGGTTTCACATGATCAACCGCGAGACCGGCAACCGGTTGAAGCAGCAGATGATCGACGCCGAGACCGGCGACGTCGTCGAAAGCGACCAGAAGGGACGCGGCTACGAGCTGCGTAAGGGCAAATATGTCGAGATCGAGCCGGAGGAGCTCGAAGCCGTCCAGATCGAGAGCAATCACACCATCGACATCGAGAGTTTTGTGCCGAGCGACGAGATCGACCAGCGCTACCTCAACCATCCCTACTACATCGCGCCCGACGGCAAGGCCGCGGTCGATGCTTTTGCCGTGATCCGCGACGCCATGAAGGACCAGGATCGCGTCGCGCTCGCCAAGATCGTACTCACCAATCGCGAGCACATCATCGCGATCGAGCCGCTCGGCAAGGGCCTGCTCGGCACCACGCTGCGCTTCCCTTACGAACTGCGCGACGAGGACCAGTTCTTCGACGACATCAAGAGCCCGAAGATCACCAAGGACATGGTTGAGCTCGCCGGCCATATCCTCCAGACCAAGGCCTCCCATTTCGATCCCAGCAAGTTCAAGGACGACTACGAGAACGCGCTGAAGGCCCTGGTGAAGCGCAAGGCCAGCGGCAAAAAGATCGAGCTGCCGGAGCCCGAAGAGCGGCCGAGCAACGTCGTTAGCCTGATGGATGCGCTGAAGCAGAGCTTGAAGGGACGCGGCGGGAAGAAGACGGCGGCGAAGTCTCATGCGCGCCGGGCATCGGGGCGACAGCGGGCCGCGAAGAAGACGCACCGATCGACGGCGCGGCAGAGGAAGGCGGGTTGACTTAATCCGTCATTGCGAGCGCAGCGAAGCAATCCAGTATCTTTCCGCGGCGGCAGTCTGGATTGCTTCGCTGCGCTCGCAATGACGATGCTGATGCAGGCTTGCGCCGCCATCCGGTCGTCATGCCCGGGCTTGTCCCGCCTGCGGGGCCGAAGCCCCTTCGGCGCGGCGAAGGCCCGGGCATCCACGTTCTCGATGCCGCGTCAGGACGTGGATGGCCGGGACAAGCCCGGCCATGACGGATCGTCGCACGTGGTCAGCCTAATTCCCCGCCTTCAACCGGTACCCGATCCCCGTCTCCGTCAGCACGTATTGCGGCCGTTCCGGATCGGCTTCGATCTTCTGCCGGAGCTGGCGGACATAGACGCGCAGATATTGGGCATCCGTCAGTTCGTCCCAGAGTTCCCTCAGCAGGAAGCGGTGAGTGAGCACCTTGCCGGCGTGCTGCACCAACACACGCAGGAGGTCATATTCCTTCGGCGACAGTTTGACATCGCGCTCTCCGACCCTGACGATCCGGCGCACCAGATCGACCGAAAGATCGCCGGCACGAAACACCGGCCGTTCGCCCTGAATCTGAAGCTGGTGCCGCAGCGCGGCGCGCAGGCGCGCCAGCAGCTCGTCCATGCCGAACGGCTTTGTCAGGTAATCGTCGGCCCCGAGATCGAGCGCCTCCACCTTGCCGGCCTCATCGCCACGGCTCGACAACACCACGATCGGCACAGCTTCATTGCGGGCGCGGATGGTACGTAACAGCTCATGGCCCTGGATATCGGGCAGGCCGAGATCGAGGATGATCAGCGCGGGATCCTCGCTGAGCTTCTCCAGCGCGGTCTTGCCGTTCGACGCCTCCAGGATCTCATAGCCTTGCGTCGAGAGCCCCATCCGCAGCAATTTGCGGATCGGCGGCTCGTCGTCGATGACCAGCACCTTGATCGGGGCTGCGCTCATGCGGCGGTATCCAATGCGTGGGTCCGGGCCGGAATGGGCAGACGAATCGTCAGAACCGCCCCGCTCCGGTCGCCGCGATTCGCGGCGGAGATCGTGCCACGCATCGCCTCGACGAAGCCGCGGGAGATGGCGAGCCCGAGCCCGGTGCCGGGACGGACATGGTCGCCCTTCTGCGCGCGATAAAACTTGTCGAACACACTCTCGAGCTCCTCGGACGGAATGCCGTCGCCCTCGTCGGCGATCTGGAGCACCACATGATCGCTGTCGCGCCGGCTGCGGATCGAGACCGTGGCGTGGGGCGGCGAATATTTGGCGGCGTTGTCGAGCAGGTTGAACAGCACCTGCTCGAACAGCACCGCATCGAGCTGGAGCATGGGAAGATCTGCGGCCAACTCCAGCTCCACCTTGTGGGCGGTGAGGATCTTGGCTGCCCGCCGGAGCGCACTGCCGACGATCTCTCCGAGATCGTGCAACGCAGCGTTGGGCACGATGGCGCCGGATTCGAGCTTGGTCATGTCGAGCAGATTGGCAATGAAGCGGTTGAGCCGTTCGGATTCGTCGATGACCGTCGCCAGCAGGTCGCGCTTCTCGGTGTCGGAGAGCGCGCTGGCAAGATCGCGCATAGTCGAGGCCGCACCCAGCACGGATGCGAGCGGCGTCTTCAGGTCGTGTGAAATCGAGGTCAGCAATGCGGAACGCAGCCGCTCGGATTCGACGGAGCGCTTGACGCGATCGACGTCCTCGACCAGCAGCACGCGCTCGATCGCCAGCGCGCCTTGGTCGACCAGCGCGTCCAGCAGCCGGCGCTGGTCCGGCGTCAGCAAGGGACCGGTGCGGTCGTCGTCGATGCCGATGACGCCGATCGGGCCGCGCCCGGTGCGCATCGGCAGGAACAGCCGCTTTGCGCCGGGCAGCGTGTCCGAGCCGCGGCCTGCAGGGCGGTCGTTGCTCCTGGCCCAGTTGGCGGCGGCAAGGTCGGCCTGATCGAGATCGTCCTCGGGGGGATAGCCCGACTTCACCGTGAGCAGACCTTCGTCCGGCAATAGCAGCACCACGCGGACTTTCAGCATCAGCGCGATCTGGTAGGCGGTCGCCCACAGCACGTCGTCGAGCGTACCGGTGCCGGCGAGCTTGCGGCTGAAAGCATAGAGCTGCTCCGTGGTCCGGATGCGGCCGATCGCAGCATCAGCCTGGGTGCGGACCCGCCCCGCCACGTTCGACACCACGAACGCTATCAGCATGAAGAAAAAGAACGCCGCGACATTGGTCGGATCGGTGATGGTGAAGGTATAGACCGGCGGCAGAAAGAAGAAATTGTAGGCGAGCGACGCCGCGACGCTCGCAAGCAGCGACGGCCATAATCCGTAGCGCACGGCAACCGTCACCACGGCGGTCAGAAACATCAGGTCGACGTTCTCAATGCCGAAATAAGGCTTGATGGCCACGGCGGCAGCGAGGCCAAGCGCGGTGATCCCGAGTGCCTTCAGATAGGGCCGCGCATCGAACGGGTCCGATCGCGTTGCGGTCTGCACCGCCGTCTTCGGCGCCGGCTCGCTCGTGAGCTCGTCGCCTGGGATGACATGCACGCTGATATTGCCGGCGCGGCGCACCAGATCGTGCACGACGGAGCCGCGCGTCATCTCGAACCAGAGCGAGCGCGTCGACTTTCCGATCACGATCTGGGTGACGTTGTTGCCCTGCGCGAAGTTGACCACGTCGTCGGCGAGGCGGCGGCCGACGCCCGGGATCGTCAGCGCCTCGCCGCCGAGCGATTCCGCGAGCCGCAGCGTATCGGCCAGCCGGTCGCGCTCCTCATCGGACATTTGCAGGGACCGCCGCGTCTCGATCGACACCGCGATAAACGGCGCGTGCAGCCGGTCGGCCAGCCGCTTGGTGTAACGCACGAGGCTGGCCGCGCGCGGATCTTCGCTGACGCAGACGAGGATGCGCTCGCCTGCGGCCCAGGGACCGGCGATCGCGTTCGCCTGCATGTGGGTGAGCAGCTGCTCGTCGACCCGTTCGGCCGTGCGCCGCAGCGCGAGTTCGCGCAACGCAGTCAGGTTACCCGGCGAGAAATAATGCTCCAGCGCCCGCTCGGCCTGCCTGGGGACATAGACCTTGCCTTCCTTCAGGCGCTGGATCAGGTCGTCGGGCGTGAGGTCGATCAGCTCGATAGCGTCTGCGCGGTCGAACACCGAATCCGGCACGGTCTCCCGCACCCGCACATGGGTGATCTGCGCGACAACGTCGTTCAGGCTCTCGATGTGCTGGATATTGACGGCGGTGTAGACGTCGATGCCGTGGGACAGCAGCTCCTCGACATCGAGATAGCGCTTCGGATGACGGCAAAGAGGAGCATTGGTGTGGGCGAGCTCGTCGACCAGCGCGATTTTCGGCCGGCGCGCGATCACGGCGTCGAGGTCCATTTCCTCGACAATCTGGCCGCGGTAGTCGAGCTTCTTGCGCGGGATCACTTCCAGCCCGCGCACCAGCGCCTCGGTCTCGGCCCGGCCATGGGTCTCGACGAAGCCGACCACGACGTCGATGCCGGCCTTGCGCTTGGCGTGGGCGCTTTGCAGCATCTCGTAGGTCTTGCCGACGCCGGGAGCGGCGCCGACGAAGATTTTCAGCTTGCCGCTCACGCCCTCCTCCCGGCGCGCGGCCTCCAGCAGCGCCTCGGGCGAAGGACGTTGTTCGGGATCGCGGCGCTCTCGGACCATCAGATCAATATAATCATCCGCGCGGACCTAGCCTAGACTACTTCGTGGCACGATCGAGCGCGAGATTCAGAGTCAGCACGTTGATCCGGGGCTCGCCAATCAGGCCGAGCAGGCGGCCCTGGGTGTTGGAAGCCACCAGTTGCTTGACCTGATCCTCCGGCACGTTTCGCGCCTTCGCGACGCGCGGCACCTGGAATTGCGCCGCTTCCGGCGAGATATCCGGATCGAGGCCACTGGCTGAGGTCGTCACGAGGTCGACCGGCACGGCGGCATTCGGATTCTCGCCCCTGAGCTTGTCCACGTCTTCCTTCAGCCGGTCGGCCAGCGCCTTGCTGGTCGGGCCGAGATTTGAGCCACCCGAATTCGCGGCGTTGTAGGGCGCCGGTACCGTCTTGGTCGAATCGTTCGGATCCGGCGCCACCGTCGCCGAGGGACGGCCGTGGAAATATTTGTCGTCCTTGAACTCCTGCCCGATCAGGGCGGAGCCGACCACCTTGCCGTCCTTCTCGATCAAGCTGCCCTGCGCCTGCGCGGGGAAGATCGCACCGGCAATAGCGGTCATCGCGAGCGGGTAGGCCAGGCCGGTGATGGCGGTGAGCACCAGCAGCAGGACGATGGCGGGGCGGATTTCTCTGAGCATGCGTTTCTCCTATTTCTTTCGTCATTGCGAGGAGCGAAGCGACGAAGCAATCCAGTCTCTCAGCCGCGGCAAGAATTCTGGATTGCTTCGCTTCGCTCGCAATGACGGGGTTAAGCCAGGTGCAAGGCAACGACGACGAGGTCGATCGCCTTGATGCCGATGAAGGGAATGACGATGCCACCAAGGCCGTAGATCAGCAGGTTGCGCCGGAGCAGTGCGCCGGCCCCGACCGCGCGATAGGCGACGCCCTTCAGCGCCAGCGGGATCAGCGCGATGATAACAAGTGCGTTGAAGATGATCGCCGACAGGATGGCGCTCTGCGGGCTCGACAGGTTCATGACGTTGACCACGCTGAGCTGGGGGTAGAACGCCAGGAACATCGCCGGGATGATCGCGAAATACTTCGCGACGTCGTTGGCGATCGAGAACGTGGTCAGCGCGCCGCGCGTCATCAAGAGCTGCTTGCCGATCTCGACCACCTCGATCAGCTTGGTCGGGTTGGAATCGAGATCGACCATGTTGCCGGCCTCGCGGGCCGCCTGCGTGCCGGTGTTCATGGCGACACCGACGTCTGCCTGTGCGAGCGCCGGCGCGTCGTTGGTGCCGTCGCCGCACATCGCCACCAGCTTACCCTTGGCCTGCTCGTCGCGGATCAGCTTGAGCTTGTCCTCGGGAGTTGCCTGCGCCAGGAAGTCGTCGACGCCGGCTTCCGCTGCAATCGCGGCGGCCGTCATGGGATTGTCGCCGGTAATCATGACGGTGCGAATGCCCATGCGCCGCAGCTCGGCAAAGCGCTCGCGGATGCCGCCCTTGACGATGTCCTTGAGCTGGATGACGCCGAGCAGCCTACCGTCCCTGGCGACCGCCAGCGGCGTGCCGCCGGCCTTCGATATCTCGTCGGCAATGGTCTGGATCTCGCGACCGATGTCCGAGAGCCCGGCGAGCTGGATGGAACGAGCCGTGTTGCCAGAGGCAACCACCAGCGGTGCACCGCCACCGACATAGTTGAGCATCGCATCGACCGCGCCCTTGCGCACCGACGAGCCGCCGGCGTCGACACCGCTCATGCGGGTCTGCGCCGTGAAGGGGATGAAGGTGGCTCCCAACTCGGCCATCTCGCGGCCACGGATGCCGTATTTTTCCTTGGCCAGCACCACGATCGAACGACCCTCCGGGGTCTCGTCGGCGAGCGATGCGAGCTGGGCGGCGTCCGCGAGCTCCTGCTCGGTGACGCCACGCACCGGGCGGAAGGAGGTCGCCTGGCGGTTGCCGAGCGTGATCGTTCCGGTCTTGTCGAGCAGCAGCGTGTCGACGTCTCCGGCGGCCTCGACCGCACGGCCGGACATCGCCAGCACGTTGAAGCGGACCAGACGGTCCATGCCGGCGATGCCGATCGCCGACAGCAGCGCGCCAATCGTGGTCGGGATCAGCGTCACGAATAGCGCGACCAGCACAACCACCGAAATCGAGCCGCCGGCATAGGCCGCGTAACTCGGGATGGTGACGGTGGCGAACACGAAGATGATGGTGAGGCCGGCCAGCAGGATGTTGAGCGCGATCTCGTTCGGGGTCTTCGCCCGTTCCGCGCCCTCGACCAGCTTGATCATGCGGTCGATGAAGGTCGAGCCCTGCGCTGCCGTGATCCGCACGCGGATCCAGTCGGACAGCACCTGGGTGCCGCCGGTCACCGCCGAACGGTCGCCGCCAGATTCGCGGATCACGGGTGCGGACTCGCCGGTGATGGCGGCCTCGTTGACGGACGCAACGCCCTCGATCACCTCGCCATCGGAGGGAATGGTATCGCCGGCCTCGACCAGCACGATGTCGCCGACCTTGAGGCTGGTGCCCCACACGAGATTGAAGGCCAAGCCGGCGCCGGTCAGCAGCTTTGCCTGGCTCTCGGTGCGGGTCTTGCGCAGCGATTCCGCCTGCGCCTTGCCGCGGCCTTCAGCCACCGCTTCGGCGAAGTTGGCAAACAGCACCGTGAACCAGAGCCAAACGATGATTTGGAAGGTGAAGCCGAGATTCTCGCCGCCCGTGACGAGGTCGCGCAGGAAGATCACCGTGGTGAGCGCGGCCACGATCTCGACCACGAACATCACCGGATTCTTGATCATCAAGCGCGGATCGAGCTTGATGAAGGACGCGCGGATCGCAGGCACGACGATCTTGGGATCGAGCATCGCCGAGACGGACGCGCGTTTTTGCAGTTTCATGGTATCCATGGAGGTCACTCCAAACAATCAGAAGGCTGTCGATCAGAACACTTGCTGTTCAGAACACTTGTTGTTCAAAACACTTGGCCGGTGTTCATCGCGAGATGCTCGACGATGGGGCCGAGGGCGAGGGCCGGGAAGAAGGTGAGGCCGCCGATGATCAGGATCACGCCGACGACGAGGCCGACGAACAGCCCGCCCGTGGTCGGGAGGGTGCCCGCGGACGGCGGGATCGATTTCTTGGCGGCCAGCGAACCCGCGATCGCCATCGCCGGGATGATCATGAAGAAGCGGCCGACGAACATCGCGCTTGCGAGCGTCAGGTTGTAGAAGAAGGTGTTGCCAGTGAGGCCCGCGAAGGCCGAGCCGTTGTTGCCGGTCGCCGAGGTGAAGGCGTAGAGCACCTCGGTGAAGCCATGCGGCCCGGCATTCGCCATCGAGGCGACCGCCGCCGGATAGACCACGCCGACGGCGGTCCAGCCCAGATACATCAGCGGCAGCACCAGGATCGCGAGCATCGCCATCTTCACTTCGCGCGCCTCGATCTTCTTGCCGACATACTCCGGCGTGCGGCCGACCATCAGGCCTGCCACGAAGATCGCGAGCACGACGAACAGCAGCATGCCATAGAGGCCGGCGCCGACGCCGCCGACGATGATTTCGCCGAGCTGCATATTGATCAGGGGAATCATGCCGCCGAGCGCCGTGAAGCTGTCATGCATGGCGTTGACCGCGCCGCAGGAGGCGGCCGTCGTGATCACGGCGAACAGGGAGGACGCGACGATGCCGAAGCGAACCTCCTTGCCTTCCATGTTGCCGCCGGTCAGGCCGAGTGCGTGCAGGGTCGAAGTACCGTTGGCCTCCGCCCAATAGGTGATGGCGACACCGGCGACGAACAGCACGCCCATCACGGACAGGATCGCCCAGCCCTGGCGCTGGTTGCCGACCATGCGGCCGAACACGTTGGTCAGCGCCGCACCCAGAACGAAGATCGACAGCATCTGAATGAAGTTGGACAGCGCGGTTGGATTTTCGAACGGATGCGCCGCATTGGCGTTGAAGAAGCCGCCGCCATTGGTGCCGAGCATCTTGATCGCGACCTGGGAGGCGACCGGGCCGACCGCAATGGTTTGCTTGGCACCCTCGAGCGTGGTGGCCTCGACATAGTCACCGAGCGTCTGCGGTATGCCTTGCGAGACCAGGAACAGCGTATAGACGATACAGATTGGCAACAGCACATAGAGCGTGCAGCGGGTGACGTCGACCCAGAAATTTCCGACGATGCGTGCCGACGCACGCGAGAAGCCGCGGATCAGGGCGACCGCGAGTGCGATACCGGTCGCCGCCGACAGGAAGTTCTGGTGCGTCAAGCCGAGCATCTGCACGAGATAGGAGATCGTGCTCTCGCCGCCGTAGTTCTGCCAGTTGGTGTTGGTGATGAAGGAGATCGCCGTATTGAAGGAGAGATCCGCGGCGACCGCGCCTTGGCCGGCCGGATTGAACGGCAGTACGGCCTGCAACCGCATCACGCCGTAGATGATGAGGAAGCCGCCGACATGGAACAACAGCATGGCGACCGTATAGGTCAGCCAATGCTGCTCGCGCTTCTCGTCGACGCCGGAGAACCAGTAGATGCCGGCCTCGATGGGACGCAGCACCGGCGAGAGGAAGGTCCGCTCGCCGTTGAACACGCGCGTCATGTACCAGCCGAGCGGTTTTGTGAGCGCGACGATAATGACGCAAAAGAGAATGATCTGGAGCCAACCGATCACAGTCATGACATCAACCCTTCAGGCTTCGTGAGCACGGTCAGAACCGCTCGGGCCGCAGCAGCGCGTAAGTGAGGTAGAACAGGAGGCCGAGCGAAACGGCGCCGGCGAGCGAATAATCGAAGATCATGGTCCGCTCCCTCACAGCCGTTCGCAGGCATAGGTGTAGCCGATCGCAAGGGCGAAGAAGCCGAAGCCCAGCGCCAGCATCAGAATGTCCATCATGGAGATACTCCTCGTTGCGCCCTTGATTTGGGTGCAACCGTTTCTCGGGAGACCCGGTCGGCGCGTGAAAGGAAATGCCAGTGCATTTCCACGGCGCCCACCGGGACTTTGACCGTGCTGAAGTGCCACCCCAGGCATAGGTTTTCGAGACGAGGGCCGTGGCGAAGTTATAGGAATCTCATAAAAGGCCGGGGCTGACGGCGTGGTCGGACAACGCTGACGAGGCACTCACATCGTCGTCCCGGCGAAGGCCGAGAATGGCGCGCCACCGCCGACATCCCACACTTATGAAATCCCTATATCTCCCGCCCCGCCCCCATCTCGTTTTCAAATGCCGTTTTGGCCATTTTGGAGAGGCCGGCCGACTGACCGACGCCAATTCCAGGAGGCCTGACATGACCGCCGCTCTCCGGCACTACGATCCGCCCTCACTCAGCGAACGCCTGCGCCACGCGCACACGATGACGCGACCGCTGATGCTCGAGATCATCGATCACGCCTGCCGGCACTTCCCTTCGCTCGGGCAGAGCGAGCGCACTGCGCGCGTCACGCGCCTGATCGAAGCAGAAGCCTGGGCCGATGCCGCGCTGGCACTGATGGAGCTGGAGCTGCCGCTGTGGCAAGTCCGCCGCATCGCCTACGACGAGGGTGAATGGCACTGCGCTCTCTCGCGCGAGCGCGAGTTGCCGGACTGGCTCGACCCCGCGGTCGAGGCGCGCCACGCCGATCTCGCGCTCGCGCTGCTGTCGGCTTTCATAGAGGTCGAGGCATTGGCCCTGGAAGTTTCGCGTCCGAGCGTTCCCACTATTCGTCCCGCGCCTGACCCGCTCTACGAGCCGGTCGGCTGCGAAGATTTCGGCTAGTGGGCGCGGTCCTGACGCTCGTCATCACACTCGTGGCGCGCGGGCTCGGAGCATAAACCGTCACGCCCATCGACCGCGAATTAACCATGGCTGCCTCCGGGGCGAGCAACCTGCTCCGCAGCGCGGTCGCGACGCCCGGCTGAAGGCACGTCTCCCGCACCAAAAACACTCGGCCGATCTGGCGCAGTTTCACGGAACCGTGTAGATCGGTTTCATGAGCATCAGCAACGTCAACGTCGTCGCCCATCCCCTGGTCCAGCACAAGCTCTCCCTGATGCGGGAGAAGGACCGCTCGACCAAGAGCTTTCGCGAGATCCTGAACGAGATCGGGATGCTGCTCGGCTACGAGGTGACGCGCGACCTGCCGCTGGAGCTGGTCGAGATCGAGACGCCGATTGCGCCGATGCGGGCGCCCAAGATCGCCGGCAAGAAGCTCACGCTGGCGCCGATCCTGCGCGCCGGCGTCGGCTTCCTCGACGGCATGCTGGCGCTGATGCCGTCGGCGCGCATCGCCCATATCGGGCTCTACCGCGATCCTGAGACATTGCAGGCCGTGGAATATTACTTCAAGGCGCCGCAGGACCTCTCGGACCGCACCGTGATCCTGATGGATCCGATGCTGGCGACCGGCAACTCGGCTTGCGCCGGCGCCTCGCTGCTGAAGGCGCGCGGCGCCCGCGACATCCGCTTCGTCTGCCTTCTGGCCGCGCCTGAAGGGATCGCGCAGTTCCAGAGCGAGCATCCGGACGTGCCGGTCTGGACCGCCGCGATCGACGAGCGGCTCAACGACCACGGCTACATCGTGCCGGGGCTGGGCGACGCCGGCGACCGGATGTTCGGCACCAAGTAGACAGGTTCGCGCGGTCGGGTTAGTCCGGTTGCCATGAGCGCCAATGTATTTTCGCTGCAATCGCTGATCCGGACCGAGGCGGCCGCCGATCCGGCCTTCGTGTTCGACGGCACGCCGGTCTCGCGCGCGGAATTCTCGGAAAAGATCGAGCAGACCGCCGCCTGGCTTGCCGCGCGCGGTATCGGCAAGGGCGACGTCGTCGCGGTCTGGCTGGTCAACCGGATCGAATGGATCGCGCTGCTGTTCGCCGCCGGCCGCCTCGGTGCCATCATTGCCGCCGTCAATACACGCTACCGCAGCGCGGAGGTCGCGCATCTCCTGAAGCTCTCCGGCGCCAGGCTGATGGTGATCGAAGCCGCGTTTCGCTCGATCGACTTTGCCGCTATTCTCGCCGACGTTGCGAAGGACGAGGTGCCTACGCTGCGAGAGCTTGCAGTTGTGGGCGCGGATGAGATTCCCGCCCAATGGCCATGCGTGCGCTTCGACGCCTTCGACAAGCCCTATCCGCCGGCCCCGCCGGCTCAGGATGATTTCGATCTGCCGGTTCTGCTCTACACGACGTCGGGCACGACCAAAGGACCGAAGCTTGTCGCGCATTCGCAGCGAACGCTGGCCACGCACGCCGCCTCCGTCGCCGAGGCGCTAAAACTCTCGCCCCCGCGCCATGCGCTGCTGGCCATGCTGCCGTTCTGCGGCACCTTCGGCATGACGAGCCTGCTCGGCTTCGTCGCAGCGGGCGCGATCGTCCATGCGCTCGACGCCTTCGAGGCCGCGCCGGCGCTGAAGATTCTCCGCGAGTGCGGGATCACGCATGCCTTTGGCTCGGACGAGATGTTCCGCCGCATCCTCGCCGCCACCGAGGCGCCGCATCCGTTTCCGCATCTCGAACTCTGCGGCTTTGCCGCGTTCCAGCCCGGCTGGCGCGAGCTTGCCGCGGAGGCCGAGGCGCGCGGCATGCCGTTGCACGGCCTCTACGGTTCCAGCGAGGTGCAGGCGCTGTTCTCGATTGCACGCTCGAGTGATGGCTTCGCCGATCGCATCGAGGGCGGCGGCTGGCCAATGTCCCCGGAGGCCAAGGTCCGTGTGCGCGACACCGAGACCGGCGAACTCGCGGCTCGCGGCGTCTCCGGTGAGATCGAGATCCATGCGCCGTCCCGCTTCCTCGGCTACTACAACAATCCCGACGCGACGCGCGACGCCATCACCGCGGACGGCTTCTTCCGCACCGGCGATATCGGCCGGCTGCGCGGCGACGGCTCCTTCGTCTACGAAACCCGCGCGGGCGACGCCATGCGGCTCGGCGGGTTTCTTGTCGCACCCGGCGAGATCGAGGACGAGCTCAAATCGTGCGCCGGCGTGGCCGACGCCCAGGTCGTCGCGGTCGATCTGAAGGGAAACGCCAGCTGCGTTGCCTTCGTGATCCCCACCCAGGACCCCCAGCACGAACCGCCGCGGCAGGACGCGTTGATCACGCGCCTACGCGAGCGGCTCGCCGGCTACAAGGTCCCGGCGCGGATCTATGTCGTGGAGGCCTTCCCCGTCACCGACAGCGCCAACGGAGTCAAGATCCAGCGCGCCCGGCTTCGTGCCATGGCGATGGACCGGATCGCCGCGGAATAAGCACGGCCACTGGGATAGCACGCGAATTCGTCTCGGCTAAAAGGTCGCGCATCAGCTAGTACGACTTCGCCAGCCCCAGCACCTTTTCCGCAATGAAGCTGAGCGCAAGCTGCGGGCTGACCGGCGCGATGCGCGGGATCAGAACTTCGCGCAAGTAACGCTCGACATGGAACTCCTTGGCATAGCCGAAGCCACCATGGGTCATCACCGCCTGCTCGCAGGCATGATATCCGGCCTCACCGGCAATGTATTTCGCGGCATTGGCGGCGCCGCCGCAAGGCATGCCCTTGTCGTATTGCCAGGCCGCCGACATCACCATCAACCAGGCCGCCTCGAGCTCAACCCAGTTTACGGCCAGCGGATGTTGAATGCCCTGGTTCTTGCCGATGGGCCGGTTGAACACCACGCGGGTCTTGGCGTATTCGGTCGCGCGCGACAACGCGAGCTTGCCGAGGCCGACGGCTTCCGCTGCGATCAGGATGCGCTCCGGGTTCATGCCTTCGAGGATATACTGGAAGCCTTTGCCTTCTTCGCCGATCCGATCTTCCATGGGGATCTCGAAATCCTCGAAGAACAGCTCGTTGGAATCGACGACCTTGCGGCCCATCTTCTCGATCTCGTGGACCTTGATCCTGTTGCGATCGAAGTCCGTATAGAACAGGCTCAGCCCATGCGTGGGCGAGCGCACATCCTCCAGCGGCGTGGTGCGAGCCAGCAGCAGGATCTTGTGCGCAACCTGCGCGGTCGAGATCCACACCTTCTGGCCGTTGACGATGTAGCGGTCGTTCTTGGCCACCGCGCGGGTCTTGAGCTGGGTCGTGTTGAGGCCGGTGTTGGGCTCGGTCACGGCAAAGCACGCCTTTTCGCGGCCCTCGACCATCGGCGGCAGCATGCGCTTGCGCTGTTCCTCGGTGCCGAACACGACCACGGGATTGAGACCGAACACGTTGATGTGCACCGCGGATGCGCCCGACATGCCGGCGCCGGATTCCGCGATGGCGCGCATCATGATCGCGGCTTCGGTGATGCCGAGCCCGGAACCGCCGTAGGCCTCCGGCACGCAGATGCCGAGCCAGCCGGCGTCGGCGAGCGCCTTGTGGAAGTCGTGCGGGAAGCCGCCGTCGTGGTCCTTCTTCAGCCAATAGGCGTCAGGAAAGCCCTCGCAGATCTTCGCGATGGCGTCGCGAATGGCCTCCTGCTGATCGGTGAGCGCGAAATCCATGATGGTCTCCTTGTTGGGAGCCGCGCCCGCGCCATCTCCCCTCTTCGCGTTTCCCACGCGAAGGCCGCGGCCGATTGCTGTGCCCGGACGTGCCCTCGCTTGCGTTCTTTAGCTCGAAAAACCGGGTACAGATACGTGAATTTGCCTGCCAACTGTGTGTACCATGCATGGGATCATGCGGCGCGATGGTGTGAGCGCGCTGTTATTTCGCAGGGAGGAAGACCGCGATGGCCGGACTTTATTTCGAGGAGTTTTCCGTGGGCCAGGAGTTCAGGCATCCCCTGACGCGGACCGTCACGGAGATGGACAACACCATGTTCAGCCTGCTGACGCTCAATCCGCAGCCGCTGCACATCGACGCGCATTTTTCGGCCCAGACCGAGTTCGGCCAGCGCATTTTCAACAGCCTTTACACGCTCGGCATCATGATCGGCATGACGGTCTATGATACGACCATGGGCACCACCGTTGCCAATCTCGGCATGACCGACGTCACCTTTCCGAAACCGGTCTTCCATGGCGACACACTGCGGGCGACGACCAAGGTTCTTTCATTGCGGGAGTCCAAATCGCGTCCCAAGGCGGGAATCGTCGAGTTCGAGCACCACGCTCTCAACCAGAACGACGAGATCGTCGGAAAATGCCGCCGCATGGCGATGATGCACAAGAGGCCGGTCTGATGCGTTCGATGCTATTCGTGCCGGGCGACTCCCCGCGCAAATTCGAGAAGGCCAGCGAAGGCAAGGCCGACGCGCTGATCATCGATCTCGAAGATTCCGTCGTCACCGACAAGAAGCCGGAGGCTCGCGGGTTGACGTTGGCGATGCTCAACGGCCGCAACAAACCCCATCAGCTCTATGTCCGCGTCAACGCGCTCGACACCGGCATGACGCTCGCTGACCTTGCCGCGGTGATTCCAGGCAAGCCCGACGGCATCGTGCTGCCGAAATCGCAGGGCGGCGACGACGTGCGGCAGGTCGCGACCTGGCTCGAAGCTTTGGAAGCTGCGGCTGGTATCGCCATCGGCTCAACACGCATCGTCTGCGTCGCGACCGAAACCGCAGGATCGATCTTCGGGCTCGGCAGCTACAAGGGCTGCTCTCCTCGCCTCGCGGGCCTGATGTGGGGCGCGGAAGATCTCTCGGCCTCGCTCGGCGCTACTGAAAAGGCGTCAGGCGGCGTGTTCCATAGCCCTTATCGGCTGGCGCGCGATCTCTGCCTGATGGCGGCGGCCGCGGCCGAGGTCGCACCGATCGACACCGTCTATACCGATATCGACAATCTGGCGGGGCTCGAACAGGAAACGCGCGCGGCGCGGCGTGACGGTTTTTCGGCGAAAGCGCTGATCCATCCCAAGCACGTCGACGTGGTCAACGCGGCGTTCGAGCCGACCGAGCCCGAGCGTAATTGGGCGGAGAAGGTGATCGCGGCGTTCGCGAACAATCCGAACTCCGGCACGCTGCGCCTCGACGGCCAGATGATCGACAGGCCGCATCTTCGCGCCGCGAAGAAGATCCTCGGCCGGAGCTAGAGCAGGACGCCGCGCTGCGACAGATGGGATACAAGCCATTCTCAGCGTCGTCGTGGCCGGGCTTGTCCCGGCCATCCACGGGCTTGCACGCAAGCGGCACCCAAAAACGTGGATGCCCGGGACAAGCCCGGGCATGACGAAGCGAAAACGTCCCGCCCCTCACTTTCCGCAGGCGGGGAGAGGGGAGCGCTAGACGATCTTGATCGACATGTCCGGCAAGCCGTCGAGCTTGCACAACAGCACGTCGCCCTTCACGACCGGGCCGACATTCTCCGGCGTGCCGGAATAGATGATGTCGCCGGCCTTCAGTTCGAAGGCTTCCGACAGTTTTGCGATCTGCTCGGCCACGCTCCAGATCATCTTGCTGAGATCCGAGCTCTGCTTCACCGTCCCGTTGATCGCCAGCGAAATGGCGCCCTTGTCGAAATGGCCGGTCTTGCTGGCCGGGTGGATCGGGCCGATCACCGCGGCGTGGTCAAAGCTCTTGCCGATCTCCCACGGCTTCTTCTCCGCGGCCATCCCGTTCTGGAGATCGCGCCGGGTCATGTCGAGGCCGAGCGCGTAGCCATAGACATGGTCGAGCGCCTTCTCGGCCGGAATGTTGGAGCCGCCGGACTTCAGCGCGGCGACCAGCTCGACTTCGTGGTGATAGTTCTTGGTCAGCGACGGATAGGGATGGTCGGCGACCTCGCCCACAGCGACGTTCTGGATTGCGTCGGTCGGCTTCTGGAAGAAGAACGGCGGCTCGCGGTTCGGGTCCGAGCCGCGCTCGATCGCGTGCGCCGCATAGTTGCGCCCGATGCAGTAGATGCGGCGGACCTGGAACACCTGGGTTTCGCCGACGATCGGAATGGTGACCATCGGCACCGGAAAGATCGGCTTCGGCACGGCCTGCGCAGCAGCCGGCGCAACTTCCGCGATTGACGCAGCACTTGCCGCCGCGGCAATTGCAAGCAGCTCTCGTCGCGTTGCTGATCTCTCTTTCATGTTTTGTGCTCCCTTTTTGTGTTCGTTGGGCGCATCATGCGCGCCGGACCGCCTGATAATCAATATTCAGTATGCCAGCAATGCTGGACCGGCACGTCGTTTAATTGATGAGAACAGGCCGTCTGCGACCGAGCCTTCCCACCCCGGCTCCCATTCGCCCTAGCATGGAACTTGCATAAATTCTGGGCGACATGGATGCCGCATGAACCTCATCAGCCTCGATATCCGCATGCTCCGGTCGCTGATCTCCGTGGTCGAGACCGGCAGCATTACCGAGACCGCGCGGCGGCTGGGCCGCACCCAGCCGGCCATCACCCTGCAATTGCAGCGGCTGGAGGAGCTCACCGGCAAGCAATTGTTCGAGCATGCCGGGCGCCGGCTGACGCTGAGCGAGGACGGCACCACGGTTCTCACCTACGCCAAGTCCATCCTGCGGTTGCATGACGAATTGATTTCGCAATTGGCGTCACAGGAGATCGAGGGTCAGGTCGTACTCGGCACGCCGGACCTCTATGCCGCCTTCATGCTGCCGCAGATCCTCAGCGTGTTCCGAAAATCCTTCCCCCGCGTCCAGGTCGAGCTCAATTGCGCGCTCTCGACGCCGCTGGTGGGCCTGGTCAAGCGCGGCGATGTCGACATCGCGCTCGTGACCCGCATGAACGATTTTACGGGCGGCCAGGTGGTACGGCGCGAGCAACTGGTCTGGATGACCGGCGAGCAGTCCGCCGCGCACCAGGAACGGCCCATTCCGCTGGCGTTACTGCCGCCCGGAAACATCTATCGCGACTACGCGATCGACACGCTGGAACGCGCGAATTTGCGCTGGCGCATCGCCTGCGTCAGCGAAAGCGTCGGCGGCCTTCAGGCGGCGGCCTTCGCCGGCATGGCCGTGACCGTACTCGGCCGCAGCGCCCTGGTGCCGGCGATGCGCGAGATCGGCCCGAACGAGGGCCTGCCGCCACTGCCGAAGATCGAGCTGCTGCTCTACAAGTCGAGCGGCGCGACCTCGAAGGCGGCGACCGCCTTGCACGACTATCTCGCGCACTATCTGCGCCTCGACGAAGAGCTCAGCGGCCGCGGCGAGCCGATCGAGCTGTCCTGAGCTTCATACCTTCGCGCGCGCGGGACTTTCGCGGAGCGCCAGTGACGGCCAGAACACCGCCCAGGGCTGCGCCGCTTCGAACGCAGCGGCGATGCGGAAGATCGTGGGCTCGTCGAGCCAGGGAGCGACGATCTGCAAGCCGATCGGCATTCCATCGCGATCGAAGCCGCAGGGCAGGGTCGCCGCCGGTAGGCCGGCGAGGTTGATCGGCCAGGTGAAGGGCGACCAGCCGAGATGCGGATCGACCTTGCTGCCGTCGACCGTGTCGACGCCGATGCGGCCGGCCTCGAACGCGGTCACCGCGACGGTCGGCGTCACCAGCGCATCGACGCGCTCGAAAAGCTTCAGGAAGCCGCTGCGAGCCTGACCGCGGCGATACCCCGCTTCGATATAGTCCGTGCCGCTGTAGCGTCGGCCTGCACTGATGACGTCAAGATAATCTGCTTCGGAGCTGGCGAGATCGGCCGTGGTCCTGGTCGCGACCGCGGCCGCCTGTTCGGTGAAGGCGATCGGCTTCAGCGTGTGTTCGAGGATCCCGGGATCGAGGCCGGGACCATCCATGGTGACCTGCGCGCCGCAGGCATCGAGAATGGCCAGCGCCTTGCCGAACGCCGCGCGCACATCGGGGCTGACGGCGGCGTAGCCGAGATCGACGCTGGCGGCGATACGAATGCCGTTCAACGGCGCGGCATTTGTATCGAACCGCCGCGCCGCCACCGGCAGGCTCGCGGGATCGCGCAGATCGTAGCCGGCGATGATCTCCAGCGTCAGCGCAGCATCCGCGACCGTGCGCGTGATCGGCCCGGTATGCGCGAGCGACCCCCAGGACGGTGGCGAAAAGCCGGGCGAACGCGGCACCAGGCCAAAGGTCGGCTTCAGGCCGAACACACCGCAGAAGGACGAGGGCACGCGGATCGAGCCGACGCCATCGGTTCCGATCGCGATCGGACCGCAGCCGGCGGCAACGCCCGCCGCCGCGCCGCCGCTCGATCCGCCACTGGTGCGAGCGTGGTTCCAGGGATTGCGCGTGGTGCCGGTGACCGGGCTGTCTGCCGTCAACTTGTAACCGGACTCGCAGGTCGTGGTCTTGCAGGTGACGATCGCACCCGCCTCCTTCAGCGCCGAGACAACCGCCGCGTCGACATCGGGCACGAATGCCTTGTTCATCGGCGAGCCGCCATAGGCCGGCACGCCCGCGACAAAGACCAGGTCCTTGATCGTCACAGGTATACCGGCGAGCGGTCTCTTGACTTCGCCGGCGCGCATCTCCCTGGTGAGACGATCGGCCTTCGCCCTCGCCTGCTCGTACATCGGCGTCACCACCGCATTGCAGGCCTCATTGGTCACCTCCAGCGCGGCAATGGTGTCGTCGACGACATCGCGCGGAGTGAACGCCTTGCGCCGGTAGCCGGCCAGGATCTCGGTTGCGGAAAGCGAGCCAAGGCCAGTCGGCGCCGGCGGGAAGGCCGTTCGGCCGGAACCATCAGTCATCATCAATCCTAAAGTGCTAACTGAGCGCCGCGTCGACGGCGCGCTTGGCCATGACCGTGACGAGATGCGCACGGTAGTCGGCTTCGGCATGGATGTCGGAGGTGAGACCCTCGGTATCGATCCTGATTGCCGCGATCGCGGACGGATCGAAACTTCGAGACAGCGCTTCTTCCATCGGAGGAACGCGGAATACGCCGGAGCCCGCTCCGGTCACGGCCACGCGAACGCCATCGGCGAATTTCGCCACGAACACGCCGACCAGCGCATAGCGCGACGCCGGCGCCTTGAACTTGGCGTAGCCTGCCTTGAGCGGCACCGGAAAGCGGATCGCCGTGATGATCTCGCCAGGTCCAAGCGCGGTCTCGAACAGGCCGCGGAAGAACCCGTCGGCCGCGATCTCGCGCGTGCTGGTGACGACGGTCGCGCCCAATCCGAGCACACCTGCGGGATAATCGGCCGCCGGATCGTTGTTCGCGACCGAGCCGCCGATAGTGCCGCGGATGCGGACGGCGGGATCGCCGATCATCGAGGCCAGCGCGGCGAGACCAGGGATCTTCGCCTGCACCAGCTTCGAGGCGGCCACCACCGCATGTGGCGTCATCGCACCGATCGTGATGGTGGCGCCGTCGTCGCTGATGCCCTTCAGATGTCCGAGCTTCGACAGATCGATCAAGGCTGGCGGACTGGCGAGCCGCTGCTTCAGCGTCGGGATCAGCGTCATGCCGCCGGCGACGAGCTTGCTGTCCTCGATCGAGGTCAGCAGTTTAGCAGCGTCGGGAATCCGGTCCGGTTGGTGATAGGCAAACGGCTTCATTGTCATCCTCCCTATTCCGCAGCGACCGGCAGCGATGCATTTTGCAGCAGGCGCCAGATCCGGTTCGGCGTCGCCGGCATGTCGACATGGGTGACGCCGAGATGCGACAGCGCATCGACCACCGCGTTGATGACCGCAGCCGGCGAACCGATGGTGCCGACCTCGCCGCAGCCCTTCACGCCCATCGGCGTATGCGTACACAGCGTCGAATGGGTCGCGATGTTCATCATCGGCATGTGGTCGGCACGCGGCATGCAGTAGTCCATCAGCGAGCCCGACAGCAGCTGGCCCGAGCCCTCGTCATAGACCGCGTTCTCGTACAGCGCCTGGCCGACGCCCTGCACGATGCCGCCATGCAACTGGCCCTCGACTATCATCGGGTTGATGACGGTGCCTACGTCGTCCACCGCGGTGTAATTGACCAGTGTCACCGTGCCGGTTTCCGGGTCGATCTCGACCTCGGCAATGTGGCAGCCGCCGGGATAGGTAAAGTTGACGGGATCATAATAAGCCTGCTCTTCCAGTCCCGGCTCCAGCACTTCGAGCGGATAGTCGTGCGGCACGTAGGCGGCGCCCGCGATCTCCTCAAACGTCTTCATGCGGTCGGTGCCTGCGACCGAGAATTTTCCGGCCACGAACTGGATGTCCACTTCGGCCGCCTCAAGCAGATGCGCCGCGATCTTCTTGCCCTTCGCGACCACCTTGTCCGTCGCCTTCGACAGCGCCGCGCCGCCGACCACCAGCGAACGCGAGCCGTAGGTACCCATGCCGAACTGCACGCGATCGGTATCGCCGAACACGATGTCGACGTTGTCAAACGCGACGCCGAGCTTTTCCGAGACGATCTGCGCGAACGTCGTCTCGTGGCCCTGGCCGTGATTGTGCGTGCCGATCATGACCGTGACCTGGCCGGTCGGATGCACCCGCACCGTGGCACTCTCATAGAGCCCGCCGCGTGCGCCCAATCGTCCCGCGAAGCGCGACGGCGCGAGGCCGCAGGCCTCGACATAAGTCGAGTAGCCGAGCCCACGGAATTTGCCCGTGCGCGCCGACTCCGCCTTGCGGATGCCGAAGTTCTTGACGTCGGCCGCGACAAGAGCGCCGTCGAGACACCCCATCGGGTCGCCGGAATCGTACTGCACCAGCACCGGCGTCTGATACGGATAGGCCTCCTTCGGGATCATGTTGCGTCGGCGGATCTCGACCCGGTCGATCCCCATCTCGCTGGCTGCGACATCGACGATGCGCTCCAGCACGAAGGTCGCCTCGGGCCGGCCCGCGCCGCGATAGGCGTCGACGGGCACGGTGTTGGTGAAGACCACCTTCACGTTGCAGTAGATTGCCGGCGTGGTGTAGACGCCGCCGAGCAGCGGACCGTAGAGATTGGTCGGAATGTTCGGTCCGAAGGTCGAGAGATAGCCGCCCATATTGGCGAGCGTATTGACGCGGAAGGCCAGAAACTTCCCGGTCTCGTCCAGTGCGAGTTCGGCCTCGGTGACGTGATCGCGGCCGTGGCGATCGGAGACGTAGCCTTCCGACCGGCTCGCCACCCATTTGATCGACCGCATCACGCGCTTGGCGGCCCAAGTGATCACGGCCTCCTCGCCATAGTGGAACTGCTTGACGCCAAAGCCGCCGCCGACATCGGGCGCCACCACGCGCAGCTTGTGCTGCGGAATGTTCAGCACCAGCGCACCCATCAGGAAGCGCACGACATGCGGGAACTGGCTGGTGGTCCACAGCGTGAAGCGATCGGTGCCGGGCTCGTATTCGGCGATCGCCGCGCGCGGCTCCATCGGGTTGCCGATCAGCCTGTTGTTGACGAGGCTGAGCTTTGCGACGTGTGCCGCTTTCCGGAACGCGGTCTCGACCGCGGCCTTGTCGCCGAGCTCCCAGTCGCAACAGATGTTGTTCGGCACGTCGTCGAACAGTTGCGGCGCGCCGGGTCGCACGGCTTCGAGCACGCCGACCACCGAGGGCAGCACCTCGTACTCGACCGTCAGCAGCTCGGCTGCAGCGCTGGCCTGCGCCGGCGTCTCCGCGACGACGAAGGCCACCATGTCGCCGACAAAGCGCACCTTGCCCTGCGCCAGCATCGGGAACGGCGGCTCCTTCATCGGAACGCCCTTGGCGTCCGTGATACCCCAGCCGCAGGGCAGCGAGCCTAACTTATCCGCGGCGGCATCCTCGCCGGTCAGGACCGCGATGACGCCGGGCGATGCGAGGGCCGCACTCTTGTCGATGCCGTGCAGCATCGCGTGTCCATGCGGCGAGCGCACGAACACACCGGCCGTCATGCCGGGACGCTTGATGTCGGAGACGTAATTGCCGCGGCCGGTGAGGAAGCGCTGGTCCTCTTTCCGTTTGGGTGAAGCGCCGATCCCGATCACGTTGCCCATGGTCACTCTCCCCTGGCGGCGTTCATGGCGGCAGCGCCAGCCATGACCGAGACGACGATGTTCTGATAGCCGGTGCAACGGCAGATGTTGCCTTCAAGGCCGTGGCGGACGTCGGCTTCCGTGAGGTCCGGCTTTTCGGCCGCGAGCGCCACCGCCATCATCAGCATGCCGGGCGTGCAAAAGCCGCATTGTAGACCGTGATGCTCGCGAAACGCTTCCTGCATCGGATGCATCTGGTTCGAACCGGGGGCGCCGTGAAGCCCTTCGATGGTGAGCAGCGTCGCACCGTCGAGCGCAGGCGCCAGCAGCGTGCAGCTCTTCACCGGCAGGCCGTCGAGATGCACCACGCAGGCGCCGCACTGGCTGGTGTCGCAGCCGATATGGGTACCGGTGAGGTTGAGCCGCTCGCGCAGCAGTTCGGCGACGAGCATCGCCGGTTCGACATCGACAGTGGTTGGCCGTCCGTTGAGTGTGAAGGATATCTGCACGATCATACTCCTGTGCGCGACGGGTCTTTAGGAAAGTGGAAGCGCGCTGCCGGTGGCCCATGTGGCCATCACGACGTCGCCGACGGTGAACGGATCCGCGAAGAAGGTCTTTTCCGGCACATAGGCGACGAACGCGTCGTCCGGCACGGTGTCCAGCATGACCTTGACGAAATAGCCCTGGTATTCGATCGCGAGCACGCGACTCGGCAGCGAGGTGGAGCAGCCCGGCGGCAGCTCCCTGCCCGGCCGGACCAGCGCGACATCGTCGCGGCGCACGGCGATATCGATCTTGTCGCCGACGCTGACCGTGGGCCGCGCCTGAAGCGGGACCTCGATGCCATCAGGCGCGGCCTGCGCGAGCGTAAAGGTCGAACCGTTGACCTTCTCGACCCGCCCCGACAGCACGTTCTGCCCGCCCATGAACTCGGCGACGTAACGATCATGCGGATGGGCATAGACGTCGCGGGCCGCGCCCGCCTGCTTGATCCTGCCCTGCTCCATCACCACCACCAGATCGGCGAGCGCGATCGCCTCGAGCTGGGTGTGGGTGACGTGGATGAAGGTGATGCCGAGCTCCTGCTGCATTCGCCTGAGCTCCTGGCGCATCTGCACGCGGAGCTGCTCGTCGAGGGCGGAGAGCGGTTCATCGAGCAAAAGTACCCTCGGCTCGGTGATCGCGGCGCGCGCCAGCGCCACACGCTGCTGCTGGCCGCCGGAGAGCTGCGCCGGCAGGCGGTCGGCGAACTGCGTCAGACGCACCTTCTCGATCATGGCATCGGCTGCGCGCAGGCGAACGGCCTTCGACATGCCGCGTACGCGCAAGGCGAACGCGATATTGTCGCGCACGGTCAGGTGCGGGAACAGCGCGTAGGACTGAAACATCATCGCGGTGCGCCGCTGCACCGGCGCGAGCCCGACGACGTTCTGGCCGCCGATGACGATCTCGCCGGCGGTCGGGTCCTCGTGGCCGGCGATCATGCGCAGAATCGTGGTCTTTCCGCAGCCGGACGGACCGATGAAGCAGCAATAGGCGCCATCGGCGATCTTGAGGTTGACGCCGTCGACCACATTGCTGACGCCGTCAAAGCTCTTGCAGACGCCCGCCAGTTCGATATCGCCGCGATCGCTCTTCATTTCCCAGCTCAACCCTTTGTGCTGCTGCCGCGTTTCTTCTGGATCAGCACGATGCTGCCCAGGCTCGCGCCGATGACGATGAAGGACACGATCGTCGTCACCGTGCCGAGCGCGTAAAGCGAGGGCGACGTGACGTTCAAGGTCATGCTCCAGATCTCCAGCGGCAGCGTGTTCAGTGAGCCCGCGGTCTGGAGGCTGCGCGCAAACTCGTCGTAGGAGAGCGTGAAGCCGAACAGCGCGACCGCGACCAGGCCGGGCGCCAGCACCGGGATCATCACCAGCCGGATCGACTGCCAGCGGCTGGCGCCGAGGTCATAGGCCGCCTCCTCCCAGACCTGGTTGAAGCGCGACATCACCGCGAACATCACGAGCACGCCGAACGGCAGCGTCCAGGACAGTTGCGCGCCGAGCGCCGAGGTGTACCAGCTCGCATTGAGCCCGAGCGCCTGGAACAACAGACCGGTGCCGAGGCCGAGCACGAGACCTGGTGCGACCAGGCTGCCGATCATCATGTAGAACACGACGGTGTCGCCGCGAAAGCGCTTGCGAAAGCCGAGCCCGGCGAGGAACGAGACCACCACCGTGATGACAGTGACAATGACGGCGAGCTTGATCGAGCGATCGAACGAGCCCTTGACGTCGCCGGTTCGCACCTGGGTGAAGAGATCGACGAACCAGTGCAGCGAAGTGCCCTTCATCGGGAACACGAGGCCGCCACGGATATCCTGGAACGACAGGACGTAGATACAGAACATCGGGCCGTACAGCGCGATCACATAGAACGCGAACAGTGTCGCCAGAACATAAAACGTCCACGGCCGGCCGCCCTTGCTCGGTGCAATCGCCTTGGTCGTCGCAGGCGCGACCGTCTTTGACATGTCGGTTTTGGGCATGTCGGCGAGAACCGCGCTCATCGCGTGATCTCCTGCCTGATGTCGACGGTGCGCAGGATCAGCGAGACGATGGCGACCAGCACCAGCGTCAGCAGCACCGCGCTTGCGGCTGCGGTCGGATATTGCAATACACCGACGTCCTCGTAGAACGCGCTGACCACCGAGGCCGAGCCGCCGCCGGACATCACCTTGACCACGAAGAAATCGCCCATCACGATCGAGACGACGAAGATTGTGCCGAGGGCGATGCCGCTCTTGGACATCGGCACCACGATCAGGCGCATGATGTCGAAACGGCTGGCGCCTGCATCGATCGCGGCCTCGATCAGCTTCTTGTCGATCCGTGCCATGGAATTGAAGATCGGCACAATCATGAAAATGGTAAGCTGGTGGACATAGGCGATGACCACCGCGAGGTCCGAGAACAACAGCACTTCCAGCGGCTGGCGGATCAGACCGAGCCCCAGCAGCACCTGGTTGATCAGGCCTTCCTTGCCGAGCAGCGGAATCCAGGAAATCATCCGGATGATGTTCGAGGTCCAGAACGGCACCGTGCAGAGCAGGAACAGGCCAATCGCCAGCAGCTGATTGCGGACGTGGAAGACCAGGAAGTATGCGACGAAGAAGCCAATGATTAGCGTGAAGACCCAGGTCAGCACCGTGAACTTGATCGTCGCCAGGTACAGCTTCAGCGTCAGCGCCGAATGCAGTACCTCGACATAGCTTGCGAGCGTTAAGCCCGGCGTCAGCCCGCCGAAGCCGTCGGTGGCGAAAAAGCTCGCGGCCAGCACGACCAGGATCGGCGCCACGAAGAACGGCACGAGCACCAGCACGAGCGGCGACACGTAGAGCCAGCCAGCGAGATTTGCGCGTGGTGGAGTTTGGGCTGGACTAAGGCTTGGCTGCATGTCGGCAAACGCCTCGAACTCGGTCATTTGGCACCGGCGCATTGCCGCGCCGGCGCTTCGTTCACGTCAGGTGAAGCAGGTTTCAGGCCACCTTGAAGTCGTTCCAGCGCTTGTTCATGTAGGCGGCTTCGTCCATCAGCGTGTTCCAGCACGAGATGTTCTTGACGCGGTCGAGGAACGAGCCGCCGTCACGCTTGGTGCCGCTCTTCTCCATCGGCACGCCATAGGGGTCGTTGACCACCTCAGGCGCGGGCTGGCCCTCGTACCAGAATGCCCATTCGGCCGGCGTGAGGAATTTCTTCGCAGTCGAGGGGACCGGGCTGTAATAGCCGTAGCGCGCGACGAAGCCGCCCTGCCAACCCGACAGATACCAGTTGAGATATTCGTAGGCCGCGTCCAGCTTCTTGCCGGAGAGATGCTTCATCAGGCCCATGCCGTTGCACCAGCCGCGATAGCCTTCCTTGCCGTTCTTGATGTTGACCGGCGCGTAGACGCACGGGATTTCCTTCACGCGCACCGCGGCAACCGCCGGCGACCACATCGACTGGATGACCACTTCACCCGCCGCCATCAGCTGCACCGACTGGTCGAAGGTGGTCCAAGTCGCGCGGAACTGGCCCTGCTTCTTGAGCTCGATCAGCTTGTTGCAGGTGAAGTCGATCTCCTCCTTGGTCATGTTGCCCTTGTTGCCGTACTTGATCAGCCCGGCGCTTTCGAAGCAGAGCGCGGCATCCATGATGCCGATCGCAGGCACGTCGAGGATCGCGGCCTTCCCCTTGAATTTCGGATCGATCAGATCCTTCCATTCTGTGACTTCATGGCCGACGAGGTCGGGGCGATAGCCGATGGAGTCGGCATTGTAGACCTGCGGCAGGAAGGTCGCCCATTCGGTCACGCCGTCGTTCAGATCGGTCGAATCGGGTTTGGCGATATACATGGCCTCGTAGGGCGAGATGCCCTGGCGCGGGATCTTGTGACCGTCGATCTCGCCCTTGGTGAAGATGGGCAGGATGTTGTCGAACTCCTTGACCTTCTTGACCTCGATGCCCTGGATCACGCCGCGCTTGGCAGCGAGCTTGGCCTGCCACCCCTCGAGATCGGCGATGTCGACCGTATTAGGCTGGCTTATGAAGCGGTTGATGGCGGCGGAGGTGTCGAGGTTCTGCATCGTCACCTTGAAGCCGAGATCCTTGGCCGCCTGGTCGCCGATCGCCTTCACCACCGAATAGGACACGCCGACATGGCGCAGCTCGATGTCCTTGATCTCCTGCGCCCAGATCGTCGGGAATCCGCGGATCGCGTCCGATCCTGCGGCCGCGCCGGCCACCGCCGCAGCGCCCTTCAACAGCGTGCGCCGGCTCAGCTTTTTCGCAGGCTTGTCGCTCGTCCCCGCCGGATTGGCAGTGGATGTCCCCTTGTCCCTGTCAAGCATGGCAACCCTCGTTGGCTACGATGAACGCTGCGCACCGGTCGCCATTGACCGGCTGCGGATGTGATCAATTGCGAGGGAGGCTATGGGCGGGATGTCGTGAAGTAAAATTGGAAGTAAAAATTCGCCGCATAAACGCGGCTAATGGTTCGCCCCGCTGCATCGGCTTTTGGCAGCGCGCATAAGAAGACGTCAGGACGTGCACACAAAAACGATAGCTTCGAACGTGCGGGCCCGCTGGCGCGGCAGACGTGATGAAGGCGATCCTCAGGACCTGAGCTGGTCCCGCGCCGTTTCTGGCGCCATCAGCGTCGCGATGATGGTGACGATCGACAGTGCAATGATGTAGACCGACACGGCCCAATAAGAACCGGCCCATGCCAGCAGTGCCGTCGCAATCAGCGGCGAGAAGCCGCCGCTCAGCGCGGCGGCAACGTTGGCTCCCAGCGATGCGCCGCTGTAGCGCACCTGGGTGCGGAACAGCTCCGGCATGAAGGCCGCCTTCGGCCCGAACAGCAACGCATGCGTCAGGGTCATCGTGACGACGAGCGCGAGCGTGATCAGCGCCGGGTCCCTGGTGTCGAGGAACCAGAACAACGGAAACGCCAGCGCCACCGAGAACACGCCGCCGGCGAGATACAGCGCTTTGCGACCGAAGATGTCGGACAGCCAGCCGGCGAGGGGCAACGTCGCGAGCTCGACGAGCGCGGCATAGACCACCGCATTGAGGATCACCTGCCGCGGCAGGCCGAGCTGCGTCGTGGCATAGACCACGGTGAAAACCGTGAGGAGATAAGCGAGCCCGACTTCGGACACCGTGATGCCGATCGCGAGCAGGAAGCTGCGCCAGTCGCGGCGCAGGACTTCCAGCGCCGGCTGCGCCAGAACCTCCTTGCGCTCGAGCACCTCCTTGAAGTGCGGCGTCTCCGCGAGTTTCAGCCGCACGATGAAGCCGACGCCGACGAGCAGGATGCTGATCAGAAACGGCACGCGCCAGCCCCAGCTCAGGAAGTCCGCCTCGGGCAGCTGCGTCATCAGACCAAAAATGCCGGTGGACGCGGCGACGCCGACGGGGAAGCCGATCTGCACCAGGCTGCCGTAAAAGCCGCGGCGGTTGCCGGCGTGCTCGGCCACCATGACCACGGCGCCGCTCCACTCGCCACCGAGTCCGATGCCCTGGACGAAGCGCAAAATGACGAGGAAGATCGGCGCCCAGACGCCGATCTGACTGTAGGTCGGCAGGCAGCCGATCAGGAACGTGCCCAGTCCCATCGCGATCATGGTCGCGACCAGCATCTTCTTGCGGCCGAGCCGGTCGCCATAATGCCCGATGATCGCGCCGCCGATCGGCCGCGCAACGAAGCCGACGGCATAGGTCGAGAACGCCGCCAGCGTGCCGACGAAGGGATCGAAGCTTGGGAAGAACAGCTTGTTCAGCACCAGCGCCGCCGCCGTGCCGTAGATCAGGAAGTCATACCACTCGATCGCGGTGCCGAGCGCGCTCGCCCACACCACATGCGCCGTCGTCGATTTCTCCGCCGCACTGGAGACCCCCGATGCTGCCGTCATCGCCATGCCCCAAGATTCCAGATGGCATCATGGCTAAACGTTGTAGCGGTTGCAACTTGCGGGAGTGTTAGTCCTCCCCAGATCACGATGCGAGATTTTTCGCGCTACGGCCTCCCACCGTCGTCCCGGCGAAGGCCGGGACCCATAACCACAGGGGGAGTTTGGCGAAGACCCGCGCTCCGGTCCTGCGACCGCCCGGCATTAATAGATCACGCGGTGTGGGTCCCGGCCTTCGCCGGGACGACGCAGAGGCCTTTATTCGTCATTGACAAACTTATTCACCATTATCTAACTTGCTGTCACAACAACCAGCCGCGCCAAGCGGCCCATAAACGAGAGGGAACGACGATGAGAGGGCTTTTGGCCTGCGCCATGTTCGTGGCCATGACTTCGGCTGTCATGACCACCGTTGCGAACGCGCAAGTCTCCGACGACGCCGTGCGGATCGGCGTGCTTACGGATCTGTCGAGCTGGGGCCGCGACAACAGCGGGCCGGGCTCCGTCGAGGCGGCGAAAATGGCGGTGGAGGAATTCGGGCCCACCGTGCTCGGCAAGCCGATCGAGATCATCAGCGCCGACCACCAGATGAAGACCGACGTTGGCGTGCAGATCGTGCGCGGCTGGTTCGACAACGGCAAGGTCGATGCCGTCGTCGACATCCCCAACTCCGGCATCGCGATCGCCGTCCACAACATGGTGCGCGAGCGCAACAAGATTGCGCTGCTCTCCGGCCCCGGCGCGAGTTCGTTGACCGACGAGCTTTGCAGCCCGAACACCGTGCACTTCACCTACGATACCTACGCGCTGTCGAAGGTGACGGCATCCGCCGTAATCAAGGAAGGCGGAAAGTCCTGGTACTTCATCACCGCCGACTACGCCTTCGGCCAGCAGCTCGAGAAGGACGCCACGCGCTTCATCAACGAGATGGGCGGCAAGGTCTTGGGTGGCGTGAAGCACCCGACCAACACGGCCGATTTCTCCTCCTTTGCACTCCAGGCGCAAAGCTCCAAATCGGACGTTGTCGCCTTCGCCAATGCGGGCCAGGACACCGACAATGCGATCAAGCAGTCCGGCGAGTTCGGCCTGGTCCAGGGCGGCCAGAAGCTGGTCGGCCTCCTGATGTTCGACACCGACGTGCACGCGATCGGGCTCAAATCAGCGCAGGGCACCTACATGACCACGGCGTCCTATTGGAACATGGACGAGGCAACCCGCGCCTGGTCGCGGAAATTCTACGAGCGCACCAAGGTGATGCCGACCATGATCCAGACCGGGGTCTACGGTTCGGTGCTGCATTATCTCAAGGCCATCAAGGCCGCCGGCACCGATGATCCCGCCAAGGCGATGGCCAAGATGCGCGAGCTGCCAATCGAGGATACATTCGTTCATGGCGGACGCTTGCGCGAGGACGGCCGCGTCATTCGCGACATGTATCTCGCCAAGGTGAAAACACCCGAGCAGTCCAGGGAACCCTGGGATTATTTGGAGATCATCAAGACGGTGAAGGGCGAGGACGCCTTCCGCCCGGTCTCCGAATCCAAATGTCCGCTGTTCAAGAAGTGAGGCCTGCATGACCGGCAACGAGCGCAACGCAATTGAGACTTACGAGTGCGATGTGCTCGTGGCCGGATCTGGCTGCTCCGGCATGTCGGCCGCGATCACCGCGGGCTATCGCGGTCTCGACGTCCTGATCGTCGAGAAGGAGCCACGCTTCGGCGGCACCACCGCCCGCTCCGGCGGCTGGTTGTGGATTCCCGGCACCTCGCTGGCCAAGGCTTACGGCATCGAGGAGACGCCCGAGCAGGCGCGGACCTACCTGCGGCACGAAGCCGGCAACAACTTTGACGCCGCGCGCGTCGATGCATTCCTGAGCGCCGGGCCCGAGGCGGTCGATTTTTTCACCAGCAAGACCGCACTCCGTTTCGACATGCCGCTGGTGTTCCCGGACTACCACGCCGAGGCGCCCGGCGGCACCCAGGGTGGCCGTTCGATGGTGGCGCGCCCGTTCGACGGCCGCGAGCTCGGCGACCAGATCAAGACCCTCGGCACGCCTCTGCCCGAGCTGACCGTATTCGGGATGATGCTCGGATCCGGCAAGGACATCGTCCATTTCATGCGCGCGACGAAGTCGCTGAATTCGGCGGTCTATGTCGCAAAGCGCCTGTCGCGGCATCTGATGGATGTGCTGCGCTATGGCCGTGGCATGACGCTGACCAACGGCAATGCGCTCGCCGGGCGACTGGCAAAATCTGCGCAGGATCTGAAGATTCCGATGTGGCTGTCCGCGCCGGTGCACGAGCTGACGGTCGAGAACGGCACTGTCACCGGCGCCATTGTCGCCCGCGAGGGACGCGACGTCCGCATTCGTGCCAGACAAGGCGTCGTGCTCGCCTGCGGCGGTTTCCCGCATGATGTCGAACGGCGCAAGAAGATGTTTCCACACGCGCCGACTGGGAACGAGCATTTTTCGCCGGGACCGACCGGCAACACCGGCGACGGCCTGCGGCTTGCGGAAAGCGCCGGCGGGCATGTCGAGGACCGGCTGCCGAACGCGGCAGCCTGGGTCCCGGTCTCGGTCACCAAGCGCAAGGACGGCTCAAACGGTGTGATGCCGCATTTCATCGACCGCGCCAAACCCGGCGTGATCGCGGTGATGCGTGACGGCAAGCGCTTTGCCAATGAGGGCAATTCCTATCACGACTTCGTCCAGGCCATGGTCAAGGCGGCGAAACCGGGCGAGGAGATCGCGGCGTACCTGGTGTGCGATCACCCGACCCTGCGCAAATACGGCCTCGGCTGCGTGCCGCCCTTCCCGATGCCGCTGGGTCATCACCTCAAGACCGGCTATCTCATGCGCGGCGAGACGCTGGAGTCGCTCGCGGCAAAGGCGGGCATCGACAGCATGGCGTTCGTCGAGACCGTCAAGCAGTTCAATGCGACCGCACCACAGGGGCACGACGCCGCCTTCGGCAAGGGCTCGAAGGCCTATAACCGCTACCAGGGCGATGCGCTGCACGGCCCGAACCCCTGCGTCGCGCCGATCGAGAACGGGCCGTTCTACGCCATCAAGATGGTGGTCGGCGATCTCGGCACCTATGCAGGCATCGTCACCGACGAGAACGGGCGGGCGCTCGATGCGGAAGGACGGGTCATTCCGGGGCTCTATGCCGCCGGCAACGACATGGCGAGCATCATGGGCGGCAATTATCCCGGCGCCGGCATCACGCTTGGGCCGGCGCTGACCTTCGGCTACATTGCCGGCCGTCATCTCGCCGACAGCGCCGCCAAGCGCAACGCGGCGTAAGCCACGCCAGGAGGCGCATGAAGAGAGAAAGCCGCGGCATCCAGTCGATCGAGGTCGGCGGCGAATTGCTCCGCGCCCTCGCCCGCAGCGGCGAGCCAATGATGCTGCGCGATCTCGCGCGCGAGGCCGGCATGACGCCGGCCAAGGCGCATCCCTATCTCGCCAGCTTCTCCCGCATCGGCCTGATCGAGCAGGACGAGACCACCGGCCGTTACGAGATCGGCGCGCTGGCGCTGGAGCTCGGCCTGATCAGCCTGCGCCGCCTGTCCGGCGTACGCATCGCAGGACCGAAGATCGCGGCGCTCGCAAGTCAGATCGGGCATGCGGTCTCGCTCGCGGTCTGGGGGACGCACGGCCCGACCGTGGTGCAGCTCGAAGAACCCGGCCTGCCCGTTCACATCGTGATGCGCGCCGGCTCGGTCATGGCACTGCTGGAGACGGCCACGGGCCGCGCCTTTGCGGCCTTCCTGCCCGAAAAGACGATCAACGCCGCACTCGAAAGCGGCCTCGATCGTCACGGCGTCGGCTACAATCCTAAGCGCGCCGTGAAAGGCGCGAAGCTCGCCGAGATGCTCACCGAGGTCCGCAAGCACGGCCTCGCCCGCGCGCTCGGCGACCCCCTGCCCGGCGTCAACGCATTCTCTGCGCCGGTGTTCGACCATTCCGGCCATGTCGCGCTGGTGATCACCGCGATGGGGCCGGAAGGCACTTTTGACGCGCGCTGGGACAGCCCGCTCGCTCATGCCCTGCGCGACTGCGCGGGCGGCATTTCGAAACGGCTGGGTCACGGGATGACGGCTGCAGCGGAGTGAGGGGCTGGCTGCCTCATCCGACCTCCGCTGTCATGCTCCGCGAAAGCGGGGCATCCAGTACGCCGAGGCACCTCGGCTCACCGCCGGCGTCTCGGCGTACTGGATCGCCCGGTCAAGCCGGGCGATGACACGAATGGGTCCGCCCTATTTCTCCTTCACCGGCACCGTGTAATTCAGGATCAGCCGCCCACCATCCGGGTAGATCGTCTGCCCCGTGATGTAGGACGCATCGTCGCTCGCAAGAAACGCCACGACGGAGGCAACCTCGCTCGGCTCGCCGCCACGGCCGGCCGGCGTGCGTGACATCACGGTCTTGCGGGCCTCCTCCGAGGTGTAGATGGACGATGCCACCATGTCGGTCAGAATCGTGCCCGGTCCGACGGCCACCACGCGAACATTGTGCGGAGCCAGCGCGACGGCGGCCACTGATGTGAGCTGCTTCATGCCGCCCTTGGACATGGCGTAGGTCGCAAGCGCCGGGATTGCCAGCAGCGCGTTCACCGACGACATGTTGATGATGACCCCGCCGCCGCCTTGCGCGATCATCTGCTTCGCCGCCGCCTGCACGCCGAAGAACGCGCCCTTCAGATTGATGCCGATGATCTCGTCGAATTCTTCTTCGGAAATCTCCAGGAGGTCCCGGTTGCGAGCGACGCCGGCATTGTTGACCATGATGTCGAGCCGGCCGAACTCCTTCACGGCCGTTGCGACCAGTTGGTCGACGTCGGCACGCTTGGCGACATTGCCGACGACGGTACGCAAGGCATCCGGTCGCGCGAGTTCGGCGGCCGTCGCGGCCAAGCCGTCGGCATCGACATCCGAGATGACGACCTTGACGCCGTCGTCGAGGAATCGTTTTGCGCAGGCCTTGCCGATGCCGCGCGCCGCGCCGGTGATGGCGGCGACCTTGCCGGTTAGTTTCATGGTCTCACTCCAGGATAGCTGCTTGGGGCAGACTGTCGCCAGGTGAGAAACCCGGCTCAGGCCGCCGCGAAGCCGAGATGAGCACGGAACCGGTTTTTGATAAAGACAGCATCGCGCGAGGGCAGCGAGCGCGGCGGATTTTCCGCCAGGACCTTGATGACAAAAAGCCGCGGGCCATCGGCCGTCTCGTCGAGCTGCGTCGCCAGACGTTCCACTTCCTCGAGCGTCCGCACGGTTCCGGCGGCGGCAAAGCCGCAAGCCACGGCAATCGCGGTGAGATCGACGCCGCGCCCGGTGTGGCTGGCCTGCATTCCGGTCTCGCCAAAATGCTGGTTGTCGATCACGACGATGTCGAGATTGCGCGGGCGCGCGACGCCGATGGTGGCGATGCCGCCGAGGCCCATCAACTGCTCGCCATCCCCGGTCAAAGCGAGGACGCGCGTTCTCGGCTGGGCTTGCGCGAGACCAAGCCCGATCAGCGCGGCGCCGCCCATGGCGCCCCAGAGGTAAAAATTGCCGTCGTGGTCACCGACCGAATGAAGGTCGTAGGTCGGCGAGCCGAGGCCGGAGACGACCAGCGTGTCCTTGCGATTCTTCAGAAGCGCGGCAACGGCGGCGCGGCGGTCGAGTTGAGCTTGCATTTGCATCACCACTTCTTCTTGCCGATCAGACGTTGCCCGATCAGGACTGCGATCTGCTGATCGGATTCGTAGGCGAGCGCTGCGGCCGATTCGACCGTCTCGACCAGATCATTCGGCGTCTCCGCGCGCATCACCTTCAGTCCGATCGCTTCCAGCGAGGGCTGCGTCGCCCGGCTCATCGGCACCTGCCAGGGATTAAACTCGGCCCATTCGCCGCGCATCGTCACCAGCATCAGCAGTGGAAATCGTCCGATCGCCGACAGCGACAGCATGTTGATGCAATTGCCGACCCCGCTCGACTGCATCAAGAGCACGCTACGTTGGCCGCCGAGCCAGGCGCCCGCGGCGATGGCGACGCCCTCCTCTTCCGTCGTCAGCACGTTGGTGGTGACGTCGCGATCTGCCGAGAACAGGCGGATGAGCTGGCTGTGACCGGCATCGGGGACGTAGGACATCTGCCGCACGTCGGCGGCTTTCAGGATGCGGTAGAGCTCGGACGGCCAAGCGTCTGCGCGCGTGTCGGGATTGGATTGAAGGCTGTGCACCGCTTGTCTCCGTGGATTTCGAGCAGCACTCTAGCGATGTTCAGGCGCCAAAGCTCTGACCGTCTGGCGCGATCAGGTATCGAGGGATTGTATAGCTGCTGCCGTTCGCATGAGTTCAGCGAGAACGATGCGCATTGCTGCGCCATGGCAGCTTCTCGACCTTTAGCCAAACCGACGCGGGCGCAGTCCGGCATGAAACCAGGTGATCATGGAATAGATGTCATACACGGGCAATCCAACTTCGGCCTGCAAAGCTGCCGCATAAGGCGGCATGTTGGTGCATTCCAGCACGATCGCGCCGACATCCGGGTTCCTGGCGACCAGCTCCTTGCCGGCCTCGACCACGTCACGTTCCGCCTGCGCGATATCCATGTCGTCCTTCTCGGCCTTGATCAGGACGCGGAAGAATTCCTTGCCGTGCTCGGTGCCGACCAGCGGCGTATCGAGCGGCACGCCGGCACCTGCGAGATGGGCGGGCGTCAAGGATGAACCGGACACCGTGACGAGGCCGACGCGCTTGCCCGGCGGCAAGGTCGCCTGCACCCACGGCACCTGCATCAGTGACGAGGTCGCGACGGGAACGCCGACCGCGGCTGCGATCTCCTTCTGGAACAGAGAGAGGAAGCCGCAATTGGTGGTGATGGCTTCGGCCCCGAGCCGCACTAGATCCTTTGCCGCATCGATGAAGTCAGGCAGCAGACCGGCCGCACCCTTCAGCACCACCTTCTCCGGCGAAGCCCCACCCACCACGCGATAGAGCACGGGGAAAGGCCAGGTGGTGCCGTTGCCCATATCGCCGGGAATGCGGGGAAAGCGCGCCTCCAGCATCAGGATGCCGAGCGGCGCCCCATAAATGGCTTTGCCGCCGCGGGCGATTCGGGGGGACGAGTTGGCTGGAGCGGTCATGATGCGATCTCAGAGAAAACGATCGGGCGAAAACGGTGCGAGCGGAATTTCCGGCGGCTTGCCGCTCAGAAGCTGGGCGACGAGACGGCCGGTGCGGGCCGAACCGACCAGGCCGATATGGCCGTGGCCGAAGGCATAGACGATGTCGCGCGATGCCCGCGCGTAGCCGATGCAGGGACGTCCGTCCGGCATGCTGGGCCGATGGCCAAACCAGGTCTTGATACGCGAAGCCGGAATATCCGTCGGCAGTTTCGGGAACATGCTGAAGAGGTTGTTGCGCAAAATCTCGGCGCGCTTCCAGTTGGGCTCGGCCTCGAGGCCTGCGATCTCAACCGTCCCGGCGGCGCGCAAACCCTTGTCGGTCCAGTTCACCACCATCTTCGCATCCGAGGCCATCATCGAGCTGCGCGGGCCCGTCTCCGGATTCTCGATCATGACGTGATAGCCGCGCTCGGTCTCCAGCGGCAGCGGATCGCCGACGGATGCGGTGAGCCGCTTCGAATGCGCGCCGGCGGCAATCACCGCGGCATCGCACGCAATCTCGCCGGCCTCGGTCAGGACGGCCACGAGCTTGTTGTCAGATAGCTTCAGCCCGATTGCCTTGGCGCGCACAAGCTTGGCACCGCTTGCCAGCGCATGTTGCGCGAGGGCCGCGACATAGGCTCCGGGGTCGCGGCAGCGCCCGGCCTCTTCCACCACCACGCCGAAAGTGTAGCGCGGATGCAAATCGGGCTCGCGCTGACGCATCTCGTCGGCCGAAAGCTCCAGCCATTCGACGCCGACGCGCTTGCGCACGCGCCAGCCGAGGTCGTTGTCGAAATTGCCGCGCGACGGGAAGACATGCATCACACCGTTACGCTCGATCAATTCAGGAACGCCCGCCTCCTCCGCGAGCTTCCTGTGCAGCAGCGGCGCGTCCTTCAGGAGGTCGCGCAGCGCAAAGGCCGTCGTCTCGACCCGCGTCTCGGTCCAGCCCGACAGCAGATACTTGATCAGCCAGGGCAGCACCTTCGGCAGATAAGACCAGCGGATCGCGAGCGGCCCGAGCGGATCCATCAGATAACCCGGCACCTTCTTCCAGACGCCGGGCTCGGCCGGCGGGATCACCGAATGCGACGAGAGCCAGCCGGCATTGCCGTAACTCGCCGCCTGTTCGCCACCGGGCTCGCCCGGATCGATCAATGTGACGCGATGTCCCTCGCGCAGCGCCTCGATGGCACTGATCACGCCGACCGCGCCGGCACCGATGATGGCGACGTGGCGGCCCCCCGACATCGCTTAAGCCTTCACCGCAGGGGCAAAGTCCTTGCCGACCGACATCGCCCGCGGATCGATGATGCAGTGGAGGATCGACGGCTTGCCCGAGGCGAGCGCACGCTCGAAGGCCGGCGCGAACTCTTCGGTGCGCTCGACGCGCTCGCCGTGGCCGCCGAACGCTTTTGCGTACATCGCGAAATCAGGGTTCTTGAGCTGGGTGCCGACCACGCGACCGGGATAGTCGCGCTCCTGGTGCATGCGGATGGTACCGTATTGCGCATTGTCGACGACGATGACGACGAGGGCTGCGTCGTACTGCACGGCAGTCGCGAATTCCTGCCCGTTCATCAGGAAGCAGCCGTCGCCGGCGAAAGCTATGACGGTGCGGTCCGGATATTGCCGCTTCGCGAGCACCGCGGCCGGCACGCCATAGCCCATCGAGCCCGACGTCGGAGCGAGCTGCGCCGCAAAACTGTGGAAGCGGTGATGGCGATGGATCCAGCCGGCATAATTACCGGCGCCGTTGCAGACAATCGCGTCCTTGGGCAGGCGATCGCGCAGCCAGGTCATGACTTGTCCGTACTGGAACGTGCCCGGCAGCTCGCGCGCCTTCTCGGTCCAGGCGAGGTAATCGGCATGCGCCTTGGCGGCTTCGCCCTTCCAGGCGACGGCGCCGGCAGGCTTCAGCGTCTCGACCGCGGCCGCGAACGCGGCGGGCGTGGCCTGGATCGCGAGCTCAGGCTGATAGATGCGGCCGAGCTCTTCGGAGCCCGGATGAACGTGGATCAACTTCTGCCGCGGGGTCGGAATATCGAGCAGCGTGTAGGATGAGGACGGCATCTCCGACATGCGGCCGCCGATGAGCAGAACGACATCGGCGTTGTCGATGCGCGCCTTCAGGCCCGGGCTCGGGCCGATGCCGAGATCGCCGGCATAGTGCGAGTGATCGGCGTCGATCAGCGAGGCCCGGCGGAACGAGGTCGCGACCGGCAAGTCGAAGCGCTCGGCAAAGCGCGCGATGCTCCTGGTCGCCTCATCGGTCCAGCGCGAGCCGCCGAGAATGACGAGCGGTGCCTTGGCGCTCGCAAGCATGGCGCCAACGCGCTCGATATCGGCGGGCGCCGGCCAGCTCACCGCCGGCTCGATCCGCATGGCGTCCGCAACGGCAGCAGTCTCGGTCAGCATATTTTCGGGCAGCGAGATCACGACGGGACCGGGCCGCCCCTGCATGGCGACGCGGAAGGCGCGCGCGACCAGCTCCGGAATGCGGTCGGGACGATCGATCTCGACCGCCCATTTCGCCATGGTGCCGAACACCGCCTTGTAGTCGAGCTCCTGGAACGCCTCGCGCTCGCGCATGCCGGTGTCGACCTGACCGACGAACAGGATCATCGGCGTGGAATCCTGCATCGCGATGTGGACGCCGTGGCTGGCATTGGTGGCGCCGGGGCCGCGGGTGACGAAGCAGATTCCGGGGCGGCCGGTGAGCTTGCCATAGGCCTCCGCCATCATCGCCGCACCGCCCTCGGCGCGGCAGATCATGACGTCGATCGGGCTGTCATGCAGCGCGTCGAGCGCCGCAAGGTAGCTCTCGCCCGGCACGCAGGTGACGCGCTCGACGCCTTGCGCGACCAGCTGATCAATCAGGATCTGGCCCCCGGTGCGGGTGTTGCGAATGGTCATGACGGCTCCCTCAAGGCTTTGGCAATGCGTTTCGCAGCTTCGCGAAAATTTTGTTCCGGGCTGGCGTAGGACAGCCGGAAACAAGGTGCAAGGCCGAAACCGCTGCCCGGCATTACGGCCTCGTCATGCCTCTTCGGCAAATAGCGGCGGCAGCCATGCCTCTCTCGGACGTCGACCTGGGAGCGGGCCCCCTTGCCGTCATGCCCCTTTGCGCTGCCGCGCGCTTGCCAGCAGCACCAGCATGAACGAGGCCGCGGTCATCAGCGTCGAGATGGCGGCGATGGTCGGGTCGATCTCGTCGCGGAGCGCGGTGAACATGCGCTTGGTCAGGGGCTGATACTGGCCGCCGGAGATGAAGAGCGCGACGATGGTCTCGTCCATCGCCGAGATGAAGGCGAAGATGCCGCCTGCGACCACGCTGGACTTGATCTGCGGCAGGGTCACCGCGAAGAAGCTGCGCAGGCGGTTCATGCCGAGGCTGCGTGCGACCATCTCCTGCGCCGGGTCGAAGCTCTGCAAACCCGCCAGCACCGAGATGATGACGTATGGCAGGCCCAGCATCACGTTCGCCAGCACCAGGCCCGGCAGCGTCGCGACCAGGCCGACTTTGGCATAGAGGAAGAAGATGCCCACCGCAGTGATGATGATCGGCACCACCAGCGGCAACAGCAGCGCCACGTGGATGACGCGCATGATGCGCAGCTTCGACTGGCTGATGGCGTAGGCGGCGGCAACGCCGAGCGGCGTCGCGATCACCACGGTCAGGAGCGCGACCGTCAGCGTCACCCGCGTCGCCTGCATCCAGGCGGCGTTGGAGAAATACTGCTGATACCAGCGCAGCGAGAACGACGGCGGCGGGAAGGTCAGGAAGCGCGCGCTGGAGAAGGAGATCGGCGCGATAATCAGCACCGGCAGGATCAGGTAGACCAGCACCAGCGCGCTGATCACATAGAGGGCGATCCGGGCGGGCGACAATCGTGTCATTTCTGCCCCAATATGCGATCGAGCGAGATGAAGCGGCTGACGGCGAAGAAGATCGCGAGCACGCTTAAGAGCAGCACGACGGCGACCGCGCTCGCGGCGCCGAACTGGTTGTAGAGCTCGACATTGCGGCTCACCAGCATCGACACCATCACCGTGCGGCCGCCGCCGAGCAGTTCCGGCGTGATGTAGAAGCCGAGGCAGAGCACGAACACCATGGTGCAGCCTGCGAGCACGCCCGGTAGCGACAGCGGCAGGAAGACGCGGACGAAGGTGAGCGACGGGCTCGCCCCCAGGCTGGCGCCGGCCTGCATGAGATCGCTCGGAATCTTCTGCATGGTGGCATAGAGCGGCAGCACCATGAACGGCAACAGGATGTGTACCGTCGCAACCACGGTGCCGAAGGTGTTGTGCACCAGCGCGAGCGGTTCGCTCGTCACATCGAGATAACGCAAAAGCTGGTTGATCACACCGGTGCGCTGGAGCAGCGCCAGCCAGGCATAGGCGCGCACCAGCACACTGGTCCAGAACGGCAGCACGACCAGCGACAGGATGAGAATGCTCCATCCTTTCGGCACCGAGTTGGCGAGGTAGGCCACGGGATAGCCAAGCAGCAGCGCGATTCCCGTGACCGCGAGGCTGATCTCGAAGGTCAGCGCAAAGCTGCGCCAGTAGATGTCTTCGGTGAAGACGCGGCGATAATTCTCCAGCGTGAAGCCGTCATGATAGATCGACTGCCAGGCGAGCCAGCCGACCGGCAGCACGATCAGAGCCAAGATCACCAGCAGCGCCGGCGATACCAATGCCAGCATCAGCGCATGCTCGCGGCGCTGATGCTTTTGCGATGGATCTGGCATGGATCTCGTCAATGCGGTCTCGCTTGGCTTACTTCTGCATGAACGACGCCCAACGCTTCTCGGCGGCTTCGCCGGCCGGCGAGGACCACCAGGCGTAGGACATCAGCGCCTGCTTGGCCGCATTGGCGGGCTCGCTCGGCAATTGCGCGGCGCGCTCGGGCTTGATCACCCCGGTATCGAACGCCTTGGGATTGCCCGGGCCGTAATCGATATTGAGCGGCAGATTGGCCTGGTGCACGGGATCGACGGCCTCGTTGAGAAATTTGACTGCCGTCTCGAGATTCGGCGCGCCCTTGAGGATGCAGAGCGAGGTGCTTTGCAAAACGCCCTGGTTGTAGGTGAAAGCGACCTTGGCGCCTTCCTTCGCGACGGCGCTGACGCGGCCGTTCCAGGCCATCTCCATATCGACCTCGCCGTCATTGAGAAGCTGCGCCGACTGTGCGCCGGAGGTCCACCATACCGTGATGTGCGGCTTGATCTCTTCTAGCTTCTTGAAGGCCCGGTCGACGTCGAGCGGATAGAGCTTGTCGGGCGCGACGCCGTCGGCCATCAGCGCCGCCTCGAGCGTGGCGATCGGATGGTTGCGCAGCGCACGGCGGCCGGGGAATTTCTTGACGTCCCAGAAATCGATCCAGCTGTTCGGCGCATCCTTCGGGAACGTCTTCTGGCTGTAGGCCAGCACGCTGGAATAGAACTCGTACGACACCGAATAGGGATTGCGATAAGCCTCCGGCATCGCCGCCGCGTTAGGGATTTTCGAGAAATCGAGTTTCTCGATCAGCCCCTGCTCGCCGCCGCGCAGGCAATAGCCGGTTGGAGTATCCACGACGTCCCAGATCGGCTTGCCGCTGCCGACTTGCGTCTTGATCGCGGGCCAGGCATCGGGAATGGAGTCCTGGTTGATGGTGATGCCGAGCTTCTTGGCGGAGGGATCGAGAATTGCCACCGTCTGCGCCTGCTGATAGGCGCCGCCCTGCGAGACGAAGGTGATCTGTTCGGCAGCGGCGGCGATGCCGGTTGTTGCGAACAATCCGAGCGATCCGCCCAACAGCGCGTAGCCAAATCGAATATCTCGTTTCGTCGTCATCCTCGCCTCCTCTGTCACCAATTGAACGTCATTGACCGATCGCATCGAGAAACTGGTACCAGCCGGCGACCATGCGGACGGCGGGCTCGCGCAGCAGATAGAACGGGATGGCTCTCAATCGCCGCGCGTCGAGCAGCCCGACCTGTGGCGTCTCGCCGCGCACGAAGGCGGCGAGATAGCGGCCCATCAGGCTCGACATCGCCACGCCCGCGCCGTTGTAGCCCATCGAGAACAGCGTGCGGTCGTCGAGCCGGCCGATATGCGGCACCGAGTCTAGCGTCATCCCGACCAGGCCCGACCATTTGTAGGCGAGCGGGACGTCGGCGAGATCAGGGAAGATTCCGACCATCGCCTTGCGCAACGCGTCGAAGGCGGTTTCCGAATCCTGCTTGCCGAACGCGCCGCGGCCGCCAAAAATCACGAGGTTGTCGACCATGCGGAACCAGCGCATCATGCGCTTGGTCTCGGTGTAAGTGCGCCCGGTCGGCATCAGGCTTCCCGCGAGGTTGCGCGGCAGCTTGTCGGTCGCGATGATGGCGCTGCGGAACGGGATCAGCGTGCGCTGCATGTTCGCGGTCGCGCCGGTGAGGTCGGAATAGCTGTTGGTGGCGAGGATCGCCTGCTTTGCCCGCACCGCGCCCTGCGGCGTTTCGGCGACGATGCCGCCGTTCTCCCGCCGCAATCTGACGACCGGTGACTCCTGGAAAATATTCACGCCGCGGCGCGCCACGCCATCAGCAAGGCCGCGCAGATAATTCAGCGGATGGATGCCGCCGGAGCCGGGATTGAGCACGCCGCCGACGAAGATGTCGGAGCCGGTCTCGTCGCGCACTTGCCGCTTGTCGAGGATGCGGACCTCCGCATCGCCCATCTCGCGCTTCATCCAGTTGGCTTCGTCGATCGCGGCCTTCAGGGTCGTCTCGTTGTGGGCGGCCTTGACCTGGCCGGTGCGCGTCAACGCGGCACTGGTGATGCCAAATTCGGAGACCAGCTCCTCGACGATATCGGTGGATTCATGCGCGATCCCGTACATGCGCTGCGCCATGGCGCGGCCGTGCACGGCGTCGATCTCGCGGAACGAGAGGCGGAACTTTGCGGTGATCACGCCGCCATTGCGGCCACTCGCGCCCCAGCCCGGGCGGTTTGCTTCAAGCACGATCGGCGAAAGGCCGCTCTTGGCGATGTAGTGCGCAGCGGACAGGCCCGTATAGCCCGCACCGATGATCACCACATCCGCCTGGTGCTCGCCTGACAGAGCCGGAAACTCGCGCGCGGGCTCGGCCGTGGCTGCCCACAGCGAGTTGGCCGATGGCAGCGCGTTCCGGTCCCGTGTCATGCCACCGCTCATGCCCTACGCCGCCGGCCCAATGGCCGCATCGGCAAGCGCTTTCAAGGTCGGAAAATGGAAGTCCGGCTTGGTCAGCGTCTCCACGGCCGGTGTGCCTCCGAAGCCGGCCATGCCCTGACGACGCTCGATCCAGCACACCTTGTAGCCGAGTTTCCGCGCGATCCCGATGTCGTGATACTGGCTCTGCGCGACGTGAAGGATATCGGACTGCTTGTAACCGAAAGCGGACTGGCGCCCCTTGTTGTACGCGAAAAACTCCGGATCGGGTTTCGCAACGCCAGTCTCGTCGGCGCACACGGTATCGTCGAAGGGATTGCCGAGCGCATGCGCGTAACAGGAGAGCGCGACCCGGTCGGCATTGGTCATCGCGACCAGGCGGAATTTCGTGCGCAGGCGTTTGAGTGCCTCGACCGAGTCCGGGAACGGTCCCCAGCGCAGCACCGCGAGTTGGAAGACGTCGCAGGAGGCGTCATCGGCCTGTAGCCCGAGCTCCTTGGCAAGATAGCGATAGACATGAAACATCACCTCGCTCGAACGCTCGTGGTGCTTGTCGCGACCGCGCTTGTAGGATTCGAAGATCTTGTCATCGCTGAGCTCGGCCGGCGACTTGCCCGAGATCCGGCGCACCGCGGAGAGCACGCCGGTCTCGAAGTCGATCAAGGTGCCGACGACGTCGAAGGTGAGAACCTTGAAATTGCTGAACGAGGCTGTTGACGACATTTTTTTGGCTTCTTCTCTCGGTTGGACAAGGCTTGGGTTCAGTCCCTCACCCTGGGCACGACGATGGTGTCCTCGGGATGAAGGGTCACGGTGAGACTGCCGCCGAGCGGCGGGATGCGGCTGTAGGCCTGGTGATAGCTCGCTTGGCGCAGGCTGAGCCCGATGCCATCGGCGAGCGCCAGGAAGATGCGCAGGCTCTCGCCCTGATAGACGATGTCGGTGACCGTGCCGGTCAGCCGATTGCAGGCGTTGTCCGGCGCGCCGTCGTCGATCAGCAGCTTTTCGCTGTGCACGGCGAGCATCAGCGCGTCCCCTTCGGGAATGGCCCGGGCGCTGCGCAGAAGGACATTGCCGAGCGCAACGCTGGAGGCGTCGACGCGACGCACGGGAAGCATCGTGGCCTCGCCAATGAAACTCGCGACGAAGGAATCCGCGGGATGATCGTGCAGGCGCTCGGGAGCGTCGATCTGGATCAGCCTGCCGTCCTTCATCACGGCGACGCGGTCGCTCATGGTCAGCGCTTCGCGTTGATCGTGGGTGACGTAGATGATGGTGGCGCCGATGCGCTTGTGCAGCGTGCGCAGCTCGATCTGCATGGATTCGCGCAGCTGCTTGTCGAGCGCGGACAGCGGTTCATCCATCAGGATCAGCCGCGGCTCGAAGATCATGGCGCGTGCGAGCGCCACGCGCTGGCGCTGGCCGCCGGAGAGTTGCGCGATACCGCGCTCTTCGTAGCCGGCAAGGCCGACCATCGAAAGCGCCGCGCGCACCTTATCCGGCCAGGCCGCCTTCGGCAGCCGTCGCGCGCGCAAGGGAAAGGCGACATTCTCGCCGACGCTCATATGCGGGAACAGCGCGTAGTTCTGGAACACGACGCCGATGTCGCGCTTGTGCGGCGGCATCCAGGTGACGTCGCGGCCGCCGAACAGGATCGTTCCGCTCGATGGCAAGATGAAGCCGCCAAGGATGCCGAGCAACGTGGTCTTGCCGGAACCGGAGGGGCCGAGCAGCGAGACGAACTCGCCGGCCGCGACATTGAGGGACACGTCGTCGAGGGCGCGAACGGCGCCATAGGCCTTGCTCGCGGATCTGATCTCGACGCTTTCCGCTCGTTTGTCCAACGATCGACCTCGCCATGTCCCTACATGGCGTGCCTCACTGCGCGCCATAAGCCTGCTTTATAGACAGGACATTTGAGCACTTACGGTCGAAGCGTGCACCGCACCAACTTCTTCGCTCGCGAGCCCTGTCTTTAGGCTGTCATGTCGATGACACCAGACTTGGCAAAACTCGGCAATTGCCAAATTCTCACCCGGCTCATAACATGGTGTTATGCCCGAGCTGCGCCGGATGCTGCCCTCAAGTAACGCCCTGTTCGTCTTCGACGCAGCGGCGCGCAATGGCAGCTTCACGGCTGCGGCCGCCGAATTGAACGTCACCCAGCCTGCGGTGAGCCGGATGCTGGGTCAGTTCGAGGACCATCTCGGCGTCCGCCTGTTCGACCGCAAGGCGGGACGCGCCGTGCTCACCGAGGAAGGCGAACTCTTGTATCGCCGCGTGCTCGAAGGTTTTCGCAGCATCGAGAGCGGGCTGGTCGAGATCGAGCGGCGCCGCAAGGGCACCGAGACGGTGACGCTGTCGGTCTCCTCCGCCTTCACCACGCATTGGCTGATGCCGCGCATCGACAAGCTGCAGCGGCAATTCCCTCAGGTCGATTTGCGCTTTCAACTGATCTCCGGCGCGCTGCGCGGTCCGGTGGAAAATGTCGATCTTGGCATGCGCTTCCGCGATCGCGAGGAGCCGTCATCCGGCGGCACGCTGGTGATGAAGGAGGTCATGCTGCCGATGTGCAGTCCTGCCTATCTCGGCGAAACCGATCCCGCCGAGGGCAACACCATCATTCGGCTCGCCGAGACGCCGGGCGACTGGGCCGCGGATTACGCATCGCTTCTCACGGGGCGCCGCGGTGCGGCCAAGGCGCTGAGCTTCACGGACTATGCCGTCGTGATGCAGGCCGCCCTGCTCGGCCAGGGCATCGCGCTCGGTTGGCTGACGGTCGCCTCGCACTGGCTGTTGACCGGCGCGCTGGTGCCGGCCTCCGACACGCTCACCACCACACGCCGCATCTGCGAATTCCTGCCACCGCGCAACCGGCCGATGCGTCCCATCGCCGCCGAGATCCGCGACTGGATCACCGCGCAGATGAAAAGCGAGGTCGCCGCGATCGACCGGCTCTATCCGAAGCTCGGCGCGATGGCGGCTTGCTACTAGAGCGTTTTCGGGCGAAGTGGACCGGTTCACGTGAAGAAAACGCATCAAAACCGAAGTCTAGGCGGGTGTCAGCGCGGCACAGTAACGATCGGGCAGGTGATCGCCGATCCCCGCCGGCAGCAGCACCGTGAGCCTGCCGACGACATCCGACCGCGTGTTCTCGGATACGCCGCTGAGGAGATTGCGGACCTGCTCACCAATTCCAGCATTCGCCATTGGCTCATCCGAACCAACATTCGTCGTGAGCTGGCTGGCGCTGAATTTGGCGCCGCGTGCACAGGCGAGATAACGGCCGACGTGATGAAAGCCAAGCCCAGGCGGAGGCACGGTCGGGACGATGTCGGTGCCGTGCACGAGACGATAGGTCGTCCTGCCGAACGTACCGTTGTAGAGGGCGACGAAATCGTCGCGGCCCACGCGCGGACAACCGTAAAGATAGATCTGCGCAGCCGCGAGCTGGAGCTGCTCTCGCGCGAAGTCCGCCGTTGCCACCGCGATCGCGGCGCCGAGGCTGTGCCCAGTGATGAAGATCGGTGATTTGCGCGCCAGCGCTGCCGCCAGTGCGCTCTTCACGCCGTCCCATACGGCCGCCGCCGCATCGACGAACCCCTGGTGCACGGGCGCCTTCGGTCGGCCAAGCGTGAAATCGCTGACCCAGTTCAGGAGATGAAGCGGGTCGGTGCCGGCGAAGGCTACAATGGTTGCGTCGCCCTTGCTCGCGATGATCCCGCGCGTGTCGGTCAGCGGCAGCGTCGAATGCGCCGGTTGGCTCAGCAGCTTGACACCGGACAGATCCCAGAACGGAGAGATCCTATTGATGGTGTCCGGCACATGGGTCTCGTAGGCGAGTTGCGACATCCACATCATCGCGCGAGCGATGTCGAGATCAAAGCCGGTTGATGTCTCGTTGAATTTTGCAAATGCCCGCCGGTCATATTGATCGGGAGGGAGTTCGACCAGAATGCTCACATCAAGCTCCTAAATGGCTTATTGCTGCAATGCGTCGATCGAAAACGGAATGGCGCTACCTTCGCATATGGTTGGAACTTTGACAATCTGTGCGCGTGCCCGGGACGTATTCTGCCTTCCCGCTTAAGAGGACAAGGTTGAGACGAGGCACCTCTCCCTCCGCGTCATTGCGAGCGTAGCGAAGCAATCCAGAGTCTCTCCGCGGAGGAATTCTGGATTGCTTCGCCGCGCTCGCTATGACGGTGTGGATAGAGTCTTGGCCTCTATCGATGCTCGATCGCGCGGATCGCACCGCGGAGCTCGGCGAGGCCGCGGAGGCGGCCGATCGCGGTGTAGCCCGGATTGGTGCGCTTGGTCGCCGCGAGATCGTCGAGCATGCGATGGCCATGATCGGGCCGGAATACGATTTGCCGGTCGCGCGAACGCCGCGCGTTCTCCTTCAGCAGCGCCTTCAGCACCGCGACCATGTCGACGTCACCGTCGAGATGATCGGACTCGTAGAAGGACAAACCATCCGCTTCGCGCTTGGTCGCGCGCAGATGCGCAAAGGCGATGCGCGGACCGAAGCGTTCGGCCATCGCGGGAAGATTGTTCTCGGCGCGCACGCCGAGCGACCCCGTGCACAGGCAGATACCATTCGCCTTCGACGGCACGGCATCGAACAACGCCTGATAGTCGTCGGCGCTGGACGCGACGCGCGGCAGGCCGAACAGCGGGCGCGGCGGGTCGTCCGGATGCAGCGTCAGCGAAACGCCGAGCTGCTCGGCGACGGGCGTGACGCGGCCCAGAAACTCGGCGAGATGCTGCCGCAGAATTTTTGGCGTGACGTCGCGATATGTTTCGAGCCGGTCGCGGAATTGCGGAATGGTCATCGGCTCGGTGGTCGAGCCCGGCAGCGCGCTGGCGATGACCATGACGAGATAGTCGATGTCGGCCTGGCTCATCTGGTCGAACAGCTTTTTCGCGCGGGCCTGCTGCTCGGATGAGTATTCCTGGGTAGCGGCGGGACGCTTCAGGATGTGCAGCTCGAACGCAGCAAAGCGATCCTGGTCGAAGCGCATGGCGCGGGCGCCGTTCGGCAGCTCCCATTCCAGATCGGTGCGGCACCAATCCACGACAGGCATGAAGTTGTAGCAGATGATCTTGATGCCGGCGGCGGCAACCGCCTCCAGGCTGGCGATCCACGTCTCGATCGAGCGCGTCGCCTTGGCCCCAAGACGCTTGACGTCGTCGGGGATCGGAATCGATTCCACCACCGACCAGGTCAGCTGCGAACGGCTGGGTTGGCCGTTCTCGATGAAGTTCTTGCGCTCCTCGACCGCCTTGCGTGTCCAGGCTTCGCCGATCGGCACCTGATGCAGCGCCGAGACGATGTCGCTCGCCCCGGCCTGCCTGACATCGTCGAGCGAGACCGGATCATCCGGCCCGTACCAGCGCCATCCCTCTAGCATCATGCCCATTTTCTCCGATCAGTTCGCGGTCAGCACGACCTTGACACTCTGCGAGCGGTCGAGCGCCAGCCGCAGTGCGTCCGGCGCTGTGGACAGCGGCCGCTCGGCGGTCACCAGCGACAGCACGTCGACACTGCCGTCCGCGATCAGTTCCACCGCCGTCATGAACTCGAGCCCGAACCGGAACGAGCCGCGCAAATCGATCTCCTTGGCCATCACCGCATTGGCGGGCACCGGAATCTGGCCACCCGGCAAATTGCCGATCTGCACGACAACGCCGCCGCGCCTGACGATACCGATCGCACTGGCAAGGCCTGCAGCCGTGCCCGAGACTTCGAAAGCGACATCGTAGGGGCGCGACGCGGCCTGCGCCTTCAGGCCTTCCTCGCCGGCTGCAACATTCTCGACGTAAGATGCGCCGAGCCGGGTCGCAAAGTCCAGCGGCGCCGGTGCGATGTCGGCCACCGTGATGTCGGTCATGCCGGCGCGGCGCGCGGCGAGCATGGTCAGAAGCCCGATCGGACCGGCACCGAAGATGATGCCGCGCGTGCCTTCGATGTTGCCGGCACGCGCGACCGCGTGCAGGCAGACCGCGAGCGGCTCGGCCAGCGCCGCGGCCTGATAGGACACGTGATCGGGAATCTTCACGCACTGCGCCGGAATCGCGTCGAAATAATTGGCGAAGCCGCCCTGCATATGCGGAGTCTTCGAGGCCGAGCCCATGAAGTAGATATTTTCGCAGAGGTTCTGCCGGCCTTGGCGGCAGGCGCCGCAATGGCCGCACCAGCGCGACGGGTTGACGGCAACGCGGTCGCCGACCTTCAGATTCGCCGCGGAGCCCGCGATCTCCACGACCTCGCCGGAGATTTCATGGCCGAGCACCAGCGGCGATTTCACCACGAAATCGCCGGTCCGGGCATGGCGGAAATAATGCATGTCCGAGCCGCAGATGCCGCCGGCGCCGAAACGGAGGCGCACCATGCCTTCGGCGAGCTTGTCAAGCGGGTGCTCGACCATGCGCAGATCTTCGGGGCCAAACAGGGTTGCGGCGAGAGCAGTTGAGGTCATTTGGAAAGTCCCATGTATTTCGGCAGCCAGAGGGTCAATTCGGGGATGTAGGTGATCGCGATCAGCGCGAGCATCAGCGGCACCAGCCAGGGCAGGATTGCCACCGTCGTGCGCTCGACCGAGAGCTTTGCGACGCGCGCGAGCACGAACAGCACCATGCCGAGCGGCGGATGCAACAGGCCGATCATCAGGTTCAGCGTCATGATCAGACCGAAATGGATCGGGTCGATGCCGAGCTTGAGCACGATCGGCAACAGGATCGGCACCAGAATGGTGATCGCCGCCGTGGTGTCGATGAAGCAGCCGACGAACAGGATCAGGACGTTGGCGAGCGCCAGGAACACCCATTTGTTGTGGGTGATGCTGAGCATCCAGTCCGACAGCATCTGGGCTGCCTGCGACACGGTTAGCAACCAGGCGAAGATCGAGGCTGCCGTGACGATGAACAGAACCGACGCCGTGGTCTCGATGGTGTCGAACGTCGCTTTCGCGACCGTCTTCAACGTCATGGTGCGGTAGCGTACCAGGCCGAGGAACAGCGACCAGATCACGGCGGCGACCGCGGCCTCCGTTGGGGTGAACCAGCCGAGCGTCATGCCGCCGATCAGGATCACCGGCGCCATCAGCGCCATCACCGCGGAGAAATCGAAGTACCAGTCGATCGCGAGCAGCGCGAATAGGCCAAGACCAACTGCCAAATTGGTGGAGAGACCGGCGACCGTCAGAAGCCAGACGGCCATCGGGAAGCTCAATACGACGACGATCTCAAGCCCCGCCGATCCCAATTGCGGCCAGGAGAACGGCGTATCGCTGCCCCATTTGTTCTTGTGCGCGAAGTAGGTGACGGTGGCCATCATGAGCAGCGTCAGCACGACGCCTGGAATGACGCCCCCCAGAAACAACGCGCCGATCGAGACGTTGGCCATCATGCCGTAGATCACGAAAGGCAGCGACGGCGGGATGATCGGGCCGAGCGTGGCGGACGCCGCGGTGACGCCCACGGAGAATTCCGTGGAGTAGCCGTGATCCTTCATCGCCTTGATCTCGATGGTACCGAGACCGGCGGCATCCGCGATCGCTGTGCCGGACATGCCGGAGAAGATGACCGAGCCGATGATGTTGACGTGGCCGAGGCCGCCCCGCATCCAGCCGACCAGCGCGACCGCGAATTTGTAGATGCGGCCGGTGACGCCGGCGATGTTCATGAGATTGCCGGCCAGGATGAAGAACGGCACGGCGAGCAGCGGAAAGCTCTCAACGCCGGCGATCATGCGCTGCGCCAGGGTGACGTCGGGCGTCACCCCGCTGACCAGAATGTAGAGCAGCGAAGACGCCGCCATGGCGATGGCCACGGGAACGCCGAGCAGCATGAGGATGAGGAAGCCTCCAAGCAACAGCAACATGGAATTACCCTTCAAAGCCGTCGTAGGCGCCGGGACGTTCGAGGATCGAATAGCCCTGTCGCAAATGTTGCACTGCCACCTGCACGGAGCGCACGAACATCAGCACGAAGCCGAGCAGCACCGCATAGTAGACGTAATCCTTGGGAAGATTGATCGTGGTCATGGATTCATCGCCGATGATCTGGATGTAGACCCAGACCAGCTTGATGGCGTAGCCGAAGAAGGCGATCCGGATCAGGTCGATCACCGTCGACAACGCCCGGGCCACGAGGTGCGGCAGATAGCGATAGATCAGATCGACCTGGATGTGCCGCGACAGCCGCACGCACATCGATGAGCCGATGAAGACCACGCCGATCAGGCAGTAGGTCGCGATCTCCTCGGTCCAGGCGTAGCTGTCGTTGAGCACATAGCGGGTAAAGAACTGGAGGAAGACGGCAAGCGCCATCACCCAGAAAATCGCCAGCGCGACCCAGTCCTCAAAAGCGTAGATGCCGAGATCGACCTTCGGCGCCGCCTCTTCCTCGAAGGTGTGGGCGATCTCGTCCGCGGTGATCTGCCGGTGCGTTTCGGCGGTGGACATGGGTTGCTCCTCAAACTGATCACGTCGTTCCGGGATGGTGCGTCAGCACCAGACCCAGAACCTCGAGATTCCCAGGTGCGCAATTGCGCACCTGAGGTTCGGTCCTGCGGACCGCTCCGGGATGACGACTACGTCGTCACTTCACCGCCTGAATGCGTTCCCAGTCGGCCTTGCGATAGCCAAACGTCTCGAACGCGACGTTCTTCAGCACGGTGTCGCGGAACTCGTTCTTGTCGACCTCCGTGACGGTCAGGCCCTTCTCCTTGAAGAAGGCGACCAGCTTGGCCTCGTTCTGCTTGATCTCCGCGGTCGCCTTGGCGGCGGCCTCCTGCGCGACGTCGGTGAAAATCTTCTTGTCCTCATCGCTGAGCTTCTTCCAGAGCGCGCCGGCCACCACCGTGTTGAGATGGTCGACGATGTGGCCGGTCAGCACGATGTGCTTCTGCACCTCGTAGAACTTCTTGGCCTCGATCGTGGTCAGCGGGTTCTCCTGCGCCTCGACGGTGCCGTTCTGGAGCGCCAGATAGACTTCGGCGAACGCGATCGGCGCGGTGTTGGCGCCGCAGGCGCGCGGCATCGCCAGATAGGCGGGAACGTCGGGCACGCGCATCTTCAGGCCCTTGAGGTCGGCACAGGTCTTGATCGGCTTGTTCGACGAAGTCTGGCGCACCCCGTAGTAGGTCACCGCGACGATGTGGTGGCCGCTCTTGTCCTCATAACCCTTGGTGAGCTCCTTGAAGATGTCGCTCTTGGTGTAGGCGAGCAGATGATCGGCATCGCGGAAGGTGTAGGGATAATAGGTGACGCCGATCGGCGGAAAGCTCTTCGCGGCAAAACTCGAGCCGGAGATGATGATGTCGACCGAACCAAGCGAAAGGCCTTGGTTGATGTCGGCCTCCTTGCCGAGCTGCGAGGCCGGATAGACGTCGATCGCATAGCGCCCGTTGGTGCGCTTCCCGATCTCCTGCGCGGCCCAGACCGACGCGGTGTGGAACGGCTCCGAGGTCTCGTAGACATGGGCCCATTTGAGCTTGGTCTGCGCCATGCCGGCGCCAGTCGTAGCAATCATCGCCGCGGCCGAGACCGCCAGCACCATTGTCATCTTTTTCAACACTGACTTTTCCTCCATCTTTCAAGTCTGCTTCTTTTAAATCTGCTTCTTGTCAGCCCGCCCCCAACGCGGGTGCGGGCTGCACAATGTCATCGCTGTCGCGCACTGCTGCTCTCAGCTCGCTTCTTCTTCGGCGCACGTTCCGGTTTTGACGGCTTTGCCGTCGATCGCGCAGTGCGCCCGGAAGACGGTGCTGCCGCTTTCTCGGCGCCGAAGTTCTGCGCAAAGCGCTCCTGGGATCGCGCGAGATGATCGCGCATCGCGTCGCGAGCCGCTTCAGGATCGTGTGCGGTGATGGCGTCGCGCACCGCGCGATGCTCGTCGAGCGCAGTGCGCCACGTGCCCGGGCTCTCGAAATAATGCGCAAGCTGCGCGAAATAGGGATTGAGGCGCTGGTCGAACAACTCGCCGACCACACGGACCAGAACGGCATTGCCGAGGCTGCCGGCGATCGCGACGTGGAAGGCGCGGTCGTGGACCATCGAGGCTTCGCCGGGGTGTTCTACATTCCCCATCGCGACAAGGGACGCATCGATGCGGGCAACGTCGTCTTTCGTCGCCACGCGCGCGGCTTCTTCGGCGATGGCGCTTTCCAGGAACTCGCGGGCGCGCAGCAGCTCGAACGGGCCCTCGATGACGAAAGCAGGCGCGGTCGCCGCAACCGCCGCGGGCTCGATCACATAGATGCCGGAACCGACGCGGATGCGGAGGCGGCCCTCGACTTCGAGCGCGATCAGGGCTTCGCGCACCGTCGGCCTGGAAATCCTGAGCTGCTCGGCGAGTTCGCGTTCGGTCGGCAAGCGGCTGCCGACCGCGTACTCGCCGCTGTCGATCAGGCTTCGCAATTGATCGGCGACTTGGCGATAAAGCCGTCTCGCCTCCACAGCTTCCAGCGGCACGCTGGTCCTCCCGAAAGGGTCATGCCGGCAGCTCTCGCTGCCCGCGGCCCGCCAATTTGGAAAATTGGTCTTACCAATTGACCGCAGCATTGACCGAGGATAGGCGCCATGTCAAGCAGCGGCCAAACAAGAGGAGAGACGACCATGCGCCTTGATCCAACGCGCCTTGGCCGCGCCAATTTCGATCGGCTGCCACCAGGTATTCGCCGCCCGGCCTACGACCGTTCGCGCGTCACCTCCGGCATCGTGCATCTCGGCCTTGGCGCGTTTCATCGCGCCCACCAGGCCGTCGTCATCGATGATTGCCTTGCGGCCGGCGCCACCTCGTGGGGCATCGTCGGCGCCAGCCTGCGCAGCCCTGACACACGCGACGCCCTCGCCCCGCAGGATCATCTCTATACGGTCGCCGTCCGTGCAGCCGAAGGCACCGAACACCGCATCATCGGTGCGCTGCTCGACAGCGTGGTCGCGCGCGAGAGCCCGGCACGACTGGTCGAGCGAATGGCCGATCCCGCCATTCGCATCGTCTCCCTCACCGTCACCGAGAAGGGCTACTGCCACACGCCGCAGACCGGCGATCTCGACGAGCGGCATCCTGATATCGTGCACGACCTCAACAATTTCGACGCGCCGCGCTCGGCTCCCGGCTTCATCGTGGCCGCGCTGGCGCGCCGGCGGGCCCTGGGCGCCCCGCCCTTCACCGTGCTGAGCTGCGACAACCTCGCCGCCAACGGCCACACCGTACAGCGGATCGTGACGCAATTCGCCGCGCTACGCTCGAAGGATCTCGGCAAGTGGATCGCGGATACCGCGGCCTTCCCCTCGACCATGGTCGACCGCATCGTGCCGGAGACGACGGATGGTGACCGCGATGCGGTTTCATCAGCACTCGGTTTGCACGACGCATGGCCGGTCATGACCGAGCCGTTCACGCAATGGGTGGTCGAGGATCGCTTTACGGCAGGCCGGCCCGACCTTGCCGCCGCCGGCGTCGAACTGGTGAACGACGTCAAGCCGTTCGAGTTGATGAAGCTGCGGCTGCTCAACGCCAGCCATTCGGCGCTGGCCTATCTCGGCTATCTCGCCGGCTACGAGACCATCGCCGACACCATGCAGGATCCGCATTTCGCGCGCCTCGCCGCGCAGGTGATGGAAGAGGCCGCGGTGACGCTGACGATGCCATCAGGCGCAGACCTGGCCGCCTATCGCGCCTCGCTGCTCAAGCGCTTCGCCAATCCGGCACTGCATCACCGCACCTGGCAAATCGCGATGGATGGCTCGCAAAAACTGCCGCAGCGGCTGCTCGGCGCGATCCAGGATCGTCTCGCCAGGAACCTGCCGATCGCGACGCATGCGCTCGCGGTGGCCGGCTGGATGCGCTACGTCAGCGGCCTCGACGAGAAGGGCCGCACCATCGACGTGCGCGATCCGCTCGCCGCCGAGTTCGCCGATTTGGCGCGCGAGGCAGGTCCCATCGCCGAACGATTGGCGCCCGCGCTGCTCGGCGTCGCGAAAGTGTTCGGGCCGCTAGGCGCGGAGCCGCGCCTGCGCGAGGCCGTGACCGTGGCGCTCGGCCGACTCTACAAGGATGGCGCGCGGCGTGCGGTGGAGACCCTGGTCTCGGTGTGACCACAAAACCGGCAGCAATGCTGCATTGCGGTCCAGAGCGAACGGAAAGTCGACGGAAGTCTTGCTTGATTTTTGCCTGTCATTGCCCCACCCGAGAGGCATGGCAAAGGACACCAAGGTGATCGCCGCGAACGCAGCGTTCTACGCCGCCTTCTCGACTGGCGATTTCGACGAAATGGAGCGGATGTGGGCGGACGATGACGCCATTTCCTGCATTCATCCCGGCTGGCCGGCCATCATCGGCCGGGCCACGGTGATCGGAAGCTGGCGCGACATCCTGCAGAGTCCGGAACGGCCGCAGATCGTCTGCGCGGAACCGCAGGCCATCGTCGATGGCGACAGCGCGCGCGTGCTCTGCATTGAGATCGTCGACGGCACGGCATTGGCTGCGGCCAACCATTTTCGGCGCGTCGGCGACGACTGGCGCCTGGTGCACCACCAGTCCAGCCCGATCGCGCAAATTGTCGAGCAAGCTGAGGACGATAGAGCGAGCCACCGCGTCCATTGAGGGCACTCGGCCCGCAGGCACATTCTACTGTGCATGGGGTTGTTTTTCAGTTTTTTTGTTTTGGCGCCTCACCCCGAGCCCAGACAGGTCATCCAGCACGACCCGCGCCTGGCTAAAATTGTCGTCCCGGAAGAACATGCTTCTGGTGATGAGCACGGGAATGTTCGCCCGCGCGGCTGCGATCAGCCCGTTGGCGGAATCCTCGATCGCGACGCAGTCGGGTGCGTTGAGCTTCAGCCGCAGCAGGATCTCGAAATAGACATCCGGCGCAGGCTTTTTGTGCGGCACATCATCCCCGGCGACGATCGCATCAAAATCCGCGGCCCAGCGCTTTCCCAAAGCCTGCGACAGCAGCGCATCGACGTTGCCGTGCGACGTGGTCGTCGCGATCGCGAGCCGCTGGCCGCGCGCCTTGGCAGCAGCGAGGAGATCCGTCACCCCGGGCCGCAAGGGGCAGCAGCCGGTTTCGACCAGTTCGGCATAATGCGCGGTCTTGATGCGGTGGAGTTCCGCGATGTCCACATCCGATAATGGCGCGGCCATCCTCAGCCTTTCATGGTGGGCGCGGATCCGTTCCTTGCCGCCCGTGACCCGCAGCAGATCCTTGTAGACGGCCCGGTCCCATTGCCAGTCGAGACCGTGGCGGGCGAAGGCATGGTTGAAGGCCTGCCGATGCAGCTCTTCGGTCTCAGCCAAGGTACCGTCGACGTCGAAGATCAGCGCGGCGGCGCGGCGGATCAGCTCGGCGGCGTCACATGGCCTTATGGCGGGCGCTTCTGCCTGCATGATCTATACGTCCCTCCCGACGAGCGACCATCGCCTGCACAGGCGGACGAGACAAATTGCAATATCTTTTGCCGGACCCAAAAATCTCTTATGAGCGGAGGCGCGCTGCGGCGCGAACGGGAACTCCGACCTGCAAGGAAGATGTATGCGGCTCTTTATCCTTGGCCTCGGCTACAGTGCGCAGCACTTCGTCCGCCTGTTCGGTGGCCGCTTCTCGCATATCGCCGGCACGGTGCGCGATCCCGCGCAGCGGGGCGCTCTCGCCGGCGTCGAGGTGCATGCTTTCTCCGGCAGCAGTTCGGCACGCGAGACGATCGAACGTATGAGAGACGCGGATGCCCTTCTCGTTTCGATCCCGCCCGACAGCGCCGGCGATCCGGCAATCGCGGCCTTCTCCGGCCTGCTGGCTGCGGGCGGCGAGCGCAAGATCGTCTATTTGTCCACGATCGGCGTGTATGGTGGTCACGCCGGCGGCTGGGTCGATGAGAGCACGCCGCCGAAGGCGGACCTCGACCGCACGCGCATGCGGGTCGCGGCGGAACAGGCGTGGACCGACACGACCGGTGGCGACGCCGCGATCCTGCGGCTTGCGGGTATCTATGGCCCCGGCCGTAACGCGCTGGTGACGCTGCGCGCTGGAACGGCCCGGCGCATCATCAAGCCGGGACAGGTGTTCAACCGCATCCACGTCGACGACATCGCGAGCGCGATCATGGCCGCGATTCATCACCCGAGCGGCGGCACGTGGAACGTCTGCGACGACGAGCCGGCGCCGCCGCAGGACGTGATCGCTTACGCGGCGAAGCTGATGAACGTTGCACCGCCGCCGGAAGAGCCGTTCGAGACCGCCGAGATGTCGGCGATGGCCCGCAGCTTCTATGCGAGCAGCGCCCGCGTCTCCAACGCGAAAATGAAGCGCGAGCTCGGCGTCACGCTTGCTTATCCGACCTACCGCCACGCCCTCGAGGCGTTGTGGCAAGCGGAGGAAGGAGGATAGGGCTCCGGCATTCCCGGCGTCCTAGACATGCCCTGCCCGCGCTTGACTTCGCGCCGGTGCGGTCGTGATCTAATCACCGAGCGGGCCAATGCATAACGAGCCCGAGCTTGGGAGGATTCCATGAAGAACATTGCCATGATCGCCGCAACCGCTGCCGCCATCACGTTCGGCGCAGCACGCGCCGCACCGCTGCCCGAAGCTAGTCCAGACGACGCCGGCTTCTCAAAACAAGGGCTTGCACGGCTCGACAATTTCTTCGCACGTGAGATCGCCGCCAAGCGGGTCCCCGGTGCGGTCGTCGCGATCGCCCGTGACGGCAAGCTCGTGCACTACAAGGCCTACGGTATGCTGGATCCGGACAAGGGCACGCCGATGCCTATCGACGCGATCTTCGCCCTGGCTTCGATGACCAAGCCGATGGCCGCAGTCGCGGGCCTGACATTGATGGAGCAGGGCAAGCTGCCGCTCCAGGCCAAGCTGTCCGACTATTATCCCGGCTTTGCCGACATGAAGGTCGGCGTTCAGCAGGCCGACGGTTCATTGAAGCTCGAACCGCAGGCATCACCGATCTTCATTCACGACCTGTACCGACACACGTCTGGCCTGATGTATGGCGGCCGCCCGGACAGCGCGAGCCCGGTGGCACGGCAATATCCGGAAGGCACCGCGCCAGCGATCGAAGGTGACACTCAGGCCTTCATCGATCGCATCACAAAGCTGCCGCTGGCGCATCAGCCCTCGACCGAGTTCGAATACGGTTTCTCGATCGACGTGCTCGGCGCCGTCGTCGAGAAGGTGAGCGAGCAGAAGCTCGGCGACTATCTCGCCGCCAACGTCTGGCAGCCGCTCGGCATGAAGGACGCGACCTTCCACCCGACCGACGCACAGCGCCCTCGCCTCGCCCGCCCGTTCGCCAACGATCCGCTTACCGGCAAGCCGCAAGCCATCAAGCTTTTGGACACGCCGACAAAATTCGACTGTGGCGGCGCCTGCTCGTTCGCGACCGTCGGCGACTACATCCGCTTCGGACAGATGCTGCTCAACGGCGGCGACCTCGACGGCCAGCGCATCCTCGGTCCCAGGACCGTGCATCACATGACGACCAATCATCTCGGCCCGGAGATCAAGAACAACGTGGCGAACATCGAGCCGCATCGCGCCGGCTTCGGCTTTGGCCTCGCAGTCGCGGTCCGCACCAGCGAGGGATTGTCGTCAGTCCCCGGCAATCCCGGCGAGTTCACCTGGAATGGCGCGTACGGAACGCAATTCTTCTGCGACCCCAAGGAGCGTCTCGTGGTCGTGGTGGGAACGGCGGCGCCGGGCGAGCTGCGGAAATATTATCGCGAACAGGTTCAGGACATCGTTTATGGCGCGATGGTGAAGTGAGATCGACGCCTTGAAATAGAAGGGCGGCCGCTCGGGCCGCCCTTCTAAAATCAGCGTCAGCTCAGGACGCCATACTTCTTGAACCAGGCCTGCGCCTGTTTCCAGGCATCTTCTGCGGCGTCCTTGCGGTAGCTGCCGCGGTAGTCGGCATGGAAGCCGTGCGGCGCTTCCGGATAGATCTTGAACTCGGCTGTCTTCTTGTTCTGCTCCAAGGCTGCCTTGAGCTGCTCGACCTGGGCGACGGGAATGCCGGTATCGGCGCCGCCATAGAGGCCGAGCACCGGTGCCTTCATCTCGGGCGCGAGCTGCATCGGGCTTTTCGGCCACAGCGGATTGGCTGGATCGACCGGCGGACCGTAGAAGGCGACGCCGGCCTTGAGGCTGCCGCTGTGAGCGGCATATTCCCAGACTGTGCGCCCGCCGCGGCAGAAGCCGATGATGCCGAGCTTACCGGTGTCGCCGCCTTGCGATCCCGCCCACGCCACCGTCGCATCGAGATCGGACAGCAGCTCGGCGTCCGGCTTGGCATTGACGATCGGCAGCAGGTCCTTGATCTCGGTGACCTTGGTCAAATCGACGCCCTTACGGAAATAGTAGTCGGGCGCGATCGCGAACGCGCCGAGCTTGCCAAGGCGCCGCGTCACGTCCTTGATGTATTCGTGCAGGCCGAAAATCTCCATCGCCACGATGATCACCGGCGCCTTGGTGTCGCCGGCGGGGCGGGCGAAATACGCAGGCATCTCCTCGGAACCGACCTTGATCTTGGCGTCCCCGGTCTGGAAGCCACTGGTGTCGGTCGTGATCGCCTCGGCGCGCACGGGCCCGGCCGCAAGCGTGTAGCCGGCGGCGACGGCCGCGGTGGCGCTCATGAATCCGCGGCGCGAGACCGGGGCGACCTTGGTCAGCCCGACGACGTCGGATGTCATGGTGGTTTCGATACTCATCGGTTAATCCTTCCTGATGCGCGGCCCTGATCCTTCAGGCGCGCATTCGCCAATAATTGCCGGTGAAACGCAAATCACCAGCCTGCGAGCGCGCCACTTTCGGGGCTTGTTTTCAGATCTTATTCTGACGCTGTTTCACCGGCGCAGTCTCGGGCATGAGGCTCATTGCGCCAAGTCCGACGATCGCCGCAAGCAGCAGGTACCAGGCCGGCGCCAGCGGATTGCCGGTGACGTGGAGGAGCCAGGTGACCACGAGCTGCGCCGTCCCGCCAAAGCTCGCGATCGCGACCGCATAGACGGTCGCGAACACGCCGCCGCGGATGTTCTGGGGCAGCGCCTCGGTGAAGGTCGCGTAGAACGCGGTGAACGGCAGCGAGCCGATGACGGACAGGACACCGAAACCAACCAGGAGCGACAACGCGCCGGGCGCATGGACGATCCACAGGAAGGTCGGGTAGGTCAGCAGCAGCGTTGCGAGCTGCGGCCAGATCATCACCGGCTTGCGACCGAGACGATCCGCCAGCCAGCCCCCGACCAGCGCGCCAACGAACTGGATGCCGTTGCTGACCAGCGACACGGTGAAAGCCAGGGTCGATGACACGTGCAGCGTATTCTGCGCATAGGTCGTCATATATTGGGTGACGTAGGTCGAGATCGTGCCGCTTGCCAGGATCATCAACGCAAGTCCGATGATGCCAAGGTGCCGTCTCGCCTGCGAAAGATGACTGGTGTGCTCGACGGTGCCGGCACCGGCTTCGGCCTGCGGGATCGTCTCGGGCAGCGTCCGGCGCATCCAGAAGCCGAACGGCAGGCACACCGCCCCGATGAGAAACGCCACCCGCCAGCCATAGGCGTCGAGCATCTCCGGCGCCATCGTCCTGCTCAGGATGACGCCGACGAGCGCGCCCGCGGTCGCGGCGATCTCCTGGCTCGCCGGCTGCCAGGCCACCACCAGCGCGCGATGCTCGGGCGGAGCGATCTCGATCAGATAGGCGGTGGTCGGTCCAACCTCCCCGCCCAGAGCAAAGCCTTGCGCCATACGCGCCGCGATCACGATGACGGGCGCTGCAAGGCCGATCGTTTGATAGGACGGCGTGAGCGCGATAGTCAGGATCGATAGCCCCATGAGCGCAAAGCTCAGCAGCATGGCAGGCCGCCGGCCGATCCGGTCGGAATAGATCCCAAGCACGATTCCGCCGATCGGCCGCGTCACGAAGCCGGCGCCGAAAGTCGCCAGCGACAGCATCAGGCTGCCGTACTCGCTTCCCGTCGGGAAGAAGGTATGGCCGATCTGGATGGCGAAGAAGCTGTAGGTGATGAAGTCGTAGAATTCGAGCATGTTGCCGACGGTGGCGGCCAATGCTGCGCGCTTGACGCTGAACGGCTTCACTTGCTCGATCACGGACGACACTCTGGCATTCCCGGGCTCGATCCTATTTCGATTTAACCGCTTGGCCGCATTGCAACGCAACATCCATTAACCGCAAACGGTGGTTCGCTCGCGCCCCTTTCTGCCGGCCTGCTCGCGCGATTCGAAGCGCATCACGCAATAAATGGGCTTTGCGGTGGTCGCAACGACACATCATGTTGCACGCACATCCCACGCTATCGGAATTTGCGCGTACTCCGGGGTCATTTGACTGAAATTTTCAGAAGAGTTGAGCCGGGCGATTTACTCGAACTTTCTTCGCGACGCTCTAGTTCCACGACCGGAAGGTTCCACCTCTTTGGGGATCCTCCTTATCCGCCGCCCGGATTGCGCTACCAAAAGCTCAATTGAATTAAGATTTACCGACCTGGAATTGAAATGAACTTGGCTCGCGAATCGATTGAACTGCTGGAACAGGTCGCCCGGATCCTGTGGTTCGAAGGCACCAAGCACGGCTTGCGTGACCGCGAGTGGATGGCGCTGCGTTTCCTTTCCCGCGCCAACCGGTTTTCCAGGACGCCGTCGGCGCTCGCGAGTTACGTCGGCACCACGCGTGGTACCGCCTCGTTCATCATCGGCGAGCTGGAGCGGCTCGGATATCTCGAGCGAAAGCGCTCGGCCCAGGACAAGCGGTCGGTGATGCTGAGCGTGACACAACAGGGCAAGAAGTTCCTGGTGCGCGACCCCGTCAACGTCCTCGTCGAGGCCATCGCCGTGCTCGAGGGCGAGGCGAAGGTCAGCTTCCGCGACGCGCTCCGCCACGTGCTGGATCAGTCGGACGCGGCCGAACAGCGGCACCATACCGACGTCTGCAAGCGATGCATCTTCCTCCGCGAAGATCGCACCACCACGGACAGCAGGACGACGGCCGAGTTCAGCTGCCGCCTGTTTCGGGCGCCGATCGCGGAGGCGGAGGTCGATCTGCTATGCACTAGCTTCGAGCATCACCGCAAATAGAAGTGGCCCTCGATCAGGGCGTGGCCTTGCGTGACGAATAGATGACGCCCCCGCTGGACTCGACCACCAGACGTCCGTTCTCGTTTTTGATCTCCTCGATACGGCCAAGGCCGGGCACCTGCTGTCCCAACACCGCCTCGACGACGCCGTTCGGGCCTTGCAGGATCGCAATCCCCTCATAGGCCTGGCGGACCGACCAGCCCTTGACCGTCTTGCGCGGCGCCGAGATGCGCTCGGACGGTGCTACCGATCCCGTGATCTCGGGCGTAGCGGCCGAGGCCATCATTGGCATTGGCTGTGTGGCGACGGGCGCCGGAGCCTGGGCCTGCACCTGGGCAAGCTTGTCGAGCTTCACCGTAGAGGACGAACTCACCCGTTCGATGCGATCCAGATTTTCGCCAAACCGGCCAAAACGGTCATTGGTCGCCTTGCTCGATTGATCGACCGCGGTGCGCAGGCCGTCGAGATTGTCGGACACGCCCGACACCTGCCTGCGCAGTTGCGCCACCGTCTCGCGCAGGTTCCTGATCTCAGTATTGGCCGCGACGTTGCTCTGGGCGGGCTGCGTGGTGAGATAGGCGATCACGCCGGTGCAGGCACAGACGACCAGGATCGCAGCAACCGCCAATGTCGCGAGCGGCACGACCCATGTCGGGCGCGGCGGCGGCGGTTTGGCCACGATCACGGCCGGCTTGATCACGATGGGCGTAGGCTTGGAGATTGCCATCTTGTCGAGGCGCGCCTTGGCGCGAATACGCTTCAGACCCTCGAGCGCCTCTTTCGCCAGAGTTTCATCGTTCGCTGCTGCCGACGCGGGCTTGGTGCTCGCAGCGGGCTTGGTATTCGCGGCAGGCTTGGTATTTGCAGTGGGCTTGGTATTTGCAAAAGACTGGGTATTTGCAAAAGGCTTGGCCGTCGGCGCCACATTGTCTCTGGCATCGCGCGTCTCCGCAGCCGGTTTCGCCGCTGCGGAAACATCGGCGGTCGCGTTGGGACGAGCTTGTCCATCGGACAACATGCGAGAATGCTCCGTTCGGTTCGATCTGTCGAACGGTGACATTAGTTGCCGAAGCTTGCCTGAAACGTACGCATCGAAAACTTTTCATCACGCGCGATGCGACGTCACATGAGTCAAACGCGTCACGCACGTGGCGAGAGTGCGACTCGAAAGACACACCCTCGCCAAGATTTCGCCAAGCTGGAGTCGCCTCGCCATACATGAGTCGAATTGTCGCATGTGGGCAGACGATGACGAGAGTCAATCCCGGGTTGAAAACCCACCGATGTGCGTTAAGCGCAGCACCACCCAAAATGTCTGTAATCATACGGGGATGCGGAACTTTAGAACCGCCAGGGTGCAAAACTAGTTCGAATTCCAAATCAACTGATGCGATTGAATATACAAAGAAACAACTCGAACCAAACCAACAGCATCAAGCACGTGTAGCAAACGCTTAGTTGCGCACGCTTGATCGGAAATCGGCAATTGTTACGGTCCTACTCAAGTGATTCTCGCCAGTTGGCGAGGGGATTGACACAGTACAGTAGCGTTCGGATGCAATGAGCAACTTGGCGCAACTGTTCTAGGTCGCTTTCTCAATCCGCTCCGCGAGGTGATCCGCAAGACACCCGCCGAGCCTCACGCAGTAAGCGTTCAGTATCGAGTCGAAGTAGCAGGCCTGCGAGACGCAGGCACTGAATGCGTAGGGCTGCCCGCGAATATCGAAACCATAATAACGGTTCGCGGGATGGAATATCGTCAAACAGCACAGTTGCCGAGCCGGGCATCACAACAAACAACCGGCCGAAACAAGTGCGAAACAGGGGCGACTGATGTATATTATCGTTGATGATCGCGAGAGCGTCACGAACAGCTATGTCGGAGGGCTCGTTCGCGAAGGTGTATCGTCGATCGGCTTCTCCTCCGGAGAATTCTGGGACTGGCTGCAATCTGCGAGTGAATCGGATCTGGCCGCGGTGGACGCCTTCCTCCTCGGGGATTGCGACACCCGCGGAAGCCTGCCGCGGGCGATGCGCAAGCGCTCCTCGGCCCCTATCATCGCCATGAGCGGCCAGAAGATGCTCAAGAACACGCTGGAGCTCTTCGAGTCGGGCGTCGATGACGTCGTCCACGTGCCGATTCACCTCCGCGAGATCCTCGCCCGAACGGCCGCGATTGCGCGTCGCCGGGTCGGGGAACTGCCGAGGCCCTGCGAGACCAGGATCCAGGTCTTCTTCAACGGACGTGACCCCGAGATCGCTGGCCACGCCCTCACCCTGCCCCGCCGCGAACTGCGCATTCTCGAATATATGGTCAGCAACCACGGTAAGTGGGTCACCAAGACGCAGATCTTCAACGCGGTCTACGGCATCTTCGAAGCGACATTCGACGAGAGCGTGATCGAGAGCCACGTCAGCAAACTGCGCAAGAAGCTCCGCGACCGGCTCGGCTTCGATGCGATCGTGGCCCGGCGTTACGTCGGATACCGCCTCGACATCCCGGCCGGCGAGACCATCGACGTGCCGATGCAGGAGCTCGACGAAGTCGGCATCCTGCTGAACAGGGCGCATACCGCCCCAGTGGCGTATCCGGCCGGAAACTGATCGGCAGGGCGCTGCCACGAAACCGACAACGGCCTCTGCGAACCACCTTCGCAGAGGCCGTTGTAGTTTCTGACGTCAACGGCGAATAGAGCGCGGCAGTACCGGCGCTGCGGCTCGCCTGTAAGTATATTCTAGAGGCTCGCTTCTGATTCAATCAGAACCGTTAATGTCCTAGGGCTTCTGCTGGAATTCTTCCTTCGGCACGTAATTGAAGTCCTCGACAAGGACGTCCTGGACGACTTCGGCCTGCATTCGCTCGTTGACACGCTGCTTGATGGCCGTCGTGAGGATGGAGAGGTCGTAACGGGCGAGTTTTCTGAAATCGAGGCGGTCGTCGGCATAGATCCTGCGGAAGGCTTCATCGACGACGAACGGCTCGGGCGGAACGTTGAGCTGGTGCATGGTCCGCGCCTCTACGGTATAGACGAAGCGCGCGACGATGTAGCCCTGCACGTTGCCACTCTCGACCATCGGCACGCTCAGCGCCCGCGTCTTCTGGTACTGCAGCCCGTCAAGATATTCGTCCTTTGCCGGCAGCAGGCTGCCATTTTCCTTCCAATAGGCCACGGCATAGCTCGTTCCCGCGGTGAGGATGCATACCCAGAGCCCGGCCAGCACGAGTCTGATCATTTTCCGTCCTGTGCTGCGCGACCGGTATAGGTGCCGTCCGATTCGGCGTCCTTGATGGCCTTGACGATGATGGTCGCAACCTCACGCACCGCATCGTAATGCATTTCGAGGATGGAACGGTTTCGCTCGAGCTTCTCGCGCAGCCGCTGGACCTCCTCGGTGATCTCGAGCTCGCCGCCGAGGTGCATTCGTGCCCGCATCAGGCGGACGAATTCCAGCATGCTCCGGCTCTTCCGAGCGCTGAACTCGTCGAAGTCGATCTTCTTGCCCGTCGCGAGCGCAGCCGTCTCCTCTTCGACGATGCCTTCGAGCCGGCGGATCGCAGCCAACAGGCCGCGCACCTCGTCCGATCTCGCCGCCTCCGCACCGTCGTTCGCCACCTCGCCACCGACATTCGGCAGCAGCACGGGCAACAGGGCATCCCCCGACATGGCCGCCGTCGTCATCGCCTCGGTGTCCACGGCCGGCTGCTCCATCACCATGGCCGCCGCGCCTTCTTGTGCCTGCATAGGAAATTCACCCTTCAACTTCTGTCACCCATTCCCGAATCATCATCCGGCCTTGCCCGTAGCGTCCGGTCCCGCCGGATGCGCGGCAGCAAGCTGCTTGGCAATGCCAATGCCCTTGCCCTTTGCCAACTGCGCACCAAGTTGCTCCGCCAGCATCGACTTCCAGACGCCGCCCGCCGTGCCCTTCCCGAAGACCTCCTCGGACTCCTTCGGCAGCATCGTCTCGACGAAGGTCTGGAGGATGAAGGCCTCGAACTTGCGGTACACCTCGCCGGATGCCGGCGCCTTGATCACCTGCACCGGCGCCCCGTTCACCGCGCCCGACTGCGGTTCCGAAACCTTCGTCGCGGATTGATCGGCAGCAGCCGTCTTGGCCTTCGCCTTGCCGACCTCCGCGTCCATCGTGGCGGCGAAATCCGCGTCCGATGATTTCAACGCGTCGAGCTTCGCGGTGGCCGCGCGCTGCGTCACGGGATCGGCAGCATCGAGGACGTCGAGAACGAGGTCGGGTATCGCTGTCACGATCATGTCTTGGTCCGATTGGCTTGCCGTGGCGTCCACTCGCGCACGGTGAGGCTTGTTCCCGTCATTTCCTCGAGCGATCGCTTCTCGGCGTCGCGAAGCTTGTCCGCGAGCGCCGCCTTCGCGACCTGCTCGAACTGCTTCACACGGCGGCTCTCCGCGCGAACCTGGTCGAGCTGCTGCGAGGCCTGCGCCTGAACCACGCGCGCGCCGACGCTGGTTCTGGTCAGACGCCGCGCGACCGATTCGCTCGATGATCCCGCTGGCGGCTTGCCCTCGTTGAGAGTTCCGACCAGCCATTCCTGTTCATCCTGCAAGCTGCGCTCCTGCTGCCGCAGATGCGCGAGCTGCCACTCTGACAGCCGGAGCTGGAGCTTCACGAGCGAGACCATCCGGCCGAGCTTGTCCGCGCGCGACGTCATGGCCGATCACTCCGCCAGCCACGAGGAGACGCCAAGCATGAATTGCGTCAAGAGCTCGTCGCTGGTGAGGTAGAGCAGCAGGAAGCCACCGAACAGCACGAACGGTACCGAGATGAAATAGACCGGAATCGCCGGCGTCAGCTTGTTGATCAGGCCGACCGCCAGGTTGACGACGACCGAATAGACGATGAAAGGGCTGGCGATCCGCAGCGTCAGCACGAATGCCTCCGACAGCCTTCCGACGAGCTGGTCGAGCGGCATGCTGCCGCCGAGCCGGTCGCCGGGATGCCAGACGTCGTAGGAGTTCATCAGGCCGCGCAGGACCTGCCAGTGCTGGTCGGTCATGAAGAACAGCGTGGTGACGGACGTCATGATCAGCGGCACCAGGGCCGGCGCCGGATCGGTGTCGCCGACCGGCGTCCCCGGGATGTTGCTCAACCCGATTGCGCTGGCCATCACGGTGGCCATGGTCTGGAGTGCGAGAAAGAACACGCGACCGCCGAGCCCGATGACGCTGCCGACCACGAGCTCGGAACAGATCAGCAGCACGAGGGTCAGCGGCGCCGCGTTGTCCGTAAGTGGTTTCAGGACGGCGATCAGGATCGGCGTCAGCGCAAACGTCGTGACGAGCGCGACGAACAAGCGGACTTGGGCCGGAACGTTGACGCTGGAATAGCCGGGCACCAGCATCAGGCAGGCACCGATGCGGCAGAACACGATGAACGTCACCAGCACGCTATCGGTGAGGCCGCTGATCACGATATGGCTCCGAGGGCCCTGATCTCGGTGCTGCGCGCGACCTCGACATGCGACAGGATCGGCAGGGTCGGAAAGACCCGCTCCAGGATCATCCGGACATAGGGACGCGCTTCCGGGGTCACCGCCAGCACCACGCTGGTGCCGTTCTCGGTGAACTTGCGGATCGCGGCGCTGGCTTCGGTCGCAAACTGCTCGATCAGGCGCGGATCGGCGTCGAATTCGACGACGTCGCCCTTGGCGTCGCGCTTCAGGCTCTGGTGGAACGCGAGATCCCAACGGTTGCCGAGACGGACCACGTTGAGCACGCCGTTGTCGGTGAGATCGCCGCAAATCTGCTGGGCAAGACGTGTACGCACATGCTCTGCCACCTGCTCGGAGCGCCGCACATGGGGCGCGATCTCGGCGATGGCTTCGAGGATCAGATGAAGGTTGCGGATCGACACGCGCTCGGCCAGCAGGATCTTCAGGATCGCCAGCAGCCCCGAATACGATATCTGCGACGGGCAGAGATCCTCGACCAGGCGCTTGTATTCGGGATCGAGCCGGTCGAGCAGGCCGCGCATGTCCTTGTAGGACAGGAGCTGGGCGAGGTTGGCCCTGATCACTTCGCTCAGATGCGTGAGCAGCACCGAGAGATTGTCGACCGGCTTGCAGCCCTGGCGCTTGACCTCGTCGGTGAACGCGTCCGTCACCCACAGCGCCTTCATGCCGAAGGCCGGCTCGATCACCTCTTCGCCGGGAACGTCGGGCTTGCCATCCTTGTCGACGAGCACCAGCACTTCGCCGAGCCTGAGCTCGCCCTGGGCGACGCGGGTGTCGTGGATTCGGATCTGGTATCCCTTGGGATCGATCGACAAATTGTCGGTGAGCTTGATCTCGGGAACCACGAAGCCGTACTGCTTGGCGAACTTCTTGCGGATCTTGGCCACGCGGTGCGCCAGCTCGTTGCGCGAGCCCAGCAGATGGACCGAGAGGTGGCCCCCGAGCGCCAGCTCGATCTCCGCGGTCTTGAGCGATTCCTTGACGGACTCCTTGGCATCGACCTGGGCGCGTTCGTCGGCCTTGCGAGCATCTTCCTTCTGCTTCAGGGCTGCCTGCCGCCTCGGCAGCGAGTATCCGACGAAAGCCATGACGCCGCCGAGCAGCAGGAAGGGCGCCGTCGGCAGCCCCGGCATCAAGGCGAGCACGAACATCATCAGCGCGGCGGCCGACACCGCGCGCGGATAGCCGCCGAGCTGGCGCAACACCGCCTGCTCGGCCGAACCTCTGGTGCCGCCCTTCGAGACGAGCAGGCCCGCCGACAGCGACACGATCAGCGCGGGCATCTGCGTTACCAGACCGTCGCCCACGGAGAGCTTGGTGTAGACGTCGGCGGCGCGTGCCAGCGTCAATCCGTGATGCGTCACGCCGATGATGATACCGCCGAAAATGTTGATCGCGGTGATGATCAGGCCGGCGACGGCATCGCCGCGGACGAATTTCGAGGCGCCGTCCATGGCGCCGAAGAACGCGCTCTCCTCTTCCAGCTCGCGCCGCCGGCGCTGGGCCTCCTTGTCGTCGATCAGGCCCGCGGACAGATCCGCGTCGATCGCCATCTGCTTGCCGGGGATGGCATCCAGAGTGAAACGGGCGCCGACTTCGGCGATACGCGTTGCGCCCTTCGTGATCACGACGAAGTTCACCGTGACCAGAATCGCGAAGATGATCAGGCCGATGACGAAGTCACCACCCATGACGAACTTCGAGAAACCGGCAACGACATGGCCCGCGGCGTTTTCGCCCTCCCCGCCGCGCGACAGGATGAGACGGGTCGTTGCGACGTTGAGCGCAAGCCGCAGGATCGTCGCGATCAGGAGCACGGTCGGGAAGGCCGAGAAATCGAGCGGCCGCTGGATCCACAGCGCGACCATCAGGATCAGCGCCGACAGCGCGATCGAGAATGCGAGGCCGAGATCGATCAGGATCGGCGGTATGGGCAGGAACAGGATCGTGAGCATGGCCACGATGCCGCCTGCGAAAAAGGCGTCGGCGCCCAATCGTCGCGGGGTCGGCAGGCTAGCGGCTAACGTATCCGTCATGGGTCACCGGCGGAGGATCCGGCCCGTAATCTGCCGTGCAAAGCTTACGCGGGGGTGGTGGCAGGGGTGGCAGAGGCGGCCGGGACCGCCCGGATCAGAAGCCGCGCTCGATGTGCGAATAGACCATCTCGGTGAAGGTGGAGAGATGGGCTCCGATGAAGGAGCCGGAGATGGCAACGACCACGAGAATGACGATGATCTTCGGAACGAAGGTCAGCGTCACCTCCTGGATCTGGGTCAGCGCCTGGATCAGCGCGATGATGGTGCCGACCAACATCGCGGCACCGACGGCAGGCCCGGAGGCGACGATGATGGTCCAGATCGCCGCCTGGACGATGTCGAGGGCATCCCGTTCGTTCATGACTGGCTGATCGTGAGACCGGGGCCGATCGCGACTTTCGTACCGTTCTCGAGTGTCGCGATGGAGCCGTCGCTGTTGATGGAGACCGAAGCGACCTTGCCGCTGAAGCTTGCTCCGGTCGAGTCCGTGAAGCTGACGGTCTTTCCGATCAGTCCATTGGCCTGCGACAGCGACTGCGAAGACAGTAGAGCGTCGAGCTTGTTATTGGTCTGCATCGCCTGCTCGACCGACGAGAGCTGCGCAAACTGGCTCATGTACTGCGAGGTATCCATCGGATTGGTCGGATCCTGATTCTTCATCTCCGCGACGAGGAGCTGAAGAAACGTGTTGTAGTCGACGCCGGTGCTCGACGTCGTCGAGCTGGTCGAACTGGACGACTTGCTGGTGCTATCGGTCGCGCTGGTGACGTTCATGTCGCTCTCCGCTGTCAGGCAGCCTCGAATGGGGAATTGATCTTGGCGCCGGCCAGGATGGCCTGCTCCACCGGAAACAGTGCTCGAATCCGCTTGAGCGCCTCGAAGTAACGGCTCGCCCCGACCAGGTCGTCGACCGCACCAAGCCCGACCAGCATCTCCTGGCTCTCGCACACGGCGAGCAGAGCGGCATGATGCTGCCCGTAGAGAGCCGAGGCATCCCGAACATCGGTTGGATTCATCAGCATGAGCTGGACGATGAAATAGAGCTGCCGCAGCGCCGTGGTGGCGTCGGAGGCCTGCATGATCTGCCCTTCGAGCAGGAACATCACGTCATTGACGAGCTCGACGGAGACCTTGCGGTCCACGCGCAGCACCGCGCCGTTGATGTAGACCCGTTCGCCCGCACGCAAGGATATCTTCATCAAAGTGCGTCTCGGATCAGGCGGTTGATTTCGATGAGCTGGATCACGTCGTTCGACTTTTCTTCGCGAAGGCGATCGGCTTCCTTGACCACCCAAAGCCCGATCGAGATGATGTCCGCGCGCAGCTTTTCCGGAAGCCCGTTTTCCGGATGCGCGAGATCCTCGATGAAGATCGTCCACAGCCGCCGCACATAGAGCAGGCTCTCGACCAGATCCTCGAGGCTGAAGCGGTCCTCCTGGATCCGCTCGAGCCGGTCGATGCCGAGGCTGAGCGCCTGCCGCTCACGGCCCCGCGCCTCATAGCCGCTCTCGTCGACGACCGATTCATAGGCTTCAAACGTCATCAGGACAACTCTGCGCAGGAGACCGAAGACAAAGGTTACGCGCCTTACGAAGGAGCTGGACTCAGAGATAATTGATGAGGCTGATCTTCTGGAGCTGCGAGGTGAGCGCAAGTGCCGTCTGGATCTGCGTCTGCAAGGTGTTGACCCTGACGGAGGCTTCCGTCGGGTCCACCTTCTCTATACCGACGATCTGATTGTTCAGAATGTCCTGCTGCGTCTTCAGCTTGTCGGTTGCGGAGGTGATCCGCTGCTGGACCGTGCCGATGTCGCCGCCGAGGGTCGCAAGGTCAGTGATGGCGTTTCCGACAAGGCCGATGGCCTTGTCCACGACGACTTGGAACGTCGCTTGGTCCAGGTTCGCGTTCCCAAGATCCGCCATCATGGTGTAGGCCTCGGCGAGCTTGCGGAAACCTGTCTGATTGGCGCTGACGGAGGTATCTGCGATCTCGGTCGTGGAGATACGGCTTTGCATCACCTGGTCGGTCGCCGATGACCAATTGGTGTTCCAGGCCGGGCTCGCGAACTCCGCATCGAAGGTGGCGTCGAGGAAGGTCTGCATCTGGGCCGGGGTGATGGTGTTCACGCTGGGCGATGATTGCGAGAAGCCGAAGGTCGCAAGGAAGTCGGCATCGACCTGGTTCTTGCTGGCCGAGCCGGCGGTGTAGGCCGTGATCGGCGTGGTCTGCGTGTTGATGCCCGCGAAGAGAGACGAGCCGTTATAGGAGACGTTCAGCGCGCCAATCAGATCCTGCAGGTTGGAGGACGCAGGCGGCAGGATGATCCGCCCGCCGCCGTCGGTGCTGCGCGCCGCGATCAGGTCCTTGAGGAAGTCCGTTGCGGTCGAACCAAGCTGGGTGATTCGGCTCTGCGTGATGTCCAGGCGTCCGGAGACCAGCCCGTTGGTATCGACGAGCTGATCGGCGAAGCTCAAATCCGCCCGCAGGGTGACGTCGCCTCCCGTCGTGGCGCCAAGCTCGAGGCCGACATCGGCGAAGCGGCCGGTGGTGGCTTCCTTCGAGGCCTTGGCCAGCGCGGCCTGATTGTTGGTGATCGAGGACCTCAACGACGACGATAGCATCAAGGTCGAGATGTAGTTCGCGCTCATCATGACTTAATTTCCCACGGCAGCCAGCAGGCTCTGCAACATTTCGTCGACGGTCGAGATGATCTTCGACGAGGCCGAATAGGTGCGTTCGACCTGGAGCATCAACGACATCTCGTCGTCCATGTTGACGCCGCTGACGTTCGACAGCGCCGCGGTGCTGCGGTCGAGCAAAGTTTTCTGGTAGGTGACGTTAGAGTCGGCGGTCTTACGCTGGTTTTCGATCCAGCTCGTCGAGGACGACGCGAAGTCGATCAAGCTGCCGTTCGGCTTGCCTTGTGTGGTTGCATCGAACGGCTGCGACGCATCCATGGCGCCAATGAGCTGCTGCAGCCGGGCCGAGTAACCGCCATTGCCGACGGTATTGTATTGGTATGCGACGTTGCCGCTGATCGCACCGTCGCGCAGCAGATTGGGATTGCCGCCCTGGGCCGGATCGACCGATGCAGCAACGGAAATCGTACCAGCGAGGCCCACCAAGACGGTGGCGCTCGCCGGCATCGCCGGCGCGCCGGGATAGGTGAAGAGACCGGGGACGTTGGGCAGCGTCGGAACAGGCGACTGGTCACTCTCCTTAAAGGCATCGACCAGGCCGCGCGCGATTTCGTCGAGCTGGCTCTGGTAAGTAACGGTATCATTGTCGCGCAGCTGCGCGAGGCCAGCAAGCTTGCCGGACTTGAGCGGCATCACGGAATTGGCGCCGGTTACCGGAACGCCGTCGATATAGACGGCATTGCCGGTGGTGCCGGCCGTATAGGCGTTCGTCGGCGCAAAGCTCACCGTTCGCGCTATCTTGTCGAACAGCACGACGCCGCTGTCGGTATAGAGCGCCGCGTCCCCGTTAGGACGGAGCGACATCGACACTCCGACCTCCTGTGACATCTGCGAGACGATGCTGTCGCGCTGGTCGAGGTAGTCGGTGATGTCGTCGCCGGAGATCGTCCCCTTCACGATCGCGGTGTTGACGGTCTGGAACTGGGAGAGCAACCGATTGATGTTCTGAACCGACGTTTGCATGTCGGCATCCGCGCCCTCACGGACCGTCTGCACGGTTTGGGTCGCCTGGTTGAGCGCGATCGCCATGTCCTTGGCGGACGTCACCGCTGCCTGCGCCAGCGTGGTGTTGTCCGGGGCGTTGGCATATTGCTGGAGCGCCTTCTTCAGCGCGTTGAGCTGCGCCGTCGGCGACTGGTCGAGTTCCGGATCGTCAACCGTGGCAGATGCGATCTTCTGGAGACCGTCAAGGATCGCGCTCTGCTTGGCCGACGTCGAGGTTGCGGTCAAGACATTGTCGTAGAGCCCCGAGCTGGCGGCGCGCTGGATTGCCGCCACGTAAACGCCGGCCCCGGGGAGATTGTCCAATACGGCGATCTTGCGCGAATAGCCGGCGGCACTGGCACCGGCGATGTTGCGCGAGATCGTCGACGACTGGATGCCCGACGCCATGAGCGATGCGCGAGCGGAGTCGAGAGCAGCGGTAAGGGACATGGTCTACTCTTGGCCGGGACGAGTGCAGAAGGATTCAGCGCTTCAGGTTGACGACGACGTCGAGCAGGTCGGCGCCGGTCTGGAACGATTTCGAGTTCGCGGTGAAGCCACGCTGTGCCTCGATCATCCCGGTGAGCTCGTCCGCGAGATCGACGTTGGAGTCTTCCAGCGCTTCAGACTGGATCGTGCCAAGCCCACCGGTGCCGGCATTCGCGGCCTGGGCGTTGCCCGAATTCTGGTTGGTCGAATAGACGTTGCCCGGCTCGGGCGTCAGATTATCGGGGCTCGCCACGTCGGCGAGCATGAGCGTGTAGAGCGTCAGTTGCTGACCGTTCTTAAGCACGGCGGTCACGTACCCGTTCTGGTCAACGTCGACCTTATCGATGGCCGACGGAACGCTACCGTTGACAGTGGCCTTGAAGCTGAAGTTGGTGCCGACCTGCGTCATGTTCGACAAGTCGAGGGTCACGGTCGCGCCGCCGGTTACCGGAAATGCAAGCGTCGTGGCGCTCGCTGCGGCCAGCGCGCCCTTTCCGGCCGTCGTCGTGTCGAAGGTATAAGTTCCGGTCGCGCCGAGCGTGGCGCCCGTCGTCGAGTTGTAGGCTTGGATTTGCCAGGTGTCCAAGCCCGCCGCTGTCGCGGTATGGGACATATAGAGATCGACCTTAACGGGCTGGCCGATATTGTCGTAGGCCACGATCGAGCTTTTCGACGAGTACGCGCCCGGACCGGGCGGACCGGCAATGAGTGCTGCCGTCGGATCCAGATTGCCGGTGGTGAGCGTTCCCGCCGTCGATGGCACGGGCACCTGCGAGACCTGGGCGATGTTCACGATCTGCATTCCCGACAGGCTGTTCTGTGAGAAATTAGTCACCTTCCCCGGCTGGCCGAGGAGGTAGTAGCCGGCCGCATTGACCAGATTGCCTTGGCTGTCCGGGACGAACGAGCCGGCCCGCGTCAGGAACTGCTGCGTGTTGGTGGCGTCGGACACCACGAAGAAGCCGTTGCCTTGAACGGCAAGATCCGTGCTCGATGTGGTGAATTGCGTATGTCCGGCGTCGCTGATGGCGTAGCGGACGGTGGTCTCGACGGCGCCGGAATCGTAATTGCCGGAGCCGCTCTTCAGGATCAGCGAGGAGAATTCGGTCGAAGCCCGCTTGTAGCCGGTGGTGTTGACGTTCGCGATGTTGTCCGAAACCGTCGACAGCTTGTTGGATTGCGCGGCCATCCCGGAAACGCCGGTACGCATAATGCCATAGAGGCTCATGGATTGGGCTCCTTAAGTAGGTTGCAATTACAATGATGGGTTTTGCTTGCGCGGGGCTGATGGTAAGAAACCATGCACAACTTCATGTCGTCAGCTCGTCTTGGGCTGACAGAACGAGCGCGCCTTGTCGGTCCACGCGCCGAAGCCGCTCGAGACGAGATGCGCGACGATGTGGCAGACGTAGCGCTTCTGCGCCGGCTGGTTGTTGGGGCCTGCATTGTAGCGGGCGACCGCCATGGTCCAGCTGCCCTCGCGCTGCTTCAGCTCCTTCAGGAAGCGCGCGGCGTAGTCGACATTCCCTGCGGGATCGAACATCGCCCGGACCGAGACGAATTTGTCGCCGTGATAGTAGTGGTTGATCTGCATGCAGCCGAGGTCGATCAGCTTGATCCCCCTAGCTCGCATGGCTTCGAAGTTGGCGATCGCGTCGTTCATGTCTTTGGCGAATACGGTCTGTCCATCGGCGCCGAGCGCGTAAGGATGAAGCGCGCCGCGCCGGCCGGTCTCGGTCAGGCCGACCGCGTAGAGAATGCCGAGCGGAATTCCGTGCTGCTGGGACGCACGCGCCATCTCGCGCTCGCACGGGCGCGAATTGTCGGTCGCAGCAGTCGCGGCGCCGGCGTTACAGATAAACAGGGCCGCGACGAATCTGCGGCGCCACGTCCTGATCATGACGCGTCTCCTGGTTGGACGGGCGCTCCTGTCGGGCCTGCTTGGCGCCGCCGTCGGCTTGTCCCGACGAATTGCTCGTACCGTCGAACGTGCCTTGCGACTGCGACGAGGGCTGTTGCTGGCCCGAAAGCTGCGGCTGCGACTGGCCGGAGCCGCTCTGGAAACCATCCAGCGAGCCGTGCTGGACGGGTGCTATGTCGGCGACGTAGCCCGCCGATTGCATCAGTTCGCGGATCGAATCGCGCTGCTGATCCAGCATCTGGCTCGTGTCCTTGCGCGCGGCGGCAAGGTGGACGGACACCTCGTTGCCGACCAGACGAAGGCGCACGGTGACATTGCCGAGCGCGGGCGGCTCGAGATTGATGGTCAGGATCTTGAGCGGCTGATCCGGCGCATTGGCTTGGGACGCGGCAACATCTGCAGCTGCGGAGACCGGTGCCGGAGCTTCTTTCAGCTCGGCGATAACGGCGTTGGCAACCTGCTGCGGAGCGTTGAACTGCGCCGGCGGCAGATGAGTCTCTTGCTGGACTACGGTGACCTTGGTCGTCCCGGGCAATGCGTCCCGCGCCGAAACCTTGGCAGCACGCTCGACATTGGCCGCGACGGCGTCGAAGCCGGGTGCGGTTGCCTTCTGCGACGGCTCACTGCCTTGCGGCGATGTCGCCTGGTCGGTAGCCGTCGCGTGCGACGCCGCGGTCTGCGAGTGCGCAGTGGTTGGAGCCGCGGGAGACGCGAACTCGGGGGTCGTCGCCTTTCCCGTTCCCATGGCCTGAACGTCGCGCTTCGTCGTGGAAGACCGCTCGTCGCGCCCGGACGCATCCTTCTTGTCGCCGGCCGGTGCTTGCATCTGCGGCATCACGACCGGCGGCCCGGCGACGATCTCCTGCCCCATGATCCCGGCAATGCTCGATCGGCTCTGGACGTCGGCCTGCTCGGTAGGATCGAGGAATCCATGTTTCCCGGACGATTTCTCGGTGGGTTTCTCCCTGGATCCGGGCTCTTCGGCTGCCGCGGCACGGTCGTGCACCGTCTCGTCGCTAGCGTCGTCCTTCCCGCTCTGATGCGCCAGGCGCGTTCGCAGCGTTCCGGCTTTCACCGCCGTGTCGCCGCCCTCGTCGTTGAGCGCCCGCTTCGCGAGACTCGAGACGGTGTGCAGCAGATCGTTGAAGGAGGAGTCCGCCTGCGCCTTCGGTCCGGCGCTCTTGCCGGAGCGCGATGTGCCCCGCATGTTGAGGCTTTCGGCGAGACTCGAAAAGACCTGTCCGGAGGTTCCACTGAGCTTCGTCATGGACGGCGATCCCTGGTGAGAAGTTCGAGTTCCCCGAGTTGCTTCTGCGCGCGAGCAAGCGTTGCGGTCGACGACGCGAGGTCGAGACGCGCCGGCGTGACCGGAGACTTGTCGGCTGCGGCGGCGGATCCGCCAGCGAACGGCTTGCGAACGTCGAGTGCGAGCTGCACCGTTGCATTGAGAAAGGGAATGTCGCGCTCGGGCAGCTTCGACCGGTCGAGCGCCTTCAACTCGGCGAGACCGCCGTCATATTCGTCGGCGAGCGCCCGCGACACGCCGCGGAACAAATGCGCCCGCTCGCGCTCCGCCGAAGCATCGGCGCTGAGTGTCAGGGCACGCTCGCCGGCAAGCCGGGTCACGGCCAGCCCTCCGCGCACCATCGCGGTCCGCGCGATCACGAGATAGAGCTTGAGGCGGCTCGCGCGGTCGATCTGCTCCAGCAGGGTGGTGATCCGCGCAAACCGACGCTCGTCGAGCGCGAGGCTCGACTGCGTCAGGCCGGTCGCAAAGCGCTGCCAGAAGTCCCCGGCATAGACCGAGTTGTGGTAGTGCCTGATATAGGCCAGCGTCAGGAACTCGAACTTGTCGAAATCCTCGGCTTGCCCGACCAGCAGGATCTCGCGCCGCAGCGCGGCCTCCTCCACCAATGTGCCCGGCAAGAGCAAGCGCGCGTCGTCCAGACGCTCGATTGCGAGCGATGCCTCGGCGCGTGCGAACAGCGCGCCCTGGACCAGCGCGAGCTGTCCGCCCAGGCCCGACGGAACCGTCCGCGGCTTGACGTCCTTGAGCAGTTCGCGCGCTTCGTCCTGACGACCCTCGACATAGGCAAGCGCGCCATCGAACAGCCGTCCATCGACGTTCAGCTTGTCGCGCGGCAGCTTGCGAATGATTTGCGGCGCGCCGCCGCTAAGTAGGTAAATGACGGCCGCTTGGCCGTTCTGCGAATTACTCCATACGCCCGGATCGGCGGCGAGAAATTTTTCGCCGATCTGCCGGATCAATGCGCCGTGGCTGCCGTGCGCCGCGGTATCGCCGTTGGCGATGCCGTCCTGCACGGCCTGCAACGCCCGAACGAGCTCGTATGGCTCGCCCGATGCCGATACCAGCGGGGGCGGCATCGGTGCCGGCTCGGCGAATGCGCCTGCCGCCGTGAACGGCAGCAGCATCAGGAGCGCGGCGCGGAGAAGCGGCCTGATCAAGGACGCTTCTCCCGGACCATGATCTCGATCCGGCGATTCTGCGCGGCCGCCGGATCGTTTTGAAGTTTCGGCCGCCGATCGGCATAACCCTCGACATGCTCGATGCGCTGCGCATCGACACCGGAGCGGACCAGCATGTAATAGGCCATCTGCGCACGGGCCGTCGACAGCCGCCAGTTGTCATAGGCCTCCGAGCGGTACGGCCGATTGTCGGTGTGGCCGCGGACGATGATCACGCCGGGACGCTTCGTCAGCAGCGGGCCGATCTTGTCGATCACCCGGATGAGTTCGGGCCGCGGCTCAGCCGAGCCGACCGCGAACATGCCGAAGTTGGCATCGTCGGTCAGGCTGATCAGCAGGCCTTCCTCGACCTGACGCACCTCGGCCACCGGTCCGGCGCCAGCCTTGACGTCCGACAGCGCGTCCGCGATCGCCGACTGAAGCTGGTTGACCGCTAATTGCTGGGCCTGAGCCGCGTCGCGCGGCTCGGATTCCTTCGTCGTGTCGTTGGGACGCGGCTGAGCGGCGGCATTGGCTTGATTACCAGCCTGGGCGCCGGGCTGCGCGCTCCCTTCGCGTGAGGCCTGTGATGGCGCGGGCCCCGGCGGCAGCAGAGCCGACAGGCTTGCGGACGACGCATCGGCGTTCGGAGCCACGCTTCCGCCGGCATCGTCCTGCCTGGCTCGGCGTGCCTGCGGCTCGCCCTCGCCTGTGCCGGACGCAGTGTCGCGCGCGGACGCATTCGGCTTGAGCTCGGGCTTGGGCTCGATGATGCGATCGGCATCCTTGGGTGCCTGCGGCGCAAGCTTCCAATAGCCGGGATCGAACGGATCGCGGTAGGCGTCGCCTCCCTTGAGGCCATCCTCTTCGGCGGACGTCAAAGCGCCGGCGCGCCGCTGGCCCGAGGCCTGGTTCGCGCTGCTGGCGATCTCGGCGAGTGTCGTATAGGGATCGCGGAACAGGACCTTCTCCTCGTAGAAGGGCGGCTTCTCGGCCGTCGGAGAGTCACCGCGACGTTCCTCGCTCGGTCCTCCCGGCTGGCGCCTGCCGTCCTGGCCGTCGAACGACGACGGCTCCTTCTTGGAGAGATCCTTGAGCCCCTTCGGGGCAGGTGCGTTCTCCGCGAGCTTGATCGGATTGAAATAGCTCGCGACCACCTGCTTCTGATCCTGGTTGAGCGCATTGATCAGCCACATCACCAGGAAGAACGCCATCATCGCGGTCATGAAGTCCGCATAGGCGATCTTCCAGACGCCGCCGTGCGGCTTCTCGTCGTCGAAGGCGCTCCTCCGGCGGATGATGACGAGTTCTGACTTGACCTCATTCATGACGGACTACCGGCGCGCCTCTTTCAGGCGCTCGCTCCAGGCCGTGATCTGGGTCTCGATCACGGTCTGGTCGGCCACGACGCGAACCTCGAATGTATCGGCGGCCTCATACTCGATGCCGGTTCGCCGCGCCGTCCCGAGCTGCGTCTTCACCAGGTCGAGCAGTTCGCTCGGGCCGGTGACCTTGAACACCGGCACCGGCGAATTGCCGGTTAGCGCCGCAATCTGCTCGACCAGCGACCCGATCGCCTTGTCGCGGACCGCGTCGGCGAGGAATGGCAGCAATATCCGCGCAACGGAGCTCGCAATGTTGGTCTCGATTTCGCGGCAAGCCGTGTCGAAGCCGCTGACGACCGCCACCGCCTGCTGGTCGGACCACTTGGCCCGCTCTTCGCCGAGCCGGATCGCGCTGCGAACTCTTTCCTCGGCGATCCTGGACTCGCCCTCCGCGACGCCGGCCGCATGGCCGCGCCGAAAGGCATCGTCCAGGAGATTGACCGCCGGGGCTTCCGCCTTCGGCGCCGGGGGCGGCGACTGAAGCTGCGGCTGCGATTGCGGTTGCGAATGGGTCTGAGGCTGCGGCTGAGGCTCGCGCCGGGCTTCCTTCGGCCTCGTCAGCACATCCTGGATTTTGGGCGGCGGTGGAGGCGGAGGCGATTTGACCCGCCCGTTCGTGTCGAACTGCGTCAGGAGCTTTCCGATTGCCGCGTTCATGCCGCCTCCTCGCGTCGCATCCAGTCTTTAAGGATCGCTGCCGCCTGCATCTGATCGAGACGAACGATCTGCTCCAGCCGCTTCTGCGGCGTTCGCTGCATTTTGCCTTCGAGGTCTTCGACCAGGTTGAGCTCGGCCTCCTCGCTATCCGCCAATGCAAGGGCGCCCGCGGCCGACTCGAGTTGGGCGGCTTCCGCCGCCTCGGTCTGCTCCTGCGCCGCGCGGTGGGTCAGAATGCCATTGACCGCAGGACGAAGTCCGAACCACACCAGCATCGAAGCTACGGCCAGGATCGTGACTGCGTTGATGACGCTGCCGAGCTGCTTGTTGATCATCTCGACGAAGCTGATCGGCGGCACCGGCGCCAGTTCGCGCGAGCCTTCGATGAAATCGACGGCCGTCACCTGGATCTGGTCGCCGCGCGCCTTGTCCAGCCCGCCGGCCGTGGCCGCGAGTTGGCTGATCTCGGCGAGCTTGCTGTCGACGATGGCCTGGTTGCTCTTGTCGCCGAGGTCGGCAATGAGCCGCCCGCGGTTGACCAGCACGGCAATGAACAGCTTCTTCACCGAATAGCCGTCGCTCACCGTCGTCGTGGTCTTGGACGAGACCTCGAAATTGGTGACGTCCTCGCGGCGGGTCTTGTCTTCGCTGGAATTCTTGGTGCCGCCGGCGTTCACCTGCTGGTCGGGAAGGTTCTGCTGCACCGTGGTCGGCTGCGAACGGTCCGCGTTCTGTGACTTCTCGTTCTCGCGAACGTTCCGCACCGAGCGCTCGGCGCGGCTCTCCGGATCGTAGACGGTTTCGTTGGTCTGCCGCTTGTCGGTGGAGAGCTGCGATGCAACGCTCACTTCGAAATTGTCGAGGCCCAGATATGGCGTCAGCGCCTTGCGGATGTTCTCCTGCACCATCCCGCCGACCGTCTTCTGCAGGCTCGCCATCTTGGTCGGAGCAGCAGTGGCCTCGTCCTCTTCGGCAAGCAGCATCGAACCGTCGGCGTCCAGCACCGTGACCTTGTCGCGGCTCATGCCCGGAATGGCCGCCGCGACGAGATGACGGATCGACTGCGCCGTGCGCGCCTCGATCGCGCCGTCGGTGCGCAGCACGACCGATGCCGAAGGTGGCTGCTGCGTCGCGCGGAACGACCCGCGCACCGGCATCACGATATGCACCCGCGCCGCCTTCACGCCCTTCATCAACTGCACCGTGCGCGCGATTTCGCCTTCCAGTGCCCGGAGCTTGGTGACCTCCTGCATGAACGAGGTCAGACCGAGCGAACCGATCTTGTCGAACAGCTCGTAGCCGGAATTGGCGCTGGTCGGCAGCCCCTTCTCGGCGAGCAGCATCCGCGCCTGCATGGTCTGGCTCGGACGCACCGAGACCGCGTCGCCGGCGGTGTTGACGTCGAAGGTGATGTTTTGCTCGCGCAGCGCGGCACCCATGCGCGTCACGTCTTCGCGGGAAAGGCCGGTATAGAGCGTTTCGAATTCAGGCCGGCTCAGATAATAGGCGCCGCCCACGACGGTGACGAGAACGGCGAAACCGATCAATCCCAAGGCCATCAGGCGTCGCGGCCCAAGCTCCAGCAGATTATTGAGCAGTTGCTGTATCTGCGCACGACTGAACAGCATGTGACCTCATACCAATGCGAACGTAGAGGACACTCTGCTGCCAACCTTGTCTGAAGGTTGCGCGAGACCACGAATGTGTCGGTTCGCCGGCGAGGCGTTGCAATTTTACAAGAGACTGAGTGACGCAATTGCGCGCGTCGGCGACAAGCGGACGGCCGGTCGCATCGCGGTGCGATCGCCGACGGCGTGTTGCCTGGAATGTGGCGTCAGGAAATCGATGTGGGCACGTCGTGTGCCGTCGGATCCGCCGCTCACGGCGGAGACCGTGCTCCCTGAGGAGCACGGTCGTTTTCGAAGCCGCGGCTTAGCGGAACAGCGACAGGATGCTCTGGCTGTTCTGGTTGGCGATCGAGAGCGCCTGAACGCCGAGCTGCTGCTGGGTCTGGAGCGCCTGAAGGCGGGTCGATTCCGCATTCATGTCGGCATCGACGAGCTGGCCGATACCGCGGTCCACGGAGTCCATCAGGGTCTTGACGAATTCCGTGTTGGTCGCGAGTCGGTTCTTGACGGCACCGAGATTGGCGGCGGCCGACGCCACCGAGTTGATCCCGGCGGTGACCTGCGCGATGTAGCCATCGAGCGTGGTCTGGTCAGCCGCCGAGTCGGTCAGCACGGAGATGCTCATCGTGTTGATCGACGGAGAGGTCGAACCAGCCGTGTCCAGAATGCCGGTCTGGGTCGAGGTGTAGAGCGAGTAGTTCGCGGTCGTCACGGTGATCGAGCCGATGGTGGGCGTACCGCCGACACGCGAGTACGACGACACCAGGTTGAAGGTCGTCGGCGTGGTGGCAGTCGTGCTCAGCCAGTTGATACCGTTGAAGGTCGCCGAGTTCGCCTTGAGCTTCATATCCTGCTGGATCTGGGTGATGTCAGCCTGGATCTTGGTGCGGTCGATACCAGCGGTCTTGGCTTCGACCAGCAGCGCCTGGAGCTTGGTCAGGCCGGAGTCCTTGTCGCCGATAACCGAGGTCAGAGCGGTATATTCGGTGTCGACGGTCGCGGCCGACAGGCCGAGCGAGTCGGAGACCGCGGAAAGCGCGGCGTTGTCGGAGCGCATCGACGTCGCGATCGACCAATAGGCAGCGTTGTCCGAGGCGGTCGAGACGCGCATACCGGTCGAGATCCGGTTCTGCGTGGTCGCGAGCTGCGAGCTGACGTTGCGAAGGGTCTGCAGCGCGGTCATTGCAGACGAGTTGGTGAGGAGGCTAGAACCCATTTTGATGTCCCTTTGGAGATTGAATTAAATTTGGGGACATACCGGACTTACACCGGTACGGCAGGGCGGCGTCATGCCTTTGAGCTGCGCAAAAGCGTCAAGGCCCAACCTGTCGTAACGGCGACGATAGCCCGCGAAGCTTGTGCGGGGCTTGTGGCTCTGTGTCTTTGCCGCAACAAGGCGGCTGAAATTGCGGCGCGCGATGTCACGCCAAATGAAAGGGCCGCGCCTCGTGAGAAGCGCGGCCCTCCCCAAAATCGTTTGAGGCTTAGCGGAACAGCGACAGGATGCTCTGGCTGCTGTTGTTGGCGATCGAGAGCGCCTGCACGCCGAGCTGCTGCTGGACCTGGAGGGCCGACAGGCGGGTGGACTCCTGGTTCATGTCGGCGTCGACGAGCTGACCGATACCGCGGTCCACGGAGTCCATCAGCGACTTCACGAAGTCCGTGTTGGTCGAGAGCCGGTTCTTGACGGCACCGAGATTGGCGGCGGCCGAGGCCACCGAGTTGATGCCAGCGGTGACCTGCGCGATGTAGCCATCGAGCGTGGTCTGGTCAGCTGCCGAGTCGGTCAACGCGGAGATGCTCATCGTGTTGATCGACGGAGAGGTCGAACCAGCCGTGTCCAGAATGCCGGTCTGGGTCGAGGTGTAGAGCGAGTAGTTCGCGGTCGTCACGGTGATCGAGCCGATGGTGGGCGTACCGCCGACACGCGAGTACGACGACACCAGGCTGAAGGTCGTCGGCGTCGTGGCGGACGTGCTTAGCCAGTTGATGCCGTTGAAGGTCGCCGCACTGGCTGTCGCCTTCATCTGCTGCTGGATCTGGGTGACGTCGGCCTGGATCTTGCTGCGGTCGATACCGGCGGTCTTGGCTTCGACCAGCAGGGACTGGAGCTTGGTCAGGCCGGAGTCCTTGTCGCCGATGACCGTGGTCAGAGCGGTATATTCGGTGTCGACGGTCGCAGCTGACAAACCGAGCGAGTCGGAGACCGCCGAGAGCGCGGCGTTGTCGGCGCGCATCGAGGTCGCGATCGACCAGTAGGCAGCGTTGTCCGAAGCGGTCGAGACGCGCTGGCCGGTGGAGATGCGGGTTTGCGTGGTGGAGAGCTGCGAGCTCACAGACCGCAAGGTCTGGAGTGCGGTCATGGCGGTCGAGTTCGTAAGCAGGCTTGACATTGCGAATGTCCCTTTATGTACGCGTTACATTTTCACGAGGGGACATACCGGGCTTTCACCGGTACGGAGGGGCGGCATCATGCCTTTGGACTGACGTGGGTGGGGTCCAACCCGCCGTGACGCATTGCTAGCACGCCGAATCTTGCGCGCGGATTAAGATCGGCTTGAATTGCGCTGTAAAATCAGATGGTTAACAGTACCTATTGCTAACCATAGTCCGGTACTTATCGCTAACCATAACCGTCCGCCTGGCGCTCATTGCCGTTACGAGAACGAGCGCACCAGCCCGGAGGCAAGCAGATTCCAGCCGTCGATCAGCACGAAGAACAGCATCTTGAACGGCAGTGCGAGGATTGTCGGCGGCATCATCATCATGCCCATCGACATGGTCAGCGTCGCCACGATCATGTCGATGACGAGGAACGGCAGGATGATGAGAAATCCGATCTCGAACGAACGCCTGAGCTCGGAAATCATGAAGGCTGGAATGATGACGCGCATGTCGACGCGCTTGTCGTCGAACTTCCTGCGGAAGCTCTCCGCGGCCAGCGATTCGAAGGTCTGCAGATCCTTGTCGCGAACATGGGCCAGCATGAATTCGCGGAACGGATCGGTGATCTTCAGATAGGCCTCTTCCTCCGAGATCTCGTTCTTCATCAGCGGCTGGATCCCGGTTTCCCAGGCGCGGTCGAAGGTCGGCGCCATCACGTAGAAGGTCATGAACAGCGCGAGGCTGATCAGCACCAGATTGGCCGGCGTGGTCTGAAGTCCGAGACCGGCGCGCAGGAACGACAGCGCCACCGCAAACCGCGTGAAGCTGGTTACCATGATGAGCAGTCCCGGCGCCACGGACAGTACCGTGATCACCGCCATCAACTGGATGATCCGGCCGCTGGTCGAGCCGTTACCCGGCGGCAGCAGCGAATTGAGGTCCGGAATTTGGGCCAGTGCCACTTCGGGCAGCACGACCAGGAGCAACGCAAGCAGCAGGAGTCTCAGTTTCACTGAATCACCAACGTCTCAATGATCAATTCGCGGATCTTGCCCGAGGAGCGGATATTGGCGCGTTCGGTCAGGTCGTCGCGCAGGTGCTGAAGCCCGCGCGATCCCTCGAACTGCGCCACCGTCGCCGACCGCAGATAGGTGACGATGTCCTCGCTGATATGGGCCGCCAGGATACCGGCATCCTCGTCGCTCATGCTGTCGGTCACCATGGAGGCTTCGATGCGGGCCCAGTTGTTGGCCGGCGCGCCGAGATTGGTCACGATCGGCGACAGCTTCCTGAGCCGCGCGCTGCCGGCGTAGCTCGAGGCAAGAGGCGGCGGCGTGGCGGTTTTCTTGGCATCGGCGACGCGCTCGGCGGCCGCAATCAGATGCAGGCCGGCAAGCCCGCCCGCGCCGATCGCGATCAGGGTCAGCACCACGATGGCCGCAATCAGGCGCATGACGTCCCCTGCCCTCGTGACGCGGCCCGACGGTCGCGCATCTCAGAACGGTGCCACGGCGTCATAGATCCGATGTCCCCATCCAGGCTGCTGCACGTCCGAGAGATTTCCCCGGCCGCCGTAGGCCACGCGCGCCTCGGCGATCTTCTCGTAGGAGATCGTGTTGGTTCGCGAGATATCGCGTGGACGCACGATGCCGCCGACGTTGAGCACGCGCATTTCCGTGTTGACCTTGAACTCCTGCGAGCCGCTGATCATCATATTGCCGTTCGGCAACACGTCGGTGACGATGGCTGCGATCGACAGTTTGATATCCTCTGTGCGGTCGATCTGGCCGTTGCCCTTGATCTGGGTGTTGGTGTTGAGGTTGGCGCTCGTCGAGCCCTTGTCCTGCCATCCCGCGACGTCCATCAGCCAGTCGAGGCCGAACTTGATCTGCGAATCGCGCGAGCGACCAGTCTTGTTGTCGAGCTTGGCCTTGTCCTGCATCGAGATGATCACCGTCACGACGTCGCCGACGCGCCGGGCGCGGGGATCGCGGTAGAGGTCGGTGCCGTCGTCCCAGGTCGAGCGATAGCTGACGGGCGAGTGCATGCGGGGCGTCACGGGAATCGGATCGGCCTGCGTCCTCAGACCGCTCCCGACCGGCGACAATCGCGGCCCAGTCAGCACCTCGGCCGGATCAGTGACGCATCCCGCAAGCGATAACAGCGACAGGATGAGGATCAGATTCTTCATCTATTTGGTCTTTCCGTCATCCACGCGACGCATCCCGCCGAGCAGATCGGCGAGGTGCGCCGCGCGCCCCGTCTCCATCTCGTTGAAGATTGCGCTCGAGCTCCTCGGGCTGAGCTTTGCGAGCACGGCCGCAGCCGTCTCGTCCGCCATCCCGGCGATCTGGGTTGCGGCGGCGTCCGGCTTCATGCGCGAGTAGATCTCGACGACGCTCGCTTCGGCCTTCTTCAGGAAGTCGTCGCGCAACGCCATCCACTTCTCATATTCAGCGCGTTTGGCCTCGACCTCGGCGATCCGCTCGCGGAGCTGGTTCTCGGCCTTCTCCAGCTCCTTGAGCTGCCAGGCCAGCCTTGCATCGACCGCGGGGTCGGCGACATTGCTGCAGAACAGAGCGAATTCGTTGTCCGCGGTTGCAGCGGCCTGGGGCGGCACCGGCTTCGGCGGCGCCGTGACGCTACCGGGCTTGGCGGGTCGCGGCGCGGCTGTGGGCGCCGGCGCGGGCTTCTCGGAGGCCGGCACGGCACCCGTGGTCGCGGGTCCCGAATCTTCGGCTGCCCACGCCGTCGCCCGCATCGACGCATTGTCGCTCGGGATCGATGAGATCGGCTTCTGCGGGCCAGGCGCGCGGGCGCGCGCGAAGGACAGCAGGTTGAGCGGCTTCGACGGCTTGGCCTCATCCAGCGCCAGAATGGGCGAAGCGCTCGCGAGCGCGGAGGCCGCGACCAGGAGGAGGAGTTTGGCTTTATGATCCAGCTTCAACATCGGTCCGCGTGCGATTCTCAGTCAAGAGAGCATTGAGCGACCAAGCTTGCACGGCGCTTGCGCGTCATTGCACGATGACGTCCGCCTGGAGGGCGCCGGCCGTCTTGATCGCCTGGAGGATCGCGATGATGCCGGATGGTTTCAAGCCGATCTGGTTCAGGCCGCGCACCAGGCGCTGGAGATCGACGCCGCTCAGGATCGCCACCTGCGATCCGGCCTCGTTGGCCTCGACCACGGTCTGGGGCACGACCACCGTCTGCCCTTTCGAGAAGGGCGCCGGTTGCGACACCACGGGAAGCTCGGTGACGCGGACCGTCAGATTGCCGTGCGTCACGGCAACGGTCGATATCCGTACGTCGCGTCCGATCACCACCGTGCCGGTGCGCTCGTTGATCACCACCCGCGCCGGCGTGTCCGGCTCGACGGTCAGCTCGCCGATTTCGGCAAGGAAGCGGACCGGGCCGATGTGGCGCGGCTTCGACAGCACGATGGTGCGGTAGTCGCGCTCGAAGGCGATCTGCGCGCGGTAGCGTCCGCCCGCGTAGCGATTGATGGCGTCGAGGATTCGCGTTGCGGTGACGAAGTCGGGGTTCTTGAGCTCCAGCACAAGATACTCCATTTCATGGAGACTACCCTGCACCTCGCGCTCGACCAGCGCGCCGTTCGGGATGCGGCCCGCGGTCGGCGTGCCCTGGCTGACGTTCTGGGCCTGGCCTCCGACGCTGTAGCCGGCGACCGTGACCGCGCCTTGCGCCACAGCATAGACCGCGCCGTCCGCCGCGCGCAGCGACGTCATCACCAGGGTGCCGCCGAGCAGGGAGGTCGCATCGCCGAGCGACGACACGGTCACGTCCATGCGCTCGCCGGCACCGATCGAGGGCTGCAGGTCCGCGGTCACCATCACGGCCGCGACATTGCGCGTGCGCAGCGTCGTCGGACGCGGCGGATTATTGGTGCTGGTGGTCTCGTTCCGGACATTGATGCCCATGTTCTCGAGCATCGATTGCAGGGACTGCTCCGTGAACGGCGCATTGCGGAGCGTGTCGCCGGTGCCGTTCAGGCCGATGACGAGGCCGTAGCCGACGATCTGGTTTTCGCGCAATCCCTTGATGTCCGCGATGTCCTTGATGCGGACGGCGGCGTGGGCGCTGGCGGCGAAAACGAGCAGGACGAGCGCAAGCAGGACTCTGGTCATGACCCGTCCACGACCTTGACGGTGCCGTCGGGCTGGACGACACCCCTGATGATCACACCCGTATCGGTGTTTCGTATCGGGATGAGCGCGCCGGGCGCGCCCGACTGCATCGCTGCGCCGTAGGTCACGATCGACAGGCCGCTGTCCTCGACCACGACCTTGACCATCGCGCCGCGGGCGACCGTCCAGGGATCCTCCACCGAGTTGGTCGGGATCGGCTGGCCGGGGAGCAGCGCGCGGCGCGCCATGCGGCCGACCAGGACCTGGCGTCCTTCGATGAAAACGGCGACGCCGAGCACGTTCGGCGCAAAGGCGCGCTCGGTGATCATGTCGTCCCGGATCAGCTCGCCGGCGCGGATCGAGACGGCCGGTACGGGAAGCCGCTTCTCCTCGGCCGCCGCGACTCGCGCGAAGACGAGAACCAGCAGCACGGCGGCCAACCCGCGCATGATCGAGCCCATCCTGTTCAACATGGATACACCGGAACTAGCGCATGCCCTTCGAGACCGTCTGGGCCATTTCATCCGAGGCCTGGATGACCTTGGCATTCATTTCGTAGGCGCGCTGGGCGGAGATCAACTCGGTGATTTCCTTGACCGGGTCGACGTTCGAGGCTTCGAGATATTGCTGGTTGATCTTGCCGTAGCCGGAATCGCCGGGCAACCCGACGACCGGCGTGCCGGACGCCGTGGTCTCGCGGTAGAGATTGCTGCCCAGCGGTTCGAGGCCGGCCTCGTTGGCGAAATTGGCGAGATTGAGCTGGCCGATTTGCCTCGGGTTCACTTCCGTATCCAGCTTGGCAAACACCTGTCCGGTCTGGTTGACCGTGACCTGAACCGTTCCCTGCGGCACCGTGATTGCGGGATCCAGCAGATAGCCGTCGGTCGTGACGAGCTGGCTGTTGGCGTTGGTGTTGAACGAGCCCGCGCGGGTATACTGCACCTCGTTATTCGGCCCGAGCACCTGAAACCAGCCGCGGCCATTGATCGCCATGTCGTAGGGATTGCCGGTCTGCGTGAGCGCGCCCTGGATGTGCAGCTTGCGGATCGCCGCCGACTTGACGCCGAGGCCGAGATTGGCGCCTTCCGGGATCGGCGACGAGCCGCTGGTGTTGGCAACGCCCTGCATGCGGTCCATCTGGTAGAACAGATCGGTGAACTCGGCACGCGCCCGCTTGTACGAGGTCGAGTTGATGTTGGCGATGTTGTTCGCGATGACTTCGATGTTGGTCTGCTGGGCGTTCATGCCCGTGGCCGCGATGGCAAGCGATTTCACAGCGTCACTCCTTGATCAGATCGACATCCGGACGACTTCTTGGTAGGCCTGCACGACCTTGTCGCGAACTGCGACCGCCGTCTGCAAGGCCTGCTCGGCCGACATCAGCGCCTCCACGACGCGCCGCGTCGATTCTTTGCCCTGCATCGCCGAGATCGAGGCCGCCTCGCCCGCCTTCAGCGTCCCGATCGCGTCCGTCGTCACCTGCTTCATGACAGATTCGAATCCGACGTCGGCGCCGGACTGGATCGCGGGTGTCGCCGTCGACGAGATGGCCTGCGCCTCGGTCGCGCGGCTCGCCGCTTGCCCGGCCGAAATCGCTGTGGATGAAATTGCTTCAAGCATTGTCAGCTCCTCAGCAGATCGATGGTCATGCCCAGCATCGACCTCACCTGTTTCACGACCTGCAGATTGGCTTCATAGGAGCGGTTGACTTCCCGCATGTCCGCCATCTCGATCATCATGTTGACGTTCGGCAGCTTGACGTAGCCGGCCTTGTCGGCGGCGGGATGCCCCGGCTCGTACTCCACGCGGTACGGCGTGGTGTCGACGCCGATTTCCTTGACCTTTGCCAGCTGAGCGCCCGAGGCGCGGTCCATCGCGGCATCGAAGGTGATCGTCTTGCGTTGATAGGGATCGGCGCCGGCGGCGCGCCCCGTCGACGTCGCGTTGGCGAGATTCTCCGAGACGATGCGCATGCGCGTCGACTGCGCTTCGAGCCCGGAGCTCGCGACCGTCAACGAGGATTGCAGTGAGTCCAGCATGTCAGTTCACCTCAGGTCTTCGCGCTCGACAGCAGCATGCGGTGAAACGACCGCACGACCGCCGAGTTCATCGAGTAGTCGCGACTGACGTCGCTGCCCTTGATCATTTCCTGCTCGAGACTGACGGAGTTGCCGGAGTGAACCACGTCCCAGCTGTCCTTTTTCGCGGTTGCCCGCGTGTCGCTCTCGGCAGCGGAGAGTTGCATGTGCGACGGCGACGTGGTCGCCAGTCTCACTGGCGTGCTGTCGAGCACCTTGTTGAAGGGCTCGACGTCGCGCGCCTTGAAGCCCGGCGTGTTGGCGTTGGCGACGTTGGTGGCGATCGTCGATTGGCGGAGCTCGAGGTATCGCGCCTGCGACGATGCGAGTTCGAAGAGATAGAGCGGTCCCACGGCAGCACCATTCTGGTTCAGACGGTGTAACCTTAGAGTCGCAAGCTTTCGTCAGGCTGATGGAAGGGACGCCGTCCTCGGAATTCTACTGGACCTTCTCGGACCGCGGCGTCTGCTTGGACTGCAGGAAGTAGATGATCTCGGCGACGGGCCGGAAGAACTCCGCCGGAATCACCTGGTCGACCTGAACCGCCTCGTAGAGCGCGCGCGCCAGCGCCTTGTTCTCGATCACCGGAATCCGGTTCTGCTCGGCGACTTCGCGGATCTTCAGCGCAATCACGTCCATGCCCTTCGCCACGACGATCGGCGCCGGATTTTCCTCGCGATTGTAGCGCAGCGCGATCGCGAAGTGCGTGGGGTTCGCGATCACCAGCGTCGCCCGCGATGCGGAGGCGATCATGCGCTGGCGCGAGCGGTCGCGCGCCAACGAGCGCAGGCGCGCCTTGATCAGCGGATCGCCTTCGGCCTGCTTGTGCTCGTCCTTGATCTCCTGCCGCGTCATGCGCAGCTCGCGCCGCCAGTGGAAGCGCGCCCAAGCGAGATCGACCGCGACCAGGACGATGGTCGCGATACAGATCGCCGAGACGATTCGCATGGCGATGTTGAGAATCATCTCCGGCAGCGCGACCGGGTCGGTGTACATCGCCTCGAACGCCTTCGCTTCCGACGAGCGCAGCACGAACGCGACGACGACGGTGACCGCGGCGAGCTTGAACAGCGACTTGGCGAACTCGACGAGGCCCTGCGATCCAAACAGCCGGCTCCAGCCGCTGAGCGGAGAGATTCGCGAAAGGTCCGGCGTGATGCGCTGGAGCACCAGGCTGGGAGCATTTTGCAATAGCGAGGCTGCGAGCCCGAACGCCGCCAGGGTGACGACCAGCGGCGTCAGGAAGCGCAGTGCCTGAAGCCCGACCACGATGAGGAGATTCTGGGCGTCGGCCCCGGTGCTGAGAGGGAAGCCGTCGGGATCATCGAGAAAGCCCGTCAGCATCGGCGTCAATTGCTGAACGCCCTGGCCGATCAGGAACGCCTGGATCACCATCAGCGCGGCCATCGAGGCGAAGATGGAAGCCTCCCGAGAGACCGGGATTTTGCCCTGTTCGAGCGCATCGCGGACTTTCTTCTCGGTCGGCTCTTCTGTCTTGCTCTCCTGATCGGTTGTTTCTGCCATGCCCGTTCAGCGGTCAGCGGAAGACCAGCTCATCCTCCTGCTCGGGGTTGAGCTCGATTTCGCCCTTTTCCGCGAGGTCGAGCGCGAGGTCGGTGATCACGCGCCGCGCCTCCAGCACGTCGCGCTGGTTCGACGGTTCGCCGATGGCGAGTTCGTGCTCGACGACCCGGCGGACGCGCGAGGCGACCGAGGACAGGATCATCTCGCGGAAGTGCTTGTCGGTGCCCTTCAGCGCGATGACGATGCGATCGGTCGGCACCTGGTCGAAGATCATGGTGCGCGCCGTCGGCGTCAGGTTGGTGACGTCGTCGAAGGTGAAGAGCAGCTCCTTCAGCACTTCGGCCGACTTCGGCCGCTTCTCCGACAGGCTCTTGAGCATGTCCTCGATGTGTCCGCGCTCCATCTTGTTGATGATGTCGGCGACGCGGGCATAGGTGTCCGCGCCGAGGTTGCGGGCGAAGTTCAGCGTCAGATCCTCATGCAGCGTCTTCTCGAGGACCCTCATGGCGTCGTCGACGATCGGCTTGAGGCTGAGCACGCGCCGCATCAGTTCGTTGCGCAGGCTCGACGGCAGCTGGCTCATGACCTTGGCGGCGCAGGACGGCTTGACCTTGGACAGGATGAGCGCCGCGGTCTGCGGATGCTCCTTGGACAGGTAGCTTGCCAGCGAGTTTTCCGACACCGACGAGACGCGGTCCCACACGGACCGGCTCGAATTGCCCAGCAGGTCCGACATGATGGCCGAGACCTGGTCGGCCGGAAGCACGTCGCCGAGCACGGCTTCCAGGCCACCGAGGGTGCCGAGAATGTTGGCGCCCATCGAGAATTGCTGGGCGAACTCCTCGACGATCGCTTCGAGTTCCTGCGCCGTGATCGGCCGCAGCTCGGCCGCGGCCTTTGTAACGGTGCGGATATCCTGCGGCTCGAACTGCGCGAGTACGCTCGCGGCCGCCTGCCGGCCCATGGCGAGCAGGAGTGCCGCGACCTTCTCTGTCCCGCCCAGCGTGGCAACGCCTCGCTGCTTGATGGGAGCCATGCCGACCTGTGCCGCCATGGTCAGGTATCACCCTGCCCCAACGGGCCGACAATCTCGGTGAGCGAGACGCCGAAGCGGGAATTGTCTTCCTCGACCACGACCACCTCGCCGCGGGCGACGACGCGGCCGTTGACCACGACGTCGACGGGTTCGCCGACCCTGTGGTCGAGCGGAACCACCGCGCCGCGGCCGAGCTTCATCAAATTTGCCACCGGAATGGTCGCCGATCCCAGCACCACCTGCATGGTCACGGGAATGCGCAGGATGGCATCGACATTGGCGAACTTGCCGGTCTCCTCCGCGGTGCGCGCGGCGATCTCCGCCAACCGCTCCAGCGGAGATGTTTCGGTATGCCCCTCGTCGGCCGCCGATGCTGACTCATAGTCGAAGGATTGCGCCATCTGGTATCGCCTCTTGGTATTTCCGCTCCCGGAGCGCCGCGACGTTCCGATCGTATTTATTCCGCCGGCTTCGGCTTCAATGCTTGTTCACGTCGGCGCCGCCCGCGCTCGCTGCGGATGCGAGCCCGCTCCTCGCATCGAGCGCCGCGATCGCCTCGTGGGCCTGATCGATCTTCGTGCTCAGCACGTTGGCGAGCCGCCCGAGATTTGCGGTGGAATCATGCGCTGCGGTGATGACCGTGTCGAAGGCGCCCGCCGTCTCCTGGACGATGATCGAGAACTCGCCCTGGTAGCTGCGCAACCGCGCCAGCTCGCGATGCATCCGGGTCACCCGCATGCTGGTGAAGGCGAGCGCGATCAGCAGCACGGCATCAACGAGATAGGATATCATCGACGAACTCCCGTTTCTGATCGACGGGATCTGCCACCTGCATGGCGTAATAGCCGTCAAGCTGGCCGATCTGACACCAGAACAGCACCTGGTTGTTGCTCTCGAGTCGAGCCAGCGTGCGTGGCGTGGCTTCGAGCTCGAGCACCTGGCCGACCTGGAACTTCACGACGTCGCCGAGCGAAATCATCTTTTCGTCCAGCACGGCGCTCAGCGTCACCTCGGTGCGGTGAACCTCCGTCTCCATCTGCTCGCGCCAGCGCGGATCGGCCGCGCGGCCATCGCTCACGACCACGGTCGCGAGCTTCTGCCTGAGCGGGTTGAGCGCGGAGTGCGGAATGATGAGGAACATCTGGCCGCCGCGGTAGAGTGCCTGCAGCATGATGTTCGCGCAGATCGACATGTTGCCGCTCCGCCCGATCGCCAGCGATGCCATGGCGGTCTCGACCCGCTCGACGCGGAAAGTGACGTTGGAGGTGCCGGCGAAAGCGGATTGCAGCGCCTTGGCGAACCGCTCGAACAGCGCCTGGACCAGGCGGATCTCGATGTTCGAGAAGCTGCGCTCGACGTCGAGCGGCGGTTCGGCGCCGTCGGAGCCGAACATCGCCTCGACCATCGTGAACACGAAGTCGCGGTCGAGCATGATGATGATGCGGGAGTCCCACTGCTCGGCATAGAGCACGGCCGCAACCGCATTGGCCTCGTAGTCCTTGATGATGTCGCCGACACGGTCGTTGGTGATGCCGTTGACCGAGAAATAGCATGGCGTTCCAGCCATCGGCTGCAGGCTGTCCGTGCACGACGCCGCCATGCGATCGAAGATCACATTGAGCATCGGCATGCGCTCGATCGAGATGCCGGCGGCGTCCAGCAGATAGTTCGGCAGCGGCTTGCGCTGATCGACGTCGAGGGCTTCCATCATGATGCGCGCGCAGCCTTCGGTTCAACCTCGGTCACGACCGCCTTGGGTCCCGCGATCGTCTCGTTCTCGACGACGTCGATCGAGGGTCGCTCGGGGCTCGCGATCATCTTGCGGCCGTGCTCGACGGCGATCTGCGGCATGGCGCCGTTCATGAACGCCAGCAGCGTCTGCTTGACGATGATGTAGGGCCGGCAACGCTTTTCGCGCGTCATCTTCACCTTCATCGCGAAGGGCGAAATGATGCCGTAGGACAGGAAAATGCCGGCGAAGGTGCCGACGAGGGCGGCGCCGATGAAGCCGCCCAGCAGCTTCGGCGACTGGTCGAGCGCACCCATGGCCTTGATGACGCCGAGCACCGCGGCGACGATGCCGAGCGCGGGCAGCGCTTCCGAGACCACCACCAGCGCATGGTAGGGCGCCAGCTTGCTCTTCACGATGGTGTGGATCTCCTCGTCCATCAGCGCTTCGATCTCATGCGTTCGCGCGTTACCCATGATGATGAGACGGACGTAGTCGCAGATGAACTGGAGCAGCGACGGATCTCCGAGCACGCTCGGGAACGCCTTGAAGATCTCGGAGGACGCGGGATCGTCGATATGCGCCTCGACCTCGTTGCGGCCCTTGCCCCGCAGCTCCCGCATCAGCGCGTGCAGCGCGCCGAGCAGATCGAGATAGTAGCGTTGACCGGGCACTGCCCCCGTCACTGCCTGCACGCAGGCAAGCCCGGTATCCGCGACCGTCTTCCAGGGATTGGCCATGATGAAGGTGCCGGCCGCGGTGCCCATGATGATCACGAACTCCCAAGGCTGCATCAGCACGCCCAGATGCCCGCCCATGGCGGCAAATCCGCCCAGCAGCGCCGCTACCGTGATGACGATCCCCACGAAACTGCCCAACGCGCCGCTCCATCACCGATCCCATCGGGAATATCTAGTCGGCGAGCCTTGCGCGAGGCTGGCTTCGCCCTCGCCAGCCTCGCGCAAGCGATTCACGGCAGCTTGCGACGACGTCGCGAAAGCGGCCAGAGGGGCGCGGGTCATGCTATCCACCATCGCGGACTACACCAGACTGACCAAGGAGATGGGCAAGTCGCTGACACAGGTCGCGACGCAGCCGGACGTCAGCCGCGACACCGATTACTTCCTCAGCCACATCGGCAACGTGAAGACCATCGACGACTTCCTGAAGGACTATCGCCTCTATTCCTACGCGATGAAGGCATATGGCCTCAGCGACATGACCTACGCCAAGGCGTTCATGCGCAAGGTGCTGACCGAGGGTATCGCCGACAACAAGACCTTCGCCAACAAGCTGACCGACATCCGCTACCGGCAATTCGCCGCCGCTTTCAATTTCGCCGCCCTCGGCGACAAGGCGACCCAAACCGCCGCGGCCACGACCGGCACGGCGACACAATACGTCACGCAGACGATGGAGGAGAAGGCCGGCGACCAGAACGAGGGCCTGCGGCTGGCGCTCTATTTCACGCGCAAGGCTTCCACGATCACCAATTCCTACCAGATCCTCGCGGACAAGGCGATGACGCAAGTGGTCCAGACGGCGCTCGGCCTGCCGTCGACGATCAGCTCGGCTGATATCGATGCCCAGGCCAAGATGATCACGAGCAAGATCAAGCTCACCGATTTCCAGGATCCGGCCAAGGTCACCAAATTCGTGCAGCGCTTCGCGGTGATGTGGGATGCGACCCGGGCCCAGAGCGACACCTCGACCAACCCGGCGCTGGTCCTGATCGGCGGCGCCACGACGTCGATTGGCATGGATACCAACGTGCTCACGACACTTCAGAACATCAAGTTCAACAGGTAAGTCATGCAATCGGCCCTCTATGTAGGATTGTCGGCGCAGGTCGCCCTCGAAAAGCGCCTCCAGACGATCGCCAACAACGTCGCCAACGTCAACACGGCGGCGTTCCGCACCGACGTGGTGAAGTTCGAGACGGTGTTGTCCAAGGCGGGCGCGAACCCGGTCGCCTTCTCCTCGCCCGGCGACAACATCATTTCGCGCGAGATGGGCAGCATCACCGAGAGCGGCAACCCACTCGATGTCGCCGTGGTCGGACAGGGCTGGATCGCCTTCGCCGGTCCGAACGGCACGGTCTATACGCGCGACGGTCGACTCCAGATCGCCGCCAACGGCGACCTTCAGACCGTCTCCGGCTTCCCCGTCATCGATTCCGGTGGCGCGCAAATCACCCTCGATCCGAACGGCGGACCGGTCTCGATCGCGCGCAGCGGCGCGATCACCCAGGACAACAACGAGATCGGCACCATCGGCCTGTTCAACATTCCCGCCGACGCCAATCTCGACCGCTACGGCAATTCGGGCGTCACGCCCAACCGGCCTGCGACCGCCATCGCCGACTTCTCCCGCGACGGCTTCAAGCAGGGCTATGTCGAGGGCTCGGGCGCCAATCCGATGATGGAATTGACGAAGCTGATCGCGGCCTCGCGCGCCTTCGACGGCACCAATTCAATGATCGAGGGCACTGAGAGCTCGCTCCAGAACGCAATCCGGACGCTGGGCGAACCCGGCAAATAGACTGCGCCCCGCGCGCAATGAGGTTGGACGGTTTCCTTGAACGCTCTTCGGCAACTTGAGTGGGCGCTGCTGGAGCTTCAGCAGAGCACTCCCCTGGCAAGCGTCAGCGGCGCGATCTCCGAGATCGCGTCGACGCATTTCCGTGTCTCCGGCCTGTCGCGCTTCGTCAGGCTCGGCGAACTGATCGGCGTCAACTCCGGCGGCAAGCCCCAGCTCGGCGAGGTGGTGCGGATCGACAGCGAGGGCATCATCGCCAAGCCGTTCGACCGGCAGTTCGCCGGCGGCCTCGGCTCGGTCGCCTACCGGATGCCTCCTTTGTCCTTCGCACCCGATCCGAGCTGGAAGGGCCGCGTCATCAACGCGCTCGGGGCGCCGCTGGACGGACAGGGCCCTCTCACCCCCGGGTCGCGTCCGGTCTCGGCCGAGGCGGAGGCGCCTTCGGCCATGAAGCGCGCGCGGGTCCACAAGCCGCTGCGCACCGGCGTACGCGTCATCGATCTGTTCGCTCCGATCTGCGCCGGCCAGCGCGTCGGCATCTTTGCCGGCTCCGGTGTCGGTAAATCGACGCTGCTTGCGATGCTCGCCCGCAGCCAGGGTTTTGACACCGTCGTGCTGGCCCTGGTGGGCGAGCGCGGCCGCGAGGTGCGCGAGTTCATCGAGGACGTGCTGGGCGCCGACCGTCACCGCGCCGTCACGATCGTGTCGACGGGCGACGAGAGCCCGATGATGCGGCGACTGGCGCCGAAGACGGCCATGGCGGTCGCCGAATATTTCCGAGACCGGGGCGAATCGGTCTTGCTCATGGTCGATTCGATCACCCGGTTCGCCCACGCCGCCCGTGAAGTCGCGCTCGCCGCAGGTGAGCCCGCAGTCGCGCGCGGCTACGCACCCACCGTCTTCACCGATCTGCCGCGCCTTCTGGAGCGCGCCGGACCCGGCGAGGAGGGGTCCGGCACGATCACCGGGATTTTCTCCGTGCTGGTGGACGGCGACGATCACAACGAGCCGATCGCCGATACCATCCGCAGCACACTCGATGGGCACATCGTGCTCTCCAGGCACATCGCCGACCAGGCACGTTACCCGGCGGTGGACGTTCTGGGTTCGGTCTCCCGTCTCGCCCATAACGTCTGGGACCCCGAAGAGCGCGAATTGGTGAGCAAGCTGCGCGCCATGATCGCCAAATACGAGGACACGCGCGACCTTCGCCTGATGGGCGGATACCAGGCGGGACGTGATTCGGGGCTCGACCAGGCGGTCGACATGGTCCCGAGAATCTATGGCGCGATGCGGCAGGACGCTTCGGCTCCGCCAAGCGCCGATCCGTTCCGCGAGCTGCGGGACATGCTCAAGGGCGACTAGCAAGTCTCAGCTTGAGTCGGGGCGCGAGGCGCCCCGCGATCGCACCTTGCTCGTTGTTTTCGACAGGCGATTGCGCATGCCGCCACGCTTCCAGCGCATGCACATGCACGCCCGTCTCCGGTTTCAGCCGTGATCGGCTCCACCGTTCGGGTGAGGGAAATCGCGCAGCCGCGCCGAATGCGACTGAACCGGCGACTTCTCGATCCGACCCGGACAACCGCCGCGTGTAATTCCTGTGAGTTCCCTCGGACAGTTCTTGGCAGAACGCACAAGTTGTGGATGACATGCCGACGCACATCGTCGTCATGCACAAGCTTCGGTCAACTTGCATCAACGACAGTCAACAACGTGCCGTGCAATAAAACCGTCGCATAGTTGCGTGCATGTTGCTCGTGGGACAGCGTATTGCGTTCACCATCATGTGTCCCGAAGAGCGAGATTGTCTTGAACGTTACATTCGCCTGCGACGACATCCTGTCTGCGAGATGGTCTCTACTTGATTTTGTTGAGAAGGTCATTCATCGTTTCGTCGGAAGATAAGAAACGTCTGCGTGTGACTTGAACCTTAGGGGCTTCGGTTGAACTACTCCGATCCATCGTCTGCTGGCGACGGCTATTCGGGCTCCCGTACGACAACGCCGCGAATGGCATACCATCAGCAACACCGCTTACCGTGCCATAGCTTGCAGTGCCCATTGGTCCAGGTCGGGGGCCGCACAGTCCGTGCTTTCACGCGAGAGAAGAGCACTGTGCATGTGTCGAACATTGCCGGTAGTACGGCTTCTCGCAAACGGCTCATTCGCGACGGCGGAAGGCGGCTCGCGGGCGCCGCAAACGTGCCCCCCGGGGCAAGGTAGGAATTCATGCCATTGGCAAGAGAAGCCGTGGAGCTGCTGGTTCAGGCAGCGAGGGCTTGGTATTTCGAAGGAGATCAGCATGGGTTGCGCGATCGGGAATGGATGGCGCTGCGCTTTCTCGGCCGCGCCAACAGGTTTTCGCGCACGCCGTCCGCGCTCGCCGGCTTCATCGGCGCAACCAGGGCAACTGCATCGCAGATCGTGAAGACGCTGGAGAGCAAGAGCTTCCTGGTGCGAAAACCGTCGCACGAAGACAAGCGTTCTGTCGTGCTGCACGTCACCGCACAGGGCGAGAAGTGCCTGAGCCAGCACGATCCGATCAATCACGTGCTGAACGCGGTCACGGCGCTCGGACCCGACGAGTGCGTCAGGCTGCGCGATTCGCTGCGCGACATCCTCAATCACCTCGACGCAGCACATCAGCGGCTCGATGCCAGCGTCTGCCGGGACTGCATGTTTCTTGCCGAACGCGGGCCGGGTACCGGCAAGGGACGCGCAACGGCGGAATTCATGTGCCGTTTGTATCGCGCCCCGGTCTCGCTCGAGGAGACCGAACTGCTCTGCACCAGTTTCGAGCGCACCCGCGACCGCCCCAAGATCGAGGAGCATCTCGACCGCGCGCGCATGGCGAACCAGGGGTGAGGCACGCGAGCGTTGCTGCGCAGAGCTGCGACCCAGCGGCGACATGGCGTAATGCGGCGACAGACTGGATTGCTTCGCTGCGCTCGCAATGACGGAGTATGAGGCGGTAGCGCCACTCTTCCAGCTCGCATTTTGAATTGCAGACACAGCTTCGCATCCTCGCGGCGCGATTCGCCCGAGTTTTGCTTCGTCACTCCACCCTCTTGTCCAAGAGGGCGCAGGGAAGGCCGGGTGCCGGCTGGCACCCGCGGTCCGCTGCGCGAAGATGTAGCGCAAGGAAACCGCACAGCAGCATACAGGTGTAGCCAATCACTCGGCCTTCCCTGCGCGATGGTTGGACGGCTTATGCCGTGCTCTCCCGGGAGCCGAGTTCTCTTTGGCCTCCCTCGCCCTCACAGAAGTCGCCGGCACCGCGCCGGTTGACGCGAATGCCGCATCCGCAAGAGCTTGACCGTAGCAACGACGGCCAGGACCACACGGTTTTGCCGTACGCACGGCCCGCCATTTCGCCGCAGTTTTCCCAGCCCTGTCGACGGAGCCGGAAACTTACAGACGAGACGAAGCCTAGCAGCGCCGCTCGTCGGAACGAAGCCTTGGGCTCACGGAGAGCAATCCGCCCTGCCCTTAGCCTCTCGTACCCGAACGCTGCCGCGTCCACCGCAAGCCCGGCTCGCGAACATGACGACCACAAGATCGCCCCTCAAGAATGAGCCGGGATGGTCGACACATACGCCAATTCCGAATTTCGGTAAAGTGGAATATTTTCGCGAAGATAGATTGACAGAGGGCGACACAGAGGAGGTCCCGTAGCCCGGATGGAGTGCAAGCGTAATCCGGGAAGGTACCGAACGCTGGGCCGAGCAGCCCCGGATGCACTCCGCCCGATCCCGCCATGTCATATTCGCCCGGCCCTTGTATCCATTATCCCAGTTGCCATCCTCACGCACTTTGCCTTACATGCCCGCCAAACCCGGCCGCGGATGACGGTCGGGGCTCAAAAATCACAAATTGGCAAAGGGACGAGGCATGGCGCGTAACATCCTGATTCTCGGGGCTTCCTACGGCTCCCTGCTGGGCACGAAGCTGCTGATGGCGGGACACAACGTGACCTTGGTCTGCCGCGCCAAGACCGCGGAGCTGATCAACCGCGAGGGGACCGAGGTGCGCATCAAGTTGCGTGACGAGGCGGTTCACCGCGCCATCTTCTCGCGCGACCTGCCCGGCAAGCTCGACGCCGTGACACCCGCCAATGTGGACTTGTCGCGCTACGACATGGTCGGCCTTGCGATGCAGGAGCCGCAATACACCAACCACACGGTGCGCGTTCTCATGGTCAGGATCGCCGCGGCGAAGCTGCCGTGCCTGTCGATCATGAACATGCCGCCGCTGCCCTATCTGAAACGGATTCCCTCGCTCGCAGACATGGATCTCGAGGAGGCCTACACCAACGCGCAGGTGTGGGAGCGCTTCGACCCGGGGCTCGTAACCCTGTGCTCGCCCGACCCGCAGGCGTTCCGTCCGCCGGAAGAGGCTGCGAACGTGCTTCACGTCGGTCTGCCCACAAATTTCAAAGCATCCGTGTTCGCCGACGAGAAGCACAACAAGGTGCTGCGCGAGCTCGAAGCCGACATCGATGCGGTGACCCTCGACGGCCACGACGTGCCGGTGAAGCTGAAAGTGTTCGATTCTCTGTTCGTGCCGCTGGCGAAATGGTCGATGCTGCTGACGGGCAACTACCGCTGCATCACGCCACACGAGCCGCAGTCGATCCGCGACGCCGTGCACGGTGATCTCGCGCGCTCGCAGACGATCTACGAGCATGTCGACGCCATCGCCCGGCGTCTGGGCGCCGATCCGCAGGATCAGGTGCCGTTCGCGAAATATGCCAAGGCCGCCGAGAGCCTGCTGAAGCCGTCATCGGCCGCACGCGCGGTGGCCGGCGGCGCGCCCTTCATCGAGCGCGTCGATCTGCTGGTCAAGCTGATCTCGCATCAGCTCGGCGCGCCCAATGCAGAGATCGACCGCACGGTCGAGACCGTGGACCTGAAGCTCAACGAGAAGATCGTGCAGGGCGGATCGGGCGCGCTGTAACACCATCGGCGCGGCAGGCCTTGCTGCCCGGAATTGCCACATCGATCGCGATCAGGCGCAATTCGGACCGTCCCCGGGACGCCACCGATTTGCGCAAACATCGCATCCATGCGAGTTCTAGCCATGCGAGTTGCCGAATTATCCGCCGCGCGACGGGCCGGCAGGCGGTTCCGCAGGTTCCCGACCGGCGCGCAATCGTCAGATGGAAGGCAGAAGAACAAGTAGTCGAAGATGGATCACGCGACGTTGCAGGTCGTTCGCGCCGTGGAAGCCGGCGCAACGACGATAAAGGGCGTCATTGACGCGACCGGCTTGTCCCGCCTCAAGATCGAGCGCGCATTGAACGCACTCGAGAAACAGCGGCTGCTCGTTCGCGATAGCCAGGGGTTCAGGGCAGCCGGTCGAACTGCGCCGCCGCCCACCCGGCAATGCGGCTCGTGCAATGCCTGCTGCGACATCCTCGAGGTGGCCGGCGTCGACAAGCCGGTAAACCAGCTGTGCAAGCATTGGCAGACAGGCACCGGGTGCACCATCTACGAGCGCCGTCCCCAGATGTGCCGTTCATTCGTCTGCGCCTGGCTGCAAGGCCATCTCGACGAGGACTGGTTTCCGGCGAAGTCGGGCATCATCGTGCATTTCAGCCAGGACGCCGTGAACGTGACGGTCGATGACCATTGCCCCGACCGCTGGCGCGAGGAGCCCTATTTCAGCAAGCTCGCCGAATGGTCGCTGAACGGCATCAAGCGAATCGGAAATCGCGGCTACGCGACGCTCGTCGTCTCCGGCGCCGACCGGTTCCTGCTGCTCGGGCGCACCGTCGTTCCCGAGCCGACGCTGTTCGGCACCGCGTTCCTGCCGCTCACCGCCGACACCTTCCGATTCTGGCGGGCGAAATCCCCGGAGCATTTGCAGCGGCTGCACGAGCGCATCGCCGAAATCGAGCGGATCAGACAGGAATTCGGCTCCTGCGCCATTCCCTCGAATGAGGACGACGATCCACAAGCCCCCTATCGGCCCGCACTTCTACGTTTGTCGCGTCACGCCTGAACTCCGCCGTGGGCAACGGACCATGATTTCCGCCGTGGCGCTCGACGCGCCGCGGCCGGGTTGATAAGCCCCTGTCCGCGAATGATGGGACTTGAGTCGGGCATGACGGTTGCGATCGAGATGGGGCAGACCACGGCGGGCGCCGCGGCGGCCATGGACCTCGAGGAACTGCTGGCGACCCGCCTCCTGGTGCAGGGCAATTCGGGCTCCGGAAAATCACATCTGCTGCGGCGGTTGCTGGAGCAGAGCGCGCCCTGGGTGCAGCAGGCCATCATCGATCCCGAAGGCGATTTCGTCTCGCTGGCGGAACATTTCGGCCATCTCGTGATCGAGGCCGAGGATCACACCGAACGCGGCCTTCAGGTCGCCGGCGAGCGCGCGCGGCTGCATCGCGTCTCCACCGTGCTCAATCTCGAAGGGCTCGACGCCGAGAACCAGATGCGCCGCGCCGCGGCCTTCCTTGGCGGACTCTTCGACGTCGGGCGCGACCATTGGTACCCGATGCTGGTGGTCGTCGACGAGGCGCAGCTGTTTGCGCCTGCGGTCGCGGGCGAAGTCTCTGACGAAGCGCGAAAGCTTTCGCTCGGCGCGATGACCAACCTGATGTGCCGCGGCCGCAAGCGCGGGCTTGCCGGGATCATCGCGACCCAGCGGCTGGCAAAGCTCGCCAAGAACGTCGCGGCCGAAGCGTCGAACTTCCTGATGGGCCGCACCTTCCTCGACATCGACATGGCGCGCGCCGCCGACCTGCTCGGCATGGAGCGGCGGCAGGCCGAATCCTTTCGCGATCTCGAACGCGGACAATTCATGGCGCTCGGCCCCGCGCTGTCGCGACGCCCCCTGCGTTTGAACATCGGCGCGACCGAAACCCAGCCGCGCAATTCCACGCCGCGGCTGATGCCGATGCCCGAAGCCGCACTCGAGAACATGCGCGCCGTGATCCTGGCCGCGCCGCCCCCCGATGCCAGCCGACCGCAGCGCCGGCCCGCGCCCGATCTGCTCGAGCAGCTCCGCGCCGCGAAGGCTGCGGCACCGGAGATCGGCCCCGACATGATCGAGGTCCCGGTCAGTGCCGAGGAGCTCGCCGACCGGCGCGAGCGCGTGGATCGGACCCTTCGTGCCGTGCTCGCCGCACCCGATGCCGGTTTCCGCGCGGTCGGCGTGCTCTACCAGGAGTTCGTGGTCCGCTGCCGCATCGAAGGCCTCGGCTCGGCGGTGCCCGACCTCACCGAATTCCGCCGCATGCTGACACGCGCCCGCGCCGGGCTCGGCGCCGAGCATGCCGAGGACGACGCCTGGCAGGATGTGTCGCTTCGCGCCTCGATCCTGCCCGACGACATGCAGGGCGTGTTCATGATGATCGCGCGCGCGGCTAAAGAAGGCTGGCCGTGTCCAGGCGACGCCGCGATCGCCCGCGCCTACGGCTCGCATTCGCTGCGCCGGGCGCAGCGCCTGCTCGGCTACATGGAAGAGCAGGGCCTGATCGTCTGCCAGCTCGACGGCGCCGGCCGCCGGTTCGTGACGCTGGTGGAGCTGGCCTGGGCCACCGCGCCGGGCGATCCCAATGCCGACGATCTGCCGGCGGAGCAGGTCGCAAGCGCGGCGTCGGCTTGAGCCAGCGGATTGTCGATCAGGCCGCTTCGGTGGCCTCGGCGCCGATAAGCGCATCCGCGGCGCGCCGCCGCTCAAGTGCAAACATGCGCCGATAGAGCACGACCGACACGAGCCAGGCGATCACGAACAGCGCGACCACGGCGAAGCCGACATTGGCGAGCGAGTCGTTGAGCGCGTCAACCAATGCCCACACGCCGCCGGTCAGGCCGAGCCGGTCCGCGATCAGCCCGAGCGCCTCGATGCCGCCGATCAACAGCGCCACTGCCACGGAAGCCCCTGTGATCGTGAGGTTGTACCAGAGCTTTCGCAGCGGATCGACAAAGGCCCAGCGATAGGCGCTCACCATCAGTGCCGAGTCGGCGGTATCGACCAGCGCCATGCCCGACGCGAACAGCGCGGGGAAGACCAGGACATCGGCAAACGAAGCGCCGCGCGCGGCTTCGCCGGCGGAGATGCTGAGCAGGCCGATTTCGGTCGCGGTGTCGAAGCCAAGCCCGAACAAAAAGCCGAGCGGATACATGTGCCAGGGTTTTGTCACCAGGCGGAACATCGGGCCGAGCAGCCGCGCCAGAAGGCCGCGATTGGCAAGCAGGGCATCGAGGCCCTCGGCGTCGTGAATCCCCTGCTCCCGTGCCGCGCGAAACGTCCGCCACAGGCCGGCGAAGATGACGAGATTGATGGCCGCGATCACCAGCAGGAACAGCGCCGACACCGAGGTGCCGATGAAGCCGCCGATCTCCTTGAGCAGGCTGTCGCCACCGAGGCTCACGACGCCGAGCGCGAGCAGCATGGTCGCGACCACGACGATTGTGGAATGGCCGAGCGCGAAATAGAGGCCGACGCTGCGCGGCGCGCCGCCGGCCTGCATCTGTTTGCGCACGACATTGTCGATGGCGGCGATGTGGTCGGCATCGACGGCGTGGCGCAGGCCGAACACCCAGGCGAGCAGCGCGGTCGCCATCACCGTCGGCCGATCACCGAACGCCGCGAACGCCCACGCCCAGGCCCCGATGTTGGCCGCGATCAGCCCGCCGAACAGCAGCACCATTCCGGGCTCGACCGCCCGCAAAGATAATTTCGTCACGACAATCATTCCGTCTGCTGCACGCCACATCGCACGAGCGGTATGATCTTTTCATAAGATGGTCATACTGACCAGTGCAATCCCGGAGGGGGCGGCACGGTTCTGCAGCAGTGCTTGCGGCCATCCTTCGAGACGCCCGCTGCGCGGGCTCCTCACCATGAGGTCTTGTTTCGCGGCGAGATGCCCAATCCTCATGGTGAGGAGCCCGCGCAAGCGGGCGTCTCGAACCATGCAGGCCATGATGGCGCTATGCCGCCTCGGAGCCGCCGAGATAAGCGTCGCGGATGCGCGGATCGTCCTTCAGCGCGCGGGCGGAGCCGGAGAGAACGATCTTACCGGTCTGGAGCACATAGGCCTCGTGCGCGATCTCGAGCGCGAGGCTGGCGTTCTGCTCGACCATGAAGACCGAGACGCCCTCCTGGTTGATGGTGCGGATCAGCTCCAGCACGCGGTCCACATAAAGCGGCGACAGGCCCATGGTCGGCTCGTCCATCACGATCATCCTGGGACGGCTCATCAGCGCGCGCGCCATCGCGACCATCTGCTGCTCGCCGCCCGAGAGCGAGCCGGCGCGCTGCGACAGCCGCTGGCCGAGCTTCGGGAACAGCGTGAGCATCTTGTCGAGATCCTGCGCGATCGCCTCACGGTCGTCGCGCACGAAGGCGCCCATCAGGATGTTCTCGCGCACGCTCATGTCGGCGAACAGCCGCCGCGCCTCCGGCACCGAGGCGATGCCGCGGCGGACGATCTGCGGCGTGGTCAGTCCGAGCAGCGAGGTCCCGTCGAAAGTCACCTCGCCCGAGCGTGGCTTCACCAGGCCCAAAATGATCTTCATCGTCGTCGACTTACCGCTGGCGTTGCCGCCGAGCAGGCAGACGATGTGGTCGCGCGGCACTGATATCGACAGGTCGAAATGCACCTGGGCCTGGCCGTAGAAGGTATTGACGTCCGTGAGCGCGAGCAGCGCATCGCGAGGCGAGTTCGTCATGCCGCGCTCTCCTGCTTCGTCGTCAGGCCGTGGCCGAGATAGGCCTCGATCACCTTGGGATCGCCGCGCACCTGTTCACCCGGGCCTTCCGCGATCTTCTTGCCCTCGTCCATGACGATGACGCGGTCGGAGAGGCGCATCACCATTTCGAGCTTGTGCTCGATCAGCAAGATCGTCAGGCCTTCGGCCTTCAGCTCGGCGACGAGCCCCTGCATCTCCGTGGTCTCGGTCGGGTTCATGCCGGCGGTCGGCTCGTCCAGCAGCAGCAGACGCGGCTTCAGCGCGAGCGCCCGCGCGATCTCGACGCGGCGGCGATTGGCGTAGGAGAGGCTGTAGGCCGGCTGGTCGATGCGCGGCAGCAGCCGTTCGCCGAAGCGCGCGAGAATGACCTTCACCTCTTCGCGCAAGCGCTCCTCCTCGGCCTTGACGCTGGCGGGGCGCAGCAACGCCAACCCCAATTCCAGCAATGGCCCGATCACCGGCACGGCCGGCTTGACCGCACGCAGCCGCGTGTGGGCACCGATCAACACGTTATCCATCACGCTGAGATTGCCGAAGACGCGGCCGAGCTGGAACGTGCGCGCGATGCCTGCGGCGGCGAGCCGCTCCGGCGAGAGACCCGTGATGTCCAGTCCCTCGAAGCGAACCGTCCCGGCGTCCGGCCGGTCAAGCCCGGTCACGAGATTGAACAACGTCGTCTTGCCGGCCCCGTTCGGGCCGATGATGCTGATCAGCTCGCCTTTGGCGAGATCGAGATCGATGGCATCGGCGGCGGTGAGGCCGCCGAAACGCCGCGTCAGCCCGCGCAGGGACAGCATGGTCGTGCTCATCACATCGTCCCCAACAAGCCTTGCGGTCTGAACCGCACCAGCAGCAGCAGCACGATGCCGTAGATCAGGATGCGATACTCCGCCGCGATCCGGAACACTTCCGGCAGCCCGACCAGCGCAACCGCTCCGACGATGGCCCCGACGACATTGCCGAGGCCGCCGAGGATCACCACGGTCAGCGCCAAAATGGATTGCTGCGTGTTGAAGGTCTCGTGGTTGATGTAAGAATAGAGATGCGCGGCGATGCCGCCACTGACTCCGGCGGCAAAGCCGCCGAAGATGAAGGCCAGCGATTTGTAGCGATTCAGGCTGAGCCCATAGGCGCGCGAGGCGATGTCGTCGTCGCGGATGGCGCGAAAGCTGCGGCCGAGGTGGGAGCCGAGCAGGCGTCCCTGCAGCAGCGCCAGCACCACCATCACGATGAAGCTGAACCAGTAGATCGAAATCGGGCTGACCAGCTCATAGCCAAACAGCGACAGCGGCGGGATGCCGGAGATGCCGATGGGCCCGCGCGTGACGCTCTCCCAGTTCAGGATCACCAGCGAGACGATCTCGCCGATCGCGAGCGTCGCGATCGACACATAATGTCCGCGCAGCCGGAACGACGGCGAGATCAGCGCCGTGCCGAGCGCAGCACTCATCAGGCCGCCACCGATGATGGCAAGGCCGACCGGCACGGCGAACGTGAGCGACAGCAGCGCGGAGGTGTAGGCCCCGATCGCGAGCAGCGCGGCGTGTCCCAGCGAGACCTGACCGATCGTGCCTGCAACCAGGGTGAGGCTCAGCGCGAGCATGCCGAGCAGCCAGGCGTTGATCAGGGTCTGGAGCACATAGAACGACACCGGCAACAGCGGCAGGATCGAAAAGACGGCGGTCGCGATCAGCAGAGCCCAGCGCGGAATGCGCACCGGGCGGCTCGGCGCAATGAAAGTGCCGGTGAGCGGCTCGGGCGGCGCCTGCCGGGCGCTGGCGAACAGGCCGTTCGGGCGCAGCACGAGCACCACGACCAGCAGCAGGAACGCGAACAGATTGCGGTAGCTGGTGCCGAACACGGCGACGCCATAGCTCTCGACCAGTCCGAGCAGCAGACTGCCGATCACCGCGCCCGGCACGTTGCCGGCGCCGCCAACGACTTCGGCGACGACGCCCTTGAGCGTCGCCTGCAGGCTCATCGCGGTGTCGATCTGGTTGTAGTACATGCCGACCAGCAGGCCGGAAACGCCGCCGAGCGCGGCCGCAATGCCGAACACGGCCTGATTGACGCGATTGACGTCGACGCCCATCTGCATCGCGGCGTCGCGGTCCTGCGCGGTGGCACGCACGGCCCAGCCGAGCTTGCTGTAGCGCAGGAACACGAACAGCAGCAACGCGCTGGTGAGGCCGACGCCGGCGATGAGGAGATCGAGCGGTCCGATCGTGCCGCCGCCGATCTGGAAGCGGATATCCGGCAACTGGCTCGGCAGCGCGCGCGGATTGGGCGAGAAGGTCAGCATCACGAGCTGATCGAGCACGAAGCTGATGCCTATGGTCGCCAGCAACGGCGCGATGCGCACCGAGTTTTGCAGCGGACGCAGCCCAAACCGCTCGATGATCAAGCCCACCAGCGCCGCCGCCACCGCGACCACGATGATGGTGAGCGGGAGCGGCGTATGCAGCTGCACCACCGCGACCCAGCCGATATAGGCGCCAACGAGATAGATCGAGCCTTGCGCAAAGTTGATCAGCCGGCTGACGCCGAAGATCAGCGCGAGCCCGACCGCAACGAGGGCGTAGACGTTACCGACGATCAGCCCGTTGATCGTGTAGTCGAGCCAGGAAGACACGCAGAAAATCCCCTCAGGTCGGCTTGCCGTCCCAGAGGGCGAACTGGCCCTTGCGCACGACGAGCTCGGCGTTCATGGCGCCCTTGACGCGCCGGCTCTCGACGTCGAACGTCGCCTTGCCGAAGATCACGCTCGAGACGTCCTTCACTTTCGTGAAGGCGTCGCGGATCGCGCGCCGGTCGGCGCCGCCGATCCTCACGACGGCGGCCGCCATGTTCATCGCGTCATAGGCGTAGGCGTTGAACGCGTCGGGCTCCACCCCGTTGTACTTCTTCTTGAAGCCCGCGATGAACGTCTGCACCTCGAGGCGCGGGTCTTCCGGGAAGTAGCGCGTTCCGACATGGACGTCCTCGACCGCATCGCCGCCGAGCTCCAGGAATTTCGGCGAGTAGACCGAGCTAGCGGCGCAGATCACCTGCTTCAGCCCGACCTGGCGCGCCTGGCGCGCGATCAGCGCACCGTCGGAATAATAGGAGATCAGGATCAACCCGTCCGGATTGGCGTCGCGGACCCGCACCAGCGTGGAGCGGAAGTCGCGCTCCTCCGCGATGTAGCCTTCGGTGACGGCGATTTCGGCGCCGTGCTCTTTCGCGGCCTTGACGAAATAGTCACGGCTGGTACGGCCCCAATCGGTGTTGAGGTGCAGCACAGCGAGCTTCTTCAAGCCGAGACGTTTGACGGCATAGGCCGCCAGCAGCGGCTGCTCGTCGGCCTGACTGACCGAGGTGCTCCACATGAAGTCGCCGCCCTTGGTGAAGTCGGGATGCGAATTGGTGAAGCCGAACTGCACCAGCCCGCCGCGCTGATAGATCGGCGACGCCGCCATCGAGGCGGGACTGGAGAAGTCGCCGAGCTCCATGACGATCCTGGGATCGGAGACGAACTTCTGGGCGATCGCCACCGACTGGCGCGGGTCGCTCTGGCTGTCCTCGAAGCTGTAGGCGAGCTTGCGGCCGTTGATGCCGCCCGCCGCCTGAATCTCGTCGAGCGCGAGATCAAAGCCCTGCTTCCACTGCGTGCCATATTGCGCGTTCGGGCCGGTCAATGGACCGCTGACGCCCAGCAAAATGGGTTCGGACGATTGCGCAAGCGCGGCGCGCGAGAAGGCCGCTCCCGCCATCATGGCGGCAAGCGAGCCCTTGACCAGGGTACGACGATCGATGTTGCTCATGGACGGCTCCATCCTGTCAGGTGTTGAAACAACCAGCAATTTCCACGCCGGTGAGATTGGCTATTTCGAGGGCTCGCCGAGCGACAGCATCAGCCGGTTCGCCCAGTTGAAGAACGACGCGCCGTTGATGACGTCGACGATCTCCGCATCGTCGAGACCGGCGCGGCGCAGCTCATCAATATTGTCGGGGCCGAACGCGATCGGCGTTGCGGCCAGCGCCACCGAGGCCTTGACGACCGCATTCCAGCGCTCGCCGAGATCGGCGCCAACGCCCTCGTCGAGCAGCCGCTGCACATCGTCGCGGCGCTTGGAATAAGTGCTGGCGAAACGCGCGTGCACGGAGGCGCAGTAGATGCAGCCGTTGTAGCGCGAGGTCGCAGCCGCTGCGAGTTCGCGCTCGGCGCGCGGCAGGCCGTCGGCAACGTTGTAGAAGATGTCCTTGTCGGTCTTGGTGCGGGCTTCCAGCACCTCGGGATCGCGCACCAGCAGGCGGAAATACTCGGACTTGGAACGGGAGCGATCGACGAGGCCGGCGAAATGCCGCTCGGTCAGCTCAGTCTCGGGCAGCGGATCGATCCACGACACCCAGCCCAGTTCATCCTGGGTGAAGACGACGGGCGGATTGACATCGTTTGCAACGTTCATGATGCAGCCTCCTTACGCGCCGGCCGCGGCGTTCGCGGCGCGCCCGAGCGAGGCACCCAGCACGCGCAGTCCGGTGACGACGCGCACCTGGAACGACAGGAACGCAACGAGCTGAGAGAACGTGACGATGCCGGTGTTCGACCAGCCAGCGGCGAGCAACGCCCTCATGTCGGCCGCGGCCGCATCGCGCGGGCGGAACACCAGCAGATGCGCATGCTCGAACGCCGCAACGAGCCGGTCCCCGAGACTGGCCTTGCGCTCCGCGCTGACGCGGTAGATCAGGCCGGCCTTGTTCTCGACCGAAAGCGGTCCGGCCGGAAAGGCGCCGTAGGGGCCCGAGGTCTCGCCCCGCGCGATTTCGACATCGACCGCTTCGACCAGGCGCGCGCCATCGGCGGTCGCAGCTAACTTCGCGCGATAGAAGGCAGCTACAGTCGGCTCGCGGTGAAGGCCGATCACGAAGAACGCGACTGCGGCACGCTCGACAAGCGAGAAGTCACTGTCGTCGATCGGCTCGAACAGAGAGAGATAGCTCTTCTGCGCATTGTCGCGCGCCTGCACGCGCTTGGCGCGAACGCCGTCCAGAGCCGAACCCGGTTCGATCCCGGCGAGCGTGTCGATGATATCTTTCGTAGCCATCATTCAGCCTCTTGCAGCCTCGTGCAACGCGATTGCGTTCATTCCGACTAACCCGCCAGCGCCACGTCGGGCGCCGTCCGCGCCCAGCCCAGCGCCGGCGCGACCTTCTCCGCGACCAGCTCGATCGAGCGCAGGATATGGGGATGCGGGGCATCGACCGAATGTGCCTGGAAGACGAGATCGGTCACCCGCTCCAGGGTGGCGTCGGCGCGCAGCGAGGCGATGACGTCGTCGGCCGCGCCAACATGGGTGTCGAACGCCGCGATCATCTCCTCCAGCGTCTCGCCCGGCTTGGCGTGGCCGCCCTTGAGGAATTGCGGCAGAGCGCGCCGCAGGCCGATATCGGCAAGGCGCATCGCCTCGGTCCGGTCGTCGGCGACGAAGATGGTGCGCGAAGCCATGATGCGGGGCTCGCGTCCCGGCGGTAGCGCTTCGAGATAGGCATCGATCACCGGATTCTGAATCTCGGCCAGCGTTGCCTTCGGCGCCTCCTTGGTCCGGGGCTGGGTACGCGACAGCAACAGGCCATCGCCTGCCTTGCCGGCACGCGCGCCGCCCGCCACGGAGAACGTCGCCTGCCAGATTCGGTTGTCCAGTTGCGGCCGCTGTGGATAGAGCGTGTCGCCACCGTCGAGCGGCTTGCCCACCAGCGCGGTGCGGACGACCTCGAGATTGCGCGCAAAGATCTCGTTGCGCTGGGCGCCGTCGAGGCCGAACGCGGCAAAGGCCGAGGGATTGCCGCCGGTGCCAACACCGAGCTCGAAGCGACCGTTGCAGAGCAGATCGAGCACCGCGGCGTCTTCCGCCACCCTCACCGCATTCTCCAGCGGCAAGGTGACGATGCCAGTACCGAGCCGGATGCGCGAGGTTTGGGCAGCGACGTAACCGAGGAAAGTAAAGGGCGACGGCAGACCGCCCTCGCGCTCGTGGAAATGGTGCTGCGCGATCCACGCGGAATCGAGGCCCGCCTTCTCGGCGCGCACGATCTGTTCGGCCGCGAAGCGATATCGGTCGGCCGGCGGGGCCTCGTCGAGAAGCCGCGTGAAAAACCCCAGGCGTTTCAGGTTTGCTAAGCGTTTCATACGACCCCTGTCGGACGAGGATGGGCCCCGATGATGTCGGTTGCCGCAGCTCCAGACAAGCGGGCATTGCGCAGGGCTCGTACGCAAGCCTGCCCGCCGGGATCGCCCTCAGCTGAACTTTGGCTGGGCAGACTGCCTACCAGCTCGGCAGTACCGCGCCCTTGAACTTGGTCAGGACGAACTCCTTGACCTCTGCGGTGTGGTAGCTGTCCACCAGGATCTTGACCCAGGGCTTGTCCTTGTCGACCGTGCGAACGGCGATGAGATTGACGTAGGGACCCTTCGGGTCCTCGCGCAGGATCGGATCCTTGACGGGATCGAGGCCCGCCTGGGTTGCATAATTGGTGTTGATCGCCGCGGCGTCGACATCGTCGAGCGCGCGCGGCGCCTGCGCTGCGTCGACTTCGATGAACTTCAGCTTCTTGGGATTCTCGGTGATATCAAGCACCGTCGGCTTGAAGCCCGTGCCGTCCTTCAGCTTGATCGCGCCCTTGTCGCGCAGCAGCAGCAGCACGCGGCCGCCATTGGTCGGATCGTTCGGGATCGAGACCTTGCCGCCCTCGGGGATGTCGGCGAAGGCCTTGTGCTTCTTGGAATAGACGCCGATCGGAAAATTCACGGTCAGGCCGGCGGCTTCGATCTTGTAGCCACGGTCGGCCTTCTGGTTGTCCAGATAAGGCTGGTTCTGGAACGAATTGGCCTGGATCTCGCCGGCATCGAGCGCGGCGTTCGGCACGACGTAATCGGAGAATTCGATGAGCTGGATGTCGAGACCCTGCTTGGCGGCGATCGGCTTCACGGCCTCGAAGATCTGGGCGTGCGGCCCCGGCGTCACGCCGATCTTGATGGTCTCGCCTGAAGCGGCGGCCGACCAGGCGGCGAGCACGGTCGCAAGGATCAGGGGGAGGCGAAACGACATCTTGGTCTCCATGGCTTGGCAATGATTGGAACCGTATTCGCTTCTGCGCAGCGCGAAATCAATGAAATTGAAATCCATATTGGCCTGCTGGAGCGGACGACGCTTCTCCGTTCGTGCGCATGGGGGGAACGAATGCACCTGCGCAAGTATGAGGCGCATCACGGCAAAACGGCACGGATCGTTGGGCCCACGCCGCTGGAGCGAAGCGCAATCCGGAGCGCCGCCTGCCGCGGCTGGACTTATCCTGGTTTGCGCTCGGCCCCATCCGGGCTTCAGACCTCTCCCCGCACGTTCGTCATTTCGCCGCATGGTTTTCTCACCCTGTCGGCATTGCCGCCTCGCCCTTGATGAAACATGATGGGCCTTGGCCGGTGACGACTTGTCCGTGAAGTGGGGATCATCCGATGAACGAGAACGAAATCCGCAAGTCCATCGCTGAGGTGAAGCAGGGCAAGCTGTCGCGACGCTCGTTCATGCAGACGATGGCTGCGATCGGGATCGCAGCGCCGGTCGCCAGCCAGATCCTGGTCTGGAACGACGTGGCGATGGCGGACGCCACGCTGCCTTACAAGCCGACCAAGGCCGGCGGCGGCGGCCCGCTCAAGATCCTGCTCTGGCAGGCCCCGACGCTGCTCAATCCGCATTTCGCGCTCGGCACCAAGGACCAGATCGCCTCGCGCGTCTTCTTCGAGCCCCTCGCCGGCTGGGACAAGGAGGGCAACCTCGTCCCCTGCCTCGCGGCCGAGGCCCCATCCAAGCAGAACGGCGGCCTTTCGCCGGACGGCCTGAGCGTGACCTGGAAACTGAAGCAGGGCGTGAGATGGCATGACGGCAAGCCCTTCACCGCCGACGACGTCGTTTTCACCTGGCAATACGCCTCGGATCTCGCCACGGCGGCGTACACCACGGGTTCTTACAAGGACATCACGGTCGAGAAGATCGACGACTACACCGTCAAGGTGCTCTTCAAGGCCCCGACGCCGTTCTGGGCCGATCCCTTCGTCGGCTCGGTCGGTCCGATCCTGCCGAAACATCATTTCGGCGACTATGTCGGCGCGAAGTCGCGCGAAGCGCCCGGTAATCTGAAGCCGGTCGGCACCGGTCCCTACAAATTCGTCGAGTTCAAGCCCGGTGACCTGATCCGGGCAGAACGCAATCCCGACTATCACGTCAAGAACCAGCCGCATTTCGATACGCTGGAAATCAAGGGCGGCGGCGATGCGGTGTCCGCGGCGCGCGCCGTGCTGCAGACCGGCGAATACGATTATGCCTGGAACATGCAGGTGGAGGAGGAGGTCCTCAAGCGCATGGAGGCCAGCGGCAAGGGCAAGCTCGACGTCACGCCCTCCGGCAACGTCGAGTTCATCATCCTCAACACGACGGACCCGTGGACCGAGGTGGACGGCGAGCGCTCCAGCCCCAAGACCAAGCACCCGACGCTGTCCGATTCTGCCGTTCGCCGCGCGATTAACCTGCTGATCGACCGCGACTCGATCCAGAAGTTCATTTACGGGCGCGGCGGCATCGCCACCGCGAGCTTCGTCAACGCACCCAAACAGTTCAAGTCGCCCAAGCTGAAATACGAGTTCGACGTCAACAAGGCCAACAAGATCCTCGATGAAGCCGGATGGGCCAAGGGCGCGGACGGCCTCCGTGAGAAGGACGGCAAGAAGCTCAAATTCGTTTTTCAGACCTCGACCAATGCGCCGCGTCAGAAGACGCAGGCCATCATCAAGCAGGCCTGCCAGAAGGCCGGCATCGAGATCGAGATCAAGGCGGTCACGGCATCGGTGTTCTTCTCATCCGACGTCGGCAATCCCGACACCTACTCGAAGTTCTATGCCGACATGGAGATGTACAACACCACGCAACCGCAGCCCGACCCGGAGCGCTTCCTGAACCAGTGCGTCTCTTGGGAAATTTCCAACAAGGACAACAAATGGCTCGGCCGCAACGTCTCGCGCTGGTCCGATCCCGAGGCCGACAAGGCCTACAAGGCTGCACAGAACGAGCTCGATCCCGTCAAGCGCGCCGCGTTGCTGATCAAGGTCGACGAAACTTTTTGCGAGGCCAACGTGTTCCTGCCGCTTCTATCCCGCAACATCGTCAACGCAGGGGTCAACAACCTCATGGTCGACATGTCGGGATGGGACGTCACGACTTGGAATCTGGCGAGCTGGTACCGCAGCTGACGCCTTCAGCTCAATCCTTGTAAGCTCAATCCCTGCCGGCGAATTGACGGTCGAGGTTTGACGCCGTGTCGGCGCTTCTCAGCCGTTTCATCAGATCATCCCTCTCCTTACCGTCGGGCAACGACTCGGCCCTTTCGCGGATAGTCCTGGTGAACTCCGCAAGCCGCTCTTGAAGAGTGGTGGTTTGCTGAACGCGACGCCGCCTGAGCACGATCGGGTCTCCATGTCATGGCACCATGCGGTGCCCTTCTGGATTGCCAATGATAAGAGCGGGCGCAGCCATGTCTGTATCAAATGATATAGTTCAAGCCATTTGGTGCCGACGCCCTTTGTTCACATGTGAACAGTCGGAGCTGCCTTCAGCAGATGGTCCGGAACGAACAGGACGGCTGTTTCATTGACGCTGCGAGACAGCACGGACGCGCCATGGGCAAGATATTGATCAGCACCGCCGTCGTGAGCCTGGCGCTCATCATTGCCTTCGCGGTCTATGTCATCACTCTGTGAATTGCCGAAGCCAATGATAGTGCGGCTCGGAAATCACCCGCGCGCGCAGCAATCCACCAGCAGGTCCCAGATCCGCTGCGCCTCGCCCGATGCGCGGGTCTCTAACCCCTTCTCCGGGGTGGACTGCGAGTAGCCCGCCACCGGGGGCGCTTCGCGCGGCACAATCCATCTCTGCGAGATCGGATCGTACCATTTTCCGATAATCGTTTCAGTCACGCCGCTCGACTCACCGATATGATCCTGGGCGGAGCCACGGCTCACGGGCTTCGTCGAATCCCATTCACCGCGCCTCGCCCATTTTACAAATCGGCTCCTTGCCGGATCGTTCCTGCCGCGGCTCAGCCCGGCCGTGCCGGATGAAGCGTACGGGGATGCCGCTCGTGCAGCAGCCGCGCGAGCTCTTCCCGCTCCGCAGGCCGTCCCTTCATGGCGGTCTCGAACAGCGCTTCCTGGATATCGCGCGGCATGTCGCCCCACACGTCCATCGCCGCCCGTCCGAGCAGGCTCGCAAGATGATCCGCACCATCGCTCATTCGGCTCTCCTGATCTGGTCACGGGAATGGAACAGCTGCGGCTGTGCGGCGTTCCAGTTCCATCATTGTGAAAGGAGACGTCGTTTATGGGATTCTTCACTAAGGACATCAAATCGATGGAAGACCTGCTGCTGCACGGGCTGCAGGACATCTATTACGCGGAACAGCAGATCCTGAAGTCGCTGCCGAAGATGATCGACAAGGCGACCAACAGGGACCTCGTCACCGGACTGAAAGCTCATCTGGAAGAGACCAACAAGCAGGTCGACAGGCTCGGCAAGGTGTTCGCGAAGCTCGGCAAGGAGCCCAGCGGAACACACTGCCCCGCCATCGACGGCATCATCAAGGAGGCCGATGAGACGGCGGGCGAGATCGAGGACAAGGCCGTGCTCGACGCCGCGATCGTGGCCAACGCACAGGCTGTCGAGCATTATGAAATGTGCCGCTACGGCACGCTGATCGCATGGGCAGAGGAGCTTGGACACGACGACATCGTGCGCTTCCTCACGACGAACCTGAACGAAGAGAAGGCCGCCAACACCAAGCTGAACACGGTGGCGCTTCGCAAGGGCGTCAATGCCAAGGCGTCCAGCGCCGCTTGATCGAGACGTACTGGGCGTGGCGGCCCTGCTCGCAGGGCTGCCACTTTCTTGTCGCACGTTCGGTCAGATGAACGGCTTGCCGCCGGTGACCGCAAGGGTCGCTCCCGATGTGTAGCTTGAGAGCGGATCGGCGAGCATGACATAGGCGGTCGCGAGCTCGGCCGGCTGGCCGGCCCGTTGCATCGGCACCTGCTTGCCGAAATTCTTCACGGTGTCCTCCGCCATCGTCGATGGAATCAGCGGCGTCCAGATCGGACCCGGAGCGACCGCATTGACCCGAATGCCCTTTGCCGCCAGCATCTGGGCAAGCCCACCGGTAAAGTTTTGAATGGCGCCCTTGGTCGTGGCATAGGCCAGCAGGGTCGGATTCGGCATGTCGGAGTTTACCGACGCGGTATTGATGATCGCCGCTCCCGGGCGCATGTGGGGCACCGCAGCCTTGCTGAGATAGAACATGGCATGGATGTTGGTCTCGAACGTCCGCTGCCATTCCTCGTCGCTGATATCACCGATCTCCTTGAACGTGTCCTGATGGGCCGCGTTGTTGACGAGGATGTCTATTGCGTCGAACGCCTCGACGGTGCGGGAGATGATCGCGCGGCAATGATCGGGATTGCGGATGTCGCCGGGGATCAGGACGACCTTGCGTCCTTCGCGCTCCACCAGCGCCTTCACCTCGGCGGCATCCTCGTCCTCGTTCAAATAGGCGATGACGATGTCCGCGCCTTCCCGGGCATAGGCGATCGCGACCGCGCGGCCGATGCCACTGTCGCCTCCGGTGATGATTGCCTTCTTTCCGGCCAGGCGCCCGGCGCCCTTGTAAGTCTCCTCGCCGTGATCCGGTCGCGGATTCATCGCGCGAGTCGAACCGGGCATCGGTTGCTGTTGCGGAGGATAAGGCGGTTTTGGATAGTCGGTCATGGAGCGGCTCCAGGGATTTGCTCCGCTAACGGAAAGCTTTCGGAAGCGTTCCTCGCCGTTCCATCACGCTTCCTGGCCAAGCCGCACGATGATGTCGTTCGGCAACAGGGCTGGCGCGTCGGCCGCGCCCAATCGCCACAGGCTCTCGCCCGCGACCAGCGCCGGCATGGGCAGTTCGCGGTCGGCGAAATTGGCGACAATCTGCAAGATGTCCCCCTCCTCCGTCCGCCAACGGGCATCCAGGCCGCCCTTGCGCTGGTCCTCCCCCAGCAACTTGCAATGAGCCGACACGAAACCCCGTTTGATCAGCGGCACGATCTTCTCGCGCCGTATCTTCAGCAATTGGGTCGTCAGACCGCGAAACCTGGCGGTGGCGGGAGAGCGATCGATGTCCGTCCAATCGAGCTTCGATGCCTCGAAGGTTTTTTCATCGCACGGATCCGGAATTCTGGCGCGCATGTCGGGCGTCGAGAATGCCTTGAAGTGCGCGAACTCCTTGCGCCGCCCTTCCCGCGTCAGCTCGGCAGCTTCGCCGGACCAGTCCGCGAAGAACAGGAATGGCGTCTCGGCCGCGGCTTCCTCACCCATGAACAACATCGGAATATGCGGGTTCAAGAGAACCAGTGCCATGGCCTGATCCAGCTTCTCCGGACCGACCAGCGCGGAAAGCCGCTCCCCGAGCGCGCGGTTGCCGATCTGGTCGTGGTTCTGGGCGAAGAAGATGGTGGCCTCAGGCGGCAGATGCGCGCTCGGCTCGCCGCGCGGTTCGTCATGCAGCGGAAAGACTTCGCCCTGGTAGGCAAAGCCCTCGGTGAGCGCTCGCGCGAGATGTTCAAGCGGCCTGTCTGCGAAGGCGCGATAATAGCCTTCGTCCTCGCCCGTCAGCAGGACGTGGAGCGCGTTGTGAAAATCATCGCCCCATTGCGCGTCATAGAGCCGGGTTCGCCCTTGAGCGCGGTCGAGCAGGCGGGCCTGATTGGCCTCGTTCTCCAGCATCAGATGCACGCGCCGGCCCGGCAGCTGACTGCGAACCGTCTCGGCAAGCTCGATCAGGAAATGGCGGTCGGAATCGTCCTTCAGCGCGTGAACGGCGTCGAGCCGCAAGCCGTCGAACCCGTAGTCGCGCAGCCACATCAGCGCGTTCTCGATCAGGAACTCGCGCACGAACGCGCCGTCGTGTCCCTCGAGGTTGACCGAAGGCCCCCAGCCGGTGCTATGGCGCGGGGTGAAGAAGCTTTCTGCATAGAGGTGCAGATAGTTCAGCTGCGGCCCGAAATGGTTATAGACGACGTCGAGATAGACCATGATGTCGAGGGCATGCGCCGCGCGTAACAGCCGCTTGAGGTCTTCCGGCCTGCCGTAGCGTGCATTCGGCGCGTTCAGCAGCACGCCGTCATAGCCCCAATTGTGCCGGCCGGGGACGTCATTGAGCGGCATCAGCTCGATCGCGGTGATGCCGAGATCGCGCAGATAGGGCAGCTTCTTCTCGATACCGGCATAGGTGCCTTCCTCGCTGAAGGTGCCGACATGCAACTCGTAGACCACGGCCTCCGCCCAGGGGCGGCCGGGATAGAGCACCGAGTCCCGGAACGCCGCAGTGTCCACCACCTCGCTCGGCGCCCCGACGTCGTCCGGCTGGAAGAACGCGGCAGGGTCGGGAACGACCAGATCTTCGTTAATCCTGAACTGATAGCGCGTGCCGACACGCGCGGTGGGGCTCAACCATTGGTACCAGCCATCCTCGTCGCGCGTCGTTCGAAGTGCCGGCCGGCCGGCTTCGAGCAATTCGACCGATTGCGCCGTCGGCGCCCAGAGATTGAAGCAGACCCCGCGGTCGAGGCATTGAGGACCGTGGTGTCGCGCTTGCCCTGCCATTCCCAATCTGTGACTCAAAACTGGCCGCCTTTGCGTGCATGGCTGGAAGTTACGACACGCTTCGCGAGGCTCGATTTTACGATCGCTTAAGCATGCTCAGGACGTGAGAAGCCGAGATGCAGGCATTCGTTCCTCAGGCGAGCGCCGCACCCCGCGCACACGCTCTGTGTGCACTTTTGAACCGAGGACGAAAAACGTCTGTTCGGTGGCGAAAGTTAGGAACGTTTGTTGCGGCGCGGAATTCAGGAATTGCGCTCCGTTGGGGAAGCGCAATTGGAATTCTAGAGATGGTTGGCAGAGGCCAGTGGTGTTCCTCGGGCCGGGCGGCGTGACGCATGCGGATCCTTTTCGCGACGCCCGAAGTATCAGACTTCATTCAAGTGGGTGGACTTGCCGCCGTCTCGGCGGCTCTCCCGCGCGCCTTGCGCGACTTTGCCGACGTCCGCGTCATCATCCCCGGCTACCCGGCCGTCCTGCGCGGATTACAAGACCTTACGACCGTCGGACGATGCCAACCTTTCGCGGCCCTTCCGGCCTTTGCCATCGATCTTGGGCATACCGCCGACGGCATGACCTATTACGTCGTCCGGTGCCCGGCGTTGTACGAACGAGACGGCACGCCCTATGCCGATGGCCGCGGAGCTGATTGGGGCGACAACAATGTCCGGTTCGCAACCTTCTCTTATGCCGCAGCGCAGGTCGCGAGAGGATTGGTCGACAAGGATTGGGCCGCCGATCTCGTCCATGCCAATGACTGGCAATGTGCACTGATCCCCGGCTATCTGGAATGGCACTACGCGCACATTCCGACTGTGTTCACGATCCACAATCTGGCCTATCAAGGCGTCTTCGACCGCAGCTCGCTCGCGCCGCTGGGGATTCCCGAGGCGAGCTTCAATATCGACGGCGTGGAATTCTACAATCGCCTGTCCTTCATCAAGGCCGGCCTGGTCTACGCTTCCCACCTGACGACCGTCAGTCAGACCTATGCCCGCGAGATCACCACGGCCGAGTTCGGCTGCGGTCTCGAAGGGCTGTTGCGGCAACGGGCCGATCGCAACCAGCTTTCGGGCATTTTAAACGGAATCGACGAGAGCTGGGATCCGCGCACCTGCTCCTCGCTGTTCCAGCCGTTCGGCGCCGGTGACTGGGCCGAACGATCATTGAACGCCGACGATGTCAGGGAACAGTTCGGGCTGGCGGTCTCGAGAGGTCCCCTGTTCGCGCTCGTGGCGCGTCTGGTGCACCAGAAGGGCGTCGACCTCGTCATCGAGAGTGCGCAAGCGATCATCGACGCCGGCGGCCAGATTGTCGTGACAGGCAAGGGCGAACCGCAATTCGAGGAGGCGCTGCTGCAGGCGCAGGTGCGCGCGCCGCGCTCGATCGGCGTGAAGATCGGCTTCGACGACGCCGAGGCACGAAAGATATTCGCCGGCAGCGACTTTACCCTGATGCCGTCGCGCTTCGAACCCTGCGGGCTGAGCCAGATGTACGCCCAGCGCTTCGGCTCGCTGCCGATCGGCCATCGCACCGGCGGGCTCGCCGAGACGATCGTGGACGGCGAGACCGGCTTCCTGTTTGACCGCGCGTCGGCGCCCGGCTTCCTTGGAAGCCTTTGCCGGGCCTTTTCCACCTTCGGCATGAAGGACCGGCTCGATCACATGCGCCGCGCGGCCATGGCACAGGCCTTTACCTGGACACAGTCGGCCAAGTCTTACGCAGAAATCTACAAATCCTCGATCTAGACGGGTAACTGCAGACGAGCAAGGAACGGAATCGCCTGAGGGGTGGTTGCAACTCTACACAGGAGTTTTCGACATGCGCCACTCGAAGCCGCAGCCGATCCGCAACAAACTCGACTTGGCCGACCCTACTCAGGTGCGCCTCGTCAGAAAGCGTCTCGGGCTATCCGATGCGGAGCTGACCAGCATCGTGGAGCGGATCGGCAACTCGATTGCGGCGATCAGCAAGGAGGCGGCGCTGCAAAGGGCAACCACGCTGCCCAAGCCAGACGATGTGCCTCCTGTCGCCGTGATTACTTCTGCGACGGCCGGCGAACGGGCGACGCGCAAGTGAGAGCAAGTGCACCAAATTGTTGAAGGGCTGTACGGGGAACGATGGATCAAACAGTACATTCAGACGACGCCCTGACGCGGGCGGCCTCGAGCCTGCGCCGCTCCCGCATCAGCGAGGGCAAGCCGTTTCCGCTCGGCGCCACCTGGGATGGGCTCGGCGTCAATTTCGCGCTGTTTTCGGCCCATGCCACCAAGGTCGAGCTTTGCCTGTTTGACGACGACGGCGAGACCGAACTGGAGCGGATCGAACTCCCGGAATATACCGACGAAGTCTGGCACGGCTATTTGCCCGCGGCCCGTCCCGGCACCGTCTACGGCTACCGCGTCCATGGCCCCTACGAACCCGACGCGGGACACCGCTTCAATCCCAACAAGCTCGTGCTCGATCCCTACGCCAAGCAGCTGGTCGGCCGGTTGCGCTGGGGACCGGAGCTGTTCGGCTACCAGCTCGACCATGCCGACAAGGATCTCTCCTACGACGAACGCGACAGCGCGCCCTTGATGCAGAAATGCCGCGTCATCGACCCGGCGTTCACCTGGGGCGCCGCGCGCAAACCGGAAGTGCCGTGGGAGCGGACGATCGTCTACGAGACGCACGTCAAGGGCTTTACCCAGCTGCATCCGCTGGTGCCAGACGCGGACCGCGGCACGTTCTCCGGTCTCGCGCATTCGGAAGTCCCGGCTTATTTGCGATCACTCGGCATCACCAGCGCAGAATTGCTGCCGATCCATGCCTTCGTCGACGACAGCTATCTGGTCGAGAAAGGCCTGCGCAACTACTGGGGCTACAACTCCCTTGCCTTCTTTGCGCCGGAGCCGCGTTACCTCAAGACGCCGTTCGCGAACGAATTCAAGACCATGGTCAACCAGTTCCACGCCCATGGCATCGAGGTCATCCTCGACGTCGTCTACAATCACACCGCGGAAGGAAACGAACTCGGTCCGACGCTGTCATTCAAGGGCATCGACAACGCCAGCTATTACCGCCTGCTGCCGGACCAGCGGCGCTATTACATCAACGACACCGGTACCGGGAATACGGTGAACCTGTCGCACCCGCGCGTGCTGCAACTGGTCGCGGATTCCCTACGCTACTGGGCGACCGAGATGCGAGTCGACGGCTTCCGTTTCGACCTCGCCACCATCCTGGCACGGGAGCCCTACGGGTTTGACGAAGGCGGCGGCTTTCTCGATGCATGCCGCCAGGACCCCGTGCTCTCCAGCGTCAAGCTGATCGCCGAGCCCTGGGACATCGGTCCGGGCGGCTATCAGGTCGGTCAGTTTCCGCCGGGATGGGCGGAGTGGAACGACAAATTCAGAGACACCGTGCGCGCTTTCTGGAAAGGCGACGAGGGTTCGATCGCGGATTTCGCCAAGCGCGTGTCTGGATCCGGCGATCTCTTCAACAAGCGCGGCCGTCGGCCATGGGCCAGCGTCAACTTCGTCACCGCCCATGACGGTTTCAATCTCAACGACCTCGTTTCGTTCAACGACAAGCACAACGAGGCCAATGGCGAGGACAATCGCGACGGCCACAGCAACAATCACTCCTGGAACTGCGGCGCCGAGGGACCAACGGACGATCCGGAGATCATTGCGCTGCGCGAGCGCCAGAAGCGCAATCTGCTGGCAACCATGCTGTTGTCCCACGGCACGCCCATGCTGCTAGCCGGCGACGAATTTGGACACACCCAGCACGGCAACAACAACGCGTACGCCCAGGACAACGAGACCACATGGCTCGACTGGATGGGCATCACCGCGAACGGTCGCAGCCTTCGCGAATTCACCCGCAAGCTGATCGCGACGCGCAAGGCATTTCCGATTCTCTACCGCAGCCGCTTCCTGGTCGGCTCCCACAACGAAGAGCTGGACGTCAAGGACGTGACGTGGCTCGCGCCGTCCGGAGAGGAAATGACGACGGAGCAGTGGCAGGACGGCAACGCCAAATGTTTCGCTTTGCTGCTCGACGGCCGCGCCCAGGAGACCGGGATCAAGCGCCGCGGTTCGGACGCAACCATGCTGCTGATCTACAATGCTCATCACGACGTCGTCAATTTCACCTTGCCCGCGGTCGCCGAGGGACGCAGCTGGATCGGATTGATCGACACCAATCAACCGGAGGGGCAGATGCCCGCATTCGAATTCGGGCATGTTTATGCGATGACCGGGCGATCCCTCGTGGTATTCGGCCTCGCGACCGAGAGCATCGCCACGCGGCGCCTGCGCCAAGGCCTCGGCGCGCTGCTGGACGTCGTGGAGGCGCCGCTGCCGGGATAGTTCGCCATGATAGTGCGAGAAGACGTTTTCGACTTGATGAGACAGGGAACGCCCGCAGGTCACCGGCGTTCGAGTAGATGGGGCATCAGTCGGAGAACACCGAGATGAAGTTCACAGGTGCCGTTATCCTCGCCGCTCTCGCGCTGCCTGCAGCAGCCTGGGCGCAGGCCAGCAAGCCTGACGTTTCGTCCGCGCCGAGCGCACAGAATTCGGGAGCCGGCATTGCCGGACAGCCCGGCAACAAGAACGGGCCGACCGCCAAGCCTGGTGAGACCGTCGGATCGAGCTCGACGAGCTCCACTGGCAATACCGCCGTGCAATCGCAGGATCCGGCGCATATTCAGGGCGCACCGGGCAACAAGAGCGGGCCGCCTGCCAAGCGTCCGGATCAACGCTGAACGAACCCGCCCGAAATCCTGCCGATCGACTTCGAACGACCTGCGCCTGACATCATCGGCGCAGGTCGTTTCGCGAGGAACGAACGCTGAAGCCGCCCGTTCGGAAGACATCTTCTTTCCTGTCCTTCCAATCCGAGAGTCCTTCCATGTATCACCATGTCAAGAAGCTGATGTTCACCGTGCGTGTCGACGAGCCGGATCCCCGCTTCGGCAACATGCTGCTGGAGCAGTTCGGCGGCGCCAATGGCGAGCTCGCTGCCGCGATGCAGTACTCGATCCAGGGATTGAACTGCGAGGATCCCGATCGCAAGGACCTGCTGATGGACATCGGCACCGAAGAGCTCAGCCATCTGGAAGTGGTCGGCACGCTGGCGCGGATGCATCTCAAGCCGTCGAAATTCGACCGCCAGGCTGCCGAAGCCGATCCCCTCATCGCCATCGCCGGCGGCGGCGGGGTCAATCTCTTCAACTCCCAGGGCAATGCCTGGACCGCCGACTACCTGAAGATCACCGGCGAGCTCGACGTCGATCTGCGCAGCAACATCGCCGCAGAGGCGCGGGCCAAGATCGTCTACGAGCGGCTGATCAATTTCTGCGACGACGCCGGCAGCAAGGACGCGCTGCAGTTCCTGATGACCCGCGAGATCACGCACATGAAGGCGTTCGCGCTCGCGCTCGAGAGCATGGGCAAGCCGGCGTTCAGCATCGGCCGCATCGCCCCGACGCCCGGCCTCGTGGATCAGTTCTTCAACGATTCTACCGGCGCCGGTGATCATGGCGAGATCGACACGCGCGGACCGTGGAACGAGGGCGGCGACTGGGTCTTCACGGAGTCGCCGGCGATTCAGGCGGGCGAACCGGGTCCGGCCTCGGCCATCGTCACCGAGAGTTCGCCACCCGCAGACGAAGCCGGTCTGGGCGATCTGCTCATCAACGAGCTGCGCGATATCCTGCATGCCGAGAAGCAATTGACCAAGGCGCTTCCCAAGATGGCGGAGGCCGCCCGCTTCGACCAATTGCGTGAGCTGTTTGAGCAGCACCTCGCCGAGACCGAAGCGCAGGTCGAGCGCATCAACGAATGCTTCGAAATGCTCGGTAAATCCGCCCGCGCCAAGCCCTGCAAGGGCATGATGGGCCTCGTCGAGGAGGGCCAGGAAGTCATGGCCGAGGGCGAGGACAAGGAGGACGCGGCGGCCGACCTCGCCCTGATCGGCGCAGCGCAACGCGTCGAGCATTACGAGATCGCAGGCTACACTACTGCGCGCAACCTCGCCCAGCAGCTGCGCCACAGTGCGATCGTCGCCCTGCTGTCGAAATCGCTGGCCGAGGAGGAGAACGCCGACCAACTCCTCAACCAGGTGGCCCGCTCGCTGATGTCGGTGGCGAAAATGCCCGCGGCGGTCGAGCAGACCGAATGATCCCTAGGCGTCGAGGGGTTCGAGGAATTCCTCGACGCGTTTGAACGGGTCCTGATCACGGCGACCGGCGTAGACGACGCGGTCGCCGTCGCGCTGCAGCAATTGGCCCTCCGACTTCCCCCTGAATTTCCGCAGCCGCCCTGGCAGGAACGTCGCGGCGACGGCCTCGGGCCCGACATCGAGCCTGACGATGCCGCGCCGTTTGCAATCGATCCGGAGCCTGGCGGATGCGAAGAAGTCGCGGGCCTCCGGCGGCAGTCTGCCGAAACGACGCGAGATCTCCTCCTCCAGGTCTTCCAGATCGTCGTCGCTTCGGCACCTGGCAGCGCGGCCATAGATCTCGAGCCGGACCGCTTCCGATTGCACGTAGCCTTCAGGCAGCATGTCGGCCAACGGCATATTGAGATCGGGGACCCACAGATCGGCGCCGGTATCGCTGCCTCGCTCGGACGCCCGCTTCAGCAGATGACTGTAGAGCACGGGTCCGAACACCTGGACGTGCCCGGACTGCTGTTCCGAAAACAGATCGCCGGCGCCCCTAAGGTCGAGGTCGCGCTCGCTGATCGCAAAGCCGGCACCCGGCTTGCTGAACTCCTCTAGCACCGCCAGACGTTTCTCGGACTGCTCCGAGGTCGATTCCGTCAGCAAATGAGCAAACGCGCGCGTGCCGCCGCGTCCCACCCGTCCCCTGAGCTGATGCAGCTGTGCAAGCCCGAACTTTTCGGGCCAGCACACCACGATGGTGTTCGCGCGTGGAATATCGAGACCGCTTTCCACGATATTGGTCGCCAGCAGCACATCCGCCTCGCCATCGACGAAACTCATCATGCGGTCGTCGATCTCGTCCACGGGCAGTCTGCCGTGAAGGCAGACGATGCGCAGCTCCGGCGCCACCGATTGCACACGGGCCAGCATCGGCTCCAGATCCTGGATGCGCGGGCAGATCAGGAAGCTCTGACCATGCCGCCTGCGCTCGCGGAGCAGCGCGGCGGCAATGGCAGCGTCCGACAGCGGCGCGATCCTGGTCACGATGGGAAGGCGATGAACCGGCGGCGAGGCAATCACGCTAAGATCCCTGAAGCCGGCAAGTCCCGCCGCGAGCGTGCGCGGAATCGGCGTGGCGCTCATCCACAGCGAATGAGCCCCCTTGGCGAGCCCTGAAAGCTTCGCCTTCTCCGCCGCCCCGAAATGCTGCTCTTCGTCGATGATGACGAGGCCAAGATCGGCGAACTTCACGTCCTTTGCCGCAAGCGCCTGCGTGCCGACCACGACTTTCAGCGTGCCGCGCCGCAGCCCCTCCTTGGTCTCTCGCGTCTCCGGGCCTGAACTGGCCCGCGAGAGGCTTCCCACCTCGATGCCGAGAGGGCCGAACCGTTTGCGGAAGGTTTCGACATGCTGCCGCGCCAGCACTGTGGTCGGCGCCGCGATCGCCACCTGCTTGCCCGACAGCGCCACGGCGGCTGCCGCTCGCAGCGCGACCTCGGTCTTGCCGAAGCCGACGTCACCGCAGATCACCCTGTCCATGGGATGGCCCGCCGCAAGATCGTCGAGGACGTCTTGAATCGCCTGGCCCTGGTCCACTGTCGTGAAATAGGGGAACCGTGCGACGAATTTTTCGTAAGCCGGCCCCGGCGGCACCAGCTTGGGTGCGCGACGGCGGAGGCGCTGGCTGATGTGTTTGGCGAGCGCCTTGGCGGCGACCTGGATTTCCGCTTCCGCCTCGGTGCGCCGCGCCCACCAGCTGCTGCCGTCCGCCTTGTCCAGCGTCAGCTTGCCGGGCTCGCCGGCATAAGGCCAGATCACGGCAAGATCGGACGGCGGTACGAGCACGGCATTGTCGCCCGCGAATTTGAGCCTGATCATCTCACGTCGCGATCCCTTGCCCATGTCCAGGGTCTGCAAGCCGTCAAGCACAGCGAGCCCGCGTTGCAGATGGACAATGGCGGCGCCCTTTTCGGGCACGTCGGGATGATCGAACGCCGGGTTCCAGGCGCGCGCCATCGGCTGGGGATGATGGGCCCGGCTGCCGAGCACGTCGGACGCGGTCACGACGACAAGCGGCTTGCGGCCGGCGCCAATGAACCCCGCGTCGAAATCGGCCAGCAGCGCGCCTTCGCGGCTCCGTGCCTTCGTCACCTCGCTCCAATCGGCCAGGCGCTCCGCTTTGATGCCGCTCATGCGCTCCATCGCGCGAAGGTCATCCTCGACGGCGGCGACGAACAGCAGCCGCGATCCGCCGCGCTGCATATCGGCGACAAAGGCGCGAAGCGCCTTGCGCGGCGAAGCCAGCTTCGAGAACTCCGGCGTCGAGATGAAGGCGGCCTTGCGCGGCAGCACGCTGATGCGCTTCTTCAGCTGCTTCCAGTCCGCCTGCCCCAGATACTCGCGCTCCGCGTCCCTGCGGCCGGCGGCGTCCTCGATCGTGCCCAGCCAGCTCTCGGCGTGGGCCGATACCCCGGCATCCGCGATCCATCGCGCGCGGCTGCAATAATCAGGTAGCGTCGCCCGTTGTCCGCGCGTAGCTCCCAGCGCGATCCTTTCGGACATGGGATCGATGATCAATTCGGCGGTCTCGTAGACGACCTCGTGCTCGATGGGATCGACCGCGACGATCTTGCGGATCGTGTCTCCGGAATGCTCGATCCGGAAGGGAGCGAGCGCGCCGGCGGGAAACACTTCGAACGTCTTGCCATGGAACAGGACGCCGCCCGGATACTCCGCCTCTTCGTCGAGATCGTAGCCGAGAGCTTCCAGCCGCGTCTCCAGCTCGGGCCCGGAATAGGGTGCGCCCACCTTCAGCGTGAGGCTCGACCGCGACCAGCTCGCCGGCAGCGGCAGCCGTTCCATGATCGCTTCTGCGGTCGACACCAGGAAGACGGGTTTCTTTGCCTTGGCGAGACGCCGCAGCACCGAGCTGCGCCGGCCCGCGATCTCGCGGGAGGGCTCGAGGCCGTCGAAGGGCAGCGTGTTCAGGCGCGGAAACACCAGCACGTCGACCGAGGGATCGAGGGCGTGGATTACGCCGCCCAGCCGCTCTGCCCTGCTCTCGTCATCGCAGAGGAAGACGAGGCCGTCGCGGCCGGACTTCTCCCAGTGATCGAGCAGATGCAGCGCCAGCATGCCGAGCGGCGATGAGGAGGCGACCGCGGAACGCGAGGCGCTCTTGTCCGGGCGCTTGCTTGTCGAGCTCGTGCTTTTCGAACTCGTGCTCTTCGAACTCTTGCTTTTCGCGCTCTTGCTTATCGAGCCTTTGCTTTTCGAGCTCTTGCTTTTTGTCTTTATCGCGCCGGTCGTGGCCCGGGCTTTCCTGGTGGGCGCCAATGTGTATCCAACTTTGTTTCGCAAATAGAGGCGAGCGAGGACGAGCCCTCCCGTCGAGCTCCGTCGATAACGCACCTCGGGCCTGAGCGCCCAATGACGTCATTACAATTTTGCAATTGCGTTGAAAAGCAGAGACAGGGGGTAAAGGCAAGCGGCCTGAACGGGCAGAAGGCTAACCGGCAGGCAGCTATTGCAGGACCTTCGGCAGCACCACGACCACGTCCACGCTCTGCGCGAGGATATGCGTTGCGACCACAGCGAGCTGGTGCGAGAACTCGTCCTCGATCTCGGCTGCGCAGTCTTCGTCGCTGGCAATGGCAAACAGCAGATTGCCGTCGATTTCGTCGAACCGGATGCCGGCGAAGAGGCGATCGAAAATCTCGGCGCCCGCGATGTACGCGATTCGCGCCTGGATGGCCTGGTCCTCGACGAGCGACAACTTTCTCATGGACGCAACATATGGCCGCACCACCCGAATGCAAGAGCAGGAGAGCGCTGGCGCCGCGTGCCTTGCGAACTATATTGGTGACATCGTCCCGCCTGACCGCCGTTGGCCTTTGAGGAAATCCTTGATTCTGTTCCTGCTGCTGATCTTCCTGCCGATCGGCGTGTCGGCCGGCCGCTATTATTTGCGCGGCGACGGCCGCGGCAATTGGCAGACGGCGGATCGCTCCAGTGCCGGCCTGCTGCCGCCCGCATCCGCCAATCCCGACGCGCTGATCCGCGTGTTCGCCGCGCGCACGGTGCGCTGGCGCAGTATTTTTGCCGTCCACACCTGGATCGTCGTCAAGGAGAAGGGCGCCGCCACTTACAGCCGATACGACTACACGGCCTGGGGCGACCCGATTCGTAGCAACGGCTTTGCCCCCGACGGCCGCTGGTTCGGCGCCCTCCCGGAAACCGTCGTCGCCGTCGACGGCGCGCGGGCCGAAGCGCTAATTCCCAAGATCCGTTCCGTCATCGAGAATTACAAGTTCCGCGCCTATGGCGACTACAGTGCCTGGCCGGGACCGAATTCCAACACCTTCGTGCAGGCCGCGCTGGACGTCGTTCCCGAGCTGCGCGCGGTGCTGCCGCCGACCGCCATCGGCAAGGACTTTCCCTACAGCGGACGCTGGGCCGGCATCACGGCGTCCGGCACCGGGCTCTACGCCTCGCTGTCGGGCTATCTCGGCATGACCATCGGCTGGGTCGAAGGGGTCGAGATCAATTTCCTCGGCGCGGTGCTCGGCCTCGACATCCGCCGCCCCGCGCTGAAGCTTCCAGGCATCGGCCGCCTGGGTGTCGCGGCCGGCGCGTAAAGCATGACGGAGCAGTCCCATCAAAGTCGGTGCCCTCGCAAGCTTCCCGATATCACCCTTTCAATGTGTGCTTCAGGTCACAGCAGAATCGAGCGCCTCGGCCTAGAATGATCTTGCATGGCCGCAAACAAGGTAACGGCGGTACGCACCAGGCTGGAGAAGCGACCAACAGCTACGGACTCTTGAAGCCGCCAGGGTGAAGAACTCGGCGGCTTTTTCTCTGTCCAGGAACGCGCGGCCGAAGCTTGTTCGCTGCCGATGTGGCTACCGGAACTTCTACCGTTTGTCTGAGGTTTCCGAGGGCCTCCGCTGATCGCGCTCTTCTTCGATCTGCCGTTCGGCCTGGACCCAAAACTCCACGTCCCGATCGACCGGACGACCGGCTTGCTCCCAGAGCTCGTACGCGCGCGCTCGTACCTTGCCGCGCCGCATCATGCGAAGCAGCTTTTGCTTCAGCTCCTCGGCGAAGTTCTTGAATCGCTGGACGGTGGTTTCGTCTTTGACAAGGGCTGCCGCTCGCGTTGCGAGTTCGATCTGGTGCTCTATCTTTTGCCGCTCGTCCACCGCAAACCCCGCCGTAGCCACGGGCCTGCGTCGCAGCCCGTGCTGCTCACAACCTCAATTCCTGCTGGAAGGCTCTGTTCCGCCTTCAATGCCAGGTATTGCTAGTGCCACGTCGTGTCGGCATCGACGATCACTGCTCTTGTTTCGGGATCTTCCGTCACGTTGCAGGTGCAGGGCATGCCCTCACCGCAGCGGCAGCCGCCCAATTCCTCGCTCCAGGCGCGGAGCGGATGGTTTTCGCAGACCCATCCCAAACCGTGGCAGAATGGGCATCTCTTGTCGGTCACAGCGTATCCGGCGTCCGCATTGGGTTCGACTTGTCCTCGTTGCGCAACTCCTGCTCGGCCGCGTGCCAGAACTCTTCCTCGCGGCCTTCCGGCTTGCCAGCTCGCTCCCAAAGCCAGTGCGCACGTTCTCTGATGTCGTGATCGGTCGGCTCAGGCATTGCATCTCCTGCGAAGAGACACGGCCCCACCCTGGGGGGTATGGGGGCTTGGAGGCGGGGCCGTGCAGGCCAGCAAATCGGCGGCGACGCTGGCCCGCTGAGTCAAGCCTCGATGGTGCGCAAGAGTTCCTAGTTCGGAGCGGCGATCACGCGAGCTCGAACGAAGCCGCCGTCGCCGCCTTTTGCGGACCCCGCGATGAAGCGGTGCACTCCCGACGCGGCGCGTTCCGCGGGTATCGGGATGCCACGTCAGCCAGCAATTCAAACCAATCTGGCGTCGAGCAGCAGGCGGCGCAAGCTCGAGCAGGTCAGCGCGGCGAGCGAGAACGTTGTCGTCAACCGAAATCCGCAATGCGGGCGTCGAGCGCAAACATGCTTTGATAAACTTCCGGCTCGCTCGCCCCGGCCATGACGTCGGGCGCAAGCTCGCTTGCCCGCTGCAAGGCAGCCTGCAACGAGGCGACGTCGAGCGCCTCGATCAGCAAAAGCCCCGCGAAGAAGCCCTCGTTCTTCCGCATGCCCTTTTCGGTCGTCCGCACCGACGTCCGCGCCTCGTCAGTCGCGCCGATCTGCACGGCGGCAACCCCGTCGCACGCAACGAGCGCCTGAGCCAGACCCTGGAGATCTTTCGGCAACATCTCTATCCGGAGCGCCACGACCGAGGCGCCCTCGCCCCGCCCTCCCCGCACGATCATGGCACCGCCGCCCCGCATGAAATTGCCGAGCTTCGGCATGATGCGCTGGGACCACGGCGTCGGTGCGTTGAGGCGCGTCAGATAGGCCTCGCCGTCGAGGACCTCCGGCGTCTCCAGCTCATACAGAATAAAGAAGCGGTCGATGTCGTCCCTTGCCGCGCGGAAGACACGCGATGCCAGGAAGCCCTTCGTCGTCACGCGCTCGGTCGTGTGCTCACGCGTCAGCCAGTGCCGGTAGTCGGTCAGGTCGTGAGCCTCGACGTCGCTCCAGATGGCAAGAAATCCCGTGCCGCGCATTGCGCCCTCCATGCTTACGCCTTGCCGCCGGCCGCAAGCCCGTGCAGAGCCGGTGCGATGGTCTGAGGCAATTGCCCCAACCGTTGGACGACCGCGAGCATCGCGGCGAGATAGCCATATGGACCGAGACCGCAAATGACCGCCGTGCAGGCACTCGACGTGATCGAATGGCGGTGCAGCTCGTCCCGCGCGTGGATGTTCGAGATATGCACCTCGATCTTCACACCCTCGAAAATCTTCAGCGCATCGATCAGCGCGATCGAGGTGAATGAATAGGCCGCGGGATTCATGATGATGGCGTCCGCGTTACCATGGGCGGACTGGATCAGGCTGACGAGCTCGCCCTCCATGTTCGTTTGATGGAACGACATCGAGACTCCGAGCTGATCGGCCAGCGCCTTGCAGCTCGCCTCGATCTCATCGAGCGTCGTCGAGCCGTAGATGTGAGGCTCGCGGATACCGAGGAAATTGAGATTGGGTCCGTTGAGGATCATGATCCTTGCGGCCATTTTCGTTTGTCCTTCTTTTGTGCCGACGCGTCTAGCCGGCAAACCATTTGGCCGGGATCGTCACCAGTCCCGGGAATAGCACCATCGCGAACAGGACGATCAGTTGCGCGATCATGAAGGGCCAGACGCCCTTGATGATATCCTCCATGCTGATCCTGGAGACGCCGCAGACGACATTGAGCACGATGCCCACCGGTGGCGTGATCAGGCCGATCGCATTGTTGATGATGAAGAGCACGCCGAAATAGACGGGGTCGATGCCCGCCGCCTTGACGATCGGCATCAGGATCGGCGTGAGAATGAGGATCGTCGGTGTCATGTCGAGCGCCGTCCCCACAATGACAACCACAACCATGATCGCGAGCATCAGCAGCGTGTTGTTGCCCATGAAGGGCTTCAGCAGGGTTACGACCTGCGCGGATATCTCGGACACGGTGATGAGCCAGGACGATACCAGCGCCGCAGCGACCAGGAACATGACGATGCTCGTCGTCACGGCAGAGGAGACGAAGATCGCGTAGAGCTGCGACAGTTTCAGCTCGCGGTAGACGCAGGTCGCGACAAACAGCGAATAGACGGCGACGACCACTGCGGCTTCCGTCGGCGTGAAGATGCCGAAGCGCAGGCCGACCACGATGATGACCGGCAGCATCAACGCCCAGAAGCCGTCGACGACGGCCTTGACGATCTCCGACCACGAGGCCCGTGGCGGCGGCGTCAGGTTCTCTTTCCGCACTACCCACGCCCAGGCCAGACAGAGCCCTGCGCCGAGCAGCAGTCCGGGCACGATGCCAGCCAAAAACAGTTTCGAGATCGAGACGCCCGCGGCGACGCCGAAGATGACGAAGCCGATGCTGGGCGGGATGACGGGAGCAATGATGCCGCCCGCCGCCACGAGGCCCGCTGCATAGGACTTCTTGTGCCCCGCCGCCACCATCATGGGCACCAGAAGGGACGCGAGCGCCGCTGCATCGGCAGCCGCCGAGCCGGACAGCGACGCGAGGATGCAGGAGGCAAGGATCGTGACATAGCCGAGCCCGCCACGGAAATGCCCGACCGCGACCAGCGCGACATTCACGATACGCTTGGCCAGCCCTCCCTTGTTCATGATCTCGCCCGCGAGCATGAAGAAGGGAATCGCCATCAGCGGAAAGCTGTCGGCGCCGTTGATAACATTCTGCGCCACGATCTGGGCGTCGAACATGTCGATCGTGCTCATCAGGGCCACGCCGCAGACGATCAACGCAAAGGCGATCGGCATGCCCAGCGCCATGGCGCCCAGCAGCGAGAAGGTGAAGACGGCGATCGTCATGACGCGATCCCGGTGGACTGCTGGATGTGGACGCCGCCTGGCACGGTTCGATGAGACATCAGTGCTCTTCCGATTCCTTGACGGCCACCATGTCGGATTCGCGCGCCTGTCCAGTGAGCACGCGGACGAGGTCGTAGAGAAGGATGACTGCGGCCGACGCGCCGAAAATCACGCCGACCGCGTAAAAGATGGCCATCGAGAGACCGGTCGCCGGCGCGCGATCGTCAATGTTGATAATGGTCTGGCGCCAGCTTCCCGACAGCAGCAGCCAGTCGGCAAACAGCATCAGGCAATAGTTGATAACGAAGCATATGCGCTTGCCAGAGGCCGGCAGCATCCGGACGAGGCTGTCGACGCCAAGATGGGCGTGCTCGCGAAGCGCGACGATTGCGCCCAGGAAGGTCAACCAGACCAGCAGCCAGCGCGACAACTCTTCGGAAATCGTGATTCCGGAGTTGAAGCCGTAGCGCAGGACGACATTGCCGAAGACCAGGACCACCATCACTGCGAGGCACGCGGCAATGACGGCCTTCAGGAACGTGCAATAGAGGTCGAGAACTCGCGCCATGCGTGACGTCCGGACAAATGAGGGGCGGAGCCGACCACTGGCCGACTCCGACGCCTGCGTGACAGCAGAAGTCGACTACTTCACGTCCTTGCGGATGCGCTCGACCTCTTCGTTGAAGAGCTTCACCGTCTCGGGACGAAGGCTGGCCGACGTCTTGTCCGCGACCGGCTGCGCTGCCTTCCGCATGCGCTCCGTTTCTTCAGGAGCGATCGCGTTGTACTGCATGCCCTTGGCCTGCAGCTCCGCCAGAGCCTTGTCGGTCTGGAGGCGGGTCTGCTCCTTCTGATAGCCGCGGCTTTCTTCATAGGCTTCGCGCATCAGGCCCTGCTCGGTTGGCGACAGCTTGTCCCAGAAGATCTTACTCACCAGGATGATGTTCAGGGTGAAAGTGTGATTGGTGGCGGAAACGTACTTCTGCACTTCATAGAACTTGTTCGAGAGAATGACCGTGTAGGGATTCTCCTGGCCGTCGACGGTGCGGGTCTCGAGCGCCGAATACAGCTCACCGAAAGCCATCGGGACCGGATTTGCCTTAAAGGCACTGAAGCTTTCGAGATAGACCGGATTCGGAATCACACGAAGCTTGAGGCCGCTGAAGTCCTCGAGCTTGGTGATCGGACGGGTGCTGTTCGTGACGTTGCGGAAGCCCAGGCCCCAATATCCGAGGCCAATAAGCCCCTTCGACGGCAGCGTATCCATCATCGCCTTGCCGAATTTTCCGGTCGCGAGAGCATCGGCCTGCTCGGTCGTGTTGAACAGGAACGGGAAATCGATCAGACCGAATTCCGGAACGACGGTGGCAAGTGATGTCGTCGAGGCCGAGAGCATCTCCTGGGTGCCGCCGCGCAGCGCGGATTGCTGCTGCAACTCGTTGCCGAGCTGTGAGGCCGCGAACTCGCGGACCTTCATCTTGCCCCCGCTCTTCGCCAGCAGGATCTCGGCGAATTTCTGCACGCCAAAGCTGACGGGGTGATCGGTGTTGTTCAGGTGTCCCCACCTGATCGTGCGCTCCTGAACGTCCTGAGCGGATGCGCCGACCGTCAGCGCCACGCAGATCGCCGTCGCAGACAGCGCCCGTACCAGCAAGCTCATCGTTTTCCTCCCTGTTCGAACGGGCGCGAACGGCGGCTTAAGCCATCATTTTTCGCACCCTCAGTCCATTTAGACATCACACATATATTTCTATGTCAAATGATGATATCTATTTCATATGATGATTTACCGTACGTCCGACATTTGAAATCTGCTATATTGCTGGCAACGCTGATGGTTCGGCCGCCTCCGAAGTGGCTGACCGATCGCGACAGGTGGGATCAGAAGGCATGACGTCACTCGAGGAACGGCCCCTGTCGGCGGGCGACAGTGGCTATCAGCGCATCCGGGCCGACATCATTTTCGGAGTGCTCACGCCATCCGGACGCCTCAAGCTCGACGCCATGAAGGAAGATTACGGCCTCAGCGTCAGCACACTGCGCGAGATCCTCAATCGTCTGACCTCCGAGGGTTTTGTGGTCGCCGAGGGCCAGCGCGGCTTCGAGGTGGCGCCGATCTCCATCCAGAACCTGCGTGAGCTCGCCGGTCTGCGCATCCTGCTGGAGCATCATGCGATGGCCGAGTCGTTCCGCGCCGGCGACGTGGAGTGGGAAGGCCGCGTGGTGTCGGCGCATCACAAGCTGGCGGCGACCGAACGGACGGTCCTCAAGGAGGGCGACGATCCCGAGCTGCGCAAACGCTACGACGGCGAATTCCACCAGGCGCTGATCTCGAGCTGCGGTTCGCGCGAGCTGATGCAGACCCACGCGGTCGTGTTCGACAAGTATTTCCGCTATGCGCTGCGCTACCGTGGCGCGGAGACGATCAACCAGCACAAGGCGCTGCTGGACTACGCGCTCAAGCGCGACATCAAGAGCGCCAAAGCCGTCCTCACCGAGCACATCAACGGTTGCGTCGCGCACGCCCTCGCCTCCTGGAACGAGGACTGATCGCCCGGCTCGCGGCTGGAATCAGATATCGGGATGACCACCGACATGATCCCCGCACATCGGGTCGAGACCGCGGTCGCCGCCGGCGATGTCCTCGGCGAGACGCCGTTGTGGTGCGACCGATCCCGCAAGCTGTGGTGGGTCGACATCGACCGGCGGCTGCATCAATCGTTCGATCCGGCGACAGGCGCTCATCAGGTTGTTCCGTACGCATGCAACTTCCTCGGCAGTCAGGCTCTGACGGCGGATGGCTCCCACCTGCTCGCGCAGGATCTGGGACTTTATCGCCGCGCGTCCAATGACGGTCCTCCAGCTCAGCTCTGCGAGGTCGAAAGCGGCCCCGACAACCGCCTGAACGACGGGCGCGTCGATGCGCGGGGCCGGCTATGGATCGGCACCATGGACAACCAGCTGCATCGACCGAACGGGGCGCTGTATCGCGTGGACGCCGACGGCCGGACAGCGCGCATGTTCGGCGATGTCATCGTGACGAACGGCATCGCGTTCTCACCCGACAATCGCACGCTCTATTTCACCGATACGAGGCGATACCAAACCTGGCAGTTCGACTTCGATCTCGATGACGGCGTGATTGGCAACAGACGGCTGTTCGCGGATTACAGCGCCTCCGGGGAGAGGCCCGACGGCGCGTGTGTCGACGTCGCCGGCGGACTGTGGACCGCATTCTTCTCCAGCGGTCGGGTGATACGCTATCGGCCGGACGGCCGGATCGACACCGTCATTCCGGTGCCGGCGACCAATCCGACCTGCGTGTGCTTCGGCGGAACCGATCTGAAGACCTTGTTCGTGACGACGGCCAGAAAGTTTCTGGATCGCGAGCAACTGAGCCGCGAACCCCAGGCGGGTCATGTTCTGGCCATTGATGGCATCGCACAGGGACTTCCAGAACACCGCTTCGGCAATTCATTCTGAAGCCTTTTCATTCTGAACCCTTGCACGGGCCATCGTGAACCGGCTCCGCTACCATCTCTCGCCGAAGGGACCAATCTCCAGCTCGAAGGTCCAGGCACTCTTGGGTTGCTGACAGAGCATCCAATAGGATTCGGCGACCGGCGACGGCGGCATCAGGAGGTCGGGAATATCCAGCGCGTTCGGACCGAGCGCCTCGATCCGCCGCTGCCGGACCCATTCCGTGTCGACGCCGGAATCGATGATCAGATGCGCCACGTGAATGTTCTTCGGGCCCAATTCGCGCGCCGCGGCTTGCGCGACCGCCCGCAGGCCGATCTTGGCGCTGGCAAAGCGCCGCATAGCCGCTTCCGCCGCGCAAGCTCGCCGTCGCACCGGTGAAGAAGATATTGCCCTGGCCGCGGGGCAGCATCAGGCGCGCGGCCTCGCGGCCGGCGAGGAAGCCGGAATAGCAAGCCATTTCCCAGACCTTGCGGAACACCCGTTCGGTGGTGTCGAGAATCGGAAAGTTGACGTTGGCGCCGACGTCGAAGATGCAAACCTCGAGCGGCGCGTGCTTGTCGGCATCGCCGAGAAACGAGATGATCTGGTCTTCCTTGCGCGCATCGAGCGCGCGCGCGTGAATTTCGCCGCCGGCCTGCTCGATCTCCTTGACGAGCGGTTCGAGCTTGGCGGCGTCGCGGCGTCCCGCAAACACCGTAAAGCCCTCGGAGGCGAACTTCTTTTCAATCTCAGGTTCATACCCACCCCGGCCCCGGAGCTCGACGCAACTCGCCATCGGCGGCGCCGGAGAAGCCGACGGCAAAACAGAGGCAAAGACGAAGGCGAAGGCCCGCCGCAGGGCCGCCTGAGATGGCCGCGTAGCGCGAGCGCCGTTCGACGTATCCCGGGAAATGATGCGACTGATCTTTCAACAGCGGACATGAGTTCTCGTTCTCGCAGCGCGTTTCGCCCGAGCTTTGCCTGGTCGTTCCACCCTCTTGTCCAAGAGGGCGCAGGGAAGGCCGGGTGCCGGCTGGCACCAGCGGTCCGCTGCGCGAAGATGTAGCGCAAAAGAACCGCACAGCAGCATACAGGTGTAGCCAATCACTCGGCCTTCCCTGCGCGATGGTTGGACGGCTTATGCCGTGCTCTCCCGGGAGCCGAACTTTCCTTTTGGCCTCCCTCGCCTCGCGAATTTGGATGATGCTGTCCGCCCGGTTGGGCTCGCACACACCTCCGCGACAGCTTGACCGTAGCAACGACGGCCAGGACCACACGGTTTTGCCGTACGCACGCCCCGCCATTTCACCGCAGTTTTCCCGGCCCAGTCGACGGAGCCGGAAACTTACAGACGAGACCAAGCCTAGCAGCGCCGCTCGTTCGCACGCGGTTGCGGGCTCACAGGGACTACCCGCCCTGCCCGCACCATCTCGTGCCGACGCTGCCGCGTCCATCGCAAGCCCGGCTCGCAATCAAGACGACAACGAGATCGCCCCTCAAGGATGAGCCGGGATGGCCGACACATATGCTATTTCCGAATTTCGGTAAAGTGGAATATTTTGCGGGGAGGGGTTGACGGGGATGGCGGGTGTTTTGCCCGACGGGCTGGGTTGCCGCTCCCCTTAGAGCAACGGATTGGCTGATCCACAAAGGTCTAATGACCGAGGATCTGCCATGGGTTGGGTCACCGCTGTATGTTCTTATTTTGTCCGTATGAGTCATGACCGCCCGCCATATATTCCGGCCGCTTGACCGGGACGTGGCATCAATTTGCAGTGGACACCTGCGGGTGATGTCGGAACTGCGGCCCGCCGTTCGTCTTGAGTCCAAGTCCCCGCAATGGAGTGTTGCGTACCATGGCCCCCCGCGCGAACTGGAAAGGCTTTTTGCGTCTCTCGTTGGTCACCTGTCCCGTGGCGCTCTACCCAGCTACGTCGGAGAGCGAGAAGATCTCCTTCAACCAGCTCAACCGTCAGACCGGTCATCGGATCAAGTACCTGAAAGTCGACGCCGAGACCGGCGACGAGGTGCCCAACGAGGACATTGTCAAGGGCTACCAGCTCGAGAAGGACCAGTTCATCGAGGTGACCAAGGAGGAGCTTGAGGAGATCGCGCTGGAATCCACGCGGACCATCGAGATCGACGAGTTCGTAGACAAGGCCGACATCGATCCGCGCTACCTAATTCGCCCCTACTACATCCGTCCGGACGGAAAAGTCGGCCACGACGCCTTCGCGGTCATCCGCGAGACCATCCGCGAGATGAACAAGGTTGCGATCGGGCGCGTGGTGCTCACCAACCGAGAGCACATCATTGCGCTCGAGCCGATGGACAAGGGTCTGGTCGGCACCTTGCTGCGGTATCCCTACGAGGTTCGTAGCGAGCAGGAATACTTCGACGAGATCCAGGACGTCAAAGTGACGAAGGACATGCTCGATCTGGCCAGGCACATCGTGAACCAGAAGGCTGGATCATTCGAGCCGGAGAAGTTCGAGGACCATTATGAAAGCGCGCTGATCGAGCTCATCAACCAGAAGCGCGCCGGCAAGCCGATCGTGCCGAAGGATCGACCGAAAGGCGAGAACGTCGTCGATCTGATGGACGCGCTACGCAAGAGCGTCGGCGGGGCAGCAGCAAAGACCGAGGCTCCGAAAAAGCCTGCCAAGAAGACGAAGAAGGCTGCCGCGGCTCAGAAGGAAATGCTGATGCCGATCGCCGGTAAGAAGCTGGCTAAGGAAGCGACGGCGAAGAAGCCGACAGCAGGGACGCGGCGGAAGTCGGCGTGAGATTGTGAAACATCCGGTGATGTCCGATGGCAGTTACGGACTGACATGGAAGAGGCCGCGCATGTCAAGGCTGAGCCGCGGCTCGGCACAGCGGGATGGAATGTTCCGCGAGTCTGGAAGGAAAGAGTTGGCGGGGTAGGTAGCCAGCTTGAACGCTACGCGCGGGTGTTGAACGCCACCGAGATCAACTCATCATTTCACAAGCCGCACCGGCGTTCGACCTATGAGAAGTGGGCGAACGCGACGCCAGATGATTTCCGCTTTTCGGTAAAGGTCCCGAAGTCTGTTACTCACTCGTCACAGCTTGCGCAGGGTGAACTCGATCGGTTCATCGAAGAGAGCGCCGGACTTGGTGCGAAGCTCGGGGTTTTGCTCGTTCAGTTTGCGCCTCGCAAAATGTTCGTTGAGTCCGATGCGGAGTTCCTGTTCCGCGCACTGCAGGAAAGGACCTCAGCCGCTCTCGCTTGCGAGCCGCGTCACGTCAGCTGGTTTACGTCCGAGGTCGGCGCCTGGCTCAGGGAACGTCGGATTGCCAGCGTCGCCGCGGATCCGGCGCGGGTGCCCGATGCCGACCTGCCGGGCGGGTGGCCGGGCTTGCGCTATTTTCGACTGCATGGAGCGCCGCGCATTTACTACTCCGCCTACGACGGGGCGTTCCTGCGATCGCTGAAGGTGCGGCTCGGTGCTGCGTCGTCATCTAGTGAGACCTGGTGCATCTTCGACAACACCGCCGCCGGCGCAGCGATCGAGAACGCACTAGACTTGCTCGCTTGAAGGGCCTTTTAGCAAGTCCGCTCATATCCCTCACGTCCTCCACCCTTGTCGAAGGCCTTTGAGGCTCGCACGCGATCCGAGCGGCGCGACAGCGCAGGGGACCTAATCGGGACGTGGCGGGCACTCCGGGCACGTATCGCCGATCGAATGCAAAACCTCGCGCACTTGCCCGACGGCCTGATCCGGAGACAAGCCCTCGGGTGGCTCCTGCCTGGCTATATCCAATGCGTGCTCGCGCGCATGCGGGTCGGCCCGGTCCTTGGCCCAGCCGTGCTCCTCGCATTCGTGGATGGCGCCCGCTTCCTGCAGCACGCTGAGCGCCCATCCGCGCAGCGTTCGGATCGCCGGTCGTCTTTCCTTCGTCATCAGCATCGAGCTTGCTCCTGCCGGGACGAATCCTTCGCCCGTCTTATCGTTCCGGCGGTTAGCACGCAGCAGGGATTCGTAGTCGGCAGAGCTGAGGTTCGTCCCCTTGTTCCGCGGCTCTGTGCACAAGCCGACTGCCGGCGCCGGCATGAGGCGCGCCCAGTGCTTCTGCAGGGTCGCGAATGGAGCCTAGAGCTCTCTCAAGGTGGCAGGCCGGACACGACGGCTCCCGAGCCTTGGATATCGCGTTGATTTTTTGGTAGCGGGAGGGCGTTTTGGTCACAATAGCCGACAGAATCCTGCGGGAATTCTCGATCTTGGGACGTGGAGCCGGTCCCGAATAGAGGCGATGTCGCCAAGAATCTAAACCCCACCCATCAGGATAACCCCAACCCGCCGCGCACGGCGGGTTTTTCTTTTCGTGCGCCGCTCGGCCGGGCGTCCCCTGCCATTTTCAACAGGTAAAATGACTAGAACAGAAGTCGAGGCGGCGATTTACGCCAGCCTCCGCAGAACCGCGCGCTGGCGCCAATCCGTAGCCAAGCGCTTCCCTAGCGATCCCCGAAACCACGCCGCAGCCTTGCGGTTGGGCGAGCTATCCCGCAACGTCGCGCTCACGGCGGACCACATGACCGCCTTGGCGCCGCACCTTGATGATGTAGAGCGTTGGAACGAAGCCTTATCTGACACAAGCCGATGTGTCGGCATGCGGCCCGGCTTCGACAGCTTCGATGCATATGCCATTCAACTGATCGGGGCGCTGCAATGAGTTGGGGACCGTTCATGGAAGCCGAATTGGCACGCGATCCCCTGCCCGTCATCGATCCGCGCGAATGGCAAGACAAGCCGGTACCGCCTCGCAAATGGATTGTGCAAGACCTGATCCCGGATGGGGTTGTCACTAACCTGTCTGGCGACGGTGGAACAGGCAAAACCTTGACCGCTATTCAGTTGATGACAGCAATGGCGCTCGGTCAGCCATGGTTCGGCAAGCCTGTGCAGCAAGGACCAGCGCTCTTGTACACGGCCGAAGATGACGCGGAAGAACTGCACCGCCGCTTTGCCGCTGTAACGGCTTCTAGCGGTCACCGGTTGGCTGATCTGGCCGGGGTGCAGATCATCCCAATGGCAGGCTTAGACGCTACGCTGGCCACCGGGAACGATCTGGGCGGCATATCAATGTCAGCGCAATTTGCGAAGCTTTCAAAGATCGTTGCCGACGCCAAGCCGCGTTTGGTGGCCATCGATCCGGCGGCGGACGTGTACGCAGGCGATGAAATCAAGCGCGTCCAGGTGCGCCAGTTCGTTCAGAAGCTCGCGAAGCTGGCGCTGGATAACGAATGCGCGGTGCTGTTGCTAAGTCACCCGTCCCTTTCGGGAATGATGAGCGGTCGCGGCACCAGCGGGTCCACCGCATGGTCAAACAGCGTCCGGTCTCGCTTGTATCTGCAAGCCGATGCCGATGATCCTGACCGCCGCTTGCTGAAGGTCATGAAAGCCAACTACGGGGCGGTCGGCGAAGAGATTGCATTGCGCTGGAACAATGGCGCCTTCGTGCTCGATCAGGGCGGCGACGGTGCGGGAGCAAGCCTCGCACAACGGGCGGCTGATGACGTATTCCTCTCGACCTTCATCAAGCTCAATGCGCAAGGCCAAACCTTCAGTCACAAGCCGTCTTCGACCTATGCACCTAAGAAGATTAGCGAGCACCCCGACTCCAAGGGGTACAATGCCAAGGCGATGGCGGCTGCGATGCAGCGTCTACTCGATGCCGGTGTGCTGAAGATTGCGACCGTTGGGCCGCCATCAAAGCAACGCTCGGTGTTGGCTTTGGCACCTTCCAACTAGCAAGCTGGATTATACCGCAGGCGAGGCCATGTCCGTTCACTGCTTAAGACCGGACATGTCCAGTTCGTCATCGCTAGTCGGCTAAGGGCCATAAACGGAAGTCAGTGCAGCTGACGGTGGACTCTCACCTGACGCTGGAAGCGTTCTTCACGCCCGAGTTCGATTTGCGAGGGGCCTTCTCACTGCTCATTGGCCGCCGACATGGATGAAGTGCACTAGCTCAGCGCGGTCGTCGAACTGAAGATTTTCGAGAACCGCGATCACGGCTTGCACGCCGTTGCCTGCGGTGATCGTGGCGGTTACGTCTCGCGACGTGTCTTGGTGCCAGTTCTTGCCCGGAGCGCAGAAGCAGACGCTGACGGTAAATTGCGGCATTCTCATTCTCCAAACGCGATAGAAACACCCAAGCTGCTGCTTTATACCTAAGGTAGCACCGGAAGTCTTCTGGAACTGAAAAAACGTTGGAGCGAACAGCGGAACCCCAGTTGCAGCGCCAGTTGGAAAAATCCGCTTTTAGTCAAAAGCAACGGTCTCGCGCTCCAGTGGAAACTCCGGTCAAGCAGCACGATAAGCGACCGGCAGTGTCGTCCATCAGGGGTCACCGAGCACGCCAGCCGGTACCGCGCCCAAACCCCAACATGACGGACGACGAAGTCGGCTATGGGTCACAAGCGGTCCTGCACCGACTTATCGCGGCAGGTCAGCTACGGGTCACAAGCCGCCAATCACGCTCAAGCTGCAGACTTCCGCTTTCGGTTCTTACCAGCTTCCGACCGCGTTCCAACTGCTTCCGACTGACGGTGTTACTCTCTCCCCCCATACCCCCCGGTCGGTCGGAAGCGACCGCCTCCGGTCGGAAGACCGGTGGCGGCTTCCGATCCAACGCGGGTTGTTCAAGTTACTTTGCGACCCGTTACGCGCGCAGTCGCGGATGAGCTTTACCGGCCTCACTCAACTTCAACTACACCGAAGCGTTGCCGCCCTTCGATCCGGCTAAGCGCCGCCAACACTTCGTCCGTCGTGAGCGCGTCCATCAGTCTTTCGACTGTGAACTCTGCATTGCGAGGGACGCCGGGGATCAGATAGTCGCTCAAGACCGAACGGGCTTCCAAGAACGCGCTTACGATGATCTGAATGTCTGATCGTTTCGGCACGATTGATGGCGCGTGCTCTTCCTCAATTGGGTATTCGACCGCCTCGCCTTCGGGATCGTGCTCCCTAAGCCATTCGATAGCGGAATCAAAGGAAGCGAACACCTTCACGCAATCCATTGGAACGCTGACATATAGCCATACTGATTGACTCACGGCGCTGCCTCGCGGTGATAGTCGAAGTCCATGACCTTGAAATGTTTGCGGGCATCGATGCACGACAGCGCTGCATCGACCTCATCGCTATCGAGCAGGTCTATAAGACGGTCCAGCACCAGCACCGCGTCGTATGACTCGAACGGATTAATGAACCTGCTCAGTTCGACGCGTGCCGCTCTAAGAGCATCCAGGCAAACGTCGGCATCGCGATGGCACATGGCATCACCCCGTCAACTAAAGGCGATTCAATTATGCGTCCCGAAACAGGTTCCTAAACAGGTCGGACAAACCGGCCCGTAAGACCAGGCCGGTCTTAGACGAAGCGGACTAATTCTCTTGCTGGTTTTGGGCAGCCCTAAGACCGTGGGGTCGGCTCAGAAACTCGGCACTGCGTGCCAACGTGAGATAGCTGCTGGCCTGAACGAAGAACTGGTGCCGGGAAAGTTGGTCTGCGGCTTGCGCCGCTGCCTCCTCACATTCCGCCGAGAGGCGCAGGTATTGTGATGCAGTCTTCATAGGCCGCCAACATACAAGTCCCAAGTGGGTTCCTAAAAGCCCTTAGTCCCCGCGTTTCGTGCCGGGTACAACCTTTTGGGCAAGAAGAACCCGGCCAGCATTGCTGACCGGGTCAGTCAGGGGGGAGGAAGACAATGCGTCGTCCATGTTCGGCAACTTGGGGTATTCTGAGCTGTTCCTGCGGGGTGCGGACTTTCTGCTACCGTGAAAACTCGCTGATCCGGGTTAATTGCAGGCCGGTGATTAGCTTGTCCGCGCGCCCTGTCGCTCACCACCGGGGAACATCGACAATACACATAGGTTAACTAAGCCAGGAGTCCTCGCCATGAGCCGTATCGTCTTGCTTGTAGATGATGATCCCGACGTGCTCGATGTGCTCGCGAGCATGTTGGAAGACTTGGGGTGCGAAGTAATAACCGCAAATAGTGGTTATGAAGCTTTGGAAGCGTTACGGGGTAACAAAAACATCGCGGCTTTGATCACCGACATCAACATGCCGGGCATGGACGGTCACGAACTTGCCGAGCGAGCTAGGCGCTTAAATCCGTCGTTGAAGATGCTTCAGTTGTCAGGGCGAGAACAGCGCAAAGGCGGCTTGCCGCTGCTCAGAAAGCCCTTCACTGAAAGCGACCTTGCTCGGGTTATGAAGCAAACGACAGGGCTTTGTTAGCGCAACAGAGTCGCTAAACAGCGTTGAAGCCCATCGAGAGTAAACGGCTTTTGAAGGATAGGATGATCCTTGAACCGTTCGGGCACCCCATCGGCGCCATATCCACTCGCAAACGCAAACGGAATGCCCTTGGTGTGCAGCGCTTGTGCGATTGGTTCAGAGCTATGCGTTCCAAGCTGTAGGTCGAGAATGGCGGCATCGACGCCCGGCGCGGACGCAATCAACAGCCCGCGCTCTAAATCGCCAGCTTCACCCGCGACCGTATGGCCTAGCTCGACGAGCATGTCGGCGATCATCATGCGAATGAGCGATTCATCTTCCACCAACAGTACCGACGCCATAGCCGTCGCCCTAACTATTTACGGACTGACCAGTTAGCCGCTTCTGCGAAGGCGCGCAGTCCCACGGCGCGAAGCTCGCCAAGTGTATGTTGTCCCGCTTCTGCGGTTTTTAGTAGCCGCTCCGCAACCATCTTCCGAACGTCGTGGTCTCCACCGTTCGGAAGCTCGCGGCAAACCTCTTCCAGTACAACTTCAAGGTTTGACCTAACACGATCCGTCGTCATGGCCTTTCCGTTTGTCGTTCCTGCAATGGAACTTATGTTCCCACACTTCGTTGTGCTGTCAAGGTCCGCTAAAACCTATTTTGCGGTGCAAAGTGGGAGGTTGGAGTGAGCGAGCGTCGTCGCAGGGTCAAGCACACTAAGTCATTCAAGGATCGCCTTTTGGAAGAGGCCGCGAAATTCAGGGAAGCGGCAGAGCGGCTTGCTCAGGGCACCGAACGCGAGCTTCTGTTGAAGCGTGCGTATCAGGCGGAAAAGGCGGCCCAGATGAGCGACTGGTTGAGCAAGCCAAACACGGCCCCACCAGCGCCGTTGAGCGGTCTACTGAAGGCCACCAAAATCAGCGGCCTTCCAGGAAGTAGGAATTAGTGAAGCTGTTGCAGGATTATCTTGAGCGTGCAGTTCAGCTTGAAGCGCTGGCGGCAGATGAATCCGATTCAGACTTCAAAGACCAGTTGCTGGCGCAAGCTCAATCATACCGAAAGCTGGCGGCGAAGCGCGCGAAGGAATACGGGTTACCGATGCCGAGCAGTCCTCCCACTTCGTAGAGAGGCTACCACCGAAATTAATGCTGAAGGTCTTGCAGCACTGCTCGCGACCGACGTAAACACCGCGAGCATAGTGGCGGGTCTAGCCAGGTGCTGGGTTCCCCACCCCTTTCGACAGAATCAAACTCGTTTGTCACGCCACCCTTGAACGTCTGCCTGATCTTAAGCTCGTCCACCCGACGGATGCCTTCGCGAGAACGTTCCCTGCCGCTTGGTCCGATTGTATTTAAAATCGCAACCGTGAGCGCGTGCGAAGACCTCAGCTTTCGAAATTGACATTGCGCGGGTGCTGCCGAACGCGCGTTCGATGTAGCGGCCTGAAATTACTAGCTCAGCACCCGATTCCACGCGATCAAGGACGCTCGCCAGCCGTACTAGAAGTTCTTCAGGGGTTTCCATGCGCACTCATTGTGCATCCTTGGCGACTAAAGCATAGATCATTTCGATAGTACGCCGCTCGATCATTTTGGAGCCTAACACCGCGTGAGCACACGCTTGCGCCAAAGCGGTCCCGGCATCCGAACCCAGCCCCGAGCAAGCCGGGGTCGCTTCGTTATCGCCCCGATGCAGCCGGGTCGCAAAATCTAAAAGGATGCCGAGATATGGTCTGACTTGAACGGGGGATTCGCCTCCACCTGTTCAACTGGTTGCCCCCGGCCATGTCCCAGGTGGCCGGGGGCTTCCCGCCGCATATGTTCTTGTGCCCTCTCTCGCCACGTAAGCTAGGGGGCTTCGCTGCTCAACGCGGGCTGAGTGATGCATCGCGACTTTTTGTGGTTGCGGTTGCGTTCGATCTTAACGGCGATACCTCGTCCCTCTGAGTCTCGCACGTAGTGCTTACACCAGCTCTTCCGTCGCCAGCGCATCGGATCATGCGACGCGTCGCCATTCGGCGCACGCAATCGTTGATGATTGGACACCAGCAACTTTAGTGTTGCAATCGCTGTATGGTGACATTTTGGCATAGCATCTCAGGTTGTAATCTGGGTTGTAGTTGAGTCTTGCTTGCAACTGTGAATCTGACGTAAACGCCCTTTCTCTAGTCCGCCTCATGCAACATCGCTGAGGACGCTCATCAAACATCCATGTGGCACGCGCAAAACGCGTGAACGATCCCGTGTGTCTGAATCATGCTCGACGACGAATTCTTACGCGCAATCGCAAACACGTCTGCCGAAGTACACCTTGCGGCGCCGATAAATCCAATTACTGGCAACCAGATAAGTTGCCCAGTCCTAACGGCCGCCATTGTGAGGAATCAAATTGCGGAGCGGCGCTCCGGCAGCAACGTACCGGGCTTTTACCGACCCGGTGAGCGCGCGGAAGATGGCGTGCCTTTCGATGTTGAACCTGAAAAGCCGCCGCCGTACCACGGACCGCCGGTCGATCACGCTACCGATAAAATATCCCGCACTTGGTACCTGCAAGAAGAATATTTTGCCGGACGGTTGGGCGACCATTTGAATGAGAACGGTCGCAACTGGGCCACGGCGCAATGGCTGGATCGCATTTATAGCACCGCAACGCTACCTGCCAATGCAACGGCGACGCAAAACTTCCTTACAGGTGTAGCGCAGAAAGACGAGGGAGCAGTCGAAGGCGATTTCGCTTACGATGAAGAACCCACCGCCGGGGAAACGGAAGAGCTGAATTTCGACAAGAAAGACAAGCGCAAGCTTCGGATCGACGTACCCGACTTCCAGTTGTCCCAACTCATTGACGCTTGCGAAGAACTCGATGAAGTGGCGAAGCTCGACGCCAGCAAATTGGCTAGACGCGTTCCATCGCTGCCCACACCGGATCAGCTTGACCGGGCGGAAGCACAGAAGCTGCTCCGAATGATAATCGTCGGAACACGATCCCTATGGTGGCCGCTCAAACGCGCCATGTTCCACAATGCAACGATGAAGAGCCTTGGAAAAGGTGATAGCGCAAATGCCCCTGCCGCTGGTCGCCAGCGCGTCGTTGAAGGACTGCGGTATATTTACTCAGTGAAGCGCAATCTCGCCCGCCACGACAGAGGCTTCTCGCTTTGGCTAGCTCGCATCCGCCGCGATCAGGTACCGGTGATATCCAAGCGGTTCAAAGTGCCTTCCGTAGACGAGATAATCGATGGAACGCTTGCCGTGCTGCCCGATTTCCAGATGCTGCCGGAGAAAGCGCCGCCCGGACGCTATTGGAATCAGGCACGCGGAGCGGTCATCAAGCTTGACGATAGAAAGCTAGTGGGCGCCCCCTAAGGGGGAGCGGCGGCGGATGATATAATTCAGTCAACCGAACATGAGATCGGTTGGCCCCCCACCGGGGGGGGTAACGAGCTGGTGGCTATACTCTCATTAGGGACTGCTTTAGCCCTACCACTGCCCGGCCTCACGGTCGGGCTTTCTTTTGATTTATCCCATTTCAACAGCGCATCGCGCGGCCCATACGTGCCGGGCGGTCGCCGTGGAGCGGTTCACAACTGGCCTGTATTTGCTGGCGTTTCACTATGGATTTCTCAAAACCATAGGGCACGGGTAGTAAAAAACTGCATTCTAGGTTATGGTCAACTTAGATGCCAAAGGTGCGTCTAGCCCGCCTCCCAAAGGCGGGTTTTTCTTTTGTGGAGAGTGCTTCAGAACGATCTGCGCACTCGACTACCCGATGACGTGGCACAACGGCTTGAACAAACACTAGCGCCTTTCGGGTACAGTCCGCCTAAAGCTTATCAAGCCGGAGAAGGCGATACGTTGTGGCGCGAGCTTAACGACACCGCACTATTGAACCTTGACAGATGGGTGCCCGCCCTTGGGCTTCGCGGCACTCGACGATCTGGAAATGGTTATCGCGCTGTTGCCGAATGGCGCGGCGTTGACAATGCGAACCTTTCGTTTCATCCCAATGGAATTCGGGATTGGGGCGCTGGCGAACCACATACGCCGATTAATGTCGTGATAAAGGCGTTCGGTATCGATTTAGCGTCAGCAACCACATGGCTGTTGGGACGCTTTAATTTAGATACAACCGAATGGTCTCGATCAGAGCCTTCAGCGCCTCCGAATTCTGAGGATGAATTTTTCCTCGCCGATTAAATACCCCCTCCTTCAGCACCTCGTTGGTCTCTACTCCGGTATCGCTACGTCTGTGCTTATCCCTGATGTCATCTTTGAACAGGATGTATGAGCGCGCGATATCTCCTTGATCGGCAAACTCGGCCAGAGCCTTTATGTAATCTTCGCTTTTATCTCCGTCGAACAGAGCAGCACACTTGATCCCCATTTCAACGCATAGACGCATCCAAGGAACAATAGCGCTTGCGCCACCGCATCCATACCCCATAAATGGAAGCGGCTTTGCACCAACCTCGTCCAAATAATTTTCGAGGTAATGCACGTCGTCAGCCCCCTCGACCAAGAGTGCTTTATCGGCAAAGAACAACTCTTTGCAAACTGCATCATAAAATTTTCTACTTGTGATGTTGGCATGCGCCCTCACGGCATTGAAGGAACTCGCGCTCGGAGAAGCTACAGTCGAGTGGCCGCCTTGGTTCACGTAAACACGGCACAACCGCGATGATGTGGAAATCTCTTTCCAGCCGACGAAGTGCGGCGAGTGCGTAACGACGATTATTTGACGATCTTCGCTGTAAGAAAGCAGATGCTGGTACAAGTTTCTCTGAATCTGCGGGTGCAGAGACAGTTCCGGCTCATCGATGATGAGGCAGTCGCCTTGCCGACTTGTCGCTAACGCGAAGACGATTCTCAGTAGGTTCGTGATACCGTCGCCGGTATCGGAAAGCACGTGAGGTCGTCTTGACGGACCCTCATACAGCATCACATTTCGTCCTCCAACATTGTCAGTCATGAAATTGGCGGACGATGGATCAATCTCTTGAAGCTCAGCCAGGAATAGCGCCTTATCCGATGGGTCGTTGAAGTGTCTTGCGATAGCGGACGCCAACTGAGTGTCGAAGTAGCCCAAATTTCCTCGACGGCTAATCAGGTCTCCATGTTCATAATCGGAAGGCATGATTCCACCGATTTGATAATCGGGCGCGAAAGGTCTGCGAGACGGAACGAACCTCAAGCTTTGATGTAAGCCTTGATAGCTGCCAACCTTCTTGAAGATTGCGCCGTCCGCGTTAGGATCAATGCTAACGTCAGCTATTTCGCCGTTCGTATGCGACCAGCCTACTTTGATCACAGGTTTTTCAGATGCGTGGCGACCTTCTCGACCAATTGTTAGACTTTGCTCGGGGGCCAGCAACTGCGCAACAAGCGAAATGAAGTTTGACTTCCCGCTGTTATTCGCTCCGACAATAACGTTGTAGCCGCTTCCCTTAGCTCCATTCGCTTCGGAAAGAGTAAGTGTCTGCGGATCATAGAACGATTTGATGTGGCCGACCGTGATGGAGCTGAGCATGAATTAATCATTTTTGAATAGCAGAAGGAAAAGGTTCTTCACGAAGCAGAGCGAGCCTAATCATACCAATCCTTCCGATCACGCGGCAGCACCCGTCCGCGCGCGTAACCGGGCGAAGCAAGCTCTTCCAGGCGTCGCTCTAGGAATTCATTGGCAACAATCAGCGCCTTGACCGCCTCGCGCGCATCGGTAACTCGAACATAGGTCACTTCGCGCGTCGGGCAGAAGTTCTCCGTGCTGCCGCTCCGCTTTGCAGCGGCAGTGGAACACGTGGAGAAGCTACGCCACACATTCCGAATCCCAGCCTTGTGTTAGCAGCGGGGAACGAAAAAGAGGTGGTCACGATTCGATCCCGATAGGCGCGGTCCCGATGCTGATGACCAAGGAGAGACGGCCGGCGATCCGGACGCTGCGCGGATGGGCAATCTCTGTATTGCACGAGGCCTATGCCATCCGCGAGTGCGAGGAGCACGGCTGGATGCAGGATCGCACCGATCCGCACGCTCGCGACCGCGCGATCGCCCATGCTCGCCACCATGCGCCGGTCGGGATCTCGGCGGAGGAAGCCGTCGCGGCGGTGGAGGACGTCCTGGACTATCGGCGACGCCTGTCCCGAATGGCCGCCGGCTTGCGATTAGCTGGGCTGCGCGAAGGCGATGCCGTGGCGAAGGCGGGCGAGCTTGAGCCACGCCTGCGCGACCTCGATCCAACGCTGCCGCTCCACGCCATCCGAGCGCACGGCCTCCTTCATCGCCGCTTCTGCCTGACCCTGAGGATCGTATTCGTTGCCCATCACGCGGAATATCGTAGCCCGATGAGGTAAACGGCACGTGGCGCCAGCCTCCGTAGGAAACCGGGTTGAAACAGTTCCGCCCGATGAAAGGAGCACGTCCGCGCTTGTCACCTGTCTCGATCGTCATCGTAGGTGAGTCCTACGCCGACTTGCGCTGCAGCCTGGCCGAGCTTTTTTCGCCGCCGGCTCCTTCGCGGCCGCGGGTCGGGATCCAAGGCAATCGTTCGACCATGGTTCCGACATCCCAGCGGCAGTTTTTTTCGGCTCCGGTCTGGACTCTCGCGTTCATGATATGTTCTAGTAATGCATGAATGACCGCCCCGCGAGCTGGCGCATGCCGACACCCAAGCAGATGGAAAAGATGGCCGCTGCCGCCGGCAAAAAGCCCCCTCGCCCGCCCGGCTTGGCTCCAGAAGAGGATTTGCCGCCAGAATATTGGCAGGCCCTCCTAGACGACTCTCGCGCCGGTGGTGACGGCCCAGGCTCAGGTGCCTCCAGACGGGGGCTGTCCCTAAGCCGAATTCCCCAACACGTTCTCAGGGTGGTTTGCCGCCGCTGCGCCGGGATCGTCGAAATTCAGAAGGCGGATGCCGCTCGGCTCTACGGTTCGGACGCGATCTGGAAGGATGCCGGCCGTCGCCTGCTCGACAGCACCTGCACGCAGCGGACGAGGAATCACGAAGAAGACGGTTGCTGGCCGGTGTTCGAATGAACTCGTCACGAGCGGCAACCTATCCACCTGCATTCAAGGACCCACGAAAGCGCTGGGGATAACGACGACGGCGGCCGCCGGCTATTTCCAACAATCGAATGATCGCTTGCCGCACGCGGTACACTTGCTGATTCGACCGAAGAGTGAGTTCGAAGATGACGGCTTTCCGTTTTGTCCATGCCGCAGACATCCACCTGGACTCGCCGCTGCGTTCGCTCGCTTTGCGGGACCCGAGACTCGCCGAGCTGGTCGGTAACGCCAGCCGACACGTGTTCGCGCGTATCGTCGATCTGTGCCTCGACGAGCAGGTAAACGCGCTTTTGGTCGCCGGAGACCTCTATGACGGCGAGCAGACGTCGATGAAGACGGCGCGCTTTCTCGCCGAGCAACTGCGCCGCCTGGAAACCGCAGGCGTAAAGACCTTCATCATCCGGGGCAACCATGACGCCCTCTCCAAGATAACCAAGGAGCTCGTCCTTCCCGAAAACGTCCATTTGTTCGGCGGCCGTGCGGACGCCGTGGAGATCCCGCGGGAGCGGGGAGAAAGGCCGATCGTGATTCACGGCCTCAGCTTCGCGAAGCCGCACGCTCCTGAAAACCTTCTCGCCAAGTACCGGCCGCCAGTCGCCGGCGCCATCAACATCGGCCTGATGCATACCAGTCTGGACGGTTCGCCCCCTCACGACGTATACGCGCCATGCAGCAGCTCAGAACTCCTCGCCTCGGGCTTCCGCTACTGGGCGCTGGGGCACATCCACAAGCGTTCCACAACCAGAAGGCCTCTGTACCGTCGTGATGCCCGGCATCCCGCAAGGGCGCGACGTCGGCGAACACGGTCCCAAATCCGTGACGCTTACTAGCGTGCTGGACGACGCCTCCATCACGACGGAGGAGCGCATCGTCAGCCTAGCGCAATTCGAACGCATCGCCGTCGACGCCTCCGCGGTGGCATCGTGGCCGGACTTGGCCGCCCGGGTCGACAAGGCCCTCGGCGAAGCCGCCGACAGATCGGCATCTGATCATGTGGTCGCGCGACTCGCCGTTTCGGGAGCTACCCCGATGGCCTGGAACATCCGGCGTGATACCGATCTCCTGCGAACGGAAGCCGAAACTCGTGCGGCGACGATAGGCAACGTGTGGATCGAAAAGATCGATATCGACTGCCGACGGCCCGTCGTCGATTCGGAAAGCGCAGATCCGGTCGAAGCATTGCGAAAGACGATGAGCGACGAAATCGTCGGGTCCGAAGCCTTCCGGACAGAAGCGGACGGTATCGTCAACGACCTCCTCTCGCAGCTGCCACCGGAATGTCGACGCAGCCTTGCTCCGGACGACACCGGCCTCGACCTGCTGATCGGCCGACTGGCCAGCGAAGGATCCGAAGAGGTGCTGGCGCGACTTGCCGCCGGTAGCACGCAGGAGGCACGTTGATGCGCATTCGGAAGCTCGGACTTCGTCGCTACGGCAAGTTCACGGACACGGCCATCAATTTCGGAGAGCGCACCGCCGGCGTCCCTGACCTGCACATCGTTTACGGACCCAACGAGGCCGGCAAATCCACGGCCATGTCGGCGTGCATGGACCTCTTTTACGGCATTCACCATCAAAGCAGGTTCAACTTCCTGCATCCGTATCCGACCATGCGGATCGAAGCCGAGCTCGATATCTTGGGGAGCGTCCGTAGCTTCTCCCGGATCAAACTGCCCCACAACAGCCTGCTCGACGATGCCGGCAATACCGTTCCTGGAGGCACAGGTCGCTGAGCTACGGGCCTCGGTTTCCGCCGGCTACTCGCGCCGCCGGCTCGACGTCCCGCGCGATCGGAAGGATTGGTACGACTGAGATGGCCGAGGTCACCTGCTACGTCGCCTTGCCCTTCGTCGCCGCCGACGATGCCCTGTCGCAGAATTTACCGGCCCTGCTTGCGCTGGAGCAAGCCGGCGTCGGCGGGCTTCTCAGCTACGGAACCTCGCTCGGGCAAGCCGCTCACCGCATGGCATGGCAAGCCAGCGGCTCCTTAAAGGCGATGCCGCAGGCCTGGTCGGCTCGGAATGCCCAGGCGCGCAAACCTTGCGGGACCGGGTACTGGCCGAAAAAGGCCAGTCGACATTTCAAAAGAGGCCCGACAACAGCCCGCTCGACCGAGGCCACAAGGCTCTCAGCAAGCGCTGAGCTGGCTCCGCGATCGCCAATCGGGGTTGTCCATCCGAGCCCGGATGGCGGCAAGGTCCATGGCGCGACCTCGCATCTGCAATGTACAAACAGGAACCTATGTCAGAGTTCCCGCCCATGAGACGTGCGGTCCAAACTGCGCTTAGCGGCTCCGCTCCGTTTCCAGCAGGCGACGGGTGGCCTCCCGCGTCTCCATCGCATCTTCAAAAGCGCGCTGACCACGGTATCCAGGCCGTCCACATCACGCAACCGGGTGTTTCAGGGGTTGACGCCGCCGGCCGATCTGTCGTTTTCGGAGCATGAATGTCGAAGACGTGAGGACTATTTCGGTCGAAGACGAGGTTCACTGAGCACTGCCTGTCTGCGCCGGACGGCGGGGGGCTGCACCGTCGACTGGCAGCGGAAGCTGGAGTCTCTCAGTGGCGGCATGAGCTATCGCCGCAAGTCTCTGAAAAGAGACGTCCTAACCAGGCGGCCTTGTCGATACGTCGGCGTGATCCGTCCCAAGCGGTGGCACTTCGCCGTCCAGCCATTCCTGCTCTTCTGCCAATGAGCGCCACGCCTGTTCCATGCGCCGGTACCGCTTGTAGGCCGGGCTGTCCTTCGAGGGTTCTCCTTCTGCGAGCATGGCGCAGTTATCGGCGTTCTCTTTGTATATCTCTGACGGCTTCATGAAAGAGGCTCCTTCGCCACGAAAGTAGTCGAGGGCCGTAAAATTTCGATTTCCGGAAAGCTCTGGAACTGTCCCGAACTGGTAATAATTAAGAAAACAAAAGTAGTGCAGCACCGGCGAATGACGCACCTGGTGGCGCTGGATCAACTGACAGCACAACTAGCGCTTCGATTTCTTGCCCTTCGCAGTCCTTTTTTGTGCAACCTTCTTTGCAGTTTTTGATGGCGCGCGTTTAGCTGATTTTTTTTGGGCGGCCTTCTGCGGTTGCTTGGCAGCGCGTTGAGAACGGGACGCTGTCTTCTTCGCCCTTGCCGCTGCCACTCTCTTGTTGGCTCTCATAGGGGCAGGCCCGCGCTTCTTCCGAGCGAACAGCGGAGCTGGCGTGGCCGCAGCGTCGATCGCTTCCGGAATGTAGACCTGTTCGTTTGTAGTTGCCGCCACCGCTTCGGGATCCGGCTTGAGCGCTGCCGCGGCTGCTGCCGAAGCGGTGTCCACGATTTCTGTAACCGTGTCCGAAATCCTATCGACTATCGACTTTTCCTTTGCCAAGTGAGCCTCCTGAGTGGATGAGAATACCTGCCGCTAGGTGCACGCGAACGACAGAGCGTCGGGATTGGATACTGCATTCGTCATATGGAGGCGCTCGGATCGGCCGGGCTCGGCGGTGGTAGCCCATATTCCGCTGCCCGCTTGGCCGCGAGCTTTCGGTAGGCTTGTGCCTGGGTCAACAACTGGTCTTTGAAGCTGGTATCGCCTCGTCCAAAGCCAACTGCTCGAGCTGGTGTGCTCGTTCAAGATATTCAGTTAATAGTTTCACGAAAGGCGTGCTTTTTCGTTCGGTCTGGTGAGCTGACGCAGCGGTGCCGCGGCCAATTGTTTTGGCGCAGCCAGCCAATCGTCCATCTGGGCTGCCGCCTCGGCTTGCCGGCTTCGCCTAATCAGACTCTCTCGCTGGGTACCCGGCGGCAACTGATTGGCCGCTTCCCGGCACTTGGCTACCTCTTCAAGCAGCCGCACGTGAAATGACTTCGCTTGAGTTATCCGGCGGCGACTTTGAGTCATGCGTGAGCATCCTTTGGAGGGTGCAACGCGCATTCCCCACTCGCTTAACGCGCGACAGGAACTTACGTTCCAAAACGCGGAACTGCTGCGGGCATCTAAAGCAGCATCCGCAGCCTCCATGAGAACGCTCAATAATGACGCGGGGTTGCCGATGGTAATCGCCTTCCGGCCTAGGGGTATCGTGCAAGAAGCTCAAGGCGCCTCCGCAGAGGAATGCCATCGCTGCGGTCAAAAGCCCAGCTTCGTGACATCCATTCTTGAGCCGCCAACAGGCCGCTTTCTTTCGGATTTATAGATGCGACAATTGTGGTGAGCAGTCATGGAGGTCGGAGCAATGTTAAAGGTCCATGTAATTGGGTAAAGTGCCCTGGGGCAGCGCATATGGCATCTGTACTTCTGGTCGAAGATGGACCGCTCATTCGCATGATGATTGCGCACATGCTGGCGGAGTTGGGCCATAGCGTTGCTGGCGAGGCTAACGATCTGCAGAGTGGGCTTCTGCTCGCTTCTGCCCCATGCGTTGACGCCGCCATTCTCGACGTACAGTTGGAAGAGATCGTTCTGAACCCATCGCAGAAGCCCTGCGAAGCAGGGGCATACCGTTTGCCTTCGCAAGCGGGTATGGCGCGGACGGGGTGCCCGAAGGATTCGCGGGTCATCCGGGCCTTCAAAAGTCATTTCCTCTGGAAAGAGCTTGAACGCTGTTTAGCGACTCTGCTGCCCTAACAAACGCCCGTAGTCTGTTCCATCACGCGCGCGAGGTCTTCTTCCGAGAACGGCTTCCTGAGCATCGGGAAGCCATCACGCCTTCGCTCGCGGCCCGATAGCTGGAGAACTTTGAGTGAGGGCCGAATGCGCATGGCGCGTTCAGCCAGTTCATGGCCGTCCATGCCGGGCATGTTGATGTCGGTGATCAAGATCGAAATGTTCTGCTGACGCGTCAATTTTTCCAGGGCTTCATCGCCGCTGTTTGCGCATACGACCTGGCAGCCAATGTCTTCGAGCATGCACGCGATCACGTCGAGCACGGCGGTGTCATCATCAACGACTAAAACTGTATGTCTCATTGAAAAAACCTCTGATTGCTTAACTTAGGTGAAGTTCGGAAGTTCCGACAATCGCTAGTCCATCTATCCTGAGGGTTTTCGCCTAACGCCGTACCGGCGACATCCACCAAGGGGTCCTAACCCACGGCTGGTGCACTGGATTTGCCTACATTGAGGTTCGTGACCACGCTGGACTGTGCAACTCTAGTCCTGAGCTGATCTAGCCAATGTCCGCAATCAAATAGGCCCCATGTCGTGCGTGGTCCGTTACCTTGCCATCACTGTCCACGATTCCAGGGCGTCGGTGACTGAGAGACGCCAACGCGCTCCCGCCTTTTGAGCCGGGAGAGCCTCGTGTCGCGACCATTTAGCCGACAAACAGAAGAACTACTCGCTCGGGCTCAGCGGCCCGTCGACGACGCCATTCAAACGCGTCAAACCACGCGGCTCTTGCTTATGGATGCCAAGCAGCGCCGGCAAGCGGCTTTTCCTAACCAGCCTAGTCGGAGTGAACTGTAGTGCCTTAACGGACGTATAAGAGCATGGATCACGAAAGAGAAAAGGAAGTCACTCAGGACAAGTTGGCGCGATGCCTGCAGCTTGCGCGGGAGTTCGCCAGTGGTCCAACAGCAGAGATGATACGCGACCTCGAAGCAGAGCTTCGCGGGCAACTCGGAAGAAAAGATTAGGCGTACGGGGTGAGCGGCAGCTCTTAGACGGTAACCGCGGCCGCTCGTAGGCCTATCTGAGTCAGAAGTCATCTAGACAGTAGGTAGTGCAAGAGCGCAAACGTGATCCGCCGCAGCTTCCCAGCCGCGTTTCACGCCTGATGTGGCGAAGCATGCCGTGTGCCGGGTTCTCGGGTTGGAGCCAGACCCGCTTGCGGGGTCGCCGCCGTTAGCGTTTGACGGTACTCACCGTCGACCACGGCCAGTACCATTGAGGAATCGACGGGCGTGCGCGAGCCGTCGGGCGACCTGGCGGCAGGATTTTCGATGAGCAGCTCGTTCGAGTCGAGCGCTACAACTATCTGCTGAGGTGTCGCGATGCGCCGTTTCCGAAGCGGCCCTCGAGGACGTCACGCACCTTCCTAGATCGCTGAAACCGAACGGCTCGACGATATCCCGTCGTGAACAGAACCTTTCCGCGCTCAGCCTACGATGACACCTCCGCCGCAGGGGCCGCTCTTGCGGTGCGAGACCACTAGGGCCGAAGTGCCCCTTCGCCTTGCAGCGGCATACGGAAGGTGAACCTGGTCTCCGCTTCGGACGAAGCGACGTCAATCGAACCCCCGTGAGCTTTGGCAATCTCCGCAGCGATGTAGAGGCCCAGCCCTAGCCCTTGCGCCGGTCCGTGAGCCTCTCCCCGGTAGAACGGCTGAAACAGGCGTTTGCGAGCTTCCTCCGGAATGGCAGCGCCTGCGTTCGCCACGGAGAGTTCGAACATTTCTGCCTTGGCGCTCGCTTCGACGCGCACCGGCTGGTCCGGCGCGCCGTGGCTGATCGCGTTGCCGAGCAGGTTGGAGAACAACTGCGCGACGCGGGTGGGATCGCAGAACACTGGGGTTTCAAGTTCGAAGTGGGTTTTGATGTCGCGCTCCGGATGCGCGGCGCTCAGTTCCGCGACCACCTGATCGAGAACGGGCTCGATGGCGGTGATGGCCTTCGACAGCGAGATGCCTCCGCCGAGCCGACCTCGCGCCAGATCCATAACGCTTTCGATCATCTTGGCCATGCGCCCCACGCTGCTCTGCATCATGGCCTCGAGCCGCAGCGCGTCCTCCGGCGTCTTGGCCTTGAGCATCAGCCGCGCGCCAGCCGCGATCGATGCGAGTGGATTGCGCAGGTCATGGCCGAGGACGGCGATGAACTGCTCGCGCAGTTCGGCATTTTCGCGCTCCTGTCGCAGACGCTCTTCCAGAGCCGTCTTGAGCTCGTCGCTCTCGTTGCGCGCGTCGATCAGCCCGCGCTCGTAACGGCGCCGGTCTGTGGCCCGCATGATCGTCAGGCGCGTGAACAGGAGCGCATCAGCGTCGGTCCGCCGCTCACGCGCGTTGGCGATTGCCGGCAGCCGCGTTCCGGTTTTGGTCAGGAGATCGAGCGCGAACTCGTCGAAGAAGCCCTGCATGCGCAGCAGCGGCGCGACATGGGTCTCCAGGAATATGCGCCCCGCCATGTTGAGCAGCTCGCTAAGCCGCATCCCGGGAAGGTCATCGGGCTGGTAGCCCATCCAGCCCGCAAGGGTCCGATTGGCCCGATCGATGCGACCGTCCGGACGAACGGAGAGGTACCCGCAAGGCGCGTTTTCGTAGAGATCTTCGAAGTCGCTGTCGGCGGGATGATTGTTGTTCACTCAGACGAAATCTCGAATTGCGGCGACGACTTCGTCGGGCGCGCTGAGGTTGGGACAATGGCCGGTCGCCTTCAGCACGACCATTGTGCTGTTCGGGATGTTGCGGTGGACGTACGCACCCACTTGTTGCCCGGCGATGATGTCTTCGCTGCACTGGAGAATCAGCGTGCGCGCTTTGACCTTGGCCAAATCGGCCCGGTTGTCTGAGAGAAAGGTGACCCGGGCAAATTCCTTGGCGATGGCTGGGTCGGTACGGCAGAAGCTGTTGGTCAGTTCCTCGCCGAGTTCGGGACGGTCGGAGTTGCCCATGATGGCAGGCGCCATCTGCGCCGACCATCCCATGTGGTTCTCCTCCAGAAACGAAAGAAGCTCTTCGATCTGCTGAGCGCTGAACCCGCCGACGTAGTCGCGATCGTCGATGTAGCGCGCCGAAGGCCCGACCAGCACCAGGCTCTCGAACAGTGTCGGATCCTTGGTCGCGGCAAGAACTCCGATCATCGCGCTCACGGAATGCCCCACGAATACGGCGTCCTTCAGGCGCAGCGAGCGCCCGATCTCGACGACGTCGTCGGCATAGCCGGACAGCGTCGAATATTTTTGACGGTCGTAAGCGGTGAGGTCCGAACGGCCAGCTCCCACGTGGTCGAACAGCACCGTGCTGAAATCGCGCTCGAACGCAGGCGCCACGAGGCGCCACATGTTCTGGTCGCACCCGAACCCGTGGGCAAACATCATGGCCCGCTCGCCGTGACCCCGGATCTGCACGTTGTTGCGGAATTCGATTGACACCGGGACCCACCCCCTTGCGCATGGCCCATTGTTCTCACACCCGTATCTTAGGTCAAACGGTGATCGGCGTATCCATCTTCTATTGCCGGGCTGACCCGCAGCGCAGGAGAAGTCTCGATATAGCCTCAACCAACTGGGCGCCCGCGAAGGGTTTGGCCAGGAGGACGCTTCGGGGAACGCCATTCGCCGCCCAGCGATGCGCGCTATCGCCGGACACGTACAGGATCGCGCAACTTGGTTCGTTCTCCCGCGCGAGACGGGCGAGCTCCCACCCATCCATCCTGGCGCGGCCCAAATTGATGTCGGTGACGAGAGCACGCGGCAAAGGCCTCCCGCTGAGAAGATTGGTTGCCTCCTCGCCAGATGCGGCGCTGAGTACGCCGTATCCTGCCTCCGCCAAGGTCTCCTCCAGCATCTCCCGCAGGAGATCTTCATCCTCGACCAGAAGAAATGTCGATCTTTCTGCGGGATCTTGGGAGTTGCTCAGGTGCATCTCGCATCTCTCATCGAAGAAGGGCACCGTCCACGAGCAAACGTGCCACCCGCTCCAACGTAGCAAGGGGCGAAGCGTTCACCTTTTCAGCCATCCGCGCCGAGCGACGAGTCCTTGCAGGAGAAATGCCGGTGTGGGCTCGATAACAAGCCTGCGGTTAGGCCGATTTCCGCTGCTTGGAGGTCGCGGGCTTCTTTGCCGCTGCTTCCTTCTCCGGTTTTTTGCCGGCGATCGGCATCAGCATTTCCTTCTGTCCGGCCCCCGCCTTCCGCGGGTTCTTGGCCGCCTTGCCCACTTTCGCCGGCGCCGCTTCTTGGCCGACGCTCCGACGCAGCGCCTCCACCAGATTGACGACGTTGGTCGCGGCCGGCTTGTCCTTCGGCGTGATCGGCTTGCCGGCCCGCTTCTGGTTGACGAGATCGATCAGCGCTGTTTCGTAGTGGTCCTCGAACTTTTCGGGGTCGAACCTACCGGCCTTCTGATTCACGATGTGCCTGGCCAGATCCAGCATGTCCTTGGTCACTTTCACGTCTTGGATCTCCTCGAAATACTCCTGCTCGCTGCGCACTTCGTAGGGATAGCGCAGCAGCGTGCCGACAAGACCCTTGTCCATCGGCTCGAGCGAGATGATGTGTTCGCGGTTGGTCAGCACCACCCGCCCGATAGCGACCTTGTTCATCTCGCGGATGGTCTCGCGGATCACCGCGAAGGCGTCGTGGCCGACCTTGCCGTCGGGACGGATGTAGTAGGGGCGGATGAGGTATCGCGGATCGATGTCGGTCTTCTCGACGAACTCATCGATCTCGATGGTGCGTGTAGATTCCAGCGCGATCTCTTCGAGCTCTTCCTTGGAAACCTCGATGAACTGGTCCTTCTCGAGCTGGTACCCCTTGACGATGTCCTCGTTCGGGACCTCCTCGCCCGTGTCGGCGTCGACCTTGAGATACTTGATGCGGTGGCCGGTCTGCGGGTTGAGCTGGTTGAACGAGATCTTCTCGCTCTCCGAGGTCGCCGGGTAGAGCGCGACGGGGCAGGTGACGAGCGAAAGGCGCAGGAAGCCTTTCCAGTTCGCGCGGTGGCCATGGTTACGCAACGCTCCAGGTACGGGGACTTGGATTCAAGACGTACGGGCCCGCGCGGTCCGACAAGCCGGCCGCCGTCCCCGAGATTCATCCGAAGGCCGTCCGACCTTCGGAAGTCGGGATAGTGGGTCTTAACTCCTGAGAACAAATCGTGTGAACGCAACCTCCAAGCAGTGCGATTCCGGGCCGGGGTACCTCGACGCCGCCGTCGAGCAGGCGATCGAGGCGTGCGGTGGTTGCGCCCGGGAGCCGGAAAGCCTTGCTGGTGGCGAATGGTTAGCGATGCAGCTGCAGGAGCTCCGCTCGAAGGTGTCAACCGGCCACGCCGGGAACGGCTTCCAAGGGCGCGCAAATGCAAGGACGAGCCAGATGTCTGAAGTGACCTACTATGTCGCTCTACCGTTCGTTTTCTCCGACGACAGCGTGGCCGCCGGCGAGGCGGCGGAATGCCCGAGCGCCAACGCCGCGGTCATGCGGCTGAGGCGCTCTCCCGCAAGCCTGGCCATGCCGGCGCCATCGCGTTCTCGCGGACCGGGGACCCGTCAAGCGGCGACTTCAACGACGCCAAGCTGATCCGGAAGTTCGGCGACGTTCCGGACGACCTCAGTACCTCATGAAACTCCACTGGGTCCGGAACGAGATCGCCCGCATGCGTGGGCAGATCCGCGCCCAGACGCGCGAAATCCACATGCTGCAGCGGGCTGGCGTCGCGACCGTCTCGGCCGAACTGCTGCTCTCGAGGATGCGGGCCAAGGTCGACGACCTCTGCCGAGAGCGGGGCGCGCTCCGGAAGGCCATAGTCGGCAAGCTACGGGCGCGGTCGATATCCAGCGGACGTGAGAGCTGGTTCACACCCGCAAAGTCTTTGAGGCCTAGGCTCCGCCCCGCTGCTTCCGGAAGGAGATCGATGATGGCCGCACACTGGTAAAGGTGCTCTCGCATACGAGGGGCGGGAGCTCGAGGTCGGGGGACTGAGATCATCGTGATCTTTTGCAGCGCGGGCCGCGGCCATGCTCGGAACGAGGTGTCGCAGCGGGTATTGGTGTCTCATGGACGACAGGAAGTGGATTGCCATCATGGTCGCGTCGATGCTGCTGCTGGTCGGCGTCGCTGCGTTGCTGGTTCAGCAACCGGAGCTAGTCGTGATCGGACATTCGGTGGTGAGCGGCCGTCCTTTCGCCTTCTGAGAAGTTGGGCCCGGCGGGGGGCACTGCCCTCACGAATGAGAGGCGTTCAACTACACGGGCGCCTCGCGGGCCGCGAATGCGCGATCGTTTCTGAGCACGTCGCTGCGGAGGCCGGCAGAACAGGCAGGCGACGAAACAGAGGCTGTCAGTATTCGCATGGGAGCAAATCCCGGCTGGGGTCGGTCGGCGCAAGAACGCCGAAGTCGCGGGGAAATCTCCTATTTCGCGGGCGGCCGTAGCGGGCTGTCCGCCCACTTACGGGCCGTCGGGTCCTGCAGCGGGTCGTCTCCGCAATTGGTGCAGACGTACCGCAGCTTCCCGTTGGCGATTTCGTCAGGCACAGCCTTCATCGGCTTGCCGCACGCCGGGCACGCCTTCCGGACCGGATAGGGCACTGGCATCTGATTTTCCCCTGCGACGGCCAGTCTACGTCCGCCGCCATGCCGATCTCAAGACGGTCGCGGAAAGTTGCAAGAGCGTGTCGTGTGCCTTCTTGACTCAACGACCGCGGGCTACTCAAGTCGGGGCAGTGATGTTGTGGGTGCGTCATGGAGCAGGAATTCTATCAGGGTCTCGCGCAGCGGGTCCGTGTCATCGCCGAAAGGGCCGATCCGTTCACCCGACGTCGTCTGCTGGATCTCGCTAAGCGGTACGACGCCAAGAGCGGCCCTGGGCAATCCGGAGCAACTGAACGACCACTGCCGATCCCGCGCACCACGCCGCCGGCTTCCATCTTCTCCGAACCGGGCGAGGCCTGACCTCAGGCCTACCCCGCCAGCGGGCTGCTCCGTCGCGTTCAGGCAAAGCGGAGATCCGGCGATGTGAATTCAAGCCCGCGCCCTATGTCCGTGTGAAGCTTGCCAGCGAATGCTCGAAAAAGAAGCGCAGCATCTCCCTGGTCGCGTCCGGCCCGCGCGGATCGGTGTAGGACCCGGCAGGACTGCCTCCCGACCAGGCATGGCCGGCCCCGTGAACGCTCCAGTGCTCGGACGTGCCCAAGCCACCTTCATCGGTGAGGATGGTGCGGGTATATGCGTGCCCCTCAGGTACTCGCCCGCGAAGAATTTCCGTCCTCAGGCTCGCATCTTCGCTCGGGCCACGGAGAATCCGGTCAGCATTGCTCGGATGCACCGTGGTATCGCGATCGCCATGGAAGACGATGGTCGGCACCGATGCGCCAGCCGTCCCGATCGGTCCAGCGCTGCCCTGCCGCATAGCGGCCAATGCGGACGGAAGGTCGCTGGCAGCCCCGCAGGCCAGGCCGGAGTGGACGCCGACGGCGGCATATAGGTCGGGGTACGTCGCACCCATGATGGCCGCGGCGGCCCCGCCAGCCGACAGGCCTGCGACGTAGACGCGCTTGGGGTCGATAGGATGCTCCCGCATGATCTGGCGGGTGATGCCCGCGATCAGCGAAGGCTCACCGCCATCCCGCCGCTGGTCCCCTGTGCGAAACCAGTTCCAGCATTTCGCATGGTTGGCTCCGCGTGGCTGCTCCGGATAGACAACGAAGCAATTCCGCACGTCCGCCAAAAAATTCATCCGGGTGCCGGCGGCGAAATCATCCGGTGACTGGGTGCAGCCGTGAAGCATGACGATGAGGGGACGCGGTCCTCCATCAGCGCGGCTGGGGATGAACAGCTTGTAGGTCCGACTTCCCGCCGCGTTGCTGAAGGTGGCAGAGACGAACCTTGTGCCGCCCGGCGCAATGTCCGCTTTGGACATTGGAGTGCGCCCGACCGGACTTGGCATGCCGAAACCGGAAAGATCTTTAACGCCGCCGAAGGGCGCGAGGCGATTGTGTCGTTTGGCAGGCGTGGCTTGTGAGGACGGCCCGCTCTCCGTCTCCTCGACGACACTGGCCTTCAGCTCGAGTGTCGGCGGCTCGAGCCTCGCACGCTCGACAGGCACAGTAGTTCCCCTTGTCGCTGCGGGGCCGCCGTCGCCGCGCAGCATTCGCTGCAGCAGTGCAGTGGCTTCGACCAGTTGGCCGGCGCGTGTGAGGCGAGTCGCTTCGCGAACCATGTCTGGATTCAGCATCGTTTCACCTCGTTCGGTCGGCGGAGCGGCCTTGACCGCGGGGCTGGCATGAAGGGCTCCGAGCACCGAGACCGAGGCAATTGTGGCGCGCGCCAGCTCGGGCGTGACGTCCTGGTCGATGGTCGCCAAGCCGAGAACGTTGATGTGCAGCATCTCGCCGTCGCACCGCGCCCTCTCGAGATCGACGCGAGCATAATTACGCAGCCCCAGGTCGAGACTTTTACGGGCGGTGGATTGCTTGACCACATCCGCGTGCCGCTCGAGCTGGTTGCGGATCGCGGTCCGGATGAAATCGGAGCGATTCGAATAAAACCCTTCCTGCACCATGAGATCGACCTGGCCGAGGTCCACATAGCCTAGGTTGATTGTGATCTTCTCCGTATCCGGGGTCCGGGGTCGCAGTTCGCGAACATTGTCGGTCATCGGTACATCCATTTGTCCATCCAATTGGATGGCGCATGGATGGTAAATGGACATTCACGGGGGAATTTCAAGGCGGCAGGCAAACGTCTCTCCCCGCCTTGCTTTCGGACCGGAGCCGCTGCCGTTTCGCGATTTCCCAAGGTATGACGGAACCCTTCGTCCGGTCGTCAGGTCTAACCGTCTGAAACCAACTGAGGGCTCGTTGGGCGGCGTGCTATCATCGTTGCTACAGGAGGAAGACACATGTCCACTTCCAAGAAGCGATTAGCACCCGATGATTTTCCGGTGACCGCCGAAGGACAAAAGATCAAGAAACAAGATGGCGAGCCCATCGCCACTACGGAGGATCATGAAACCGCTGCCGACCTGGCCGAGCGAATCAACGACGACGAAGCGCGCCGTGAGGAAGACAAATGGTCGGCCTGAGCGCCTTCTCTCGGCCGTCCAGCAGGGTATCGATCAGCTTCAGCAATTGCTGGCGCTCAGGGCCGCCCGCCGCTACGCGCAGCGCCCACACGTCACCATTGCTGCTTTCGTAAAGAACTCGCTCGGTCATACCGATCAATCGAACGGGCAATAATCCGTCCAGATTGGCCTAAGGCAGGTCCGAGCATCTGTGTCGATTTGCTCGCTCGCGACGAGCAGGGCGCGCTGCCGCAGCGCCCTGCACAGCTACTTCTGCCCGGACGGCGCCTGGGCGTTCGAGTTGCTCGGGTTATTGGCATTCTGCTTGTTGGCCTCATGATGTCCAATTGCGCAGCCGGCTACCGCCCCGAGCTTCCCATGGCCCGCCATGTGGCCGGCAACACCACCCACGATCGCGCCCTTGATGCATCCTTTGGCCTGCACTGGCGAGGCCAACGCAATTGCGAGCAGGCAGGCAGTGGCGACGATGGTTTTCATGATCGTTCTCCTCCGAAATAAAATCGCACCGATCATCAAGTCGGGGGAGCATCGCCGTTCCGCGAGAAATTCAGGCTGAGCCATCCAGTCCCTGCGGCCTACGCCACTCGGTGAGGCTCGTCCCCTTTCACTGCCCTCGCGCGTAGGAAACGTCCCACCTCATGGTGAGTGCACCGGGAGCATCTGAACTCGACCTCCACCTCCCGTGGGATGCTTTTGGGAAGGTTTGCGGCCATAGGCCATGCCCCGCAGTTCGGGCATTTTACCAGCAAGGTATCCGTTTCAAGCATGGTCGAGCTCTCCGCACCCGCGTGGCAACCGCACGAAACTGGAGACGTTCCTGCCCTTTGCGCCGGAGGGACAAGGCGCCGCTGGAGTGCCACCCGCCCGGCAGCAGACGAGGCAGGGACCGAATCTGCTCCAGCTCCCGGACCGAACGGGCGCTCCCGCGAGGGCTTGTAACGTTCGGCGGTCCGTCTACGATCCCGAAATGACAGAGCAAAAAGCTTGCCCGAAATGCGAGAGGACCATGGAGCAGGGCTTCATTCCCAGCCTGGGGCGTGGGCAGTTGCTCTGGTTTGCGGGAGTGCCGCCTGCCACGTACCGCGAGTCGTTCATGTTCGGCAGGAAGGCGCTTACCGTGACGACCTATCGGTGCTCGGTCTGCGGCTATCTGGAATCGTATGCGGAGGGATAATCGCCCGACGCTAAATTGAGTGCTTCATGGAAACGATTGCCACATCTACCGCCCTTGTGCTCGCGATGCTCGTGGCGCTGGCGTTCTATTCTCGCCTGAAAATAACAGGCCTGCAGCGGCGACTGGTCTCGCTGGAAAGAGTTGAAGCAAAGCTCGATTTGCTACTGAAACATGGCGGTCTGAGCTATGAGCCGCTGGGTGGTTCGACAGCAATAGAGGATGCGCTCAAAGCTGGCGAGAAGGTCCGCGCAGTTTCACTTTACCGTGCTGCGAACGGCTGCACCTTGGCAGAAGCAAAGGCAGCGATCGAAAGGGCGCAGCGTTCCTAGCCATCGTCACGTCGTCTGCCTCATGGAGCGCCTCGGCGTGACCTCCTAGACTGGAATTAACTTCGCGCCCGCGGTAGCGGGCTGGACGGAACGAATCAGCGCGACCGCGTTGAATCGGCATGTGTGCTGTGGCGTTGCGTCAGTCTCGTTTGGGGGTATCGCGCGTCCATGGCGCTGTCAAAGCTGCTGTTCCTGGTTACATCGAGCCGTGTGATCCCACCTTGCGCGAGAAGCCGCCGCGCGGCGAAGACTGGGTCTACGAGATCAAGGCCGACGGGTACCGCGCGCAGCTGCACCTCCGAGATGGGGATGCCAAGGTCTATTCACGTACCGGCCTGGACTGGACGGAACGATTCTCCTCGATCGCCGCAGCTGCCCACCAGCTCAAAGCAAACAGCGCGATCATCGACGGTGAGGCCGTTGTGTACGGCGGTGGCGGATTGCCGGACTTCCAGCAGCTGAGGCGCGAGCTCGGCTTCAAGCGCAGCGAGCGTGTGCGCTACCACGCGTTTGATCTCCTGTACCTCGATGGCTACGATTTGCGTGGCGTCGTGTATGAGGATCGCAAGCGCCTGCTGCAGCGGCTTCTGAAGGACGCACCGGAAACCTTCATTTACGTCGAGGCGCTTGCGGCCGACGGCCACGTGATCTTCGACAAAGGGTGCAAACTGGGCCTCGAAGGTCTGGTCGCCAAGCGGCTGGGCCAGCCGTACCGCTCGGGTCGGCAGGAGAGCTGGATCAAGCTCAAGTGCAAGAAGAGCGAGACCTTTCCGATCGTCGCCTTCGTGGAGAAGCTTGGGGCCCGCCCGCGCAAGGTCGCCTCGCTCTACGTCGGCCGGCGCGAGAACGGCAAGCTGCTCTACGCCGGCAAGGTGCGTACCGGCTACACCGAGACGACCGCGCGCGAATTACGCGAGCGGCTTGATCCGTTGATCCGCAAGACTTCTCCGCTCCATATGGCGGTCAAAAGGCCGAAGGCGACCTGGGTTGAGCCGACCCTCGAAATCGAGGTCCAATATGGCGCGCTGACCGATGATGGCTTGCTCCGCGAAGCTGTGTTCAAGGGCTTCCGCGATGATCTTACGGTGCGCAAGGTCAAGGCGCCGCGGCTGGTGCCGTCCGTCGCGGGCCGGCCGAAGCTGGGCGTCCCCCGAGAGAACATCCTGCAGCTTCTGCCCGAAGCCGTTGCTCCGTCTAAAGAACAACTCGCAGAATATTGGACCCGGGTCTGGAAGAAGGCGCTGCCGCACCTTGGGCATCGTCCGCTCAAGCTGGTGCGTCACGTGCACGGCACGACCTTCTATCACAAGGGGCTGCTGCCGAAGGACATTCCGGCCACCGTGCACCAGCTCCACATTCAGAAGCGCGAGGGCGGCCAAGGCACTCGCCTGTGGGTCGACAGCCTCGATGGCCTCCTTGGTCTCGTCGAGATCGGCGCTGTCGAGCTGCACCCGTGGAATGCGACCGCCGAGGACTTCGAACATGCCGACCGCATCGTGATCGACCTTGATCCCGGCGAGGGTGTCACCTGGGAGGCCGTCGTGGAGACCGCGCTCGCTCTGCGCACACTGATGAAACGCGAGGGCTTCGAGACCTGGCCCAAGCTCACCGGCGGCAAAGGAATCCATCTGATGGCGCCGCTGGATCAGCCGGTGCTGCACGATAAGGCGCATCGGGTGGCGCATCAGCTGGTGGCCGCTTTCGCAGCGCGCCATCCAGACCGCTACCTGCTGTCTGCGCAGGCAAAGCGTCGCGATCGTATCTTCCTCGATTTTCTGCGCAACGGCCGCGGGACGACGGCGATCGGCACCTATTCCCCGCGCGCCCGGGAGGGATTTCCGATCGCAGCGCCCGTGACCTGGAAGCGGATCGAGAGCGGCATCGCGCCGGACGCCTTCACCATGGACAATCCATTCCGCGCCAAGTCGAGAAGGTAAGCCATATGTCGGATGCATTCGATCGATGGGCGGAATGGCGCCACAAACCTCGCCGTGACAGGCGCAGCATTCCTGCCGAACTGTACGCCGCGGTGATGTCGCTGCCTGAGGCCGATCGGTCCGACCGGCAAAGGGTGAACGAGGTGGTTCGGTACCATGACGAGGCTCGCCGCGAGGGCAGAACCGTATGGCTCTACCTCGACGACTACCAGGACGGCAAAACGCGCGCGATAGGCGAGCCCGGGTGGATAAAGGTGTTTGCGTCTGCCGATGCGGCCGACAGGTGGTTCAAGGAAAATGACCCTGAAGGCGTGGCCTGGGAATACCAAGTGGACGGCGGCCGAGCCGAAGAATCGGTCTGGCTCTACTCGCCGGATCCGGGCTCCCGAGGCGTGGGAGATGCCGATTGGGTCAGGCTCTTTGTTTCCAAAGAGAGCGCGAAGGAATGGGATGAGGCCAACGTGCCGAAGCGCGAGATTTGGGAGTACCCGGTCCAGGAGTGACGCGCATGAGTGCGTTCGTTGACAACTCGGTTTGGTTTGCCGCCGCCGCCAAGCGGGACGCTCAGAATGGGCGCGCCAAGTCGATCCTCCAAAGCATCGACCAGCACCTTGCCACCGACCTGGTGCTGACCGAGACGTGGCAACTGCTCAAGGCCAAATTCGGAAAGGACGTGGCGGAAAGCTTCTGGGAGCGGCTGCGCGACAGCGGAGTTCGGGTCGAACCCGTCGTGCGCGCCGATCTGGATGCGGCTTCGGAGATTGAGGCAAGGTTTCGGGACGAGAGCTTTTCCTTCATCGACCGAACGAGTTTTGCGCTGATGGAGCGCCTGCGGATCAGCCGAGCAGCGACGTTCAACCCTGACTTCGCCGCGTACCGACCCCTCCGCGGTCTCAAGCGACCGTTTCAGATCGTGAGCGCAGGGCACAGCGACGTCTTCACTGCGCCGAGCGGCGCTTCTTGAACGCCGGCCCGTGCAGGTGACCAATGCCGGCCAACGCCAGACGGTCTGCCCCATACTGGGCCACGCCGCCGGCGAGGAGCGCGCATTCGCCCTCCCTTGTGGAGGCCGGTTCGAGCATCAGGCGTCCTCTCCAAGCCAGCTGGATCTGCCTTCGGCTCTCGAAGATCGATCAGGTTCGCTTCGCCGATGCGCCCTGGGTAGAGCGGGACTACCCGGGACCAGTGCAACGATGTGTCGATCAGGTGCACTTGGACGCGAGCCTGGTAGCTCGAGGCATCAGCCTCAGCTAGGGTACTCGTAAACCTCGGCTCCCTAAGTCAAACTGGAACTTACCTTCAGCGGCGACTTGTGACCTAAGCTGGACGTGACAGTCTCGCGGCGAGCCTACCCCTCCGGCACCCCTGCCAAGCGTAGGCCCTCGTAGATGCGCTCGCGCTGCGCCAGGAAAGTCGGGTTTTCACTGCGGCGTTCGTTCCGAAATCTGGCGACGGTGAAGTTCGGGTCGAGCCGGAGGCCGGCATTCCGCGCTTCTCGCGCCTCGGTAGCGCGACCGCTGAGGGCTGAGGCCGCCGCCAGGAAAAAATGAGGCATGCCGACGTTAGGATTCAATCCGACCGATTTACGTAGCCGGTCCACGGCAGAGTCGAGCCGGCCGAGGAACAGATCCGCAATCCCAAGCAGGGCGTGCCAGCGATCCAGTCCGGGATCACGCGGGCTGAGTCGGATTGCGTTTGTGAGACTAGCTTCTGCTTCTTCCGCGCGCCCGAGTAGCACCTTCATGAAGCCTGCGTCGGCGTGCGCCCAGGCCAGATTGTGATCCAGCCCGATTGCGAACTCAAGCTCGCTGAGCGCTCGTTCTGTCGCGCCCGAGACATGCAGGACGTTGGCGTGGACAAAATGGGCAAGAGCGTTGCTAGGAGTCAGCGTCAGTGCCCGAGTGATCGCGGTAAGCGCGATTCGTAGTTGCTCGTCCCGATTGATCGAGGCGAACGTGCGAAGTTCGTTGCCATGATAGAACGCAACACCGATCAACGCCTCGACGTTTTGGGCGTCCAACTTGAGCGCTTCGTCGAATAGGTCACACGCCGCACGGTCGCGGCGCAGCGACAAGGGTTGGTTGAGGATCGCCCAACCGCGCATAGCTAGATCTACGGCATCCATGTTGTTTGGCCGTTCGCGCTCGGCCCGGCGGCCTTCGGCAGCAACGAGCTCGATGCCCACAGTCCGAGCGAGCCGCGTGGTGATCTCATCTTGCATGTCGAAAATGTCGGCGCGCGGCTTGTCGAAACGTTCGGCCCAAAGGTGTGCGCCGGTTTCTGTGTCGATAAGCTGCGCGTTGACCCGAACGCGGTCAGCGCCGCCCTGCACGCTCCCTTCCATCACGTATCGAACGCCAAGTTCGCGGCCGATCACCCGGACGTCCAGTGGCTTGCCTTTGAAGGTGAAGGCCGTGTTGCGAGCTATGACGAAAGCTCCGGGAATGCGGGATAGGTCGGTTGTCAGACTTTCGGTTACACCATCGACGAAGTAGTCCTGCTCGCTGTCGCCATTGAGGTTGACGAAGGGCAGGACGACGATAGAGAGCCGCGGTGCGATGGCGTTGTCCGGCGCCGTTGCTACCGAGCGGGTGGGCGATAGCGTATAGACTTGGACTGGCCCGGCGATATTCTTCAATTTGTGGCGGCCGCGATCTTGCGCTGCGATATCGATCTTGCCACGTACCTGGTCATAGGCGGCACTGGACAGGCAAATACCGCCAGGCTCGGCAATCCCCTCCAACCGCGCCGCCACATTGACCGCATCTCCCATGAGATCGCCGTCTTCCTCCACGACCACGTCACCAACATTGATGCCGATGCGGAATTCAATGCGCTTGTCCGGCGCTAGGTCGGCGTTGCTCCCGGCCAAGGCCCGCTGCACATTGATCGCCGTACGAACCGCATCTACAACCGACGCGAACTCGGCCAGCAAACCGTCTCCAGTAGTTTTGACGATGCGACCTCGATGGGCAGTGATGGCGGGATCGATCAAGTCCTTGCGAAGGTCCCGGAGGCGATCGAGCGTACCTTCCTCGTCACTGCCCACAAGCCGACTGTAGCCGACTGCATCGGCCGCCAGGATCGTGGTCAACCGTCGGATGTGCCGGTCGATCGCCAAGTCGCCCTCCTGGATGATCGCGGCCAGTCTACGCAGTTGGCTGCGGCTGCCAAGGAATTTCACATCTTGGACGAACTCGAGGTGTCCGGTCCGGACCTAAGTCTGACCTATGGTGAGATGCCGCCGGATATCAGAAGCAGAGCGGACGTCATAGCGCCCTGAGTCAGCGCAGATTTTTGACTAAGCACCGTAGTTTGGTGGCGCCGGGCGGCGCTTCTTGCCGGCCCATGACGACTCGCGGCTCGCCGGGAGCAGGTTAGTTCCGCACGATCGGATCGCGAAGTGCACTCCTGCCGATCTCCTTCAGCCCGTCGACCGATGTCTCGCCCTTGCTGGCGGCTTCGAGGATCATGGAGGCGACGCGGGTGCGGGCAGAGGTCTCGTAACGTGACACGCTCTCGCACACCTCGTCGAGGACCGCGCGCAAAAGCGCGGTGGTTTCAGCATCGAACATTGGAGGTCTCCCCAGCGAAAGCGCGATCCTGCATGAACCGCCCACACCGGGATTCACGCAAGTTACTGATGACGAAAAAATTCTGCGGGAGGACGAGGAGGAATGAGCGTGGCCCCGCCTTTTGGGGGCTAGAGGGCGGAGCCACGCAGGCCGTGCATTCGCGCGGAGGCCCGCCGCATCTACCGTGGCCGGCCGAGCCCGTTCCACTGCTTGAGGCAAAGTCCGCGCGCAGCGAAGGACCTACCGCTCCGAAGGGCCGCAGCGAGCCGTCGATCGGGTTGCGCAGCGGGTCGTCGTCGCAGTCGGCCCAAGCTCAGTGCCGAAATGATGCTGCGCACGCGGCAGTCTGGTCGGAGGGCCCCTGCCGGTGGTGTTAGCCTCACCAGCGAGGAATTGAGGTCGTAGATGGGTGCGGCATCGCACTTGCCTCTGAACGCGGACCTAGCAGCCTGAGAGGGGGTGGGGGAAGGCGTAGCGCCTTGCACCGGCAACGAGCTGCCACGTAGGCGACTCTTCCGCCAGGTTGCCCTCGGCAGACCCCCGGAGGCGAGTGAGTTCTGACCACGCCAGCGCGGCGGTGATCCATCTCTGCCGCTCTCCGTTGGTTTCGGCGGCAAGCTTCATCGCCGCGACGGCCTCGCGCTTGGGGTCATACTCGAGATCCATGGATACAAATATAGTTGCAGATCGTAAACGAGCACGCACCAGTGGGACCGTAGCAATCCGGGGTCGGCACCATACGCGGACCCTGTCCAGCCGTCCGGAGTGGCGGCCCCGATCCGCCCCATTCATCGGCGCGGGACCTCCGGAGCGCTCGCGATCGATAGCCCTTGCGCGAGCGGCCCGCAACGGAGTCCAACTGCACCGACACTTCCGAAAAGCCCGTGAATTGCTCGTCTTTCAGGTATCTCCCGACCGGCCTCCCCGGTATTCTGGGGCTCGGGGTACCGGTTCGGCTCACCATGAGAAGAGATGTTTCAAGACGCATCGGATCTGGCCGCGATGGCCGAGGTACTAGGCCGATCGAGCGACTACCGGGTGCTGCGGCGCCTGATACCACGGCCAACGTCGATGCCGGCCTCCGGACAGGAAACGAGGATCGGCATCCTGCTCGACACCGAAACCACCGGCCTCGACCACCGCAAAGACGAAGTCATCGAGCTCGGCATGGTCAAGTTCGCCTACACGCCGGACGGGCGCATCATTGATGTCAGGGACACGTTCTCCGCCTTCAATGAGCCGTCCGAGCCGATCCCGGCCGAGATCACGGCGCTTACCGGCATCACCGACGAAATGGTGGCCGGCCACAGCATCGACGAGGCCGCCGTGAACGCCTTCGTCGACGATTCCGTGGTCCTGGTCATCGCGCATAATAGTGGATTCGATCGGAAGTTTTCCGAACGCTACTGGCCCGTCTTCGAGCGCAAGGCGTGGGCATGCTCCGCGACCGAGGTCCAGTGGCGGCAGCACGGCTTCGATGGAGCGAAGCTCGGCTACCTTCTGAATGGCGCCGGCTATTTTCACCAGGCGCACCGCGCGGTTGACGACTGTCACGCGCTGCTCGAGATCTTGGACTTCGACCTACCAACGACCGGCGCGCCCGCGCTCGCCGTCCTGCTCGAGACCGCACGACAGAAGACCATCCGGATCTGGGCCGAACAGTCGCCGTTCGAACTAAAGGATTCGCTGAAGCGGCGCGGCTATCGCTGGAGCGACGGCACGGACGGTCGGCCAAAGTCCTGGTACGTCGACGTCTGCGAGTCCGCGCTCGACGCGGAGCTCGCATTTCTCCGGTCAGAGATCTATCTCCGCGACGTGGAGCCGCGGCTGCAGACGCTGACCGCTTTCACGCGCTTCTCCAGCCGGATCTGAGGCCGGCAGCTCGGGAAGAAGCTGCCGCCTGCGCATCAGCGCCCGAGACGCTTCTCGACCCGCTTACGGGAATTGCCTACTTTCTTGACCGCCTTCTTGACCGCGGGCGCGGACCGTCCGGTCTTCTTCGCCTCATAGCCGACTTCGTGCTTCTGCCCGCCTGCGACGCGCGCCCGGTCCTGCTTACGTCCTCGCGCAGTCTTCTTCTTCGCGGCTGCCATCAAGTCCTCCTTCTGCGAATCTGTAAGGATTCGCAGGTTCCGCAACGGTCCCTCTATCCGAGCGCGACGGCGGGCGGCAACCGGGATGGACCGGCCTGCATCGGCGTAACTCGACAGGTGTATCCAGCACCTCCTGTCGCGGCTGCTTCGATGCTTCCAAGAGTGGTCGCGCCAAGTCGAACCAAACGAATGATGTCGTCAAGAGGCAGCACTGTTCGGCGTCATGAGGCGAGGACGCAGACCTCGCGCAGTACGCGACGGCGCCAGCTGCCATCTTGTAGTTGCCCTGAGGACCCTTCAACCCAAGCCGACCGGACCGGGAAAAATTGGAACTTCTCGGACCAGCACCTGTTGTGCCGTGCCACTATTGGAGGACGACATGAACAATAAATTTCTTCTTCTGCTGACGGCGGCCTCGCTACTCGCCGGCCCGTCGTTTGCGCAAAAGCCGCCGGCTGCCGATCGGCCCAACAATAATGCGGTCAACAGTTCTGGCCAGAACAATTCCAGCAAGCCGGTTGCAGGCGCCAACAGCTTCACCGAGGGGCAGGCCAAATCCAAGATCGAGGACGCGGGCTACACGAACGTCACATCGCTGAAGAAGGACGACAACGGCGTTTGGCGCGGAAAGGCCAGTAAAGGCGGCGCCTCATCCAATGTGAGCCTGGATTTCCAGGGCAACGTCAACGCGGCCAAATAATTTCGCGCAGCAGCGAAGATTTAGAGGGATTCAAGATGACCATTACGATTTCACGTCTCTACGACAACTATTCCGATGCGCAGCGCGCGGTGGCGAGCCTGGAGGCCGCGGGCGTGCCGCATTCGGATTTGAGCATCGTCGCGAACAATTCGGACAACTGGTACAGCACCGACAAGAAGGTCGATCGCGATCGCGATGGGGTTGACGATCGGGCGGAAGGCGCGGCTACGGGAGCGGGCCTCGGCGCAGGTCTTGGTGGCGCGGCCGGCTTGCTCGCGGGCCTTGGTTTGTTGGCTATCCCTGGCCTCGGTCCGGTAGTGGCGGCCGGATGGCTCGCGTCCACCGCGCTCGGCGCCGTTGCCGGCGGCGCGACGGGCGGAGTCGTCGGGGCGTTGACGCAGGCTGGCGTATCCGACGAGGAAGCACCACTCTACGCCGAAGGTGTGAGGCGCGGCGGCACGCTGGTTTCGGCTCGTGTGCCGGATGCGGATCGCGCGCGATACGAAGCGATCCTGAACCAGTCCGCCGTCAATTTGCGCGACCGAAGCGCAGCCTGGCAGAAGGCCGGGTGGAAGAGCTACGATCCCTCCGCCAAACCTTACGGCGCGGAGGAGGTCCGCAGAGAGCGCCAACTCTACGGCACCGGAATGCGATGAATAACCGGCGGCCCGCACACCAGGCGGGCCGCCATTTTCTTCACGACGATCATCGAACTCAGGAGCCGAAAATGAGCCGCGGAATGCCATCGATGACCGCCCTCCTGGTATGCTCGCAATCGCCGGTTACCAAAATAGGGACAAGCTGGCGGACATGTTTCGCAATGCGACCTCCGGTCAGCCGGCGGGTGCCAAGGACTCGTTGAGCGGGATGCTCGGCAATCTTGGCGGCCTTGCGGGAGCCGGCGGCGTCGGTTCGCTCCTGAACGGCGGGATCGGCGAATTGCTCGAGCACTTCAAGCAGAATGGACAGGGCGATGCGGCTCAATCCTGGATCAATCAGGGGCCAAACCGCGAAGTCACCTCGCCCGAACTCCAGCAGGCTATCGGTCCTGACGTTCTTCAAAAACTGGAGCAGCAGACCGGCCTGTCTCAGCAGGAGATCCTCGACCGATTATCGCGCGAACTCCCGGCAGCGGTGGACAAATACACGCCGGACGGACGCCTTCCGGCGGAATCCGCGGGATAACACTCCTCAAGACTCGAGAAAAGATATGAGCATCATCTGGACGATCATCATCGGTTTCATCGCAGGCGTCATCGCGAAGTTCATCATGCCTGGCGACAACGAGCCCTCGGGTTTCATCCTGACCACGATCCTGGGAATAGTAGGCGCGTTCGTTGCGACCTATCTTGGTCAGGCTCTCGGCTGGTATCGGCCCGGAGAAGGCGCAGGACTAGTGGGGGCGGTGGTAGGCGCCATCATCGTGCTTCTCGTCTACGGTTTTGTGGCCGGTCGCAGCCGCCGGGCCATCTAACCACCGTGAACGGAATTCTTTGCGTTAGCGGTGAATGCCCGGTGTGAAAGGTGATCGGCAAGATGAAATGGATGCTCGTTGTCCTGGTAGGGGGCATGACCCCGGTCAACACCGATCTGGTTTTCGACAAGTTTGCCGATTGCCTTTCCGCCGAGGAGCAGATGCGAAAGCACTACACCGACGCCTTCGAGGTCTGGGACCGGTGGGCCGCGGCCAATATCGAGCGAAGACGCGAATACTCAAAGGTGCGCGACCTTCAGGCCAAACGACTGCTCAGCAATATCGGTACGTGCGTTCCTCATGCGGGTGGCGATCCCGCGGCGCCTCAGCAGCAGAACAATCCGACACCTCCTCAAACTCCTCAAGCCGCACCTACGCCGCAGCCGAGTCCGAAAACGTGAGGTCTGACCGTTCGGAGCCGGGCGGTCGCGAAGTGTTGCAGCTGCTTTGCGAATCACTTTTCACCGCCGTCGGTAGGCTGAGCTCCGGCTTAGTGTCCGAGCGCGCTAGTGGATGGAAGCTGACGCTTTTGACTGATGCCTAAATGCACTCGAACAGGCCTGGGGCCTCCTCGCGCCGCAGCGCCTGACGCCGAAGGTTCTGTGGCCATCGCCTCTGTCGTCGATGCTTTAGCAGTTTTTGCATATCTTTTTCACGGTCTGGTCGACTTTGCTGTTCTCCTGATCGATCTTGGCGTCACTATCGTGTTGATCAGTGGTCGTCGGCCGACCGATGCCGCCCGCGGCGGCCCCTTGGGTATTAGAAGCAGGCGTTCCGGATGAAGCTGCGGTTCCGGCAGCATTGGTGCCGGGACTTGCGGCATTCGTGCTGTTTCCATTGACCGCTCCCTGATTGAGCCCGGATTGAGGAGTGGGAGTGCCATTGGCGATACCGGTTATCGCATCGGTGGTGCCGGTGGTTGGATTGGTATTTGCATTCGGGGCAGTAGCCGACGGGCTTGCCGTTCCGCCCGGGTTCGCAGCGCCTGCGGCTCCTGTAGCGGACGGAGATGCTGCAGTCGAACCCCCTGCAGTCGAACCCCCTGCACCTGGAGACGACGACGCACCGCCAGCGCTTCCACCGGCAGATCCGCCGGCACCGCCGCCGCCCCCACCTTGGGCAAATGCTGCGCAAGGGATGACGAGAGCTAAGACAAGTGCAATGCCAGAGCGTTTCATGGCGCGGCTCCTTTAGCGACCAAGCCACGCTGCTGCGTTTCGTTCCTAGACATTGGGTCGAGCCGACTCGGCTGGCGAGATTGAGGACCAGGCGAAATCGGCCGGCGGGAAGGTGCAGCATCCGTTCTCAAGCGAATGTGCGAAGACTTTGGGGGGGCCCTCTCAGCAGGGCCGAGGCCAGCAACCGAACTATAGGGGGAGACCAGGCGTTATCGACATTATGTCAGACGCATTCGACTACTTCCGGGCTTACGCTGTCCGCGCTCTGTGTAAGGCCCGATCTATGCCGCACGGCAGGGTGAAGCATCTGCAGCTGCTGGCCGGGCGGATCTATAATCTCCTCAAGAAAGAGGCCGCTTACGCCCCGAATGTGGAGCACCTTGAGGACTTCCGGGCAGCTCAGAAGCTTGAAAGGTCTCTCGACCGTCCGCCAGGCGAAGGCTCGGGCACTGGGAGTGGCTTTGGGTCGCAGGACGCGGGACGGGAGGCTAGTTAAATGGCCTCCCTCGACACTCGTGGTGTAGCAAGCCTGCTGCGGGAATATGCGCAGCGCACCGCCTTGCGTGGCGGCAACCCCTACCGGGCAAAAGCCTATTCTCGGGCCGCTGACAGCTTGGCAGCCCTTGCCGTCCCTCTGGACGTGCTCATCGCCGAAGACCGACTGACCGAAATCCCCGGTGTCGGCGAGGCGATCGCCGACATCATTACCAAGCTTTACAAGTGCGGCACTCATCCGAGCCTTGAAAAGCTGCGCAAGGAGTTTCCCGAGGGTGTGCTCGAGATGCTGTCGGTGCCCGGCCTCCGCCCCGAGAAGGTGCTGCGTCTATACAAGGATCTCGGCATCACTTCGCTCGCCGAGTTGGAGGCTGCCGCCAAGGACGACCGCATCAAGAAGGCCAAAGGCCTCGGCGCGGCGCTGCAGACCAAAATTCTGCAGAACCTGGCCATCGCGAAAAGCGGAGAAGGTCGCCTCCATCTGCACCGTGCGGCCGCCCTGCTCTCGCACGCCAAGGATTCGCTTCGGAAGGCCCGGCCGGAGCTCAAGCGGGTGACGATCGCAGGCGACTTCCGCCGCGGCTGCGAATTAGTGGGCGACCTCACGATTGTTGCGGAGGCTTCCAAGGCCGACAAGATGTCGAAGGCCTTCGCGACGGACGGATTGCAGATCCGCCTGTCCGATCGCAAACACTTCGGCGTCGCCCTTCTCTTCGCCACCGGCTCTGCCGCTCACATCGAGCAGCTCCGGGCGATAGCCAGCGAGAAAGGAATGCGACTGGAGAGCGACGGGTTGCACAAGGGTCGCACCCTGATCGGCGGCGACGAGGCCCAGATCTATAGCGCCCTCGACCTGCCGTTCATCGATCCTGAACTGCGGGAGGGGCGCGGAGAGGTCGAACTGGCTCAGAAGGGCAAGCTGCCGAAGCTCGTCACCGACAAGGACTTGCGCGGAATCCTTCATTGCCACACCGATGCCTCCGACGGCACGGAGACCCTGGAGACGATGGCCAAGGCCACGCGCCAGCGCGGTTTTGAATATTTCGGCGTCGCCGACCACTCCAAGTCCGCGCACTACGCGGGCGGTCTCTCGGAGGAAGAGATCAGGCAGCAGCACCGGGACGCCGACCGGTTGAACAAGCGCTTCGGCAAGGATTTCCGGATCCTCAAAGGCATCGAGTCAGACATTCTGGCCGACGGCTCGCTGGACTATGCGGACGACGTGCTGCAGCGCTTCGACTTCGTGGTCGCAAGCATCCATGGCCGCTTCAAACTCGACCGCAAGGCGCAGACGCAGCGGCTGCTGCGCGCCGTCTCCGATCCTCACACCACCATCATCGGCCATATGACCGGGCGCCAGCTCAAGCGGCGGCCAGGCTACGAAATCGATGTCGAAAAGGTGCTGCGCGCTTGCGCGAGGCACGACGTCGTCGTCGAGATCAACGCCCATCCATGGCGCCTCGACCTGGATTGGCGCTGGCACCAGGCGGCGCTGGAGTTCGGCTGCATGCTGAGCATCAATCCGGACGCGCACTCGATCCCCGAGCTCGACCACATGCACTGGGGCGTCCAGATGGCGCGCAAGGGCGGTGTCCCCGCCGACCGCGTCCTCAACGCGATGCCTCTTCCGGAAATCACGCGCTACCTCCGCCAGAAGCGGCGCTCATTCGCCCGGGCCGCCTGATGCCGAAGCCGCACCCGCTCTCCTTGGAGGGCACAGTGGTCGCAGTTGCCGCCGATCGCGGTCACCACTTCAGCAAGCCCCCTCAGGATCGGATCGTGCTGGAGGAAGGCCACGGCGTCCAAGGCGACGCCCACGCCGGCCCATTCGTCCGGCACCGTTACCTTGCCCGCCGCCGGCCACGCCTGCCCAATCTCCGGCAGGTTCACCTGATCCCGTCCGAACTCTTCGCGACGCTACTTAAGGCCGGCTTCGAGGTCGGCGCCGGCGACCTCGGCGAGAACATCAGCACCGCCGGCTTGGCCCTCGAGCGGATGCCGCTCGGCACCCTCATCGAATTAGGTCCCATGGCCGTCGTCGAGCTGACCGGTCTCCGGACGCCCTGTGTCCTCATCGACCGCTTCCGGGCCGGCCTTAAGCAACAGGTGCTCTCGTCGGCGGAAACGGGCCCTCCATTCAAATCCGGGGTGTTGGGCGTGGTACGGGCCGGCGGGATGGTCGCGGCTGGTGATACTGCGCGGATTCGCCTTCCGTCCTCCTCGTTTCGGCCTCTGCCGGCCTTGTAGAAAGTCCCAACCATGGCTCGCAAATCGGCCCTGCCATATCGCCTGCAGCCCATGCTGGCCACGTTGACGGATGCGCCGTTCGACGATCCCGATTGGGTCTTCGAGGACAAATTCGATGGTTTCCGCATGGTCGCGGAAATCCGGGGTGGTCGGGTCGCGCTCTACAGCCGCAATGGAAAGATCATCAGCCACTCCTACGTGGAGGTCGCGAAGGCGCTCGAGGGCGTGAAGGCGGACGCCGTGATCGATGGCGAGCTCGTCGCGATCGGCAAGGACGGCGCATCCCATTTCCAGTTGCTCCAGAACGCCTTGCGCCACGAGGCCAAGCTCTTGTACTGCGCGTTCGACCTCATGTTCGCGGGGGGCGAGGACCTGCGCGCGCTGCCACTCCTCGAGCGCAAGAAGCGGCTAAAGGCGATCCTGCCGCGCCACAAGCTGCTCGCGTTCAGCAACCACCGCAAAGGCAAGGGAACGAAGTTTTTTGCAGAAGCCGAGCGGAGGCATCTCGAAGGAATCATGGCCAAGCGCGCCGATAGCCCGTACGCGTCTGGACGCCGGACCGCCGATTGGCTGAAGGTGAAAACGGCGCAGCGGCAGGAGGTCGTGATCGCCGGCTTCACGGCGCCGCGGCGAACCCGGCCATTCTTCGGCGCCCTCGTGCTGGCGGTACGCGAAGGCGACGCATGGCGGTACATCGGCCACGTCGGCACCGGCTTCAGTCACCAGGTTCTCGAAGAGCTTCACGGCAAGCTCGTGAAGCTCAAGACAGGCAAGTCCCCGTTCCCCGCCAAGGTGAAGGATGAGCAGGTCACGACCTGGGTCCGTCCTTCGTTGGTCGCGGAAGTGAAGTTCGCGGAGTGGACCAGCAAGGGAGAGCTGCGCCAGCCCGTCTATCTCGGCCTGCGGTCCGACAAAAAGGCCAATGACGTCGTGCGCGAAAAGAGTTGGTCGCGCAAATAACGCCGCCAAGCCGAAGCGGACGACCTGGAGTTCAGCCGGCTTCGCGCTCGGATGCGGAAGGCCACGGCGGCAAGGGTGGCAATCCGAGAGCCTTGCGCACGGGTCCGAACGACCTCCGGTGAACTGCGCACGCGCCCAGCCTGGCGAGAGCTTCGTAATGAGCCGGAACCGGGTAGCCCTTGTGATCCGCGAAGCCGTAGCCGGGGTGTCGGACGTCGAGAGTCCGCATGACCGTGTCGCGTTCGACTTTCGCGAGGATTGACGCAGCAGCGATGCTGGCGGACTTGGCGTCGCCCTTGACGATGGCCTGCTGAGGGAGGTCGATTTCCTTCAGTCGCTTCGCGTCGATCAGCAAGTGCTGCGGCCTCAACCCTAGCCCTCGGACTGCACGCTGCATGACCTGGATGCCCGCCCAATAGATGTTGATTGTGTCGATCTCCTCGACCTCTACGAACGCCACACACCAACTCTCTGCCTTTGCCTTGATCTCCTTCGCGAGCTCTTCGCGAGCCGCGGCGTCGAGTTTCTTCGAGTCGTCGATCCCAACTATCCGCGTGCCGGGTTTCAGGATCACAGCGCCAGCGGAGACCGGCCCGGCGAGAGGGCTCATTCCAGCCTCGTCCACGCCCGCCACGGCATGAAGGCCGCTCTCCCAGAGAGAGGTTTCGAAACTGAGCATCTTGCGCAGGCGCTGTCCTTCGGACCTGTTTTCGAACCGCCGTTTGTCGATCGAAGCCAGGATGGCGCGGGCTCCCGCGCGGGTGTCGGCTCGCAAGATCTCCTCGACGCTAGTCTCGAGCGGTCTTTTCTCGACGAGATAGCGCTGACGCAGCACATCAAGTGAATACTGGGACATGGAAGCTTTCGTGGGACTGACTGTGGGGGAGCATGTCGGTGAACTTTGTGGCGATTGTCTGAAGCTAAGCTACGCCGCCCAAATGACTCGCAGCGCCCTGTCGAAAAGGAACTGGCCCGGCTCACCTGAGATGGATTGCATCCACCGATCTCAGAACGGAACTAACCGGTGTCTTCATTCCTTTACGAGGAGTGGAGCCTCGATCCCAGGGTGCTTCCGAGGGACAGGCTCATGCTCCGAGAGACCGGCAACGAAGAACAGGTTTTGGACCGTACCGCTGAAGTGGCGGCCAGCATCGCGGAAGAGGGGCTTCGGTATGTCAGCGACTCCGCGCCGGGCTACACCCGCAAGCGGACCGGAACCACTTTCAGCTATTACGACAAGGATGGAAAGCGCATCACCGATGCAGTCGTCATCCGGCGCATAAAATCAATCGGCATCCCGCCGGCCTACGAATCCGTGTGGATCTGCCCCTCGGCCAACGGCCACATGCAGGCGACCGGGCTCGATGCGAGGGGCCGCAAGCAGTATCGCTATCACTCGAAGTGGCGGGAACTCCGTGACCAGAACAAGTACGAGCACATCATCCAGTTCGCGGCCGCGCTGCCGGCCCTTCGCGCCCGGGTCGAAGCCGACATGAAACTGGGCGGACTACCTCGCGAGAAGGTGCTGGCCACGATCGTCAGTCTTCTGGAGAAGACGTTGATCCGGGTCGGCAACGCCGAGTATGCCGAAAAAAACAAGTCCTACGGCCTCACCACGATGCGCCGCAAGCACGTCGCGGTCGGGCGCGGCGTCCTTCGGTTCGACTTCACGGGCAAGTCGGGCAAACAATGGAAGCTTCGCGTCGAGGACAAACGGATCGCCGCGATCGTGAAGCGATGCGCGGAGATCCCGGGACACGAGCTCTTCAAGTACCTCGACGACGACGGACAGCCACGCACCGTCGATTCCGGCGACGTCAACGCCTACATCAAGGACATCACGGGCGAGGACTTCAGCGCCAAGGATTTCCGGACATGGGCGGGGACGGTTCTTGCGGCGTTTGCCCTCGCCGAATTCAAGAAGTACGACAGCCAGGCCGAGGCGAAGCGCAACGTGGTCGCCGCGATTGAGAACGTCTCGAAGCAGCTTGGCAACACGCCGGCCGTCTGCCGGAAGTGCTATGTGCACCCGGAAGTCTTGGACGCCTACATGTCGGGTGATCTCGTGAAGATGATCGAAGCCAAGATCGCCCAGAAGTTCAAGCGCCAGTATGCCAAGCTCACTTCCGACGAGATCATGGTGCTGGCATTTCTGCGCAAGCGTCTCGATTTTCTGAAGGCGGCCGCCTCGGTATAGGGCGTGTTCCCGGCCGGGCGGCGCGCGTCATTCGCCGACCCTCGCTTCCTCTCCGCGCTTCGGCTCGTCGACCGGCGATGCGCAGCGGCTTCGGGCATCCCGATCGTCGACCGCCTTTGCTGCTTACCGCCCGGCGGGCGCCGTCAGATCGCTGCTCATCTGAGCCGAGAAACCAATCCTCCACGATGCGATTGAATTCGCGGAGGAGATCAATGGCCCTGAACCAAAAGACACCTGCACGATCCGACGGCATCGGATGGAGCCTGGCTGGAGCGCTCGGTCTCGCGGCCGCTGCGTTCTTTTTCGATCGCATCGTTCCGCCCGATCATGTCGCCCGGTCTGGCAAGGAAGACAAGTTCCCGGAGAATCGGGAGGAGGAGCGGAACGCTTCACCCGCCAAGATGGCGACCGATGAGGGGGATCGCGGACGCCAAGCGAACTCGCCCGCCGACTTTCCTGCAAGAGGATGGAAGGACATCCTTTGGCGCATCTACGGCAACATAGGCAGTCACCGCATCTTGGCCCTCGCGGCCGGCATGACCTACTACAGCCTTCTCGCGATCTTTCCCGCGGTTGCGGCGCTCATCGCCATCTACGGCCTGTTCTCGGATCCCAGCACGATTTCAAAGCACCTCGACGACGTCGCCGGCTTTATCCCTGGCGGAGCGGTGGACGTCGCCCGCGAACAACTGACGCGCGTCGCCACGAAGGGCAATCGGAGCCTCGGTTTCGCATTCGCGACGGGGCTGGTGATCTCGCTATGGAGCGCGAACGCCGCGATGAAATCGCTGTTCGACACCCTGAACATCGTCTACGGCGAGCAAGAAAAGCGAGGGTTCTTCAAGCTGAACGCGATCTCGCTAGGATTCACCGTCGGCGGAATTGTCTTTGTGATCGCTGCGCTGGGCGGGGTTGTCGTCGTTCCCGTGGTGCTACAATACCTCGGCCTTTCAGACGCCGCTGACCTGCTGATTAGGATCGGACGGTGGCCCGCACTCTTCGTCGCGCTCGCTCTCGCCCTGTCTTGCATCTATCGCTTCGGGCCCAGTCGCGACGCGCCGCGGTGGACTTGGATCACCTGGGGGGGCGCAGCAGCAACCCTCCTGTGGCTCGCGGCCTCCGGGTTGTTCTCCTACTACGCCGCGAACTTCGGGACTTTCAATCAGACGTACGGATCCTTGGGTGCCGTCATCGGCTTCATGACATGGCTCTGGATTTCTGCGATCGTGATCCTGCTGGGCGCCGAACTCAACGCAGAGATGGAGCATCAGACGGCCCGCGACACCACGACCGGCAGGCCCAAGCCGCTCGGCGTCAGAGGCGCCAAGATGGCGGACACCATAGGGGCTGCGAGATCTTGAAATTGCTAAGCCTTGCGAGTCCGACGCTATGAATCGCTCCTATCTCGTCCAGATCTTCGTGCCGACGGAGACCGGCAAAGGCCAGCCGGTCACCAAAAACTGGTTCGACGAATTCCTGCAAGAGTTGACCGACAAGTTCGGAGGCGCGACCAGCTTCGTCCGTTCCCCCGGCCAAGGACTTTGGCGCAGCGGCGATACGACCGAGCGAGACGATGTGGCCGTCGTCGAAGTGATGGCCGCGAAGCTCGCACCCGAATTCTGGGCATCTCTCCGAGAACGGCTGAAACGTGAATTGGCTCAGGAAGAGATCGTCATCCGAGCGCAGGAAATCATCTCGCTATGATCCCTTTTGGTCGTCGCCCAGGATGGCTGGTTTGCTGCTCGGAGGTCCTTACACTGCGAGGTACTTTCGAAAGAGCCGGCAGCTCTCCTTCACCGAGATCCCTTCGGCTGGTTTTGGCGGGTAGGCGAATGGCGCCATGGTAGAATTCGCACCCTACCTCGGCGGACTCGCAGCCACACTCGCGTCCCTTTCCTACATTCCCCAAGTCAGGAAGGCATGGCCACGCGGGTCGACCGGAGACCTGTCGCTGGGCATGTTGACGGCGCTCACTGCAGGACTGGTCCTTTGGATCATCTACGGCTTAATTCGAAGCGACTGGATCATCGTCTGCGCCAACGTCGTCGGCGCGACCCTGGCCGGCACCGTTCTGGCATGCAAAATGCGGGATCTGAGATAGCGGGCGCGCTCGCTACACTTACTGCGCCGGCCAGTCACTCGCTCGATGGGTTGGCAGCCTGCTGATGCACCGTAGGTACCCGTCGACCAACGATGTCATCGGACTGTGCCCTGAGCTTGAAATGGCCGCCCTTCACGTCGGCAGAAACGAGCCGTCCATTCGAATGTGGGGTACTGGCCATCGCGCGGGCCGCGGGTCTTTGCGAGTTCGGCTGCCGTCCACCCCGTTTCGCGCCTTACCGGCTTTGAAAGAGCTCGGTGCAAAACTCCGGGGGGCCGATAGCGGGTAGGTCGGACCGGCATGGCCGCAAACAAGGTACCGGCGGCACGCTTGGGCTGGGGAAGCAATCGAGAGTCCGGGACGATCTAAGCCGCCGCGCCAGCTGGCGGCTTCTTTCTTGCGTTCCATCGCGCTTCACGAAGCAGTCGCCCTCGCCCGTTCGCGCGCCTCGCGACGGCGTTCGCGACGTTCGCGCCGCCGTTTGGCACGGTCGGCGGGCTGCCGCAGCGGAGGGACAGGCGCTGGAGCAACGATCGCCTCGGCTGGGGACGCTTGGATCGGCTCGGGCGCAGCGGGGCGGAGTTCCATGAACTCGAGCACTGCCCGTCCCTTGGACGTGATCTGCCAACCTCCGCTGATGCGTTCGACCAGACTTTGAGAAAAGATGTCGAGATCGGGGACCCTGGCCGCGAGGCGCCTGGTCCGGTCCGCCCAGTCGCGGCCACTGGTCGCCAGGATGGCCATGTCCCGCTTGAGGTCCTCCATGACGGCGAAGCCATCCGGATAGCTCACGAGGACCTTGAGGACCGTCACCTGGAAATTCACGCCCGCCCCCGCGCAATCAGCGCCACATCGAGGGCGCGCGGGACTGGGCTTCTCGGCCAACCTGCCGCAGCCCCTCGGGAGAGACCTCGCCCCTGGTAGCAGCCTCCAGGATCTTCGATGCCACGTGGGTACGTGCTCCGATCTCTCGCCGCGAGACGCTTTCGCTGACTTGATCGAGGACCGCGCGCAAAACCGCGCTGGTTGCCGTGTCGAACATAGGGTGCCCCATCAGGCAAAATCATATCCTAGCCCGGTTTTGCTGACCCAGGAATGCAGGTATTTATGCTTTGCGGGATATGGGAATATGCGCTCGGAGTTTAGGGAAGCAGCGGCGCTGCGGGCGTGCCGAGATGCGAGGCGATCGCCCGATATAGCAACGTGCTCTGCCCAGTCCCGCCGCAAGAGTTGGAAGGTCAGGATCCCCGCCCCGGCAGCCGAAAAGTCAGTTCTGTCAACACTATCGCTGACGCATGAAGCGCCGTTGGGCGCCTATCCATCCTAGGCTTAGTCGGCGCCCGCTGGAATCGTGGTGGCTGCAGCACGCCAAAACGTCGAACAGCCGTCTGACGGTAATTACGACGTCGCTGGCGCCCATTGCCGAAATCGCGAATATAGAGTTGGCCATGGAGGGGCGCGCCCTTGGGCATGGCGAGAACCACCGGCAGAGAGGCACCGGTGAGCGCACCCCAGGAGCACTGGGCGGGTCGACGACTGTCACGCCTCTTGGACTGAGCTGCTGCCAGTTTGATGGACACCGAGATTGGGTGTTTTATTAAGCTGGCGTGAAATCCATGCAGCGTCGGAACCGGGAAGCGACCGAAGATAGCACCACCTTGACTAGGCTCACCTTGCCTTTATCGCATGGAGTAGTGCATCTGCGTCTGGAAGCACTCGCGACCTACCGGCCACGTGACCGGTCCGAGTACGGCCCATCATCTAGGGACATTCCGCTATATGTCCGAGGAGATCATCGTTCGCCTAGAGCAAAGCCCGACTCACCTACGGCTGCCACAGGTCGCAGTTGTCACAGAAGGTAATGCTCTCGATGTTCCTGATGTCCAGCGTCTCGGCGGCCCCCAGCCCTAGTCCATCGGCAGATGCCACGGCCTCCTGAAATCCTATGCTGCTGAGCTGACCGCGCGCCAGCGTGCAATCCGGGGGAAAATCTATCGCCCCCTGACTGTTCGGTCCGATCTTGCGGACGACACTGACCCTTTCAGGGATGTTCGTGCGATGAACTTGGGCAAAGTTGCTCTGAACGAAGGGGACATTGCAGAGCGTGCGGCCGGGAGCCCAAGTAATGCGGCCCAGACGCATCTTCCCATCGCCCATGCGCACGACGTCAAAAGGAGTAGCGAGCGCCGTGGGAATATCGAGCACACGGGACGATCTTGTCGTTTCCCGAAGATCGCTGGAGAAGCGTCCGCTCGAGAGGATTCTTGCCTTGCGTCTTGCACCGGCCGTAAATTCCTGGAGCAGGTTGGAGGCAAAGGACGCGAGCGGAGCCGAGAACGACGTGCCGCTCAGCACAACCGGCTCGAATTTTTCTAACGCACTGTTCCAGGACAATGTCGGTACCGCGCAACCCGGTGCTCCGATATCCACAAAGGATCTGCTCTTATTGGACTTCGGCCAATATTTGTTGTCGGACGAGACCGCACCGACCGTCAGCACGTTCCGCTTGGAAGTGCCGCCCCATTGCGCCGGAATAATGCCGACCACGTCGGAACCGTCATTGCCGGCCGCCATTACGAAGAGAACTTGTTGTTGCCCGTCGAAATAGCCGGTGAAGTCAGGCGCCTCTTCCATTGTCTCGATATTGAACTTGAGGCTGAGATTGACCGATACGATATCGGCTTGACCCCAGCCTGTTCCGGACAGGCTTCGTGTGACGGCGTTGGCATCGACTCCCAGCTTGTTGCCGGGCAGCCGCTGGTACCCCATCAGGTCGACAATGAACCCGCCTTCCGTATTTAGGTGTTGCCATAGCCATCCTTCGCGCAGGAGCTCCGCTCCTCCGAGCGCAAGCGCGAGCACGCCGACGCCATGGCTGGCATTCTCCGAGTTCTCGTTGAAGTATTCCGGCGGACGCGCGACGGTCCACAAGAAGCGCTCTCTCAGTGGATCGTCATCGCGTGGACTGGGATGGAAGAAATTCTTGTCGAAGGGAGCTGTACCGACCTGCCCGCGCGGAAAGCCGGTGTCTAGAATCAGCAGTCTGCCTGTGAGCGGCATTTTGCCGATCCGTTTGCGCGCTTCGACGACGGTCTTGAGCTCGTCAAGATCGATCGGCCATATTCTGGCCGCGCCGGCGGCGCAGTCGCCAGCGTCACCACTCAGCGGTTCGGCGAAGTACGGAGTAAACTGCGACAATTGGCCGACCGCGGAGGCGGTCGGCGGCAAAGAAGCGAAGATCTCCTTGGCGGCGGCTTTGACATCGGCGCCCTCCTTGAGGGTGAGATGATATCCGCCAGGCGCAAAATCCGACGTAACAACGCTGGAGCCGGTGGGCAGTCTGTTGAAGTCGGTCGTCTGATTTGACGCCCGAACATCTTGCGCTCGTGCGGTCCGTTCGAAGGCGATCGAATTGAGGATCAGGGTGCTGTCGAGAGACGTGGCGTCCGCCGCGAGAGATCCTTTCAACAGCTTCTTGTATTGTTCGTTCGCGGCGGGATCGAGAATTCGTGCGCTGTCGAAGCCCGCGACGATGGCGGGGCCCTGCTGTGCCAATTTCCGCGGAATCCTTTTGTTGAGATGGTCGAAGCCTATCAGCTGGCCACCCCAATCCGCGTTGGGGACATCCTCTAGCGCCGTCGTCGTACTCGCGCTTGCGATCCACTTCGTGCTCTGGGTAGGCGCGGCAGGAGACGGCTCCATCTTGCGCAAAGCATCCTGCAATGTGCGCGCTGTGGTCGGGGTCAACTTACCCCATTCGACCCGCGTGCTCGATGCCTTGACCGTCGCAAGCTGCTCGTCCGCATAGAGGCAGGCCGGAAAGACCAGCGTCGAGTCCTTGGTCAGAATGGTCTTGCCGCTTCGAATATCCTCGTTGCCGGCATTGGCCGACAGAAAAACGGGAAGATAGTAGCGCCGTGCATTGGCGGTACCGCAAATCTCCGCGATCAGCTTGAAGATGTCCGAATTGGCCTTGGCCGGCACCGTCCGCTCTTTTCCGAGCTTGGCGGCCGCTACCACCAGCTCCGGAGTGAGCTTGGTCGTTTTGATCAGAAGTTCCTTGCTGGTGTCCTGCGCAAGGGCCGATGCCGAAGTCAAATAGAGTTCAAGCAAGTAAACCAGGCAACAGGAAACGAGCAGCTTGCGAGCGCGCATCGTGACCCTCAAGGAGAGAATCGATCGTGACAAAATTGCGCGTCCTGGTGAACGCCACATATGCGCGTCTTCCTGTCGTCCGCCCAGTCGCGGATGAAGTCCGCCATCACGCCCGTCAGTCCTGTTATCGCCGAGACGCGATTGATCGCGATATAGCCCGAATTGATGCCGACGATCGACCGTGGGTTTATCGGCTGGTCGTCGACCGCAAGGAGGTAGGCGGAGCCGCCGCTGTCGCCCGGACAAATCACTACTCCGCCGCGGGTTCGAGCATGGCCGGTCGGCAGCGCGGCCAACTGAAACACCTTCGCACTGCCGCCATAAAGCTCCCCCTCGCCGGCGAGAGTATTCACATTGCGGCAGCCATATCCGAGCAGAAAGAGGTTGCTGTCGACGCGAATGCGCGTCGACCTCAGATCAAGATTCTCAAATCCAATGTTGTTCGGAAAATCTTTCGAGCTGTAACACAATGCGACATCGGCCTCGAGCGTATCACGAACGAAAAGCGGATGAGTGGTGCAGTCGATGGGGAATGTATCGGCGCCCAACTCCACTTTCGCCTGTCTCGCTCCCGCGATGCAATGCGCCGCCGTTATCACCGTGCGGGAGCCGACGATGGTGCTCGTGCAGGCGAAATTGTCCGACAGAAAGTATTTTAGAGTTGCCGGCCAGGTGGTCACGTCCTGTCTGGTGCCGCCGTCGACCTGGGGCGCGCCTGCGCCCGTAGGCGTAGCCTTTTTCATGACGATTTCGTCAGCACAACCGCACGAAATGCCTCCGAGCGCGAGCAGCAGCGCGGCAGCGCTCAATAGCGTTGTCGCGGGCCGGCGACGAGATCCATCCAACATGACGGCGCTCCAGCGCTACTGCTTCGGCTGGGCGCGGAATAGCGACCAAACAAAGTCCAGTTGAGTATAGCGAAGGGTTGGTTTGCCATTTGCGTCTTTGGTAACGAACCAGTTCGGGTCCGGCGGTCCGTTAGCGCCCTCGCCGTTTGGCATAAAGATGGGCAGCCGATCATTGCCATTCGCGCCAATGGTCGCGCGCGAATGACAAGTGATGCACGACGAGCTCTTCTGGAATCCCCCTTCGGGTTGGGAATTGGCGAGCAATGTGATGTTTCCACGCGAGTCGACAAAGTCTGTTTGTGTGCCCCTAAGCCGGAAGAACGCCCATTTTGTTCCCTGCAAGCCGATCCCGTTGGGCGCCAGGTTACAGTTGTACGGAGCGGTCGGGCACGCAAAGCTGTCTCGGGATTCGAGCATCCATGGCTCGTTGCCGGGGCGCGTCGGATTGTCGACGTGTTCGAAGGTTGCCCAGAACCAGTTTGGCAGGTCCTTCGTGGTAATATGGAGCGCGGTGAGGCCGAAAATGATCGTCGAATTGCCCTGCCGGAGCGTCGTCCAGTGGTACCGCGGTTTGTCCGCTTCGGAAATCACGCGCCATTGCGCCTTGATCTCCTTCGCCGGGAGCGGAAATGAGATCGCCAATTGGCCGACCTTTGCAAGCGCATTTTGGCCGTCGCGATTGTAAAGCGTCTTGCTGCGGACGAATTCGTAAGTCTCTTTGTTGAGGCGCGTTTCATTGATCTGGTTTATCGCGGCCGTCGGATCGAAAGCCGGCTGCAAAATTCCAAGTTGATTGTCGCGGGCGATCTGCTGCAGCGGCCTGGGGTCTACGTCGATCGCATCTCGCGAGGCGACGACGGCCGGCTGGTCCAACCAATCTCCAGGATCCTTTCCATCCGATCGGAAGACCTCGCCGCGCGCGTTCTTCCAGGTTTCCCAGACAACCGGTCCGTCGGCACCGAACTTTGCGGCAGGATTTGCCGCGCGCTTGGTGGCATCTGCGGGCCAATTCAGCGCAACAAACAATTTCCATGCGTACTCGTCGGGACGATTGAGCGCAGCCGCCGTGTCCTGCGGAATGTCATACGGCTCGCTTTTGGCGGATGTCACCAACGAAAGGCAAACCGCTGTCAGAACCGTGAAACGTCCAAAGAGGGCCGGAACCAGGCGATTCATCGCAGCCTCCGATATCAATAAAATATTCCGGCATCATCGGTCGCGCGACCGAAAGATGTCAAGTTGAAATTTTCAATTGAAGATGGCAACGTTCCGAGCGCTTCCAGGAGGCGTGGCCTCGTCCCGGTTGACTTGAGCAATCCAAGACATACTATCTTTGATAGAATTACTTGCGTGCGAAAGACGCTCTGTGAGCGTGCCGCATCTCAATCTTTTTCCCAACCCCTTCAAGGGCGCACCTGCGATCCAATGCAATTTCGATAGGTTTCATCAGATGGCCAATAAGATCAACGCATGGACGGATTTCCAGCAGTTCATGGACGACTGCTGTCGGAGACTGAGTGTCGATCCCGATGTCTCGGGTCATGGCCGCTGGTGGCGTGCGATGACCTACCAAACATTCATTACCGATGGGAAGGTCAAAGGGCAGAGGATCGTCATGCCGGGAGATCCCGACAATTCAGTCGTGCTCCATGCTTTGCGGGGCGACCCTCCTGATTTTAGCAGCACTGGTCGTTTCAGGCGCATGCCGCTAGGCGGTCCTTATTTTGATGATGCCGACGTTCTGGAAGTCGAGGACTGGATTCGTCGTGGGTGTCCGGACAAACCGGATCCCGTCCCAACGACTTGAGTTCATTTTTGCCACAGACGCGCTCCCCTCGGGCGACCTATGAGAGCACGTTTTAGTCGACCTTGATTCCGAGCTCGGTCACTGTTTTGCTCCAATACGCCGTCTCCCTTTCGACGAAATCCACGATCTCCTCGTCCCTTACGTTCGGGATTACGGCCCCTTGGATCTCCCACGCACGAGCGATGGCAGGGCTCGCCAACGAACTTTTGACCATCCCTCTGATTTTGGACACCAGTTCTTGGGGCGTATTCGAAGGTGCCCACATCGCGTACCAGATCGACGCATCGAGATCAGGTCCTCCGGCTTCCGCAAACGCGGGAATGTCCGGGAATCGCGGGGATCGCTCTTTGGCTATCAGCGCTATCGCTTTCAGCTTTTTACCTTCGATCTGCGGAGCGGAGGTGCCCATGCCGTCGAACATCATGTCGCAGACATTCGCGATCAGATCGGTGAGCGCCGCCGCGGTCCCGCGATAAGGCACGTGCAAGATGTCGACTCCTGCGCGGCTCTTGAACATTTCGCCGATGATGTGCTGCGAGGTACCGTTGCCTGACGAGCAATAGCTGAGCTTTCCCGGGTTTGCCTTCGCATCCTTGATGATGTCGCCGACCGTGTTGAAGCGCGAGTCCGACGGCACCACGAGGACGTTCGGCACGACAGCGGTGATGGCGATCGGGACGAAGTCCTTCTCGATGCTGTAGCCCCGACCGGGATATACGGCTTCGGCCATCGGTTGATGCACACCGCCGGCTAACAGGCTAGTTCGTCTCGGCCTTCGCCGGCGCCGGCCGGCGAAGGCGGACACCTTCGCCAGTCTCGGTAGAGGCAAACACGAACTCTACGTGAAGATCCGTCTCCATCGCGTTTCGCAGCTTTTCAAGGATTGCCCGCCGCCGAGGGTCGACCGGGCTCTCTTTCATGGTCTCAATCAAGGCGATCGTTTTCCGCGAGATCCCGACCTTTTCCGCGAGTTGTCCCTGATCGAAGCCCAGCAACGCCCGGGCTGCCCGGATCAGCGTCGGCGTCAGTTCAGCAGTTTCGCCTACGCCCACCGACGGTCCTCCCGGTAGTCGAATATTAACCATAAACCAGAGTTCGGGAATTTAAAGCTACCGAAGTCCGATCGGACGTGCCATATGATATATCACATGAGCATAAAGCAAACGTCCTACAAAACCTTCATCGCGAGCCAGACGTGGCGCAAGAGCCCCGCGCGCCTCGGTGAACTCGAGGCGGCCCATTACCGGTAGAGCAGCGGTCCGAAACGACATAAGCTTGGGCGACCTCAGAATGGGTAGCAATCCGGCCCGACCAGTTGAGGCGCGACTGATGTAGGGCGAATAGCCTTCCTCGCAAAAAAGCGTCGGCGTGCCCTCGGCAACCGGGTCAGCTCGATTTACTGCAGCGGAAGCCGGGCGCCGAGGTCGAGAGGCCGGCTGGTCGATACCGTCTCATGAATTCCATCGCTTGCCCTCACTCGCACGTCGAGCGTGGACGCTCCTTCGATCCAGGTCGGATCGATCGTGATGCTACGCTGGGGACTCTCGACCGCGACCGTATTCCAATCCTTGCCGCCGTTCGTCGATATCTGCACGGTGTATCTGACCGACGCACTCCCTTGGTTATGCCAGGTGTAAGTCAACGCTCCGTTGGCCTTCGAGAATTCACCGATCTGTCGAGGTCCTGCCGTCAGAGAATTCAGCCCTTTCAGAAGTTCGTTCAGACGGGGCAGATCCGCCGTGGGCTGACTTATCGCCGGTCGCGTCGGCGCAGCTTCCCGCACGGCGATCGCTTTATCCTTGTAGAGGAGCTCCAGGCGAGCGATGTCGTTCGAATAAGGCACCTCGCCACTCACGACGCCAGTGCGGGGGTCGCCCGCCGCACGATCGGAGTCCAGCAAGACCGTCGCAGGCACATCGGACAAAACCCGCCCTTGCGCGTCGTAAGATCGGATGGTCGGAGTTTCCGCGCTCTTATCGGACGGCGCTTTTTCGACCGATCGGTCCAGTCGATTGACCGCCGATATCTCTCCACTCCCGCTGTCCAGGTCGATTCTGCCCGTCAGAGAAACGACCGGTCCGGACATCGCACTTCCAGCGCCAGCGGTTTCACCGAGCCTATCGGCGACCGGCATTAGCAAACCCGAACTATTCTTGACGAGAAGCGGCGCGCCGCCTGGTCCCGCCGCGATGTTCGGCAGGCCGGCCGGTCCCGCCGCCGCCATCAGAGGCGAACTCAAAGGGCATTGCGCCCCGTTTTCCGCCGAAATGCGGTTGCACATCTCGACATAATTGTGCGCGCTTGGCCACACGTAACTACAATAGGTCATGACATCTGCGGCCTTGTCCCAGCCCCAGACCGTCATCGGCGTCGGAAGATCGGAATCTCCTGCGTCGAACGCCACGAACGGTTCGTCTGCGGTCCCTAGTCTGTTCTTCGGTATCTTGTTGGGCCACGCAGCGTCGCCGCCGGTCTCGTCAAGATCACCACAGCCGCTCACCGGGTGATGGCGGCCAAAGGTATGACCCAACTCGTGCCCCGCATACCATCCGGCGAAAGAAGGGCTCGAATCCCAGTCGTATCCGACTCCCGCGGGTCCGCTCCCGACCGCCGACGGATCCGGCGACGGAGGCAGAGACGAGCAACCCCGCATAAAGTTCGCCTCGCTCGTACCGTCATAATATACGAGTCCATAGTAGTGAAAGAGCGCGTTCTTACCGCTCGCTAGATCGAGCTTTCTGATGGCCGCAATCGCCGCATTCGCCATGTTGCAGGATTTCAGCCCCTTGTCGAAAGACTGGGGAGCGGCGCTCCAATCGATCACTCTCGTCTCGAACTCGAAGTCGGAAGACGGATAGGCCCTTCGGAGCCACGACAGAGCGGATTTGTAGTCGACGGCTCTGGGCGCGAAGGTTTTGCCGGAACGCTTGTAGCTCATTCCCAGCAGGACGACCCTTACGCCCGCACCCTGTTTGAAGGAGACCGCGACGCCCTTCTTGTCGCAATCCGAGCAAGCCAAGCGCGTGCCGTTGTGGAAGCTCGCACCCGTCAAAGATATCGCCAGTTCGCCGACTCCGGTCCAATCCTGCGGGATTTCGAATACCAGCCCACGATCGAGCTTCTTACGTTTCATATCGAGCTTTCCGTTCTCGGAAGGCTCGAGCGTCGTTTCGACGGAAGGAAGGCTGTCGATCGTGCGGACACCGCCCGCGGCGCGTTTCAGCTCGATCGTTCCGCGGACCTTCGATGCGGCGGAGGCGCCGTGGTATTCGACGAACGCACGGACGAAGGTCCGCTTCCCAGCGATCAGGCCTATCGAGTTGCGATCGTCCTGGACGCTCTGCGTAACCTCCAAGAACTGGACGTTGATCGCTTCCGCCGAGAACGCCGCAGTCGAGGAGAGAACGGCAGTCACAAGAACAACGAGATTCCATCGCATGATCGGCCTCCGTCTCACGATGCGCCTTGCCTCAGCGAGCCAGCGGCACCGGCGATTTCCGCTGCAACAGATAGTACAATTCCGGATTGTTGGTGACTCTGGCCGGCGACGCGGGGACCACCCGGCCCCTCAAGCCCGGCCCTGCGGCACCCGCGGCGGCTGCCGTCTCGGATACGATGTAAACCGGTATCGGCTTCTTGGGAGCTTCGGGGATGTGCGGGGCAATGGCCACCGAGAAACGGCTGGTGCGATCATAGGAGCCGCCTATGCCTGAATCGACCGATACGGTATTCGTCACCGGTATCAGTGTGTAGCCGAAGCGAGCGCCCGGATTCGCGACGATCTCGAATTGCTTGGTGTATGTCACACCGGCGAGATCGCCTTTCCGGATCGCCTTCAACGCGGCGGTGAACCAGTTCGCCAGCCCCATGTGGGTCTCGGAAGGATCGTCTCCCATGCACGTCGAGCCGTACTTCCGTTTCGCGGCAACGATATCGGTCGAGAACTGGATGTGCCCCGTTCTCGTGTCTATCCCGGACACACCGAGCTTCGGTGTCGCCGAAACCGTTCCCAGACCGACTGGCGCAGTCACCGTGGCGGCTACGTCGCCGGACAACGAGCGAACAAGAGTCAAATCGAGATCGGTCAGGCTGCCCCAGGTCTCGGGCGCCTTATTTCGCACTTCCGGATCCGGATCGGCTGCGACTGCAGCTAGTTCGCACTCGATCGCCGATGTCACCTGAGAGATCTCGACGATCCCCTCTCTCACCGATCCAGGAAAAGCCGTGCAGCCGGATAGAAACGCCGCAATACAGATTCCTACCATCGCCTTGTTCACAATCCAGCCCCCCCAAATTGAAACAAAAAATCCCGTAGCCCGCTCCAGCCGTGAAGCGATGCCCGACGTGTTCTAAAATGACTTCTATTTCCCCACGCTCAGTCCATCAAAAACTTCGATGCCTGTCAACTGATGCGTGTCTTCGGAGCGATGCTCGCGGACGACTTTCCGCCGGCTCGGGCGATCGTTCAACGAGATGACAAGCACGTTTGAGCGTAGTGTCTTCGGAGACGAAGCGTAGCAAATGCCGGCAAGGTTGCTCGGCATTCGGGTGCGAACCTGCCCCCTATGCGATGGTCGAGACCTGCAACTGTTTGGAGCGACCTCAACCGATAGAACCGCTGTCGACGATCCGCGTGCTCGGCGACAGACCTAGTCTTTGGCCTGCGCACAGGGCATCGACCGCGCGCCGTCAGCGAGCGCTCTCGCGAGCTCATCCGAATTCGGTCTGCGAGCTTCGACAACTCCTACCAGACATGACAGGTCCGGCGAGAGCTTGAAGACCGCGAGTTCTTCAAAAAGCCGCTCCTCTCCGCCGGGATCGCTCTCCGTCCCGTACCTACGCAGCACGGCACCTACCGGCTGCCCCCGCATCATCCTCCATTCGATGAGGTCGCCGAACACCCTGCCCGCGCCACGCCATTGGGCTGCGCGCGAAGAACCCGTTCGTTCTCTGCCGAGCCGGATATTCACCCCGGCGAGGTTGCCCTCGTCGTAGAACTCGGCCACGTAGCCGGCAGGTCCGGAGCACCTCCACGAGCCGAAAAAAGCCTTCGACATGTCATGACAGCCGATCTCTTGGACACGTGAATAGATACTTTCGTTCGCGTTCGATGCAGCGGCGGGCATCCCGACAAGGAGAGAAGGTATTAGAAGGCGCCTGATCGTTTTCATGGTGCACCGTGCTCCGGCTCGCGGGGCGGCCCCTCCCATGGACGGCGTATCCCAGACTTTGATCGCGTGGCGACCCCGGAGGAGGCGCTTCATATGCGCAGAGCCTCGGGCGCGGGTGTCAGTGTCGGCGGGCCATCCCCGCTCAGGAAGAACTGCCTGCGGTCACCAGCCGTAGCCAGCAAGTAAATCGCTTCGGCGATGATGATGAGGCCGAGCCCGAAGACGAATATGGCGGGGATTCCCCCCAGCAGCTTCGCCATAGCGATGCGATTTCGGAGATCTTTGGAATCCATCACCACGAGCCTGTCAGTCCGCACCCCCCAGAGTTGACACCTCAAGGCTCCGCTCCCGCGATAGATGCGGTCGACATAGAAGTGTCCGGACAAGCCAGGGGCGAGCACGGCGCCGATATCGTTGAACACGCCGACCTTTTCGATAAGCGTCCGAAGGCCGTTCCTGTCCGTCACCTCGATAAATGCATAAATGGACATATCGTTGTCGAACTGGCTCTGCCCGATCGCCGTCACGGTCCCTTCGATCTCGAACAAGCTCATATGAAGTCTCCCTTTTCCGACCATCGATAGAGCATTCACGTAAATATATGATAAATCACATAGACTGAATTTGACTGTCCGTTCGACGGTGCCCCGATGGCACGGACAGGATTCGGCAAGAGGTTTCCGTCTCGCGATTCCGCGGCGGTGAGGGCGCTTGCTCAGAATGTGCGTCGATTTCGCAAGGATAAGGATTGGAGCCAAGATCAGCTCGCCGCCGAAGTCGGTGTCGAACAGAACGCGGTCAGCCTGATCGAGAACGGACGGGCCAATCCCACACTGCTCGTCATGGAGGGACTCGCCGACGCCCTAGGCGTTCCGTTGTCCGAATTGCTTCACCCCGCCACCAGGCCCAAGCGGATAAGAAGCTAGGCACGTACCGGCGTCCGTTAGGTGAGGGCCTCCTAGACCAGTATAGCCACGCCAGTCCTCCCGGACCCGCGTTTCCGCCGACGAGAGAGCCCTCTCTCAGCCCGGCGACCGCCTTGTGCGCCCGTGCCCTCGCCTTTGTTGGACTGGTCAGGCGAGCGGCTCAGTCCACGGCTAGGCAACGGAGCTGGCTACACAGGTGGGTGGCATCGGCTGAATTGCAGCCACCGCGATAGGGAGCGCCTTCCGATCTCATTGAAGCGCAAACCCGCTCGCGCACCACGCGCCTGCATCAAAGCGTCCGCGCCGGCGTCGATGGCCTCGCCGGGAGGCCGCAGCGAGCACGGCGCGGCGCGGTCGCGTCGCATAACATGTGCGATCTCGACGCCCTAGTCGCGCATCCCGATATCCGCACATGCTCCAATAGATCCTCTGCCACCCAGACGCGCAAGCAAAGAGCGCCCCTGCTTCTTCAGATCCTTCGGATCGATCGGCCATTTCGAAAGAAGAGTGCCGTCGGATCCCGCCACAAAGATGACGCTGGCCGGATCGCCGTCTCCAATAGTCGACGAGCTCCTGCCGTCGTGCAGCGCGCGGAGCAATGCTCGCGACGCTTCGCCAAACTTTTGACTCGGGCCAGTGTCGCCCACGACTGCGGCGATGATGTTCGTGCGCCAAACGACGAGAGCCAGATCGCCGATCTTCCAAGGCATCCCTTCCGGAAGGGACTGTCCACCCGGCATTACGACGAAGGGCAAAACGGCGGCGTTCGCATAGTCCGTTTGCACCGCGTCCGCCACTTGGGAGCCGGGGCGCCGCAGCGTGGTGGTCGTCAGATAATACGGTCGTTCGACTCCAGCCACCTTCTGGCGGATCGGAATGCCACACCTGTCGTCGGCGGGGCCGTGAGTGGCACCAGGATATCCGCACGATATCTTGGTGCTGGCGATGCCATACCACAGCATGCATAGGTTTCCCGGTCCGCATGCCGGAAAACCGGCGTCGCGGAGAGCGATGTAGTCCTGTTTGCAAAGCGCCGTGCGGCTCCATGTGCTCGCCTGGTCGATCCCTTGAAGCGATCCTATGGACCCACCTTCGCGATACTTGTCGACAAGCTTACCTGAACCGGTATCGTACTCGAGAACCGAGGCGCCATTGCAGATATGATCTAAGCCCGGATCGACCGACGTTCCTTTGAAGCCGATATGATATGCGTTCGGACCTCCATCATCGTCGCGCTCCAGCTTGGTCCGAACGACGATCGCCTTCGGCTCTGTCCGTCTGATCATCAGTCGCCGCTGCGACAAGACACCAGATGCGCTTTCACTGGGAAATGGCTCGAAAGGGCACTCGGCAGCGGCTGCCGTTCCGCACGCGACCATGACCGCCACTTTGATAGCGAACTTGAGCAAAATACCCTCCTGAAAATCGAGAAACTATCGTGCCGAAGGCGCGGGATGCCCGTCCGACCTGAACTGAAATACGAAGTATGGTGGAATACATAGACCACGTTGATCGTCTCTCTTCGTCCACTCGGCGTCCGGCATCTTCTGCCCGAAATCGGTTGGATCGTAGTCCCGACGATTGATCTCGCGAAAATACTTGGATTCCTTGATGTCGCTTTGCCTCGCTTCGAATTGCGCGGCGGAGTCTTTCGGGTGGTAGCCCATCGGCCTGACGCAGATGTAGTCGTCCCGGCAAGGATTGCTGCGATCGCAGGCCCGAACGCCCGCATACGACGTAAAATGACGGAAGCATAGCTTGACGGAATAATCGGCGTCCGTCGCCAATCTGCCGATGCAATCGTTGAAGCCGCTGGATGCGATCAATCCGCACGTGGCCTCCCGTGGGAGATTTGCGCACTCCGAAAGTCTCAGCATACCTGCCGGAAAGCCGCCGGTCCTCGCGTCTCTTCGCACTGCCTTGTCCGTGGAATCTATGTCTCCCTTGTAAAACTCTTGATGCGCGCCGTAGTAGCTGTTCCCTGCGGGCGCCGGAGACGGCAAGACCTGTGTTGGAATGCGTTCGTCCGAACTTTCCGGAGCAAGCCGAAAATACTTCTCCTGCCCAAACGAAGTCGTCCTCACTTTTCCTTTCTGAAGTGCGTCTCCCACCTGATGTCGTTCTTGCGGAACGCATGTGCCCACTCCCGGATCGTTCTTCGAGTCGAAGAGCAGTTCGCAGGTGAGCTCCTTCCGGCAGTCCCATCCTCTAGCGCTTCTATCGCGAACGGGCCCCTTCAGGCACGCTCCACCCCATCCTCCCACGAGCTGAGTGCCCGACAAATCATCGGCATATTTCTCCATCGGCCGCGCCGAATAACCGCTCGCCAGCTCATTTTCGCTGAGGCGCGTATTACTGCGCGATGCCATCTTCTGAAGGATTTCCATGCGACGCGGTTGGTCTCCGTAGAAATGCGGCGAGGCGGGCAGAAAAACGGAATTCACCGCATCGGTCTGCTCGCGATCCGCGCCGGGGAAATGAAAGCCGGCGATCGCCCTAGTTTGGTGACATCCCGAGCATGTACTGTCATTCAACCGAGCTCTGAAATCCTCCACGGACTTTATGAAATTCATCCTTACGTTCAACGTTTTCGCCATCGCCAACGCAAGCTCGATCTCCGCATCCGTTATGACGGCTTCCGAAGGGTCACCTGCGCTCCAGTAAGGCTGGTTCTGCGATCGATGCGAGCCTCCCGGCGATATCGTGACAGCTCTGTCGGCCAGAACGCCCAACCCGTAATCCACCTCCAAAGTCCCTTTGTCCAAGGCCGATAGCGTGTCCTTCTGCTGCAGGAATGCCACAAGCTTCCGACGTCTTTCGTTCGCCTTGACGCAGGACGCTGCACCGGGCGAGCAAAGCACTTTGTTCCTGTCTATCTGATTTCTCAGAATGTCCGGCAGGAACAATCTGTTCTCGTCGTCCCACTTGAATACGCGGATAAGATAAGCTGCCTCCGTTCCGAAACGCGTTTCGTCGGCTTGGGCGCTCTTGCGGTAAGCCTGCATATTCAGCTCCATGCGTAGAATGTCCGCGCCTGCGATGAAGGCAAGAGGTCCCCTTTCTTCGTTCAGAAGGTCTTTGGACACCTGCTCAGGCGTTCGGCCCGGACCTTTGTCTATTTCCGAGAGCCATCGCCGCGCAACGACTTGGCAGGTGACCTTGCCGCCGCGATCGTCGTATGGGACCGCCGGCAATACGATATTCATCGTCACGGGAAGACGGGACGATTGATGGCCATCGCGGATCGAATAGGAAAATCGGTAGATGAGACTGATTTCCCCGCATCTCAGTTGTTCTTTGGAGAGATGGAGGTTCGGATCTTTTATGAACTGCCGGTCCATGCGGTTTACGACGCCGACCAATTCGATTCGAGAGCCAGCGTCCGTCAGAAAATTCGGGCTCAGTTGACCGTCCGTCGCATTCGCAGTCGTACGGATATCGCCGAGATCGCGCTTTATCGTCGCCAAGACCTGCGAGGCTACGGGCAAGTTGAAGGGGTTCGACGCCAGCACTGTGGCGCGCTTCCTGGGTTCTCGCGCGCTAAGCAAACGACCGAAATTAAGTGGTCCAGTGCACTCGGCGGTCGGGCAGTCCAACTGCCGCATCAACTCGGAGTCGTAAAAGAAAGGTCCTTGCAAGGCATCGCCCGCGCCTTGTGCACGTGCCTCGAGGCCGCCGCTCTCCGACAGAATAATCGCCAAAGCGATGGGAATGAGACGGACTAGGTCTCGACCGATCTGCGGGACGCCCTTCGCCCAACGTGGCTTTCCGAGCGCGCCGGCAGCTGGCCTACCTTCAAACATCTTCCCCATCCCGACAACACAAATAACGACAATCTACGCTTGCAATACAGTGATAATACCCACAAACGTCGGAGATGGAAGCTTTTGGTTCGGATCTCGACGAATGTCCCAATGCGGTCGTTCTGCTAGGAGCCGGTGCACGCACGTGACCGGCTGAGCGACCCGGTCGAACTCTGCGCGGCGAGATCGCGCGGGTCGAATCAGGGACTTCAGCTTCCGTGACGGGGCGCTTGCAGGCCGCGCGATCAATCGGCGAGGCTAACACCGTTCGCCTGTCGATAGATCGATAGGAATTGCGCTCGATCCAGTCCAAAGCGGACATGCTGCGCGGCCCATAGAGCCGCGCGTTGCGGACTTGCTCGTCTCGCCTGGCGCCGAGTCACCTCCAGTCGCCGGTCAAGGATTAGGCGTCTTTTTGCGGTACGAATCGGCGATTCGAAGTGTGCGAGGTGTTCCGTGCCCAAGAAAGCCGTCGTGATACCGCTGCTATTGATAGCTGTGGCAGCAGGTCTGTCTTCCGCGGTCACCCCGTGGCGTAACTTCAAGGAACTGGCCGCCAGAGCAGCCGTGTCCGAAGAGGCCTCCAAGCCGTCGTCGAAGTGTCCCGTATCGAGGGCATACGCCGACACGCTCGATCTCGACGCATTGTCGATATGCGCGGCCTACGGGTTGACCGCGATTGAAGCCGCGAGGCGGTATCCGGCTGTCGCGGAAAAGGTCTTTGCGCTCTACGGCGAAGATCCACTTTTTCGATCCGCCTTCGACCGCTACGGACCGATGGTCGTTCCGGTCGTCGGCTACTTCGTGGAAAACGGCTCAAACAGATACAGGATCAATGCTCGTGTTCAGGGGGCCATACAGCAGGCGTCGCAGGGCCAGATGCCGACGTGGGGCGATGGCCCCAGCGGCGAGCAGATGGGCTCGATGGCCATCCAGGATCTCGACGAGCGCGGTGCGGAGGTTTTGGCGGAATTCGAGATCGTCGACGGTCGTGCCAAGCGAAAGTCGATAGAGGCCACCGTGCTCGGGACCAAGAACCTACTCCTCGGCGGAATCCACAAACTCGAGACCGTTTGGGCGCGTGGCGAATCGCCGACCTGGAAGGACTACGGCGGCGCCGCGTTGGACGTCGCCGTTGTGGCCGGAGGCGTCGGACTTCTCGCGAAGGAAGCGCGGATCGCCGAGGCGGCCGCAGGCAGAGCTTCCCCGCGCCTGGTGGCCGCGAACACGACGAATGTCCTTCGAACGGTCGGTACCGTCGCCGTCGGCCCCGTGGGGAATGCGGCGGTGCTCTACGTGGTCCTCACCCGTCCGACGCTGATCGCCTCGGCCGTGGGTTGGGCCGCCGAACAAGTCGGATTGAACGGTCCCGTGTGCATCTTCTTCGCCTACCTGCTCCTTTTCCAGTTCCTGTACTACTTCCTTCGACCGTTGTTTTGGTTGGCTTGGCAGCCAATCCGCGTGGGATTCTGGGCATACTCGAAAAGCCGTTCACCAGGCGACGCCGACCTAAAACGCAGCGACCGGCGCAGCAGGATCCGTCCGATATCAGTCCGACGGAACGAATTCTGCGCCACGCCGAACTACTCCCAGGTGCGGTTCCTAAATTGTTGAAGAGCATCGCATCTTCGTCGCTCCACGAGCTTGCGGGTCTGATCGACCGTCTTGGCCGGATTGAAGCCGTCGTCGTAGTGCCGGCGTATAGATCGGCGAATGAAACAGGTTTCATCTGTGCGAAGCCGAACGCTTCTTCGACGCTCAGCGACACATCGCGCAGCTCCGGCTCGAAGACCCAGCCCCTGATCACCGGCGTGACCTCGATCTTGATCTGCGCGTCCTGGATGGTCAGCTTGGTCACGATCTTCTCACGGGCGTTGACGACTTCCGTCACCCGTGCGCCCGGCAATCCTTTCGGGGTTATGCAGCCGGTACAACGTCGGCAGAAACCCACCCAGCATGCTCATCTCTTCGGAACAATGCTGGTGCAGACCCTGCACGCGCTCGTCCGGGACCAGCGCCAGCATGTCCTGGGCCGTGACATTCGGCGGCGCCGGATCGAGTTCGCCGAGCCAGAAGCGCGATCGCATCACGCAACCATCAGGCGTGTCGTAGATGGAGGGTGTGGCCTACCCAGAGGTCGCGATCGGCCGGCCCGGTGCGGGCGTAGATCGCCGCATTCACCCCTGCCGCCGCAAAGCGGGACGAGTCGAGGATGGTTGCGGGATCACGGAAATTGATCTTCAGCTTGAACAGCGTCGGGCCGCCGCCGAAATATTCGTGCGCGATGTGGGTGCCGCCGACGTAGCTGCCGGTACCGCGCTCGCCGATCCAGTCGCTGAAGACGTGATCGCGCGGGTGCCACCACAGGTAATGCTCGGTCGTATGCACGTAACCGAACCACCATTCCACCATGGCCGCCTTGCAGCCGATCATGTGGGTGCGTGCCGCGACGTGGGCGCGGCCGTCCGGATGACGAATCCAACCGCTCTCGAACGGCGAGATCGGCGCCTCGAGGAGGTCGTTGGCATCTGCAAGTCGCATGGGCATGTCCTCCTTATGGAGACGCGTTTTCGGCCGCGCCGATGTAGATGTGGCGCAGGCGAGGATCGGCGGCAATCTGCTTCGGCGTGCCCGACAAGGCGAAGCTCCCGTGCTCGAGCACATAGGCGTGGTCGGCGAGTGCGAGTGCACGGTCTACGTCCTGCTCGATCACGATGATGGTCATGCGCGCCCTTGCCAGCCTCCGGAGCGCTGCTCATTGACGGAACGGCGGATGTCGCGTGTCAATCGGCGTTGGACATGCCGAAACACACCCTATCGGCTTGGTCGTGAAAACGGATTGAAAATCTTCTCCCCTGATGTCTGAGGTTTCGCGCCTCGAACGCGAAATCGCGGAAGGCGTGCTGATCGAGAATGGTCCATCACACCTTGCGGAAATATAGGCCCTTGTCGGTCTAGCTCGCCAGCGCAGGAATGTTCTCGCGAAAAATAATCTCGCTGCGCGGCTCCTCGATGCCATGCATCGCGCTGCGGCCGGCGCGCAGATTGTCGAAGATGCCGACACAGCTCATCATCGCGTTGATCTGACTTTGGGTGATGACGGCATCCATCGTCCCATCGAGCAGGAAGCCGCGGGTGTCCGAAGTCAGGCCGTGGCCGATGAAGATGACGTCGCGCTCCCGGTTCATTTCCTTCAGGGCTCGGGCGACACCGTCGGCAGCGCCGCCGATGTTGTAGATTCCCGCGAGATCCGGATGCTGGCCAAGCAGCATGCGCGTCTGTCGATAGTTGCGATCGGCGTCGTCGTGGCCTTCGCGCAGGCCCACGACCTTGATGGCCGGGAATAGCTCTTCGAAAACATGGAGGAAGCCCATTTCGCGCTCCTCATGTGCGCGGTAGCTGCGGCTGCCCGCGATCATTGCGACCTTGGCCGCACGCTCGCCCAGAAAGCGCGCGATCAGATAGCCGGCCGTGCGCCCGATGGAGCGATTGTCCAGCCCGATATAGGCTGCGCGGCGCGCGTTCAGGATATCCGAGATCAGCGTCACCGTCGGCACGCCGTGCTCCGCCAGTCTGTCGACGGCCTCCCTTACCGCAGGATGCTCGAGCGCCATGAAGGCGATGCCGTCGGCCTTGTCGCGGGACTGCCTGAGCCGATGCGCCAGGAGCTCTGGATTGAAGCTCTTGATGGTGTCGACCTGGCAACGGACGTTAAAAGGCGCGAGCCGTCCGTCGGAATGCACGATGAGCTGTCCGAGCGTGGACAGGAATCGATTGGTACCCTCCGGCAGCAGGAACAGCAGCCGCATTGGCTTCGGCCGCATCGCTGCCAGGAGATCCTCGGCCGGCATGTAGTCGAGCTCGGACGCCGCGGCGAGCACGCGCTGCTGCGTCATCGCCCGAACACCCGGCCTGCGATTGAGCACACGGTCGACGGTCGCCGTGGAGACGCCGGCCCGCCGCGCCACATCGACGATGCGGCTCAGCGAGGGAGTCATGGGTTTGTCCATCTTAGGGTCCGAACATCGAATGCATCAAAAACCATCATCTTTAGCATTTGACACGGTAGCGCCAAGTCGCAGATTACGCAGCAACATTGTCTGAGAAACATCAAATAACATCAGATCTCTGTTGGAGGAGAAGCTCATGTCCCTGACCCGTCGGCGCGCCCTGCAAGCCCTCTCCGCCCTGCCCGCGGCGGGCCTGATCGGCAGCCTCGCGCGCCCGGTCCGGGCGGCTGAGTTCTCGCTGAAATACGGCAACAACCTGCCGCTGACGCATCCCCTCAACATCCGCGCCCAGGAAGCCGCCGATCGTATCGCCAAGGAAAGCAACGGCCGGGTCGAGATCGTCATCTTCCCGAACAACCAGCTTGGTGGCGACACCGACATGCTCGCCCAGGTGCGCAGCGGCGCGCTGAACTTCTTCACGCCCTCCGCGCTCGTGGTCGCGACCCTGGTGCCGGTCGCCGCGATCAACGCGGTCGGCTTTGCCTTCGCCGATTACGATCAGGCCTGGAAAGCGATGGACGGCGCGCTTGGCGCGCATATCCGTGCCGCCATGGCCAAGGTCGGCCTCCATACGTTCGAGAAGATGTGGGACAACGGCTTCCGCCAGATCACCAGCGGCGCCAAGCCGATCGAGAACGCCAAGGACATGGAGGGGCTCAAGATCCGCGTGCCCGTGTCTCCCCTCAGCATCTCCATGTTCAAGGCGCTCTCGTCCTCGCCGACCAGCCTGCAATTCAGCGAGGTCTATTCGTCGCTCCAGACCCGCATCGTCGATGCGCAGGAAAACCCCCTGCCGATAATCCAGGTGGCGAAGCTCTACGAGGTGCAGAAATACTGCGCCATCAGCAACCACATCTGGGACGGATTCTGGTTTATCGCCAACGCTCGCGCCTTCAACGCCCTTCCCGCCGACCTCAGGACCATCGTCAGCAACGCCATCAACGATGCCGGGCTGAAGCAGCGCGAGGACATTAAGGCGTTCAATGCGACCGTGCAGGCCGATCTTCAAAGCAATGGCATGAACTTCACCAGGCCTGCGCCCGACACGTTTCGCGCCAAGCTGCGCGATGGCGGTTTCTACGGCGAGTGGAAAGGCCGCTTCGGCGACGAGACCTGGGCGCTGCTCGAAGGCGCCGTCGGCAAGCTGGCCTGAGCGCGATGACCATCGCAGAGCATCAGATGACGGAATATCTGGAGGCGGAATCTCACCCTGCCTCCCATACGAACGCGCGCAAGTCCGGGCGTGCGTTCGGCACGGTCGACCACTGGCTCAGTTCAGTGGTCGAGACGGCAGCGGCCGGCCTCGTGCTGGCCGAGATCGGCATCATGCTCGCTGGCGTCGTCATGCGCTACGTCTTCCACAGTCCGCTGATCTGGTCGGACGAGCTGGCCTCGATCCTGTTTCTCTGGCTCTCGATGCTGGGCGCGGTGATCGCGCTGCGCCGGGGCGAGCATATGCGCATGACAGGGCTTGTCAGCCATATCGGCCCAAGCGCGCGCGCCTTTCTCGACACGATCGCGGCGGTGGCGCCGCTCGCCCTGCTGGCGCTGATCCTCCACCCCGCCTTCGACTATGCGAGCGAGGAACAGATCATCGTCACCCCCGCGCTGGAGATCAGCAATGCCTGGCGCGCGGCCGCAATTCCCGTCGGGATGACGCTGATGACGATCGTCGCCGCGATCCGGCTCGCGACGCATCACCGCCCCGCGCTGATTGTCGCGGCCTTTGCCACCACCGCGATCTTGATCGCAGCATTCTGGCTTGCCGGACCACTCCTCGCCCCGCTCGGACGCTCCAATCTCATCATTTTCTTCGTCGGCGTAGTTGCAGCTAACGTGTTCGCCGGCGTGCCGATCGCCTTCTCCTTTGCGCTCGCGACCTTCGGCTATCTGGCACTGACGACGAGCACGCCGATGATGGTGATGGTTGGCCGTCTCGACGAGGGCATGTCGCATCTGATCCTGCTCGCGGTGCCGCTCTTCATTTTCCTCGGCGCGCTGATCGAGATGACCGGCATGGCACGGGCCATGATCCAGTTCCTGGCCAGCCTGCTCGGGCATGTCAGGGGCGGACTGTCCTATGTGCTGATCGGCGCCATGTACCTGGTCTCCGGCATCTCCGGCTCGAAGATCGCCGACATGGCCGCGATCGCGCCGGTGCTGCTGCCGGAAATGCAGCGGCGCGGTGCCAAGCCCGGCGATCTCGTCGCGCTGCTGTCGGCCACCGGTGCGCAGACCGAGACCATTCCGCCGAGCATCGTGCTGATCACCATCGGCTCGGTGACCGGCGTCTCGATCGCCGCGCTGTTCACCGGCGGACTGCTGCCGGCCCTGGTCGTCGGCACCGCGCTCTGCGTGGTGGTATGGCGGCGCTACCGGCATGAGGATCTCAGCCATGTGCGGCGCGCCTCGAAGCGCGAGATCGCAAAACTCACACTGGTCGCCCTGCCCGCGATCCTGCTGCCGTTCGTGATCCGCACCGCCGTGGTCGAAGGCGTCGCCACCGCCACGGAGGTCTCGACCATCGGCATCGCCTACGCCGTCCTGATGGGCCTTCTGGTCTACCGCCAGTTTCCCTGGCGGCGGCTGAAACCCATGCTGATCGAGACGGCCTCGCTGACCGGCGCGATCATCTTCATCATCGGCTGCGCCACAGCGATGGCCTGGGGCCTGACGCAATCCGGCTTCTCGCAGCAACTGGCCAAGACAATGGCGGCAATCCCCGGCGGCGCTTACGGCTTCCTCGCGATCTCGATCCTGGCCTTTGTCGTGCTCGGCAGCGTGCTCGAAGGCATCCCGGCCATCGTGCTGTTCGGCCCCTTGTTGTTTCCGATCGCCAAGCAGGCCGGCGTGCATGAAGTGCACTATGCGATGGTCGTGATCCTCGCGATGGGCATCGGCCTGTTCGCGCCGCCCTTCGGCGTCGGCTATTACGGCGCCTGCGCCATCAGCAAGATATCGCCGGACGAAGGGCTCAAGCACATCTGGGGTTACGTCGCCGCGCTGTTCATCGGCCTCACCATCGTCGCCGCCGTGCCATGGCTGTCGACCGGCTTCCTCAAGTTCTGAATAGAGTGGGAATCATGCAATGAGCCGTTTTTTTGGTGAGATCCGGCAAGCCGGCTACGTCGTTGACGACATCGAGAAAGCCATGGACTATTGGAGTCGCGAACTCGGCATCGGTCCCTGGTTCTACAATCCGCGCGTGCCGATCGTGAACTACCATTATCGCGGCAAGGCCTATGAACCGCACAATTCGGTGGCGCTCGCGAATTCAGGGCCGTTGCAGATGGAGCTGATCCAGATCCGCAACGATGCGCCGTCGATGTATGCCGACTTCCTGAAAGCGGGAAACAAGGGCTTGCAGCACGTCGCCTACTGGACCGAAGATTTCGACGCGGATCTGGCGCGCCTTGAGACCGAGGGCTTCAAGCCGGTCATGAGCGGCGAAGTCGGCACGCGTGGGCGCTTCGTCTATTTCGACACGGAATATCATCCGGGCACGGTGATCGAATTGTCGGAGGTCGCAGGACCGAAAGGCAAGATGTTCAACCTGATCCGCGCAGCCGCCGAGGACTGGGACGGACGCGACCCGGTGCGGCCGTTCCCCGATCTGACCAAGCTTTGATCCCGTGACGGCAAATCCTATTCGCATCGAAGCCGACTATCTGATCGAGACATCAGTCGATCCGCGGCTTGCGGCGGAAACCATGGCCGGCGAGCAGTCGAGCGGGACGTTCGTCGCGGTGCCCGGCGAGACGCCGGAGCTGAAGGCACGTGCGGCAGCCCGCGTCGAGAGCCTCGAGTTGCTTGATGCGGTCGCCGCACCGTCGCTTCCGGTTGCCCGTCCGATCAACGCCGACGGCCCCTGGCAACGCGCGCGCGTGACCCTGTCGTGGCCACTCGACAATATCGGCGCGTCGCTGCCTAATCTCGTCACGGCGACCGCCGGCAATCTCTGGGAATTGCGCCAGCTCACCGGCCTGCGGCTGCTCGACCTGCGACTGCCGCTCGCATTCGCTGCCGCCTATCCCGGACCGAAATTCGGCGTCGCCGGCACGTGCGAGCTCACGGGCGTCAGCGGCCGTCCGCTGATCGGCACCATCATCAAGCCAAGCATCGGGCTCAGCCCGGCCGAGACGGCCAGTCTGGTCACCGAGCTGTGCGCGGCCGGCATCGACTTCATCAAGGACGACGAGCTGCAATCGGACGGCGCCTATTGTCCGTTCGACGAACGCGTGCGCGCCGTGATGCGCGTCGTCAACGACCACGCCAACCGGACCGGCAAGAAGGTCATGATCGCCTTCAACCTGACCGGCGAGATCGATCAGATGCGCCGCCGCCACGATCTGGTGCTGGCCGAAGGCGGCACCTGCGTGATGGCGAGCATCAACTCGGTCGGTCTCACCGGCATGGTCGAGCTCGGCCGCCACACGCAGCTCCCCATTCATGCCCATCGCAACGGTTGGGGCGCGCTGAACCGTCATCCCGCACTCGGCTGGGACTATACGGCGTGGCACAAGATCTGGCGGCTGGCCGGGGCCGACCACATGCATGTCAACGGTATCGGCAACAAGTTCAGCGAGACCGATGACAGCGTGGTCACCTCCGCCAGGGCCGCGCTGACGCCGATGTTCGCGCACAAGCCGTGCATCGCGATGCCCGTGTTCTCGTCGGGCCAAACGCCGGCGCAGGCGCTACCGACCTGGCGCGCGCTCGGCTCGACCGATCTCATCTTCGCAGCCGGCGGCGGCATTCTCGCCCACCCCGATGGACCGGCCGCCGGCGTTGCCGATCTGCGCGCGGCGTGGGACGCCGCGATTGAAGGCGACGCCGTGATCGCGGGCAAGCCATGAGGAGCGCGTCCGCCTTGCCCGACGGCCCGCTTGTTGCCTTCTACGGCGACGATTACACCGGCTCGTCCGCGGCGATGGAGGCACTCACCTTCGCGGGCCTGCCGACGATCCTGTTCCTCGAGCCTCCGACGCCGGAACGTCTCGCCGCCTCGCGCCAGTTTCGCGGCATCGGCATTGCCGGCACGGCGCGGGCGAAGGATCCGGCCTGGATGGAGCAAAATCTTCCGCCGGCCTTCGACGTGCTCGCCGGCATCGGCGCGCCGATCGCGCATTACAAGGTGTGCTCGACTTTCGATTCCGCGCCGCATGTCGGCTCGATCGGGCGTGCGATCGATCTCGCCGTGCCGCGGCTCGGCGGCAGCTGGCATCCGCTGCTGGTGGGAACCCCGGCGATGGGCCGCTACCAGATGTTCGGCCATTTGTTCGCTTCCGCAAACGGCGTCGGCTATCGCCTCGACCGGCATCCGACCATGTCGCGTCATCCGGTGACGCCGATGGACGAGTCCGATCTCCGTCGACATCTCGCAAAGCAGACGGCGCGGTCGATCGGACTGATCGACTTCGTCACCATGGCCAATGGCAGCGCGGACGAAGCACTCGCGCGTGCGCAGGCCGCCGGCACCGAGATCATCTCGCTCGATGTGCTCGACCAAGCCTCGCTGACCGAAGCCGGCCGTCTGATCTGGGAGCATCGCGGCAAACGGCTCTTTGTTGCGGGCTCGCAAGGCGTCGAGCAGGCGCTGGTCGCCTATTGGCGGTCGTCGGGCCTTCTTCCCGACAGCAAGCTCGATCTTCGCCTTGCCGGCGTCGAGCGTATCGCTTGCGTATCCGGCTCCTGCTCACCCGTCACCGCAGCACAGATCGCTCATGCCGCAAGGAACGGCTTCGATGTCGAGCGGCTCGATGCAACGCGCGCCGTCGATCCGGCTGAATGGGCCAAGGAAGTCGGCCGCGTCGTCGAGCGAGCGCTCGCTGCGCTCGCGTCGGGGCGCGATGTGCTCCTGATCACTGCAAGCGGCCCCGACGATCCCGCCATCGATGCACTGAACGCGGCGATCACAGCGGGTGGCGCTACGGCGGCCGCGGTGAACGACCGCATCGGCGCCGGGCTGGGCCACGCGCTGGACTCCATTCTGGAAACAGCGCGGCTCCCGCGCACCGTGGTCGCTGGCGGCGACACATCCGGCCAGGTGCTACAGGCCATGGGCATCTATGCGTTGACTGCGATTGCCCCGCTCGCGGAGGGGGCTCCGCTCTGCCAGGCATCATCGGATCGCACGCATGCCAAAATCGAGATCGCCCTGAAGGGCGGACAGGTGGGCGGCGTCGACCTGTTCAGCCGTGCGAGAGACGGCGGATAGACTAGTCGGCGCGCGTGAGACACGGAAGAGTTCTGGTTCGGATCGAACGTATCGAGTCCGCCTGCGACCATGATCATCCCTATGAAGTGATCGTCGCTTCTTTCGAGATGGCTTCACCCTATCGGCAAGCTCGCCAATGCGGGCGTGCGGCCGGTTTCCACCACTCGGGAGCTAGGCGACGGACTCGGCGCAAGTCATGATGCGGCAGATCATCGGTATGTTCGACGAATACTCGTCCCGCGGGGAACGGCAAACACGTCCGGAAGGTCGAGAATGCTCGTCAGGGCTTCTAAAACGTTTTCCCGTCCCACTCGAATATAAAACCGTCGAGGTCGACACGCGAGGCGCCCGATTCAAGAAGAAGCTGACCATCGACGCCGTGGAGGCCGAGACCGTCAAGCAGATCTTCCCTTGTACTGCCAGGGCGAGGGCACGTTAGGACCGCTCGGCGCCAATACCCCGACCACCCGGCTCAACGAGCCCGGCTACCGTGCCCGCCGCAGTGCCCGTTTCGGCGTTGCATCCACGAGATTCTGCCCCACGACGCCCGAGCGGTTTCAAAGCTCCTTGGCACGCGCCTCTCACTGGGCAATTCGGGTCGTGGTAGCAGGCAGATCCCCTGCGCCGCCGCTCTCAAGGCGGAGACAAGGCTGCGCCGACCGCTCGCCGCAGGCACCGCTTCGGCGTTCGTTGAACCGCCCGAAGGACCGGGCGTCGTCGCTCGCCGGCTCGTCCAAGGAGGCAATCCTTGAGCCCACGGGATCGTGCGAAGGCGGGAAAGTCTGGCGTGGCGGGCGATGTAGGATTCAAACGCGGTGCACGCGAGCAGACGAGGCTTCGACTCAACGATCGGAAAATGGTGGTACCGAAGGTGGTACGCCGATTATTCGGACAGCGACACAGGGCCTAAGTCATTGAAATCATTGGTAGCGGGAGAGGGACTCGAACCCCCGACCCCAGGATTATGATTCCCGTGCTCTAACCAGCTGAGCTACCCCGCCACAGGGTCGCGAGGGCCGAACAAGGCCATCTCGCGAACGCGCGGCATATAAGGAAGGGGGCGGCGGGCTGTCAATCCGAGTTTGCTTCCGCTTTGGCTAAAGCTTCCGCCTGCGCCAAGGCTTCCGCCTTCGCTAAAGCTTCGGCGGGACATGTCGGCGGGGATTTGGGCCTTTTGGCGCTGAATCCGTCCTGGCCGGGCTTGTCCCGGCCATCCACGGCCGTCGCGCGGCCACAAGAACGTGGATGCCCGGGACGAGCCCGGGCATGGGGATGCGGAACAGGCTCCGCTTACGCCAAGGCTTCGGCGCGACAGCTATTTCGGCCGCACCGTCGGGTCGCCGCCGGGGCTGCCGGGGGGCGGGATGACCGGCATGGCGCCGTTCGTGCTGGGCGCCGGGGCGTGCATCTCGGGGTCGACGCCCAAGGGCGGGCAGAGCACGCCGTCCGATTTTGCCAATTTGTCGCCGAGCGGTTCCCGGGACTGGCCGGTGGTGGTGCCGTCGGTTGAGCGGTTCGGCCGGTCCTGCGGCGTACAACCGGTGGCGTGCTGCGGGGATGGCGGCGCGGTTTGTTGCGGCGGCGTCGCCGGGGCGGGCGGGGCCTGCGCGATCGCGCTGCCGGAGGCGGCGATCAGGAGGCTGGCCAGAATGATGTTTGATGTAGTGCGCATGGGAGGGAAACGCGCGGGGCGTACGCCCTGTTCCCACCCCCGAACATTACGATTTGAGGTAGCGGATCAGCGAAAAATGCCCCATCGGCGGCATCGGGCGGCGCTCGGCCAGCGTGACGCCTCCGTGTTTTGCGGCCCAGTCGACCAGGCGCGCCCACGGAAACTCCGGGCGCCAGCCGAGACGGCGAGCCAAGGGCGCAAACGCCAGCTCGGACAGTTTGCGCAAACCCTTTTCGGCGCCGATGTGGTTGACCAGGATCAGCTCGCCGCCGGGCTTCAAGACGCGCACGAACTCGTCGAGCGTGCCTTCGGGATCGGGCACCGCCGTGATGACGTATTGTGCGACCACCGCGTCGAAGAAGTTTTCGGGGAAGGCGAGGTTTTTGGCGTCCATCACCGAGAGCACTTCGACATTGGAGAGCCGCAAGCTCCGCACGCGCGATTGCGCCTTGCGCAGCATCGGCTCAGAGATGTCGACGCCGCAGATTTTTGTGGTGCGCGCGTAATCCGACAGCGAGAGGCCGGTGCCGACGCCGACGTCGAGGACGCGGCCGCCGATGCGGTCGGCCTCGGCGATGGTCGACTGCCTTCCGGCGTCGAACACCTTGCCGAACACGAGATCGTAGACCGGCGCCCAGCGGCCATAGGCCTTCTCGACCCCGGCCCGCGAGATGTCTGCTGCCATGCCCCTACCCAATATATTTTTTAGCCGCGGACCGCTTCTGCGAGCGGCCTCGTCGTGCTGCTTGCGGCTTTCGCGGCGGCGCTTTGAATGAAGCCGCCGCCGAGCACGCGGGCCTGGCCGCCAGGTGCGTCGTAGAACACGCAGGCCTGTCCCGGCGAAACGCCCTCTTCGCCGGCGACGAGCTCGACCTCGTAATGGCCGTTCGCGCCGCGCAGCCACGCAGGCTGCGGCGCGCGGGTCGAGCGCACGCGCACGAACATTTCGAGGCCATTCCCGATCGCGCGGTCGATGTCGCCATCGCCGATCCAGTTGACGTCGCGCAACACGATGCGGTGCATCTTCAGCGCCTCGCGCGGGCCGACGACGACGCGGCGGTAGGCGGCCTCCAGCCGCACCACGAACAGCGGCGCGGCGGCTGCGATGCCGAGGCCGCGGCGCTGGCCGATGGTGAAATTGGCGATGCCGTTGTGCCGGCCGAGCACGCGGCCGTCGAGATCGACGATGTCGCCGGGGTCCATCGCGTTCGGCCGCAGGCGGGTGATGATGTCGGTGTAGCGGCCGGTGGGCACGAAGCAGATGTCCTGGCTGTCGTGCTTGTCGGCAACCGCGAGACCGAAGCGCCGCGCCAGCTCGCGCGTCTCGGGCTTGGTCATGTCGCCGAGCGGAAAGCGCAGATAATCGAGCTGCTCCTGCGTGGTCGCGAACAGGAAGTAGCTCTGGTCGCGATCGGCGTCGGCGGCACACACCAGCGCGCGCGAGCCGTCGGCGCGGCGGCGCGAGGCGACGTAATGGCCGGTGGCGAGCGCGGTGGCGCCGAGTTCGCGCGCGGTCTTCAAGAGGTCGCGGAACTTGACCGAGCGGTTGCACTCGATGCACGGCACCGGCGTCTCGCCGAGCGCGTAGCTGTCGGCGAAATTGTCGATGACGGACTCGCGAAAGCGGTCCTCGTAGTCGAGCACGTAATGGGGAATGCCGAGCTTGGCCGCGACGTCGCGGGCGTCGTGGATGTCCTGGCCGGCGCAGCAGGCGCCCTTGCGATGGGTGGCCGCGCCGTGGTCGTAGAGCTGCAGCGTGATGCCGACGACGTCGTAGCCTTCCGCCTTCAAAAGCGCAGCCGTCGTCGAGGAATCGACGCCGCCCGACATGGCAACGACGACCCTGGTATCCTCAGGACGGCCTTCGAGATCCAGACTGTTGAGCATGGGCCTTAAAGCGTTGTGGACGGCGGCGTTGGGCGATCCGCTGGGTGCTTCCGGCGGGACAACGGCGACCCGCGGGAACTGAGAGTTCCCGAATGGCGCGGCCTGCCCGGTCGAAAGCGGCTGAGAGCTGTCTCTTTAATATAGGCGGCCTTCCGGTGAAGCAATCACGGACCCCGCATGGTTTACGGCAATTCTTGCCGGGGAGGCAGAAATGGTGGGGCTTCGAGAGGCCTCGCGGCGGAGGCGCCAATTCGCCAAGATATTGATTTGTCTCGACAAAACTTGATCGCGCAAGGGTGGCCCGCTCCTTGCTACCTTTCATGGCGAAGATGTTTCCAAGGGGTTGCCTGTGGTCGGTCGTACGTCAGATGTAGCGGCAAGCGTGCAAGTGCAGAGCGCGCAGCAAAAGCCTGCCCGGTCGCAAGCCCCGAAAGACAGCTCCGCCAACGATTCCTTCGGCTCGCTGGTGGACAGCAACACCCAGGCGATCAACGACAGCGCGGCGTCCTCCGCACAGGACACCCCGCGGCGGCCGGATTCATCGTCCTCCGCCTCGGACAAGAGCCCGCGCGATCGCGCGGCGAGCGACCAGTTCTCGCAGAGCAAGGCCAGCGACGACGCCGACAATTCCGCGTCCGCCAAAAACGACGCCAGGAACGACGCCAGGAACGATGCCAAGAGCGACGCCAAGAACGACTCGACCGCCGATGCGGCCAAGGCTGATAGCAAGACCAAGGACAAGCCGAAGGCGTCCGACGCCAAATCGGCCGACAAGTCTGCGGACAAGTCCGACGAGACCAAAGCGGACAAGGCCGACGGCACCGATGGCCTCGCCGCCGCCGTCGATACCGCGGCCGCCGCGCAGATTGACGCGACGCAGGCCGCCGTGCCCGATCCGAATGCACTCGTGGTGGCCGTGCCGGTCGATCCCAACGCGACCGCGAACCAGGCCGCCGGCCCCGCCTCCTCGCCGCTGACGATTGCCGCCGCCGGCATCGCCGCCAGCGCATCCATCACGGCGCAGATCGCCGGCACCAAGACCGATACCGCGACGCCGGGCGACAAGAGCGCCAAGACCGCGAGCGCCAAGGTCGATGCCGACACTTCGGCGACGCTGGCCGATGCCGCGACCGGCACGACCGGTTCGACCGCGACCGATGCCAAGACCAATGGCGGCCTGATCGCCGCCGTCGACCAGGGCACGCCAAAAACCTCGTTCAAGGCCGCAGCCACTGCGCAAGGCGCGAGCGACGTCTCCAATATCGGTCAGGACACCGGCAAGGCGAACGCCGCGCAGACCTCGGCGACGGCAGCCTCCGCCACCACGGCGCATCCGCAAGCCGACAAGCCGCCGATCGACGCGAACGCGGCCGACACCAAGGCTGGCACTTCCGACCGCACCGCCGATGCCGCACCGGCGACGGCAACACCGCATGCCCACGCGGGCATGCAGGCCGCTATCCCCACCACCGACGCCAGCGCGCAGGCGGCCTCCGCCATTCAAGCGCCGCTGACCAATACGACTTCGGCCGCGACCGCTTCGACCGCGACGCTCACGGCGACCGCGGCGAATGCCAATGCCATACCGATCAGCGGCGTGCCGATCGAAATTGCCGCCGCCGCACGCGCGGGCAAGACCCGGTTCGACATCAGCCTCGATCCGCTCGACCTCGGCCGCATCGACGTCCGCATCAATGTCGACCGCAACGGCCAGGTCACCTCGCATCTCACCGTCGAGAAGCCGGAGACGCTGCAGATGCTGCGGCAGGACGCGCCGCAATTGCAGCGCGCGCTCGACGATGCCGGCCTCAAGACCGGCAGCAACGGGCTGTCCTTCAGCCTGCGCGACCAGAATTCATCGGGCCAGCACTCCGGCCAGAACAACGACAATGGCGGCAATGCCCGCCGGCTGATCGTCAGCGACGAGGACGCAGTTCCCGCGGCCCCGGTCGGGCGCAGCTACGGCCGCATGCTCGGATCGAGCAGCGGCGTCGACATCAGAGTGTGAGGAGTATTCGATCATGACCACCACGAACGCCGCCACTGCCCCATCCGTCGTCTCGGGCACGACGGACCTGCCGAAATCCTCGTCGAACCCCGGCCTGGGCTCGACCACCGGCGCGACGCTCGCCGGCAACTTCCAGACCTTCCTGACGCTGCTGACGACGCAGCTGCAGAACCAGAACCCGCTCGATCCGCTCGATACCAACCAGTTCACCCAGCAGCTGGTGCAGTTCGCCGGCGTCGAGCAGCAGCTCAAGACCAACGACTCGCTGTCCCAGCTCGTCACCCTGCAACAGACCACGCAGGCGACCCAGGCGCTCGGCTTCGTCGGCAAGACCGCCCTGGTCGACGGCACCACCGGGACCATGACGAATTCATCGGCGACCTGGCATCTCAACGTGCCGAGCGACGCCACCGTCGACATCACCATCGCCAATGCCAGCGGCCAGACCGTGTTCACCGGCAAATACACCGCCGGCGCGGGCACCGACGTTCCGTTCACCTGGAACGGAATGGGCAATGACGGCACGCAATGGCCCGACGGCAAGTACACGATCTCGGCCACGGGCAAGGATGTCGCCAACAACAATGTCGGCATCGCCGCGCAGGTGCAGGGCACGGTGTCATCCGTCGACCTGACCCAGTCGCCGCCGCTGCTGACCATCGACGGCTCCAGCTACACCTTGAGCCAGGTCAAGAGCATCATCGCGACGGCCAGCAATTAAAGGCGGAATGTCGCGACTGAATATTCGGTGTCGTCCTGGCGAAAGCCAGGACGCATAACCACCGCAAGTCGTTTTGGCGCGAGGACCTGACCCCGAGTCGTCGTAGCAACTCTTCCCTGGGGTAATGGGTCCTGGCGTTCGCCAGGACGACAATTGGAGCCTTGCAGCGTCGCGCGCAGGCCTCGTTCGTTAGTAAAGTATTTACGAACATCCCCTCGGCCCGCCTGGACGCACCGTCCCGCCGGTCGAGACGGCTGCGTTCCAGCCATTTTCAACGAGAATTGTATTGAAGCCTTAGGCTTAGCGGATTTTTAAGCCGGCGCGCGTAGGGTTCCTGAGTGAGTTCAGTGGTTGAGAGTTTGTGAGTACGCCATGACAGAACCCCATCGCCCGAGGGTAAAATACGTCATCGGGCCGGACGGTAGTCCGTTGACGATTGCGGATCTGCCTGCACCCGGCACCAAACGCTGGGTCATCCGCCGCAAGGCCGAGGTCGTCGCCGCAGTCCGTGGCGGTCTTCTCTCCCTTGAGGAGGCCTGCAGCCGTTATACCCTGACGGTTGACGAATTCCTCTCCTGGCAGTTTTCGATCGACCAGCATGGTCTGGCGGGACTTCGCACCACCCGTATCCAACAATATCGCCAGTAGGCAATCCGGAAATCTGCGGCTTTTGACGAAAATCGGCCTCGCCTTGCGAGGCCGATTTTTTTCATGTTTCGTTTTGGCGCGACTTTTGTCGCAGCTCTTAACCTTCGTTAACCATATCGAAACCATCACCTAGGCAATAATTGCCCAGTCGGCCTTTCCTGTGAAAGCAGCCGAATCTGTCGGGGCGGTTGCTTGCAAGGTCTTGCGGACTTTCTGAAGGGTATTGGAGCCGCCCGGTTCGGGGCGATGATCGCGGTCACCGCCGCGCTCGTCGGCTTCTTTGCGTTCGTCATCATGCGCGTCACCACGCCGCAGATGACGACGCTGTTCACCGACCTCAGCGTCGAGGACTCCTCGGGCATCATCAAGGACCTGGAGCGGCAGGGCATCCAGTTCGAGCTGCGCAACGAGGGCACCATCATCATGGTGCCCAAGGACAAGGTCACCCGCCTGCGGATGAAGCTCGCCGAGGGCGGCCTGCCCAAGGGCGGCGGCGTCGGCTACGAGGTGTTCGACAAGTCGGATGCGCTCGGCACCACCTCTTTCGTCCAGAACATCAACCATCTCCGCGCGCTGGAAGGCGAGCTCGCCCGCACCATCCGCGCCATCGACCGCATCCAGGCCGCCCGCGTCCATTTGGTGCTGCCCGAGCGCCCGCTGTTCTCGCGCGAGGCGCCGGAGCCGTCGGCCTCGATCGTGGTTCGGGTCCGCGGCGCGCTGGAAGCCCAGCAGATCCGCGCCATCCGCCACCTCGTCGCCTCGGCCGTGAACGGGCTCAAGCCGCAGCGGGTCTCGATCGTCGACGAGACCGGGCAGCTGCTCGCCGACGGCGCGCAGACCGATCCGGACCAGCAGATCGGCGACGAGCGCCGCACCGCCTTCGAGAAGCGGATGCGCAAGCAGGTCGAGGACATCGTCTCCTCCGTGGTGGGCACGGGGCGCGCCCGGGTCCAGCTCTCCGCCGATTTCGACTTCAACAAGATCACCCAGACCTCGGACAAGTACGACCCCGAAGGCCGCGTGCTGCGCTCGAGCCAGACCCGCGAAGAGCAGAGCATGACCGCCGACAACAACGGCCAGGTCACCGTCAACAACGAGTTGCCCGGCAATCAGCAGAACGGCGGCGTCGCGGCCAAGGACCAGAGCAAGAAGAGCGAAGAGACCAACAATTACGAGATCTCCCGCACCACCAAGACCGAGGTGACCGAGGCCGGCCGGGTCAACCGCATCTCGGTCGCGGTGCTGGTCGACGGCATCTACTCCAAGAACGAGAAGGGCGATCTGGCCTACCAGGACCGCACCAAGGAGCAGCTCGATCGGATCGCCACGCTGGTGCGCTCGGCGATCGGCTTCGACCAGAAGCGCGGCGACCAGGTCGAGGTCGTCAATCTGCGCTTTGCCGACGCCCCGTCCACCACGCCGATCGCGGAGCCGAGCGGCTTGCTCGGCATGCTCCAGTTCACCAAGGACGACGTCATGTACTTCGTCGAGCTTGGCGTGATGATGCTGCTCGGCCTGGTCGTGCTGTTCCTGGTCATCCGGCCGCTGGTCAAGCGCATCCTGGCATCGGACGAAGTCGCAGCCGCCATCTCCGGCGTCCTCACCGGTCCGGCGAGCGACGAGGCCGCGCCCGCCAGCCAGCCACTCCTGCCGAGCGGCGCTGCGAGCGCGATCGACGTCGCCACCGTCCAGGGCCAGGTCCATGCCCAATCCGTCCATCGCGTCGGCGAACTCGCCGAGCGCAATCCCAACGAGACGGTCGCCATCATCCGCCAATGGCTGACCGAACCCGCGAAATAATCGAGAAGTGATCTGACATGGCCGCTGCCCTGCAAAACGCCAATTCCAACGACATCACCAGCGTGATCTCCACGCTCGGTCAGCGTGCCGTCGGCCGCGCGGGTGCCAAGACCGAAGCAGTACCGGGGCCGAAGCGCGCTGCGATCCTGATGCTGGCGCTCGGCGAGCAATATGGCGGCAAGATCTGGGGCTTGCTCGACGACGACGAGGTGCGCCAGCTCTCCCTGGAGATGTCGACGCTCGGCACCGTCGAGGTCGACACGGTGGAGGACATGCTGCTCGAGTTCGTCTCGCGGATGTCGGCCTCCGGCGCGCTGATGGGCAATTTCGACGCCACCGAGCGGCTGCTCCAGCAATACCTGGCCCCCGAGCGCGTCAACGGCATCATGGACGAAATCCGCGGCCCCGCCGGCCGCAACATGTGGGAGAAGCTCTCCAACGTGCAGGAAGAGGTGCTCGCCAACTACCTCAAGAACGAATATCCGCAGACCATCGCGGTCGTGCTGTCGAAGCTGAAGCCGGAACACGCCGCCCGCGTGCTCGGAATCTTCCCCGAGGATCTGGCGCTCGACGTCGTCAATCGGATGCTGAAGATGGAGGCGGTGCAGAAGGAGGTGATCGAGAGCGTGGAGAAGACGCTGCGGACCGAATTCATGTCCAATTTGTCCCAGACCCGCCGACGCGACGCCCACGAGGTGATGGCGGAAATCTTCAACAATTTCGACCGCCAGACCGAAACCCGCTTCATCACCTCGCTGGAAGAGGACAACCGCGAATCGGCCGAGCGCATCAAGGCGCTGATGTTCACCTTCGACGACCTCGTGAAGCTGGATTCCGGCTCCGCCCAGACCCTGATGCGCAACGTCGACAAGGACAAGCTCGGCGTCGCGCTCAAGAGCGCCAACGAGGACGTCCGCAACTTCTTCTTCGGCAACATGTCTTCTCGTGCGGCCAAAATGCTCCAGGACGACATGGCGGCGATGGGTCCGGTCCGCCTGCGCGACGTCGACGAGGCCCAGGCGCTGCTGGTCAATCTCGCCAAGGACCTCGCCGCCAAGGGCGAGATCATGCTGACCAAGAACCGCGCCGACGACGAGCTGGTGTACTGATGGCCGCTCCGGCAAAATTCCTGTTCGACAACGACTTCGCAGCGCCCGACCGGACGCGCGAGAAGGCCGCAACCGCGGCCGAGATCGCCCAGAAGGTCGCGGAAGCCGAGGCGCGCGCCTATCAGGACGGCTTCGCCGCTGGCCAGCGCGAGGCCAAGGCCGAGAGCGACCGCCGTGTCGCGCTTGCCATGGAAGAGATCAACATCGCCATCCGGGGCATCGCCTCGGGCATCGGCAACATCGAATCCAAGATGGAGACCGAGGCGGTCGACGTCGCGGTCGCGGTGGCGCGCAAGCTGTGCGCCGATCTGGTCGCCGCCGAGCCGCTCGGCGAGATCGTCGCGCTGGTCAAGGACTGCTTCTCGCATCTGGTCGCGACGCCGCATCTCGTCGTCCGCATCAACGACGCGCTCTACGATGCCGCGCGCGAGAACATCGAGCGGCTGGCCAGGCAGAACGGCTTTGAAGGCCGGCTGGTGATTCTGGCCGAGCCCGAGATTGCCACCGGCGACTGCCGGATCGAATGGGCCGATGGCGGCGTCGTGCTGGAGCGCGCCGCCATCGCGGCCAAGATCGACGAAATGGTGGGGCGCTACGTTGCGTCCCGCAGGGGGAGTTAATCATGAGCGACACTGACGGACAGGTCCCGCTGCCCGATCTCAACGGCCCGATGCCGCCTACCGGCACCGACGTCGGCTACAACGAAGACGAATACGCGACGCGCGCCGCCGCCGACCTTGAGGCCGTATTCGACGTGCCGGTGCAGGTCTCGGCCGTGCTCGGCCGCTCCAAGATGGACGTCAGCGAGCTGTTGAAGCTCGGACCGGGGACCGTGCTCGAGCTCGACCGGCGCGTCGGCGAGGCCATCGACATCTACGTCAACAACAAGCTGGTCGCCCGCGGCGAAGTCGTCCTGGTGGAGGACAAGCTCGGCGTGACCATGACTGAAATCATCAAGACTGAACGCGCCTAAAGCGACGACGCGCGGCAGCGCGACCAGACGGACAGGAGACTGACATGCGGCTTCTCATCGTTGGCACATTGAAGGGCCAGCTCACCACCGCCACCAAGATCGCGATGGCGAACGGCGCCACCGTGACCCACGCCGAGGATAACGAACAGGCGATGCGCGTGCTGCGCGGCGGCAAGGGCGCCGACCTGCTGCTGGTGGACGTCGCCCTCGACATCCGCGACCTCGTGATACGTCTGGAGGCCGAGCACATCCACGCCCCGATCGTCGCCTGCGGCATCACCAACGACGCCCGCGCCGCGGTTGCCGCGATCCATGCCGGCGCCAAGGAATACATCCCGCTGCCGCCGGACCCGGAACTAATCGCAGCGGTGCTGGCTGCCGTCGCCAACGATTCCCGCGAGCTGGTCTATCGCGACGAGGCAATGGCCAAGGTGATCAAGCTCGCGCAGCAGATCGCGGGCTCGGACGCCTCGGTGATGATCACCGGCGAATCCGGGACAGGCAAGGAAGTGCTGGCTCGCTACGTCCACACCCGCTCGGGACGCGCCAAGCGCCCGTTCATCTCGATCAACTGCGCCGCGATCCCCGAGCATCTGCTGGAGTCCGAGCTGTTCGGCCACGAGAAGGGCGCCTTCACCGGGGCGATCGCCCGCCGCATCGGCAAGTTCGAGGAGGCGACCGGCGGCACGCTGCTGCTCGACGAAATCTCGGAGATGGACGTCCGCCTGCAATCGAAACTGCTCCGCGCCATCCAGGAGCGCGTGATCGACCGCGTCGGCGGCACCAAGCCGGTCCCGGTGGACATCCGCATCATCGCGACCTCGAACCGCAACCTGGTCGAGGCCGTGCGCGAGGGCACGTTCCGCGAGGACCTCTTGTTCCGGCTCAACGTCGTGAATCTGAAGATCCCGCCGCTGCGCGAGCGTCCCCTCGACATTCTCGAGCTCGCCCAGCACTTCGTGAAGAAATACGCCGAAGCGAACGGCGTGCCGATGCGCCCGATCTCGGCGGAAGCGCGCCGCGTGCTCTCCACCAACCGCTGGCAGGGCAACGTCCGCGAGCTCGAAAACACCATGCACCGCTCGGTCCTGATGGCGCAGGGCGACGAGATCGGCGCCGATGCGATCCTCACGCCCGACGGCGACCGCCTCGACCTCGCCAAAACCGTGCCGGCCGTGGCGCATGCCACCATGGCCGCCGAGCAGGTGACGCGGGCCCTGGTCGGCCGCACCGTCGCGGACGTCGAGCGCGACCTGATCCTGGAGACGCTGAAGCACTGCCTGGGCAACCGGACCCATGCCGCCAATATCCTGGGCATCTCGATCCGTACGCTGCGCAACAAGCTCAACGAATATTCCGACGGCGGCATTCCGATCACGCCAGCCGGCACCCCGGGCGAGTATCCGCGCATGCCGATGGTGGGGGCGTAAGATCCACGCCGATTGAGAATGCGAATGCCCGGGATCAATCCCGGGCATTTTTGTTTGAGGTAGAACGTCGCCGCGCGCCACGCCCCAGTGTCGTCCCGGCGAAGGTGGAGAGATATCCCGCCTTGAACCGCAGCATGGCCGCACCGCATCCGGCGACTAGGTCAGGCCCCCGCAAGGCCCTATAAACTCGCGTGAGAACCACGCGAGGATCAACATGTCTCAAGATCAAATCACGGACTGGCTGGCGACGCAGCGGCAGGCGATGATGGACCTGCTGCGCGATGTCGTGAACATCGATTCCGGATCCTATGACAAGGAAGGCGTCGATGCGGTCGGGGCGCGGTTCGAGCGGCATTTTGCCGAGCATGGCATTCCGTTCCGGCGCGAAAGCCACGGCACTTTCGGCGATGCGATCCACGCCGAGGTGGCAAAGCCCGGCAGCAACGAGAAGCCGGTGCTGTTGATGGGACATCGCGACACCGTGTTCGGCAAAGGCGAGGCCGCGCGGCGTCCGTTCACGATTCAAGACAAGCGCGCCTATGGTCCTGGTGTTGCGGACATGAAGTCCGGCGTCGTCATGAACATATTCGTGGCAACCGCCTTCCACAAATTCGGCGGCAATCCGCACCCGATCAAGCTGCTGATCACCTCGGACGAGGAGATCGGATCGCCCTCCTCACGGCCGGTGATCGAGCGCGAAGGACGCGCCGCGCGCGCCGTGTTCAATTCCGAGCCAGGCCGCCCGACCGGCAATATCGTCACCGGCCGCAAGGGCGGCATCTTCATGCATTTCGCCATCATCGGCAAAGCCGCGCATTCCGGCGCCAATTTCGCCGCCGGCGTCAGCGCAATCGGCGAGCTCGCGCACAAGATCGTGCATATCCACGCGCTGACTGATCTCGACAAGGGCATCACGCTCAATGTCGGCCTTGTCTCGGGCGGGCAGTCCGTCAACACGACCGCGCCTTACGCTGAAGGGCAGATCGACCTGCGCTACGTCGATCCGGCGGACCGCGCGAGGGTGATGGCCGCGATCGAGACCATCATCGCGACACCTTACGTGCCCGGCACCAGCGCGACGCTGACGGTCAAGGGCGAGTTCGTGCCGGTGGTGCAGAGCGCCGATTCAAAGGCGTTGTTCGAGAACTATCAGGCCGCCGCAAAGCAGGCCGGCCTCACCACGCTCGAAGGCGAGTTCTCCGGCGGCTGCGCCGATTCCGGCTTCACCGCCGCGGTCGGAACGCCGACCATCTGCGGACTAGGCCCGGTCGGCGGGCTCGCGCACACGCCGGAGGAATATCTCGAGCTCGACAGCATCGTGCCGCGCGCGCAGGCGCTGGCGCTGGCGATCTCGCGGGGGTAGTCGCCACGCACTCCGCCGTCATGCCCGGGCTTGTCCCATCCACGTCTCTCCGGGAAGCGCGGCGGCGCGTGGATGGCCGGGCCAAGCCCGGCCATGACGAGGAGAGAACCTCACGAATAGCTCGGCGCATCCGGCCTGCGGAAGATCTGGATGGGGTCGCCCGGCACGATCGGATGGCCGCTGAACATCGCATAGGCATAGAGCGCGAGATAGGCGATCGCGAGCGCGCCGAGCGCATAGAAAGCCCAGGTCGCGACGCGTTTCATCATTGCGCTCCATTGCTGTCCCGGCGGGAGGCTCAGGCAGCGCTTCTAGAGCGATGACGGGGAAAAGGCCAGCCTGCACGGCCTGTGGCCGGCGGCGATCAAACGCCGCGCCGGACCTGGGTGGGAACGCTGACGTCCGCAAGCCGGAGTGCGTCTTCGTCCTGATCCACCGCCACGTACTGGCCGTGCCAATAGGCCAGCGCAGCATTGCGGGTCGAATTCCTGACGTCTCGCACCCGCCCGATGATGATCCCATGCGAATGGCGCTCGAAGATCTCCTCGACTTCGCAATCGACGGCGGACAATGCGCCGACCAGCAGCGGAACACCCGAGACCGCCGTCACCCATCTGGCGCCCGCGAAACGATCGGCGCCCTTGAGCCCGCCCTTGCCGGCAAAGCGCTCGGCGATGTCGAGCTGATCGGCCGCGAGGATATTCACGCCGAAAGCGCCGTGGCGGCGGATCAGCGGGAAGGAGGAGGCGTCGCGGTTGATGCTGACGATCAGCGTCGGCGGATCGACCGAGAACGAGCTGACCGATGTGACGGTCATGCCGGTGATGTCCTTGCCCCGTCCGGCGGTGATGACGCTGACGCCGCCGGTGAGATGGCGCATGGCGCCGCGGAAATCGGCGGAGGAGACGACATTTTCGGTCATGAGATCGCGGGGCACTACATTCATGGCATCGTCCCCAAGCGGGGGGTCCCTGTCTATCTAGGTACGATCGTCCGCCGACAAAAGGTGGCTCAGGATCGAGCCTTCGAGACCCGCGAGCTCGGCCGAGCCACGTTCGCGCGGCCGGGCCGTGTTAACCACAACGTCATGGGCGATCCGCCCTTCCTCGATCACCAGCACCCGGTCGGCCAGCGCGACCGCCTCGGCGACATCGTGGGTTACCAGGATCGCGGTAAAGCCCTGGTCGCGCCAGACGCGCTCCAGCAACCGCTGCATCGAGATGCGGGTCAACGCGTCCAGCGCGCCAAGCGGCTCGTCGAAGGCGAGCACACGGGGACGCGAGACCAGCGCGCGGGCAAGAGCTACGCGCTGCTTCTGGCCGCCCGACAGTACCGAGGGCCACTGGTCGCGCTTGTCGGTCAGTCCGACTTCGGTCAACGCCTTATCGGCGCGTGTATGCGCATCACTGGATGAACGATCGCGACCGAGGCCGACCTCGACATTGGAGAGAACGCGGGCCCAAGGCAACAGCCGCGGCTCCTGGAACATCACGCGGATATCCTCGGGCTTCACGGCGTCGCCGAGCGAGATGCTACCGGCGTCGAACTTCTCCAGGCCCGCGATGAGGCGCAGCAGCGTGCTCTTGCCGCAGCCGCTCTTGCCCACAATCGCGACGAACTGGCCGGCGGGGATGTGCAGGTCGATGCCGCGCAGCACCTCGTTGTCGCCGTAGGATTTGCGCAAGCCGCGGATGCTGAGCGGCAGGCCAGATGTCTGCACCGGGCGCTCCTCGCGCACGACGCGGGCGTGAGGCGCGAAATGGGCGCGGCTGGCGAGTTCGGTATCCGGAAGGGAGGTACGAAGGGCTGTCTGCATGTGATTCCCAGTATGTCTGCTCAGCGTTTCCAATAAGCGGGGTGCCAGGAGAGCGTCAGGCGCTCCAGCACGCGGGAGGCGCTGTCGGCGAGCTTGCCGAGCAGCGCGTAGATCAGGATCGAGAGCACCACGACGTCGATCAGCATGAACTCGCGCGCCTGCATCGCCATGTAACCGAGGCCCGAGGACGCCGCGATGGTCTCGGCGACGATCAAGGTCAGCCACATGATGCCGAGCGCAAAACGGATGCCGACGAAGATCGAGGGCAGCGCGCCCGGAAAGATCACCCGGCGGAACAGCTCGCCGTCGGTCATGCCGTAAATGCGGCCCATCTCGATCAGCTGCGGGTCGACGGTGCGGATGCCGTGCAGCGTGTTGAGGTAGATCGGGAAGAACACGCCGAGCGCGACCAAAAACAGCTTCGCGCTCTCGTCGATGCCGAACCACAAAATGACAAGCGGGATCAGCGCCAGATGCGGCACGTTGCGCACCATCTGCAGCGTGGTATCGGTGAGCTTTGACGACAGTTGCGACAGGCCGTTGGCGAGGCCGAAGGCAAAGCCGATGCTGCCGCCGATCAGGAAGCCGATCGAGGCGCGCCAGAACGAGACCCAGATGTTGCGAACGAGCTCGCCGGAGAGCAGCAGCTTCCAGCCCGCAAGCAACACGTCGCTCGGCGCCGGCAGCACCCGCGTCGGCACGAAGCCGGTGACGCTGGCGACCTGCCAGATCGCGATGATGGCGAGCGGCACGATCCACTGGATCAGGCCGTCCGCGCGCGGCAGGCGCAAGCCGCGGGGAAGCGAAACGCTGTCGATCAGGCTCATGATTGCGACACCTGCTGCTGCGGACGATAATCGCTTCCGACCGTTTCGCCGAAGGGGCCACCGTTGAAGTGAAGCCTGGTCACGTTGCTGGGCTGCTCCATCGAGAGCAGCGGGAACACCAGCTCGGCGAAACGATAGGCTTCCTCCAGATGCGGGTAGCCCGACATGATGAAGGTGTCGATGCCGATGTCCTGATACTCCTTGATACGGGCCGCGACGGTCTGGGCGTCGCCGACCAGCGCCGTGCCGGCGCCGCCGCGCACGAGGCCGACACCGGCCCACAGGTTCGGGGCGATCTCGAGCTTGTCGCGCTTGCCGCCATGGAGCTGCGCCATGCGCTGCTGGCCGACCGAATCCATCCGCTCAAAGTTCTTCTGCGCGGTCGCGATGGTCTCGTCGCTGACATGCTTGATCAGCTCATTCGCCGCACGCCAAGCCGCGTCATTGGTCTCGCGGACAATCACGTGGAGCCGGATGCCGAAGGATAGTTTTCGACCGCGAGCCGCGGCGACCTCCCTCACCTTCGCGATCTTCTCCGCGACCAAGGCCGGCGGCTCGCCCCAGGTGAGATATTTGTCGACGGTATCGACGGCGACGTCGATGCCGGCATCCGACGAGCCGCCGAAATAGAGCGGCGGACGCGGCGACTGCACCGGAGGAAACAGCAGCTTGCCCCCTTCGACGTGGATGTGCTTGCCCTCGACATTGACGGTCTTGCCAGCGAGCAGCTCGCTATAGACGCTGAGGAACTCGCGGGTGACCTCGTAGCGCTCGTCATGGGCGAGGAAGATGCCGTCGCCCTTGTTCTCGACGGGATCGCCGCCGGTGACGACGTTGACCAGGAGCCGGCCGTTGGTGATGCGGTCGAGCGTCGCGGTCATGCGCGCGGCTACGCTCGGCGATTGCAGGCCGGGCCTGACCGCCACGAGATAGCGCAGCCGCTCGGTGAACGGCGCGACCGAGGAGGCGACGATCCATGAATCCTCGCAAGACCGCCCGGTCGGCAGCAGCACGCCGAAATAGCCGAGCTGGTCGGCAGCCTGCGCGATCTGGCGCAGATAGTTGAAATTGACCTCGCGGCCGCCGATGCCGGTGCCGAGATAGCGGCCGTCGCCGTGGGTCGGCAGGAACCAGAGGATGTTGGCGTTCGCTTGCTTGCTGTGCGTGCTCATGATCCTGGCCTCCGCGCCACGTCGGAAATCTTGATGGATTTGGGGATCAGGTTGAGCGCGAAGAACGCGTCCGCAACCTGCTGCTGATCGGCGATGACGGCATCGGTCAGCGGCTTGATGCCGTAGGATTGCCGCTTCAGCGCGACCTCGACCACCGGCACTGACAGGCCGATCGACGGCGCCAGCTGCTCAGCAACCGCGTGGATATCACCCTTGGCCCAATCGTCGACCGCGCTCAGCTCGGCCAGCACGGCGTCGACGATCTCAGGATGGGCTTCGAGGAATTTCTTCGAGGAGAAATAGAACTGGTAGTTCGCGACAATGTTCGTGCCGTCAGCGAGCGTGCGGGCGCCGGTCGCCACTTCCGCAGCGGCCTGGAACGGATCCCAGATCACCCAGGCATCGACCGCGCCGCGCTCGAAGGCGGCGCGCGCATCGGCTGGCGCGAGAAACACCGGCTCGATCTCGGAATATTTGACGCCGGCTTTCTCCAGCGCCTTGACCAGGAGGTAATGGACATTGGAACCCTTGTTGAGCGCGACCTTCTTGCCTTTGAGGTCGGCGACCGATTTCAGCGGGCTCTCCTTCGGCACCAGGATCGCCTCGCCCTTCGGCGCCGGCGGCTCGTAGGCGACATACTGGATCGGCGCGCCGGCGGCTTGCGCGAAGATCGGCGGGGCTTCGCCGGTGTTGCCGAAATCGATCGCGCCGACATTGAGCGCCTCCAGCAGCGGCGGGCCGGAGGGGAATTCGGTCCACACCACCTTGTAGCCGTCGGCAGCTAACTTCGGCTCCAGCGTGCCCTTGCTCTTGAGCAGCACAAGCTTGCCGTATTTCTGGTAGCCGATGCGGACCACCTTGTCCTGTCCGTAGGAGGTGCCGACCGCGGCGGCGACGATGCCGATCGACAGCACGATGGCCGCGATCAGACGCTGGATGATACGCCTCATGTTCAAACCCTTTTGAATGGGAAGGCTGGTTGGCACGATCAGGCTGCCGGGTTGCGCCAGACGATGTCGCGGATCACGATCGGCTTCGGGATCAGGCCGAGCTTGTGGAAGCGGTCGGCGACGCCCTGCTGGGTCGTGACGACGTCGTCGGTGACCGGGCCGACCACGAAATTCGCGCGATTGGCGGCGAGGGTCTGGATGTCCAACGGGACGCCGGTGATCGCGGCGAGCGATTTGGCGACCTCGTCGCGGTGCTGCTCGGCCCATTGACCGGCCGCGGTCGTCACATCGATGATCTGTTGCAGGACGGCGCCGTGATTCCTCGCGAACTCGCGATTGGCGATGAAGAAGGAATTTGTCTTGGTGACGTCGCGCGCATTGATCAGGATGCGGCCGCCCTGCTTGGTCTCGCCGATCGCGAAATACGGATCCCAGATCGCCCAGGCTTCGATGCTGCCATTGGCAAAGGCGGGCCCGGCATCCGGCGGCGTCAGATAGACCGGCGTGATGTCGGCATAAGTGAGGCTGGCTTTCTCCAGCGTCTGCACCACGATATTGTGGGCGCTGGAGCCCTTGGTGAAGCCGACGCGCTTGCCCTTCAGGTCGGCGATTGAGCGGATCGGCGAGTCCTTCGGCACCAGGATGCCCTGCCCGTTGGTGATGGGCTGGCCGGCGGCATAGACGATCGCCGCGCCCGCGGCCTGGGCGAACACCGGCGGGGAATCGCCGACCGCGCCGAAATCGACGCTGCCGACATTCATCGCCTCCATCATCGGAGGCCCCGACGAGAACTCGACCCATTTCACGTCGACGCCCAAGGGCGCGAAATGTTTTTCCAGGGCGGCCTGCTGACGCGTGATAACCAGCACGCCGGTCTTCTGGTAGCCGACACGAATTTCCTTTACCGCGCCTTGTGACGTTCCTTGTGCTTTGGCACTCGAAGCGAATGCGGCGACTGCCGCAGTTCCAACGGATAGTTTGAGAAAGTCCCGACGTTGCATCCGACACTCCCGGCCGCGTGCGGCCGTCCTTCATTCGTGCTCGGGAATGATGGTGCGGCTGATCGAAGGTGTCGAGACGCGCGGAAAAATAGCGATGCAAGCACTGCGCGCATGGCGGAGCGCATGATTAATCTTTCAATCGGCGGAGCGAATGCAGGGGATATTTTTCCGCACGCGAATGTGAAAAACGCACGCGCCCGGCCAAGATTCAAAAAATCGCGAAAACAACCCCATGCACAGTAGCCGGGGCGTGCGAAAACAATGACTTACGCCTTATCCGAAATTGCTTTGACTCGTCGGGCAAAACAGGAGCAGGATGGCATCATGGCGGCGTTGCGGATGGACCGGTCCCTGCCGGACTAATGCAGCCATCTCACGGGCAGATTTTGCAGCCCGCGAAAGGCCCAGCCGCCGATCCGCACCGGTTCGTCGTCGGCGATCTCGAGCCGGCCGGCACGGGCGAACAAGGTCGGCAGTGCGACGTCGGCAATCATGGCGCGCGAGGCCCAGGCACCGGCGCAGAAATGCGGACCGGCGCCGAACGCAACGCTCTTGGCCGTATCACGCCGCACGTCGAACTGGTCGGCGCGCTCAAAATGCTTCTCGTCGCGGTTGGCGGAGCCGAACATGAGGAATACGCGTTCATCGGTTTCGAACGCGACGTCGCGGATCGTCCACGGCTTTGCGATGCGCCGCGGCGACATACCGATCGGCGAGATCCAGCGGGCATATTCCTCGAAGGCCTGGAGCCACGTCACCTCGCCCTTGCGCACGAGATCGAGCTGGTCGGGATGGCTCAGCAGCGCCCATACCGTGCCGGCGATCGCCTTGCGCGGCTCGTTCTGGCCGCCTGAGATCGCGAGTTTGACGTTGGCGCGCACGCTCTCCATCGCCATGCCCGACGCGAGCAGCACGCCGAGGATGCTCTGGTCGGGATGCTTGCGCATCACCGGCAGGATGTCGTCGATGGCGGCATCGATGCCCGACGTCGCCGCATGGCAACGCGCCTCGACCGCTGCGTCGCCGCTGTAATTGGCGATGCCCTCGATCATGCCCTGTGACCAGGCATCCATATCCGCAAAGCCGATATTGGTGAGGCCGGTAATCGACTTCAGGCATTCGCCGGAGAACGGCAACGCGAAGTCGCGCATGAAATCGATCCGCCCGGGTTCGATCGTGTCGATGATGCGATCGGCATGGGCCTGGAACAGCGCGGCCCAGTGCGCCTTCACCGTCTTCGGCGACACCGTCGGAAACATCGCGCGGCGCTCGACCTGATGCGCCTCGCCGTCCTTGCGCATCATGTTGTGGCCCATCAGCCGGTTCATCAGGCCCGCGGGCTGGTGCGAGGAGAACACGTCGATCTGCTTCTCGGAGATCGAGATATCGTCGCGGCTCGTCAGCAGCGTCGAGCCGAGCTGCGGCACGAAGGCGATCGGCGCCTCCTTGCGCATTGTCGCGAGCATCGGGTACGGGTCGGCCCAGAACGCGACAGGGTCGATGTCGATGCGCGGCGCGGTGCTCAAGCTTCGCTCCATTGCTGATCACCGCCAACGTTAGCGGCTTCAGGAGGCGCCGTCTGTCCCCAGCGATTGGGACAGCTTCAGTTCAGGCCGCGCGGGCCGGCGAGCAGGCGCAGCACGATCGCAAACAGCTCGCTCTGTGACGAGATGCCGAGCCGATCATAGGCGCGTTTGCGATAGGTCAGGGTCGAATGCAGGCTGATGCCGAGCGCCTGCGAGATCGCCTCGGAGCTGAAGCCGGAGAGGATGCGCCGGCAAACGTCCTGCTCGCGCGGGGTGAGGCTGGCGAGCGGCGCGCGCGTCGCGAATAGCGCGGCGAGAGACTGCTCGGTCGTCGCCGCCGAGCCGTGCTGGAAATGGCGCGCCACGCTCGCACTGATGGCCGGTGCGATGGCCTCAAGCCGCGAACGCTGGGCGTCGCTGAAGCGGCCCTGGACAGCGATGCGATAGAAATTGACGTAGAAACAGGTATCGTCGACCCAGATCGCGGTCGCGCATTTGTCGACGATGCCGGAATCCACAAAGAACATTTTTCGGTAGCGGGCCCCGTACATGCGCGGCGCGAAGGCGGGCAGCACGAGCGTCGCGCGGGCCTCGCCTTCGAACAACGCATCGCGGTTGGGATCGGATTGGTGGAACTGCCCGGCATAAGCGGCGCCGAGATCGCCGCCGATCGGGATGTTGCCGGCATCGAGCAGGCAGTGTGCGGCGCCCGCGCGGCTCAGCGCGAACACCATGCAATGCCCGACCCCGGCCTGCCGGCGCAGTGTATCGATCAGGATATCAGGGAAATCCGGACGACCGATGGCAAGCACCGCGGGCGTGACATCCCCAACTGCCGGATTTGCGGGCGTCCCGCGAGGGCGCATCGTTTTCTCCCCATCGCCTTTTGACGAAATTTATCAGCAATGGCCGCGCAGCGAAAGGCGGGTGTCGCCGGATATCTGCCGTAACGTCGCCAAGCCAGGCGGACGAAGGATGCCCCCTTAGTCAGCACTTTTGCGCAAAATCTTGTCCATCGCTTTTCCCTTGGCCAGCTCATCGATCAGCTTGTCCAGGTAGCGTATCTCTCGCATCGTCGGCTCTTTGACATCCTCGACCCGGACGCCGCAAACCACGCCCTTGATCAGGGCTCGCGAAGGATTGAGTGTGGGGGCCTTCGCAAAGAAGGTCTCAAAGTCCGTCCGCTGTTCCAGTTGAGCTTCCAGCTCCTTCTGACCATAGCCAGTCAACCAGGAGATGACCTGATCGACCTCTGCTTTGGTGCGTCCTTTCTTCTCCGCCTTCGCAACGTAAAGCGGGTAAACGCTTGCGAAGCTCGTCGTATAGATCCGATGTTTTGCCATGACCGCTCCAGGGCATCGCTCATCAGGAACGTAGAGGCTTGAGACTATACCGTAATCCTTCGCTACCACATCCGCCGACGGTGGCCGACAGAGACCTGCCATCGATGGAGTTTGCCTGCAGAAGCTCTGACTGGAAAGTCCGTGGAACGAAAATGCTGCAAAACTTCCCCGTGCCACGATCGCTGTCGACGCCGCCAGTTCAGGTCACATGGTTCTCTACGGGACGGGCGGTGGTCTCAACCTGTCCGCTTTCGCCCTCACCGACGCAACGCTCTGCATGTGGAAGTGAACGAAGCTCTGGGCTAGCCAGTGATGCGCCGTTGCGTAAAAACGCGCCGCCGGTCGGCTACGGCTTTTCAAACAAGGCATCGTTATTGGCGCGCCAAGCCGGGTCGGAGAGCCACTTGTATTCCTGGTCAGGCATCACAGGCACCGTTTTCATGACTCCCTTCGCAATGGGAAGAAAGAAGCTCGATCGATCCTGCGTGACCTTCAGAGATCGGATCGGCACCACGATACTGTCCTTTCCGGTGGTGAAAAATCCGCCCGAGGCGATAATCGCGTAATCTCTCCCATCCTTCGTGCCGAAAACGATGTTCCGCACCTCGCCGACGATCTTGTCATCGGAACTGCGGACTTCCGCCCCAATCATCTCGTCGGTCCTCAAACCGGGGGTAAGTTGGTCGATCCTTATCAACGGTTTGGCGTCTTTTTTGTCACGGCTGCCCAAAGTCGCTCCGCGCCTAATTTTTGGTTCACGAGCGGCAATTTGCTTATCGGCCTCTTCCTCATCATTGTCTCCCAAGGATCCCATCGGCGGCCCCGCGATGAGTTCACGAATGTTGGCGAGGAGACGCTCACAGTCTTCATGCCGTCCATAAGATCGAAGCGTGAAAGCGGCGTCTCTTAGACTCCGAAGGTCGCGCACGGCCTGACTGTTAGCTGGTCCTCGAAACCGGGGATTTTGCTGAATGGCCTCCTCCAGCCCTGCGTCGGCAATCTGGCACTCAGCCAACGCCTGGGTGACGCCGCCGGAAACGGTCAGCGCAGCCATCAACAAGGTCCGTATGGTCTTCATTGCAACTCACCTTTCTGGGGACTGGGGTAATTCATCACACCACACTGGTCAGCTCACGGATCGCGTCGATGATTTGCAGCGGCTGGTAGGGCTTGGGGAAAAACAGGGCGCCCGCCGGAAGATCACCGGCTCGTATTTCGACATGACCTGAGGTTGCAATGATTCTAACTGGCGGCCAGCGGTTCCTGACGGCCGCCGCCAATTTCAAACCGTTCATTGAACCGGGCATATCGATGTCGGTAAATACAAGACGGACATCAGAGTTGCATTCGAGCATCTGAATGGCCTCCTCGGCGTTGGTTGCCTCTAGCACTTCGAATCCGGCCGCGCGGAGCACGTCAACTACGTCCATGCGAATGAACGCTTCGTCTTCGACAACAAGGACTCGGATGGGTGGAGTGGCCAAGGCCATGTAAGAGAACCCTCAAGACTTCAATGCAGAACCCGGAATAGCCTTCAGTTCGCATCGAGCGATTGTTGAGGGTGATCAAGAGGAAGCCGGATTGTGAATAGCGCTCCCCTCGGTATATTTGTTGAGATCGTAAGCTCGCCCATCAACTGCCTGACCAGGCCGCTGACGACCCGGAATCCGAGACTCTTCCGCGGCTGGTTGATGTCAAACCCGTCGGGTAACCCTGCGCCCTGATCGGAGATTTCGACCAGCAGATGTCCGTCGATCTCGCGGGCGTCTACAGCGATGACACCCGGCCCATCGACATAGGCATATTTAATCGCGTTTGTGACGAGCTCGTTCACCAGCAAGCCCAGAGGAATGGCCTTGTCCGCGGATATGACGATGGGATCCGAACGATATTGAAGCCTGTGTTCCGGCGCCGAACTCTGAAGATTTCTGCAAAGATGCTCGACGAAATCGGCAAGATCGACGAATCCGACCTTGCTGCCGCGCCAGAGATGATCATGCACTTCCGCGATCGAAGCGACGCGCATGGCGGCGTTTTCCAATGCGTGCTTCACATCGACGGAATCCGACCCACGTGCTTGCACACGTAGCAGGCCAACGACTGAGGTGAGGCTGTTCTTGACGCGATGACTCATCTCACGCGTGAGCAATGCTTCGTGCTCAAGAGCTTCCTGAAGCTTGGCGTCGGCGTGTTGGCGCTCAATCGCGATGCCGAGCAGGCCTGCGAAACCAGCCAGGAAATCCGCATCAGCGTCGTCGAATTGTCCGGGATCGTGACTATCGGCCTCGAGAACACCGAACGGCACGTCGCCCTCGCCACCTCGCCTGATAAGCACGTTGATCGCACGTTTGATGCCATGCTTGGCCAGAAGCGCCGGCGTCCGGAAACGTGTCTCTTCCTGCAAGTGATTGGAGATGACCGATTGGCCGGTCTGGTAGGCAAAGCCCGCGGGCGATTCGATATCAGCACCGAGCGTTACGTGATCTACTGTCCCCGCGGGCCAGCCGATCCCGGCACGCACGATCAAACGCTTCTCGTCGGGAAGATATTCCAGAACCTTGGCGTATGAGCATCCCAGACCGCGAGCACTGAATTCGGCCGCATGCTGAAGAATTTGCCTGAAGTCACGGGTTTGCAGTGCAGCCGTACCGAACTCCCTGAGGAGAGCCTGTTGGCGGCGACGGTATGGAAGCTCATCCTGGCGATCGAGGGAGGCATCGGAGGCCATTCCTGAAACCAGCCTCGGTTCGGAGGGCATTAAATCGCCAATTCTGGATTGCGTCTTTCGCAGAAGCGCGGCGATACGCGGTGGCTTGAAGAAGCGCCGACCAATTTCTACAACGCCGCAAGCGGTTCTTTGTTCCCCCGGAGCAATCAATCGAGCTCGAAATGACTCGATGGCGGTTTCGAGGCTTTGGAAGGAGCCCCCCCAGCGGCCGTGTCAACCGCCACCACGCAAGCCGTCTCAAAGCTTCGCTTTCCGCTCACAGAATACGCGGGAGTGTCTGGTGGCACACATTGGCAACCTGCAGCGAAAGAAGCATCGCCATTCGCTCTGATGAATCCATTGAAACAAAAGGCTGCCGATAAGCCTTAACAATGTCTTATGAGCTCCAACATCATTGGGGCCAGGTTTGATTGGAACGAAAATGGACGCCGAGCAGCTCGCCGAGAAGTTCCGACAAAAATTATCCGCAGCCGTCGTCGAAAAGGAGAGGCAGACGACTATCGCCGCGGAGAACAAGGACAAGCGAACCGCCGACATCGAGTACTGCAAGCAGGCGATGGAGCGCGAGGTAATACCTTTCCTGGAGGAGCTGAAGCATCATTTCGGCGAAGACCAATTCTCCTTTTCTCCTCAGATCGAGCGGCATGATCACCGTCCCGTCGGAGTTACTTTTACCGTGGGCAATGGTGCTCCAACGAGCATCTCAACTGCATTTGGCAACATCGTTGTGACTCGCATCGGCGGCAGCGGAACCAGGAAGGGTGTCCCCTTTGTGTATGCGCCGGATGTCGAGCCCTACATTTCAAACTCGGGTGATCTGACGCGGGACAAAATAGCGAAGCTGGTTGAGATGGTGATCGACGACTAGGCGAACACCAACACGCTTTATGTTTAAGACACCATGGCTGTAGAAGGATGCGGACAGCGTCTTGAGAAAATCGCCGCCGAAAACTCGTGCGCCGGCAGGTTGATGGTGCGGAGGCGCACTCGACTTCGTGGTCGTCCCTACCGCGGTGCCGCAACACGCTGCCCTACCCCGCCGCCGCCTTCGCCGGCCCCACGCTGACAGCGAGCTTGCCGTAGCGGTCGGTGAAGGCCTCTGTGTCGATTTCCTCGAGCTTGATCTCGCCGCTCATGACGCCCTGCTTCCAGGCCGCCTGCGCCGGATCGTTCTGGAATTCCGGCATCACCTCGCGGCCGAACAGCTCCAGCGATTCGCAGATGTGCTCGTGGCTGTTCTTGCCCGCTTGGTTCAGAAGGATGACCTGGTCGATGTGCGAGCCCTGGAAGCGCTTCAGCTTCCTGCGGATGGTCTCGGGCGAGCCGATCAGGCCGCCGCGCAGCGCGGCCTCCTGCGCCTCCGGATTGTCGCGTTTCCACTTGTTGTACTCGTCCCACATGTTGACGGTGTAGGGCGCCGGACGCTGGCGATTCTGCGAGGCGCCGTAGAAGCGCAACGCGAACTGGAAGAAGGTGGCGCCGTCGGCGCGGGCGCGGGCCTCCTCGTCCGTCTTCGCGCACATGAAGAACGACACCAGCGCCATGTTCGGGTTGATCTCGTAGTCGGCGAGCTTGGCGAGACGCTTGGTCATGGCGTTGTAATAGGCGTGCACCCAGGCATGCGCGGCATCCGCGCTGACGAACTGGAAGCCGAGCGCGCCAAACCCATGGCGGCCGGCGCGCTCGATGGTCTGTAATTGCGAGCAGGCCATCCACAACGGCGGATGCGGCTTCTGCACCGGTTTCGGCACGACGTTGCGCAAGGGGATGTCGAAATATTTGCCGTGATGCTCGCTGCCCGCGTCCTTGAACATCGGGAAGATCGCGGCGACGGCTTCCTCGAACACCTCTTTCTTGGTCTCCATGTCGCGGCCGAACGGTGTGAGCTCGGTGATGGATGCGCTCTCGCCCATGCCGAATTCGCAGCGGCCGTTCGAGAGCAGGTCGAGCACCGCGACGCGCTCGGCGACACGTGCAGGATGGTTGGTGGTGAGCTGGAGGATGCCGTGGCCGAGCCGGATGTTCCTGGTGCGCTGGCTTGCGGCTGCGAGAAACGATTCCGGCGAGGGTGAGTGCGAGTATTCTTCGAGGAAGTGATGCTCGACGACCCAGGCGTGGTCGTAGCCGAGCTGGTCTGCCAGTTCCATCTGCGAGAGCGCGTTCTGGTAGAGGCTGAGCTCGTCGCCGGCGACCCACGGACGTGGCAGTTGCAGCTCATAGAAGATGCCGAACTTCATGACGCCTCTCCCAAGTTTTCTTGAGTATTCTTGCCGCTCATATTTTTGTTGCGGGCATCTTAATGGGTTGGGCGGCGCTGTCTACGCAGTCGCAATTCCGCCTTGCGGGAGAAGGCGCTTTTCGGCGCGGCGGCCATTCAGGACCACACCGATAAAGGTGAAGCGCACCAGCAGATGATAGCTCGCAAGCATCGGAGGAAGCGCGACAAGGAGAATGATCGCGAACTTGGTCAGCCCGGGCCAGTCGAGCTGCGACAGCGCGACCTGCAGCGCCATCACGATCGGCAGGTGGATCAGATAGAGCCAGTAGGATGCATCGGCGAGGTAGCGCCACGTCCGACTGAAGCCTGACATGAAGCGGAGGGCGAGGCCGAGGACCGCGAATGTGGAAACCCAAATCGCCGGTGCATAGAGGATGGCGGAGATCAGCCTGAGCGTGGCGAAGCTGACCGGCAGTTTCGGCGCGACAGGCAACGACAGCATGACGCCTGACACCGCGAAGCTGACCAGGATCAGGAAGAGCGCGAGCAGGACATGTGTCAGCCAGCGTCGCTCGATGAGCCGCAGCAGATCGACCTGCCGATGCAGGAGCCAGCCGATGCCGAATGCGGTGCCGAAGCCGATCCAGGCCTGCGCATTGGTGACGAGCGATTGATCCGGCGTCCTCACGCCCATCACGTTGGTCCATCGTGGATCGAGGCAGAAGGCAATGCCGATCGGGATTGCCAGAACCAGGGGAGCCAGCGGATTTCGCATGATCCGCGCGAAGACACGGTCAAACACCATGCGCAGCGTCCCTGATACATCAAGCCAGACCATTGCACCGCGCAGCAGCAGCGTCGCGACATAGAGCTCCAGCAGCACATACAGAAACCAGAGGTGGGTCAGGGGGAACTTAGGCAATGCCGGCAGCCAGCCTGACGTGGGGTGGATCGGACCGCCATTTGGAAAGTGAGATGCCCAGATCACGATCAGAGCTATCGGCATGAACACGAGCGGCCAGCCGATCACCAACGGCAGGCCGATCCGCTGCAGCCTGTCCCTGACGAAGCCCCAGCTCCCCCGGCGGTGAAAGCTCATGCGGGCAAAGAAGCCGGCCATCAGGAAGAAGGTCGTCATCCGGAAGACGTGGATGGTAAAGGACAGCAGACCCAGAGTAACGCTTGGATGGGTGTCCTGGATGATCCAGAACCGGGGCGAGGCCGGCACAAACGACAACGTCGCGTGCAGGACGATGCCGAGCAGCAGGGCGCCACCCCTGACTGCGTCGAGAGCATGGAGCCTCTCCGATACAGGGGCGGCGGCGGTCGAGTGGGACATGGATAGGCTCGTTCCGCTGGATGGGAGTTTATGCTTGGACCGTCTAACCAATCGGCGCAGGGCGTTCTCGCCTGATCCAAAAATCGGCTAGCCGATTTCGCGGCGCGGTTGGCTGAGTTCAGCGCTCTCGGGCCGGCTCAGCGCCTCGCGCCGGAATTCGGTCGGGGTCATGCCGGTTTCGGCCTTGAACGCGCGATTGAAAGGTCCGATCGACTGGAAGCCCGCATCCATGGCGATGGTCAGCACCGGGACCTCCCGTTGCGTCACGTCGGACAGCGCCAGCCTGGCGTCCTCGATCCGGTAGCGGTTCAGGAAAGCATTGAAGTTGCGATAGCCCAGCCCTTCATTGATCGCCTGGCGCAGCCGATGCTCGGGAACATCGAGCCGCGCCGCAAGCGCTCCGATCGCAAGGCCTTCCTGGCGGTAGCTTCGCTCCACCGTCATCAGATGGTCGAGGCGCCGCAGCAGGATCGGGTCGACGACGACCCGCCCCGCGGCGGCGCGGTCGGCGGCCGGGGCTTGCCTCCCCGCCTCGCCGGATGCGATCGCGGCCGTGGCGTCATTGACGGCCATCGCCGGCGCGCTGAACAGGCCGATGCCGGCAAGCATGGCCACCACGAACAGCCCGAGCGCGGTCGGGAGACTGCCGGGCGCACCGGGAACCGCGACGGGAATTGCGGCGAAGCCGGCGACGCCGACGGTCGCGATGAGCACGACATTGATCGCAAGCATCGCCAGCCGCAGTCGGCGTCGCCGCGCGACCAGATCGGCGCGCCAGGTCTTGACCGTCTGAACCGCGGCAGCGAGGGCCAACACCAGGGTGGCCAAAGCCAGGACTCGCCCGCCTGCGCCGGCCAAAGCGGGCCAGTTCGCCCAGCCCAGCGTGATCGCAAACCCGAAAGCCACGATGCTCAGCCACAGGGCGCCGTGCCAACGCCTCAGCACGAAATCGTCGTCGAACGCCGCGCGCGCCCACAGCCAGAAGACCGCAGGCTGTGCGGACAAGATCGGCAACACCCACCACCAAGCCGTTTTGGGAAGGTTGGGCGCCGTCGCGATCGCATAGAACATGCCGCCTGCGCACATCGCGATGCCCAGCAAAGCCTGTTGGCCGGTTGCACGACGCAGCAAGGCCACGAGAACGATCAACAGGAACACGCCGCTCGCCGCGCCGCGAAGCCCGAGATCTATCGCCGTCAGCCCCGTCGCGTTCACAGCTCGTATCCCCGTTCGATGCCAAATTGTCGCATCGCCGTCGCACGGGTACAACCCAAACTTGTGCTTGTGGGTCTGGCGGGAGCCAGCATCGCAACTGGACGGATTGATCCAGATCAAGGCGTCAGTGGCCCTGCTACATCTAAAGTGCGGCAAGGCAACGGCCCGGATGCCGTCCCAATCCCCACATTTCAGACGAGACCGAATATGTCGGCCCCTGACGACGCGACTTCGCGCGTGCGCCGTAAGCGCATGGAGATTTTCGCTTTCCTGTTCCTGACCGCGATCGTGATGCCCGTCCTCGCGGTCGGAACGGTCGGCTCCTACGGGCTCGGCGTCTGGATCTACCAGATGTTCGCCGGCCCTCCCGGCCCGCCGCCCTCCCCGCATTGATCCCCCGAAAAGCGAAAGACAGGCATCATGGCCGAATCCAAACTCAACCGCCGCGCACTGATCACCGGCCGGGTGCTCAGCGCCGAGCGCGTCATCTCGCCGCCCGGTTGCGAAATCGCCAGCATCATCGTGCAGGCGCGCCCCGAGCGACTGGACCAGCTGGAAGCCGCGATCACCGCCCTTGCCGGCTGCGAGATTCATGGCCGCGATGCGCGAGGAAAGCTCATCGTCGTGACCGAGGCGCCTGATTCCGGCAGCCTCGGCACCCTGCTCAACACTATCCAGTCACTGCCCGACGTCTATTCGGCGGCGCTGGTCTTTCACGCCATTGAAACCGCCTGAGTCAGGAAGAGCCATTATGACATCGCCAAAGCTCGACCGTCGCCAGATGTTGAAGCTCGAGGCCGCCGCCATTGCGGCCGCCGCTGCGGGCATGCCGGCACCGGCGCTCGCCGCGAACCTCGTCGCCGAGCGCGACGTCGCCGAACTGAAATGGGACAAGGCCGCCTGCCGCTTCTGCGGTACCGGCTGCTCCGTGATGGTCGCGACCAAAAACAATCGCGTCGTCGCCACCCACGGCGACATCAAGGCCGAGGTCAATCGCGGCCTTAACTGCGTCAAGGGCTACTTCCTCTCCAAGATCATGTACGGCCACGACCGCCTGACCCAGCCGATGCTGCGCAAGACGGCCGGCAAATACGACAAGAACGGCGAGTTCACGCCCATCTCCTGGACCGAAGCCTTCGACATCATGGAGGTGAAGTGGAAGGAGGCGATCAAGAAACGCGGGCCGAACGGCGTCGCCATGTTCGGCTCCGGCCAGTGGACGGTCTGGGAGGGCTATGCGGCCGTGAAGCTGTTCAAGGCCGGCTTCCGCACCAACAACATCGATCCCAATGCGCGCCACTGCATGGCCTCCGCCGTGGCCGGCATGATGCGCACCTTCGGCATTGACGAGCCGGCCGGCTGCTATGACGACATCGAGGCCACCGACGCCTTCGTGCTGTGGGGCTCCAACATGGCGGAGATGCATCCGATCCTGTGGACGCGCCTTGCCGACCGCCGGCTCTCCGCGCCGCATGTTCGCGTCGCCGTGCTCTCGACCTTCGAGCACCGCTCGTTCGACCTCGCCGACATCGGCATGGTGTTCAAGCCGCAGACCGACCTCTACATCCTCAACGCCATCGCCAACCACATCATCAAGACGGGCCGGGTCAACAAGGACTTCGTTGCCGCGCATACCATCTTCAGGCGCGGCCAGACCGACATTGGTTATGGCTTGCGGCCCGAGCATCCGCTGCAGAAGAAGGCGACGGGCGCGGCGAAGGCCAATGATTCCACCGAGATGAGCTATGACGAGTACGTCAAGTTCGTCTCGGAGTACACGCTGGAGAAGGCGGCCGAGATGTCGGGCGTGCCGCTCAACCGGCTGGAGGCGCTGGCCGAACTCTATGCCGACCCCAAGACCAAGGTGGTCTCGTTCTGGACCATGGGCTTCAACCAGCACACCCGCGGCGTCTGGTGCAACAACCTCGTCTACAATATCCACCTTCTAACCGGGAAGATTTCCTCGCCCGGCAACAGCCCGTTCTCGCTGACCGGCCAGCCCTCGGCCTGCGGCACCGCGCGCGAGGTCGGCACCTTCTCGCACCGCCTGCCGGCCGACATGGTCGTCACCAACAAGGAGCACCGCACCAAGGCCGAGCACATCTGGCTGCTGCCCGAGGGCACCATTCCCGACAAGCCCGGCGCGCACGCCGTGCTGCAAAGCCGGATGCTGAAGGACGGCCTGATCAACGCCTATTGGGTGCAGGTCAACAACAACCTTCAGGCTGGTCCCAACGCCAACGAGGAGACCTATCCGGGCTTCCGCAACCCCGACAATTTCATCGTAGTCTCGGACGCCTATCCGTCGGTGACGGCGCTCGCCGCCGATTTGATCCTGCCGACCGCGATGTGGGTGGAGAAGGAAGGCGCTTACGGCAACGCCGAGCGGCGCACGCAGTTCTGGCATCAGCTCGTCCCCGCGCCCGGCGAGTCGAAGTCCGACCTCTGGCAGCTCATGGAATTCTCCAAGCGCTTCAAGATCGAAGAGGTCTGGCCGGAGGAGCTGATCGCCAAGAAGCCGGACGTGCGCGGCAAGACGCTGTTCGACGTGCTCTACAAGAATGGCCAGGTCGATAAATTCCCGACGTCGGAGATCGAGGAAGGCTACGCCAACGAGGAGTCCAAGGCGTTCGGCTTCTACGTGCAGAAGGGCCTGTTCGAGGAATATGCCGCGTTCGGCCGCGGCCACGGCCACGACCTCGCGCCGTTCGACGCCTATCACCGCGAGCGCGGCCTGCGCTGGCCCGTCGTCAACGGCCAGGAAACGAAATGGCGTTTCCGCGAAGGCAGCGACCCCTACGTCAAGCAGGGCACCGACGTGCAGTTCTACGGCTATCCCGACGGCAAGGCGCGCATCTTCGCCCTTCCTTACGAGCCGCCGGCGGAATCGCCCGACAACGAATATCCCTACTGGCTCTCCACCGGCCGCGTGCTGGAGCACTGGCATTCCGGCACCATGACGCGCCGGGTCCCCGAGCTCTACAAGGCCTTCCCCGAGGCCGTGTGCTTCATGCATCCTGACGACGCGCAGGAGGCGAAGATCCGCCGCGGCGACGAAGTGAAAGTGGTCTCCCGCCGCGGCTTCATCCGTGTCCGCGTCGAGACCCGCGGCCGCGATCGGCCGCCGCGTGGCCTCGTATTCGTGCCGTGGTTCGACGAATCCAAGCTGATCAACAAGGTGACGCTGGACGCCACCGATCCGATCTCGCTGCAAACTGATTACAAGAAGTGCGCCGTGCGCATCGAGCGGGTGAACGTGTCATGATGAAACGATTTGGAGTAGCGCTGCTCGCGGTCGTGATCGCGGCTGGCGCGAGCTCGCTGACCGCGCAGACGGTGACGTCAGGCCTGCGCGGCCCGACGCCGCTCAACGACGAAGGTCCGGCGCCGCCGATGCTGCCGAACCGCAACACCTCCGAAAGGGAAGTGCGCAACTATCCGGAGCAGCCGCCGGTGATCCCGCATGCGATCGACGGCTATCAGGTCGATCTCAACGGCAACAAGTGCCTGTCCTGCCATGCGCGGGCGCGCATCGCGGAATCGCAGGCGCCGATGGTCTCGATCACCCACTTCATGGATCGCGACGGCCAGTTCCTGGCTTCGATCTCGCCGCGCCGCTTCTTCTGCACGGAATGCCACGTGCCGCAGAACACCGCCACGCCGCCCGTCAGCAACGACTTCACCGACATCGACACGCTGCTGTCGCGCGCAAGCCCCGGTGGCCGCCGATGACGACGACCGCTGATGAGCCCGACGAGGGAATGAAGGCCAAACACGGCTTCGTCGCGCGAAGCTTGGACTTTGCGCGCGAGCTCTGGCAGGTGCTGATCCGGCCGAGCTCGGTGTTCGGGCTCGGCGTGCTGGTGCTGGCGGGCTTCATGGCCGGCGTGATCTTCTGGGGCGGCTTCAACACCGCGCTGGAATTGACCAACACCGAAAAATTTTGCACCGGCTGCCACGAGATGAAGGACAACGTCTATGCCGAGCTGAAGTCGACCATCCACTTCGCCAATCGCTCCGGCGTGCGCGCGACCTGTCCGGACTGCCACGTGCCGCACAACTGGACCGACAAGATCGCCCGCAAGATGCAGGCCTCCAAGGAGGTCTGGGGCAAGATCTTCGGCACGATCGACACCCGCGAGAAATTCCAGGATCACCGGCTCGAGCTGGCGGCGCATGAATGGGCGCGCTTCAAGTCCAACGATTCGCTGGAATGCCGCAACTGCCACAGCGCCGATTCCATGGACATCACCAAGCAGTCGCCGCGGGCCTCGGTCGCCCACCAGCGCTTCCTCTTCACCAAGGAAAAGACCTGCATCGACTGCCACAAAGGCATCGCCCACCATCTGCCCGACATGCGCGGCGTTCCCGGCTGGCAGTAGGGCGCCCCGCCCGGCTTGAACCGGCGGTGCGAATGGTTAGTTTTGGGGCTGGCGAATCGCTCCGTTTCGCCCCCTCCTCAAGACAGACATGGCCACATTCACCCCGCATCAGGATGCCGCGCTCAAGGCCGTTGGCGATTGGCTCAAGGCCAAGCCCGGCCGCAACGGCACGCCGCCGGTGTTCCGCCTGTTCGGCTATGCCGGCACCGGCAAGACCACGCTGGCGCGGCACATCGCCGACGGCGTCGACGGCGAGGTGAAGTTCGCCGCCTTCACCGGCAAGGCGGCGCTGGTCATGCGCAACAAGGGCTGCGACGAAGCCTCCACCATCCATTCGCTGATCTACCGCACCCGCGAATCCGGCGAGGAGCAGCCGAGCTTCGAGCTGTGGGACGACGCCCCGGCGTCCAAAGCCAAGCTGATCGTGATCGACGAATGCTCGATGGTCGATGCCGAATTGGGCCGCGACCTGATGTCGTTCGACTGCCCGCTGCTGGTGCTGGGCGATCCCGCGCAGTTGCCGCCGATCCAGGGCGGCGGCTTCTTCACCAATACCGAGCCGGACGCGATGCTGACCGAGGTGCACCGCCAGGCCCAGGACGATCCGATCGTGCGGATGTCGATGGACGTCCGCGAGGGACGCGAGCTCGACATCGGGCGCTACGGCGAGAGCGAGGTGGTGTCGCGCAAGGAGCTCGATCCTGATCGCGTCATGGCCGCCGACCAGGTCCTGGTCGGACGCAACAACACGCGGCGCGCGTACAATATGCGGGTGCGTCAGCGCCAGAACATCGAGGACGTCTTCCCCGTCGCCGGCGACAAGCTCGTCTGCCTGCGCAACAATCGCAAGAAGGGCCTGTTCAACGGCGGGCTGTGGCGCGTGAAGTCGCGCAACACCTCGCGCTCGAAATCCCGCATTCTCAGCATGAGGCTGTCGCCGGACGAGGATCTCGGCCACAAGGTGACGAAGGTCTCGGTGCGTGCCGATTGCTTCGAGGGCGGCGTCGAGGCGATCGCTTGGGAGCAGCGCAAGCCCTATGACGAGTTCGACTACGGCTACGTGCTGACCGTGCACAAGTCGCAGGGCTCGCAATGGGACGACGTCGTGCTGTTCGACGAGAGCTTTGCGTTTCAGGAGAGCCGCGCGCGGTGGCTGTACACGGGCATCACGCGGGCGGCGAAGCGGCTGAGCATTGTGGTGTAGCCGTCGTCCCGGCGAAGGCCGGGACCCATACCGCGTCGTCTATCCGTATTCGGGGGTCTTGGTACCGAGGAAGGTTCGATCACTGTCAGTCTTCGCCAAACCACGCCCTGTGGCTATGGATCCCGGCCTCCGCCGGGACGACACCTAATGTGAGGGGACGAAGGTGCGCCCCATAAGCAGCCTTCACTTCCCCACAACAAAATAAAAATCCTCTCTTCCCGGCGGCGAGCCGTAGGAAAACGGCTGCTGCACGTGCTTGGTCACAAGCCAGACGTCGTCGCGGACGATGTCGAACAGTTTTCGGATCTCGACGCGCGGCATCTTGATTTCGCGGGCGAGCGCGGTGGCGAACGGACTGTCGGCGCCGCCGTCGCCGTCCATCGCGGTCTCGCCGTGCTTGGCGGCGTAGACCACCATGAAGCCGGCGCCAGGCTCGATGTTGGAAAAGCCCTTGTCCACCAGCTTGAGCGACAGCGTGCGCTGCATGGTCGGCGCGAACGGATTGTCGCGGCAGGCATCCAGCATGACCAGACGCACTTTTCGCGCAGCGCCCACCGCCGCGATCACCTGCTCCAGCGCAACCGCCTGGGTCTCGGCGTCCCTGTCGGCGGCGAGCTTGGCATCGACGGGAACGAGATAATTGACGCCGCCGATCTCGAAACCGTGGCCGGCGTAATAGACCACCGCCCAATCGGCCTTCTCTGCCTCGGCCGCAAACGTCTGCAACGCTTCGAAGAACTTGTCGCGGGTGAGGTCGCTGACGGATGTCACGGTCTGGAAGCCGACATCGCGCAGCGCGGCTGCGATCATTTTCGAGTCGCGTGGCGGATTGGGCAAGGCGTGGACGTTCTTGTAGGCGCCGTTCCCGATCACCAGCGCCACACGGCGCCCCGTTGATCCGGCCGGCGCCTGCGGGGTCAGCGCCGCCAATCGCTCCTGCGCGATCGCGCGGGCACGCGCGACGTCGAGCTCGTCGAACTTCGTCAGCGAATAGGCCGCCGCACGATAGTCGGCACGAGCCTGGGCGAGGTCCTTCTTGCGCTCGTAGATCTGGCCGCGACCCGAATGTGCCCGGACATTGTTCGGGTTGATCTGGATCGCAATGTTGTAGTCCTTCAACGCGGCGTCGAGATCGCCCTTCAGCATGTTGACGTCGGCGCGATTGTTGATCGCGTACACGTTTTTCGGCTGCTTCTCGATCAGGCCGTTGCAGTCGGCGAAGGCCTGGTCGTACTTGCCCATCATGCCGTAGGTGACGCAGCGGTTGGCGGTGATCTGCTGCGCGCCCGGTTCGATCTTCTCGGCCTCCGCGAAATCGGCGATCGCGCCGTCAAAATCCTGCATCAGCGTGCGCACGCGGGCGCGGTTGGTGTAGCCGAGCAGGAATTTTGGCGCGTATTTGATCGACAGGTTGAAATCGTCGAGCGCGCTTTGCAGCGCCCCCCGGCGCAACTGGATGATGCCGCGGTTGTTGTAGGGGACACCGTAGGTCGGGCGCTTCTGGAGCGCGAGGTTGTAGTCCGTCATCGCATGGTCGTCCTGGCCCGTCCGCTCATAGGCGAGGCCGCGCAAATTGAGCGTGACGACGTTGTCGGGATCGAGGTCGACGGCCATGGACAAGGTCTCGATGGCATGGACGTAGTCGCGCTTGTTGATCAGCGTATTGCCGCGCACGGAAAGCGCGACGGCCTTGTCCTTGCCGCTGAGCCGGTCGGCGTTGAGCAAATTGTCGCAGGCCTGCGCCCTCGCCTGCGCATCCGCCTGGCGGTCGCGGCAAATGGCGAGGTCGTCGCCGGGTTTTGGTTCGGCCGCCGCGATCGAGCTCCAGCCGGCCAGGATGGCGAGCACGGCGACGAGGGTCAGGGATACGACGCGCAGCATGTTGTCAGGTCAGCTCCAGCCATCATTCTCTAGGTCGATCACCGATCGCGCCGGTTCATCTAGCGCGGAGTTCCTGTCCTCGCCAAGCCGGGCCGCTCCAGGCGGCGCGTTTCACAGACTCGTGTCCGTCCGGCCGTAACAATCGCCCGGCCGGCCCGTATCTCGAATGTCCGAAAATGCCGGGCAGGCTGTTCGCCCGGCCCCAACCGCCCTAGACTGTCAGACCTTCCGAAAGAGGATCGCCATGCGCCGACCTGCCATCCTGTCCCTGCTCGCCGCAACCACCGCCCTGACGCTGGCCTTTGCCGCGCCGACCCGGGCCGCAGAGGATGCGGTCGTGATCCCCGCTCCCGCCGTTGACGCGGCGCCCGCAAGCGGGATCCAGACCGCCGTGATCGCCGGCGGCTGCTTCTGGGGCGTGCAGGGCGTGTTCCAGCACACCGCAGGCGTCGTCAACGCGGTCTCCGGCTATGCCGGCGGCACCAAGGCGACGGCCGACTACCAGACCGTCTCGAGCGGCCGGACCGGCCACGCGGAATCGGTCGAGATCAAATACGACCCGAAGAAGATCTCCTACGGCAAGATCCTGCAGATCTACTTCTCGGTGGCGCACGACCCGACCCAGCTCAACCGGCAGGGCCCCGACTCCGGCACGCAATATCGCTCGGCGATCTTCACCACCTCCGACGAGCAGAAGAAGGTGGCCGAGGCCTATATCACCCAGCTCAACGGCGCCAAGGTCTTCAATAAGCCGATCGCGACCAAGGTCGGCGCGCTGGAGGCGTTCTATCCGGCGGAGGCCTATCACCAGGATTATCTGACGCTGCACCCGAACCAGCCCTACATCGCCTACAACGACCTTCCGAAGGTCGAGAACCTGAAAAAGCTGTTCGCGGATAACTATATCGAGAAGCCGACACTGGTGAGCGCCAGCAAGGCCACCAACTGATCGCGAGATCACTGAACAAGATCACCGAAAACAAAATCATCGAAAAAACGGGAGACCCATGCCCGACACCAAGACAAAAACCACGGACGACAAGGTCATCAAGAGCGAAGAGCAATGGCGCAGCGAGTTGTCGCCGATGCAATACGCAGTGCTTCGCGAGAAGGCGACCGAGCGTCCCTTCTCCGGCGAATATGAGCAGGACCACCGCGCCGGCACCTATACCTGCGCCGGCTGCGGCAATGTGCTGTTCGAGTCCGACGCGAAGTTCGATTCCGGCTGCGGCTGGCCCAGCTTCACCCAGCCCGCCGTCGAGGGCCATATCGACGAGGAGCGGGACGTCAGCCACGGCATGGTCCGTACCGAGGTGCTGTGCGCCAAGTGCAGCGGCCATCTCGGCCATGTCTTCCCCGACGGCCCGGGGCCGACGGGCTTGCGTTACTGCATCAATTCCGCGGCGCTGAAGCTCGAACCCAAATAAACCTTGCGCGCCGCCGGGTTCCGTCATGGAACCCGGCGGCGCGATGTGCTTTTCTTACCTCGTGGTGCGGCCGGCCATGGCGTTGCCGCGGCCGCCAGGGAGGATGCCATGACGCTTGGGACCATCCTGATCATCCTGGTGATCATTTATCTCGTCGGCGGCCTGTCGGGCCGCGTTGGTGGCTACGGCTACGGAATGGGTCATTCCGGCATGGGGATCGGCGGCCTTGTCCTGGTGGTGCTGCTCGTGCTGCTGCTCCTTGGCAAGCTATAAACCATTCAAGCCACTGACATTGTTGTCATTTTCGGCCCTGCGGAGCTGCCATGCGCGGATTCATCATCTCGCATCGCGGGGGTCGCAATTTTGTCAAAACGGGCTATATTAGAGGACGAAAATGACATGTGCGGCGCCCACTCAATCGTGGCCTCTGCCCGTCCCAACCCCACGCGCTTAAAGCCCCAGAGAGATCACGAGGTCTTTGACCATGCGTCCACTGCGTCCGTTCAACTTCAACACTTCCGCCGAACTCTTCCCCGCTGCGATCCGCAAGAAGAAGCGTGCAGGCTTCACCTATCGCCGGTTCGGCACCGCGGCCGAAGCCGTGCAGTTCGCGATGGAGCAGTTGCCGACGGATTCGCTGAACGGCGCCTATCTCCAGGTCGAGGAAGCGCGCTTCGATCAGAACGGTATCCGCTCGCTTTATGAGAGCGAAGCCTTCCCGCTGCCCCGTCACCGCAAGCCGGTGGAAGCCAGCACCGACGCTGCCGACGCGGCGTAAGTTTTCGTAACGCGCTCCGATGTGCGCTGAAAGCGCGACGGCCGAAAGGCTGTCGCGCTTTTTGCGTTTTGGGGCGTGTCAGATGCGCGGCTGCTTGTCGAGCCAGCGGCGGAGCAGGCGCACGTTGCGCATGTTGGCACGGAACATGACGTCAAAGGCGTCGCCCGCGAACGGCACGATGCCGACGACGCCGTCGAGGGCGACATTGCCGAGCATGCGCGCGGTGATGTACCAGGGCGCCCCGAGCGCCCTCGCCTCTCGCACCAGCCAGAGCGAGATCGCGGTGGTGATGATGTCGCCGACAACGGGGATCAGTCCGATCAAGCCGTCGATGCCATAGCGGATATTGGTTCCGGGCAGCACGAAGGCGACGTCGAGCAGCTTTGCGATCGCCTCGATCCGCGCGATCCGCTGCTCGCGCGTCAGATTGCCGAACGGGTTGCCGGCGAAGGGACTGTCCTTCCCAAACTCGAAGCGAAACTCGCGAAAGCCCTGCTCGAGCGTTTCGGGCCGGATCTCGTGACCATCCTGATCGATGATCGGCCCACGCCCCTCGGTGCCCGAAGAGGCCGGACCCGGGCGGCTTCCCGAACGGGAGCGACGCGGAGCAAGAATATCGTCATCGGACATGGTCATGGCCTGTAGGGAACGCGCCAGCGCGGCGGAGGTTGCTGCGGCGTGATCGAAGGTCGCGCCCTCAAGTCTGTGCTGCCGCCGGCTGCGGCTCCGCGACATATCTATGCACGAGCCAGGATGAAATCACCGCCGGCACGAACCCGACGAGGCCGTACAGGATGAACTGCACTGCGCCCGAGTCCGGACCGCGCGAGCTGTAGGTCAGCGAGGCCAGGATGAAGGCGAACACGCCGACCAGCAGCATCCGCAGCACCGGGCCGATCCGGCGGACGTGGACCAGGATATCGTCGACTGCACCGATCATCAGCGAGGGCAGGAAGCCGAACAGATAACTGTATTGCAGGGATTTGAAGAACACTGCGAACAGCTTGCCGACTTCAGCGAGACTGGTCTGGGTCCAATAGCCGGACTGATAGGTCGTCGTCAGCAGCAGCAGGAACCCGCCCACGAACGGGCCAACCAGCGCAAACACGAGATAGCGTTTCATCAGGCACCCTCATCCTTCGCCCCGTTATAGCAGCGCCGCGGGAACCTTGAATAGCGGGGGTGCGGGCTCTGCGCTGGGAACAAGCGGCATAGCGACGAGTTCAGACAGGACTTGAAACTCACCTGTCAGATTTGGAGCCGCCGATGTCCCGCAAACTGTTCTTCCTGGCGACGATCGCACTGACGGCCGTGAGCGGCCTGTCGAACGCGCCCGCTCTCGCACAAGGCCATATGGGTTCGCCGCAGGAGCAGCAGGCCTGTTCGCGGGACGCCTCGCGCTTCTGCCGCAAGGACCTCGGCAACGACATGGCGGTGCAAGGCTGCTTGCAAGCCAACAGGGCCAAGCTGTCGCGGTCTTGCAGCAAGGTGTTTCAGAGCCACGGCATGTGAGGACCGGAACCATCCCCGGCGAACGGAGAGTGAAGCCATGTTGCGCGACGAACAGCTCTCGATCCTGAGGGACATCAGCCAATCCATCGCCTTTGCCGACGACCGGCACGGCAAGATAGGCGAGCTGATCGCCGACGGTTACGTGATGAAGGACGGCGATCTGTTCGAGCTCACGGCAAAGGGCGTTACGGCGGTCGAGGAGCACGCGGCGCTTGGCGCAAGCGATGCGGAACAAGCGAGCGTATCCTCCGATCGGTTGATCTGATCGCACGCGAGTCGCATTGTGCGTGACGTGCGCGCAACAATTGCGAATTCCTTTTCGCCTGCCATTGCGGCCGCGTGACAATGGCGCATACTTGATTCGGGCGGCGCAGCACTTTTCGATTCGAACATCACGAGAGATCGAGCGACCACATGCGGGATTGAGGTCCCGGCGTGAAGGCTGTGACATGCGGCAGGTCAAGCCGCGTGCGGCGCCCCAAAACCAAGTGGCTCAACCCACGGAACTCGGGGACGCATTCCGCATGACACGCTACCAGACCATCGCAACTCTCTTCGCCGTCACAACCGCAGCCATCGCATTCCAGACATCGCCCGGCCTTTCCTTCTCGTCCGAAGCGCAGCAGATGTGCTCCGGCGATGCCATGCGGCTGTGCTCCAGTGAGATCCCCGACATCCCCAGGATCAGGGCCTGCATGGTGCAGAAGAAAGCTCAGGTCAGCCCGGGCTGTCGCGCCGTGATGGACCGCGAGCACGCCGCCGCGACATCGCGCAAGCGGGAAGCGACGGCGCAGTAGAAGAGAGCGTAGCTGCGGCCATCCTTCGAGACGCCCGCCCAAGGGGCGGGCCCTCAGGATGAGGTCTCGTTTCGCGGAGAGATATCAAACCCACATGGTGAGGAGCCCGCCAAGGCGGGCGTCTCGAACCATGCGGGCCGAGGTCTCACGGAGCAGAGATCTAGTCGCCCCACTGCGCGAAGGCGTCGTTGAAGGCGCGCTCGCCGGGAGCGCCCTTCTCGATGGCGATGATGGCGCGGCGCTGGTTGGCGTAGACCAGGGGCACGTCGAACCAGGAGCGCTCCTTCAGCAGCTGGACGTTGCGGCTGCGGTCGGCGTCGACGTTGGAGAGGCCGACCAGGAAGAAGCCGTCGGTGACCTTGACCGCGAGGCCTGCCAGCGGCGTGCCGCGTGCCTGCTCGTTCGACTTCATCAGGATGCCCGGCACGTTGGCGACGCCGCCGCCCGAAAAGTCCGCCGGCAGGACGAAGGTCAACTCCGCGGTGTGGCTCGCCGGCAGCGAGGAGTCGGTGTTGCGGCGGAACGACATCGTCATCTTGAACTTGCGGTCGGGGATCTCGATGTCGGCGCGCACGGCGACGTCGGCCTTCTGGTTGCCCGACGCCTTGATCGGCTCGAGCCGCCACACCACCGAGCCGACATATTGCTTGCCCTTCGGATCGGATGGATCCTCGTCGTAGAGCACGACCTTCTGCGCCACCGGCGCGACCGGCTGGTCACTGGCCGAGGGCTGGCCGACGCGATCCGGAATCTTGGGCTTGCTCTGCGGCTGCGACGAATCCCTGGGCGCCTCCACCACCTGCGTCGGCGAAGACTTCAACAGGTTGGTCGCGGTCTGAACCAGCTGCTTGCCCCAGAGGATGCCGGCACCGACCAGGATCAGCACGATGCCGACGGCGATCGCGCTCTTGAACGGAAACACGGAGCCGGTGCGGGCGCGCTTCTTCTTGGGTTCACGGTCGAGAACGGGGATGTGCGGACGTTGCGACGGCGGCTGCGACTGCGGCGCGTAGCGCTCGGCCTCTTCGATCGATTCGTCGTAGGAGTAGGGCGCGTCCGTCCCGGCGGCGCGATTTTCCAGGCTCGGCTCGAGTCGGTCGAATTCCGGCGAGGGCGAAGGCACGTTGGCGTAGGTGCGGCGCGCGGCGCGGTTGGCCTGCGCGGCGGCGCCGCCGAGATCGTTGGCGTCGGCCGTGATGTCGCGGAAGCCGCGCACGCCCGGTGCCGGCGGCAGCGGCGGCGGGGGTCCCATGTCCGGCGGGCGGCGCCCACCGGCGCGATCACGTCCGGCCGGCGGCGGCTCCGGCATCGACGGCGGTGCCGACGGACCCTGCGGCCGCGGCGCGTCGAAACGCGGAGCCCGCGGCGCACGTGGGGCGTCGCCCTGGTCATCGACGTTGAAGGAGGGCCGGTCGGCGCGCGGCGGCGGCGGTGCCGGACGGGCGCGTGGCGGGGCAGAAGTTTGGGGCGCGGCCGCGTTGCCCTCGGTGGCGCGGGTGCTGGCGCGGCGGAAGGCATCGCCGCTGCCGCTGCTGCGCGCGCCGCCACCGGGGCGCGAGGCCTCGCGGGCACGCTGGGCGGCCTCTGATTCGACCTTGCGGACGGCCTCTTCCAGCGAGAGCCGCTCGCGGGTGATCTCGGATTCGGAGAGCGGCGGCTGCACGCTGCGGAGCTGCGCGATCAGCGCGGTGCGCGCCCGCTCGTAGAGCGCGCGACGGCTCTCGCCGGGAGCGTTGGGGTCCAGGGCGGCAATAGCGCGGGCGATCAGCGGATAGTAATCAGCCATTTCTACTCAATTATACGCGCGTCCCGGTAAGAGATCGTTAAGCCTCAAACGGATTTTGTACCAGGATAGTATCCTCGCGTTCGGGGCTGGTGGAAAGCAGTGCGACCGGGCACCCCACCAATTCCTCGATCCGGCGGACATATTTGATCGCCTGGGCCGGCAGCTGGGCCCAGGACCGCGCATTGGCGGTCGGCTCCTTCCAGCCTTCGATGGTCTCGTAGATCGGCTCGACCCGGGCCTGGGCGCCCTCGCCCGCCGGGAAATGATCGATCTCCTTGCCGTCGAGCTTGTAGCCGGTGCAGACCTCGATCGTGTCGAAGCCGTCGAGAATGTCGAGCTTGGTCAGCGCCAGACCGTTGATGCCGCAGGTCCGGACCGCCTGGCGAACCAGAACCGCATCGAACCAGCCGCAGCGGCGGGGCCGTCCGGTATTGGTGCCAAACTCGCGGCCGCGCTCGCCGATCTTGCGGCCGGTCTCGTTGTCCTGCTCGGTCGGGAACGGGCCCTGGCCGACGCGGGTCGTATAGGCTTTGCAGAGGCCGAGCACATAGCCGACCGCGGCGGGGCCGAGGCCCGAACCGGTCGCGGCCTGCGCCGCCACCGTGTTGGACGAGGTGACGTAAGGGTACGTGCCGTGATCGACGTCGAGCAGCGCGCCTTGCGCGCCCTCGAACAGCATGCGCTTGCCCTCGCGCCGCTTGATGTCGAGCAGCCGCCACACCGTCTCGGCATAGGGCAAGAGCTGCGGCGCCAGCGCGGTCAATTCCTTCAGGATCTCCTTGCCGTCGAACTCCGGCAGGCCCAGTCCGCGGCGCAATGCATTGTGATGCGCCAGCAGCCGGTCGATCTTGTGCGGCAGCGTATCGAGATCGGCAAGGTCCATCAGGCGGATGGCGCGGCGGCCGACCTTGTCCTCGTAGGCCGGGCCGATGCCGCGGCGAGTGGTGCCAATCGCGGTCGCCGCATTGGCGGATTCGCGGTGCGCGTCGAGTTCGCGATGCAGCGGCAGGATCAGCGTGACGTTCTCGGCAACCCGCAGATTGTCCGGGCTGACCGCGACGCCTTGCGACCGCAGCTTGGTGACCTCGTCGAGGAAGGCGGCGGGATCGAACACCACGCCGTTGCCGATCACCGACAGCTTCTGCTCGCGCAGCACGCCCGAGGGCAGCAGCGCCAGCTTGTAGGTCTTGCCGTTGATCACCAGCGTGTGGCCGGCGTTATGGCCGCCCTGGAAACGGACGACGATGTCCGCCTGCTCCGACAACCAGTCGACGATCTTGCCCTTTCCTTCGTCGCCCCACTGGGCGCCGACGACGACAACATTGGCCATTCGCGGGTAATCCCTATGCAATCTGTTAGATGCGCCCAGCCCAATCACGGCCGGGGCCGCTCGAACGCGAGGCAGCCAACCGGATAAAGGATGCAGCCCCTCTAGGCAAGCAAAGAACGGGACTTTTTCGAGGCCGCGAGCGCACTCCAAGCCTTTGATATCCCCTGAAAATCCAGAAACCTTCGCGACCGGTGCAATGCTTCGACCAAAGCGTGAGAGGCTGCTTCCGCCGCTGCATGGTCGCGATGCATCCGGCCCCCGTTGATGCAACCTCGATTTCCGTGTCTTTGAACGGGCCGGGTCCGAACCGGCCCGGGTGCCGCCGGGCTGGAGGCTTGGCGCATGACGCGGGGCCACAACAATCCAATGTCCGCCACCGACGAGACCACCGGCGCCGCCACGTCCGGCCAGAACTGGATCGCCAACCAGCCTTATCTGCTGCTCAGCATCACCGCGATGTGCTGGGCCGGCAATGCCATCGTCGGACGGCTCGCCGCCGGTCACATCCCGCCGGTGACGCTGTCGTTCCTGCGCTGGTTCTTCGCCTTCCTGCTGGTGCTGCCGTTCGCCTGGAAACACCTGGCGCAGGACTGGCCCGCGATCCGCGGCAAGCTCGGCCTGATGGTCACGCTCTCGATCACCGGCATCGGCGCCTTCAACACGCTGCAATATTGGGCGCTGGAGCATACGCAGGCGCTCAACACTCTCCTGTTGCAATCCGCCGCGCCGCTCGTCGTGGCGCTGTGGTCGCTCGCCATTCTCGGCGTGCGCCTCACCGCAGGGCAGGCCTTCGGCGTGCTGCTGTCGACGTGCGGCGTGCTGATCATCCTGCTGCATGGCGATCTCACCACGCTGTCGAACATCGATTTCAACAAGGGCGACCTCATCTTCGTCGTCGCGCTGATCATCTTCGCGCTCTATTCGGTGCTGACCTTGAAGCGGCCGCCGATGCACGGCCTGTCGTTCCTCGCCTTCACTTTCGGCTGCGGTGCTGCCTGTCTCATTCCGCTGGAGATCTGGGAGTTGTCCGCGCGTCCCGTGATGAAGCTCGACGGGCCGAACCTCCTGACCCTGTTCTATGTCGCGGTGTTCCCCTCGACGCTCGCCTATCTCTGCTTCAATCGCGGTGTCCGGCTGATCGGCGCCAACCGCGCCGCGCCGTTCTTCCATGTCGTGCCGGTGTTCGGCTCGATCATGGCGATGGCGTTTCTGGGCGAGCACCCCCAGGCGTTCCACTTCATCGGCTTCGCGCTGGTGCTGGCCGGCGTGTTCGTGGCGTCACGGAAGCAGGCGGCATAGCTCGTCTTCAAATGTATCGCGCCGCACCCATGCAGAGCGTCGTCGTGCCGGGGCCAATTGCGGCCTGAACGCCGACCGCGATCAACGCGCAGATCGCGCCGACCGCGAGGACCTGCTCGGTCTGCCGAAGCTGCCGGCGTGGGCGAGATGGCCGAGATGGCTCCGGTCACCACCGCGATCGTTGCCACCCCAAGACGTTTGCGGCCCTGCGCCCGCCGCGGTCGCCCGAGGAGGTCTGCCGCCTGATGCAGACCGCGTGGCGCGCCGCTGTTGATGGGTTGATACTGGAGAGGCAGAAAGCGCACTGAGCGGAAGAAGTGAGCTCACGAGCGTCCCGCTTTCCTTGCAATTTGTCCGGGACCAAGGTTCAATGTCCCGATTGCTGGCTTCCCGATCCAATAACCCAACTGTAATTGCAGGGAGAGTGATATGGGCGCATTGATGGCCGAGGACGATATCTATATCGGCCCGCTGTTCGATCTGTTCAATTTGAGATTTGGTCCCGAGCAGAAAGATATCGAACTGACCGCCGGGGGCGTGTCCGAAATCAAGGCCCTGCAGGACGAATTCGAAATCTTCCAGGAAGGACGGCCGTTCCTCGAGAGCGCAAAGCTCCTCGGATTGGGCGGCCTCAACAACAACCGTGCAAAGAACCGATGGTACAGTGTGCTGGCCTGGCTGGCCAAGGTCCCCTCTGACCAGGACGGCGAAACGGGCGACCAGCGCATCGTGAACGCATTGATCAAGAACTTTGCGCGCAAATCGCCGCTGCCTTGCTTCATGAAGGCCCATGATTCCCGCGATACCGGCGGCTACGGCCTGCGGGTCGTGGTTCGCGAGGACAAGCCGGTCTTCTACATCGAGCGAACGTACCTCACGATCTCGGTGCCGATGGCGCCCAAGGTCCCGCCTGGAGGCAAGGGCAAGAAGAAGTCGAAGAAATAGGCGGGCTGATGCGCGCCGCCGTTGTCGCGAGCGAGCTTGCCTCTCCCCGCGCCGGAGACCTGAGCCAGATTTACAGCGGCATCGCCGCCTATTATTCGGCGAAGGTCGCACGCTTCGGCGCGACGCCGAACGGCGTCGACTGGACCTGCCAGGCCACGCAGGAGATGCGCTTCGTCCAGCTCCTGAAGTTGTGCGACTTCGCATCGCCTTTCTCGCTGAACGATCTCGGTTGCGGCTATGGCGCGCTGATCGCCTATCTCGGCCGCCGGCATGGCGGCTGCGCGGTGGACTATCTCGGTATCGACGTCTCGGAGCCGATGGTTCGGCGGGCGCGGCGGCTTTGGCGGAACCGCGGCAACACCTCGTTCGCCATCGGCCATAGCAGCCCCCGGACGGCCGACTACGCGGTCGCCAGCGGCATCTTCAACGTTGCGCAGGATCAGACGCAGCACGACTGGGAGCAGTTCATCGCGGCGAGCCTCGATGATCTTCATCGCACCACCAGGCGCGGCTTCGCAGTCAACTTCATGAAGCGGCCAGAAAGCGCGCCTGCCCGCCGAGGCCTCTACACCACCGACACCGCATCCTGGGCTCGCTACTGTGCTAGCCGGTTCAATGCCATTGCAGAGGTGCACGACGGCTATGGATTGATGGAGTTCACGCTCATCGTGCGGAAACTCTAGCCTTCACGCGCCGACCGACAGCCGTCGTCGAGTCTCCTCCAGCAGCCGCCGGTAAATGCCCGCCCCCGTCAGCTCGATCAGGGCCTCGGCCCGATCGACGAGGAGGGCCACCTCGCCGAGGTGATCCGGCTTGTTGCTCGCCGCCAGCGCGGCGGCGAGCGCGATGGTGGCGCGGCATTCCGGCAGCCGGGCGTGCCGTTCCTGCGCCACCGCGATCGCTTCCCGCGCCTTGTCGACGGCCGCGGCGTGGGCGCCGGAACGAAGCTGATAGTCGGCGATGCTCGCAAGCATCTCTGGTTCGATTTCCATGGCCACGCGCGCCGCGCGCACGAACTCGACGCCCTCCGTCAACGACAGGATTGCGGCGTGATAGTTCTGCGCGATGCCCTGCGCCGTGCCGATGCAGGCAAGCGAATAGGCGCGCAAATAGGGACTGGCCTGGCGCGTCGCCAGTTCGATCACGCGCCAGGCATGGGTGGAGGCCATCGCGGAATCGTCAAGGCACCAGGCCAGATCGACAGACCCAAGATGGGCGATGAACTGCACCGTCGGATCGATCAGCGTCGGATCGATGGCGAGAATTCGATCGAAGCACCGCCGCGCCTCGTCGAAACGGGCGAGACGAACGAGGATTCGGCCGCGGAGGCCGAAGATCCAGTGCTCGACATTGTAGCCAAGGAACTGGTGCTCGAAGTCGGTGATGCCAGGAACGCCGGCGAGCGCCGCATCACTCGCCGCCAGGGCTTCGCGCAAAAGGCCGGCCCAGCCGTAGGCTTGGCTGAGCGAGGCATTGAGCGTCGCGGCGCGGCTGGTAAGCTGTCGCGATTCCGTCAGCGCCAAGGCTTCCCTGACGGTGTTGACGTAAGCATCGGCTTGCCCGCCGCTCGCACCCGCGATCCGTCCTTCGACGAACAGCAGGAGCGGGATCATGGAATCGTCGATCTCCTGCGCCCATTCCAACGCTTCCTGAATGAAGGGTTTTGCGTCCTCCGACGTCATGCCCTCGCGCCAGCCTAGCCAAGCGATCTGGCTGCTGGCCGCGATCCTGAGCACATCGCCCGCCAGACTACGCTTCTGTCCCCCCTTCAGCGCGCGCACCTTGTGCCAATGCCGAATCGCTTCTGCCGGACTGGTCGAGCCGATCCAGCGCGCGGCGCGCGCGGCGTATTCGGCGGCGGCGTCGATCTCGCCGGCCTGCTCGAAATGGTGCGACAGGAGCGCTGAAAACTCCTCGAGCCGCTCCGGATAAAATTGCTCGATCGCGCGCGCCACCCGCGCGTGCAGAAGGCTGCGCCGCGCGCGGAGCTGGGTGGAGTAGGCGATCTCCTGAATCAGGGGATGGCGAAAGCTATAGCCTTGGCCGTCCTCGCCGCTGCGCGCCTGGAGCATCTCGCCGGAACAGAGCCGGGCCAGCGTCGCCTCGAGCTCGGCAGCGGACGCGCTGGCGACGCTCTGCAGCACCGCGAGCTGAAACTCCTTGCCGATGATCGCGGCCGTGTGCAGGAGGTCGCGATCGCCGGGCGCCAGCCGATCAATCCGCGCTCCGATCACGGCCTGCACGGTCGGCGGCAGCACGTCGGAGACACCAGAAATGCCGCGCCGATAACCGCCCTGCTCGCCAACGATGGCCAGATGCTCGACCAGGGAACGGATCAGCTCCTCAGCGAAGAACGGGTTGCCGCCGCTGCGCTCGGCGACGCGCCGTCGTACCTCGGACAGCTCGTCCCCCGGCCCGAGCAGCTCGTTGACGAGATCGTCGGTATCCGTCGGCGAGAGCTCGGCGAGCTCGATCTGCTGGTACAGCGGCTCGCGCATCCAAGGCGCGAAATAGGCCGGTCGGAAATTCACGATCAGGACCGTCTTGGTGGAGATCACCGCGTCAACGAGCGTTGCGACGAATTCCTCGCTCGCCTGATCGAGCCAATGCAGGTCCTCGATGATGATCACCGACGCCGACGCGCCGCGCTGGCGAATCATGTGCCGGACGATGTCCAGCAGACGAACGTTGCGTGCGCGCGGACCAAGCCAGGAGGGTGGGCCCTGGACGTGCCTGATGCCGAGGAAATCGCAGACCAGCCAGAGGTCCGCCTCGAATGTAGAGCCGAGCTCGGCGAGGCGCGTGGCGATCTGCTTCACCGCCAGATCAGGCTCGTCGTCCGGTGAAACGTTGAAATAGGTCGAACGCAAGAACTCCAGCACCGGCTGCAGCGGCGTTGCCGTGCCATAGGGCTGCGCGCGGGCCTCGAACACCGGGATGTGGCGCGCGCGGCAATATTCAGCGAACTCGTAGCACAGCCGGCTCTTGCCGGTCCCCGGCGGGCCGACGATGCCGGTGACGCGCGAGCTGCCGATCTCCACCCCCGCCAACGTCCGCTGCAGCAGAGCCATCTCCCGCTCGCGCCCGCGGAACGTCGCCAAGGCGACACCGCGGAATTGCTGGCTAGCGACCGCCGGCTTGAGGTTCTTGAGAAGATACAGCTCGATCGGCTCCGGCACGCCGCGCAGGCGGTGACGGCCGAGCGGGCCGACGTCGCAGAACGAGCGCACCAGACGGTAGGTCTCGTCGGTCAGGCAAATCTCACCCGGTTCCGCCTTGGTCGGCAGCCGGCTCGCCAGATGGATGGTGAGCCCGTAAGCGCCGTGCTCGGTGACCGTGTCGACGAGCGGAGCATCCGCGACGATCTCGCCGGAATGCAGGCCGATGCGTACCGACATGGCATCGTCTCGCGCACGAAACGTGTCGCGGATCGCCAGCGCCGCCTCGCAAGCCAGCAGCGCGTGGCCCTCCTGCGCGCGCGGTGCGCCGAAGAAGGCGAGGATGCCGTCGCCGAGAGTTCGGACCACCGTGCCCTCGAACCGCTCCACGCCGTCGCACATGGAATCGAGCGCGGGCTTCAGACGCTGCATGGCATCTTCGGCGGTTAGGCCGGCAACGATCTCGGTCGAGCTAACGAGATCGGCAAACAGCACCGTCACCTGCTTCAGCTCGCCCCGAAGCGGCCTCGTCGAATGCGCCGCCGCTGCCGGGATTGATCGGCTCGCGGCATTCAGGGCCGCGCCGCAGGCCCCACAAAAACCCGAGCCGGGCGGGCTGAGATGATTGCAGGCGGAGCAGGCCATCGGCAGAGCCGAACCGCAGCCGTGACAGAAGCGATTGGTCGCCGGATTGTCACCGCCACAACTCTCACAGAGCATCTGATCCCCAACGAAGCAATAGTCGACCAGGAGGAAGCAGCACCGCAACGCGTTATGCCTAGCCTGCAATGCCGGTCATCCGCGCTCACCGGCCAAAGGCACCATCTTTGGCACCCTCAGGCAACCGAATAGTTCACATTGGGCGCGCAACTGCGTCGAAGTCGCGCCCAAAGGTTGCAAAAAACATCGAAACACGCACACTTAGTCCGTGAGTCCGGCAGGATCAGCCGGCGCTGAATTTACTGTAGGCTTGCTCCGTCGCAACGATCACATGCTCGGCGCAGGCGTTGCGCCGGTGCGGATCGGCGTCACGCTCGTAGGCCTCCGACTTCATCATGTCGAGGAAGGCCGCGATGCTCGGATAGTAGACCAGCGCCACGAAGTCCCAGTCGTTGCCATCGTGCGGGCCGAGCGCGACCGTCTTGGCGTCGCCGGTCCAGAGCAGCGTGCCGCCGCGCGCCTTGATCATCGGCACTGTGACGGCACTGTAGCGCAAATAGGCGTCCCAGCCGGAACCGTCGCCGTCGCCCGAGCGCGCGTGGAAGCGCATCAGGTTCAGCATCACCACCGGTGCATGCCGATCGAGCCGCTCCAGGCCGCCGATGTTCAACATATTAACCGCCAATGCCGCCTCCTCTGGTCACGCCTGCATTGTAGCATTGCGGCCGCGTGACTTGTGTCACGACGTAAATCCGGCGCAAGCTCGCATCCAACGCCAATGACGATCGCCTCGCCCGCGCCACCGGCCTCCAATCCGGCCAGTTGGCTCAACAACCAGCCTTATCTGCTGCTCAGCCTGAGCTCGCTGTTCTGGGCCGGCAACATCGTGCTCGCGCGCCATGTCGGCGCGCATGTGCCGCCGCTGACGGTGACCACGATCCGCTGGTTCGGCGTGTTCCTGATCCTCCTGCCGTTCGCCTGGCCGCACCTGAAGCGCGACTGGCCGAATCTGCGCAAGAGCCTGCCGCTGATGCTGTTCCTGTCGCTGGTGGGCTTTGCCTTCAACAATGCGATCTCGTACTGGGCGATGCAGTACACGGAGGCGCTGAACGCGCTGCTGATCCAGTCGGCCGGACCGCTGTTCGTGGCGCTGTGGTCGCTGGTGCTGTTCGGTGTACGGCTGACCGGTGCGCAGCTCGCCGGCATCGGGATCTCGCTTCTCGGCGTGCTGATCATCATCCTGCGCGGCGATCTCGCCGCGCTCGCGAGCATCAGCTTCAACAGGGGCGACATCATGTTCGCCTCCTCGCTGGTGGCGTTCGGAATCTACTCTGCCTTCATCCCGCGCCGACCGAAGATCCACCAACTCTCCTTTCTCTCCTTCACCACCTGCTGCGGCGCGACGATGCTGCTGCCGACCGCGATCTGGGAGGCCTGGAGCGGCCGCGTCCTGCAACTCGACGGCGTGACGCTGGCGACGCTGGGCTACATCCTGATCTTTCCCTCGACGCTGGCCTATTTGTTCTTCAACCGGGGCGTGGCGCTGATCGGCCCGAACCGCGCCGCGCCGTTCTTCCATCTGGTGCCGGTGTTCGGCTCGGCGATGGCGATCCTGCTGCTCGGCGAAAAGATCCAGCCATTCCACCTGATCGGCTACCTGCTGGTGCTCGCCGGCGTCGTGATCGCCTCGCGCCAGGGCTCTGCGGTGAAGTAATTCCGCACCGCGAGACGAGGCGACAAACTCGCGCCTTCCGATTTCGACGAGGAGACGCTAGGTTCCGCGCCAACGAAAAAAGAGGGAACGACCAGACATGCTTTCAGCGTTGATCCGAAACCTGCGTGCCATCGGCACGGCCGCCCTTTGTCTCGCCGCCGCATCCGCGGTGCAGGCCGACAACTATCCGAGCCGCAACATCACGCTGGTGCTGCCGTTCGCGGCCGGCAGCGGCACCGACACCACGACGCGGCTGATCTCGCAGCATTTGTCGCAGGCACTCGGCGTCGGCATCGTCATCGAGAACAAGGCGGGCGCCAACGGCATGATTGCCGCCACCTATGTCGCGCGCGCCGCGCCCGACGGCTACACGCTGCTGGTGACCACCAACACCACGCATTCGGCCAATCCCTATCTGCTCAAAAGCCTGACCTATGATCCGGTCAAGGACTTCACCCCGATCGCGCGCACCGGCGACCTGCCCTTCATGCTGGTGATCCACCCGGAGGTGCCGGCCAAGACGGTCGGCGAGCTCATCGCGTACGGCAAGGCCAATCCGGGCAAGCTGAGCTACGCCTCGGGCTCGTCCTCGGCGATCGTCTCTGGCGCGACGTTTGCGCACAATGCCGGCCTCGACCTCCTGCACGTGCCCTACAAGAGCTCGCCGCCGGCGCTCAACGACGTCATGGGCGGCCGCGTCTCGATGATGTTCGTGGACATCCTGACCGGCCTGCCGCATGTCCAGGGCAACGCGCTACGCGCGCTCGCCGTCACGACAAAGGACCGCTCGTCACTGGTGCCGAACCTGCCCTCGATGCAGGAGGCCGGCGTGCCGGACTTCGACATCTCGTCGTGGCAGGGCTATTTCGGCCCCGCCGGCATGCCCAAGGAGATCGTGACGCGGCTCAACGCCGAGATCCGGAAGATCGTCGAGAAGCCGGAGATCAAGGCCCAGCTCGCCACCCTCGGCATGGACGCGTTTTCAGGCACGCCGGAGCAGCTCGGCACGTTCGTGAACGAACAGCTCGTGTTGTGGGAGAAACTGATCCGCGAGGCGGGGATCGAGAAGCAGTAGGACGGTCTCGTAGGCTGGGCAAAGAGAAGCGTGCCCACCGAGAAGTTACCGCGAACTCAAAAAGAAAAGGTGGGCACGACGCTTCGCGTCTTTGCCCACCTACGCATTCAGTGCAAGAACTTACGCCGCGCGCACCTTGGCGAGGAAGCCGTCGACTGCGCTGCGCAGCGCGCCGGACTGGCTGTCGAGCTCGCGGGCATTGGTGAGCACGTCGCTTGCCGCCGTGCCGGTCGCTTCCGCGGCGGAGGTGACGCTGCCGATATTGGCGTTGATCTCGTTCGATCCGGCTGCAACCGACTGGATGTTGCGGGCGATCTCGCGGGTTGCCTCGCCCTGCTGCTCGATCGATGCGGAAATGCCCGCGGTGATCTGGCTCATCTCGGCGATGGTCTGGGTGATGCCGCCGATGGCGGCGACGGCATCGCTGGTCGAGGTCTGCATCGCTGCGACCTGGGCGGAGATTTCCTCGGTGGCCTTGGCGGTCTGGTTGGCGAGCGCCTTGACTTCGGAAGCGACGACGGCGAAGCCGCGGCCGGATTCACCGGCGCGCGCCGCCTCGATGGTGGCGTTCAGCGCCAGCAGGTTGGTCTGTGCCGCGATCGAGTGGATCAGCTTGACCACCTCGCCGATCTTCTCGGCGCCGGTGGAGAGTTCCTGCACCGTGGCGTTGGTACGCTCGGCGTCGTTGACGGCGCGGCTCGCCACTTCGGTCGAGCGGGTGACCTGGCGGGAGATTTCCGCAACCGAGCTCGACAGCTCTTCGGCAGCGGCGGCAACCGTGCCGACATTGCCAGACGCTCTCTGCGACGCCGCGCCGACGGTCGCCGCACGCGAAGAGGCGTCGCTGGCGGTCGCGGTCATCGATTGAGCGGTGGCTTGCATGCCCGTCGCGGCCGAGGAGACCGAGCGGACGATGCCGTTGACGCTGCGTTCGAAATCGCTGGCGATACCCTCCATCGCGCTGCGACGTTCCGCCGCGACACGATCCTTCGCATCGGCTTCGGTCTTCTCGAGGTCGCGAATGCGCAGTGCGTTGTCCTTGAAGATCTGGACGGTCGACGCCATCGCGCCGACCTCGTCGCCACGGCCGACGCCGGGAATGTCACCCTCGAGCTTGCCCTCGGCGAGATCCTTCATGCGGGCGCCGAGCAGAACCAGCGGACCGCTGATGCTGCGGCCGAGCAGCCAGGCGACGCTTCCGGCGACGATGACGATGCCGAACATGGCGAGACCGAGCAGCCAGTAGACCGGGCCCATCTTTGCGTCGATGTCGTCGAGATAGGCGCCGGTGCCGAGATACATCTCGAGTTCGGGGACGGCCACCGCGTAGCCCATCTTCCGGATCAAGCCTTCCTGGCCCGGTTTCGCGTATTCATAGGTCAAAAGGATCGAACCGTTGGCCTTCGCGCCGTTCATCAGCTCCCAAGACAGTTTGCGGCCATTGGTGAGAACTTCCATGCGGTTGCTGCCGATCTGCTTCGGATCTGGCGCCAGCTGCGTGATACCGTCATAGGACGTTCCGAAGAGATAACCGGCGCCTTTGTCATAGGTCATCGCGTTGCCGTAGCGACGAAGATCAGCCATCGCGGCGTCCTTCGTCATCTCGCCCGCATCCACCCGCTTCTTCAGCGCCACCGCATAGTTGCGGCCCATGTCGACGATGGCCTTGGCCTGCTCGATGCGCGCGTTCACCATCTCCTGCTTCATCAGGTACCCGGAGAGGACCCCGGAAATGCACAAGCCGAACAAGGTGACGCCGACAAGGATGCCGAGCTTGGGGGCGATCTTCAGATTGCTCAATTTCACGGGATGCTCCGGCAACAAAGGGATAAGGACGCGCGAGTGAATCGATCGAAATCAAATTAACTTTTAGGGGGTGACCCCTTAGCAAGCTGTTACGGGGCGCCCCGTAAAAGCCCGGAGAAGACGTCGGACCAGTCGTATAAATTGCCTCAACGACAACCTGGAATTGTACGCGACATCCCAGATTTCGCGTAAAAGACGCAAAGGCCCGCGCGAAGGCCGGGTCACAACAAGAAACCAAATCGGGAGCAGGACATGCCGAAATACAGGATCGTGACGCCGAAGGGCGCGAGCTTCACGGTCGCGAGCAGCGATTATTCCTACGAGCGCGAGGCGCTCGATCCGATCGACGCCGAGATCGTCGAGGCGCCGGCCGATGAGGCCGGGTTCATCGCCGCCGCGAAGACAGCGGACGCCATCTACGCGAAGGGCATCCCGATCACCAAGACCATCATCGACGCGCTGGAGAGCTGCAAGGTCATTACGCTCGGCTCGGTCGGCGTCGACAGCGTCGACATCAAGGCCGCAACCGCGCGCGGCATTCCCGTCACCAACATCCCCGACACCTTCATCGAGGAGGTCGCCGACCACGCTATGATGCTGCTGCTCGCGGGCTTCCGCCGGCTGGTCGAGCAGGACCGGATGGTGCGCAGCGGCCGCTGGGCCGAGGGCCGGCCGGCGTTGTCGAAGATTCCGCGGCTGATGGGCCAGACGCTCGGCTTCATCTCGTTCGGGCGCGTGGCGCGTGCAGTTGCGAAACGCGCAGCTCCGTTCGGCCTGCGGATGATGGCCTACGATCCCTTCATCCAGGAAACGCTGATGTCCGACCACGGCGTGATTCCGGCGACGCTGAACGAGGTGTTGTCGCAATCCGACTTCCTCTCGATGCACGCCCCCGCCCGGCCCGAGGTGCATCACATGCTCACCGAGAAGCACTTCCGGCAGATGAAGAAGGGCTCGGTCTTCATCAACACAGGCCGCGGCGCCACCGTGGACGAGGAAAGCCTGATCAAGGCGCTTCAGGAGGGCTGGATCGCCCATGCCGCCCTCGATGTGCTGGAGAAGGAGCCGCCCTCGCACAACAATCCGCTGCTCGGCATGGAAAACGTCACCCTGACCGCCCATGTCGCCTCCGCCTCGGCACGGTTTGACGAGGCGCGCAAGCGCCGGGTGGGCTACGAATTGTCACTGGTGCTTCAGGGCATGTGGCCGGTAAGCTGCGTCAATCCGTCGGTGCTGCAAGACACCGCGCTCCGCCGCTGGCAGCCTGTCAGCATGGACCGCGGCCCGAACAGCTAGGCGGGACGGCCGCGAAGGCGCGCCGGCAACCGGAAAGACCCTTCACCGGCGATCAACGCCGGGAAGGGAAACACATAGGGAGGAACCGATGAGGAACGACATCACACGTCGTGATGCCTTGGCGCTGGGCCTGTCCGCTGCGGCAATCGCGGCAACCGGTGCTCCGGCGAATGCCCAATCCGCGATCAAGGCCGCGGACGTCCCCACACCGAAGCTGCCGATCGAGAAAGGCGCATCCCTGCGCATGCTGCGACCGGTACGTTTCGTCCAGGCCGACGAGGATGTGTTCCGCGCCAATGCAGCAAAATTCACCAAGGAAACGGGCGTCGAGGTCAAGGTCGACTTCGTCGGCTGGGAGGACATCAACCAGCAGACCGCGGTGACCTCGAATTCCGGCGCCGGTCCCGACATCATCATCGGTTTCTCCGACGCACCGCACATCTATCTCGACAAGCTGGTCGAGCTGACCGACGTCGCCGATTATCTCGGCAAGCGGTACGGCGGCTGGCTGCCGCTGGCGCAGCGCTACGGCAAGAAGAACAAGAGCCCCATTTGGATCGGGCTGCCGTTCGGAGCCACTGCGGGTCCCCTGATCTACCGCAAGTCGATCCTGCAATCGGTCGGCTTCGACAAGGTGCCGGAAGACCATGCCGGAATCCTCGACCTGTGCCAGAAGCTCCAGAAGGCCGGCAAGCCGGCGGGCTTCGCCCTCGGCAATGCCAAGGGGGACGGCAACGGGTTCGCAAGCTGGGCGCTATGGTCGCACAACGCAGCCCTGCTCGACGAAGAGGGCAACGTCATCATCAACAGCAAGGAGACGATCGCCGCGCTGAACTGGGTCAAGCAGCTCTACCCGACCTTCATCGCCGGCACGACGTCCTGGAATGACGTCAGCAACAACCGCGCCTACGCGGCGCAGGAGATCGCGCTGACCGCGAACGGCGTCTCGCTGTATTTCTCGCTGAAGAACGATCCGGCGACCAAGGCGATCGCCGACGACAGCGAGCATCAGTTGCTGCCGAAGGGCTTGGCCAAGGTCTCGCCGATGGCGGGCCTGACGCTGAACGCCATGGTGTTCAAGCACAGCCAGTACCCCAACGCCGCGAAGGCCTTCCTGCAATACATGCTGGAAAAGGACCAATACGAGCCTTGGCTCAACGCCAATTCCGGCTACTGGTCCCAGCCGCTGGCCGCCTATGCCGAGGCCGCCGTGTGGTCGCAGGACCCCAAGGTGAAGCTGTTCAAGGACACGATGAACAGCACCTATTACGACGGCTATGCGGGTCCGATCTCGACCGCGACCGGTGCCGTCAGCGCCGACTACGTGCTGATCCAGATGTTCGCATCCGTCGCGACCGGCGCTGCCACACCGGAAGCCGCGGCCGCGGAAGCGGAGCAGCGCTGCAAGCGGTACTTCCGGCGGCAGAAGTAACGCTGGACAGAAGCGCGTCATTGCGAGCGAAGCGAAGCAATCCAGCCTGTCTCCGCGGTTACGGCCTGGATTGCTTCGTCGCTTCGCTCCTCGCAATGACGGGCGTGGAGACTTTCACAGACAGGACAAAGACCCGATGTCCGTGACCACACTTCCCACTCTCGCCCTCGCACGACGGCAGCCCTCCTGGCTGGCGCGCCTGTTCGACTACAAGCCGTTCCTGATCGTGATGTGCCTCGCACCTGCGATCGGGCTGCTTACGGTGTTCCTGACCTATCCGCTGGGTCTTGGCATCTGGCTCGCCTTCACCGACACCACGATCGGCAGAAAAGGCGTCTTCGTGGGATTGGAGAACTTCCAGTATCTGCTCACCGATTCCCTATGGTGGAACGCGGTGTTCTACAGCGTGGTCTACACGGGGATCGCGACCTTCGGGAAGTTCGCGCTGGGCTTCTGGCTGGCACTGCTGCTCAACAACCATTTTCCGTTCAAGAGCCTGTTGCGTGCGATCATCCTGATGCCCTGGATCGTGCCGACGGTGCTCTCGGCGCTGGCGTTCTGGTGGATCTACGATCCGCAGTTCTCGATCATCTCCTACCTTCTGGTCGACGTGCTGCACTGGCGCACCACCAATATCGACTTCCTCGGCTCGCCCTGGCCGGCGCGCTTCTCGCTGATCGCCGCCAACATCTGGCGCGGCATTCCCTTCGTCGCGATCTCGCTGCTGGCGGGCCTGCAGACCATCTCTCCCTCGCTCTACGAGGCGGCGATGCTGGATGGCGCCAGCGCCTGGCAGCGCTTCCGCTACATCACCTTCCCGATGATGATGCCGATCCTCGCCATCGTCATGACCTTCTCGATCATCTTCACTTTCACCGACTTCCAGCTCGTCTACGCCATCACCCGTGGCGGTCCGGGCAACTCGACCCATTTGCTGGCCACGCTAGCCTTCCAGCGCGGCATTGCCGGCGGCGAGCTCGGCGAGGGCGCGGCGATCGCGGTGTCGATGATCCCGTTCCTCGTGTTCGCAACGCTGTTCTCTTATTTCGGCCTGGCGCGCCGCAAATGGCAGCAGGGAGAGAGCAATGACTGATACCACCGCCCAGCCGGCCGCCGTCGCCACCACACCGCCGGACACCATGGCTTGGGATTCCGGGCTGCGGCGGCTGATGATGATCTACCTGCCGCTCGGTTGCTTCGTGCTGATCCTCTTGTTTCCGTTCTACTGGATGGCGATCACGTCGTTCAAGCCGAACGCGGAACTGATGAACTACAAGGAGCACAACCCGTTCTGGATCTCCTCGCCGACGTTGGCGCACATCAAGCACCTCTTGTTCAATACCGCCTATCCGCGCTGGCTATGGACGACGATGCTGGTTGCGGTCGGCGCGACCACGCTGTCGCTGATCGCGAGCACGCTGGCCGCCTACGCGATCGAGCGCCTGCGCTTCCGCGGCAGTCCTTATGTCGGCCTCGGCATCTATCTTGCCTATCTCGTGCCGCCGTCGATCCTGTTCATTCCACTCGCAACCGTGGTCGTGCAGTTCGGCCTGTTCGATTCACCCTTGGCACTGATCCTGGTCTACCCGACCTTCCTGGTGCCGTTCTGCACCTGGCTCCTGATCGGCTATTTCAAGTCGATCCCCTACGAGCTCGAGGAATGCGCGCTGGTGGACGGCGCCACCAGGCTCCAGATCCTACGCCGGATCACGCTGCCGCTGGCGGTGCCCGGCCTGATCTCGGCCGGCATCTTCTCCTTCACGCTGTCCTGGAACGAGTTCATCTACGCGCTCGCCTTCATCCAGAGCGGCGCCAACAAGACGGTGCCGGTCGCGATCCTGACCGAGCTCGTCACCGGCGACGTCTACCAATGGGGGGCGCTGATGGCGGGATCTCTGCTCGGCTCGCTGCCGGTTGCGATCTTCTACTCGCTGTTCGTCGATTACTACGTGTCGTCGCTGACGGGCGCGGTAAAGGAGTAATTCGTGGCTGCGCGCAAGCGCAGCCGATCGTGCTATCGTGATAGACCGCATGTTTCCTTGGCCCCACGCTCCATCCTGACAGCGGGGTCGATCATTGGCGCCGTCGATTGTCGCTCGAGAAAGCGAAAATTGCATGCGTTCGCCAAAGCTCCCATCATTATCTCGACGCGGTTTCTGCCTGTGTTGCGTCGGCGCCACGACCGCCGCCGCTTCGGGATGGCTTAGCCCTAGGGAAGCCTACGCAGAGGCGCGAGGCATCGTCAGCCTGATCAAGGACAGCGCTGCAGTATCGCCGATTGTCACGCACAAGCTCCGAAACAACATCACCGTGCTGGAAGGCTCCGGCGGCAACATTGCCGTGCTGACCGGGCCCGACGGCAAAGTGCTGATCGATGCGGGGATCCGCGTCTCACGTCCGCAACTCACCAAAGCGCTGGCTGATCTCGGCGCCGATCCCGTCACCCATCTCGTCAACACCCACTGGCATTTCGATCATGCCGATGGCAACGAATGGCTGCATGCAGCCGGCGCCAAGATCATTGCACAGGAAAATACCCGAAAGCACCTGCTCGAAGTCCAACGAGTCGAAGACTGGGACTACAATTTCCTTCCGCTCGGCGCGGGCGGAATCCCCAGCGAAGTCTTTGCCGACAGCCGCGAGCTTAAGCTCAACGGAAGCTCCATCGGCCTGAAGTATTACGGGCCCGCGCACACCGACAGCGACATCTCCGTCACCTTCGCAGAAGCCAACATCGTTCACGTCGCCGACATGTTCTGGAACGGCATCTATCCGTTTATCGACTATTCGACCGGTGGCAGCATCGACGGGATGATCGCTGCATGCGACGCCAATCTCGCGGCGATGGACAAGGACACGATCGTCATCGCCGGGCATGGCAAGCCGGTCGGCAACAAAGCCGAGTTCCAGGCCTTTCGCGACATGCTCGTCGGGATCCGCGACAACGTCGCCCGCCTCAAGAAGCAGGGACGAACGCGCGATGAAACCGTTGCGGCGAAGCCGACAGCGGCGTTCGACGCGATATGGGGGCAATTCGTGATCGATCCCGGCTTCTTCACCAGACTGGTCTACCAGGGCGTTTGAAAAAACCTCGCGGCCGTCGGCGAACTCATCGTTTTGAAAGGAAATAATATGAAAACCGCAGAGACCACACGCAAGCCATCGCTCCTCGATCGTCGGCGTCTCGTTCTTGGGTTGTCCGGAGCGGCTGTCGCAGTTGCTTCGACGGCAGCGTCCGCGAAGCCGGAGCGCGACGAACACACCGCCGGTGCCTATCCGGTCACCTATCATCGAACCAAGACCGTCGACGGGATCAAGATCTTCTATCGCGAGGCTGGTCCGAAGGACGCGCCGGTTGTGCTGTTGCTGCACGGCTTCCCGACCTCCTCGCACATGTTCCGCAACCTGATCCCGGCACTGGCCGACAAGTACCACGTGATCGCTCCCGACTATCCCGGATATGGCCAGAGCGAGATGCCACCGCGCGCGACATTCAAGTACACGTTCGACCGTTTCGGCGAGCTTGTCGGCGGCCTGCTCGACCAGCTCGGCGTCACCCGCTACGCGATGTACGTCATGGACTACGGCGCTCCCGTCGGCTGGCGCCTGGCGCTCAAAAATCCAGAGCGCATCAGCGGCCTGATCGTGCAGAACGGCAACGCCTATGACGAAGGGCTGAAGGAGTTCTGGAATCCGATCAAGCAATACTGGGCCGACGGATCCGATGCCAGTCGGCAGGCATTGATGAAGCTGGTAACGCTGGAAACGACGAAATTCCAGTACACCGACGGCATGTCCGACGTCAGCCGGATTTCACCCGACAACTGGGTGCAGGATCAGGCGCTGCTCGACCGTCCTGGCAACAGCGAAATCCAGATGGACCTGTTCTACGACTATCGGACCAATTTGCCGCTGTATCCCGCGGTGCAGGCCTACTTCCGCAAGCACAAGCCGCCGACCCTGATCGTCTGGGGCAAGAACGATTTCATCTTCCCGGCCGATGGCGCCCATCCCTACAAACGCGACCTGCCCCAAGTGGAATTTCACCTCATCAACACCGGCCATTTCGCGCTCGAGGACAAGTTCGACGAAATGGTCCCGTTAATTCGCAACTTCCTCTCCCGCAAGATCGCCTGATCATCCCGGAAGGAAACGGCATGTATGCCGCTCTCGACTGCGTGGCCGTTCTGGCGGCCTCCACCTTGTTCGCAGCAGCCGCCGTCGCCCAAACCGCCAGAGATGTGCGCGGCCCATCGCCACTGGTCGCGATCGAAAACGAGGCGCCTGCGCGGCTGATCGTCGATCCGCCGCTCGCCGAACAGTTGGCGCAGGGTCTCGTCTTCATCCAGTACACCACGGAGAATCTCCACGTCGTGCCGGTGTTTGGCAAGGGCGCGCTCGACGTATCGCCGCGCATCGGCCACGTCCATATTACAGTCGACGATGCGCCGTGGCATTTTGTCGATGCCAGCGGCGAGACCGTGATCGTGGTCGGACTGAAGCCCGGCCCCCACAAGGTCCTGCTGGAGCTGGCCGATCCCACGCACCATGTGATCGACAGCAAAGCCGTCAGCTTCGAGATTCCAACACCCCTGAAAAAATAGCTGTCGGCCGCGGCGTTTGGCCCGGTTTCACAAAACTGCAATGCGCGGTCCGCATAAGACGTCCTCCGTTAACAGGAGACGCACATGCGCGCGACTTTTCTTGGCACCGTCGCAACGATCATCCTCACCGCGAGCTCCGCGCTCGCGCAGAGCGAAGGCGAATTCCCCGCCAAGCTCGCCGGCCATTTGGTGATGCCGGCCGCCACGTTCATCGACGCGCCGGCTGATGCCCCGGCCGATCTCAAGACATCCGGCAAATACACCACCGGGAAGCGGGTCGACGCGCTCGGCACGGTGATGGGCAGGTCCTATGAGCGGGCGACCGGCGTGTCGCTGCCGTTCAAGGGCCAGCCGCTGCAGGGCCATTCCGGTATCAAGTCGATTGGGGACGGCACTTTCTGGGTCATCACCGACAACGGCATGGGCGCGCGCGCCAATTCGCCGGATTCGATGCTGTACCTCAACCGCTACAGGATGGATTGGGCCGGCGGCAAGATCGAGCGGCTGGAGACCGTGTTCCTGCACGATCCCGACAGACGCGTGCCGTTCCGCATCGTGCATGAAGACACCGAGAAGCGTTACCTCACCGGCTCCGACTTCGACACCGAAGGTTTCCAGATTATCGGCGACACCTTCTGGATCGGCGACGAGTTCGGCCCTTACATCCTGAAGGCCGACAAGACCGGCAAGATTCTAGCCGTATTCGAGACGGTCGCCGACGGCAAGCCGGTGCGCTCGCCGGATCATTGGGCGGTGGCGACCCCGGGCGCGCCGGGTGCGACCTACAGCAACGTCAACCTCCGACGCTCCAAGGGTTATGAGGGCTTCGCTTCCTCGAAAGACGGCAAGTTTCTCTACGGCCTGCTCGAGGGGCCGCTCTGGGATGCCGAGAAGAAGGACTGGGAGAAAGTCGACGGCAAGGAAGCCTCGCGCATCCTCGAATTCGACGTCGCCGCGGAAAAGTTCACCGGCCGCTACTGGCAGTATGTGTTCGAGCAGAACGGCAATGCCATCGGCGACTTCAACATGATCGACCCGGCGAGCGGCCTGATCATCGAGCGCGACAACGGCGAAGGCACGCCCGACAAGGCCTGCCCGCAAGGCAGCCGCGGCGAGAACTGCTTCCCCGACGTGGCGAAGTTCAAGCGCGTCTACAAGATCGAGCTCACCGAGGCCAATGTCGGCAAGCCCGTGCGCAAGATCGGCTACATCGACCTCCTGAAGATCAGGGATCCCGACAAGAAGGCGAAGAAGCCGCTCAATGACGGCGTCTACACCTTCCCGTTCTTCACCATCGAGAACGTCGATCGTGTCGACGAAACCCACATCATCGTCGGCAACGACAACAATCTGCCGTTCTCGTCCAGCCGCGATCCCAACAAGGCCGACGACGACGAGTTCATGCTGCTCGATGTCGCGGATTTCCTGAAGGCGAAGTGAGCTATGCTCTTTCAACACGGTCATCGCCCGGCTCGACCGGGCGATCCAGTAATCCGCGGCGCCAGGGATTAGATCGTGACGCTGCGGCGTACCGGATGCCCCGCCCCCGTGCGCAACTGCGCACTAGGCGGGGCATGACAGGGAGTGAGCGAGCGCGAGCTAAGACAGCATCGCACTTCGGCGCCGCCCATCAGCCCGCCGGCACGATCACCATGCTCTTGTCCTTCGGCCAGCGAACGCGCCAGGCGAAGTTGATGTCCTTGACCTCGCCGGGCTTGGCGTCGAACGACCATTCCAGGACGCCGCGCCGGTCGCGAATGTTGCTTGCGGTCGGCGGCGTGGTCGCAGGCAACATCTCGACGAGGATGTCCTCGTTCTCGCTGACCGGCAACTGATCCTCGATCGCGACCTTGATCGGGAAGTCGTGACCGTTGCGGATCGTCGTCTTGAACGATCGCTCGTCGGTCTTCGACGTCGTGACCAGGAGGCCTGCCGAACCTTCGTTGCGCTTGAGCACCGCGCGCTCGATCCGGACCTTGTCGTCGGCGCCGAAGCCGAGCCGCACGATATCGTCCTTGGCCGAAGCCGAGAGCTTGCCGCGGCCGACGAAAGTCCCGTCGCGATAGATTGCGACCTTGCCCGGCAGCAGGCTCGTGTCGTCGGTCTGCTTGAAGCCGGCTTCGAGGAACGCGGTGGGGTCCATCACCGGCGCCGCGCGCACCATGAGATCGGCGGGCACGGTCATCGAGGCGATGCGCAGGCTCTTGGCGCCCTCGGCGGCGCCGAGGCTGATGCGGCCGGGGATTTTGTAGGTGGCCTGGAAGTCGCCGATCTCGGCGACCGCCTGCTGTTCTTCGGCGCGCTCGCGGATATCGTCGGCCGCCTTGGCCGCCGATATTTCCATCTTTCGCTGCGGCATTGGCGCCGCTGCAGGCATTGCCGAATCCGAAACTGAGCCCAGCGCCCGCGGCCTCGGCACCTGCGGATATTGCGCGACCAGCGAATTCAGCTCCGGCGCGCTGCCGCCGCGGCCGATGCGGACCGTGGAGACGCCGAGCGCGACGTTCGACCAGTCCTCGCCGGTGGATTGCGTGACCTCGGCGCGGCGGACAAGCTCGAGCTGCGGTTTGCGATCCTTCGCGCCGGTGTCGAGCCGGGCGTCGTAGAGCGGCAGCCAGCGCGCATTGCGCACATTGTAGGTGACCCTCAACGTCGCCTTGGTTGCTGCCGGCGCGGCGATATCCATGCGGACTTCGAGCTTGCTCGGCGGCTTGGCCTTGCGCTCGACTTCGAACTGGGCGATCTGCCGATCGATCTCGCGCATCTTGCGCGTGGCGTCGCGAACGGCGGTGTCGGCGCTCGCAATTTCCTCGCCGACGGTGGCAAAGGCCGTGCGCCATTCGGCAATCGGCCGCGCCTCGCCCTTGTCGCCGATGCCGGCGGGGGAGGCTTCCGCAAAATGCTCCGCGAATTTGCGCCGCGCATTGGCCGAGTCGATCGCGCCTTGCAGGTCGGCTCGTTGGTCGGTCAGCGCCTCGATGCGCTTGTCCAGCTCCGGCAGATTGACCGGCGCCGCACGTGGCGTTCGCGCATCGATCGTGCCGATGGTGAGCTTCGCTCCTCCCTCACCCTCCACCCGGATCGAGGAGGTGTCGAGACCAAGCGGGAAGTCCTTGGCAACGAGCGTCGAGTCGCCAGACGGCAGGTCCACCGCGATGACGCGGGTTACGGTCGCGCCATCGGGGTAAACGGTGACGGTATCGATGGCCGACGTGGCGCCCAATTCGGCGGCCCATGACGACGACGCGAATGCCGTGGTCACCAGAACCAGGCTCGTCGTCGCCAAACATCTTGCGGTGATGCGCATCAAGTCCCTCCTCCAAGTCATCGCCGCCGCCAGCCGGACGCGCGATCCAATGCCTCGCCAACATGGTTGGACGCGGCAGGGAAGGAACTGGTTCGATTAGGGTTTCCGTGGGGCGCCGCCGCGGCGGCAGCAAGGCCCGGAACGTGTCGTCGGCCGCGACGGAGCCCTTAATCCTGAACGGACGAACCCTGCCCGAAGATGCGGCGGAGCAGATCGGTGACGTTCTTGGCGCCCGCCTTCCTCAGAATGCCGGCGCGATAGCCCTCGACCGTGCGTGCGCTCAGATGCATGCGCCGAGCGATCTCCTTGTTGGTCAGGCCGGCGGCGAGATGCTCGAGCACGTCGCCCTCTCGCGCGGTCAGGGGTTCGCAGCCGGGCAGCCAGCGCTGCCGGCTGGAGCCGGGCTGTGCGAACTCGTCGATGGCGGCATCGATCCGGTCGACGATGTCGCGGGTGCGGAACGGCTTCTCGATGAAGTCGGCCGCACCGCTCCTGATGGCATCAACCGCCATGGCGATGCTGCCGTTTGTCGCGGTCACCAGCACCGGCGCCATGCAGTTTTCCTCGCGCAGGCGCTTGAGCACGTCGAGACCGGAGCGATCGGGCGGCATCTCCAGCAGCACGCAGGCCGGCATCCGCGCCTTGGCCTCCGAGAGCAGAGACGCGCCGTCGGCGAAGCAGATCACGTTGTATGCGCTCTGTTGGAGCGCGGTGGACAATTGTTCGCGGGAGGCGGCATCGGTGTCGATGACGAATACCTCACCCTTGGAAAGCATGTTCCCCGGCATAATTCCGATCCAGCAATGTCTTTGGTCAAATGGTCCGAGACAGCAGCGGGGCCTCGTCGCGCCGCGCCGTCATATGCACGGCATTCACGCCCGTGCTTCGGTTTCACTTATGTATGTTCCACCCGGTTCCCGGATTTGACGGATCGGGACATAAACTTTACATTTCGGGACATCTGCGGGATGGCTGACAGGAACGGGTCGCATGACCGACCTCATTCGTAGCGCAGGCTTGAGCTATTACCCGGAGGTCGCCCGGTCGGTCGGGCTCGACCCCAAACAAATGATGCGCAAGGTCAGGCTGCCGCTGGCCTGCCTCGACAAGCCCGATACGCCCATTGCCGTCACCGGCCTGCGCCGCCTGCTCGAAATGTCGGCAGAGGCGTCCGGAGCCGAAGATTTCGGCTTGCGGCTTGCCGAGCGCGGCGGGCTGACCAATTTCGGCGCAGTCGGCCTGATCGTGCGCGAACAGGCGACCGTTGGTGAAGCCATCGAAGCCTTCTCGCGCTTCATCCCGATCCATCACGACGGCATGAAGCTGGATGTCACCCGCGACAAGCAGACCGTCACCGTCACGCTGCACCTGCGCGGCCGACAGCCGACCGCGCCGCGCCAGTCGATCGACATGGCGCTCGGCAGCGTCCACCGCATCATCCAGTCGCTGTTCGGCAGCGATTGGCGGCCGCAGGAAGTTCACCTGCACTACCCACCGCCGCTCGACCGCAAGCGCTACCGCGAGTTCTACGGCTGCCGTGTGACCTTCAATGCGGAGGACGATTCGATCCTGTTGTCGGCACACGACATGGAGCGCCGGATCCCGAGCGCGCATCCGCTGATCGCGAGCTATCTGCGCAAGCGGATCGAGGCGATCGAGACGCGGCCGGCAAGCTGGGAGGAGAAGGTCGACGAGGTCGTGCGTCTCCTGCTCGCCGGCGGCGACTGCACGGTCGAGCGCGTGGCCGAGCACCTCGCCTGCACCCGCCGCACCATCCACCGCCATCTCGCCGAAGCCGGCACCAGCTTCTCGGCCATCCTCGACGCGCAGCGCGCCGATCTCGCGGTCCAGCTGATCGACGACCCCGGCCGACCGCTGGCCGACATCGCCGTGCAGCTCGGCTTCTCCGCACAGAGCGCCATGGCCCGCTGGTTCCGCGGCCATTTCGGCTGCACAATCACCGCATGGCGCAAAGGCGTCCGGCCGCTGGAATCCCTGACCGCGGCGACCGCGGCTTGAATTCAGCGTGCCGGGACGGGCACGCCCATGATGGCGAGGGCGCGGCGACGGCTGCCGGCGAGCAGCGGACCGAACGCGATGGCAAAGCCGAGGAACGCAACGATCCAGCCGCACGCGGCAAGGTGCAGCAACGCATCGCTGTGCGCCGGCCAAACCACCGCCGCGACCCGCGCCAGCGCCGCGACGATGATCGCGGCATAGATGGCTTGTGTCGCCGGCGACGCCGTCAGCGCCTGTCCGGTATGGCCGAGACTCGCACGGGTCATCACCGCGAGCGTCATGGTTCCGGCCGCTCCCGCCATCCAGGCGTGGATGCCCGCGCTCGGCGGCAACGCGCCGAAGACGGCAAAAGCATGCAGGAGGAAGCCAAGCGGCACGAAGACATAGCCGACATGGAGAATCAGGAGCAACCGCTCGCGGAAGGTGCGATCACCGGCCCAGCGCGCAAGCCGCACCAGGTGCAGCACACCCACCAGCGCCATCACCGCCCCGGTAACCGTACTCAAGGGCGCGACGATCCACGCGATGATCGCAATTGCGCTGCACCCGATCACCACACCGTCAAAACGCCCGAACGGCACCGGCAGGCGGCCGGGGTTGAACTTGACCAGCCAGTTTCGGGTGAAACTCGGGATGATGCGGCCGCCGATCAGCGAGATCATCACAACGACCACGCCGATGCCGACGCGGATGCCGACATCGGCCGCACCCGCGTAATGCGCTTCGAGATGGAAGGCGACATTGCCTGCGAGCAACACGAGCACCAGCACCACCACAGGAAGGTTGCGCCAGTTGCCGCCGGCGATGATCTCGCGCGTTGCAGCAGCGACGACCAGCGTCAGGAAGGCGGCATCGACGGCAAGCGCAAACGCCCAGCCGATATCGGCAGACAGCGTCACCGCGACCCGACCGGCGAGCCAGACCGCCACCAGCGCGGCCAAGGACGTCCCCTGGATCGGCAGCCGCCCGGTCCAGTTCGGGATCGCCGTGAACAGGAATCCCGTGATCACCGCCGGCAGGAAGCCGTAGAGCATCTCATGGACGTGCCAGTCGCGCGGCGCGAAAGCGGAGCTCACCGACAATTCGCCATAGAACATCGGCAGCCATGCCAGGATCGAAAGCCCTGCCTGGATGGCGGCAAGCAGGAAAAAGGGCCGAAAGCTGTTCGCAAACAGCGGCCAGCCCTCAAAGTTGCGGGATCGGACGCCAGCCATGGGTCAACTCCAGTCGATTCAAATCGTCGCCTGGAAAAATACTGCCGTCCGGCCGGGTCGTTTTTGAGCTATCGCAAACACCCTGACGATTGCAGGTGTCATCACACTTCCAGCGCCAAGGAGGCAGAATGGCCAAGGTCGACACATCGCTGGTTGCGCATTTGCCGCTGTTTGGGGGTGTCAAACCGGAGGACCTCGAGGAGATCCTGCGCGAAGCCCGCTCAGTGCGCTATCCCAAGAACAGCGCCATTTTTGAGCAGGGCGCGGACGCGCAATCCTTCTTCCTGCTGCTGCACGGCCATGTTCGCGCGGCCAAGACCACACCGACCGGCGAGCAGATCGTGGTGCGCTATGTCGCGCCGGGCGAAACGTTCGGTCTCGCGATGGCGATCGGTGCCGCGCGCTATCCGGCCACGGCGATCGCGGTCGACGACAGCGTCGCACTGATCTGGCCGACCTCGGCATGGCCGCGACTGGTCGAGCGATTTCCCTCGCTTGCCGCCAACACGCTCCAGACCGTCGGCACGCGGCTCCAGGAGAGCCACACCCGGATCCTGGAAATGTCGACCCAGCAGGTCGAGCAGCGTGTCGCTCATGCGCTGCTGCGCCTCGCCAAACAATCCGGCAAGAAGCTCGACCACGGCATCGAGATCGATTTCCCGATCAGCCGCCAGGACATCGCGCAGATGACCGGCACCACGCTGCACACCGTGAGCCGCATCCTGAGCGGCTGGGAACAGCAGGGATTGGTCGAGAGCGGCCGTCAGCGCATCATCCTGCGCGATCCGCATGGGATCGTCGTGCTCGCGGAGCGGAGCCCCGACAGCGGCGCGGCGTGAAGCCAGGGGTGAAGGGTGCTTCCGCTTACGGCGAAAGCGCCCCTCACCCGGGAATCCGCACGCGGCCCGCGCGAATTCCAGACCGGTTCACGCCGGCACGCGGTCGCACAGCGCGGCGAGGAATTTGTCGCGATCGATGCCGTGCTCGCGGCAGGCGTCATCGACCGTGTGGAAGGTTGCGATCGGACAGCCAACGCAAGCCATCCTGAAGGCGAGAAACACGCGGATCGTGTGCGGCGCCGTGCGCATGATGTCATCGACCAGATCGTCGGATCCAAAAGGCATGGACAACAACTCCGTTCCGAAACCACGATAGCGGAGCGGGCGCGAGTCTCTTTGTCGAAGCGCAAGCTGGCCCGTCATTCCGGCATGACGGTAAGGTGATCTCACACCGCCCGGCTGTGCAACTGCTTCGCGGGATCCAGATGCGCGTCGAACGCGGCTGCGACGCTGCGCACGAGAAAGCGCGAGTCCTTTGCGACTGCGATGCGGTCGCCGTCCAGTCTCACGACGCCGTCGGAGATCAGCGGCTTCAGACGCGATGCCGATTTCAGCATTGCCCCGGCCTCTGCGCCATGACGCGCGCAGATATCGCCGAGATCGGCGCTGAACTCGCACATGATGCGTTCGATGATGTCGGCGCGCAGCCGGTCGTCGTCGGTGAGCCCATAGCCTTTAGCGGTGGCCAAATGACCCGCGGCGATGCTCTGCGCATATGCGCCGATCTGGACCTCGTTCTGGACATAGCCCTGCGGCAAATGTCCGATCGCGCTCGCGCCGAAGCCGAGCAGGACTTCGCCCTTGTCGGTGGTGTAGCCCTGAAAATTGCGCCGCAGCGTGCGTTGCTCGAAGGCCACAGCCATGGAATCGTCCGGCCGCGCGAAATGATCGAGCCCGATCTGCACATAACCGGCCTCCTTCAACGCATTGGCGATCGCGCAGGCCTGGTCGTGGCGCGCAAGGCCGTCGGGCAGCACGGCCTCGTTGATCATGCGCTGGTGCTTCTTGAAAGCAGGCACATGCGCGTAGCCGAACACCGAGAAGCGGTCGGGCCCAAGCTCGAGCGAACGTCGCACCGTATCCAGGCACGAGGCAACGGTCTGGTGCGGCAGTCCGTAGATCAAATCGAAGTTGATCCCGTTGATGCCGGCGCGCTGGAGCATGTCGACGACGGAAGCCGTCTGTTCAAAACTCTGCACACGGTTGATCGCGCGCTGCACGACAGGGTCGAAGCTCTGCACGCCCAGGCTCGCGCGATTGACCCCCGAGAGCCGCATGGCCTCGACCATGTCGGCCGTCAGCGTGCGGGGATCGATCTCGACCGCAATCTCGGCCGACGGCAGCACGAAGAAGGCTTGGCGCATCGCCGCCATCAACTCGGCAAAAGCCTCCGGCGCCATGATCGTCGGGGTGCCGCCACCGAAATGGATGTGCTCGACCTTGATGCGCCGGCCGATCGTCTCGGACACCTGCGCGATCTCGCTGCGCAGCGTACGCAGATAGGCCGCGATGAGACCGTCTCGACGAACGATCTGGGTATGGCAGCCGCAATACCAGCACATCTCGCGGCAGAACGGCACGTGCAGATAAAGCGACGCGCTGGCCGCCGCCGGGAGCTCCGCCAGCCACTGGGCGTAGGCACCCTCGCCAATCGCCGGCGAGAAATGCGGCGCGGTCGGGTAGCTCGTGTAGCGTGGCAGTCGTTCTTCGCCGTAGCTCGTCGCAAGATCGGCCCTCATATCTTACCCATTCGTCAATCAATGCTGCGCAGCGGGGCGGCGCATCCCGGATGGCACGAAATTACCCGTTTTCAGATGCGAAACCTTGCGCTCGCTCAAAGTCCCAGCACGGGATCGGAGCCATGGTGACATTTGATTATTGCCCTCTGGAGATAGGTTATGGCGTCGTTCGCGCTCGATCTCGTTCTGTGGCTCACCGGCGTTCGCGGCCATATCCCGCGCTTCGACGATTTTCGTCCGGTCCCCTCCACGCCTGCCGTTGGCGCCAGCCACCTGATACGCGTGATGGTCATCTCGGCCGCCGTCTTGGCCGCGTTGTCGCTCGCGGTTTGGGGCACGGTCTGGATTGCGATCCAGTTGCTCTAGCCGAGAACAATCCATCCGCAATACACGTAACTGAAGTGCGAGCGATTTGCGCTCGATGCGGCTGACGTCGCGCACCACCGCGTCTTTCGTATCGCCGATGCGGTCTTCGAAAACTCCCGAGGATTTTACCGGAGGCGAATTCGGCAAAAGCTTGTTGCAGCACAAACACGGTTGCCGCGATCGGCGCACACTGCATTCCGTCATCAAGACCATTTCAGATGAAGGATGCTTCCGATGTTCACCCGCCGAGCCGCATTGATCAGCGCCGCCGCCACCGCCTTGATGCTGGCGACACCCGCCTTGGCTGCCGACGATCTCAAACTGCCGCGCCAGAAGGTCGAGCTGGTCGCTCCGCCGTTCGTGCACGCGCATGAGCAAGCGACCAAGCAGGGCCCCAAGATCGTGGAATTCACGCTCACGATCGAGGAGAAGAAAGTCGTCATCGACGAGAAGGGAACCACCTTCCAGGCGATGACTTTCAACGGCTCGATGCCGGGTCCGATGATGGTCGTGCACGAGGGCGACTACGTCGAAACGACGCTGGTCAATCCCGCATCCAACTCCATGCCGCACAACATCGACTTCCATTCCGCGACCGGTGCGCTCGGCGGCGGTGCGCTCACGCTGGTCAATCCCGGCGAGCAGGTCGTCTTGCGCTGGAAGGCGACCAAGACCGGCGTGTTCGTCTACCATTGCGCACCGGGCGGCCCGATGATCCCCTGGCACGTCGTCTCCGGCATGAACGGCGCCGTGATGGTGCTGCCGCGTGACGGCCTCAACGACGGCAAGGGCCACGCACTGAAATACGACAAGGTCTATTATGTCGGCGAGCAGGACATGTACGTGCCGCGCGACGACAAGGGCAATTTCAAGTCCTATGAATCGCCGGGCGAAGCCTTCACCGAGACCGAAGAGGTGATGAAGAAGCTGATCCCCTCCCATGTGGTGTTCAACGGCAAGGTCGGCGCGCTCACCGGCAAAAATGCGCTCACCGCCAATGTCGGCGAGAACGTGCTGATCGTGCATTCGCAGGCCAATCGCGACAGCCGTCCGCATCTGATCGGCGGCCATGGCGATTATGTCTGGGAGACCGGCAAGTTCTCCAACGCGCCGGAGACGGGGCTCGAGACCTGGTTCATCCGCGGCGGCTCGGCGGGCGCTGCGCTGTACAAGTTCATGCAGCCCGGCATCTACGCCTATGTCACGCACAATCTGATCGAGGCCGCCGACCTCGGCGCCACCGCGCACTTCAAGGTCGAAGGCAAATGGAACGACGATCTGATGACGCAGGTGAAGGCTCCTGCCGATATCCCACCCCCCAACACCAACTAGACGTGATGAGGGCCGGTGATAACCGGCCCCCTTCTTCCTTGGGGGGATGACCATGCTGATCGCATTCAAGCTGAAACTGCTACTCGCCTGCGCCGCCGGGCTTGCAGGGCCGATCGCGGTGGCGCCGTTGGTATCGGACATTGGGACCCACGGCACCGCGATGGAGCCCGCCATCGTCAGGGTCGCGCCAGGCAGCCTGTCCTATCGCGAGGCCGGCGATTTCACGCGTGCCGGACAGCAAGCGGAAGCGCCGCTGCGCGCGATGCGCTTCGAGAGGCCGCTGCACATCATGCGGCATCAGGTCTCGTCATCCGACTATCAGATTTGCGTGCGGGAGGGAGCTTGCCGCGCGCTTGATCGCGGCGTGGCCATCGCCTCCGATCGACCCGCATTGCAGGTGAGCTGGCACGATGCCGAGGCGTATGCGGGTTGGCTCTCGCGCAAGACCGGTCACAGCTACCGCCTGCCGAGCGACGCGGAATGGGCTTTTGCGGCCGGCTCCAGATTCAGAGATGACGGCCTTCCGGTGGACGCAGCAGATCCATCGAAGCGCTGGATCGGTCGCTACGAGCGTGAATCCGAGCGCGACCTCTTCGACACGACCGCCTATCCCTTCGGCAAGTTCGGTTCAAACGAGCACAGCGTCGAAGATCTCGCCGGCAATGTCTGGGAGTGGACCTCGACCTGCTTCGTGCGCTCGCGCACCGACGCGGCCGGCAATACCGGCAAACCGACCGTGAACTGCGGCGTGCGCGTCGCCGAAGGTGCCCACCGCGCCTATGTCACGGATTTCATCCGCGACGCCCGCGCCGGCGGCTGCGCGCAAGGCGTACCGCCTGCCAATCTCGGCTTCCGCCTGGTGCGAGAGGAAACGTCCTGGGTCGCCAGCGTATCGGCGCGGTGGAGCAAGACGTGGGCGGCGAGGTCGTGAGTGATCGTAGCGTCATGGCCTCGCCAGCACGACGCCGGGAATTCACATCGCCCGCGCGAACATGCGAAAGCCCGGCGCACCGATGATCGCCTCGAAGGCAGGATCGCGCTTCTCCTCGGCAAGGACAAAGCCGGCCTTGGCATAAGCGCGCTCGGCGGGCTCGTTGCCGATCAGGAACGATATTGTCGCCCGGGCAAATCCAGCCGCCCGCCCCTTCTCCAGCGCATGCGCGATCAGCGACTGCGCGAGACCGCGACCACGATAGGCGGGATCAGTCGCGACATACTCGATCATCCAATCGCCCTCACCGCCCTGAACCCAGCAGGCGCGCGTGTAGCCGCCACGTTGGCGGATGGCGGCAAGCTCAGGCGGGGCGAGCCCGGTCGCGGCAGCGATCTCTTCGATGGCACGCCAAGCTGCTGGTCCCGTGCCGTCCGCCGGTAGCGCACACAAGGCAGCCGCAGGCTTGTCATCGATCTCGGCGACCAGAAATTCCGAGACGTGCCACATCGACACCGCGCGCGCGACCACGATGCGCGCGACGAACTCGCGGCACTGCGCCTCCGGCAAACCGAGCGCAACGTCGAACCAGCCGCGCGGCCGGTAGCCGCGTTGCGATGACAGGATGGTTTGCGCGATGAAATCGGCGTCTTCGGGACGCGCAGACCGTATCGTCATGCGCGCCCCCTTCGCGAAAACCTTACGTGTTCTTCAGTGCGACGCGGAATTCGGCTTCGGTCTTGGCCTTGACCTCGTCGAGCGAGACGCCGTCGGCGAGCTCGATCAGCGCCATACCGCCGTTGCCGTGCTTGTCGATGGTGAAGACGGCCAGATCGGTCACGACCATGTCGACCACGCGCTCGCCGGTCAGCGGCAAATTGCACTGCTTCAGGAGCTTTGGACCGTCCTTCGCCGAATGCTCCATCACAACGACCACGCGCTTGACGCCGGCGACGAGATCCATCGCGCCGCCCATGCCCTTGACCATCTTGCCGGGGATCATCCAGTTTGCGAGATCGCCGTTCTGGGCCACCTGCATCGCACCGAGGATCGACAGATCCATGTGGCCGCCACGGATCATACCGAAGGAATCCGCGCTCGAGAAATACGAGGTCGACGGCAGCTCGCTCACGGTCTGCTTGCCGGCGTTGATGAGATCGGCGTCCTCTTCACCCTCATAGGGGAACGGGCCCATGCCGAGCATGCCGTTCTCGCTCTGGAGGCTGACGTCCATGCCGTCCGGGATGTAGTTCGAGACCAGCGTCGGGATGCCGATGCCGAGGTTGACGTAGTAGCCGTCACGCAATTCCTTCGCGGCGCGCGCAGCCATCTGTTCACGGGTCCAGGCCATGTGGTTCTCCTGATACGCTTAAGCGGCGGTGCGCGGGCGGGTGTTGCGGAATTCGATGCGCTTCTTGGCCGTTCCGACCTCGACGATGCGCTTGACGAAAAGACCGGGCGTGTGGATGTGGTCGGGATCGAGTTCGCCGGCCGGAACCAAATGCTCGACCTCGGCCACAGTGACTTTAGCGGCGGTCGCCATCATTGGGTTAAAGTTGCGCGCGGTCTTGCGGTAGATGAGGTTACCTGCGGTGTCGCCCTTCCAGGCGTGCACGATGGCGAGGTCGGCGAACAGGCCGCGCTCCATCAGGTATTTCTGCCCGTCGAATTCCTTCACTTCCTTGCCTTCGGCGATCAGCGTGCCGACGCCGGTCTTGGTGTAGAAGGCCGGAATGCCGGCGCCGCCCGCGCGAATGCGCTCGGCCAGCGTGCCCTGCGGATTGAATTCGAGTTCCAGCTCGCCGGCGAGGAATTGCTGGGCAAACAGCTTGTTCTCGCCGACATAGGACGAGATCATCTTCTTGATCTGGCGGGTTTCGAGCAGGCGGCTGAGGCCAATGCCGTCGACGCCGGCATTGTTCGAAACCACCGTCAGGTCCTTGACGCCGGAGTCGCGGATCGCGTCCGACAGCGTCTCGGCGATGCCGCAGAGGCCGAAGCCGCCCGACATGATCATCATGCCGTCTTTCAGAACGCCCTCGAGAGCCGACTTGGCGTCGGGATAGACCTTGTTCATGCAAATAACCTTCGAGTGAACCTTCGGCTTGCAGGCGTCGCGCCTTAGTGGCGGCGATTATTAGGCGAAATCGTCCGAAGCCGTCAATGATACGGGGTTCTCCGCTCCGCCCCTGGGTGATAGAAGCTGCCCAAGCCGTGGGCGCAACCGTTCCCGCGGCCTTGAAAGCGACAAGAAAACCCATCAAGTTGCGGCACTTAACACAATAGGTCTTGGGCATGGGGGCGCGCAGGTTTCCCGGCCCGCCTTCTGGCTCCAGCGACCAACCCGATCAGGACATGCCATTGACCATGGCCCAAGGAATGAAGCGCCTCGGGACGCCGATCGCGGCGCTGCTCGGCGTGGCGCTGATCGCCCTGATCGCGACCTCATGGCTCATCAATCGCGACGCACTGCGCAAGGCGGTGGAAACGCAGATCCGCGATGTCACCGGACTCGAGGTCAATGTCGCAGGCGCGATCGACATTTCGGTGCTGCCGGCAAGCTACATCTCCTTCCATGACGTCGGCCTGAAGGGCGGCGGCACCAGCGATCCCGCGCTCCATGTCGACGTGCTCACCGCGAACCTGCGGCTGCTGCCGCTGCTGCTGCAACGGTTCGAGATCGCCGACCTGACGCTGCTGCGGCCGCGCATCCATGTCAGCCTGAAGCCGGACGGCGAAAGCAACTGGACCCCGTTCATCCAGACCATCGCGCGCACCATGAAGCCCGGCGCCGAGAATCAGGTGTCGTTCTCCGAGATCCGGATCCAGGACGGCGTGCTCGATTACGAGGACGCTGCCACGCATGGCACCGAGAAATTCGAGGACATCGACCTGTCGCTGGCCTGGCCCTCGATCTCGCGCTCCTTCGCCGCGACCGGACAGTTCGACTGGCGCGGCGAACGGGTCGACGGCTCGATCAGCTTTTCCGATTTCGTCGCCGCGCTCTCCGGCGAGCGCTCGGGGTTGAAGGCGCGGATCGCGAGCGCACCGCTCAAGCTCGCCTTCGACGGCAGCGTCGCCAACCGCACCAGCCCGATGATGGAGGGCACGCTCACCATCGACAGCCCGTCCTTGCGCAACGCGCTGCGCTGGACCGGCCAGCCGCAGCCCGCCAGCGGCGGCTTCGGCCGCTTCGCGCTGAAGGCGCGGGCCAATGTCGTCGGCGCCTCGATCGCGCTCACCAACGTCAATGTCGAGCTCGACGGCAACACCGCCGAGGGCGTGATGACCTACGCCAATAACGGCCGGCAGACGCTGCAGGCGACGCTCGCAGCCGACGCGCTCGACTTCACACCCTACATCTCGACCTTCCGCCTGCTCGCGAGCGGCGCGCGCGACTGGAACAGGCAGCTGTTCGACCTCAACGCCCTCTCGACCACCGACCTCGACATGCGCCTGTCGGCAGCCAAGCTGACGGTCGGGGCGTCGAAACTCGGCCGCACCGCGATCGGCGCGAATCTGCGCAACGGCACGCTGGCGCTCTCGGTCGGCGAGGCCCAAGTCTATGGCGGCATCGCCAAGGGCTCGTTCGGCATCGCGCGCTCCGACACCGTCGCCGACATCAAGGCGCAGTTCCAGTTCACCGACGTCGACCTTCAGGCCTGCGCCTCCGAGCTGTTCGGTATCAACAAGCTGTCCGGGCGCGGCAACATCAACGTCTCGCTCCTCGCGTCCGGCTCGAGCCCGTTCGGCCTCGTGCAGTCGCTCGACGGCAGCGCCACCGTGACCGGGCATGACGGTGCGATCGCGGGCTTCAATGCCGAGCAGCTCCTGAAGCGGCTCGAGCGGCGGCCGCTGTCCGGCGGCGGCAATTTCCGCAACGGCTCCACCCCTTACGACAATCTCACTATCGCGGTGAAGTTCTCCGATGGCGTGGCCACCGCCGAGGACATCCGCGTCGAGGGACCTGCGGCGAAGATCACGATGACCGGCACCGCCTCGGTGCCGACGCGCGAATACGACATGAAGGGCGTGGCCAGCCTCAACAGCGCGTCGGGGTTCGAATTGCCCTTCGTCGTGCAGGGCCCCTGGGACGATCCCCTGGTGTTCCCCGACCCGGAAAGCCTGATCCGCCGCTCGCCGGCCTCAGCGCCCCTGCTCGACATGCTGAAAGACCGCAAGCCGGGCGACGCGGTGCGCTCCGCGATCGAGCGTATCACGGGGACCGGAAAACGTCCCGCACCGGCCGAAGCGCCGACAGCGGAGAACGCCAAGGGCGCGAAGTCCAACTGAGGACGGCGATCAAGCGGCACCAGCCGATCGACGCAGAATTGATCAGGGCGAATTGATGCAGCGATTGGATCGATGCGCGCATTAAGCATCTCCTCTCGCCCGACACCCCACGACCTATGTCTGACAAGAAGCCGCTAGATCGTACCACGGCCATGCGCTAGTGTTTTATACGACCGGTTAAAAACACCGGCCGTTTGAGGGAGAAAAACGTGAAATCCAAGGTTATTGGCGCAGTATCACTGGCGGTCGCTGCGGCCGGGCTGTTTGCAGCCGCTGCACCCGCATTTGCGCAGCAGAAGACGATTACGGTCTGGTGGGGCAAGGGCTTCTACCGCTCCGAAGACGACGCGCTGCTCGATACGATCAAGAAGTTCGAAGCCAAGACCGGCATCAAGGTCGAATTGTCGCAGTACGCGATCCAGGACATGATTCCGAAGACGGTCGCCGCACTCGATTCAGGCACCGTGCCCGATGTTGCCTATTCCGACACCTACGACGTGCAGGTGCAGGGCAAGTGGGCCTACGAAGGCAGGCTCGAGGACCTCTCCGACATCATGGAGCCGATCAAGGATCGGTTCGTGCAGAACACGCTGGATGCGTCGATCCTCTATAACGACGTCACCAAGAAGAAGGCCTATTACGGCTTCCCGCTGAAGCAGCAGAGCATGCATGTCGAGATCTGGAACGACATGCTGGAGAAGGCCGGCTTCAAGCTCGCCGACATCCCGACCGACTGGGAAGGCTACTGGACGTTCTGGTGCGACAAGGTGCAACCGGGGATCCGCAAGGCGACGGGCCAGCGCGTCTACGGCGTCGGCCAGCCGATGGGCGTGGAATCCACCGACGCCTTCCAGTCGTTCTACACCTTCATGGATGCCTATCACGTCAAGCTGGTCGACGACGACGGCAAGCTCACGGTCGACGATCCCAAGGTCCGCGAGAACCTGATCAAGGCGATGAAGGACTACACCGACACCTACATCAAGGGCTGCACCCCGCCGTCCTCGACGACCTGGAAGGATCCCGACAACAACGTCGCGTTCCACAACAAGACCATCGTGATGACCCACAACTTCACGATCTCGATCGCGGCGAAGTGGTTCGAGGACTCCCAGAACCAGGCGCTCACGCCCGAGCAGCGCGAAGCCGGCAAGAAGGCCTATGGCGAGGACATTATCACTGCGTCCTTCCCGAAGGCTCCGGACGGTTCGACGATCCGCTACCGCTCGGACGTCAAGACCGGACTGGTCTTCTCCGTGGCCAAGAACAAGGCCGAGGCCAAGCAGTTCATCGCCTTCCTGCTCCAGGAAGAGAACGTCCGGCCCTATATCGAGGGTGCGCTCGGCCGCTGGTTCCCGGTGACGAAGGAAAGCCAGGAGAGCCCGTTCTGGCAGGCCGACCGGCATCGCAAGGCGGTCTACGCGCAGTTCAAGGGCGGCACCGCCCCGTTCGACTTCACCAAGAACTGGAAGTTCACCATCCTGAACAACGAGAACGTCTGGGCCAAGGCGATGAACCGCGTCGTCAGCGAGAAGGTGCCGGTGGACAAGGCGGTCGACGAGCTGATCGCTCGCATCAAGGCGGTCGCGGGCTGATCCCGGACTGCAATAAGGTATATGCTAATACCGGTCGCGGCTCTCCGCGACCGGTTGCTTTCGGTGGGTATGCGATATGGCGATCACACTTTCCGGCTCAGACACAATTCCGGCCCCTCCCCTATCGGCGCGCCTGACCACGCAGCAGGTCTGGGGCATCTTGCTGCTTGTGCCCTATCTACTCGTCTTCCTGGCCTTCGTCGTCTATCCCGTCGGCTACGGCCTGTGGCTGGCGCGCAATCCGGCGAACTATGTCGCTCTGTACAACGACCCGATCTTCGCGCGCGCCGCGGTCAACACGCTGATCTTCCTGGTCATCGGCATCAACGTGAAGATGCTGATCGCGCTGTTCCTGTCCGGCTTCTTCGCGCAGCAGCGCCCCTGGATCAAATGGCTGTCGGTGATCTTCATCCTGCCTTGGGCGGTGCCGTCGATCCCGACCATCCTGTCGGTCCGCTTCATGCTCAATCCGGAATGGGGCATGGTCAACCATTTCATCTTCTCCCTCACCGGCGATGACGGCCCGAACTGGCTGAACGACCCGACGGTCGCGCTGACCATGGCGATCGCCGTGCATATCTGGAAGTCGCTGCCGTTCTGGACGCTGATCCTGCTGACCGGGCGGCTCGCGATCCCGCAGGATCTGTACGAGGCGTCCGAAGTCGACGGCGCCAGTCCGTGGCAGAAATTCCGCTTCATCACCTGGCCGTCGATGCAGATGCTCTACGTCACCTGCACGCTGCTCTCGATGATCTGGACGCTCGGCGACTTCAACAGCGTCTATCTGCTCACCGGCGGCGGGCCGGCCGACCTCACGCATGTGCTGTCGACGCTCGGCATCCGCTATCTCCGGCTCGACCAGCTCTCGCTTGCGATGGCCTCCATCGTCTGCGCGATACCGTTCGTGCTGCCGCTGATGTACTTCATGATGAAACGGTTGTCGCGATGAAGCTTCCCACCCTCCGCGAAGTTGGCACCGAAGCCAAGCTCCTGCTGATCGGCATCCCGGTCTTCATCTGGACCATGATTCCGATCTACCACATGTTCCTCTTCGCGATCTCGCCGAAGGAGGACGCGTTCTCGGGCAAGCTGTGGCCGGATCATCCGACGCTGCACAACTTTCACATCGTGTTCTACCAGGAGCACTATTTCCTGCGCGACTTCTGGATCCAGTTCTGGAACTCGACTGTGATCGCACTGGCCGCCGGCGCGCTGACCTTGTTCATCGCGACCGCCGCCGCATTCTCGATCTCGCGGCTTAAGGTGCCGGGCGGCCGCTGGGTGATGAATCTCGCGCTGTTCACCTACTTCATCCCGGCGGCGTTCCTCGCCGTGCCGATGTACCGCACCATGGGCACTTACGGCCTGCTCAACAATCACTGGTCGCTGATCCTGGCCATGGTGACGATCGCCTCGCCTTATGCGATCTGGGTGCTGAAGCAGGCGTCCGACAAGCTGCCGGTCGAGCTCGACGAGGCCGCCGTGATGGACGGCGCGACCACGCTGCAGCTGTTCCGCTTGGTCTATGTGCCGCTGATGATGCCCTCGCTGGTCGCGATCGGCACCTATGCCGTGCTGCTGGCCTGGAACGAATATCTCTACGCGTTCCTGCTCTTGTCCAAGGACACCGACATCACACTGCCGGTCGCGCTCGGCAACTTCCTCGCCGCCGACGACTCGCCGTGGGAGCTGTTGATGACCACCGGCTTCATCTACGCGCTGCCGCCGGCCGCGGTCTATTACGCCTTCAAGCGCTACATGGTGGGCGGGCTCACGGCAGGTGCGGTGAAGTCCTAAACATCGGCCGCGCTCTTGCGGCGATACGCGATCAGAAGCGCGATCGTCGAGCCGATGAAATAGCCCGCGGTCGCGCCCGAAATCGCGCGGCCGGCGATGAAGGCCAGCGCGCGATCGCCGGCATTGATCGCCGTGATCACGCCAACTGTGTACTGCAGAGAGAACACGACGAGATTGCGGACCAGCGCAAACGCGCTGCCGGGACGAATGATCTCCCCGGTCGTGTGATCGACATCGAACGGACGCGGCGTCAGCACGCCGAGCGGCAGCAGCACCAGTGCCGCCGCGATCCAGGCGACCAGTGGCCACGTGCCGTCCTGATGTCCAGAGCCGATCCGTGAGACGCCCCAGACGATGAACACGACCGGCACGATCAGCGCACGCCAGATCGGCGTCCTGCGCGGCTGCATCGCCTTGATGCCCTGCCAGACCAGATAGGCGAACAACGCGAAGACCCAGAGCGGCGTGTGGACGAGCACCTGGTAGGTGAATGTCACGATGCCTCCCGTCTAAAGCGCCGCCGCGCTCTCGCCCTGCGAGCTCGACAGTTTCGAGGCGAGCGAGGCGATCACGATGACGGCCGCGATCAAGGCGATCACCAGCGTGCAGATCGCGTTGATCTCGGGCTTCACGCCCAGCCGCACCTCCGAATAGATCCGGATCGGCAGCGTCGCCGAGCCCGGTCCGGTGGTGAAGCTCGCGATCACGAGATCGTCCAGCGACAGCGTGAAGGCGAGCATCCAGCCCGCGACGATCGCGGGCGCGATCAGCGGCAGCGTCACGACCACGAACGCGCGCACGGGATCGCAGCCGAGGTCCATCGCGGCCTCTTCCAAGGAGCGGTCGAGCGAGCCGAGGCGGGACTGCACGACGACGGCGACGAAGCACATCGTCAGCGTGGTGTGCGCGATCGTCACCGTCCAGAAGCCGCGCTCGGCGTTCAGCGCCACGAACAGCAACAATAGCGACAATCCGGTAATCACCTCCGGCATCACCAGCGGCGCATAGAGCATGCCGGAGAACAGGGTGCGGCCACGGAACCGCTCGCCGCGCGACAGCGCCAATGCGGCGAGCGTGCCGATCAGGGTCGCAATGGTCGCCGACGAAACCGCGACGCGCAGGCTCATCCAGGCCGCCTCGATCATGGCACGGTCATTGAAAAACTCGTGATACCAGCGCAGCGACCAGCCGCCCCACACCGTCACCAGCCGCGAGGCGTTGAAGGAATAGATGACGAGGATCAGGATCGGCAGGTAGAGGAAGGCCAGACCCAGCGCGAGCGAGGCGACGTTGAAGCGTGACAGGCGGGAGACTTTGCGCATCGCCTCACCGCCCCTGTTCCAGCTGCCGCTTCTGCAGCCGTTCATATAGCAGCAGCGGCACCAGCAGCACCAGCAGCAGCACGATGGCCGCGGCGGAGGTGACCGGCCAATCCTTGTTGGTGAAGAACTCGAGCCACAAGGTCTGGCCGATCATCAGCGCATTGGAGCCGGCCAGGAGATCCGGAATGACGAACTCGCCGACGATGGGGATGAAGCACAGCAGCACGCCGGCGCCGACGCCGGGCAGCGACAGCGGGAAGGTGACGAGCCAGAACACCTGCCAGCGCGGCGCGCCGAGATCGGAGGCGGCCTCCTCCAGCGCGGGCTCCATTTTGGCCAGCGTGGCGTACAGCGGCAGGATCATGAACGGCAGGTAGGAATAAACGATGCCGATATACATCGCGCTGTCGGTGGAGAGCCACACCACCGGCTGGCTGACCAGATGCAGCGCCAGCAGGATCTGGTTGAGCAGGCCGTCGTGCTGGAGGATGTTGATCCAGGCATAGATCCGGATCAGGAACGAGGTCCAGAACGGCACGATCACCAGCACCATCGCCACGGCCTGCCAGCGCGCCGGCAGCCGCGCCATGGCGTAGGCGATGGGATAGCCGATCAGGAGCAACAGCGCGGTCGCAATGACGGCGACGGTGAGGCTACGCACATAGGCGAACACGTAGATGTCGTCGGAGACGAGCAGCCTGAAATTGTCGATCGACAACGCGGCAAAGGCGGTCTTCAGCGCCCCCCATCCCGCCATCAGGTCGAACACCGGCTCGTAAGGCGGCTGCGCGATCGCCGTCTGCGACAGGCTGATCTTCAGCACGAAGCCGAACGGCACCAGGAAGAACAGCACCATCCAGACATAGGGCGCGATCGCGGCAAGGCGAGCCGGTCGCGCGAAGATGCGGCGCGCGCTCATGACGGCAGCACCACGCAGTCGTCGGGCGTGAACCAGGCGACGACAGGCTGGTTCAGGCTGTAGGCGTCGACGTCGAGGCGCGCGCTGTTGGCGACCGAAGCCTGCACCATCCCGCCGGCGTCGAGCTTCACCTTGTAGGTGGTGGTGCCGCCGAGATAGCAGATGTCGGCAATCACGCCGTCGAGCTGGTTGATCGCCGTTTCATGACCGGCTTCCCTCACCGGACCACGGCGCGAGAGCTTGACCTTTTCGGGGCGGATCGCAACCGATAATCTGACCTCGCCGAACGGCTCGCGCGGCTCCGCCACCACCAGCGGTCCCGCATCGCGCGTGCCTATCACCAGGCGATGACCGTCGCGCAATTTGGACTCGGCGTCGAACAAATTGACGTCGCCGACAAACTCCGCGATCCAGCGCGAGCGTGGCGCCTCGTAGAGTTCGCGCGAGCTAGCAACCTGCGCGAGCTTGCCGTCTCTCATCACGCCGATCCGGCTCGCCATCGTCATCGCCTCTTCCTGATCGTGGGTGACGATGATGAAGGTCATGCCGAGCCGGCGCTGAAGCTCCATCAGCTCGCCTTGGGTACTCTCGCGCAGCTTCTTGTCCAGCGCTGCGAGCGGCTCATCGAGCAGAAGGAGCTGCGGCCGCCGCGCCAGTGCACGCGCCAACGCCACACGTTGGCGCTGCCCCCCGGAGAGCTGGTCGGGCTTGCGCTTCTCGAGCCCGTCGAGCTTCACCAGCGCGACCATCTCCGCCACACGCGTGGCAATGTCGGCGCGCGCCATGCCGGCGCGCTTCAGGCCGAAGGCGATGTTGTCGCGCACCGACAGGTGCGGAAACAGCGCGTAGTTCTGGAACATCATGTTGATCGGCCGCTCATGCGGCAGCGCCTGCGCGATGTCCTTGCCGCCGAGCAGGATGCGTCCTTGATCCGGCGCTTCGAAACCGGCGAGCATGCGCAGAAGCGTGGTCTTGCCGCAGCCGCTGGGGCCGAGCAGCGCAAAGAACTCGCCGGTCTTGATGTCGAGCGACACGCCGTCGACGGCCCGGAACGTCCCGAAGGTCTTGGCGACGCCCTCGATGCGCAGCAGCGGCTCGCTGGCCGCGAACTGCGTCTCTCCGACCGGATCCGCAGCGGCGTCTGTTCTGGCCAACTCGTCAGTCATGGTCCCTGCCAACCTCAATCCCGCCGCACGCTAGCGGCCGATCGTCCCTCACTCAACCGGTTAGAGGCGGTTCGTTCACGTCGGATTCGCCATGAACACAGCCAGCGCATCGCATCCCTCCGCCGACATTGTCAGGCCGAGCTTGGAGCGGCGCCACAGGATGTCCTCGGGAAAACGCGCCCATTCGTGGGTCATGAGATAGCGCACCTCGACGCCCGTCAACTCGGGCCCGAAGGCCGGGCCGAGATCGTCGCGGGTCTTCGCCTCACCGAGCACAGCCGGCAGCCGCGAGCCATAGGCCGCGACGAAGCGTTGGGCCTGCGTCTCCGAGAGAAAGCGCCAGCGGTCACGCGCAAGATCGACCTCGGTGTCGAAACGGTCCCAGGCGAAATCCCCGCCCGGCAGCGCCGCGCCTGCGGTCCAGGGCGGCGACATCGGATAGAACGGCGTCAACTTCGTCACCGCGCGCTCCGCGCGGAGGCGCGAGGTGGTGAGGTCGCCGCCGAACATCGTGATCAGCGGCGCCTTGCGCCGCCGCGCGTGGAACAGCGTGGTGCCGTCACGCTGGCGCGCGGACGCAAGCGTCAGGTTGACGCCGGAGACCGCCCGCACCACGTCGGTCGGGGCGACGCGCTCGCGGAAATAGCGACTGGCCGCTTCACAGAGATAGCCGACGTCGGTCCCCCGCATCGCGACGATCGCGGGATCGCCGGTGAAATCGTGCGTGATTGTGCCGATCAGCGTAAAGTCGCGATCGAGGGGACTCGCGAAGATCAGCCGGCCATCGCTGTTCTGGAAGACGTAGACGTTATCGGAATCGAACAGCCGCGGGACGATGATCTGGCTCATCTGCATCGCCGCCATGGCGGGTTGCGGCTGCCGCAGCACGGTCTCGGCGACCATCGACGTCCAGCCGCCGGTGGCGTTGGCCAGTGCCCGGGCCGTGATCGCGTGGCGATGGCCGCGGTCGACCACCGCGAGCCGCCATGTGTCGGTTCGATCGGCACGCACACAGCGCGCTCCAGTCCGAATCACGGCGCCGCGCTCGGCCGCATCCAGTGCCGTGAGCACCACCAGTCGGGAATCGTCGACGACGCAATCCGAATATTCGAAGGCCGTGCCGAATGGTCGTTTCAGCGCGTTGCCGACCGGATGATGCGTGATGTCGAGGGTCGCCGTTGCAGGCAGGCCGCTCCGGCTGGTGAGGCTGTCGTAGAGGAGCAGGCCGAGGCGCAGCAGCCATGGCGGGCGCTCGTCGGAATGCGCCGGGATCACGAAGCGCATCGGCCGAACCAGATGCGGCGCGATCCGGAGCCAGGTCCGGCGCTCGGCGAGCGCCCGGCGCACCCGTCGGAAGCCGCGCCGTTCCAGCATCGAGAGATCGCCGTGGATCAGCCGCGGTGTTGCCGAGGACGCCGCGCCGCCCAGATCGCCCTGCTCCAACAGGATGACCCGCAGGCCGCGGCCGGCGGCATCGCGCGCGAGGCTGACACCGTTCAGGCCGCCCCCGATGATCGCAAGGTCGTAATCCGCCATGAAGCCGTCGAATGGAAGCGAACGAAGCGCCCACCATCACTAACCGGTCTTGAGCGCAAGCTCCATGACTTCGGCGCGACCGACGAGGCCGGCATATTTCCCGATCGGCAGGGGCTTGCCGAGCAGATAGCCCTGCACGCCGTCGCAGCCTTCCGCGGCGAGGAAGGCAAGTTGTTCCAACGTCTCGACGCCCTCGGCGACGATCGACATTTCCAGGCCATGGCCGAGATCGATCACCGCGCGCACGATCGCCGCCGATTGCGGGTTGCGGCCGAGATTGATGATGAAGGCGCGGTCGATCTTGATCTTGTCGAACGGGAACGCCTGGAGATAGCTCAGCGAGGAATAACCGCTGCCGAAATCGTCCATGGAGATGCGCACGCCGAGCGCCTTGAGCCGGCGCAGCAGCGCAAGACCGCGATCGAAGTCCTCGATCAGCACGCCCTCGGTGATCTCAAGCTCTAACCGGCCGGGTGCGAGACCCGTCTCGAGCAGAATGGAATGGACGAGCCCGACCACGTCGCCGTGCATGAACTGCGCCGGCGACAGGTTGACCGCGACCTGAAGCGGCGTCGGCCAGGAGGCGGCCTCGCGGCAGGCCTCGCGCAGGATCCACTCGCCCATCTCGACGATCAGGCCGCTTTCCTCCGCGATCGGGATGAATTCGGCCGGGGAGACCTGGCCGCGCACCGGGTGCTGCCAGCGCGCCAGCGCCTCGAAGCCGATGATCTCGCTCTCGGCGACGCTGTGGCCAGCAGTCCCCTGCGGCTGGAAGGCGAGCGAGAGCTCGCCATTCTTGATCGCCATCGAGAGGTCCTGGTGCAGCACGCGGCGATCGCGGATCTGCTGGTCCATCTCCGGCTGGAACAGGCTGATCGTGCCGCGCGATTTCTGCTTGGCGCGGAACAGCGCCGCGCCGGCATTGGCGAGCAGCGAGGCGGCGTCGGCGCCGTTGTGCGGGAAGATCGACATGCCGGTGGTGACACCGGCGCGGACCGGGCGGCCGTCGATCTGGAATTCCTTGGCGACGGCATCACCGATCTGCTGCGCCAGCGCGAGGCCTGCCTCCGGCTGCTTGCCGTCGATGATCAGGCCGAACTCGTCGCCGGACAGGCGCGCCACCACGCCGCCGCGCGCGGAATCCTGGAGCCGCTGGGCCACCTCGACCAGGAGCTTGTCGCCGTGCGCATGGCCGAAGACGTCGTTGACCTCCTTGAGGCCGTCGAGATCGACGCACAGAACCGCGAACTCCTCGCCGGTGCCCTCGCAGGCCTCGATCATCTGGGTCAACGCCTGCAGGAAAGCGGCACGGTTCGGCAAATCGGTGAGGCCGTCGTGGTAGGCCATGTGCGCCATGCGCGACTCGGTCTGCCGGCGATCGGTGACGTCCTCGTGGGTCTTGATCAGATATTGCGGCTCGCCGGTGTCGCCCAGCACGGTGGCGCGGCGGGTGAGGAACAGCCGCAGCCCGTCCTTGGTGGAGATCGGGTGCTCTTCGGTGATCATCCCACGCTTCTTGATCGCGGCTTCGTCGCGCGCGATGATCAGCTTGGCTTCCTTGGGATTGAAGATGTCGGACGCGGTCAGGCCAGTGGCTTCCTCGCGCCTGCGGTTGAGGATCGTCTCCGCGCTGCGGTTGGCGAGCAGGTAGCGGCCGTCCTTGACCTGCTCGACGATCAGGGCCACCGGGATGTTGTCGACCACGAGCTCCAGGAACTTCTTCGTGCTCTCCAGCTCCTTCGACAGCGAGCGGCGATCGGTGATGTCCTCGAACACGAGCATCAGGAATTCGGGCTTGTTGCTCTCGTTGCGGACCACGATCCGGATCGAGGCAACCATGCGCCGCTCACCGGCGCGGTCGACCTCGAATTCGTTGCGAAACTGGCCGTCCGGCGAATCGAGTGCCGCCCGGTCGGTCGCCTCGATGCTGTCCGCCGAGATGGGCGCAAACAGCTCGCGGGCGTTCTTGCCGACGGCATGATCGCGTGAGAAACCCCAGAAGCGCTCATAGGCGCTATTGGCGAAAATGTAGCGACCATCCTCGATGTTCTTCGCCGCCACGCAGGCCGGTACGTGGTCCAGCAATGTTTCCAGGAACTGCTTGGTGGAGGCGAGCTGCCGGGACAGCCTGCGCTGCTCGCTGACGTCCAGATGGGTCGCCACCGAGCCGCCGTTGGGCAGCACGAAATACTTCACCAGGATGGCCCGCCCGTCCGGCAGTTCGGTTATCAGGCCGTTCGGGCTTGCCGCCTTCTCATAGAACTCGTCGTCGGAAGCGCCGCCGAGCACACCACGCTGGCGCCGCAGCTCAAGGATGTCGTGGCCGGTCATTCCGGCCCAGATGTCCGACCGCATCAAGCCGTAGATATCGAGATAGCGGTCGTTGCAGAAGATGATGCGCCGCTGCGCATCCGTCATCACCACGCCCTGGTTGAGGTTGTTCATGGCGGAGGAGACAAAGGCATTGCGCCGCAGCTGCAAACGCCTAGTCCGGCGCAGTGAGGAATGGATCCATAGCGCGATCGCGGCGAAGAACGAACAGATCACAATTCCCGCGATCAGGGCTTCCCAGATCACGTTGGGATCGAGGTGGCCGAGGTAGCTCGGAGGGCTGAAGCTGTCGGAGAGGGCAAAGGCGCGCGCAGGCGCGACCGCTGCGGCCAGGCACACGACGGCCTGCATCGCAATCGGAAGCGCGCTGCCCGCGTGCCAGTTCTTCTCAGCCATCAGCCACCCGCGATTTCAACGTCGGATTGTCTGGTCTGGCGGGTTTGGATCGGGTAAACGCCTGTACGAGCAACGGAAAAATGTGGCATCAAATACGGCAATTGCCCTGACATGATAAATGCTTCCTTAACGGAAAACGCCCCCGCGCCGCCGTTCCCAGGCGTGAGGCCTTCGTCGCTTCGAGCGGACGTCCTGCACAACCATGGATAGGGTGGACTGCGTCGTCATCGGAGCCGGCGTGATCGGGCTCGCGGTGGCTCGAAAGCTGGCGCAAGCCGGGCGCGAGGTGATCGTGCTCGAGCAAGCCGAGGCCATCGGCACCATCACCTCCTCGCGCAACAGCGAGGTGATCCATGCCGGCATCTACTACCGCGCCGGAAGCTGGATGGCGCGCATGTGCGTCGACGGCAAGCACGCGCTCTATCGTTACTGTTCCGAGCGCGGCATCCCGCACAGGAATTGCGGCAAGCTGATCGTCGCGACCAATCCGAAAGAGACCGAGAAGCTGCAATCGATCAAGGCGCATGCCGAGGCCAACGGCGTGCTCGACATGCAGTTGCTCACCGGCGATGCGGCACGTGCGCTGGAGCCGGCGCTCGCCTGCGACGCCGCGCTGCTGTCGCCGTCGACCGGCATCATCGACAGCCACGCCTACATGCTCTCGCTGCGCGGCGAAGCCGAGGACGCGGGCGCGGCCTTCGCGTTCCACACCCCGCTGATCCGTGCCAAGGCGACCGCCGGCGTGATCGAGATCGAGGCGGGCGGCGAAGCGCCGATGACGCTGCAATGCAGCCTCCTCGTCAACGCCGCCGGGCTCTCGGCGACCACCGTGGCGCGCAACATCGAGGGCATGCCGCTGGAACGGATCCCGACGGCCTACCTCGCCAAGGGAAACTACTTCAGCTGCAATGCCAGGACACCGTTCTCGCGCCTGATCTATCCGGTACCCGAGCCCGGCGGGCTAGGGGTGCATCTGACGCTGGACATGGCAGGGCAGGCACGTTTCGGCCCCGACGTCGAGTGGATCGAGACGATCGACTATGAGGTCGACCCGGCACGCGCCGAGCGCTTCTACCCGGCGATCCGCAGATACTGGCCGACGTTGCCTGACGGCGCGCTCATGCCGAGCTATTCGGGCATCCGCCCGAAGATCGTGCCGCCGGCGGTGGCCACGCAGGATTTCTTGATGCAGGGCCCGCGCGATCACGGCGTCGAAGGCCTGATCAATCTGTTCGGCATCGAGTCGCCCGGATTGACGTCATCGCTCGCGATCGCGGATCACGTTGCCGAGCTCGCAAACTTCTAGTGGTTTAAAGCGAAGGGGATTCCGGTTGCGCGTAAAGAAGCGCGTCCAGACAAGAAGCTAGAGCCGCGCAAATCCTTGCACGCTGCGCGCCTTGCAGCAGGGATGAGCGCAAAGGCTCCCATCCCTGCCTGAAAGGGTGCGATCAACTCTACGCTGTTACGGGGTTACTAGTGGAGCGTGTCGCCGTGCCTGAGACGCTCGATCTGGTCCTTGACCATCAACTTCCGGCGCTTCAACTCAACAATTTGCAGGTCGTCTGTTGAAAGGTGCACGAGAGCTTCGTGCAATTCGTTTTCGAGAGTTTTGTGCTTCCGTTCCAATTCAACCAGATGTGCCTGAATTGTCATTCGAAACCTCCTCGGTAGGGGTGAACCTTGGATTCGACCGGACGACGAAGTGTACATCACCGATTCGTTCTGTCGATGGGTATCCGTCGTCGCACTGTCATTTTTGAAAATTCATATGTAACGAAGCGTGAGTAAGGGAACCACGCGGGAAAAATCCGTGATATCAATGCGCTTGCGCAACGTCGGAGCGACCGCAGAAATATCTCGCGGGAGATCGACGCGGGACAGCCCGAGATCGCTTGCGATCACGGCGCGCAAGGACGATAGTTTCCACAGGGCATCCACAGCCTTAATCTCACGCCTATCGGTTTTTCGGCCACCGCAGACATGACCAATGAAGATGCGCGCGAACTCGAATCCGAGCTCGCCCGGTTGCACCAGGAACACCGAGATCTTGATGCGGCGATCGATGCACTGCATCAATCGCCCGCCCCCGACCTGTTGCGGTTACAGCGGTTGAAGAAACGCAAGCTGTTGTTGCGTGACCGTATCGCGTTCATCGAAGACCAGATCACGCCCGATATCATCGCCTGATCCACAGGAGGACAGCTCACGGCGACCCGCCGCATGTGAATCCGCTTGACTCAAAAGGAACAAAATAAGAACATTTGGACACCAACGCCCCCGGAAAACCGTCCAAGGAAAACGCAGATGTCGGCAGCCGCCCTTCTCGACAACGGCCATTATGAACAAGCCTGTGATCAGGCGATCGCGATGTGCGACGGCAATCTGCGCAGCACCATCAAGGCGCTGATCATGGCCAATGAATATCTGGAGGCCGAGCTGGAGGAATTGCAGGCGGCGGTTTCCGCAGGCTGCATTCCGGAGACCTCGCGCAGCAAGAGCAGCGCCGCCTGAGTGTCAGCTATCGGAGCCGACCATGTCCGATGTCACCTATTACGTTGCATTACCTTTCCTGACCGACGAGGACGGCTCGCCGGTCGCAGGTGCGGCCGAGGAATGCCAGAGCGCGGCGGCCGCGCTACGGCGCGCCGAGATCATGTCGCACGGCGCCGGCCACACCGGCGCGGTCGCGTTCAGCCGCAGCGGCGATCCCATGACCGGCGAATTCGGCGACGCCAAACTGCTCCGCAGCTTCGGCAACGTACCGAAAGACCTCGGCACACTTTAACTAGCTGCTGACGAGCCTGATGCGCGGCTCGTGCCGCCGGTGCGCCTTGCGCACATACATGGCGGCATCGGCCTCCTCCAGGGCCCGCGTGGAGTCGGACTGCACTCCAAGCAGGGCGACGCCGGCGGAAGCGCCCGCGCTCACGTGCTGGCCGCGAAAGACAAAGGACAATTCGTCGACGGCCTGCTCGAAAGCCGCGGCCTTCGCCTTGGCGTCGGTCTCGCTGAGATTCCAGAGCAGCAGCGCGAACTCGTCGCCGCCGAGGCGGCCCACCAAGTCCGAGGCGCGGATCTGCCGCGTCAGCGTGGCGGCAATCGCCTTCAGCACCTCGTCGCCGGCCGCATGGCCGAAGGAATCGTTGATCGGCTTCAGCCGATCGACGTCGAGGACGATCAGCGCGCCGCTGGCGCGGTAGCGCTTCATGTAGGCGACGGCGCGAGCGAGCTCACGTTCGAAGCCGCGCCGGTTCGGAATTTCCAGCAGGAAGTCGGTGTCGGCGGCTGCCTCGAGCTCCGCGACCCGCCGCAGCGCCCCCTTGAGCTTGCTCCGGAGGTCGCGGATGGTCGCGTTGACGGCCGGCTTCATGGCCCCTTTGGCGCCGCCAGCGGCCGACGCTCCACGCCGCGCCGGAAGCTTGGCCGGACCCTTGGCCGGACCCTTGGCCGGGCCCTTGGCCCGACTCTTGGCCAGACGCTTGGGAGCAACTTTGGAGCGACCGGCGCTGGTTTTCGGGCCCTTTTTGGCCTTCGCAGCGCTCGCCCTTTTTGGTTTCTTCATGGGCATCCTGCTCAATGAAGGCTTGCGGGGATTCACCAAGACAGGATAGTGCATTCCCTTCTCCTTGCCACCGCCTTGCGAGCAACCGGCCGGAACCGCTAATCTGGCCTATCTTCCTGTTTTTCGAGCACAATTGACGTCATGACCGCGCCAATCGCCATCATCATGGGAAGCCAGTCGGACTGGGACACGATGCGGCATACCGCCGACACGCTTGCAGCGCTCGGCGTTGTCGCCGACACTCGCATCGTTTCGGCACACCGCACCCCCGACCGGCTGTTTGCGTTCGCCAAGGGCGCCAAGGGGGCCGGTTACAAGGTCATCATCGCCGGCGCGGGCGGCGCTGCGCACCTGCCCGGCATGGCGGCAGCGCTGACGGAACTGCCCGTGTTCGGCGTCCCAGTCGAATCCAGGACGCTGAAGGGCATCGATTCGCTCTATTCGATCGTCCAGATGCCCGCAGGCATCCCGGTCGGCACCCTCGCCATCGGCAAGGCCGGCGCCATCAATGCGGCGCTGTTGGCGGCCGCCGTGCTGGCCTTATCCGACCCGGCCTTGTCCGATCGCCTCGCCGCCTGGCGCAAGGCGCAGACCGAGGCCGTGGCCGAGCGCCCGGAGGACAAGGCGTGACTGACGCAAAGCAGGTGAAGCTGAAGCCCGGCGACACCATTGGCATCCTCGGCGGCGGACAATTGGGGCGGATGCTGGCTATGGCGGCGGCACGGCTCGGCCTGCGCTGCCAGGTGTTCTCGCCCGATCCGGATTCACCGGCCTTCGACGTCGTCCTGAATGCGACCTGCGCCGAATATGCCGATGTCGAAGCACTCGAGCTGTTCGCCAACGACGTCGACGTCATCACCTACGAATTCGAGAACGTGCCGTCCGCGGCCGCGATGGTGCTGGATGCGCGCCGTCCCGTGCTGCCCAACCGCAAGATCCTTGAGACCACCCAGGACCGGCTCGCCGAGAAGGATTTCGTGACGCGGCTGGGCATCGGCACCGCAGCCTATGCCGACGTCACCTCGGTCCCGTCGTTGCGCGAGGCTATCGCCAGGATCGGCCTTCCGGCGGTGCTGAAGACCCGCCGCTTCGGCTATGACGGCAAGGGCCAGGCCATCATCCGCGAGGGCGACGACGTCGCGAAAGTATGGACCAGTCTCGCCACCAAATCGGCCATCCTGGAAGCCTTCGTGCCGTACGAACGTGAGATTTCCGTGATCGCCGCCCGCTCCGCGACAGGCCAGGTCGAGTGTTTCGACGTCACCGAAAACGAGCACCGCGACCACATCCTGAAGATCTCCCGAGCGCCCGCCCGGATCCCGGACGTGCTCGCCGAGGAAGCGCGCAGCATTGCCGGCAAGATCGCGGGCGCGCTCGATTATGTCGGCGTGCTTGCCGTCGAGATGTTCGTGCTCGCCAACGGCACCGGACCCAAGGTGCTGGTCAACGAGATCGCTCCGCGCGTGCACAATTCCGGACACTGGACGCTCGACGGCGCATCCGTCTCGCAGTTCGAGCAGCACATCCGCGCCATTGCCGGCTGGCCCCTCGGCAAGCCCGTGCGCCACGGCGAGGTCGTCACCATGACCAATCTGATCGGCGACGAGATCAACGAATATGACAAGTGGCTGAGCGTGCCGGGCGCGACCGTGCACATCTACGGCAAGGGCGCACCGCGCCCCGGCCGCAAGATGGGGCATGTCACCGAAGTGCGACCCACGACCGGCGATTGACGGGACCGCGGCGCATGCCGCGATCCCGCTTTGCGATTACGCCGTCTTTGCGCCAGCGACGACGCCGGTGGGTTCGTCGCTGAGCCAGCGATAGATCACCCCGCCAAGCGCGCCGCCGATCAGCGGCGCGACCCAGAACAGCCAGAGCTGCGACAGCGCCCAGCCGCCGACGAACAGCGCCGGTCCCGTGCTGCGCGCCGGGTTCACCGAGGTGTTGGTGACGGGGATGCTGACGAGATGGATCATCACCAGCGCGAGCCCGATCGCCAGCGGCGCAAAGCCCGCGGGCGCGCGGCCGTGGGTGGCGCCCATGATGATGAACAGGAACATCATGGTCATCACCACCTCGGTGAGGAAGCACACGATCATGCTGTACTGGCCGGGAGAATGGGCGTCGTAGCCGTTGGACGCGAATCCTTTGCTGACGTCGAAGCCGGGAGCTCCGCTTGCAATGACGTAGAGAAGCCACGCGGCCACGATCGCGCCGGCGACCTGCGCGATCACATAAGGCAGGATCTGTCCGGCCGGAAAACGTCCGCCGGCGGCAAGACCGACGGTGACGGCCGGATTGAGATGGCAGCCTGAGATGTGGCCGATCGCGTAGGCCATGGTGACCACGCTCAGCCCGAATGCGAGGGAGACACCGACCAGGCCGATGCCGACCTGCGGAAAGCCGGCTGCGATCACAGCACTTCCGCAACCTGCGAATGTGAGCCAAAAGGTGCCGATAGCCTCGGCCGCGTATTTCTTCATATCCATGTGTCGTCCCCTGCTTTCAAAGTTACCGGAACAAAGCTCCGGAAACGGCCCCACCCTTGGCGTCAAATCTCCCAAATCAGGGCCGCGAAGAGGTATTTTGCCTCATTTAATGGCTGAACTTGGCCCGAAAACCCGCTTGGCCGGTGGACATCCCAAGTTTTGTCTGATACATCCGCGCCCTCAAGGTTAAGGGCGTGTGCGTTTCGCCATCCCCTTTGACTTACCAGAATTCAAATCCGATCCACTGAAGAGGATGCCGCGTGCAGGTTCTCGTTCGCGATAACAATGTCGATCAAGCCCTCAAGGCGCTCAAGAAGAAGATGCAGCGCGAGGGTATTTTCCGCGAGATGAAGCTCCGCGGTCACTACGAAAAGCCCTCCGAGAAGAAGGCCCGCGAAAAGGCCGAAGCCGTGCGTCGCGCACGCAAGCTGGCCCGTAAGAAGCTGCAGCGCGAAGGCCTGCTGCCGATGAAGCCGAAGCCGGTGTTCGGCGCCGGCCCCGGCGGTGATCGTGGCGGTCGCGGTGGCCCCGGTGCTGGTGCCGGTGCAAGTGCTGGTCCGCGCGGACCGCGCTGATCTACCGAATTTGAGAGACTTCAGTTTTCGATAACGCGGGCCCCTGGCCCGCGTTATTGTTTTGTGAACGGTGCCTTCCTGGGATGGGGCACTACCGATGCGGCACCAGCGCGAGCGAACCGTAGATGGCCTCCCCTTTCCCCAAGCCCGGCTTGGCGCGGTTACGCCAGATCTTGCTGCAGCCGTTTGCGCTGGCCTTGATGGGGATTTCGCTGTGCGGCTGCTCCTTCGACCTGGGATCGCTGACGCCGGAGAAGGAGAAGCCGCAGGAGGCACCCAGGGCAGCTGCGACCGCCGAAAACGTGGTCAGCGCCGGCAATGTCAGTGAAGCCCAGGCCCATACGGCAAAGGCCCAGGCCCTGGCAAAGTCCGGCGAGACGGCGGCCGCGCTCGATGAGTTCAATCACGCGGTCGGACTCGATCCCTACAATGCGCAGGCGCTCTATGGCCGCGCCCTGATCTACCAGGGCAAGAACCAGCACGATTTCGCGATCGCCGATTTCAGCGCCGCGAGCGGCCTAAACCCGCAAAAGGTCGAGCCGCTGCTCGGCCGCGCCATCAGCTATCTCGCCCTCGGCAAGGTCAAGGAGGCAGCGGCCGACTTGGATGAGGCTTCCGAGGCCGATCCCCACAATGCCCAAGTCTGGACCATACGCGGGCAAGCCTATGAACGGCTGGGCGACAGGACCAAGGCGGCGGCGTCCTACACCAAGGCGGTCTCGCTTCGTCCACGCGACGACGTCGCCCGCAGCGGCCTCGCCCGCGTCGGCGGCTGACGATTCTGCCGCAGCGCAGGCGCCGTCTTAATCCGGGGTGACACTCTTCGGCAGAACGGAATGGAACATGGACTTGACGCCCGACAGCATGTCGTCGGCGACATTGGTCTTCGGCCGCGGCATGGACGCGCCGGCATCGGCGCGCAGATCGAGCGGGGGCGCGATCATCGGGACCGGAATATCAGCCGGGGGCGTCAGCCGATTCGGGTTCTCGTCGCCAACCGAGGCCGTGTAGGGCGGGCTCGCCTGCGACGAGCCGCCATTGCCATAGGCCTCGGCTGCGGGTGTCGAGACCGTGATCGGCGGCGGCAACGGACGCACCGATGACGTATCCACGGGAATGATACGCGGGGCCTCCGGGGTGCGGGCGGCTTCACGCACCGCAGGCTCCTGAATCTTCTCGGGCGACTTGGTCTCGGAAGACTTGGTCTCGGAAGACTTGTTGTCGGAAGCCTTTGTGTCGGAAGCTTTGGCCTCAGCCGCTTTGCTCTCAGGCGACTTGCGCAGGCGCTCGATCGCGGCGCGCACGAGATCGTTGGCGTCGGGGGTTGCGGCCGGCGCGGCAGCAGCCGGCGCCGAATTGGCCTCCACCACCGGGGTGGCGGGAGCGGGTGCACTGACGGCCGGGGTGGACTTGGCAACCGCCTTCTCGCGCGCTGACGGCTTGCCGCGCGGCGCGGCCTCGGCCGGTGCCACGTCCGCCATCGACTTCTCAGTGGTCTTGGGCTCAGCACCCGGCTGATCGGCAGTCTTCTCGGCCGCCGGCTTGTCCGTCACCTTCTTCTCGGAAATGCCCTTGGCCTTGACGCCGGGCGCGGGGAGGTTGGCCACATCGGCGGGCTTGCCGTTCTTGCCAGCCTCGGCGGGCGTCGTCACGGCCGCGGGTGCATCCGCCGCCGGCTTGGCGTTGATGTAATGATTAACGATGTACGCCCCGATGATCGTTGCGAGCACCGAGGGGAAGATGTCCATCGAGATTTTAGCAATGTATTTCAGCATTCCGGCCACTCCCCGCGCGATCTGATGCGGGAACTTTGAGGCATAGTGAGGGATCAACTGCGACAGATCAATGGCAAAGGGGTACGCCGGAATTACGGCTTCAGCTCGACCTCAAGGAACACGATCTCGGTTGCGGTTTCGTTAAGCACGTCGTGCTGAACGCCGGCCTTGCGAAAATAGGATTTCCCGGCCGCAAGCTGTGCTTTGGACCGCTCGCCATTGGGTGCCACGATGGTCATTTCCCCTGCGACCACGGGAACAATGACGTAGTCCATGCCGTGGGTGTGATGGCCGGTGGCGCTGTTTGGCGCGAGCCGCCACTCGGTCACCCGAACCTGGTCATTGTCGATCTGAACCTCGGACTCGGCGGCAATCATCGGAACTCTCCTGGGGCATCATCCGGAAAACCGGTTCAGGCACGAAAACCATGAACACATAGACGGCAAATACCACCATATGGACCAGCCCGAACAGGACATTGGTCCTGCTCGTACCGAAGGTCAGCATGCTCAGGAAGAAGGTCAGGAGCAAAAGCACGCTGCCCTGGCCGCTGAGGCCGCGCGTGAGTTCCTTGTCGAGCGCATAGGGGGCGACACCGACCGCCGGGATAGTCAGCCCGATGGTGGCCAGCGACGAGCCGAGCGCGAGGTTGATGCTCTTCTGGAGGTCGTTCTTGCGGACCGCCGAGACGGCCGCGACGCCTTCCGGCAGCAGGATCAGGAGCGCGACCAGAAGTCCGGCAAAGGCAGGCGGCGCACCGATCCTGGCCGCGACGGCATCGACCACCAGCGAGAATTTCTTGGACAGCAACACGACCGCCAGCAGCGCAATCAGCAGCAGCACGACACTGAGCACCAAGGTCCGGCCCGACAGATGCGCCTCGCACGGCCAGCGCCGGAAAGATCCAGGCCGACCGAGGCATCGGATTGTGCGCGCTTATCCATCGGCTCCAATTGTCTCAGTCGAGCAGTAGCAAATCGGGCGGCAGATTCAATGCCAGCGCAGGATCGGAGCGAACGGCAGCAGCGTCAGCAGCACGAACAGCGGGATCAGCACCGCGCTGGCGCGCACGAAATAACCGAAGAAGCTCGGCATCTCGATCCCGTTCTCGCTTGCGATGCTGCTCACCATGAAATTCGGCGCATTGCCGATATAGGTGAGCGCGCCCATGTAGACTGCGCCCATGGAGATGGAAGCGAGCGTGCCCGAGAGCTCATGCATCAGCACCTGCGGGTCGCCGCCGGCGAGCTCGAAGAACAACAGATAGGTCGGCGCATTGTCGAGAAACGCCGACATCAGACCGGTGAACCAGAAATAGGCAACCTCGCGCGGCGTGCCGTCCGGCCCTGTCACGGCCGACAACAGCCAGGCGAACGCGCCGTGATGGCCGGCATCCAGCATGGCGATGACCGGGATGATCGCGATAAAAATGCCGGCGAACAGCTTCGCGACTTCGCGGATCGGCTCCCAGGTGAAGCCGTTGGCCTGCCTGTGCTCGTCCGGCGTCAACCACACCGACAGGGCCGCTATGGCCAGCAGCGCCGCGTTGCGGACGATGTCTTCCAGCTCCAGCCTGGTTCCGAGAACGTCGAAGGCGATGCCGGGCTTCCACATCGCCGAGCCCAGCAGGCTCGCGACGACGGCCGCGATCAGCACCAGGTTGACGAGGCCGCGGATGCGGACCGGCTTCGCGGCGCCGACAGCACCGGGCAAGGGTTCGCTGCGGAAGCGCCAGACGTCGATGACAACGAAGATCGCGAGCAGCAGTCCGGCAACGATCGCCGTCTGCAGCCAGATGGTCCGCGTGGTCCAGAAGAAGTCGACGCCATGCAGGAAGCCGACGAACAGCGGGGGATCGCCGAGCGGGCTCAGCGCGCCGCCGACATTGGCGACCAGGATGATGAAGAAGATGACGACATGGGCGTTGTAGCGCCGCGGCCGGTTGGCGCGGATCAGAGGGCGGATCAGGATCATGGCCGCCCCCGTGGTGCCGACTACGCTCGCCATCACCGTACCGAGCGCGAGGATGCCGGCATTTGATGCCGGCGTCGCCTTGATGTCGCCCGTCACGAGAATGCCGCCAGCCACGACATAGAGCGAGAACAGCAGCACGATGAAGCCGAGATATTCGGCGAGCATGGCGTGAACGAGGGCGGCCAACGTCGCCATGCTCCCGGCAAGGATGACGAGCGAGGCGAGTGCCAGCAGCGACCAGGCCGCGGCGATCTTGCCGTAATGGTGGTGCCAGACTTTTGCAAACAGCAGCGGCCCGAGCGCGATCGACAGCAGCAGGCCGGCAAAGGGCAGCGCATAGGGCCAGCCCATCACCGCGCCGTCGAGCCCGGTCGCCGCCCATGCGTGCTGTGGCAACAACACGACGAGGATCGCGGCGATGAACCCGCTCCCGCGCCGAACGAAAAGTCGTCTAGAAAGCAATGAAGCGCCTCGCCGTTTCAATCGCACCGAACGCATCGAGATTATCGTGTCCGCCGCCCGCAAAGCGAACGAACTGTTTCGGTTCATGCGCGAGCACGAACAGACGCTCTCCGAACACGATGGAAATGGCAAGGTCATCGGTGCCATGCATCACCAATAGCGGCACAGTGACGCGCGGGATGCGCTCGTCGGAATGAAATGGATCGCGCATCAGCAGACGCACCGGAACGTACCAGAACGATGAAGCTGCAATATCGGCCGTCGATGTATAGGGCGCTTCCAGGATGAGTTTTCCAACACGATGCTCCGAGGCGACCGCGACCGCCACGCCGGTCCCGAGTGAAAAGCCCCAGGCGACGATTCGCTCCGCTGCGTAGCGCGCAGTGGTGAAGGCGTAGGCAGCCGCGGCATCGCGCAGCAGGCCGGCCTCACTCGGCGCCCCGCTTGAGCCGGCATAGCCGCGATAGGACAGCGCGACGAGGCCGGTGCCGTCCGCCGTCATGGCCTTGAGGCGGCTGACGCGACCGGCGAGATAATCGCCATTGCCCGGAAAATACAGGATCACGGGACGGCCTTGCTTCGCCGGCACGTGCCAGACGATGACCTTCTCGCCATCGGAGGTGGTCAGGACGTGCTCTTCGGCCTCAGGGAGGCCTGCGGCGTCCGGCGCGGTGCGGCCGACGGGCGGGATCGGAAACAGCATCTCGCGCTGCCTGACATACAGCACGAGGAGACCGGCGAAATAGACGGTCACGAGCAGGATGGCGATCCACTTGACGATGGTCATGATGACGCGGCCCGGCCCCCGTTCAGGGCTTTGCAGCAGCTCCGCAGCAATTTCATGACACCGCCCGAGGCGCCCCGGAACGTTGAGGCGCCCGCACGCCACCTGCTGAGCGGCGTACCATGCGACGCGCTGCTCGCGCGTCGCATTCGCAATGGTCGGTTTGTCTCCGCGTTACATCGCCTTGACGATGTTCTCGGTGACCTTCTTGGCGTCGCCGAGCAGCATCATGGTGTTGTCGCGATAGAACAGCGGATTGTCGATGCCGGCATAGCCCGAGGCGAGCGAGCGCTTGATGAACATCACGGTTCCGGCCTTCCAGACCTGGAGCACGGGCATGCCGTAGATCGGCGAGGTCTTGTCCTCTTCGGCCGCCGGATTGGTGACGTCGTTGGCGCCGATCACGAAAGCAATGTCGGCCTGCGCGAATTCAGAGTTGATGTCCTCGAGCTCGAACACCTCGTCATAGGGCACGTTGGCTTCGGCCAGCAGCACGTTCATGTGGCCGGGCATGCGGCCGGCGACCGGGTGAATGGCGTATTTCACCTCGACGCCTTCCTTCTTCAGGATGTCGCCCATTTCACGTAGCGCATGCTGGGCCTGCGCCACCGCCATGCCGTAGCCGGGCACGATGATGACCTTCTGCGCGTTCTTCATGATGAAGGCGGCGTCGTCGGCCGAGCCGAGCTTGGCCGGCTTCTGCTCGCCGCCGCCACCGCCCGCCGCCGCGGTCTCGCCGCCGAAGCCGCCGAGGATGACCGAGATGAAGGAGCGGTTCATCGCGTGGCACATGATGTAGGACAGGATCGCGCCGCTCGATCCCACCAGCGCGCCGGTGATGATCAGCGCGGAGTTGCCGAGCGTGAAGCCGATGCCGGCCGCGGCCCAGCCCGAGTACGAGTTCAGCATCGAAATGACGACCGGCATGTCGGCGCCGCCGATCGGGATGATCATGAGCACGCCGAGGGCCAGCGCGATGATGACGATCAGCCAGAAGTCGAGCGCGCTGCCCGACATCACCAGTCCGACGATGAAGACGACGAGGGCGATGGCGAGTGCGATGTTGATGAAGTGGCGGAACGGCAGGATGATCGGCGCACCGCTCATCCGCGCGGACAGCTTCAGGAACGCGATCACCGAGCCGGTGAAGGTCAGCGCGCCGATGGCGACGCCGAGCGACATCTCGACCAGGCTCTGCGGATGGATGTTGCCGGGGCTGCCGATGTCGAAGGCCTCCGGCGCATAGAACGCACCGGCGGCGACCAGCACCGCGGCCATGCCGACCAACGAATGGAACGCGGCGACCAGTTCCGGCATCGAGGTCATCGGCACGCGGCGCGCGATCACCGCGCCGACGCTGCCGCCGATCGCGATGCCAAGGATCACGAGGATCCAGGCGAGGCCGTCCGCCGGCGGATGGCTGGCCAGCGTGGTGGCGACCGCGATCGCCATGCCGATCATGCCGAAGAAATTGCCCTGCCGCGATGAGGCGGGGCTGGACAGCCCGCGCAGTGACAGGATGAACAGCACACCCGCCACGAGATACAGAACTGCAGCCAGATTGGCGTTCATCTCAGGTCCCCTTTGCCTTTGTCACCCCGAGGTGCACGCCGCTCACTTCACTTTCTTCTTGTACATCGCCAGCATGCGCTGGGTGACAAGGAAGCCGCCGAAGATATTCACGCAGGCGAAAATGAGCGCGATGAAGCCGAAGCCGCGCGCCCAGCCTGAGCCGCTCGAGATCATGCCGACGCCGACAGCGAGCAGCGCTCCGACCACGATCACCGAGGAGATCGCATTGGTCACGCTCATCAGCGGCGTATGCAGCGCCGGGGTCACCGACCACACCACGAAATACCCGACGAAGACGGCGAGAACGAAGATCGACAGCCGGAAGACGAAGGGATCGACGACTTGTGCGATATGCTCCATGACGGCTCTCCTTACGCTTTCGGCTGGAAGTTCGGGTGGATGACGGCGCCGTCCCTGGTCAGCGCGGTCGCCTTGACGAGTTCGTCGTCCCAGTTCACGGCCAGCGCCTTGCTGGTCTTGTCGACCATCGTCTCGATGAAGTTGAACAAATTGCGCGCGTAGAGGCTGGAGGCCGACGCCGCGACGCGGCCGGCGACGTTGGTATAGCCGACGATCTTGATGCCATCGACCTCGGCGACCTCGCCCGCCTTGACGCCTTCGACATTGCCGCCGCGCTCGACAGCGAGATCGACCAGCACCGATCCCGGCTTCATCGACTTGACCATGTCGGCCGTGACGAGCCTCGGCGCAGGCCGGCCCGGAATCAGCGCGGTGGTGATCACGATGTCCTGCTTCTTGATGTGCTCGGCGGTGAGCGCGGCCTGCTTGGCCTGGTACTCCTTGGACATTTCCTTGGCGTAGCCGCCGGCGGTCTGCGCGTTCTTGAATTCCTCGTCCTCGACGGCGAGGAATTTTGCACCGAGCGATTCGACCTGCTCCTTGGTGGCGGGCCGGACGTCGGTTGCGGTGACGACGGCGCCGAGACGGCGCGCGGTCGCGATCGCCTGGAGGCCGGCGACGCCGACGCCCATCACGAACACTTTGGCGGCGGGCACCGTGCCGGCCGCGGTCATCATCATCGGGAAGGCGCGTCCGAAGGCCTCGGCGCCCTCGATCACGGCGCGGTAGCCGGCGAGGTTAGCCTGCGAGGACAGCACGTCCATCACCTGCGCGCGCGTGATGCGCGGCATCAATTCCATCGCGAAGGCGGAGACGCCGGCATCGGCGATCGTCTTCAGCGCGGCCTCGTTGCCATAGGGGTCCATGATGGCGATGACGAGCGCGCCGCGCTTGTACTGCGCCAACTCGGACGCTTCGGGGCGCTTCACCTTGATGATGATGTCGGCGTCCTTCAGCGCGTCGGCGCTGACGGTGGCGCCCACGGCGGTGAATTCGGAGTCCGGCAGACCCGACTTGAGGCCGGCGCCCGGCTCGATGGCGATCTCGGCGCCTAACGCCTTGAACTTCTTCACCGTATCCGGCGAAGCGGCGACCCGCGGCTCCGACGGATCGATTTCCTTGGCAACGGCGATCTTCATAGGCCCTCCGGCGACGCGGGAAAGAGCGCGCACGCGAACTTAGCGTTACTCCCGCAACGTTGGATACCGGTTTTCAATCCGGCTTGATTGCAAATTTTATGGGCACCGACGACGCTGGCGGTGCTGCAGGCGGTGGATCAGGTCAGGAAGATCGCCATCAGGATCACGATAAGCGCGACCGAGACCGTGCCGTACTTCACCAGCTTGATGAAGCCCTCGTAGGTCTGCTCGTGGGCAACGTAGTCGTTGCCGTCGGCGGTGCTGTACGCCACTTCGCTATGGTCGGCCATGAATTGTCCCCAGTCGAAAGTCGAATTTCATGGCTGGGATACCGCAAACTTTCGGGCAGGGCAACGGCAGGCAGGCGCGGTTTCCCGGCAAATCAGGTCATTTGGAATTCCGATTGGCGGGACAGCTCGGCGCGAGCGCCGGTCAGCCCTGATCGATCATGGTGCCCGTGGCGGTGGCGGCCTGTCGCGGCAACGCCGGAAGGCCGAGCGCCTCGCGGACCGCGTCGACCACCGGATCTCCTCCCTTGGTGAAGTTCGTGGTCCGTCGTCCTGTTCCCGAGCCGACGGACACCGGAAGCTCGCCGTTGAGGAAACCATGGGTCATGTGGAAACCGAGCGCGCGGTAGACCTCGAACTGTTCCTCCGAGAAGAACTGATCGCCCGTCGCTTCATGCGGGAAGGTGTCGTTGCGTCGGGCAAAGTCGCAGATGTAGTCGTTCTCGTCGCCGGTGAGCGAGGATTTGATGTAGATGAGATAGCCGTTCTGCTCGGCGCCGTAATCGATGACGCCGATGGCGACGTGGACGTGATCCTGCGAAGCGTCGTCCGCCTTGTCCTGCGCCGTCAACTCGGTCTTCCGGTCGGCATTGCGCGCCATCAGCGCGCGCGTGCGATCGCGAATAGGTTGCCATGGCAGGTTGATCCGGACGCCGAGATCGATGCGGGCGTAACGCTGCAACGTCATCAGGGAGCCGAAATTCATCGGCGCATCGGCCTCCGCATCGACCGCGATGATCACCTTGCAGCGCCGGCGCAACAATTCGTAGACGCCGAGATTCTCGATATGCCCCCCGTCGGTCAAGTAGACCGCGTCCGCATTCTCGTAGAGCCGGCCCGAGATTTCCGACCATAGATACAGCGTCGAGCGATGCTGCGGCCGCTCCTGATCGTCGACATATTGTGGATTCTTCAGCCAATAGCCGAGCCGTACATTCAAGAGCGCGAGCGTCGGCGTCAGCGGCCTGATCGAGTTCGATCCCATATTGGACGAGGCGGCGGCTCCTGAAATGGCCATCGCGGTCGCAAGATCGAGCCCGCTTTCTTTTTGCTCGAGCTTGGCGGTGTCGCAATAGCCGGTCGCTTCGCTGCCGGACCATACCGGCGAGAACAGAAAGAAATCCGCATTGCGGCCGCGCCGGTTGGCATAATCCGAGCCTTGGATGTTGAGCGCGGCATTGATCAGATGGTAGGGCGCCGCCAGCTGATAGGTCCTTGTCCCGTCCTGTGCGGTCTCTCTCGGGCACAAATCGCTCAGCTTGAGGTCGAGTTCGGGGAAATCGCGCCCCTGATCGAGGCTCGGGACGTCCTTGGCCATACGCCTTTTGGGCATGTCGGGGCGGAAAAGAAAGGCCTTGCTCAGCCGGTCGCGATAGAGCCTGTGCAACGAATTGGCATTCGGCCGCATGATGAGCGATACGATCAACAAGACGAGCGCGACGGTAAAATACAATACCCCCATCGGCAGGTTGATGTTGTTGGAAATCCTGTAATAGCCGAGCAGCGTCATCGACCAATGGTCGGGATTGGGATCGCCGAACGGCTTCGCTGCGGCCAGCAGCCAATGCGGAATGTGCGAGGCCACGTCGACCTTCGCCGGAGCCGCAACGATTGCGCCGTCCTTGCTGGCAATCTCGGCCGACAGTGTTTTGGCTTCCGAGTTGAACTGAACCTTGCCGGACAGGCTGGCGGGCGCTGCTTCGACCGGCGCGGTCATGGGATCCGCGCTCCAACCGCTTACATCGCACTGCCGGCTATTGGCGCCAACCGCCTTGTCGTTCGCGATGCCCCAGAAGCAAAGATAGAGATAGCCGATCCAGATCAGCAGCGGCAGCGCCAACCCTGCGATCCAGACTGCCGCCTTGGCGACATAGGCAAGGATGCGGGAGGTTAGATCCGACGCACCTGCGCCCTTCAAAAGACCACCCAGCTGCTGCCGGAACACCGTCACGAGAGCTGCAATCGGCGTGGCGACCGCCGCAAGTGACTTGATCCACCCAACCACAACACCGGCAACCAGTCCCGCCGCCTGATCGGTCCCGCTCCCCTCGGCCACGCCAAACATCTGCGCAATCATGAAGGGCTGGAATTCGAAGAAGGCGATCGCACCGACCAGCACCAGATAGGTCGCACCCATGGTCGGCAAATGGCCACGGAACTCCTGGAGACGATCGTCCGGCAGGAACGAGCGCCGCAGCGCCCACAGCAGGAACAGCAAGAGGCCCAACAGCGTCGCGGAAAGCGTGAGCGCAAAATGCGCGATCGGAAAGTAGTGCGCGGCGTTGCAGATCAGGCCCATGACGAGCGAGATGCCGACGAGATAAGTAAAGAGCTCGCGGCGATTGACCGGCCAAATCATGCGATGAATCACGCCGACGATCAGAAAGACAACCGCGAGAAAGGCACCGGCCAGAGAGAATCCGAACGTCTTTATGACCGGATAATTGCCGATGAAGGAAAAGACTTGTCCGTCAAGAACGTTGACCCCGAACAGATTGGGCGCATAGAGGCACGACCTTGCCGGATTCGAGAAGATTGTCAGCGCAACGAGCAGAAGAACCACCGGCAGCGCGAAGCCAACATTGGCGACAAGCCCGCGGACGACGATGGCAATGCCGGTCAGCAGGTCGCGCGCACCGGCCGGAATCAGATAGTTGGAATAGTTCCTGATATGGCCCACGGCCTGCGTGTCGCTGATTTCGCTTGCACGGTCAGTCGAGCCGGGAAGCGGCTGCTCGCCAAAGACGAACCTGTTCGCCGCGGTCATCGTCGCGCTGAGCGAGCTGCCGATATAGCCGCCGCCAGAGACCGTCGACAGATAGTCGATGCGCTTGATCAGTTCGTAATGATTGAGGGCCTGCAATACGCCAAGACATATGGCGGACGACCGGATGCCGCCGCCGGACAGCGCGAGCCCGACGACGTCGTTGACGTCGCGCTTTGCCGGGATGACGGGAACGAAAGGTTTCCCGGAATCGGGCGAGGAACCCTCGCGAGGGCCTGCGTCGAGCCCCTTGATGCGGTCGGCTTCCAACGCCGCGCGCCGGCTGTTGATGGCCGCGAATTCGGTCTCGATGATCCGGCTGAACTGGGTGGACCACCCCGTTTCATCGTTTGCCGCCGTCAAGTTCGGCTCAAAGACTTCCGTCTGCCGACGATCGCTTTCGCTGGCCACGTCCGCCTCCCCAGCGCCTCGCATAATCAATCAAAAATTGCATCGAAAGAATTAGTACGCAGAAGATTAGTCTACGGGCGCAGGCGAACGTTCAACTCCTCCGGAAGCATTTCGAGGCCACCAGCCTGGCATGCTGCGGCTGCGAGGTGGCCGAATTGGCCGCTACAGTTCCGTCGGAGACCCGCTTCCGTTGACGGACCCTTCGCGAGGTCCCATCCGCGCCGCTCCGACGTAGCGTCGACGGCGCCTGCCCTCAGCCCATCGCTTCCAGTTCGTCGATCATACCGGCGATGACGCTCAGGCCGCCGTCCCAGAACTTTGGATCCTTGGCATCGAGCCCGAACGGCCGCAGCAGTTCGGAATAATGCTTGGTGCCGCCGGCGGCGAGCATGTCGAGATAACGTTCAGCGAATCCCTCGGCCGCATTCTCGTAGACGGCGTAGAGCGAGTTCACGAGACAATCGCCGAACGCATAGGCGTAGACGTAGAACGGAGAATGGATGAAGTGCGGGATGTACATCCAGTAGTTCTCGTAGCCCGCTTTGATTTCGATTGCCGGCCCCAGGCTCTCGCCCTGCACAGAGAGCCAGATCTCGCCGAGCCGCGTCGCGGTGAGCTCGCCGTTCTTGCGCTCGGTGTGGACCGCGCGCTCGAAGGAATAGAACGCGATCTGCCGCACCACGGTGTTGATCATGTCCTCGACCTTGCCGGCGAGCAACGCCTGGCGCTGCTTTGCGCTCCTGGTCTGCGCCAGCAGCCGCCGGAAGGTCAGCATCTCGCCGAACACGCTCGCGGTCTCCGCCAGCGTCAGCGGCGTCGGCGCCATCAATGCGCCGTTCCTGGCCGCCAGCACCTGGTGCACGCCGTGGCCGAGCTCATGGGCGAGCGTCATCACGTCGCGTGGCTTGCCCTGGTAGTTCATCAGCACGTAGGGGTGCGCGGACGGCGTGGTCGGATGCGAGAAGGCCCCCGGCGCCTTGCCCGGGCGCACCGGCGCGTCGATCCAGCGGTCGGTGAAGAAGCGCTCGGCGATGTCAGCCATCTTTGGCGAGAAGCCGCGATAGGCGGTGAGCACCATGTTTCGCGCGTCGCCCCAGCCGATCACGTCGGTCGCAGCAAAGGGCAGCGGCGCGTTGCGGTCCCAATAGGCCAGGCGCTTCCTGCCGAACCAGCGTGCCTTCAGCGCGTAGTAGCGATGCGACAATTTTGGATAGGCCGCGCGGACCGAGGCGACCAGCGCATCCACCACCTCGCGCTCGACGCGGTTATTCAGATGCCGGGAATCCGCGACGTCCTTGAAGCCGCGCCAGCTGTCGGAGATGTCCTTGTCCTTGGCCAGGGTATTCGTGATCAGCGCAAAGGTGCGCTCATTGGCCTTGAAAGTCTTTGCGAGCGCCTCTGCCGCGGTCTTGCGCTTGGCGCCGTCGCGGTCCTGCAACAGATTGAGCGTTGGCTCGATCGCGAGATCCTTGGGCCCGACCTTGAAGCGCAAGCCCGAGATGGTCTGGTCGAACAGCCGGTTGAAGGCGGAATAGCCGGTCTGCGCCTTCTCCAGGAAGAGCTGCTCGAGCTTGTCGTCGAGCTGGTACGGCTTCTCCTTGCGCAGATCCTCGATCCAGGGACGGTAGTGCGCGAGCTCGGTGGCCTGCATCGCGCGGTTCAAAATATCGTCATCGATGCGATTGAGCTCGAGCGCGAAGAACAGCAGATGTGTCGATGCCGCCGTCAGGCGCTCGGAAACGTCGCCGTAAAACTTTGAAATCATGGGGTCTACGCTGTCGCCGGCATGAACGAGGCCAGCGTACGAGCCGAGCCGGCCGGCGAGGTCGTCGATCGCCTCATAGCGTCGCACGGCTTCAGCGAGCCATTTTCCGCCATCTTCCTTTGCTGTTCCTGTTGCGAGCTTGCCCTTGTAGTCCGTCTCGAACGCGACGCAATCGGCATCCATCTTTGCGAGATCGCGCGCCACTTCCGGTGCATCGATCCCGGAATAGAGGTCGGCGAGGTTCCACTCCGGAAGCTTGCCGGTCTTGCTCGCAGGCTTTGCGGGTGAAGGCTTGGCAAGCGAAGACTTGGCGGGTGAACGCTTGGAGGGTTTTGCCTTGGCTGTCTTGGTGTTCGGCTTGCGAAGAGCGGGCTTGCTGATGGCGGACTTCTTAACTGCAGGCTTGGAGCGCGAATTCATTGTGTGGGAAACCTGTGTTCAACAATCGCGACGGCGGGCGGGGGCATCAGGATTTAACAGTGCGTTAATCGGCTTCGGCCAGAGTGCCCCGATTCGAGACAGATAGTAGTAGCGTGCGGGGAACACCATGGCTGCCAGTATTTTGATCGCCGACGACGACGCTGTAGCCCGCCGGCTGGTCGAAAACATGGTGCAGAAATGCGGCTATGAGACGATCGTGGTGGACTCCGGCGACGCGGCGATTGCCGCCCTCACCGCCCCTGACGCGGCCATCGACGGCGTCATCCTCGATCTCGTGATGCCCGGCCTCGACGGCATGGGCGTGCTGGCGAAAATCCGCGAAGCGGGTCTCAGCATCCCCGTCATCGTGCAGACGGCCCATGGCGGCATCGACAATGTAATCTCGGCGATGCGCGCGGGCGCGGCCGATTTCGTGGTCAAGCCGGTCGGCCTGGAGCGGCTCCAGGTCTCTCTTCGCAACGCGCTCAACTCCTCGGCGCTCAAGGGCGAATTGCAGCGCATCCGTCACAGCCGCGAGGGCCGGCTGACCTTCTCCGACATCATCACCCGCGCCGAGGCGATGGCGAGCGTGATGCGCGCGGCGCAGAAAGCAACAAACTCCTCGATCCCCGTGCTGATCGAGGGCGAGTCCGGCGTCGGCAAGGAGATGTTCGCGCGTGCCATCCATGGCAGCGGCGAGCGCAAGGCAAAGCCGTTCGTCGCGGTCAATTGCGGCGCGATCCCCGACAACCTCGTCGAGTCCATCCTGTTCGGTCACGAGAAGGGCGCCTTCACCGGCGCCACCGAACGCCACACCGGCAAGTTCGTCGAAGCCCATGGCGGCACGCTATTCCTGGACGAGGTCAGCGAGCTGCCGCTGAGCGCGCAGGTCAAGCTGCTTCGCGCGCTCCAGGAAGGCGCGGTCGAGGCGGTCGGCGGCCGCAGACCCGTGAAGGTCGACGTCCGCATCATCTCGGCGACCAATCGCAGGCTGCTGGAGCGGGTCAAGCAGGGCCACTTCCGGGAAGACTTGTTCTATCGCCTGCATGTGCTGCCGCTCACGATCCCATCGCTGCGCGCCCGGCGCGAGGACATTCCGCATCTGCTCAGGCATTTCCTGGCGCGCTTTGCCGCCGAGGAGAACCGCCCCATCACCGGCATCAGCGGCGAGGCCGTTGCTCACCTTGCCCAGCTCGATTGGCCCGGCAACATCCGCCAGCTCGAAAACGCGGTCTACCGCGCCGTGGTGATGAGCGACGGCGACCAGCTTGGCCTTGACGACTTCCCCCTGATCGCCTCGCAGCCACATCCGGGAACAGACATTCCGACCGCGCCGCTGATGCTGGAGCCGATCGCGGCCCCCTCCGTCGTGTCGGGTAATGACATACCGATCGCACCGCTGCCGCAAGCGGGTGCTCTCTCCATGCTGACCGCGACCGGAGACGTCCGGCCGCTGGAGGATATCGAGAACGAGATCATCCGTTTCGCGATCTCGCATTACCGCGGGCAGATGTCCGAGGTCGCCCGCCGCCTCAAAATCGGCCGGTCCACCCTCTACCGCAAACTCGATGAGGCCGGGGTTCCCGGCCATGGCGGCAAAAGCGGTGAGGAGACGCACTGAGCCTGACGCGAACGGAGGTTCGTCCGGGCGGAGCGATACGACTGTAAGCCGTTCGTACGACGACGGAATTCGACTGCGATTTGAACCGTGACTTGGAAGTGACAGACACAGGGAAAAGCGCGTGGCAGAAGCGCACAATCCGTTGCCAAGAGGCTTGCTTGAAGTCAGTTTGTCGTGAGTTGTCCCGGGTAGCGCTGGCTGCGAAATGGGGGCCTGTATATCGTCTGCGTAGGATTCGTTGCGTGCAGGCGTGCAACTTTCGAGAGGCCGGCGCGGTTTAGCCGAAGCTCAATAGGCGATAACGAAGCTGTTCCACGGGGGACAGTTCACCCGAGGGGTGCGACACAATGCGTGACTGTTTGAACCACCGTGCAGGCTTTGACCGTGTCTTGATGACGGTCGCGGCGACCTTCCTCACGGTATCGGCCAGCTCGGCCCTGGCGCAGGATCAGGCGCGCAGCAGCGCTGCCGAGCTCGCGATCGAAGCCGCGATCCCGCGCCCCGAACCCGCAAACGTCCCGCCCCCGACCGCATCCGACATCAAGCTCGACACCACCGCCACGGTTCAGGACTCGGCAAAGGAGCCGGTCAAGGAACCCGTGAAGGCCGAAGCCGCTCCCGCGCCGGACAAGGTCGAGACCAAGCCTTCCGACGTCGCCACCACGCCGGCGACCGAGGCGCCGAAGAGCGAGACGGCGAAGACGGAACCTGCCAAGGCCGACACGGCGACAACGCCGGCCGCGCCCGCCACCGCTGCGGCTCCGGCCTCGGAGCCGGTGAAGGCCGCGAGCAACGTTCCCGCCGCCGACCAGCCGGTCGCCGACAAGCTCAAGGACGCCATCGGCGCCAAGGCTTCACGCTATTTCGACCGCAAGAACGAGCGCGCGACGATCGAGAAGTTTTACGGTGCACGCGACTTCGCGCCGGTCTGGACCCAGGCCGGCAGCCTGACCGCTGCGGCCAAGGGCGTGATCGCACGGCTGAAGGACGCGGCGTCCGACGGTCTCAATCCCGCCGATTACCCGCTGCCGGACTTCGCAGCCGCCACGACACCCGATACGCTCGCCGATGCCGAGCTCAAGCTCACCGCCAGCATGTTCGACTATGCGCGCCAGGCTCAGAGCGGCCGCATGCACTGGTCGCAGGTCAGCGGCGACATCCTCTATCCCGAGCATCCGATCGATCCGAACGAGGTGCTCGCCAAGGTCACGACGGCGCCGGACGCCTCCGCGGCGCTCGACAGCTACAATCCGCCGCAGAAGCTTTACAAGGAGCTGAAGGCGAAGCTCGCAGAGCTCCGCGGCCAGGGCAACGGCCCGATGATCGAGATCGCCGATGGTCCGACGCTGAAATACACCCCGGCCGGCAAGAAGCAGGCTGAAATCGTCGTTGAAGATCCGCGCGTGCCGCAGCTGCGCGCCAAGCTCGGCATCACCGAGAACGCCAACGACAGCCGCTATGACGCGGCGGTCGCCGAAGCCGTGCGCAAGTTCCAGAACGGCGCCGAGCTCAAGGCGACCGGCGTCCTCGACGACAAGACGGTCAAGGCGATCAACACCCCGAAGCGCGACAAGCAGATCGACGTGGTGCTGGTGAACATGGAGCGCTGGCGCTGGCTGCCGCGCGACCTGGGCGTCCCCTCCCTCGGCGATGCCTACGTCATCCTCAACATTCCCGACTACACGCTGAAGGTGATGCAGCGCGGCCAGCAGGTCTGGACCACCCGCGTCGTCACCGGCAAGCCCGGCACGCACGCGACCCCGCTGCTCACCGAGACGATGAAGTACATCACGGTCAATCCGACCTGGAACGTGCCGCCGTCGATCGTCTACAACGAATATCTGCCGGCGCTTCAACAGGACCCGACCGTGCTCCAGCGCATGGGCCTCAAGCTCGAGCAGAACCGCGACGGTTCAGTGCACATCTCGCAGCCGCCCGGTGAAGCCAATGCGCTCGGCCGCATCCGCTTCAATTTCCCCAACAAGTTCCTGGTCTATCAGCACGACACGCCGGACAAGAACCTGTTCGCCCGGGACGAACGCGCCTTCAGCCACGGCTGCATGCGCGTGCAGAACCCGGATCAGTACGCGTCGGTCCTGCTCAACATCGCGATGCCGAACGAGAAGTACACGCCGGAACGCATCCGCAGCATGTACGGCAAGAGCGAGATCGACTTGAAATTCCCGACCCCGATCCCGGTCAACATCACCTATCAGACCGCATTCGTGGACGATGGCGGCAAGCTGCAATTCCGCAAGGACGTCTATGGCCGCGACGCGACCATGATCAACATCCTGAAGAACGGTCGCGGCAAGGATCTCGAGAACGTGGTCGCGCACTCCCAGCCGAGCTATTCACGCCCGGCAACGACGCTGCCGAACGGCGTCCTGGCGGCCAATGGCGGCTCGTCCGGCCCGAATTTCTTCGAGCGCCTGTTCGGAGCGCCGACCCCGCCGCCGGCTCCGGTCGGCCGCCGTCCGCAGCAGCAGCGGGTGTTCACCCGCTGAGCCAGGCCCGCCCCGGGTCTGATTTCCTGAAATTCAGCAATAAAATCAGCGACCTCATCCTCTGGATGGGGTCGCTTAACGTTAACCATTCTCCACCTGACCTCGGGCAGCGGGCCTTTTTTCGCCACACTCACCCGGTTAGGTTCGCGATCTAACTTGGTTTGGGGGCGGGAAGGTCAACCTCGAATTAACCTTCTCGCTTTAATAAAGCGTTCATCCTCTTTCGTGCGCTACGGGGTTAGCGGGAGAGTCCATTTTGAACGCTCGTCGACTGGGTGGGCTCTAACGTGTTGACTGGTATCGCACGCCAATTTGCTGTGCTGTCGTTGTCCCATGCGGGAGTGAAGGCCGGATCACGGATCGGCCTCGCTGCCGTATTGCTGCTTGCTGCCGCGGGTTCAGTTCATAACGCCGCCGCGCTCAACGAGACCAAGACGCTCTCCTTCCACCACACCCATTCCGGCGAAGACCTTACCGTCACCTTCAAGCGCGACGGGCGCTACGACGAAGCGGCGCTGAAACAGCTCAACCACTTCCTGCGCGACTGGCGCAGCCAGGACGAGACGGTCATGGACCGTCACCTCTTCGACATCCTCTGGGAAGTCTACCGCGACGTCGACGGCAAGCAGCCGATCCAGATCATCTCCGCCTACCGCTCGCCCGCCACCAACTCCATGCTCCGCCGCCGCTCCTCCGGCGTGGCGCGCTTCAGCCAGCACATGCTGGGGCATGCGATGGACTTCTACATCCCGAACGTGCCGCTGGAGCAGATCCGCTTCGCCGGCCTGCGCCTCCAGCGCGGCGGCGTCGGCTTCTATCCGACCTCAGGCTCGCCGTTCGTACATCTGGACACCGGCAGCATCCGGCATTGGCCGCGCATGACGCATGACCAGCTCGCCCGGGTCTTCCCGGACGGACGCACCGTCCATGTCCCGACCGACGGTACGCCGCTGAAGGGCTATGAGCTCGCCAAGGCCGAGATCGAGCGGCGCGGCAGCGGCGAAGATTCCGGCAGCAAGTCGAATTTCTTTGCCGCCCTGTTCAAGGGCAAGCCGGCTCCGGCCGCCACGAGCAACGACGAGGATGACGAGGGCGCGCCCGCTCCGGCTGCGAAGCCTGTCGCGCCGACCGTGGTCGCCGCCGCGACTAAGCCGGCCGATCCGGTGCCGACGCCGCGCGCCAAGCCGTCAATCGCGGCGACGATTCAGCTCGCCTCGGCCGATGCGCAGCTCGTCGCGCTGCCCAAGTCGAAGCCGGCGCCCGTGGCTGACAAGCCGGCCGCCGGCAAATCTGCTGACGCCAAGCCCGAGACGCCCGCCGACATCATCAATGCCCGTGGCTTCTGGGATGCCCCGGCTACGCCGCAGCAGGCGACGCCGGCCCAAGTGGCTGCGCTGAAGGCCCGCCAGGCGCTTGCCGCCGCCACCGATCCGCAGCCGACCGCGAGCGTGTCCAGCGCCGCCTATCAGGCGCTGGCCTACGCGCCGGCGTCCGCCTCCCCGGTCGACCGCGCCAATGTCGTCGCCGCCTCCGCGCCTATCCCGCGCTCCGCCCGTCCCGCCTCCGCGTCGCGTAACCTTGCACCCGCGACCGAGATCAACACGGTGGTCGGCAAGCGCGTCGACGGCATGGTCGCAACCGCGACCCGGCTCTCCGCAGCCAAGGGCGAAAGCATCTGGCTCAAGATCGTGATGCTGTCGCCGAGCGCCAGCCGCGCGATGTCGGTCACGCTGATGGGCGAGCTCGACACGGCCGCGATGCGCGCCTACTTCGTCAAGCCGCAGTCCGTGATCGCCATGGGTTTTGCCGACGATCCGATGCAGGGCTTGTCGTGCGACAGCTTCTCGGGCACCGCCACCGCCAAGCTCGAGACGACGTCGTTCGTCATGCGGACCGCCGCGTTGCGCTGAGGTCTTCGCGCGCCGCTAACGCTTCTTCCTTCGTCGATCCAGATGATACGTCAACGCCAGCGACAGGCAGACCGATAGCTCCCGCTTAGGCGGCTTGCCCGACACCGGCAACAGCAACGCCCTGGTCTGCCGATATTCGAACCGATCGGGAAAGCGTTCGCGAAAGGTATCGACCAGCGTCGTCTTGCAGTTGAACAGAATCGCGGCGTGCGCGGAGTCCTTCAGGCGGCCGAGCCGGATCGTGCTGCCACTGCCGGTCTCTTCGGTCAGATAAGCAGGCTCGCCCCATTTCAACGTTTCGGTGAGACGGCCGATGCCTTCATGCGCCGCGGCGGCCGCGAAGATCAGCTCGCGTGCCCAAAGCAGCCGCTTGCCGATCGACGCCGGAAAAGCGTCGTAGGCACGGCTTACCTCGCGCGGCAGCGGCGGCGCAGTCACCGCGGTCTCCTTCGATCGACATGGTGTCGCCCTGGCAAAAGCCAGGACGACACCGATAGCTCAGATCATCCCCAACGCTTGCATATAGGTCTCGAGGATCGTCTCGGCCTCGGCGCGCTCGTTCGGGTCCTGCTTGCGCATCCGCACGATGGTGCGCAGCGCCTTGACGTCGTAGCCATTGCCCTTGGCCTCGGCGAAGACGTCGCGGATGTCGTCGGAGATCGCCTTCTTCTCTTCCTCCAGCCGCTCGATGCGCTCAATGATGGACTTGAGCTGGTCCTTGGCAAATTTCGTCGCGGGCTCGTCGTCGCGGACGGCGGCGGAGGTGGCCATCTTGGTACTCCCAATGAAACTGGCAAAACGAGGTGACGCCGGCATCCTCACCGCGCGTGCTGGTTAGACCCTTAGGGTTCGGACCTCTCGGGTTCAAGGCAGCATCGCGCTCGTCCACAGCGCGCCCACACCTTCCTACGGCACGTCGAAGAAAGCTGTTGTGTGATGCGACTCAAGGGCACCGCACATCAGGCTGCCGGCGCGGCCGTTCAGTGCCCGGGATGAACCTTCTTCATGGCGTCGAGCTGCTCAGGCGTGGCCGCGCCCTGGTATTTCGATTTCCAGGCCTCGTAAGGCATGCCATAGACGGCTTCCCGGCTCTCGTCCTTGCTCAAGGCGACGCCTTGGGCGTCGGCGGCGTCCTTGAGCCAGTTGGAGAGGCAGTTTCGGCAGAAGCCTGCGAGATTCATCAGGTCGATGTTCTGGACGTCTGTCCGCGTCTTCAAATGATCGACCAGGCGCCGGAAAGCGGCAGCCTCGAGTTCCGTTCTGGTTTTGTCGTCGATTGCCATGGCTGGATCCCTCGGCTTTGCGAAATTGGCAGTGACCTGGATGGGGCACCCTTACGAGATCAGGTGGGGCCTGTCACAGATTTTGCCATATCGCGGCGCAAACGGGCGCAAAGCCGGCTTCGGGAGTTCCCGGGCCCTACGCCAAATCGTCAATGATCTGATATAGCTTCCGCGACAATGATCGCCGAATCTCCCCGCTCCCCCCTTCGCCTGCTCGCCCGGTTGGTCCCGGTGCTGGTGGTTGGCTTGCTATGCTTTTGGGCCAGCCCGGCCTCGGCCGATTTCCGGCTTTGCAACAATACATCGAGCCGGGTCGGCATCGCGCTCGGCTACAAGGATGCCGAGGGCTGGACCACCGAGGGCTGGTGGAACATCTCGTCCCGTTCCTGCGAGACCCTGCTGCGGGGAACGTTGGTGGCCCGCTTCTATTACATCTACGCCATCGACTATGACCGCGGCGGCGAATGGTCGGGCCAAGCCTTCATGTGCTCGCGAGACAAGGAGTTTACCATCCGCGGCACCGAGGATTGCCTCGCACGTGGCTATGATCGGACCGGCTATTTCGAGGTCGATACCGGCGAGCAGCGGGCCTGGACCGTGCAGCTCACCGATGCCAACGAGCAGCCGTCAAAACAGCAGCGCGTGCCTGGTCTCCCCGGACCGGTTGGTCCGGGGGTTCCGGGTTTGCCCAATGGCCCGCCCGGTGGTACGCCCCCCGCCGCGCCTGGCCTCCCGCCAGCTCCCTCGCCCCCGTCTGGAAATAAGCCATGAGGCGTCTTCGCCGTATCAAGATTCTCGCGACCCTGGGACCCGCTTCTTCGGACCTCGCGATGATCCGCCGCCTGTTCGAGGCCGGCGCCGACCTGTTCCGCATCAACATGAGCCACACCCCGCATGACAAGATGCGCGAGCTGGTGGCGACGATCCGCAACGTCGAGAGCAGCTATGGCAGGCCGATCGGCATTCTGGTCGACCTCCAGGGCCCAAAGCTCCGGCTCGGTGCCTTCGCCGAAGGCGCGGTCCAGCTCCAGAACGGCCAGACCTTCACGCTGGATTCCGACAAGGCTCCGGGCGACACCACCCGCGTCCAGCTTCCGCATCCGGAGATCCTGGCCGCGCTGCGGCCGGGCCATTCGCTGCTGCTCGACGACGGCAAGGTGAGGCTGATCGCCGAGGAGACGTCGAAGGAACACGCGGTGACGCGCGTCGTGGTCGGCGGCCGGATGTCCGACCGCAAGGGCGTCAGCCTGCCCGACACCGACTTGCCGGTCTCGGCGATGACGCCGAAGGACCGCGCCGACCTCGAGGCGGCGCTGGTCACCGGCGTCGACTGGATCGCGCTGTCCTTCGTGCAGCGCGCCGACGACGTGCTCGAGGCCAAGAAGATGATCCGCGGCCGTGCGGCGGTGATGGCCAAGATCGAGAAGCCGCAGGCGATCGATCGCCTCGCCGACATCATCGACGCCTCCGACGCCCTGATGGTGGCGCGCGGCGACCTCGGCGTCGAGCTGCCGCTGGAACGCGTGCCGAGCCTGCAGAAGCAGATGACGCGCATGGCGCGGCGCGCCGGCAAGCCGGTGGTGATCGCGACGCAGATGCTGGAATCGATGATCCAGTCGCCGGTGCCGACCCGCGCCGAAGTCTCCGACGTCGCCACAGCCGTCTATGAAGGTGCCGACGCCATCATGCTGTCGGCGGAATCGGCGGCCGGCAAATTCCCGGTCGAGGCTGTCTCGACCATGAATCGCATCGGCGAGGAGGTGGAGCGCGACCCGATCTATCGCTCCGTCATCACCGCACAGCGCCCCGCCCCGGAAGCCACCGCCGGCGATGCCATCGCGGACGCCGCGCGGCAGATCGCCGAGACGCTCGACCTGCCGGCCCTGATCTGCTGGACCAGCTCGGGATCGACCGCCGTGCGCGTGGCGCGAGAGCGGCCGAAGCCGCCGATCGTGGCGATCACGCCAAACGTCGCGGCGGGACGCCGGCTGTCGGTCGTCTGGGGCATACATTGCGTGGTGGCGGAAGATGCGCGCGACCAGGACGACATGGTGAGCCGCGCCGGCCAGATCGCGTTCCGCGACGGCTTCGTCCGGGCCGGCCAGCGCGTGATCATCGTCGCCGGCGTGCCGCTCGGCATCCCCGGCACCACCAACATGGTGCGCATCGCCTCGGTCGGCCCCGAGGGCGAAGCGAATATTTAGGTCCGCAGGCACGCGGCAAACGAAAATGTCGAAAACAACCCCATGCACAGTAGCCGGCGGGTCCGGCGCATGTGCTGAGGTTTTTCGAAAAGGCGAGCTCTGGCAATGGCCTGGGCGCGATCAGGTCCGCCGGTCGATCAGGCTGACGTTTTAGGCCCCAACCAGCGCTTTCGCCGCCGGCAGCAGCGTCTGCTGCACGACGAGACCCCTGGCGCGGGCGTCCATGACGCCGACCGCGCGGAGCGCCAGCAGCGTCACGGTCTGCACGGCATCGCGCATCCTGGCGGGATCGTCGAGATTGTCCGGCGCGAGCGGTCCGACCAGGGCCTCGTGCAGGGCGCCGAGCAGCGCGGTGGCGGCGAGTGCGGTGTCCTGCGCCGGCAGGTGGCCGGCGCGCACGGCCGCGTCGATCCGCGAGGCCATTTCGCCCGCGATCTCGCGCCGGCTGGCGAGACGTGAAGCGCTGACATCGACATCGACCGGCTCGGCGAGGATGCCCCAGGCGAGCCTGCGCTGTGACAGGGTATGCACCGCCACGGTGGTCACCGCCGCCGCCAGCGCCGAAGACGGCCCCGGCGCGGCATCGGCGGCTCGCCGGATCGCCGTGAGCTCGTCGCGGGAGACTTCGGCGATCAATTCGGAGATCAAATCGGCCTTTGATGGGAAGTAGCGGTAGACCGTACCCGCAGCGACGCTGGCGCGAAGCGCGACCGGCGCAATCTGCACCGCCGCCATCCCGCCTTCCGCCGCCGCCTCCCGCGCCGCCGCCAGTATCGCACTGCGCCGGGCCGCAAGGCGCTTCACCACTTGATGCGTCCGCCGATAAACCATGGCGCGCTTCCTGTCCCCAGCATCCGGTCCGGCGCAAAGCCCGACCGCCTGCTTATTCGCTAATCTTCGCCCAAATCGCCCTCAAGAACTGAACAACTATTCAGGGCGGATGACAAGACACAAATGAGCATATGCGCGCGACGCAAATTTCAGCGCGACAAGAGCAGGTAAACGCATTCTTGCTCGGCGCGGCCGCGGTATGACGATCCGGTTTACCTCAACTTAAAAGCGATCATGCTCAGCTTGCCGATGCTTGCGCGCTGCTGCGTGCTGTCGTTTCAGCCCCGAGAGTCCGATGTCGATTTCCATGACAAGCAGCGTGCCCGTCCGCGGTGTTGCGCGCTGGCTACTGCCGTTCTGCATCGCCGCCGGCGTCTACCTGTTCTTCCTGGGCATCGGCGACATCATGCTGCGGGATACCGATACGCTGTGGCAGATCAAGATCGGGCAGTGGATTCTCGAACACCGCGCCCTGCCCTATACCGACATCTATTCCTTCACGCGAGCCGGCGAGCCCTGGATCTCGAGCTCCTGGCTATCGCAAGTCCTGTTCGCGCTGGCTTACGAGCCGTCCAACTGGTCGGGGGCAGTTATCCTGACGTCGCTCGCGATCGGAGCGACCGCAGCGATTTTCGTCTACCTGCTTGAGCCCTATCTGGAGCCTGCGCGCGCCTTTCTGCTCGTCACCCCGCTCCTCTTCATGTCGATGGGCCACTTTCTCGCCCGCCCGCACATGCTGGCACTGCCTGTCATGTTGGCTTTTGTCGGCGGGCTGCTGGCGGCCGCCGATCGGCGCACCGCGCCGTCGTGGCTATTGCTTCCCTTGATGGCGCTATGGGCCAATCTTCACGGCGGCTTCGTCATGGGGCTGGCGCTGATTGGGCCCATCGGCCTCGATGCGATCGCGTCCACCGATCGCAAGGGCCGCTTTGCACTGGCGTCGCGCTGGGCCTTGTTCGGGCTTGCTGCGCTTGCCGCAAGCTGCTGCACGCCCTATGGCTGGAATACGCCGCTCGCATCGGCGAAAATCCTCAGCCTCGGCAAGGTGCTCTCGCAGATCTCGGAGTGGATGCCCGCCGATTTCAGCTCGTTCGACTTGTTCGGTGCCAGCCTGCTCGGATTGATCGCCCTCGGCTACTACAAGGGATTAGTGCTGTCGTGGACTCGCATTCTTCTGCTGCTCGGCCTGGTCTGGGCGGCACTCAACCACGTCAGAAACATCGAAGTCTTTGCATTGTTGACACCGCTCGTGCTGGCGAAACCGTTGGCCGAACAATTGGGCGCGGCCAGAGCGGTCGCGCTCGCACGGGCTGAAGCACGGACCTCCTTTGCAGTGACCGCAATCGCCGCGCTCGTCATCGTTGCGACCAGCTGGAGTATCACGCGGTCCTATGCCACGCCGACGCGATATGCCTTTATCCGCAATCCGACCCCTCGGGCCGCAGTCGATCTGCTCGAGCAGCGGCACGCGCAGCGCATCTTCAGCACCGCGCCGATCGGGAGCTATCTGATCTTCCGCAACCTCAAGACCTTCATCGATGGCCGCGCCGAGCTGTATGGAGAGCAGTTTGTGCTTGACTATTTCGACGCCATCGAAGGCAAGAACGCTGAGACTCTGCTGCGTTTGCTCGATACCTACCAGATCGACGCCACACTGCTGAACGGATCGACTCCCGCCGCAAGGATCATGGACCACGTGCCGGGCTGGAAGCGGCTCTACTCGGATGACCTTGCCGTCATCCACGTCCGCGATGACGCACCGGCGAAGCTACCCTCAGCACCGTGAGCCGCGGATCAGGCGTTTAACCGTCGCGGACTCGCATGGACGCGACGGCTTCGGCGAAGAAAAGACTTCGCTAGAACAAGACTTGGCACGAAAGACTTGGCACGAAAGGCTTGGCACAAAAGAAAAGAGCCTTGTCCGGGACAAGGCTCTTTCTACTCTTGGTCCGTTCAGTCTTACTTGAGGCTGGACGAGATCGAGGTGAACTTGGCGTTCAACGTGGTGCCCAGGTTATTGACGACAGTGATGATCGCCAGCGCGATGCCGGCGGCGATCAGACCGTATTCAATGGCGGTGGCGCCGGATTCATCTTTCGCGAAATTCGCAACGAGGTTCTTCATAAAGAGCTCCAAATGAGTACACGAGGCTACAACTGATCTGGTCTTTTTGGCTTCCCAGCGCCGCTCGACCATGGATGCGAACGTAGTGGCAAAGAATTGCGCCGCAGTTAATTCGACTGCGGAAATACAGAGCGGTTTGCGTGTATTCGCCGATGGTAAACCGAAATCTAAAACGATCCGTTAAATTGTCGAGACATCAAGCCGGCCCGGTATCACCGGTTTACCCGGAATTATGACCGCCGTGGTCCAATGTCGATCGCTCGGCACCCCGACAAAACAACAGGACGACGACGCGGCATGTCCCTTTCCTTTGCCAACAGCATCACGGTGCAGGGTCGTGCGCGAGCCCTGGTGCCGCTGTGCGTCGGTGCGGGCGCCTATCTCTTCTTCATGTATGTCGGCGATACGCTGCTTCAGGACTCCGACTCGTTTTGGCAGATCAAGATCGGACAATGGATCATCGAGCACGGCGCTATGCCGTACACGGACATCTATTCCTTCACGCGGACGGGCGCGCCGTGGATTTCAACGTCGTGGCTGTCGCAGGTGCTGTTCGCTCTCTCCTATGCGCAATTGGGCTGGGCAGGTCCCGTCATCCTCACCGCGATGGGAGTCGCGCTCACGGCCGCGATCTTCGTCTATCTGCTCGACGTGCAGATCGAGGCACCGCGCGCAGTGCTGCTTGCGATGCTGGCCCTGCTGCTGTCGCTGCATCACGTCCTGGCGCGTCCGCACGTCCTGGCGCTGCCTGTCATGGTGGCATGGGTCGGTCTATTGATGGCGACCGCCGACCGCAGGAGCGCGCCGTCCTGGTACTGGCTGCCGCTGATGGCGCTGTGGGCGAACTTGCATGGCGGCTTCGTGCTCGGTCTGGCGCTGATCGGTCCGATCGCGCTCGAGGCCGTCGAGCACGCCGAGAAGGGGCGGCGGCTTCAGCTGTTCCTGCGCTGGGTGCTGTTCGGCATCGGTGCACTGGTCGCGAGCTGCTGTACGCCGTACGGCTGGGGAACGCTGCTGGGCGCCACCAACATCTTGAGCCTGGGCGAGTTGCTCTCGCTGATCTTCGAATGGATGCCGGCGAACTTTGCCACCTTCTCCTCGTTCGAAGGCGCCCTGCTCGGCCTGATCGCGTTCGGCTATTATCGCGGCCTCGTGCTCTCTGCGCCCAGGATCTTCCTGATCCTGTTCCTGACCTGGAGCGCGCTGACCCACGTCAGGAGCATCGAGGCGTTCGCGTTCCTGGTGCCGCTGGTGCTGGCGAAGCCGCTCGGCCAGCTGGCCTCGCGCCCGCAGCCGGACGCACCCGGTGCCGACCGCTGGCCGGCCCGCTATGTCACCGCGCTTGGCGCACTCATGATCGTCGCCGCAAGCTGGGCCTCGACCTCGCTCTATATGGGCCACCACAGCTTCAGCTTCACCATGACGCAGACGCCGGTCGCGGCAGTCGATTTGCTCGAACAACGCAAGGTCCAGCGCGTCTTCAACGCCTATCAGTTCGGCGGCTATCTGATCTCGCGCGACGTCCCTGTTTACGTCGACGGTCGCGCCGAGCTCTATGGCGAGAAATTCGTCATGGACTTCTTCAAGGCGACCGAGGGCAAGAAGCCCGAGCTGCTTCCGCGGCTGCTCGACGAGCACAAGATCGACGCAACGCTATTGGCCGCCGACGCGCCCGGACCGCAGATCCTGGACATGCTGAAGGGCTGGAAGCGGATCTATACGGACGACATCGCAGTGATCCACGTGCGGGACAACACGGTAGGTGGGTCGGCGACGAGCGCGAAGCCCTAGCGCCAAGGTGATTGCGAGGCAACCCTGCCCTGCCTCAACGTCGTCACTGCGAGCGTCGCAAGAGCTCCTCGCAACGACGAGTCGTTCGCCGACGCACCACCACCCAACAAAAAACGCGGCGTTTCCGCCGCGTTTTTCAATTCGATCTGCCGTTCGCGATTACGCCTGCGGCTGCGGCTCCAGGCCGGGATCCGGATCGGGCCGCGGGCGCGACTTGCCGGCCGGAGGCACCGCCGAGGCGCGCGGCGTGGTCGGCTCGAGCACGGACTCGCGGTTCGGCTTCTTGCCCTTGAGCAGGTCGATGATCTCGTCGCCGGAGAGCGTCTCGAACTCGAGCAGGCCCTTGGCGAGAGCTTCGAGATCGGCGCGCTTCTCGGTGAGAATACGCGTCGCTTCGTTGTAGCCTTCTTCGACGAAACGCCGGATCTCGGTGTCGATCTTCTGAACCGTCGCTTCCGATGCGTTCTGGGTGCGCGACACCGACATGCCCAGGAAAACCTCGTCCTGGTTCTCGCCATAGGACACCGTGCCGAGCGCCTCGGACAGGCCCCAGCGCGTCACCATCATGCGTGCCAGACGCGTCGCCTGCTCGATGTCGGACGACGCACCCGAAGTCACCTTCTCGCGGCCGAAGATCAGCTCTTCGGCGACGCGGCCACCCATCATGATGGCAAGGCGCGAGGTCATCTGCTCCAGCGACATCGACAGCTTGTCACGCTCGGGCAGCTGCATGACCATACCCAGCGCACGACCGCGCGGAATGATGGTCGCCTTGTGGATCGGGTCGGTCGCGACGACATTGAGGCCGACGATGGCGTGGCCGCCCTCGTGATAGGCCGTCAGCAGCTTCTCTTCCTCGGTCATGACGAGCGACTTGCGCTCGGCGCCCATCATCACCTTGTCCTTGGCTTCCTCGAACTCGGCCTGGGTCACCATCCGCTTGTTGCGACGGGCGGCGGTGAGCGCGGCTTCGTTGACGAGGTTCATCAGGTCGGCGCCGGAGAAGCCCGGGGTGCCGCGCGCGATGGTCTTGAGGTTGATGTCCGGCGCCAGCGGCACCTTGCGGACGTGGACCTTGAGGATCTGCTCGCGGCCGACGACGTCAGGGTTCGGCACCACGACCTGACGGTCGAAGCGGCCGGGACGCAACAGCGCGGGATCGAGCACGTCGGGACGGTTGGTCGCGGCGATCAGGATCACGCCCTCATTGGCCTCGAAGCCGTCCATCTCGACCAGCAATTGGTTCAGCGTCTGCTCGCGCTCGTCATTGCCGCCGCCGAGGCCGGCGCCACGGTGCCGACCGACGGCGTCGATTTCGTCGATGAAGATGATGCAGGGCGCGTTCTTCTTGGCCTGCTCGAACATGTCGCGGACGCGGCTGGCGCCGACGCCGACGAACATCTCGACGAAGTCAGAACCCGAAATCGTGAAGAACGGCACGTTGGCTTCGCCCGCGACCGCACGCGCGATCAGGGTCTTGCCGGTGCCGGGAGGGCCGACCAGCAGCACGCCGCGCGGAATGCGGCCGCCGAGACGCTGGAATTTGCCGGGGTCGCGCAGGAATTCGACGATCTCCTGCAGGTCCTGCTTGGCCTCGTCGACGCCCGCGACGTCCTCGAAGGTGACGCGGCCATGCGCTTCAGTCAGCATTTTTGCGCGCGACTTGCCGAAGCCCATCGCCTTGCCGGCGCCGCCCTGCATCTGCCGCGACAGGAAGATCCACACGCCGATCAGCGCGATGAAGGGCAGCCAGGAGACCAGCAGCGAGACGAACCACGGCACGTTGTCGCCGGGCGGCTTCGCGGTGATCTGCACCTTGCTGTCATAGAGGCGCTTCACGAGCGTCGGATCGCTCGGCGCATAGGTCTGGAAGCTCGAGCCGTTGGTGAAGGTGCCGTGGATGTCCGGCCCCTGGATCACGACGTCGCGCACATTGCCGCGGTCAACCTCGCTCAGGAGCTGGGAGAAGGCGATGTCCTGCGAGGAGGCGCGCTGACCCGGATTCTGGAAGAGCGTGAACAACGCCAACAGCAGCAGGACAATGATGACCCAGAGGGCGAAATTGCGCAGATTGGCGTTCATCGATCTTCCTTCGTGGTCGCGCGGATCGCGGCCTGAGCCTTGGGCAGTTATTTGGGCAGCGCGAGGAAATCCCCAAGGAATCCTCTCGGTTAGACGGATACAATCTAGGTGTCGCTCCGGTCGCTGCCAAGGGAACGAGATGGGACTATTTAGCCCATCTTAGTCCGATTCCCGCTGAAATAATGGCACCCAGATCCCGCTTTTTCCTGCCTGGTTAAGGTGTCCTCACGGCGCGGTCTCGAAACGGCCGGTGCGATGATCCGCCCCTATCCACCCTTGATCCACCCTTGCGCCGGGCCGGCGCCGGCCCGATGCGGATACGTCCCCCGACAAGGCTAATCAAGGCTCCCGCAAGCGTCTGCTTCAGGGCCGGCCGGCCATTTTTGGGTCCGCGGGGACTTGCGGCAATGGCCTGATCGAGCACGGCCAGAAGGGATTCGACCTTGCCGAGTTCCGCCGGTCCCTCATGCCCGAACGCGTTGATGGCCCGCAGCAGGATCCGCAGCCGGACCTCCTCCGGCAGGGCGGCAAACACGGGGGCCTCGAAGCTTCGAACGCCGGCCTGCGGCGCATCGCCGCGATCACGCAAACGGAGGAAGCGCTCGGCTCCATTGGTCAGCACCTCGACGGCCACATTGGCGCGCGCCAGCCTTGCCGCGAGCCGGGCCAGGCTGCGGGCATCACCACCCTCCGCCGCGAGCTGCGGCAGCAGCGCACGCAGCCGCGGCCGGGTAAAGGCAGCGTCGTGGTTGGTGGGATCGTCGGCAAAGCCGATCTTCGCCCGCTTCAAGGTCGCGATCAGCTGCGACTTCGGAACATCGAGCAGTGGACGCGCAAGAACGACGCCGTCGCGCTCGGTGAGACGGGCCATCGCCGACAGCCCGGCCAATCCGCTGCCGCGGACAAGACGCATCAACACGGTCTCGGCCTGGTCGTCGCGGGTGTGGGCGGTCAGCACGTGGCTCGCACCAGCCTTGCGTGCGGCCTGCACGAGCAGGTGGTAGCGGGCTTCGCGCGCGGCGGCCGGCAGTCCCGTTTTCGGCTTGGCGCCGCGCCAGCGCAGGGTACGGTGCGGCAAGCCAAGCCCGGTCGCCAGACGCTTGACCTCGCGCGCCTCGCGCGCCGCCTCCGGCCGCAAGCCGTGGTCGATGGTGACGACGGTGAGACGCGGGCCGCGCGCGAGGCTGCGGTGCCAGCGCGCCGCAAGCCACATCAGCGCGACCGAGTCGGGCCCGCCGGAGACCGCGAGCAGCAGTCCCTGCGCGCCTTTCAGGCCTGCGAAGAGGCGCCTGGCCTCACGCGCCGAGATCGGGGAATTGTCCTCTGACATGACGCTGCAATCGTCCGCGGATGGACCGAATGTTTAGCGCAGCGCCATCCGTCTTGTCAGGATCAATCGCCGCGCGTCAGCACTTCACGCGCTTCTGCTCGCGGTCGACCGCGGCTTTGACGCCGGCGGAAGCGCGCGGATATTTGCGGCCGACTTCGCCGAAGGCGGCGCACGCGGCCTCCTTTTCCTTCAGCGCCGCCAGCGACTGGCCGAGCCGCAGCAGGGCATCCGGTGCCTTGGCGGATTTGTCGTATTTGGTGGTGACGGCGAGGAAGGCTTCCGCGGAGTCGCGATATTGCTGGCGCTGGAAATAGCTCTCGCCGAGCCAGTATTGCGCGTCGCCGAGCAGCGGGTCGCTCGGATATTTCTGCGAGAAGTTCTTCATGGTCTGCTCGGCCAGCGCATAGTCCTTGCGCTGCATGTAGCCGATGCCGAGGTCGAATTCGTCGCGTGGCGTGGCCGAGGGCGGCAGCGTCGTCAGCGCCGGGGCGCCTGCCGGCGCGGGAGAGCCGGATGGGGCCGGCGGATAGCCGGGCTGCGCAGCCTGAGGCGCGGCCGCTTGCGGATAGCGGGGGCCGCTGTTGGCGAGATCAAGCGGTTCGCCGGCGCCACGGCCACCGGGCGCGCCGCTCGGGGCACCTGCAGGCATCGGTTGCTGCCCGCCGCCGAGCGCGCGCGGCGCACCCGGCGCATTCGGGCTCTGGTTCGGGTCGAAGGCATCGCCGCGGCGGCGCGTGCCCGGCGCGCCGGGCGCAGGCTGCTCCTGAACGATCGGCGCCGGAGAGGCGATTTGCGGCTGCTCGTAATTCGGCTGGGCCGCTTGCTGGTGCGGCGGCTGGCGATAGGCCGGGGCGGCTTGCGCGGGCGGCATGGCCGCGACGTTGGGCTGGACCGGCGTCTGGCCGGGCGCGCCTTGCGCGCCGCCCTCGAGCGCTCGCAGCCGCTCTTCGAGCTGGCGGTTGCGATATTGCAGCTCTTCGTTCTGGCCGGTGAGCTGGCGCAACTGGTTCTCCAGCCGCTCGATCCGCATCTCGGGATCTGCATCGTCCGACTGTGCGAGGGCGGGCGAGCACAAAGAGAGCAGCGCGGCGATCGCCACGGTGCCGGTGAAGACCTTAAATCTGGATGACATCTTGCCCTGACGACGAAAGCGAAATGGCCTGCGACCGAACATTCGACGCGCCACACATTGAAGCGGAGTACGCCAAAACTGTGACTGAAACAAAGGGGTTTCCGTCACAGATCGCTGAAACGAAACCGGCGCCCGAGAGGGCGCCGGCATAATCGGTTTCTGAAGATGAACGGCGCCTGACCAATGGTCAGGAGCTCGCGTTCAGCACGGTGACGGCGCGGCGGTTCTGCGACCAGCAGGAGATGTCGTTGCAAACGGCGACCGGCCGCTCCTTGCCGTACGAGATCGTGCGCATGCGGTTCGGATCGATGCCGCGCGAGGCGAGGAACGAACGCACCGACTGGGCGCGGCGGGCGCCGAGCGCGATGTTGTATTCGCGGGTGCCGCGTTCGTCGGCATGACCTTCGACGGTGAAACTGTAGCGCGGATAGCTCTGGAGCCACTGCGCCTGCTTCTCCAGGGTCACGATCGCCTGCGGGGTCAGATCGGTCTGGTCGCTTTCGAAGAACACGCGGTCGCCGACATTGACGACGAAGTCTTGCTGACTGCCCGGCGTCGCCGCGTTGGCCATCGCATCCGTGGCAGCATTCTTGTTGGCGCAGGCACCCATCGACAACGCGACGGCAAGCACCGCGGCCAGCTTCAATCCCTGGAGGATGCGCATAGGATGTTTCATTCCGGAGCCTCCACGCTCACGTTTCGTCCACTGCTGTCCGGTCTACAGGGGGTTGGTTAAGCGAACGTTCCGTCAACCTTGATGGAACCTTGCCACAGCCGGTCAAATGCCCCCAACCAGCGAAAAGCAACCGTCATGGTTAATGGGTTGTAAATGTGGCGCGATGGTGAAGGCAAGCCGCGCCGACCGGCAAAAACCGCGGCCCTTGCTGGAATTTTAGGCTCTCGCGTGGAGACGCTGGGGGCCTGACCTTGGGGCCTAGCGGGCAGAACCCGTTGCCGAGGCGGCTACGTCCGGGGTCCGCTGCGTGGCCAGCGACACCGGCCGCGGGGCCGCCTGGCGCGGGCTGCTGCGTTGAAACAACATGCGCCGCTCAAAAGCGCTGGAGCGCATGATCGGAAAGCGCGTCAGAACCTTTTCCCGCAGGTTCCGGAAATCGGACGCCATCAGCACGGCCTTCTTGGTGGGCCAGCCCGGAAACCCGCGGGGCTCCGGTGAAATAGTCTCGTGCAGGAAGATGCGACGATAAAACGCCTGATGATCGGTCCGGATCATGGCCAGCCCGGTGTCGGCGTTGAAATGATCGCAAGCCACAAAAGCCAGCCGCACCGTCAGATAGGGCAGCTCCGGAAAACGCTGGTGCTTTTCGGGATCAGCAACAAACCGGCATGGATCGATGAGAACTTCGCCGCGGTCGAGGCGGGGATGCAAGACGTCGCCAAACACTTCGGTCGTGTAGGACATTCGCCAGTCAGACGTCAGGACGTGAATGCGAACGGAGCTGCAGAGCTCTCCATCGACATAGACCCCGAAATTCCAGGTGTTGGGCGCATCGTCGAAGCGATCAGTCACGCGCCGCGACTCCGACGGCTCGATCAGTCCGGCATGCAGATAGGCCCGGTACCGCATCAGATAGAGGTTGTCTCGGTCCTCAGGAGTTTCGATCAGGCGGTAATCGATGCGGTCAAACAGAGCGGCTCCCCGCGGAAGGAGCACCGTTTGCGGTTCAGCTCCAGACGTCATCCAGTACCCCTACACTCCAAAGCAACTTCTGCGAGTGTGGGGAGATTAATGGTTCATTAACGGAATTGCAAAGGCTTAGAAACGTTAGGGTTAACCTTTGCAGCCCGCAAAAACACGGACGAACGAGAGCTAAATACGTTGAGGAGTGAGGCAGAGAAAGATCAGGCGATCGATCGCGAGGACACCATGACGATCTGGTCCTCAGCCCCGCGACGGCCATGCGAGGCATTGAGCAATTGGCGAATCCGGACTGCCGGCACCGGCCGGCTGAACAGATAGCCCTGCCCTTCGGTTACGGTGCCGTCGGCGCTGATCAGCTCCAGCTGATCATTGGTCTCGATGCCCTCGACCACGACGGCCATGCCGAGATCGGCCGACAGCCGCGCCACGCCGCGCAGCAGCGTCAGCGGCCGGTCGGCATCGATGCCTTCGAGGAAGGAGCGGTCGATCTTCACCTTCTGCATCGGGAAATTGTGCAGGTAGCTGAGGCTCGAATAGCCGGTGCCGAAATCATCCAGCGAAATGCGCACGCCGATCGCATGCAATTGCGACAGGATGTCGTGCGTCAGCTGGGTGTTGCGCAACAGCGAGGATTCGGTGATCTCGATCTCCAGCCGATGCGCCGGGAGCCCCGAAACCTCGAGCGCGTAGCGGATTTCGCTCAAGACGTCGCGCTGGTGGAATTGCTGCGGCGAGAAGTTGACGGCGACGTTGACGCCCTCCGGCCATTTCATGCATTCCATGCAGGCGCGGCGCAGGATCCAGCGGCCGAGATCGACGATCAGCCCCATGTCCTCGGCGACCGGGATGATGTCCACCGGCGAGACCGTGCCGCGCACCGGATGATTCCAGCGCAGCAGCGCCTCGCACGTCGTGATCTTGCCGGACTTCAAATTCACCAGCGGCTGGTAGAACAGCTCGAATTCCTCGTTGGCGAGCGCCTTGCGCAGGTCGAGCTCGAGGATGCGGCGCGCCTCCACGGTCGCCGCCATCTCGTCGCGGAAGAAGCAGAAGGTGCCGCGGCCGTCGGCCTTGGCCCGGTACAGCGCCATGTCGGCGTTCTTGAGCAGCGTGTCCGCGCTGACGCCCTCCGGAGAGGTCAACGCGATGCCGACGCTGGCCCCGATCTCGACCAGATGATTGTCGATGCGGTAGCGCTCGCTCAGCCGTTCGACGATCCGGCGCGCCAGCGCGGCGGCGTCCTCGGGCGAGGAGATGTTCTCCTGGAATACGACGAATTCGTCACCGCCGAAGCGGGCGACGAAATCCTCGGGGCGCAACATCTCGCGCAGACGGTTGGCGACCGCGCACAGCAGCTGGTCGCCGCAGGGATGGCCGAGCGTGTCGTTGACCTGCTTGAACTGGTCGAGATCGACGAACAGCAGCGCGGACAGGCGCTCGGCGTCGTGCGAGATCGCCAGCAGCCTTTCGATCTCATCGCGGAAATGAACGCGGTTGGGGAGCGCGGTGAGGTCGTCGTAGCGCGCCAGATGCGTAATCTTGGCCTCGGCGCTGCGACGGTCGGTAATGTCCTCGAGCAGCACCACCGCGCCGCCGTCAGCCATCGGCTGGACAGTCCAGGACAACGACCGGTTTCGCTGCGTGTCGGGATCGGCGGTGATGATCTCCTTGGCTTGCGAACTCTCGATGTCCGCGACGATCCGCTCGCCGCTCCCAGCCGAGATGGATCCGGCGCTGACGCACGCCGCGACGATGTCACGCGCGTTGATGCCGCGCTGCGCCAGACCTTCCGGCAGGTTCATCATTGCGCCGAAGCGGTGATTCATGACCGCCAGCTGTCCGTCGACGCGGAACATGCAGAGGCCGTGCGGCATGTTGTTCAGCGCCGTATCGAACTGGCCGGCGAGCGCGGCTTCACGTTCCCGTGCCACGACCGCTCCCATGAAGATTCGGTGCAGATTCACCGAAAGCTGCATGATCGCCATCAGGAACGCGCCGCTGACCAGCGCCATCGCGATGTAGTAGGGCGTTCCACGCAGCGCCAGGGCAAGCACGGCCGGGCCGAAAATCAGCACGGCCTGGAGGTGGAAGATCGCAGGCCGGCCATATGCCCTGCCCGCGCCGCCCGCCGCGATTCCGGTGGTGACCGACAAGGCTATCATGTGAGCCACGGCGTCGTCCGTGGCCAACAGGGCGGTGGCGCACCAGATGCCGATCGCAGCCGCCTGGATCTTTGCCCCGATCTGATAGCGCTTCTGCCAGCGTGCGGCCGCCTCGACGGTCATGACCGCCTGACGTGCCTGATAGAGGCGCAGGTCGATCGCCCGCGCGGACCCGGCCAGGATCAGAAGTGCGACGCAAGCCCAGATCAGCGGCTCGCCCGTCCTCAGCGCGGTCAGGGCCGCACCAATCGACACGAAAATGAGTCCGGCCAGCAACGGGCCAGGCGCTTCGAACAGCGAATCGATTTGCGCCGCCGAAGTTTTCGGCGGCCGCTGTTCCGGCTCTCCGCTCTGACTTGCAAACTGCATCTGGTGTTTACGCGCGTCCTGTCTGGAGCGCAGTTTTACCGATCCGGTATGAAGTCTTTCTGAGGGAACATCGTTAAAGTCGAGTTGTTTTGAGTGACCAATAGTCGAAATACATCAATAGAAACAAACCGATGGGAAAAGTTTGCCGAGTGCAACCTTAAAGAACAATTATCGCGGGGAAACATCTGGCAAAGTTTTCGGAAAAGGCGCGCGGTCAAATCATCGCGCGCCGAGGACGGGCGGCTAGCCCGATGTCGAGGACAATAGCGGCGACCATGCCGGGTCGGAAGCGAAGCCCGGCGTCGGCACCTTCAGCTCGTTGCGTCCCGAGATGTCGACGGAGAACAGCGACGGCCCGCCGCTGCCGCCGGGATCGCGGAAGAACATCAGCACGCGGCCGTTCGGCGAGAAGGTCGGACCTTCGTTGTGGTAGCCGGAGGTGAGAAGCCGTTCGCCGGAGCCGTCCGGCTTCATCACGCCGATCGAGAACTGCCCGCCGCCTTGCCTGGTGAAGGCGATGTAATCGCCCCGCGGCGACCACACCGGCGTCGAATAGGTGGCGTTGTTGTCGTCCTTGGAGAAGGAGATGCGCTGCGCCGCTCCGCCGCCCGCGGCCATGACATAGATCTGCGATCTGCCGCCGCGATCGGACTCGAAGCAGATGCGGGTGCCGTCCGGGGAGTAGGAAGGTGAGGTGTCGATCGCGGGCGTGTCGGTGAGGCGCGTGGTCGAGCGCGAGCGCAGATCCATCACGAACAGGTTGGAATTGCCGCCCTGCTGCAGGCTCATGATGACGCGCTGGCCGTCCGGCGAGAAGCGCGGCGCAAAGGTCATGCCCGGGAAGTTGCCGACGATCTCGCGTTGGCCGGTCTCGATGTTGAACAGGTAGACCTTCGGATCGCCCTGGCCGAATTCCATGTAGGTGATCTCTTGCGAGTTCGGCGAGAAGCGCGGCGTCAGCACGAGGTCGGAGCCGCGGGTCAGATAGCGCACATTGGCGCCGTCCTGGTCCATCATCGCGAGGCGCTTGACGCGGCGCTCCTTCGGCCCGGTCTCGTCGACGAACACCACGCGGCTGTCGAAATAGCCCTTCTCGCCGGTCAGCTTCTCATAGATCTGGTCGGAGATGATGTGGGCGATGCGGCGCCAATATTCCGGCGAGGTGAAATATTGCTGGCCGGCGAGCTGCTGGCCGGTGACCACGTCCCACAAGCGGAATTCGGCCTTGAGGCGTCCGTCCGGCTGCCGCGTCATGCGGCCGGTGACGAGGGCCTGCGCGTTTAGGGTTTTCCAGTTCTCGAATTGCGGCGCGACGTCGATGTTGCTGATGCGCTCGATGAAGGCGGCCTGGTCGACCGGCGCGAACAGGCCCGAGCGCTTCAGATTGTTGGTGATGACCTGGGTGACGCCGTTGCCGACGTCGCCGTCGGCGGGCGAGCCCGGCACGAAATTGGTGATCGCAATCGGGATCGGCCGAAACTCGGTGGGATCGATGCGAAGGCGTCCCTGCTGCGGCTGCTGAGCGAAGGCCTGCCCGCCTCCCAGCATCGCGAGCGTCGATCCGGTCAGGGTCATGAAGCGGCGGCGGTTCATCGATCGAACGTCATTCATCGCAAAATTCTTTTGTTCGGATGTCACAACATGTCTTTCAGGCCGAAAGTCATCGGAATGAGCTTCCAGCTCTCGTATTGCTGCTTCGGCATGAACGAATAGACCTGACACTGCACGATGGCGCGTCTGGCACTCTCCGCCACCGCCTGTGCGATCGACCGCGACGGCCCCCTCACCGCGACGACGACCGGCTCGGACGCGAGCGATCCGTCGATCTTCATGGGGATGTCGATGTCGGCTTCGTATTGATCTGCATCCTGCCCGTTATAGGTCGGCGTGAAGCAGCGCTTCACCGCCCCCTGGAACGCCCCCCGCCAGGTCGCAATGTTGTTGGCGGCCGTTCCGCTCGTCGATCCCAGCGAGGCCGACGCATTCAGTGTCGAGCCAGCGAGTTCGTGCCGGGTCGCGGCGCGCTTGTCGAGATCACGCTGGATCTGCGCGGGATCGAAGCTGCGCTCCTTGGGCTTCGGCTGCTGCGGCGGCTGCACCGCCGCGACCTTTTGCTCGGGCGGCTTGGGCGGCGGCTTCTTGGTGTCTAGCTTTTTCTGCAGTTCGGCGATCGGATCTTCCTTGGCCGGATCAGGCTTCTTTTCCTGTGGCTTCGGCTCTTCCTTCGGCTTCGCCTCGGCCACGGGCTTGGGCGGCTCGGGCTTTTTCTCGACCGGCTTTTCGACGGGTTTTGGCGGCGGTTCGGGCGTCGAGTTGGTCTTGATCAGCTCTTTCTTCTCGGTGACCTTGCCGACGGCGTCTTCCTCGGGCTTGGCTTCCGCAATCTTCTCGACCTTCGGCTTCGGCTCTTTCTTGTCGCCGGTCTTCTGCCCCGACATCATCTGCGCGAGCTGGTCGGTGGAGATGATGTCGATCGGCAGCGACTCTTCGGCCGGCACGAAAGCCCTGCTGCTAAAGGTGACGAGCCCCCATCCCAGCACGAGGACGTGGAGGGCAATCGACGCAACGAGTGTCTTGTCGACCTTCACCTTCACGGTCTACCCCTGATCCGCTTCCGTGACGAGCGCCAGCTTCTTGAAGCCTGCGCCGGACAACTGGCCCATGACCTTGGCCACCGTCCCGTAATCCGCCTTCTTGTCGGCACGCAGATAGATCCGTTCCTCGAGCCCGCCGCGCGCGTCCGTGATCGCCTTCAGCTTCGGGATCAGTTCGTTGATCGCGATCTCGGCGTCGTTGATGAACACCTTGCCCTTGATGTCGACCGACATCTGGATCGGCTTCTGGTCGTTGTTCTCGAGGCTCTTGGCCTGGGTCTGCGGCAGGTCGAGCGGCACGCCAACCGTCAGCATCGGCGCCGAAACCATGAAGATGATGAGCAGCACCAGCATCACGTCCACCATCGGCGTGACATTGATTTCGGCCACGACCGGCTTGCGCCGGCCACGGCGTCCACCGCCTCCGGACGAACTCGCAACGTTCATGCCCATGGTCTGGTGCCCAAATTGCCCTTCACACTATACATGCCGTCCGTCAGCCCCGCTCGTCGATCTGGCGCGACAGGATGGCTGAAAATTCATCGGCAAAGCCTTCGAGCCGCTGGGCCTGCCGGTTCACCTCGGAGGTGAACTTATTGTAGAAAATAGTGGCAGGAATGGCGGCGATAAGGCCGACGGCGGTCGCAAACAGCGCCTCCGCGATGCCGGGGGCCACCACCGCCAGAGAGGTATTTTTAGACGCCGCGATCGACTGGAAGCTCGACATGATGCCCCAGACCGTGCCGAACAGGCCGACGAACGGGCCTGCGGAGCCGACGGTGGCGAGCACCAGCAGCCGGCGTTCCAGCCGCTCGACCTCGCGGGCGATCGACACATTCATGACCTTGTCGATGCGCATCTGAAGGCCTGCGACCGAGCGGGCCTGGCTCTCGAACGAACGCTTCCACTCGCGCATCGCCGCGACGAAGCAGGCCGCCATGGAATGCGTCGGCTTGGCCGAGAGCGTGCGATAGAGGTCTTCGATCGACTCGCCGGACCAGAAAGCTTGCTCGAAACGGTCCATCGAGCGGCGGGTGCGGGCAAACAGGAAGATCTTGTCGATGGCGATCGCCCAGACCCAGACCGAGCAGGCGAGAAGCCCCAGCATCACGGCTTTCACGATCCAGTGAGCCTGCCAGAACAGCGCGATCAGCGACACGTCCGCGGAAGCGGCAACCGGAAGGGCTGACTGAGCCACGTCGGCCGGATTCATAAGCAGTATCCTCTCAAGGCGATCGTTACCTGATGTCCCGACCTAATGTCCCGGCCAGCAAATGGCCGCCGGTTCCCCAATAGCCGCGCTAGAACCGGCGCGGCCGGCCAGCCCGCTCAAAGCCTTGTCTGTCTGGGGTGCAGGGCTCGTCCAAAGCCAGCCGCCTGCATTCCCTGCCAAGATGTCAAAACTATGGGCCCGACCCCAAGGCTCAGCTTCGGGCTCTGGGCGCCATTGTCCGCAATTACCAGAGCCCGGCGATGGTTAATGCTGAGTTACCGCAGGCGAATTTGGCTGCGGGAAAGCGAGGTCCCGCAGGGGGATGGGAAGCGCGGCGGGCGGGTCCGCGTTCCCCCACGTGCCGCAACGCCCGCGCGGAGCCCCGGCTCCGCAGGGCGTCCTCGACGGGACGTCGCGCTGGGGCCCGGAACACCAGCGTTCCGCTCCTGTGCGCATCAGGAGAGGAGCCCAATATCCGTCGGAGGAACCAGCCCTCGCCCGAAAAATTGTCCCGAAAATCACTACTCGCGAGGTTTTGCCATGAGCATCAACCCCAAATCGACCGCCGCCATCGGCGATCATCCGCTCCACCCCATGATCATCCCGTTCCCCGTCGCCTTCCTGGTCGGCGCGCCCATCGCCGATCTCGCCTTCGTCGGAACCGGCGACGGCTTCTGGGCCAGAGCCGCCATATGGCTGATCGGCGCCGGCATCGTCATGGCGCTCGTTGCCGCCGTGGCCGGCTTCACCGACTTCTTCAGCGACGCCCGTATCCGCAGCCTCAACGATGCCTGGTATCACATGGTCGGCAATCTGGCGGCGGTCGTGCTGGCCCTGATCAATTTCTACCTCCGCTACGCGCAAGGCGCGGAGGCTGCGGTCAAGCCGTGGGGCGTGGCGCTCTCGCTGATCGTGGTGGGCATCCTCCTGTTCACGGGATGGAAGGGCTGGGAAATGGTCTACCGGCATCATGTCGCGGTGCTGGACGCACCGGGCCAGACCAGTTCGGAGCCGGTCACGCCGCATCATGGCGGCGAGCGCCACCGCCGCGCCGCCTGAACGAGGAGCACGTCGCCTGATGACTTGAGGGCGAGTCAGGCCGCCGAGGCCGGTTCGGGGCAATTCGTCAGCCGCGCCGGATTGCCGACTGCGGTGCAACCCCGGGGCACGTCGCTCGTCACGACGGTGTCGGCGCCGATCTTTGCAAAATCGCCGATGCTGACGTTGCCGAGAATCGCCGCGCCGGAGCCGATGAACACGCCGCGACCAATGCGAGGCGAGCGCGCCGGCAGTTCCGTGCCGCGACCGATGCTGACGTTCTGAAGGATGGTGGCCTCGTCGCCGATCGCCACATCGGCACCGATCACGATGCCGGTGGCGTGGTCGAGATACACCGACGACCCAAGCTCGCCGCCGGATGAATGCTGACCTGCAGGACGTTCGACGCCTCGTTCTGAAACAGCAGCGCCGCGTCGCGCTGGTCGTGATGCCAGAGCCAGTTCGAGACGCGCCAGGCCTGCAAGGCGACGTAGCCCTTGAAATGCAGCAGCGGCGCCAACAGTCCGGTGATGGCGGGATCGCGGAGCACGATGGCCTGCAAGTCGCGTCCGGCGGCCTCGATCAGATTCGGCTGGCCATTGAAGGCGTCGCGGGAAAATGTCGTGAAGCGCGCGCGTTCGGCCGCGCTGTCGCCAAGCCGCCGTCCGATCAGGTCGGACAATGCGCCGGTAAAATCGTCATGGGCGAAGATGAGGCCGCCGAGAGCCCGGCCGAATATGGGGTCGGCTGCCGCTGCGCACTGCGCCTCGTCGCGGATCTTCTGCCAGAGGGTCTCGCTCAACATGATCGCAGCTTCCGTCATCGTTGCCGCCTGCGATGTTTTGACGCTTCCTTTTCACCGTCAGATATAGAGCGTCGGCAGCGCGCGCGCCACGCTCCCCGTGAGGCTACGAGCTTGCATGCCAGGCGGCCGGGATCATATATATGGAGGAAGTCGAGTTCCCGGCCGAAGCTATGGTCTCAGGATCGTACTGCCGCGCTGGCCCGGGTTGTTCAGGCAAAGTATCTCGTTCGAAGCCCCGCAGCGGTCCGCCACCCCCGGGTTTGTCGTACACAGCGGCCCTCAGTGCTGCCGAAGCGACTCCGGATCTCCATCATCCAAGGTCACGCCAATCCATGTCGCCCAATGCCTCCGCCGACGACCAACACGACGACATCATGTATCCCTCCGCACTGCCGTTCCTGCTGGTCCATCTCGGCTGCGTTGCAGCCATCTGGACTGGCGTGACCTGGCAGGCCATCGCGATCTGCGCCTCGCTGTATGTCGTCCGCATGTTTGCAATCGGAGCGGGCTACCACCGCTATTTCTCCCATCGGGCTTTTGCGACCGGCCGGGTATTTCAGTTCATCCTGGCCTGGCTTGCGCAGAGCACCGCGCAGAAAAGCGTTTTGTGGTGGGCGGCCAAGCATCGACATCATCATCTGCATTCCGATACCGAAGACGACGTGCATTCACCGCGTCATCGGGGCTTCCTCTACAGCCATCTCGGCTGGATTTTTTACCGGGAGCACGATGGCACCGACCTCGTGAAGGTCGGCGATTTCGCCGCCTATCCGGAGTTGATGTGGCTGCATCGTCTGGAACTGCTGCCGGCCATTACGCTGGCTGCGCTCTGCTTCCTGGTTGGCGGATGGTCCGGCCTCGTCGTCGGCTTCCTATGGAGCACCGTGCTGGTCTATCACGCGACCTTCTGCATCAACTCCCTCGCCCATGTGCATGGACGCAAGCGGTACGTGACCGGCGATGATTCTCGCAACAATTGGCTGCTGGCCTTGTTCACCCTCGGTGAGGGCTGGCACAACAATCACCACGCCTACCAAAGCAGCGTGCGGCAAGGTTTTCGCTGGTGGGAAATCGACGTCACCTATTACATCCTGAAGGTGCTGTCCTGGTTCGGCATCGTCTGGAACATGAAGTCGCCGCCCGAGCAGGTGCTGCGCAACGAGCAGCCGCTTGGCGCACGCGTCATCAACCGGGCAGCCCGTGAGCTTGCCGGACGGTTCGATGCGCAGACATTGGCGCATGCGATCTCGTCGGCGCTCCGCCGAGCCGATCTGGCCCAGCTGCAACTGCCGACGCTGCATGACATCCTCGGTCGCGCGCACGAAGGCGTCGATGCACTGACGCATCTGCATCTGCCGAAGATTCCGACCCGCGAGGAGTTTCTCGCCGAGGCCAAGGCGATGTTCGCGCGAACGCGATCACTCAACGAGATCGTGGACTACGCCTACGAACACTTCCTGGAGTCGGTTCGCGCGCAGCTCGCCACGGCGCGCTGACCAAGTCTCTCTCTGGACCAGACTTCTGGACCAAGACTTCTCCAGACCAAGGCAAATCCGGACGCTCGCGGCAGTTCTGACGCGCATTCCCAAAACGAAACCGCCCGCCTGCGGGTTGCGCAGGCGGGCGGCTCGGGGCCATCAGGACTTTGGGGGCATGCGCCTGACGGCTTTGAGAGGCGTCAGTCCCGAGATCAAGCTTGAGATCAACCTTGCTGCTGGTCGGTCGGCGGCGGGGTCGGGCGTGTCTTGTGTTGCGCCATGAACTGGTCGAACTCTTCCTTGTCCTTGGCGTGACGCAGACGGTCGAGGAAGTTCTTGAACTCGACCTGCTCCTCCTCGAGCCGCTGCAGTGTCTCGGTGCGGTACTCGTCAAAGGCGCGGTTGCCGCTCGAGGGCGGGCCGAAGCCAAAGCCGAAACCGTGGCGCTCCATGCGGCCGCGCATACGGTCCATCTTGTACTGCATCCGCTCCATCTTGTTCTGCCAGCGATCCTGGTTGCTCCAGCACGACATTCTTCTGCTCCCGAGTGTGAAAAAGAGAAGGGCAAGTCCGATCGGCCACCACATGATGAAACCGAGGATGGTCACGGCGATCCAGCCGGGATGCCAGGGCGTGTTGAGCATGTGGGGGCGCTCGTAGTGTTGGTCCGAAGGGCCGCGCCATCGATTGACATCAGCGGTGTAGGCCATTTCCCTCTCCATGACGGCATCAGCGCCGTTGTGAATGTAAATAACATTTACATAGGTAGATCATCCCGCGATTTTGTCAAGCCGACCGCCCGACAGGGCGGGGGAATTATTTGGGTAACTTTATTTCGGCTTGCCCCAGGGACCACCGGGCGGCACGCCCGAACCGGAGGATGCCTCCGGTGGTACCGGCGGCGGCTCGGCGCTTTTCGCCGGGGGACGGCGATCGGTCGGGAAGCCGAGACCGCGCAGATAGATCAGCACCTCGGCTTCGAGCAGCTCGTCCGGGGACATGGGCAGCTTTCGACGCGCAGCATCGCCGCGGGAGAACAGCGAGGCCACGCCATGCGCCATCGACCAGATGTGCAGCGCCATCATCATCGCCGGCGGCCGCGGGGTGCCCGGCGGTGCCAGCGCGGCAAGCCGCTCCGCCGCGGCACGAATGATGTTGAAAGCACGCTCGCTGGCGGCCTGGAGCGCTGGATTGGAATCCACCGGCACGCCCGATTCGAACATCGCATTGTAGAACGCGGGCTCCTCGCGGGCGAAGGCGAGATAGGCCCTGCCGACTCGCTCGAACGCCGTGACGGTGTCGGGCCGTCCGTCGTCCCAAGCCGCGGTCAGGCGCGCTTCGAACTGCTCGAAGCCGCGCTGCGCGATCGAGGACAGCAGTTCTTCACGGTCGCGAAAATGCCGGTACGGTGCCGCGGCACTGACGCCAGCCATGCGCGCGGCATCGGCAAAGGTGAAGCCGGCCGCGCCCTTCTCGGCGATCAGCCCGAGGGCGGCCTGCAACAGGGCTTCCTTCAGATTGCCGTGGTGATAGCCGCGCTCGGCGCGGCGCGTCTCCTTGCGCCAGCTCATGTGAACGACCTTTACATGAGCTGGGCAGGAAGGTCACTAGCGGCGACGGGGTTGATCGACCGTATTCTTCCCGGTCCGGCGCCGCGGGCCGAAGCCCTAGCCGCCGGGGATCGGCAGCACCGGCATGATCTCGACGCGTTCGCCGGGGAAGATCGTGAAGTGCGGGTGGTTCTCGAACATCTTCGCCGCGGCTTCATGGGACGCCGCGCGCACGACGGTGAAGGCGCCCATCTCGTTGGCGATGTCGGCGAGGCCCTTGCCGTCGACCTTCTTGGTCTTGCCGAGCGGGCCGCCCATGGCCTCGATCGCGCCCTGGTGCTTTTCGACCCAGCCCTTCCAGGCCGCCATGCCCTCCTGCTCCTTCGCCTTGCGCTCGGCCTCGGGCATCGCATCCCATGCGGCCCATTTGGAGCTGGTCTTGCTGCCGAGGAAAACGGCGAGATAGGTGTCGGTGCTCATTGGTTCTCTCCCTTGATGATGGATAGACGAAGCTACGGCTATTTCTTGAGGTCGCCGAAACCGGCGGCGGCCTCCTGCACGTCAGGCGGAAAGTCGCTCATCTCCTGCACCTGACGGATCTCGATAATTTCGTTCGGTGCGGCCGGACAGCGCTTGGCCCAGGCGATCGCCTCGGCACGCGAGGCAACCTCGATCATCCAGTAGCCGCCCAGGACCTCCTTGGCCTCGGCGAACGGACCATCGGTCACGATGGGCTTGCCGGCCACAAACGAGACGCGCGCGCCCATCGAGGGCGGGTGCAGGCCGTCGAGCGTGATCAGCACGCCGGCGTCCTTCAGCGCCTCGTTGTAGCGCATCATCGCAGCGACCCGCTCGGGATCGAGTTGAACGTCGGGCGCCGCGGTCTCGTAGCCGAGCGGGATCATCAGCATCATGAATCGCATGAGCATTCCTTGCGTGCTTTTGTCGTTCGGGTTGCGCGGCGGCGCCACTCCGGATGGACGGGAGCGACAGCCCGGGCCGCCCGCCCTCACCTCCAAGACGAAGGAACCTTGACGAAACCGACAGGTGACGAAAATTATTCTGGAGGTTATTGGCTGGCGCTAGCGCGCCTGCGGCAGGAAACGACCGTCGTGCCGGGCAGCGCCGAAATAGACCTCGATGCGGCGAACCTTGCCGCCGGCGAAGGTGAAGAACTCGGTGTTGCGAAAGCTCCTGCCATCTGTCGCCAGGCAGAAATAGGTGACGAAGGCCTCGTCGCCTTGGATGAAAATCCGCTCGATGTCGTGCCGCGCAATCCAGCCGGTGTCCCTCCAGCAACGCTCGAAATAGGTCGCCTTGTCGAGGTCGTCGTCGAACGGGCTGGTGAAGCGGAAATCGTCGGCCAACGCGTCGGCGACCCGTTGCCGGTCGTTGGCGAGATAGGCCGCGAAAAGGTCTCGAATTAGGCGCTCGGGGTCAGTCATCGAACGGTTCCGTGATCAGCATCGTCTTGAAGACGATTGAGGCGCACCCGCGCCGACATCACGTCCGGCGGCAACCACGCGAAAAATAATGCACGCGGTGGCCCGTACAAATACGGCGCGTTCTATGAACTCCGCCGTGCATATGAGTCGAGAGTACTTGCAACCTGAGCAACATGGCCGAGGCGTGCGAAAGACAGAACGGGCGCCGCCTCGTGCAGGAGTTTACAGTTGCTAAAGAAGCCCATGCAACTTTTTAGCTTGAGCGAAACGGTATGACGATCCGGCTGATTCGCCCCTCAGCATTAGGCGGAGCTTACGTGTTCAATTTCCAAAGCAAGAAAGTCAGGCACGCGGTCGCGGAGGTCGAGGCGCTCGACCGGTCCCAGGCCGTGATCGAATTCGGCCTCGACGGCACCATTCTCGATGCCAACGAAAATCTCCTCAAGATGAGCGGCTATACGCTCTCGGAGATCAAGGGCAAGCATCACAGCATCTTCGTCAGCGCGACTGAACGCGAAAGCGCCCGTTATCGCGACTTCTGGGCCAGCCTGAACCGCGGCGAGTTCCAGACCACGCAATACAGGCGCTTCGGCAAGAACGGCAAGGAAGTCTGGGTCCATGCGTCGTACGCGCCGCTGCGCGACGAGAACGGCAAGGTGGTGAGCTTCATCAAGTTCGCAACCAACATCACGGCTTACAAGATGAGGACCATGGAGGACGCGGGCAAGATCGCCGCGATCGGCCGTGCCCAAGCTGTGATCGAATTCAACATGGACGGCACCATCGTCACCGCCAACGAGAATTTCCTCGGCGCGGTGGGCTACTCGCTCGACGAGATCCAGGGCAAGCACCACAGCATGTTCGTGACGCCGGAGGATCGCGCGAGCTCGGCCTATGCGGACTTCTGGGCGCGGCTGAACCGCGGCCAGTTCGAAGCCGCCGAATACAAGCGGATCGGCAAGGGCGGACGCGAAATCTCGATTCTCGCAACCTACAACCCGATCCTCGACGAGATGGGCAGGCCGTTCAAGGTGGTGAAGTTCGCGACCGACGTCACCGCGCAGAAGATGAAGGCCGCCGACAATGACGGACAGCTCGCCGCAATCCAGAAATCGCAAGCGGTGATCGAGTTCAACATGGACGGCACCATCCGCACCGCCAACGAGAATTTCTTGAAGGCGACGGGCTATTCGTTGACCGAGATCAAGGGTCAGCACCACTCCATGTTCGTCGAGCCGAACGAGAAAAATTCGGGAGCCTACCGCCAGTTCTGGGAGACGCTCAACCGCGGTGAATACCAAGCCGCCGAATACAAGCGGATCGCCAAGGGCGGCCGCGAAATCTGGATCCAGGCGTCCTACAATCCGATCCTCGACCTCAACGGCAAACCCTACAAGGTGGTGAAATATGCCACCGACATCACCGCGCAGGCGATCGGCCGCAAGAAAGCCGACAACGCGCGCGGTCTGATCGAGGCGGTCGCGGCCGGTAGCGAACAGATGAGCGCCTCGATTCGCGAGATCTCCGCCACCATGGCGAAGTCGCGCGAGAATTCGAAGGTCGCGACCACTCGCGTCGAGGCCGCCGACGGCCAGGCGCAGCGGCTGAACGCGGCAGCGCAGGCGATGAGCGGCATCGTCGAGATGATCTCGGGCATCACCGGCCAGATCAACCTGCTCGCGCTCAACGCCACGATCGAATCGGCGCGCGCGGGCGAAGCCGGCCGCGGCTTCGCCGTGGTCGCCTCCGAGGTGAAGAGCCTCGCCAACCAGGCCAAGCAGGCGACCGACACCATCACGTCCGAAATCGACGCGCTGAACACCATCTCCGGCGACGTTGCAAGCTCGCTGACCGCAATCAAGGTCGCGATCGCCGGCGTCAACGAGTTCATCGCCTCCACCGCCGCGGCGGTCGAGGAACAGAGCATCGTGACGGCCGACATGTCGGCCAACATGCAACGCGCCACGGCGGAGCTGGCGTAGGCCGACCTGCGCGGCTGCAAAAGGAGAGCCTCGACGAGCTAAAGGCGCGATAGTTTGTCGCGTCTCCTCGCGGCTTTCGTGGTAGGGAGACCGCTTCAATTCCCGAACCACGGATAAGCTATGACCGCCACCCCGCAGAAAATCGCCCTCGTCACCGGAGCCGCGCGCGGCATCGGGCTTGCGACCGCGAAGAAGTTTTTGACCGAGGGCTGGCGGGTGGCGTTGCTCGACATCGAGGGCGAGCTGCTCGGCCGCGCGGTCGCCGAGATCGGCCGGGACGAGGCCACCCTGGCGTTGACCTGCGACGTCTCGGACGCAGCCGCGGTTGCCGCCGCGATGACGACGGTCGAACAGCGGTTTGGCCGGCTCGACGCGCTCGTCAATAATGCCGGCATTGCCGTGTTCGCGCCGCTGATGGAGACGTCGGAGACCGATTGGCGGCGCGTGCTCGAAGTCAACCTCACCGGCCCGTTCCTCTGCACCAAGGCGGCGGTGCCGCTGATGCGCGACGGCAATGGCGGCGCCATCGTCAACATCACCTCGATCTCGGCGGTGCGCGCCTCGACGCTGCGCTCGGCCTACGGCACCAGCAAGGCCGGCCTCGCGCACCTTACCAAGCAGCTCGCGGTCGAGCTCGCGTCCCTCAACATCCGCGTCAACGCGGTCGCGCCGGGACCGGTCGACACCGCGATGGCGAAGCAGGTGCACACCAGGGAGATCCGCGCCGACTATCACGACGCCATCCCGCTCAACCGCTACGGCCTGGAAGAGGAACTCGCCGAAGCCATCTACTTCCTGTGCTCGGAACGATCGAGCTACATCACCGGCCAAATTTTGGCCGTCGATGGCGGCTTCGATGCGGCGGGCATCGGCCTGCCGACGCTGCGCGGCGAACGGCGGAACGGATAGACACGGCGTAGGTTGGCCTAGCGAAGCGCCACCCAGCTCTTCTCATTGGCCTATCCTACGGACTCGAATTCGCGGAGGCTTCATGCGGCGCGTCACCTTCCTCAAGGCCATGATGTTCGCATCCGCGCTGCTCGCCGCCACACCTGCCTCGGCCGAAATCCGCATCATCCAGTCGCCCGGTGGACAGGTCGGGCCGTTCCTCGATCTGTTCGAGAAGGTGCGCGAGAGCGGCGAGCGCGTGGTGATCGACGGTCCCTGCCTGTCCGCCTGCACGCTGGTGCTGAGCATCGTGCCGGGCGAGCGGATTTGTGTGACAAAGCGTGCCGTACTCGGCTTCCATGCGGCACGATCGGTCGATCGGCGCGGACGCTTCTACGCCGAGCCGGAAGCATCCGATGCGGTGCTTGCGGCCTATCCCGGCCCGGTGCGCGACTGGATCAGCCGCCGCGGCGGCCTCTCGTCGCGGTTGCTTCTGCTGAAGGGACGCGACCTCGCCGCGATCTATCCGCGCTGCCGGTGATGATCAGGCGGACGCAGGCGCCCGCCAATTCCGCCCGTCACAAGCTTCCTGAGGTCTAATAGAAACTCTGGATCAGCTCGGTCAATTCCATGCTCGCGCAGATGAGCATACCCCAAAGTGCAAAGTTGATCTGCAGCGCCGCCGCCATCGGTCGCTCCCCTTCCAAGTACGCCCGCCCCAGTTTTTAGAATTTTATGACGAAATAAATAACGATTCTGTCCCGGAGTTCACAGCCTAATATTGCGCCAGTTGTTGTGCGATGCGGTCCGCATCATTTCACGAAGCGGCCTCACTGCTCTCGCAATGTGATGCGACAGCAACATCCATATTCGGCCGTGTCGGCCAGGCGTTTCCCTTAGGTTCCATTTGAGCGGTGCGACGCAAGCTTCGGCCAGCGAACTTGGCGCGTCGCATACAACACCCAAGGTGTCCGGCATGATGCGACACGGCTTTGTCTTGCTCACTTTTTGCGCAACGCTCATGGGATGCGTGGTCGCGCCTGCGCAGGAACGCCGTCCGATCGCATGGGACGGCCTCGGTCAGGATCCGAACCGTCCCTCCGTCATGAAGCGTCGCGTGGCGACCCAAGCTCCCGCGGCGAGTGATTCGAATCAGGAGCGGGAGAGAGTCCTCGGCACCTTGCGCCCGTACTCCGCGGCGTGGTGGGCAATCCATGACGAAATCGAAGCGGAGAATGACAGGCAGCTCGGGACCAAGCTCGTGATCTGTCCGCGCTGCGTTCCCTCCTCCCAACCACCGAGCAATGACGTGACCGGATCGATCCGCTGAGAGCGGCACGCGGTCGATCGGCACATGACGCAACATCTCATGCGCGCCCCTCTCCGCATCGTCGGGGAGAGGGGATCGCCGCCCAGCGCGTCAAACGATCGCGCCTGTCACATTCCCTCGGCCGGGCAGTTCACCATCCAGGGAATGCCGAACTTGTCGACGCACATGCCAAAGCCCTTGGCCCAGAAGGTTTTGCTGAAGGGCATGGTAACGCTGCCGCCGTCGGCGAGCGCGTTGAACTTGCGCGCGCCCTCCGCGGGGTCCGCGACCGTGAGCGAGATCGAAAAGCCCTGCGGCTTGTGAAAATGCTCGCTGGGTGCGTCGGAGGCCATCAGCACGCTGCCGTCGGGCAGCGACATCCGCGCATGCATGATCGTCTTCTCGCGGCCGGGCGCGGCCGCCATGTCCGGCGGCGCGTCCGACGAACGCATCATAGCGTCGATCTTGCCGCCGAGCACCTTGGCGTAATAATTGAATGCCGCTTCGCAGGTGTCCTGATAGAATAGATAAGGATTGAGCATCGTTTCTCTCCGTTTTGCTTTCGTTCGGGGTGACGGCGCTACTTCTCGGTGAGCTTCTTCAGGCTGGCCAAGCCCGCCTCGAAATCCTTGCCGATCATGTTGTCCATGTTGATGAACACCTGCATGACCTTGGACAGGAACGGGGCCGGACCGGACATCGCCCACGTGACCAGTGTGGCATCGCCTTGCGGCACAAAGGTGAACTCGGCGGTGTTGTGGCCTTCGAAAGGCCGCTCGAAGTCGAGCTTGATGCGGAGTTTTGACGGCGCACTCGCCTCGAGGATCTCCATATGGCCGGCGCCCACATTGTTGTTGCCGTCCCAGGCATAGGTCGCGCCCTTGCCTGGCGCAGTTCCGCCGAAGCTGCGCTTCATCGCGGGGTCCCGGCCCTCGTAAGGTGACCAGGCGGTCCAGCGATGGAAATCGGCGACCAGCGGATAGATCGCATCGGCGGGCGCCTTCACAGCGAGGCTGCGTTCGACACGGAAGGTGCCGGGTTTCGTCAATGCGAAGACGAGGACACCCGCGAGTCCGACAGCGAGCACGACGGCGATGATGGCAACGGCTTTCAGCATGAATGGCTCCCTCGATACGGTCCTAGGACGAAGGGAGAGGGCCGGGTCCGACAAGGCGAAGCGAAAATTTTGCAACGCCCGAAGCAGGCGCTCCCTACTTCACCTTGGCGTCTTTGACCTTGGCGTCTTGCCTGGCGCCGCCATGGGCGCCCTTGGGCTGGCTGTCCCGGATCAGGCGATCGAGATGCATGCGGATGTGAGCGGCTTCTGCTGACGTGTTGGCGAGAGCGATGGCGCGGTCGAAGGCGACGCGGGCTTCGTCGTTGCGGCCGAGCTGCATCAGGAAAGCGCCGCGCACGCCGTAGAAATGGAAGTAATTGGCAAGCTTTGGCGCCAGCGGCTCGATCAGGTCGAGCGCGGCTTGCGGTCCGCGCACCTTGGACACCGCGACCGCGCGGTTGAGCGTCACCACTGGCGAGGGCTGCACCACCTCCAGCGCACCATAGAGCAGGTCGATCTGCGCCCAGTCGGTCTCCTCGGGCGTCGCCGCGCGGGCGTGCAGCGCGGCAATCGCGGCCTGGATCTGGTAGGGCCCGCTGCGACGATGGCGTATCGCCTTGTCGATCAGGGCGAGGCCTTCCGCGATCATCGTGCCGTTCCACAGCGAACGATCCTGGTCGTCCAGCAGGATCAGCGAGCCATCCGCGGCAAAGCGCGAGGCACTGCGCGCATGCTGCAACAAGATGAGCGCCGTAAGCCCCATGATCTCCGGCTCGCTCTGGAACAGCCGCAAAAGCAGCCGCGCCAGCCGGATTGCTTCCTCGCACAGCGGCTTTCTGATTGCGGCGGTGTCGCCGCTCGCCGAATAGCCCTCGTTGAAGATCAAATAGATCATCGCCGCGACAACGGCGAGCCGCTCCGAGCGCTCGACCGCGCCCGGCGTTTCGAACGGTGTCCCGGCCTCGGCGACCTTGGCCTTGGCGCGCGTGATGCGCTGCTCCATCGCCGCATCCGACACCAGGAAGGCGCGTGCGATCTGCTTCACGGTCAGGCCGCAGACGATGCGGAGCGCCAGCGCGATCTGCTGCGTCGCCGGCAGGCCCGGATGGCAGCAGATGAACATCAGCCGCAAAATGTCGTCGCGGTAGTGCGAGCCGTCGAGCCGCTCGGCGAGCGCGCCCTCGGCGTCGTCGAGATCGGAGATCGCCTGGTCGTCCTCGGGCAGCGGCTGCTGCTTGCGGGTGCGGCGCACCTCGTCGATGGCAACGTTGCGACCGACCATGATCAGCCAGGCCGCGGGATCGCGCGGCGGTCCGTTCTGCGGCCAGGTCTTCAGCGCGCGCAGGCAGGCGTTCTGGAAGGCCTCCTCGGCGGTGTCGAGATCGCGGAAATAGCGCAGCAGCGCGCCGACCGCCTGGGGGCGCGCCGAGGTCAGCGCGGTCTCGATCCAGGCGGTATCGGCCTCGCTCACGTCAGATTCCCTCCGGGCCTGAACACGCCCACCGGGCGCACTTCATAGGCGCCGCCGGGATTGGCCGATCCGAGGTCGCGCGCAACGTCGAGCGCCTCGTCGAGGTTCTTGCAATCGACGATATAGAAGCCGAGCAACTGCTCCTTGGTCTCCGCGTAAGGGCCGTCGAGCACCAGCGGCGGGTCCTCCTTGCGCAGCGTCGCTGCCGCAGTGGTCGGCAGCAGCCGCGCCACGGGGCCGAGCCTGCCCTGCTTCGCGAGACCTTCCTGCACCACGGCGAGCTTCTTCATCACGGCCTCGTCCTGGTCCTTGCTCCAGGAGCCGACGAAGTCCTCGTCGTGATAGCAAAGGATCGCATAAAGCATGGGCAGTACCTTCTCTGAGCGCTTGTTTTGAAGACGATCCAGTATGCCTTGCCCCGACATGGCTGCGGAAAAAAATTGCAAGAAAAATCCGGCAGATCGTGCCAAGGAGAGCCTTCAAAAGCGGAACCTCAAGAGGCACTTCGAATGACCGTTGGCACACTGGCCGTCCTGATCAACAGCACGCAGCAGAACTGGCTGCCGGAGCGCTGGAAGGCCCGGTTCGACGCGGTCAGCGGCGGCCGCCGCGTGGCGCTGCTGCCCGATCCCAGGCTCGATCCGGCCGAGGTGCACTATGCCGCGGTGTGGAAACCGGTGCCGGGCGACCTCGGCTCTTTCCCCAATCTGCGTGCGATCTTCAATCTGGGCGCCGGCGTCGATGCGCTGATGGCGGACAAGAGCCTTCCGAACGTGCCGCTGGTGCGTGTCGCCGTGCCCGATCTGACCGGCCGCATGACCGAATACGTCGTGCAGCACGTGCTGATGCACCATCGCCAGGAGCTTTATCTGCGCCAGTCGCAGCGCGAAAAGCGCTGGGAGCCGACCTATCAATGGCCGGCGAGCGCCGTCACGGTCGGTATCATGGGACTGGGCACGCTCGGCACTGACGCGGCCGATGTGCTGCGGCGGCTTGGTTTCCGCGTCGCCGGCTGGAGCCGCAGCCCGCGCACGATCGCGGGTGTCGAATGCTTCCACGGCGCGGCGCAGATCGACGCGTTCCTGCGCACGACCGATATTCTCGTCAGCCTGTTGCCGCTGACGCCCGATACACACGGCATCCTCAACCGCGACGTCTTCACCAAGCTCAACCGCAAAAGCCCACTCGGTGCGCCCGTGCTGATCAACGCCGGCCGCGGCGGCCTGCAGAACGAAGCCGACATCCTTTCTTGCCTCGACGACGGCACGCTGGGCGCCGCCTCGCTCGACGTCTTCGTGCAGGAACCGCAGCCGGCGGATAGCCGGTTCTGGACCCATCCCAAGGTGTTGCTGACGCCACACAACGCCGCCGATACCGACGCCGATGCGATCTCGACCTATGTCGCCCAGCAAATCGCGCAGTTCGAGGCGGGTGGTGTGCTGGAGAACGTGGTGGACCGGACGCGGGGGTACTGAGACCTCACGTGCCACCCGGGCCCGTAAAATCACTGATCGCCGGCCGGTATCCCGTTCACCCTCTCTTAGCGAGAAGTTGATAGGCGTTGTTAATCAACGCTCAACGAACGAGTCGGACATGCGCTTCACGCTCGGCCTCAGGATGCGGATCACGGTTGCGCTGGCGGTGACGGCGGCGGCGACCGCCCTGTTCGCCGTGCTCGGGGCGATGTGGATCATTTCCGGCATCATCGACCGGGCCGACCAGCGCGAGCTTCGCAGTCATTACGACGCGCTCCAGTCGCGAATTGCCGAGGAATCCCAGCGTGCCGCCGCCATGAGCGCCGTCGTGGCCGCGATGCCCGCGACGCAGGACGCGATGGCCAAACAGGATCGCAACGCTTTAATCGGCCTGTTCGGGCCGGTGTTTGCCGCGACCAAATCGGAGTACGGCGTCGAACAGTTCCAATTCCACGTGGCGCCCGCGACCTCGTTCTTGCGCGTGCACCAGCCTGCCAAATTTGGCGACGACCTCTCGGGCTTTCGCAAAACCGTGATCATCGCCAACCAGGAGCACAAGGTCGTGGTCGGGCTCGAGGGCGGCCTGGCCGGGCTCGGCATCCGCGGCGTGGTGCCGATCGCGCAAGGCGGCAAGCATCTCGGCTCAGTGGAGTTTGGCCTGACCTTCGGCCAGTCCTTCCTCGACGATTTCAAGACCAACCGCCATGTCGACATCGCCTTCCATCTCGCGGACGGCGGCGGCTTCAAGCTGTTCGGCGGCACACTGAAGGGCAAGAGCTTCTTCGATGCGGCCGATTACGGCCGCGCCGCCGGCGGCGACTTCACGGTACGGCAGGCCAAGCTCGACACCACGCCGGTGGCCGCGCTGCTCGGGCCGATCAGGGATTTTTCCGGCAAGCCGCTCGGCGCGGTCGAACTGGTGATGGACAATGCCGACTATGTGGCCTCTGCCGACCGTGCCTGGCTGCTGGCATTCGGCATCGCCGCGCTCGGGCTCGTGCTCGCCGCCATCGTCGGCTATCTCATCGCCCGCAGCATCTCGCGTCCGATCATCTCCATCACGAGCGTGATGCGCGAGCTGGCCGACGGACACCTCGATGTCACCGTCCCCGTCAGCAAGGCGAATGACGAGGTCGGCGCGATGGTCAAGGCTGTCGCAGTGTTCCGCGACAACGCCGTCAACTTCAACCGGCTCCAGGCCGAACAGGCCGACACCAAGGCGCAATCCGAAGCGGAGAAACGGCGCGCCTTCGCCGCGCTCGCCGACAATTTCGAAGCCAGCATCCGCGATGTCGTCACCACGGTCTCCTCGGCCGCGGTCGAGATGGAGAACACGGCGCGCTCGATGTCCGATATCGTCGAGCGATCACGGCAGCAGACCGGCACGGTGTCATCGGCCTCGGCGCTCGCCTCCGAGAATGTGCAGACGGTTGCTGCCGCCGCGGAAGAGTTATCGTCGTCGATGACCGAGATCAGCCGGCGCCTTGCGCACGCGACGGCGGTGGTCGGCAAAGCTGCCAGCGACGGGCGACGGTCGAATGAGCGCGTGCAGAGTCTGGCCGACGCCGCGCAGAAAATCGGCGACGTCGTCTCCTTCATCAGCGGCATTGCCGAGCAAACCAATCTGCTGGCCCTCAACGCGACGATCGAGGCGGCCCGCGCGGGGGAAGCCGGCCGCGGCTTTGCGGTGGTCGCCTCCGAGGTGAAGGCGCTGGCAACCCAGACCGCCAAGGCGACCGAGGAGATCGGCGCGCAGGTGACGGCGGTACAAGGCGAGACCACCGGCGCAGTGGACGGCATCCAGTCGATCTGCGCGACGATCCAGGAGGTCGACGAGATCTCCGCCGCGATTGCCGCCGCCGTCGGCCAGCAGGGCACCGCGACGCAGGAGATTGCGCAGAACGTCCAGCAGGCAGCCGCCCGCACAGGCGAGGTCTCGCAAAACATCGCGGGCGTCACCGCCGGTATCGCCGCGACGGGAACAGCGGCCGAGGAAGTCCTGGGCTCGGCGATCGAGCTGTCGAAACAATCGCAGCGGCTGCGCGACGAGGTGGACCGCTTCCTCGCGCACATTCGCGCGGCGTAGCGGGCTACAAACTCAGTGTCGTCCTGGCGAAGGCCAGGACCCACCCCAGGGAGGAGCTGCGGCGCGACGGCGGCAACTCCGAACCTTCGCCAAACCAAATTCGGTGGCTATGGGTCCTGGCTTTCGCCAGAACGGCGTTTGGGAGATACTCGCGCCACGCCACCGCCTAGCTCTTTCCTCCCACCATCACGTCGATCGCCCCCTTCGCGATCGCCTCGAGCTCCTTCCGCGACACACGCGCGCGGGAGCGGATGGCGATTGAGTGCACAGTTGCGGATGCGAGCTGCGCCAGCACGGCGGGATCGGCGCTGTCGGACAACTCGCCTTTCTCCTTGGCGCGGCGGAAGCAACTCGCGAACGCCTTGTCCAGCTCGTTAAGGCCATCGAGCACCATGGCCCGGATGTCGGGATCGCCGACCGCCTCGGAGGCTGCCGTGACCACGGTGAAGCAGCCGCGCGGGCCGGTCTCGCCGGAAAGATAGATGTTCAGCGCGGAGGCGAAGATGCGCTCCAGCCTCCGGCGCACGGGCATCTCCTGGCGAAAGATCTCCACCATCGATGCGCGCGCTTCCTCGCGGTAGCGCTGATAGCTCTTGATGTAGAGCTCGCGCTTGTCGCCGAAGGCGCCATAGAGGCTAGGGCGATTCATGCCGGTGGCTTCGCTGAGATCGTCGAGCGAGGTCGCCGCGAAGCCCTGCGTGCGGAACAGGTCGAGCGCCTTGCCAAGCGCGACGTCGGGTTCATAGGCGCGCGGACGGCCGCGGCGTTTGGGCTCCGTGGCAGCAGTTGGCGGCTTCGATTTTTGTACCATCTCGCAATTTAATCCTTGACCGTTCCCATAATATGCAAGACAGTACAAAAATCAATCTGGCCGGGTTGAGCGACACTCCAAAAGTCACATCGAAGAATTGCCCAAGGAGGCTCAAGATGGATCTTTATTTCTCGCCCCTCGCCTGTTCGATGGCGAGCCGCGTCGCGCTGTATGAAGCGGGCGCCGAAGCGAATTATCTCGAAGTCGATCCGCCGACCAAGACAGTGCTGAGCGACGGCACTGATTTTCGAACCGTGAATCCGATCGGCCTGGTGCCGACACTGCGCACCGATGAAGGCGTGGTGCTGACCGAGAACGCCGCGATCCTGCAATATATCGCCGACCGCTTCCCGCAATCGGGCCTTGGCGCCGCAGCGGGCATCGATCGCACGCGGCTGCATCAGTGGCTCTGCTTCATCGGCACCGAACTGCACAAGGGCCTGTTCATCCCGGTGCTCGACCGCAAGGCGCCGCAGGAGACGAAAGCCTATGCGCTGGAGAAGAACCTGTCGCGGCTGGACTATCTCGACAATTACCTGAAGGGGCGCGAGTTCCTGCTCGACCATTTCAGCGTCGCCGACGCCTACCTCGTCACGGTCATCAACTGGACCATGGCGACGCCGCCGATCGAGCTCGCCAAATGGCCGAACGTGAAGGCCTATTACGAACGCCTGCGTCAACGGCCGTCGGTCGCACGCGCGATCGCGGAAGAGTTCGAGCTGTACAAGGCAGAGCAGGCGCGGAAGAAGGCCGCGGCGTAAGCGACATTCGAAACGACAGTCGTTCCGGCCAATGCGGCCGGGACGACGGGTTAAAGCGCGACTGACCGCGTCCGGAACAATTGGCTATTTCGGTGTCTGCAGTACGACCCCGTAGCGGCCGTATATCCGATCGATCGCGCCGTCGCTTCGCAGCCGTTCAACCGCTCCATCGATGGTGTCGCGCAATGCATCATCCGGACGGACCATGCCGATCGCGACGTTCCAGTTGAGATCGGCTATGGACTCGTCGCGATCCAGGATGCGAAATGCCTTGTCCGGATGCGTCAGATTGAAATAACTCGCCGCGGTGGGGGTGACCGCCGCGGCATCGATCTCATGGTTTGACAAGGCATCGAGGCTGTCGCTCTCGAAGCCGAAAGTCGACGTCGGGACGTGCCGTTGGCTGATGATCATGGCAGCGACGGATCCGACCTGCACCCCGACCTTGGTATGCTCGTTGAGGCTCTGGAACGAGGCCAGCGCGCTCGATGAGGGGACGGCGAGCGCGACGCCCGTGCGGTAATACGGTTTTGAGAGTCTCAAGCGGGTTTCACCCTGCGCTTCGCGGTTGGCGATGACGTCCAGAACAATGTCGCATCCGGCGCTCCGCATCTGGTACTGGGTGATGATCCAGTCGAGACGCAGCGAGACGCCGAGCTCGTGTGCCAGCGCCTCGCCCAATTCGATCTGAAAGCCGGGTGGATCGGCCGCCTTGCTTGCGAACGGAAGCGAGTTCGGATGGGCGCATAATCCGAGCACACCGGACGCGCGGATCGCGTCCAGGGTCCGCCCCTGCGCAGGATTCAGCAATCCGATCGCGGCGCCGACCACAAGCGGGAGAACTGCCTTCATTCCGCGTTCTCGTATCGACATCGGCTGGTCATTCAGCCCTCGCGTGGCTTCAGGGCGCGGATATATTTGACGATCTGGTCGATCTGCGCGTCGGTGAAGGCCCCGCCGAATGCCGGCATCGCACCAGACTTGCCGTTCTTGATGCGGCTGTGCAGATAGTCGTCGTCGCGCGGCGAATTCATCAGTTGCGGTCCCTTGCCGGCGGCCCGACCGCCAGCAGAGTGACAAAAGCCGCAAGTCCCTGCGAATAACTGCTCGACGTCGAGCGTCCCGTTGTCGGGTACGGGAGTGGCAGACTGCGCCTGAACCAGTGCGGCATACAGCGACGAGGCGCCCAGCACCGCCGATAGCAGCGCGGTGATCTTCTTGAAATGCAAGTTCAAGGTATCCAGCTCCATATCCTGAAGCGCCACGTCCCGAAGCACGAGTCCTGCAGCACGAGTCCTGAAGCACACCGGGAAATTCCAATGCACGGGAAGCAAGCTTGCGCCTGCTCCCCGGCAATCTGCGATGATCTATTTCAAGCTGAAGACGACAAGCGCCCCGTCATCACGCGGCATGCTCTTGTAGGCGCCGCCGAAGTTTGGCGCGTATTCGTCCGCCAGCATGCCGCCAAAGCCAGCGACTACGGCAATGTATTGCTTGCCATTGACGGAATAGCTGACGATGCCGCCCTGGTGGCCGGTGCCGTTGTTGTGACTCCACAGCTCAGCCCCGGATTCGGCATCGTAGGCATGAAGGATGCCGCGGGAGTCGGGCACGAATACGAGATTGCCCGCAGTTGACAGCACGCTTCCGAGCGGCGGCTCGGGATAGCGAACCTCCCACTTCTTGGCGCCGGTGATGGGGTCGCGCGCGTCGAGATGTCCATAAATCTCTCCGCCCGGAGGGGGTACCATCTTGAAATCGGCGCCAATGTTGAGCTGGACCTGGGGCGCTGTAACCGGCGTCGTCTTCTGGACGTCGAGCGTCATGCACCATTCCTGGCCGATCTTGTAGTACAGGCCTGTCTTCGGGTTGTAGGAGCCGGCGTTCCAGCTGACGCCGCCGCCAATGAAGGGGCACAGCGGCGGTTCGGTGACCTTCCCGGCGCTGAAGTCGCGACGGCCGATCAAGGCACCCGTCTTGGGATCGATATCCTTGACGAAATTGATGTTCTCAACGAGCCGCCAGACGTTCTTCACGGCGAGATTGCGGTCATAGACGAAGACGAAACCGCCCTTGTTCGGGTGAACCACGAACTTCTGACCGTCGCGTTCGAGCATCACAAACTCGCCGACCGCGCTGTCGAAGTCCCAGGCGTCGTGCGGCAATTCCTGATGATGGAATTTCAGCCTGCCGGTATCGACGTCGAGACCGATCACCGAACTCGTGTAGAGATTGTCGCCGGGACGCGCGCCTTGCGTCTTGTAATCGGCGCCCGACCAATCGTAGAGCGGCGCCGGGTTTGCGGTGCCCCACAGGATTGTGTTGGTCTCGGAATCGTAAGTGCCCGGCATCCAGCCGCCACCCCCGCCGGTGCGCCAGGAATCGTTTCCCCACGTCTTCATGGCCTCGTCGGTGCCGGCGACGGTCAAGAACTCCCACTTCTTCTTCCCGGTGGTGGCATCCAGGCCGAAGATCGGGCCGCGGCCCGGCCATTCACCGCCTTGCGCTCCGATGATCACCGTACCCTTCGCGTAAAGCGGTGCACCGGTGAAACCGACCGTGAGCTTCTGCGAGTCGATCAACCTGGTTTCCCAGAGGACCTTCCCCGACTTCATATCCAGGCCAAGAACCCTGCCATCCATGGTGCCGACGAAAACCTTGCCCTCGCCGAGCGCTACGCCGCGATTGTAGGGGGAATGGGTCTGACGGGAGATCAGTGCCTCGTCCAGCTCCGGAAAATGAGACCAGATCACCTCGCCTGTCGCGCCGTTGAGCGCAAAAACCCGGCTGTAAGAACCCGAGTAATAGAGCACGCCATCCGCCGCGAGGGGCATCGATTGCAGGCCGCGGGTCGAGCGTCCTGGAATATGGGTCCAGGCAACGTTCAGATTGCCGACGTTGTTTGCGTTGATCTGCGCCAGCGGGCTGTAGTGATAGGATTTGTATGAACCGTGATAGGTCAGCCAATCGTTCTGACCGCCGTTCTCGATCCGCGCAGTATCCACGGACTGGGCCAAGGCCGACGACACCATCAGCGTCGCGCCGGCAATAAGAGGTAGACCAGACTTACACCAACGCTTCCTCATCCGTTCCTCCCGCTTTTATGGCTGTTTAACTTGCGTCTCACAGACGCCACCGCGAGGAATGCTGCAGTCCGCTCTCTGTCGGCCTTCTCCATCGCATACGAGCCGCCGACGGCCCTCGATCTCTCTCGGCGGACATCGCCAAAAGGTGCTACGTCTCTGGACTGGTTGCAGTTGCGCTTATCCTCGCTCCAGCAGCGTACGCCGGATGACGAGGAGCGCAAAGATGGAACACGCGCACGGCGCGAATTTGACGCGCGCCGCGGATTGCAAACGTCAGTTGCGCTGACCGGTTCGTTTGGCCTCGCAGTCTCAGACTGCTGCGGGCGGCGATAGCGCCAAGGCCCGAGGAAGGATTTACCCGTACAGCACGCGCGGAAGGATCGTGACGATGCCGGGCCAGAGCGTCAGCAACAGCACGAAGCCCACCATGATGAGCAGGTACGGCATCGTGACGCGCGCGATGTAGCCGAGGCCATCGTCGGTCAGGCCCTGGATGACGAACAGGTTGAAGCCCACCGGCGGGGTGATCTGCGCCATCTCGACCGCCAGCACGAGGAAGATGCCGAACCAGATCTCGTCGAAGCCCGCGCCCTTCACGATCGGCAGCACGATCGGCAGCGTCATCACGATCATCGAGAAGCCGTCGAGGAAACAGCCGAGGATCAGATAGAAGATAATCAGCACCACGATCAGCATGAAGGGCGATAACCCCAAGCCCTTCACGAAGGCGGCGACGGCCTGCGGGATGCCGAGGAAGGCCGCGGCGTTGCCGAGGATCGAGGCGCCGAGCACGATCAGCGCGATCATCGAGCAGGTCACGACCGAGCCGATCAGCACGTCGCGGATCACCTGCTGTGACATCGAGCCCTGCGCCCAGGCGACCAGCGCCGCGCCGAGCACGCCGACCGCGGCGGCCTCCGACGGCGTAGCCAGCCCGCCATACATCGAGCCGAGCACGCAGGCGATCAGGAACAGCGCCGGCGCGAGATCCTTCAGCGCCGCAAAACGTTCGCGCCACGGCACCTGCGAGAGCTTGGCTTCCGTCTCCGGCACCATGCTCGGGTTGAGGGTCGTGTGCAGCATCACCCACCCCATGAAGGTGGCCGCCAGCAACAGTCCGGGCAGCACGCCGGCGGTGAACAGTTTCAGGATCGAGACGTCGCCGAGCACGCCGTAGATGATCATGATGTTGGACGGCGGGATCAAAAAGCCGAGCGTGCCGGCGCCGGCGAGCGAGCCGATCGCGATGTCGCGGGAATAGCCACGGCGCAGCAGTTCGTTGAGCGACATACGGCCGATCACCTGCGTCGTCGCCGCCGACGAGCCGGAGATCGCCGCGAAGATGGTGCAGCCGATCACGTTCACATGCAGAAGACGACCCGGCAGAAGCCCCGCCCAGGGCGCGAGCCCCTGGAACAGCGAACGCGACAGACGGGTGCGAAACAGCAGCTCGCCCATCAGGATGAACAGCGGCAACGCCAGCAGCTCCTGCGTGGTCAGGATGTTCCAGGCGTATTGCGGCAGCAGCTTGTCGAGCGGGATCGAGCGGAACATCGCCAGCAGCAGCGTCGCAGTGAGCGCAAGCGTCAGGCCGATCCAGACGCCGCAGGCCAGAAGCGCAAACAGGATCGCAAAGAGTGCAACGACTTCGATGGTCATGGAATCCGGTGTCCGCTGGCTGGCGCGTGGGCGATCATTCGACGGGCGAGGCCTTCATGCGGTGATCCTCCAGCGGCAGGCCGAGCACGGCCTGGATCGCGCGCGCCAGGAACTGGAGCGTCAGCAGCAGCATGCCAAAGGTGACGACGGCCTGCGGAAACCACAGCGGGGTGTCGCTCGAGGTCGAAACCTGGCCGCGCACATAGGCGCCGAAGGCGAACTTCGCCATCGACGATGTCAGGAAGGCCATGAAGGCGAAGCCCGCTGCGGCCGACAGGATTTCGATCGCGCGCTGAAACGGAGCGGGGACGTTCTTCAGCAGCAGCACGACACGGATATGGCCGCCGACGCGCAGGGTCATGGCGGCGCCGAAGGTGAAGGACGCCGCCATCAGATAGGAGGAATACTCCCACGCGATCGAGATCGTGGGCGGAAAGAACGGCAGGAAGTTCGAGAGGAAGCGCGTTGCTACCTCGCACAGCATCAGCAGCGTCAGCATCAAGAGGCAACCGCCCCCGATCCACCCGTCCAGCCGGCCGAGACGGTCGATGCCGTCAAGCAGGATGCGCAGCGGCGCTGGCGCCGCCGCGTTGAGACTTTGGGACGACGCAGGCAAAACATCCGCCACTGCAAGTCCTCAGCGCTTCATTTCGGCGAGATAGGCCCGCACCGGCTTGTCGGCCGCCGGTACGCGCTTGACGAAAGCGTCGAGCTGCGGCGCGGTCTTGGCGCGAATGTCCGTGATCATGGCCTCCGAGACCGGCACCACCTCCATGCCGCCTTCCTTGAGCCGGTTGAGGCTGTCGACGTCCGCCTTGAGGGAGTTCGCCCAGAAGCCCGGCTCCATCTTGGCGGCAATGCCGGCGACAAGCTGTTGCTGATCGGCGCTCAGTGCCTTCCAGGAATCGAGATTGACGGTGAGCATCTGCGACGACCAGACGTGGTTGGTCGGGTAGATGTATTTCAGGAATTCCCAGAACTTGCCGTCGACACCCGACACCGCCGAGGTGGAGACACCGGAGACCGCGCCGGAGGCCAGCGCGGGGATGGTCTCGCCCCAGGGAATCATCACCGGCGCCATGCCGACCACGGCCAGCATGTCGACGGCGTTCTTGTCGGGCACGCGGATCTTGATGCTCTTCAAGCCGTCGACATCGGCAACCTTGACCTTGAGATGCAGATATTGCGTCGGCCATGGCACGATGTAGAGGATCTTCTGGTTGTTGCGCGCGGCGACCTTCTCGTATTCGGGCCGCACATATTTGTGCAGCACCTTCAATTCGTCCATCGAGCCGCAGAGAAAGGGAATGCTCTCGACGCCCATGAAGGGCTCGTCGCCGACCTGCTGGATGTTGAGGACGTCGGCGAGCGGCACCAAGCCGTCGCGCACGGCGCGCAGATGCTCGGGGCCCTTGAAGCCGAGCTGTCCACCGGCCTTCACGGTGATCGCGACCGAGCCGCCGCTCTGCTTCTTCACCTCTTCCGCGAAGGCAAACGCGTTCTGGGTGTGAAAATTGCCGTCGGGCCATACCGTCGACATGTCCCAGCTCACCGTCGCAGCTCGCGCGGGGGGCGAGATGTGGCCGGCTGCGAGCAGCGTCGCTGCGCCCGCCGTAAAATTCCGTCGCGTGATCATTGAGCCCCTCCGTTCGCTACGCGCACGACGCCTGCGGCGTCATCGCGTATGCCCATAAACTGCAAGCGCGTTGTCGGCAGACACGAGTCCGCTTTCGATATCGTCGTTGACGGCTGTCGGCGCGCGCTCCCGGGGATCGCCGATGCCGGCGCCGCCTGGCGTCAGCACCACCAGCCGGTCGTCCGGCGGCACCTGCTGAAAGCCTTTTCCACGCAGCTTCTTGCCGGACTTCAGGCCGACATAGCCGGCCTCACCGTTCTTGCCGCCATCGCGACCACGTGGCGGATGATCGATGCGGTCGAATGCCGCCAGGATGTCGAACGGCGCATCGACGCCGCTGCCGACCTCGATGATCTGGCCGAGGCCGCCGCGGGTGCGCCCCGCCCCTCCGGAATCCGGACGCAGCTCCTTGCGCCAGAAGATCAGCGGCGTCTGCGTCTCGGCGATTTCGACCGGCGTGCCCCGCACCCCGCTGGGATAGGCGGTCGCCGACAGCCCGTCCTTCGCGAAGCGCGCGCCGGTGCCGCCATTGGAGGTCACCGCCATCGAGAATCCGTAATTGCCGCCGGCGCCCGAGCGGGTCTGTCCGCGCACGTTGAGATTCCACAGGCACGATGTGCCTTCCGCGGGCACGCGCTCGGGAATGATCTGGCGCAGGCAGCCGAACACGACATCGGGCAGCATCTGGCCGATGATGTGACGCGAGGCGACCGGCGCCGGCTTCGGCGCATTGAGGATCGCGCCCGGGGGAGCCGACACCGTCAGCGGCGAGAGCGAGCCGGCATTGTTCGGGATCTGCGAGGCGACGACGCAGCCGAGACCGAACACCGTGTAGGCGATGGTGTAGGACAGAGGCACGTTGATGCCGAATCGGGACGCGGCCGAGGTGCCGTCGAAATCGACGTGGATGCCTTCGTCCGAGATCGTCAGCGTCGCCTCAAGCGAGACCGGCGCGTCATAGCCGTCGACCACCATGGTGTTGCGCCAGGTGCCCTTCGGCAGCTTGGCGATCTCGGCAAGCACGGCCTCGCGCGAGCGGTCGCAGATATAGTCGCCGAGCGTATCGAGGGTGTCGATGCCGAACTCGGTCATCATCTCGACCAGGCGCTCGCAGCCGACGTCGTTGCAGCCGGCGAGCGAGTAGGTGTCGCCCTCGGTATCGATCGGCAGCCGCGTGTTGGTGCGGATCATCGCCATCAGCGTCTCGTTGACGACGCCCTGGTCGATCAGCTTCAGCATGGGGATGTAGAGCCCCTCCATGAACACGTCGGTGGCGTCGGGCCCGAAGCCGATGCCGCCGATGTCCATGAGATGGCTGGTGCAGGAAAACAGCGCGACCGGCTTGCCGTCCTTGAAGCAGGGTGTGGTGACGACGAAATCGTTGAGATGCCCGGTGCCCATCCAGGGATCGTTGGTGATGTAGGCGTCGCCCTCCTTCATCGTCTCGATCGGAAAGTGGGCGATGAAGTGCTTGACCGATTCAGCCATCGAATTGACGTGGCCGGGGGTGCCCGTCACCGCCTGCGCCAGCATCCGTCCCTTGAGGTCGAACACGCCGGCCGAGAGGTCGCCGCATTCGCGCACGATCGGGCTGAAGGCGGTGCGGAGCAGCACCTGCGCCTGCTCCTCGACCACGGCGATCAGCCGGTGCCACATGATCTGGAGGTCGATCAGGCTCGCCCCGCTTGCCTTGCTCATGATCAGGCCGCCTTCCGTTCCATGACGATGCTGCCGGCACCGTCGATATGGGCATCAAAACTGTTGGAGACGAACGTCGAGGTCTCGTCCTCGGCGATCACCGCGGGACCCGCAATCGTCGCGCCCGGCGCCATGTCCTCGCGGCGGTAGAGCGGGATCTCGATCACCTCCCCTGCCCGGCCGTCGAAGAACTTGCGGCTGCCCGACGCCTTGCCCGCGGGCTTGCGCGTAACGGCCGCGACCGTGGCCGGATTGCGCGCCTCGGTCGTCGCGAGCACCGACCAGCTCAACACCTCGATCGCCGCACCCGGGATGGACCGCTCGAACATCGCCGCATAATCCGCCTCGAACTTCTGGCGCAGGCCGGCCAGATCGGCCGTCGCCAACCGGCGGTTCGGCAACTCAATCGAGATCTCATGGCCCTGGCCGACATAGCGCATGAAGGCGGCGCGGCGCTCGCGCACCGGCGCACCTGCCGCACCCGTTTCGACCAGCGCACGCGCTTCGGTCACCATCTCCTGGAGCAGGTCGGAGACCCCCTCGGTGTCGAAATCGTCGAGCCGCACATGACGGCTGCGCACCAGCTCGTAGGCGATCGGAGCCGCAAGGAAGCCCACGGCCGAGCCGACGCCGGCATTGGAAGGGACGATCACGCGGGAGACACCGATCTTCTCGGCGACGCGCGCCGCATGCAGCGGTGCCGCGCCGCCGAAGGCGATCAGCGTGTGCTGACCGACAATCTCACCGCGCTCGACCGCGTGCACGCGCGCCGCACTCGCCATGTTCTCGCAGACGACCTCGTGCACGGCATAGGCCGCGGTTTCCGCCGACAGGCCGAGCGGCTCGCCCACGGCGCGCAGCAGCGCCTGCTTCGAGAGTTCAGGGTCGAGCTTGATCGTTCCACCCGCGAAATCGTCGGGATCGATCATGCCGAGCACAACGTCGGCATCCGTCACGGCCGGGCGCAGGCCGCCGCGGCCGTAGCAGGCGGGCCCGGGCTCCGAGGAGGCACTCTCGGGGCCGACCGTGACGCGCTTCATCGCGTCGACATGGGCAATCGAGCCGCCGCCGGCGCCGATCTCGACCATCTCGATCACGGGAATCCGCACCGGCAGACCCGAACCTTTCAGGAAGCGCGCTGCGCGATCGACCTCGAACACGCGCGAGGTCTCGGGCTGGTATTTCTCGATCAGGCAGATCTTTGCCGTGGTGCCGCCCATGTCGAAGGACAGCACCTTGCTTTCGCCGAGACGCGCCGCGATCTGCGCCGCGAAAATGGCGCCGCCGGCAGGACCGGATTCGACGAGACGCACCGGAAAGCGCCGCGCCGTCTCGATCGAGGTGACACCGCCGCCGGAGGTGACGAGATAGATCGCGCCGCGGTACTGCTCGACCTGCAAGGCATCGGACATGCGGGCGAGATAACCATCGATCAGCGGCTGCACATAGGCGTTGGCTACCGCCGTCGATGTCCGCTCGTATTCGCGGATCTCCGGGCACACCGCGGACGATACGGTCACGGAAATGCCGGGCATCTCCTCACTGATGATCGCGGCCGTGCGGCGCTCGTGCTCGGGATTGGCGTAGGAGTGCAGGAAAGCGATCGCGACGCTCTCGACGTTCAGCGCGCGCAATCTTGGCGCGAGCGCACGCACCGCCGCTTCGTCCAGCGGGAGGCGGACGGCACCGTGGGCGTCGATGCGCTCGGGCACGGTGAAGCGCAGGGACCGCGGCGCCAGCGGCTTCGGCTTGTCGATGGAGAGGTCATACTGGTCGTAGCGGCTCTCGGTGCCGATATCGAGCACGTCGCGAAAGCCCTCGGTCGCGATCAGCGCCGTCTTCGCGCCGCGACGCTCGATGATGGCGTTGGTCGCGAGCGTTGTGCCGTGAATGAAGACGTCGATGTCGCTGATATGGGCACGCGCATCAGCAAGAATGAGCCGCATGCCATTGAGCACCGCCTGTTCGGGCCGCTGCGGCGTCGTCAGCAATTTGCGCGTCTTGCGATCCTGCCCCACGTCCAGCACGATGTCGGTGAACGTGCCACCGATATCGACGGCAAGCCGCACCTCGGCTCCCTCAAGCATTCCAAATTCTCCGTGCTGATCGTCAAGACTGAGGACAAAAGCGCAGCAATTTCCATGCCATGGATGGCAGGAACATACTGCGTCCAGCTATTCTGCTTGGCACCCATGCAATAGGCAAGGCGTGTTCGCAGCCCGCGCGATCAGAGCAGGAATGCAAGCGCGGCTTCGCAGCGCTCCTCGACCTTCAGCGTAAGGAGATCATCGGCGCGGGTGCGTCCGAGATTGACCGCAGCGATCGGGATTTGCCGTTGCGCGGCAGCCTGCACGAAGCGGAAGCCGGAATACACCATCAGTGACGAGCCGACGATGAGCATGGCGTCGGCCTGCGCCAGATGATCCTGCGCGGTAGCGACCACGTCGCGCGGGACGTTCTCGCCGAAGAACACGACATCGGGCTTGAGGATGCCGCCGCAAGTTTCGCAAAGAGGCACCTTGAACGACGAAAAATCCGCATGCTCCAGGTCCGCATCGCCGTCGGGGGCATCGGCGGCATCGAGCGTCAACCATTCCGCATTGGCGCGGCCGAGCATCTCTTGGAATTCGCTCCGCGGCGTCTTTTGGCCGCAACCCATGCAGCGGACCAGATCGAGCCGGCCGTGCAGGTCGATCACCTGGCGGTGGCCGGCGGATTGATGCAGCCGGTCGACGTTCTGGGTCAGCAGCATTCCGCAACGCCCGCTCGCCTCGAGCCGGGCGAGCGCGTGATGCGCATCGTTCGGCCTCGCCTGGCCGAACCGCCGCCAGCCGATCAGGCTGCGCGCCCAATAGCGCCGACGCGTATGCTCTTCCGACATGAAAGCCTGGAAGTTCACCGGCTGGGTCCGCTTCCAGTTGCCGTGACTGTCGCGATAATCGGGAATGCCAGAATTGGTGCTGCAGCCGGCGCCGGTCAGTACGAACAGACGTTCGTGCCGGCCGACGAAATCCTGGAGCGGATGATTTGCCAGCGGATCATTTGCCAGAGGATCATTTGCCATGACGCAGATGTAGTCCGCGCAGGCGGGTTTTGCCAGATCACCGCTGTTCGGACCGGTCGAATCCCGCAATCAGCTTCACGAGCTCGCTCTGCCGCGCCGTACCGGTCTTGCGGAAGACGTTGTGGAGGTGTGTCTTGACGGTCGCCTGCGTCAGCCCGAGCAACTCGGCCAGCGCCTTGATCCCGCTCACCCTCATGACGGCGTCGATCAGGCGGACCTCGCTTGCGGTGAGCCTGTAGAGTTTTGCAAGCGCCTCCAGCGGCGGCGGGCTTGCCGGCGAGGCCTTGCGCACGAACACCGCGGCAACCGCGGAATACAGCGCGCCGGTACGCCGCCGGTCCCCCGAGGTCAACGGCAGCACGTTGGCAAACCAGCGGCCTTGCGAGGTCCCGAGCGGAATCGAGCCGCCGCTGTCTGTCGGCATGTTGCCGTTCTGCGCGGCGACAAGCGCTTCGCGCAACGCGCGCTGAGCGTCGAGGGCAACAGCGAACAACGTTCCGTTTCTTTCCGTGAGCAGCGCAGCCTCGTCCAGCATCGCGCGTCCGGGCGCGTTGGTGAAGGCGAGACGTCCGTTGGGACCAACCAGAAAGACGGCGGCCGTGACGCTGTCAAGCGTCTGGGTCAACACCGCCTGTGTCGCCCTGTTCTGATCGAACAGCCGGCCAATCGAGACCGCGCGCTGGAAGTGCGGCACGATCAGCGCAAACCGGCTGCGGGCGTCAGCGTCGGCGAGACCGTCTTTCTCATGCATCCGGACACTGACGATCGATGAATAGGTTGCGCCCTTCTCCAGATTCGACCCGAGCGCATCGATCATGCCCTGCGGCTTCATCCACTCTTCGTAGAAGCGCGTCGCCACCATCTCCTCGAAGGGGACGAAGTCGGTTGATGCATAGACGAGACCAGCCTCGCAGAAAGTGGCCGCTGGAAAGCATGGGTTCAAGGCGAGATATTTCTCGAGATAGAGCTTTGTGTAGTCCGGCTCCTCATTGAAGAGGTGCAGCACTGCGGTTTGTTCGGTGGCCGCGTCATGCCAGAACAGGGCGCCGGAGGACCCGCCGACAAACAGGCAGGCCTGTTCGAGGGCGCGCGGCCACAAGGCGGGATCGAGCGCGGCGTCGTAAATCAGGCCGATCAGCTCTGAAAGCAGAGCGGCTTCGGATATCACGGCCGGCTCTCCGACATGTCGAACAACAGATTCGGCATCCGCACCTCGTCCCTCATTGAGTCGAGACCAGAGGCTGTTTCGCAGGCGCGCCCGGCTTAGGCGGGGCGGATTGCTTCCGTGAGACGACCGCCTTGCCAGGCCCAGCTTCAGGAGCGGCGGGCGCCACCGGTGCGGACTGCCCCACCGACAATGACACGCCGAACACACGCCATTGTCCTTCGACGGGCGCGAACATCAGTTCGAAATTCACCTGCGACGGCACCGACGGGAAAAATCCTGCCATGTGCAGGAGCCCGTTCGGCTCGATCTGCGGCAGCAGCGACAATTGCGGATCGATCACGGCAAGGCCGGAGAGATCGAGCTTGTCGCCACGCTGCTTGGCAAAGATCTCCGCAAGCTTTGCGGCGGTGTTGATCTGGAAGCCGGGCGCACCGAGATCGCGCAGCACGGTGTAGTTCCCGGTCTTGTTGGCACGGTCGAGCGCAAGCAGCGTCGAGCGGATCAGCATCAGCACGCCGTTGCGGTCGATATTGGCGGGTTTGGCCGCCTGCTGCTGCGACGGCGGCGTCTGGTGGGGCTGCGGCGGCGTCTGCTGCGCAGAGGTCGTCACTGCCCCCAGGATCAAAAGACCGGCAATCGGAAGACCAAGGCCCGCGCTCAACCAACGCAGCGTCATGACGAACGGGTTCTTCCTACCACTGGATCGAGACAGCACCACGTCCGCCTGCAACGCTGCGCTCGAGTCCGATGCCGCCGCCGGCATTGGCGATAATAGCATAGCTCTTGCCGTCATAGAGCAGTGCCGTTGCACCGACCGCAAATGCGTTGGCGCCCTCGAAATTGCCGTAGCCGGCCGAGAGCGCGAACTTGCGCCCCTGTTGCAGCGCCGGCATCGAGCCGGCCGCGAGCGCGACCGCGGTCCCGCTGCGGGCTTCGAGCCGGTTGTCCATCACTTGCGACTGCAAGGAGGTCACCTGCGACTGCAGTGAGGCGATGTTCGCCGGGTTGAAGCTCGACGTTGCCAGATGGCCGGCCGCATCGGTCGTCACGAAGGACACCGGTCCACTCTGTGCCGCAAGGCTGGCCGCCGACGCGACGCCGGCCATGCGATAGGTGTTGCTGGCGGTCCCGATCGCGACCTGGTTGACAGCCGTTGCTGTCGCGCCGGAGCCGATGGCGGTGGAGTTCGAGAATCCCGCGGTGGCGCCAGAACCGATTGCCGTTGCGCTCGCGGCAGACGCAGTGCTGCCCTGTCCATAGGCCGCCGCGCCGGCAGCGGTAGCGTTGCTGCCAGCGCCGATTGCGGTGGCATTGGATGCCGACGCAACAGCACCGTTGCCGAATGCGGAACTGCCGGCGGCGGCACTTGCCTTTGCCCCATCGCCAACGGCGGTGTTGCCGAGCGCCGCCGCCGAATCAGCGCCGACGGCAATCGATCCGGTTGAAACTGCACCGGTGCCGATGGCAATCGCATTGGCGCCCGTGCCGGCGGTAGCGCCGTCGCCGATCGCGACAGCGCTTGCCCCAGTGGCGTGGGAGTTATTGCCGGCCGCGAAGGAATTGCCGCCGCTTGCGGTCACCGCGCTGCCCAACGCAGTCGAGTTGGTGTTGCTGGCGTTCGCGGCGTTCCCGATGGCTGTGGATGAAGCGCCCCCTGAGGAACTGCTGAGGCCGATCGCAACCGACCCAAATCCGCCCGACGTTGCGCCCGTTCCGAGAAAACTACCGTCGCCACCCCCGATCGCGACGCTGTAGTTTCCGAGCGAACTGGGAGCGCTGCCGGGGTCGCCACCCGCGCCAATTGCCGTACTCCACCTGCCGGCGCCGGCCGCCGTGCTGTTGGAGTTGGTACCGATGCTGGTGATGCCCTGGTTAACCGTTGATTTCGCGGCATTTGTGCCCATCGACACGCCGAAGTCGTTGGCCACCGCGTCATGGCCCACCGCGGTCGCACTGTCGTTAAGCGCAATTGCGTGGTCGCCAAAGGCGGTGGATAGCTGGTCGGCTCGGGTATTATCGCCGACTGCGATCCCGTTGGAGCCGGGAGTCCCTTGGGCCGAGCAGGTGCCCACGAAAGAGCTTCCATTGGAATAGCACTGGGCGGCGGCCGGAGACATTCCGAGGAACAAGGCCATAGCCGTGAGAACCGCCAGGTTGACCAACGCCGTGATCATGCGAGGAGCGTTGCGGTCAATGCGGGGCGACGAGCGGTGCAAGCTACCCCGATCAGTCGCTCCCGGTTGCGGACAACTGACCGGCATCTTCTCGCTCTCCACTGATCCAAGCTGCCGCAACTGTGGGACAGGGCCACGGACGGGACATCAACCGTTCGGTTGAGTTCGCTCGCGCGTGCGACGCCGACAGCCCGCTTTTTTCCGACTGTTGCTGGATTGCATCGCGAAAAGTCTCGACGATGAGCGTCGGCGCCGCAGGCAGACCGCGAGAACTGCAAGGACGCTCGTGATCTTTGCTAGCTCGCCCAGTTGTCCCGAAACTCAGGAAACAGCGTCAGGCCTCCGCAAGCGTAGATGGTCTGCCCGGTAATGTAACTGGCATCGTCCGACGCGAGGAAGGCGAACACGGCGGCGATCTCTTCCGGTGTGCCGACACGGCCCAGCGGAATGTGGCTGGTGACCACTCCCCGCTTTTCCGGATCGCCGGTCCAGGCCGCGTTGATCGGCGTGTCGATCGCGCCGGGACCCACCGCATTGACGCGAATGCCACGGCCGGCGAATTCCAGTGCCAGCGTGCGCGTCAGATTGGCCATGCCGCCCTTGCTGATCGAATAAGCCAGATAGCCAGGTTTTGGGATGATCTGGTGCACACTCGAGCAGTTGATGATGCTGCCGCCTGCGCCGCGCGCGACGAAATGCGCGAGCGCCTTCTGGGCGCAGAACACGGCGCCGTTGAGATTGACGTCGATGATGCGGCGGTAGGTGTCGATGTCGAGCGCTTCGCTCGGCGATTCCCGCTGGAAGCCGGCATTGTTGACGAGGCAGTCGAGGCGCTTCCAGCGCGCCAGAATCGTCTCGAACATCGCGGCGACGTCTTGTTCATTGCCGACATCGGCCTTGACGATGATGTGATCGAGCCTGCCGTGGCCGCGATCACCCGATGCCGTCCGCGCGAGCGCGAGTGTCTCCTCAGCCCCTTCAGCGTGACCGAAATAGTTGATGGCGACGGTCGCGCCTTCCTGGGCAAGCCGGATGGCGACGGCGCGGCCGATGCCTTGGGAGGCGCCGGTCACCAGCGCGTACTGGCCGACAAGACGCGAGTGAAACGAGGTCGAGCGATCGGTTTGTGGCATGGGTCCTCTCCGGGATGCCCTGATCAGCGACGGAACCGGCTTTTTGTTCCATCCCTCAGCGCATCGCTGCGATTCATTCGACGCGGCGCGTGAATGGCGAAGTCAGGATCTGGTACAGGATGATGGCGCCAAAGGTTGCGGTGCCGATCCCGCCGATCGTGAAGGCGCCGAATTTGAGCGTGAGGTCGCCGGCGCCTGCGGTGAGCGCGACCGCCACGGTGATCAGGTTTGCCGGACTTGAGAAGTCGACCTTGTTCTCGACCCAGATCCGGCCGGCCATCGCGGCGATCAATCCGAACAGCACGATCGAGAGCCCACCGATGACAAGACCCGGGATCGACAAGATCAGCGCGCCGAATTTCGGCGAGAAGCCGAGCACGATCGACACCACCGCCGCGAAGGCAAACAGCAAGGTCGAATAGACCTTCGTGGCCGCCATGACGCCGATGTTTTCGGCATAGGTGGTAACCCCGGTGCGCCGCCGCAGGCCGCCACGATGGTCGCGAGGCTGTCGGCGAGCAAGGCGCGGCCGAGATAGTCATCGAGGCTCCGGCCCGTCATGGCGCCGACGGCCTTGATGTGACCGAGGTTCTCGGCGACGAGAATGATCGCAACCGGCGCAATTAGGACGATCGCATCGGTCTGGAAGGTCGGCGTGGTAAAACTCGGCAGGCCGATCCACGGCGCAGCCGCAAGCGGGGTGAAGTCAATCGGCTTGCCGAAGCCGAGGCCGTTCGCGAACAGCAGGTACAAGAGATAACCGCCAATCGCGCCGAGCATGATCGGCAGGCGGCGCCACAGGCCCGGTGCGCCCACGGCAACCACGCCAACAATCAGAACTGTCGCGAGCCCGATTGCTGTGTCGAACGCATTGGCGCTCACGGCCTTGACCGCCACGGGCGCGAGGTTGAGACCGATCGCGGCGACCACAGCGCCGGTGACGGCCGGCGGCAACAGCCTCTCGACCCAGCCAACCCCGGACCACATCACGATCAGCGCGATCACGCCGTAGAGGACGCCGGCCCCGACGATGCCGCCAAGCGCAACTGACAGGTTCGGGTTCGGCCCGTGCCCGGCATAGCCGGTGGCGGCGATGACCACCGCGATGAACGCGAAGCTCGATCCGAGATAGCTCGGCACGCGTCCCGCGACCATGACAAAGAAGATCAGCGTGCCGATGCCGGAAAACAGCACCGCAACATTGGGATCGAACCCCATCAGCAGCGGCGCGATGATCGTCGAGCCCGACATTGCGACGCAATGCTGGAGACCGGAGACGACGGTCTGGCCAAGCGGCAGCCGCTCCTCGGGCATGATCACGCCGGAGGACTTCAGAGTCCAACGCGGAAAATAGCCTTGCGCTCGCTGTTCGGAGCCCGTTGCAATCGGCATGTTCCCCCCAGTTGCGGTGCAGCGACCGATCTTCGTGCGAACAGACAAAAATGTGATTGTCGCTTCTGCGGCGGCCATCACATGATGCAAATCAAACAAGATCAATACGTTCCGGGGCCTATTCTATGACACAGATTGCGATCCAGCCAGCCATCCACCGCCGGCACCAGCCCTGGTACAAGATCCTCTACATCCAGGTGCTGATCGCGATCGCGCTCGGGGTGCTGATCGGCTATTTCTATCCCGATCTCGGCAAGGCCCTGAAGCCGCTCGGCGACGGCTTCATCGCGCTGATCAAGATGATGATCGCGCCGGTGATCTTCTGCACGGTGGTGCACGGCATCTCCTCGATGGGCGACCTCAAGCGCGTTGGCCGGGTCGGGCTGAAGTCGCTGATTTATTTCGAGACGGTCTCGACCGTCGCGCTCGCGATCGGCCTTCTGGTCGGCGAGGTGCTCCAGCCCGGACACGGCTTCAACATCGATCCCGCCACGATCGACCCGAAATCGGTGGCGACCTACGTCACCAAGGCCAAGGAAGAAGGCATCGTCGCCCATCTGCTGGCGATCATCCCCGACAGCTATCTGGGCGCCATCGCACGTGGCGATCTGTTGCAGGTGCTGCTGATCTCGATCCTGTCGGGCTTCGCCATCGCCTTTCTCGGCAAGGCCGGCGAGCCCATCGCCGAGGCGATCGACAAGGCCGCAAAGATGTTCTTCGGCATCATCCGCATCATCGTGCGCGTCGCTCCGATCGGGGCGTTCGGCGCGATGGCGTTCACCGTCGGCGCCTACGGCCTTGGTTCGCTGCTCAACCTCGCCGCCCTGATCGGCACGTTCTATCTCACCAGCATGCTGTTCGTGCTGGTCGTGCTGGGGGCGATCGCAAGGCTCGCCGGCTTCTCGATCCTGCGCTTCATCGCCTACATCAAGGACGAGCTCCTGATCGTGCTCGGCACCTCGTCGTCGGAGACTGTGCTGCCGCAGATGATCCAGAAGATGGAGCATCTCGGCGCCTCGCGTTCGGTGGTCGGCCTCGTCATTCCGACCGGTTACAGCTTCAACCTCGACGGCACCAACATCTACATGACGCTGGCGACGCTGTTCCTGGCGCAGGCGACCAATACCCATCTGACCATCTGGCAGGAGCTCGGCATTCTCGGCATCGCCATGATCACCTCGAAGGGCGCCTCGGGCGTGACCGGGGCGGGCTTCATCACGCTCGCGGCAACGCTCTCGATCGTGCCCGACATCCCGATCCAGTCGATCGCGATCCTGGTCGGCATCGACAAGTTCATGAGCGAGTGCCGCGCGCTGACCAATCTGATCGGTAACGGCGTCGCCTGCGTCGTCATCAGCATCTCCGAAGGCGAGCTCGACCGCGACGCGCTGCACGAGGCCATGGCCCATCCGCTGGAGATGGGTGAGGCGCTTGAACCGGGCGGCAGCGCCGCCTCCTAGGCCGGACGCAGGTTTGGCGGCGTCCGGTTCCAACGCGGTAGTTTCCCGGAGTGGTAAATTGGCGCAACGCGAGTCACAACTGCTGCGTTGGGATCACGGATTGATACTCATCTTTTTCCACCCGACGCGCTGGGGGCAGGGCGTCGGGTTTTTGTTAATCAACGATGGGCAACCGATTTAGCCGGCCAGTTCGACCCTGCGCGTGATCCCGATCGCCTGCAAGAACGCCTCGTCATGACTGACGACGAGCAGCGCGCCGTCATAGGCCCTCAGACCTGCTTCCACGGCTTCGATGGATTCAATGTCGAGATGATTAGTCGGCTCGTCGAGGATCAGCAGGGACGGCGGCGTCGCACCGCCCAGCACGCAGGCAAGGCCGGCGCGAAACATCTGCCCGCCGCTCAAATGTCCAACGATCTGCAAGGCGGCATCGGCGCGAAACATGAACCGGGCCAGCGCGGCATGGCATTCATTTGCACCCGCCTTCGGATGGAAGCGCCCAAAATTGTCCAGGATGGAGATCGCGGGATCGAGCAGACTGACCTTCTGATCGAACAGCGCAAGATCCGGCCTGACCCGCACGGTGCCGGAGAGCTGATGCAACTCGCCGGCGACGAGTTTCAGCAGCGTCGTCTTGCCTGAGCCGTTGGGCCCGACGATTGCCACGCGCTCCGGACCGACGATCGCGAGCGATAGATCGCGCAAGACTTCCCTATCCGGCCCATAGCCGGCGCTGACGCGATCGAGCCAAACCACCTCCCTGCCCGTCGGCAGCCGGGTCGAGGGCAATTTCACCGACAGCGGCTGAAGAATCTCGATGCGTCGGCGCGCCGTATCGACGGCCTCGAGCGCATCCGCGCGCCGCCGCTCGGCGATCTGCGCGTTCTTGCCGCCGGTGTCTTCACTACGGTCCTTGCGCGCGCCGGCCAGGATGCGCGGCATGTCGCCCTTGGCGCGCTTCTTCTTGCCCCCGCTGTCTTTGCGCGCTTTCCTCTCCGCGGCCTCCTGCGCTTTCCCGTCGATCTCGGACAGGCGCCTCTGGGCATGCGCGAGGTCGTGCCTGACAGCCGCAAGCGCAAGGGCTTTCTGCTCGCAATAACTGCTCCAATTGCCGCCGTATCGCGCGGCTCCGAGCGACGTCAGCTCGACGATCGCATCCATGGTTTCGAGCAGGCTCCGATCGTGGCTGACGACAATCGCCCCACCGCGCCAGGAGGCAAGGAAATCGATCACCGCCTTGCCTCCCTCCCGATCGAGATTGTTGGTGGGCTCGTCGAGCAGCAGGAAGTCCGGCTCCGCAAAGATCAGCGCGGCGAGACGAACCCGCGTGACCTGCCCGCCCGACAGGCGGTCGAGCTCGATCTCCGGAGCGACGTCGAACCCGACACGCGCAAGGGCGGACGTAAGCCGTGTTTCGAGGGTCCAATCGACCTCGGAAACCTCCTCGGCCGAGGCGTCTCCGCGCTCGGCACGGCGAAGAAGATCGAGCGCGGCTCGCGCACCGAACAGGTCGATCACCTTCGCGCCCGCAAGCGGCTGGACGTTCTGGCGTAGCAGACCAACTGTTCCGTTGATGGCAACGCGCCCCGACGGAGGAATGTGCTCTCGCGAAATCGACGCAAGCAGCGTCGTCTTCCCGACGCCGTTGCGACCGACGAGGCCGGTCCGCTCGGCTCGGAACGTCAGATCGATATTGGAGAAAAGACAGCGGCCGTCAGGTGTGGACAGCGACAGGTTGGACAGGATGATGGAAGCAGGCATGGAATTCCCCGTGAGCAAGGCAGGTCGGCTTTGCGGTCGGGGTAAAATCCATGGCTCTCGAATATCCTGTTTGAGGAGCTCTCTAACTAATCTCATCGAAGGGCGAGATCAAGGCGAGGCTCGCAGGGAGGGCGGCGCGCGGAGCGCTGACGTGCCCCGCTGGCCTGCGCGATCAGCCCTTGAGCGCGGTGACCACGACCTCGATCAGCGCGCTGCCGCCGAGATCGGCGACACCGACGGTGGCGCGGGTCGGCAGATTGTCGCCGAAGAACTCAGTCCAGACCGCGTCCATCTCCTTCTTCTTGGAAAGGTCCGTGACGAAGATCGAGGTGCTCACGACGCGCGACTTGTCGGTACCCGCTTCCTTCAGATAGCCGGCGATCTTGCCGAGGATGTTGCGGGTCTGCTCGCCCATCGACACCGAGGTGTCGTCGGCGATGGTGCCGCCAATGAAGACGAAGCCGTTGGCTTCGACGGCGCGGTGCATGATGGGCGTGCGGATGCTGCGGGTAATGCTCATGATGTCCTCTTTTGCTAGAGCGTGGGGGAATAGAAACGGTCGATGCCGAGTTCGCCGATGCGGGTCTGGGTGCCGCCGTTGACGATCAGCTCCGCCATGACGGCGCCCGCGCCGGGGCCGAGCTGGAAACCGTGCAGCGAGAAACCGAACTGGTGATAGAGGCCCTTGTGCCGGCTGCTCGGTCCAAACACGGGCAGATCGTCCTTGGTCTTGGCCTCGATGCCGGCCCAGGCGCGGACGATCGTCGCGCTGCGCATGACCGGGAACAGCTCGAACACGGTGCGGGCGCTGGTCGCGAGGCTCTTCCAGTCCAGCACCGTCTCGTTTCGATCCTGATAGGGCGTTGCCAGATGGCCGCCGCCGATCAGCACCGTGCCGTTCTTGAATTGCTTGAAGGAGAGCTTGCGGCCGCGCAGGATCACGACTGGATCGATGAAATGCGGCACGCGCGAGGTGATCATCAGCATCGGCGCCACGGTCTCGACCGGAACGGGCTCACCGAGCGCGGCTGCAATGGTCCCGGCCCAGGCGCCGGCGGCATTGACGAGCACCGGCGCGGCAAAGCTCTCGGCGCCGACATCGACATGCCAGAGACCATCGGTGTGCCGGATGTTCGTGGCGGCAATGCCCTCGCGAACGGTCGCACCGAGCTGCCCGGCCTTGCGCCGGAACGCCGTCGTCGCCTGCGCAGGATTGGCCGCACCGTCGCGGCGCGAGACCACGCCGCCGGGACAGCTCTCGGCGACTGCAGGCACGAGGCGCCGCAACTCGGCCGCATCGATCAGCTCCTCGTGGGTGAAGCCGAGCACGTTGAGCTCGGCCACACGTGCACGGCAGACCGCGAGTTCCTCCTCGTTCTCGGCGACGAGGACCTGGCCATAGCTCTCAAAGCTGCAATCGTCGTCGAGGAGATCGGTGATCTTCTCCCAGATTCCCATCGAGCGGATCGAAAGCGGGATTTCGGGGATGTGCCGCGCCAGCTGGCGCACGCCACCGGCGTTGACGCCGGAGGCGTGGCGGCCAGCATAGTCCTTCTCGATCAGCACCGGTTTCAGGCCGGCGAGACACAGATGCAGCGCAGTCGAGCACCCGTGGATGCCGCCGCCCACGACGATCGCATCCACGTTTTTCGTCATCCGCGCACCACCGCCTTGATGTCGTCTTCGCTCTTCGGAACCGCGGCAAGCTCGGCGAGCGTGATCGGCTTGACCGGCGCGCGCAGCCGGTAATAGCCGATCTCCTGCGGGGTCTTGCCCCGCGCCTGCGCCATCAGCTCGGTGACGGTGAGGCCGCAGAGCCGGCCCTGGCACGGCCCCATGCCGGTGCGGCGATAGGCCTTGAGCTGGTTCGGCCCGGTCGCGCCGATCGCGACGGCGTCGAGAATATCCTTTGCCGTGACCTCCTCGCAGCGACAGACGATGGTGTCGCCTGCGGGAATGCGAAACTGCGGCGCCGGACGGAACAGCGTGTCGAGGAAAACGCGACCACGTTCGGCCTTGGCGAGATCGGCGCGGAGGCTCGCCATCGGCGCAAGTTTTGTGGCAGCCGCAGGCGCCAACGCCTCCACCGCCGCGCAGGCCGCGATGCGGCCGCGCACCACGGCTGCACTCGCACCGCCGATGCCGGCGCCGTCGCCGGCAATCGCAATGCCGGCGACCGACGAATTGCCGCTGGCATCGAGCACCGGAGACCAGCACAATTGCAGATCATCCCAGCGATGCTCGATTCCGGCCGCCATCGCCAGATTGACGTTGGGCACGACGCCCTGGTGCAGCAACAAGAGATCCGCAAGGACGGTTTCGCGCTTGCCGCCGGCGACATAGCTCACGTTCGCGAGCTGGCCGTCACCAGAGGCCGCAAGCTCGCTGACTCCTGAGACGACCTGCACCTTCGCCTTCACCTCGCGCATCATCGAGAGGCCCTTGGCGAAATAAGGCGAGGTCAGGAAGGCAAAGGCGTGGGGGAGAGCCGCGAAATAGTTTCCGCGCGCGGTGGTGTCGAGAATACGATCGATGCGGCCGCCGAGACGCAATATCTGCGCGGCGAGCAGCCAGAGCAACGGCCCCTGCCCCGCGATGACTGTACGGCCATCCGGCACCAGGGCCGATGATTTCAACATCGTCTGCGCGGCGCCCGCGGTCATCACGCCCGGCAGCGTCCAGCCCGAAATCGGGAAAGGCCGCTCCAGTGCGCCGGTCGCGAGGATCACGCGCCTGGCCTTGACGAACGCGGACGCGCCGCCGACCGAGACGGCGATGTCGAGATTGCGGTCGAGGCTCCAGACCGTTGCGCGCTGGATGACCTCGGCGTTGCCTGCGCGTAGCGCCCGCACGAGATCGGCGCCCACCCAATAGTCAGCGCCGAGCTGATCGCGCTCGGTCACCGGTGTCGAGCCGATGGCGCGGAACACCTGGCCGCCGGGCCCGACATTCTCGTCAAGCAGCAACGTCGACAGGCCAGCTTCGGCGGACGTCGCGGCAGCGGCGAGGCCGGCAGGCCCCGCCCCGATCACCACGACGTCGTATTCTTCGCGCTTGGGAGCCACAGTCATTTCCCGATCTCCCGCTTGCCCTTCTGAATCTCGATCTGCATGCCCTCGGTGACCGGCACCAGGCAACCCTGTCGGTTGCCGACGCCGTCGATGGTGACGAGGCAATCGAAGCACACGCCCATCATGCAATAGGGCAAGCGCGGCGCGCCGCTCACCGCGGTCGAACGGCGTGCATCGCAGCTCGAGGCCAGCAGCGCCGCGGAGACGGTGTCGCCCTGCCGCGCCGCGACGGCAACGCCGTCGACGAAGATTTGCACCGACGGTCGTTTGTCCTGTTCGGAACGTTTGAACATCCTGGCTCCTTCAATATCCCTAGTAGCCGCTGTTGTTCGCGGCACCGGCGGCGCCAAAACGGCTGGCCGAGAACGCGCCGACCAGCTCCGGCTCGAGCGCGCCCTGCGCAACCATCCGCGCGATCTCGAAAGCGTGGTTGGAGGCGAGCGTCACGCCGGAATGGCAGCAGGCGACGAAGGCGCCGGGATGGGTTTCTGACTGGTCGTAGATCGGAAAGCCGTCCTGCGGCATGACGCGGATGCCGGCCCAGCTCCGGACCACGTTGAGCCGCGCGAGATGCGGAAACATCCGCTGGGCGCGATCGGTCATGACGGCGCTGATCGAGTGCTTCAGCGCGCGATCGTCGAGCTCGTCTTCCTTGCTGTCGCCGATCATCACCGTGCCCTCGTCGGTCTGGCGGATCGTGGTCAGCGGATGCGGCAGGAAGGGCATGGTGCGCTCGGTCACCACGATCTGGCCACGGGTCGGGCCCATCGGGGCGTAGAGACCGACCATCGGCGCCAGCGTCTGGTTGGCATTGCCGGCGGCGAGCACGATCTTGGCGGCACGGAGCTCGCCCTGCGGCGTCGTCAGGCGGAATTCACCGCCGCTCTGGCTGATCGCCGAGACCGGACGCTCCGGAAGATAATCGATGCCGAAGGCCTTGAAGCCGGTGTGGAACGCACGAAATGTGCGCAGCGAATTGACGTGACCGTCAAGCGGACAATAACTGCCGCCGGAGACTTCAGGCCCGATCAGCGGCAGCACCTTCTTCACCTCGGACGCCGGCAGCATCTCCATCATGTAGTCGGCGGCACCTGTCTGGTTATGCATGCGCTTGACCAGCTCGGTGCGCTGGCCGAATTCGTCCTCGCCGAGCGTGAGATGAAAGCCGCCATTCTGCTGAAGCGAGACGTCGAGATCGGTCTGCTGCTTCAACTCCGCGGCGAGCCTGCTCCACGCCTGTGACGCCTGCACCGTCCACACCGTGTAGGCAGGCATGCCCAAGCCCTTGCTCTGAACCCAGACCAGGGCAAAGTTCGCGCGCGAGGCACGCTTGGTGATGTCGCCTTCGTCGAGCACGGCGACGCGCTTGCCGAGCCGGCCGAGGCCCCAGGCGATGGCGGAGCCGAGCAATCCGCCGCCGACGACGGCGACGTCGTAATCTGTTCGCATGGATTCTCCTATCGCCCCGTATCGCCCTTGCCGGCGAGCACGCGGTCGAGCCCGTAGAAGCGGTCGAGCAGAATGAGAGCGGTCATGGTAACAGCGATCACGCAGGCCGAAACCGACGTCACCAGCGGATCGATGTTGTCCTGGATGTACAGAAACATGCGCACCGGCAGTGTTTCGGTGCCGGGTGCCGCGAGGAAGACGGTCATGGTGAGATCGTCGAAGGACTGGATGAAGGCGAGCGCCCAGCCGCTGATGACGCCGGGCAGGATCAGCGGCAAGGTCACGCGGCGGAACAGCGTCCAGCCGCCGGCGCCGAGCGAGATCGCCGCCATCTCGACCGAAAGGTCCATGCCGGTCGCCGCCGCCAACGTCAGCCGCAGCGCGAACGGAAACACGATGATGACATGCGCGATGATCAGCGCGGCGAAGCTGCCGCCGAGGCCGGCCGAGGTGAAGAAGCGCAGGAATGCGATGCCGAGCACGACATGCGGGATCATGAGCGGCGACAGGAACAGTGCCGCCAGTGCGTCTCGGCCGCGGAACCGATAGCGCGCGATCGCGAGCGCCGCAGGCACTGCGAACAGCAGCGCCACGAAGGAGGACAGTGCGCCAAGGCCAAGACTGACCCAGAAAGCATGGACGAATTCGGGATAGTTGGCGATCGCCCTGAACCAGCGCAGCGAAAAACCGTTTGTCGGCAGCGACAAGAAGCCTTCAGGCGTGAACGCGACGAGGCAGACGACGAGGATCGGCGCCACCATGACGATGACGAAGATGGTGTGGAAGATCAGCGCGAGCGGCCCGTTCCGGCTCATCGGAACACCTCCGCGTAGCGGCGCTCGATCAGTGTGTTGCTGCCGACGACGATCAAGACCAGCGCGGCCAGCAGCAGCGTGGCGACCGCCGCACCCAGCGGCCAGTTCAGCGTGTTGAGGAATTCGTCATAGGCGAGCGTCGCCGCGACCTTGAGCCGGCGGCCGCCGATGATCGCGGGCGTCGCAAACGCACTGGCCGAGAGCGAGAACACGATGATCGCCCCTGACAGCACGCCCGGCATGATCTGCGGCATGATGATGCGGCGGATGATGGTCACAGGGCCGGCGCCGAGCGACATCGCGGCATTCTCGATCTGCGGATCGAGCCGCTGCAGCGCCGCCCACACCGACAGCACCATGAATGGCATCATCACATGCGCAAGCGCGATAACCATTCCGGTCTCGGTGAACATGAAGGGGATAGGCGCGCGGATCAACCCGGCCGACATCAAGAGCTTGTTGACGAGGCCGTTATTGCCGCCGAACAGCAGCGCCCAGCCGAGCGTGCGCGCCACCACGGAAATCAACAGCGGCCCCAGGATGACCAGCAGGAAAACGCTCTTCCAGCGTCCGCCCATGCGGTTGAGGATGTAGGCTTCGGGCGCACCGAGCAGCGCGGTGAGCAGCGTGGTCAGGATCGCAATGCGAAACGTCCGCCCGAACATCTCGGCGTAATAGGGATCGGTAACGATCTCGTGCCAGTTCTTGAGGATGAAGACCGGCTCGATGCCCTTGTACTGGCCCCAGTCATGGAACGACAGCATCACGGTCATTGCCAGCGGAATCAGGAGCACGCCGAAGAACAGCATCAAAGCGGGCGCGGTCAGCGCCCAGGGCGTGCGTGCGTTTCGTTCCTCGGCGGAAGCGCTCATGCGACGCCTCTCACGCCCATGTCCTCCGGCCGCCAGGTGAGGTGAACTGCCTCGCCTTCGACCGGTTGCGACCGGCCGTCATTCTGGCGGATTACGGTCGCCGGGCCACATTCGCTGTCGCACTGGAACAGCCAGTGATTGCCTTGGAAGATGCGCGTGACGATCTTTGCGCTGAGGCCTGCGTCGCCAAAGTCGATCCGCTCGGGGCGAATGCTGATGGTGACGGGACCGCTGCGCCCGGCAGGCGCAGGCGCGCTCCACGAGCCGGCGATCAGTCGCGCAGGCGCACTGGTCCGATCGATCGTCGCGGCAAAGTCGTTAGTCTTGCCCAAAAACTGCGAGACGAAGGCCGAGGCCGGCTTCTCATAGGTCTCCTGCGGCGTGCCGATCTGCTCGATCCGGCCCTGGCTCATCACCACGATGCGGTCGGACAGCGACATCGCCTCGTTCTGGTCGTGGGTGACGAGGATCGTGGTGGTGCCGATGGTGCGCTGGATCTGGCGCAGCTCGATCTGCATCTCCTCGCGCAGCTTGGCGTCGAGATTGGATAGCGGCTCGTCGAGCAGCAATACGCTCGGCTTGATCACCAGCGCGCGCGCCAGCGCCACGCGCTGCTGCTGGCCGCCGGACATGCGGCGCGGATGGCGATCCTCGTAGCCGGCAAGCCCGACCATCGCGAGCGCGGCGCGGACGCGCTCGGTCCGTTCGCCGCGCGACACATTGCGCATCTCGAGGCCAAACGCGACATTCTCGGCCGCGGTCATGTGCGGAAACAGCGCGTAACTCTGGAACACGATGCCAAGCCCGCGTTTGGCCGGATGGATCGCGGTCAGGTCCTTGCCTTCCAGCCGGATCGCGCCGCGGCTGGGATCGAGGAAGCCCGCAATCATTTGCAGGGTCGTTGTCTTGCCGCAGCCAGAGGGGCCGAGGAAGGAGACAAACTCCCCCTTCCCCACCGCGAGACTGAAGTCGTCGACGACAGTCTGCGCGCCGAACTGTTTTGCGACCCGATCGAGCTCGAGATAAGCCATGACGCTGTCTCCGCCGCGAACGATCAGCGCTCGACCTCGCGATTCCAGCGCTTGGTCCATTCCTCGCGCTTCTCGTTGATGACAGTCCAGTCCGGATTATAGAGCTTTGCCGCACGTTCGCCGATCGGCGCCATCTTGCCGAGCTCGGGCGGGATGACCAGCGATTTCAGCACCGGGCCGTAGCCGTAGTCCTTCAGCATCACGAGCTGGATCTTGGGTTCGAGCAGCATCTTGACGAAGCTGGACGCAAGCGGCGAGGCGTTCGGCTTGGTGATCGGACAGGCGGTCGTCAGCAACGTCGCGGCCCCCTCCTTCGGATAGACGAAATCGACGGGGAAGCCGGTATTGGCAAAGCTCTGCACGCGGCCGGTGCCCCACACCGCGATCACGGCCTGGCCGGACTGGAACAGCTCGGTCATCTTGCCCGGCGACGGCTCATAGGCGAGCACGTTCGGATTGATCTGCTCCTTGAAGATCTTGAAGCCGGAATCGACGTTGGTTTCGCCGCCGCCGTTCATCTTCGACAGCATCACCAGCGCTTCGAGGCCATAGGTGTTGTTGATCGGCGGGATCACGAGCTGCTTGGCGTATTTCGTGTCCTTCAAATCGTTCCAGGAGGTCGGCGGCGCCCAGCCCTTCTCCGCAAACACCTTGGTGTTGTACATCAGGCCGGTCGCGACGATCCCGATGGCGACCGCACGATCGTCCTTAAAGCGGGCGGTGTCGTAGAGATCGGCCGGAAGTCCCTCGAGCTTGCCGCAGAAGCCGAGCTGGATCGCCTGGTACATCGGGCCGTCGTCGACGATGGCGACGTCGATCTGCTGATTGCCCTTCTGCGCCTGGAGCTTTGCCAGCGTGTCGGTGGAGTTGCCGGCGACGTACTCTACCTTGACGCCGTTCTCCTTCTCGAAGGTCGGGATCACCTCGTCACGAATAGTCTTCTCGAACGAGCCGCCATAGCCGGCGACGTAGAGCGTTTTCTGCTGGGCCGTGGCGACCGACGGGGCGGCGACGAGCGCCGCGATGCTGACCGCTGTCAGAAGGCGAAAAGTCTTCATGTGGTCCGATCTCCATACCGGGATGAGGTGACGTGCCGACGAGTCTCGTTGGCTGAACCTTCCGCATTTCCTTCCGCGCAGATCCCTCCCCGACAGGGCTCCGGCCCCTGCGCGGCTGGTTTTGGCGCGATCCGGAGGTTCGAACCCCTCCGATCTGCCGAAAAAGCGGGCCGTCTCCAGCTCTGATGAAAAAGATCGCAAACTCCGGCTTCCGTCGTCCAATGAATAATGGCACCCTTTGTATGCCTAAATGTTATGAATGGAATTCAGGATGGCGCGGATCAATTCGCGGCAAGTGGAAGCCTTCCGGGCCACGATGCTGACCGGCAGCGTGACTGAGGCGGCGGCGCTGATGAAAGTGACGCAGCCGGCGGTCTCCCGGTTGCTGCGCGACCTCCAGGCGCTGCTGAAGATGGAGCTGTTCGAGCGGCGCGGCACCGGCCTCGTGCCGACCGCTGCGGCCATGGCGCTCTACACCGAGGTCGAGCGCTCCTTCGTCGGCCTCGAACGCATCACCGCGGCAGCCGAGGAAATCCGGGGCCGCCGCACCGGCTCACTGCGGATCGCGGCACTTCCAGCATTGTCGAATGGCTATTTGCCGCGGCTCACCGGGCACTTCCTGAAGGAGCGTCCCAACCTCAACCTCGCTTTCTTCGGTGTGATCTCGCCGATCGTGGTCGATTGGGTGCTGAACAACCAATGCGACGTCGGCTTTGCCGAGGTGCCGATCGCGCATTCCGGCTTGCCGAGCCAGAAGCTGCCGGCGCCCGCGCGTGTGGCTGTACTGCCCACCGGTCACCGCCTCGCGGAAAAGGAAGTGCTGGAGCCCCGCGATTTCGAGGGCGAGACTTTCATTTCGCTGTCGGCGGGCTCGTCGAGCCGCCACCTCGTCGACCAGGTCTTCCATCGCCACGATGTCCGCCGCGTGCTCAGGGTCGAGACCACGCTCTCGGAGATCATGTGCGGCATGGTGTCGTCGGGGCTCGGGGTTGCGATCTGCGATCCCTTCACCGCGCAGGAATTTTCCACGCGCGGCGTCGTCGTCCGCCGCTTCCTGCCGCGCATCGACTTCGAATTCTCCGCCGTGTTTCCGGCGCAGCGCAGCCCCTCGCCGGTGGCGCTGGATCTGGTCGAGACCATGCGCAAGTCGCTCGCCGAATTCGACGAGGGAGCTCTCAGCCGTTGAACGCCGCCTGCGCCTCCGGCAGGTCCCAGATCTTGCCGATCGCAGCAGTCCCCGCCGCCGTGATCGCCGCCTCGTCAGCGCCGAGATAGCGGCCGGCATCGACCAGCATGCGGCCGTCGACCATGACCTGATCGATATTGGCGCGATTGGCGAGCGCGATCAGTGCGCGTCGCGGGTCGAACAGCGGCTGAAGATGCGGATGGGTGAGATCGACGATGGTGAGGTCGGCGGTCGCGCCCGGCTCGATCCGGCCGAGATCGGGCCGCTTGATGACATCGGCGGCGATTGCCGTGTTCGCCTCGATCAATTCGGGCGCGTTCGCGACGTCAGCCCGCGCCGAAGTGATCTTGGAGATCAGCGACGCCGCATTGAGCTCGCCGAGCAGGTCCATGTTGTAGCCGTCGGTGCCGACCACGGTGCGAACGCCGTGTTCCGCGAACCGGCTGAACGCGGCGGTGACGCCGGCGCGCGCAAACACGCGCGGGCAGTTGAGGACCGTCATGCCGCGCGCGGCCATCAGCTTGAGATCGTCGTCGGTGCTGAACATGCAGTGCGCCGCCATCAGATCGGGCGCCAGCAGGCCGAGCCAGTCGAGATATTGCGCCGGCGTGCGGCCGCCATAGCGCTTGCCGATGGTTTCAACCTCGGCGCGGCTCTGCGCCATATGCGTCGTGATGGGCACGCCAAGCTCGCGCGCCCGCGCGGCACAGGCCTTCAAGAGATCGGGCCCGCAGGTGTCGGTGGCATGCGGACTCATCGCAAGGCCGATGCGACCGTCGCCGCGATTGTTCCAGCGCTGGTAGAGCGCATCCCAGGTCGCCATGTCGGCTGTGCCGTCATCGCCGGAATAGTGCACCACGCCGTCGGGGCCGGCCTTGGCGTCCGACGTCGAGAACAGATAGGGCGCGCCATAGAAGCGGATGCCCATCTCTTCGGCGGCGTCGAACATCTCCGGGATCGAGTTCCGGAACGGCTCCATCACCGTGGTGGCGCCGCCCTTCAGGAGTTGGAGGATGCCGAGCCGTGCGACCGCCATGCGCTCTTCCGCCGACAAGATATCTGCACCGCGCTTGGTTAGAGGCAAGAGCACCGTGTAGACGATGCTCTGATTGTTCTTGCGGCCATTGCCGTCCTCGGTGTGGCTGCGCGCCACCGCTTCCGAGAAGCAGTGATTGTGCAGGTTGAGGAGACCCGGCAGAACGAAACGGCCGGGGCGGTCATGCACCTCGTCCGCGTGCGGCTTGTCGCGCGTGACCGCGGCGATCGTCTTTCCTTCGATCAGGACCCAGCGGTCGCGCAACACGTCCTGCGCGCCGTCCTTGCGAGACAGCACATAGCTGCCGAAAATTGCTGATGTGCTCATGCGGGGCGTACGTTCCAGAAGACGGCGGTGCCGTCGAGAACGCCGGTGATAGCTTTGCGATAGGCGGTCGGCTGCTTGTACAGGCCGATCGGAATATAGGGGATTTCCTGAAACGCCACCGCCTGGATCTCGCGGCAGATGCGCTGCTGTTCCGCGAGCTCGGAGGCCGCGAGCCACTGGCTGCGCAAGGCTCCCATCTTCTCGCTCGCATACCAGCCGGCGACCTTGCCCTCGCCACGGATGTTGGTGTTGCCCGCCGGATTGAGCCAATCGATGCCCTGCCAGTTGCCGACCGCCGCGCTCCAGCCGCCCTGCGGAAGCGGATCCTTCTTGAGCTGGCGCTGCAACACCACGGCGAAATCGAGCCCGGCATATTCGACGTTCATGCCGGCCTTGCGCAAGGAATCGACGGCGATCTCGCCCAGCGGCTTCTGGGCCAGTGAGTTGGTGGGCACGAGCACCACGATCTTCTCGCCATGATACCCCGCGGCCTTGAGATCGGCCTTCACCTTGGCGTAGTCACGCGGGCCGCGGAAGACATCGAGGCCGACATCGCTGGCCATCGGGGTATTCGGCGCGAAATAGCCGATGGGGGAGACCTGGAAGTTCGGATCGGTCCCGGCGACCGCGGTCATGAAGGCGGATTGATCGATCGCCCCCAGGAGGGCGCGGCGAACGGCAGGGTTGTCGAACGGCGGCTGAAGATGATTGAGGCGCAGCATGCAGGCATAACCGCGGGGATCGAGAATGCGCGCCTCGATGTCGCCGGCCGCCTTGATGATCGGCAGCAGGTCGTGCGGCGTGGTCTCCTGCCAGTCCTGCTCGCCGGTCTGCAGCGCGGCGACGCCGGTGCCGGCATCGGGCGTGGTGGTCCAGACCACCCGATCGTAATGCACGATCTTCGGACCCGCGGTCCAATCCGGCTTGCCGCCGCTGCGCGGCTTATAGCGCTCGAATTTGGCATACGCGTTGCGCGCGCCCTGCACGCGCTCGTCGGCGAGATAGCGAAACGGCCCGCTGCCGATCACTTCGGTCAGCGGCTTGAATGGATCCTGGCTCGCCAGCCGCTCCGGCATCATGAAGCACGCGTTGATCGCGGCCTTGCCGAGCGCCTGCGGCAACAGCGGGAATGGACGCTTGAGGCGGAAGCGGATGGTGCGGTCGTCAGCGGCCGACAGCTCGTCCGTCGCCTCCATCAGCTCACCGCCAAAGCCGTCGCGCGCGGCCCAGCGGCGGATGCTGGCAACGCAGTCGCGGGCAAGCACGCGCTCGCCGTCGTGCCAGAACAGGCCGTCGCGCAAACTGAGGTCCCATTGCAGGCCGTCGCCGGAGACGACATGGCCCGACAGCATCTGCGGCGAGACCTGGAGCGAAGAGCTGATGCCATAGAGCGTGTCGTAGACCATGAAGCCATGGTTTCGCGACACCTGCGCCGTGGAATAGATGGGGTCGACGAAGGCGAGGTCGATGACGGGAATGAAGCGCAGCGTGGTCTGGGATTCGGCACGGACGATACCCGGGAATGACAGCGCCGGCACAGCGGCTGCGGCCTTGAGGAGCGAACGACGGGAGACGGGCATTGCAAGAGGCTCCTGAAGGATCTTACGTGTTCAGCAAGACCGCGCCGATCGCAGCGGCCACCGCCTGCTGCGCCGGCTCGACCACGGGCACACCGATGGCATCCGCAATCGCCGCGCGATGCGAGGCCATGCCGGCGCAGCCCATCACCACGACATCGGCACGGCATTGCGAGACCAGCGCGCGGCCAGCTTCGATCAACCGTCCCCGGATGTCCGCGCCTGCCGTCTCCGCCGCGCTTGCGCCGACCGACCAGCTTCCGGCATAGCGGCTGTCGACGCCCATCAGCCGCACCATCCGCTGCTGGCGGCGAATGCTCGAGGGCGACAGCGCGATGATTCCGAAGCGCTCGCCCAGCATCAGTGCGCGAAAGATACCGCACTCGGCGATACCCATCACCGGGCGCCCGCCGGCCGCCTCGCGCACCGCATGCAGGCCGGGATCACTGAAGCAGGCGAGCACGAAGGCATCCGCATCGTCGCGCGACACACGGTTGACCAGCGGCATCACAATGCTGTCGGCGTCGCGCTGCGAGCTGATGCCGAGCGGCCCCTCGGCAAGGCCGACGACCTCGATTGCGGGGCCGCCGGCGATGCGCAGCGGCGCGACGGCGTCATCGATCGCCGCGGTCACCGATGCGGAGGAGTTGGGATTGATGACGAGGATGCGGGTCATGGCGTGGCTCAACTTTCTCCGGCCTCGTGGCGCAGGAAGTTGGCCGCGATCTTCTCACCGGTCGTGATCCAGACATCCGGGCATGATTTTGCGTAGGTCAGGAATTCGCGCAGCAGGCGCAGCCGCATCGGTCGGCCGCTGCATTGCGGATGCAGCACGGTCGTCACCATCGCGCCCCAGTCTCTGGTTTCGTCGAGCTCGTCCCTCCAGATCGAAAGCACATGCTCCTTGGGGAAAATCGAGCGCGGACTGAAGCGCGCGGACAGGCCGTGCATCCAGTCGTCATAGCTTGCGGTTACCGGCAGCTCGATCGTGCCCGGCTTGCCGTCGGCGAGACGATGCCGATAGGGCCGCACGTCGTCGCGAAACGAGGAGGTGTAGACGATGCCGTGGCGCACCAGCGCCACCCGCAGTTCCTCGGTGAATTCGCCGTAGGGCGCGCGGTAGCCGGTCGGCCTGACGCCAAGCCGGCGCTTGAGCGCCTCGAAGCCGCGCTCGAGCTCCTCCTCGATCCAGGGATCGCCGGGATCGGGAAGGAGATGGTGATAACCGTGGTGGCCGATCTCGTGACCGGCCTTGAGAATGGACTCGGCCATCGCCGGATGCGCGTCGACCGACCATCCCGTGACGAAGAAGGTCGCCTTGAGATCGAGCTGATCGAGCAGCTCCAGCAGTTTCGGCGTGCCGACGCGCGCCTCATAGCCGCCATAGCTCATGGTGATGAGCCGCTGCGCGTGCACCGCGTCCTTGCTGGTCCAGGCGCTCTCCGCGTCCACGTCGAACGACAGGAACATCGCCGAATTGTACGGCCTCGGCCAGGGGTATTCCGGCGCAGGATCCGCGGTGTTGGCTGGGGTGAGCGGGATGCTCTGGAGTGCCTTACTGTCCAGCATTGAGGGTCGCCTTTTCGAGTGCGTTGTCGGTCAGTTTCCACTTGCCAAGCAGCGTACGATAAGTGCCGTCCGCGATCAGCGCGTCGACTGCCTCCAGCATGGCTTGCTGCAGCGCCTTTTCCTTGACCGGCAGAGCGATGCCGGTGAATTGCTGCGCGATGGGCTCGCCCACAGTCGCATAGGTGCCGGGCTCGAGGTCCATGATGTAGGGCAGCGTCTCGTTGCCCTGGGCGGCGGCATCGATGCGGCCCTGCCTGAGCTGGGTGCGGGCATCGGCCGAGCCGTCGGTCCCGACGAACTGGACCGGATTGGTGCCGCAATTCTTCTCGTTCCAAGCCGCGATCTGCGCCGGGAACATGGTGCGGCGGCTGGCGCCGACCTTCTTGCCACAGAGCGCGGCTGCGTCCTTGAACTCCGCCTTGCGCGACTGCTGCACGAAGAACTGCGGGCCGCTGCGCAGATAATCGACGAAGGACGCGATTTCGTGCCGGCTGGCATAGTCGGTGAAGCCGGACAGGATGGCGTCCACCCGCCCGGTCGAGATCGACGGCATGAACTCGGCAAAGCTGGTCTCCTGCCATTCGATCTTGACGCCGAGCTTGCGGCCGATGGCCTCGCCGAGATCGATGTCGAAGCCGGACAACGCGTTGGTGGCGGGATCGCGGAACTCCATCGGCGGATAGTTCGGCACCAGCGCGACCTTGATGCTGCCGCGCCTGGCGATCTCCGCCGGCAGCTCGACTGCCATGACCGGAGCGCTCATGGCGCCAACGAGTGCCGCCGTAACCAGAATTCTCTTCATCGATACGCCCCCATTCAGATCACTGCCGAAAGAAATGCCCTGGTGCGCTCCTCGCGCGGCGCGCCCAAGACATCGGATGCGCGCCCCTGCTCGATGATCGCGCCCTGGTCCATGTAGACGACACGGTCGGCGACCTCGCGCGCGAAGCCGAGTTCGTGCGTCACGACCATCATGGTCATGCCGCTCCGCGCCAGCTCCTTCATGACCGCCAAGACCTCGCCGACGAGCTCGGGATCGAGCGCGCTGGTCGGCTCGTCGAACAGCATCAGCATCGGCTTCATGGCAAGCGCGCGGGCAATCGCGACGCGCTGCTGCTGGCCACCGGAGAGCTGGGCGGGATACGAATCCGCTTTGGCCGACAATCCGACGCGCCGCAGCAGCTCGATCGCCTCCGCACGCACCTCGTCGGATTTTCGACCCTGAACCTGGAGCGGACCTTCGGTGATGTTTTCGAGCGCGGTCTTGTGCGGAAACAAATTGAAGCGCTGGAACACCATGCCGGTCTTCAACCGCTGCCGCCCGATTTCGCGCTCGCTAAGCCGATGGAGCCGTCCGCCCTGCTCGCGCACGCCCAGGAGCTCGCCGTCGAGCCAGATGCCGCCGCTGTCGATCGCGGCGAGCTGGTTGATGCAGCGGAGCAGCGTGGTCTTGCCGGAGCCGGAGGCGCCGATCAGGCACATCACCTCGCCGGGCCGGATGTCGAGCGAGACATTTTTGAGAGCCTGAAACTCTCCAAAACTCTTGCTGACGGAGCGGATCGCGACGAGGGGTTTTGTCATCGCGCGAGCCGCAATGTGCCGCGCGCAAAACGGCGTTCGAGCAGCATCTGGAGCGGCGTCAGCACCGAGACGACGAGCAGATACCAGAGACCGGCGACGATCAGCAGCTCGATCACGCGCGAATTGGCGTAGTAGATGTTCTCGGCGTTGTGCAGCAGTTCCGGATACTGGATGACGCTGGCGAGCGAGGTCGCCTTCACCATGCCGATGAACTCGTTGCCGAGCGGCGGGATCACCACCCGCATCGCCTGCGGCAGAACGATCCGGCGCAGCGCACGCAAGCGTCCCATGCCGATCGCCTGCGCGGCCTCATATTGCCCGATATCGACCGACAGCATGCCGGCCCGCATCACTTCCGACGTATAGGCGCCCTGGTTGATGCCGAGCCCGAGCAGCGCGGCGAGGAACGGCGTCATGACATCGACGGCGCGCGCGCTCCACAGGCCGGGAATGCCGATGGTCGGAAACACCAGCGCGAGATTGAACCACAGCAGCAGTTGCAGGATCAGCGGCGTGCCGCGGAACAACCAGGTGTAGCCGGCGGCAACGGTCTTCAGCACCGGGTTGGGCGACAGCCGCATGATCGCGATGACGACGCCGAGGAAGATGCCGAGCGCCATCGCCAGCACCGCCATCACCATGGTGTTGACGATGCCTTCGAGGATCACCTTTGCCGTCAGGAAGCGGCTGACATAGGACCATTCGATCTGGCCGGCCGCAAACGCGCGCACGATCAATGCAAGTACAAGAACGATCAGCGCTGCGCTGAGCCAGCGAAACCAGTGCGGCTCGCGCGCGATCCGCATCCCCGACAGGTCGGGAAAACCCTCCGCGAGTGCCGGTGCCGTCTTCATTGCGACGCCGCGTTCAGCATGGGCTGGGCGACCGCATTGCCGCCGAGACCCCATTTGTCGAGGACAGCCTTGTAGGAACCGTCGGCGATCATCGCGGTGAGCTTCTCGGTCACCACCTCACGAAGCGCCGCGTCGTCCTTGCGGAACATGATGCCCTGATATCCTTTGGCGAAGGGCTCGCCGATCACGCGGTATTTGCCGGGTTCCTGCGTCTGCGCATAAGGCAACGTCTCGCTGCCCTGTACGGCGGCGTCGATGCGGCCCTGCTTGAGCTGGTTGCGGACGTCGATCGAGTTCTCGCCGGGCACGTACTGGACCGCCGGCTTGCCGGCCGGCTCGCAATTCTGCTTGCTCCACTTCTCGATCTCGACCGGGAAGCTGGTGCTGCGGGTGGTCCCAACCTTCTTACCACAGAGATCGGTCGCAGCCTTGGCTTCGTTCTCCGCCATGACGAAGAACTGTGGGCCGGTCCCGAGATAATCGACGAAATCCGCGGTCTCGCGCCGCGAGGCGCGATCGGAGATGCCGGAGATGATGAAATCGGCGCGCTTGGTCTGAAGCGACGGGATCAATTCCGCGAACGGCGTCTCGCTCCAGACGATCTTCACGCCGAGCCGCTTGGCCAGTTCGTTTGCCAGATCGACGTCGAGCCCGACGAGCTCATTGGTCGCGGGATCGCGGTATTCCATCGGCGCGTAAGTGGAGTTGACCGTGAGCTTCAACGCGCCCGCTTGCTTGATCTCGGCCGGAAGCTCCGCCGCCTGCGCGGACGTCGCGGCCGCCAGCGCTGCGATGCCGAGGAAATACGAGAGGCGCGTCATATCGGCTCCTTTGCCAACGTTGTTGGAACGTCCTGTCAGTCTGCGTCGAGAACCGCGGGCTCGATGACGCCGGCGCGTTCGGTGATCACCCTGTATTGCTCCGGCCGCCGGTGCGCGGCGAAGTTGAACATCTTGTCCTTGCCCTGGCGGCAGAGGTCGAGATCGATGTCGGCGACGATCACCTCGTCAGTCAGCGTTGCGGCCTGCGCGACGATGCGGCCATTGGGATCGACGATGCAGGAGCCGCCGATCAGCCCGGAGCCGTCCTCCTCGCCCGCCTTCGCCACCGAGATCGCCCAGGTCGCGTTCATGTAGGCGTTGGCCTGCGTCACCAGCGTGGAGTGGAAGGTGCGCAAGGAGGCATCTTCCGTGCTGCCGCCATTGGGATCATAGGCCGCCGAATTGTAGCCGATGCAGACGAGCTCGACGCCCTGCAGGCCAAGCACGCGCCAGGATTCCGGCCAGCGGCGATCGTTGCAGATCATCATACCCATGATGGCGTGGGCCCAGGCCGAGCCGGCGCGGAAGGCCGGAAAGCCGAGATCGCCATAGTCGAAATAGCGTTTCTCGAGCTGCTGGTAGCGCGCACCTTGTCGCGGCTCGACCGAGCCCGGCAGGTGCACCTTGCGATAACGGCCGAGCAGCTCGCCGTCGCGATCGACCAGGACGGCGCAATTGTAGCGGCGTCCATCCGGCGTCAGCTCGGCATAGCCGACATAGAAGCCGACGCGCAGCGCACGTGCACGGTCGAACAAGGCGGCGACGTTCGGGTTCGGCATGCCGCGTTCGAAATAATGGTCGAGCGCCTCGCCTTCGAGCAACCAGCGCGGAAAGAACGTGGTGAAGGCAAGCTCGGGAAACACCACGAGGCTGGCGCCGCGGCCGGCCGCATCCTCCAGCAGCGCAAGCATCCGCGACAGCGTGTGCTCGCGCGTATCGGCTTTTTGCGTCGGCCCCATCTGTGCGGCGGCGGCGCGAAGGACACGAACCAAGATTGCCTCCAATCTGTGCGCAGTGGCGCCTCAATGGGCGAATGAACCCTTTGATGCGACGTGCAAATCCGCTGCCATTACGCGGAAGCGGGGCTGCAAAATCAATTCGTTCTGCTATGATGTTTTGGCCCAGAGTATAATCGGCAGTGATATGAACCTGCGCCAGCTCGAGATTCTCCGCGCCGTCATCCGCCACCGCACCACGGTTGCGGCCGCCGACGAACTGGCGTTGTCGCAGCCTGCCGTGAGCAACGCGCTGAAGACGATGGAGGCGCAGGCAGGTTTTGCGCTGTTCGAACGCGTCAACAACCGGCTGTTTCCGACCACGGAAGCAATGGCGCTCTACAAGGAGAGCGAGGCGATCTTCGCGCTGCACGCAAAGCTCGAGAGCCGCGTGCGCGATCTGCGCGAGAACCGCTCCGGGCATCTCGCGCTGGTCGCGACGCCGCCGCTCGCCTACAGCATCATCCCCTCGGCGCTGTCAGGTTTCCTGCGCCGTCGCCCGGAGACACGGGTGTTCTTCGACGTGCGGCGCTATGAGGGAATCATCGAAGGCGTGCTCAACCGCGTCGCCGAGCTCGGCTTCGCGCTCGGGCTGACACATCATCCAGGCATCGCCCACGAGGTGGTGCACACCGGCGAGATGGTGTGCGTGCTGCCGCCGCAGCACCCGCTCGCCGACCAGCCGGTGATCTCGGCCGCGGACCTGTCCGGCCTGCCCTTCATCGGGCTCGAGCGCGGCACACGGCTCGGCGAGGCCGTGCGTGACAGTTTCGCCCGTGCCGGCGCGCCGTTCCGGCCGACCGTCGAGGTGCGCTACTGCAACACGGCCTGCGTGCTCGCCGCCGCCGGCGTCGGCGCCGCGGTGGTCGATCCCTTCTCGCCGCGGCAGAACGGCGGGACCGGCCTCGTCGTGCGGCCGTTCGCGCCGACGACGCACGCCGTGGCCTATATGCTATGGTCGGAAGCCGAGCCGCTGTCGCGCCTGGCCAAGGCGTTTCTCAACGAGGTCCGGAAAGAGAGCGCGCTGCTGGTGCGTACAGCGCCACACCAGCAACATGGGGCAGGAAGCGACTGAGCTTAACCTTTACCCGAGGGCACATGGCACGCATCACCATCATCGAGACCGGGCAGGTCCCCCAAAAATATCGCGAGCGCCACGGGTCGTTCCCGGACATGTTCGAGCGCATGGTCCGCGCCGAGGACCCGGCTGCGACGGTCGAGATCGTCAGCATCCCGAACGGCGATGCGCTTCCCGATCCGCGCAATTTGGAGGCGCTGCTGATCACCGGCGCGGCCGCCGGCGTTTATGACGGGCTCGACTGGATCGCGCCGCTGGAAGATTTCGTGCGCACGGCCTACGCCAGCAGGACACCGATGGTCGGCATCTGCTTCGGTCATCAGTTGATCGCGCAGGCGCTCGGCGGCACCGTGCGCAAATCGGAGAAGGGCTGGGGCATCGGCCGGCACGTCTATCAGGTGCTGCCGGACAACGGCGTCGTCGACGGCGAAGCAGTCGCCATCGCCTGCTCGCATCAGGACCAGGTGATTGAGCCGCCGAACGATGCGCTGACGATCCTCTCCTCCGACTTCACCCCGCATGCCGGCCTGCTCTACGCCAACGGCGCGACGCTCACCCTGCAGCCGCACCCGGAGTTCGACTTGGGGTTTGCGCAAGTGTGCTGCGAGCTGCGCGACGGCAAGGCGCCGGACGATGTCGTTGCCACGGCGAGGGAGTCGCTGGCGGAGCCGATGGACCATGCCAAGCTCGGAGGGGCGATTACGAGGTTTCTGGCGCGCAAATCCATCCCCTCATCCTAAGGAGCGCGCTCTCGCGCGCGTCTCGAAGGATAGAGGCCCGGATGCAGCAACGGGGCCTGCATGGTTCGAGACGCAGCTTCGCGGCTCCTCACCATGAGGGGTGACAGTTGTTTCTCGGCTCAGAAAGGGTCCGTTCCCAGCCCCGCCACATCCGCCGGCCTCGGCCCCGGTGCCGGCCAGTGAAACCGCCGGTCCTTCTCCGCGATCACCACGTCGTTGATCGAAGCCTCGCGCCGCCGCATCAGGCCGTGCTCGTCGAACTCCCACTGCTCGTTGCCGTAGGAGCGGTACCACTGGCCGCTCGCATCGTGCCATTCGTACTGGAAGCGCACGGCGATGCGGTTATCGTCGAACGCCCAGAGGTCCTTGATCAGGCGGTAGTCGTGCTCCTTCTCCCATTTGCGGGTGAGGAACGCGACGATGGCTTCGCGACCCTGAAAAACCTCGGAGCGATTGCGCCAGCGGCTGTCCTCGGTATAGGCGAGCGAGACGCGCACCGGGTCGCGCGAATTCCAGGCATCCTCGGCCATACGCGCCTTCTGCGCGGCGGTCTCACGGGTGAAGGGCGGAAGCGGCGGGCGCGACATGAGGGCCTCATCGGTTGGCGGGAGTGCAATCTATCGCCGCGCGCGGGGGAGTCGAGAGGCCGTCCGCTATCGCCCGATCACGAAATCAGATCAGCCTTCATCAAGGCGCGGATCGATTTCGGGATCGGCTGGGCGCGGCCGCCGCTGATGAAGGCGACGCGCACCTCGGCCTTCACCAACACCTCCTCGCCGCGGCGCACCTCCTGCGCCAGCATGATGGAGGCGCCCTTCACCGCGACCGGCCAGGTCACGACATCGAGCACATCGTCCATCCGGGCAGGCTTGAGGAAATCGAGATGCATCGAACGCACCACGAAGGCGAAGCTTGCGTCTTCCGCCTCGGCCTGCTCGAACAATGCCTGCTGCTCGGCGCCCATCAGCCGCAGATGATTGGTCCGTCCGCGCTCCATGAAGCGCAAATAGTTGGCGTGATAGACGATGCCGGAAAAATCCGTGTCCTCGTAGTAGACGCGGACCTGCATGTGGTGGCGGCCGTCGCGGATCTCGCCGTCGAGATGAGCTGTCACGTCACGAGCCTCTTCGCTTTCGGTAACCGGTCCGTTTTGCGCAAAAACGGCCGGCTGCGCAAGCGCGGCTAGACGATCAAAGGCCCCCGACCCAGCGTCACCTCGACGATCTCCGGCGGCACGCCGACGCGGAGCGGCATGATGCTGCAACCGAGGCCGCCGGAGATGATGACGTCGCATTTCAGCCGGACATGACCGTAGGCGAGCCGGAGGCCGTGCTGCGGCGGAACCGCCGGCGACCAGCCGAGCAGGCGGACCTGGCCGCCATGGGTGTGGCCGGACAGTTGCAACGCGACGCGGGTGGGCACGCGCGGCGCGATATTGGGCTCATGCGCGAGCAGGATGATCGGCGCATCGTCGGTGACCTTGGCGAGCGTCGCGTCGAGATCGTCGGCGCCGAAGCGCCCCGTGCTCCGGAAGCGCCGCGCCGGCAGAAAGGCGAGCTGATCGCCGAGGCCGGCGAGCCAGAACGCGCGGCCGTCCTTGGCGAGCCGCACGACGTCGTTCTCGTAGACGGGAATGCCGGCCGCCTCCAGCGCGCGATGCGCGACCGTCTGCCCGTGGCCGGCCTGCTGTACGGTCCTGTCCGCCCAATAATCATGAGTGCCCATGACGGCATGCACGCCGAGCGGCGCTTTCAGGCCGGCCAGCACCTTGGCCCATTCGCTCGCTGGAATGATGCGCGTGACCTGGTGCAGACCGGCGACATAGTCGCCGAGCAGAACGATGATATCCGCGTTGAGCGCATTGGTGCGATCGACGATGGCCTCGATCCGCTCCAGCGACATCCAGGGATCGCAGGCATGGACGTCGGCGATCACGGCGATCTTCAGCGGAAAATCCGCCGGCCATTGCCGCGGGGTTGGATGATAGCGGGTGACCCGAAGCCGCAGCATCGGCTCGACGCCGACGCCATAGGCCGCGGTCGAGACACCGAGGGCGGACAGGCCGCCGATGGAACGGAAGAAATGACGGCGCGTGATCATGGCAGCCCGATCGTGATGCGGCTTCGTGATGCGATCCTATTGGAGCGGAAATGGGGTGCGTTTGTGCAGACCCTCTGCACGAGATGACCGGAAATTCATGACGGCCCGAGCAGGCTGCACTTGCGTAGATCAGTCGTCGCTCTCGTCGGTCCCGAACAGGCCGAACTGTGCCGCCGCATCGCGCGAGGGCTCGGCTATCCCGAGATGGCGGAAGGCGTGCGAGGTGAGCAGGCGGCCGCGCGGCGTCCGCTGCAGATAGCCACACTGGATCAGATAGGGCTCGATGATGTCCTCGATCGCGTCGCGCGGCTCGGACAACGCGGCGGCCATCGTCTCGACGCCGACCGGGCCGCCGCCATAGTTCTGTGCGATGGTCGTGAGGTAACGGCGGTCCATCGCATCAAGGCCGGCGGCATCGACCTCGAGCGCGCTCAGCGCGTGATCGGCAATCTTGCGATCGATCCTGTCGGCATCGGCCGCCGAAGCAAAATCGCGCACGCGGCGGAGCAGCCGGCCGGCGATGCGTGGCGTGCCGCGCGCGCGTCGCGCGATCTCGTTGGCGCCATCCGCGCTCATGCCGACGTTGAGCACGCGTGCGCCACGGGTGACGATGCTCTCAAGCTCTTCGATCGTGTAGAAATTCAACCGGATCGGAATGCCGAAGCGGTCGCGCAAGGGATTGGTGAGCAGGCCGGCGCGCGTGGTGGCGCCGACGAGGGTGAATTTCGACAGCTCGATCTTCACCGAGCGCGCCGCCGGGCCCTCGCCGATGATGAGGTCGAGCTGAAAGTCCTCCATCGCGGGATAGAGCACCTCTTCCACTGCAGGGCTGAGGCGATGGATCTCGTCGATGAAGAGCACGTCGCGCTCTTCGAGATTGGTGAGGAGTGCGGCGAGATCGCCGGCCTTGGCGATCACCGGGCCCGACGTGGCGCGAAAGCCGACGCCGAGCTCCTTGGCCACGATCTGCGCCAGCGTGGTCTTGCCGAGGCCGGGGGGACCGACGAACAACACGTGATCCAGCGCCTCACCGCGCTTGCGCGCCGCCTCGATGAAGATGGACAGATTCTTGCGCGCCTGCTGCTGGCCGACGAAGTCGGACAGCGATTGCGGGCGCAGCGCGGTGTCGCCGACATCATCGCTGCGGCGCTCGGGCGTGACCATGCGGTTGGCCTTGGGATCGCTCACTCAACGGACTCCCGAAAATCGTACGGTGGGCAAAGGCGCTCTTCGCGCCGTGCTCACCATGTCGCTGATCGCTCTATAGATGGTGGGCACGCTTCGCTTTGCCCACCCTACGAGATTGACCATTTCCGCGCTCACTTCGACAGCTCCTTCAGGCCCAGCCGGATGAGCTGTGCGGTCCCGGCGCTCTCGCCCGCGCTGCGCGCGGCCGATGCGATCGCCGCCGCCGCCTGCGGCTGGCCGTAGCCGAGATTGACCAGCGCTGAGATCGCGTCCGCCACGGGTCGCGGCGCGCGCTGGTCGTCGACGGCACCGGCGAGGTGCACGATCGCCGGATCGACATTGGCGAAGGCCGGCGCCTTGTCCTTCAGTTCGGTGACGATGCGCTCCGCGACTTTGGGGCCGACACCGGGCGTGCGCGCCACCGCAGCCTTGTCGCGCAACGCGATCGCGTTGGCGAGGTCGGACGGCTGCAGCGTACCGAGCACGGCGAGCGCGACCTTGGCGCCGACGCCCTGCACGGTCTGGAGCAGGCGAAACCATTCGCGCTCCTGGTCGCTGTGGAAGCCGAACAGTTTGATCTGGTCCTCGCGAACATAGGTCTCGATCGACAGCACGGCGGCCTCGCCCGGCGAGGGCAGATGCTGCAGCGTGCGCGTCGAGCAATGCACCTGATAACCGACACCGCCGACGTCGAGGATGACGAAATCCTCGCCGTAGGAATCGATCAGGCCCTTGAGCTTGCCGATCATAAGCCTGCCACCTTCAGCCGCAGCGCGGTGCTCTGGCGATGATGGGCGTGGGTGATGGCGATGGCGAGCGCGTCGGCGGCGTCCGCGGACGGCGGATCGGCCTTGGGCAGCAAGATCTTGAGCATCATCGCGATCTGCTGCTTGTCGGCGTGGCCGGCGCCGACCACCGTCTTTTTCACCTGGTTCGGCGCGTATTCGGCAACGCTGATGCCGAACATCGCGGGCGCGAGCATGGCGACGCCGCGGGCCTGGCCGAGCTTCAGCGTCGCGACGCCGTCCTTGTTGACGAAAGTCTGCTCGACCGCGGCTTCCATCGGCTTGTGACCGGACAGGACAGCGGCCAGCCCCTCATGGATCGCGAGCAGCCGGCTCGCCAGCGGCAAATCGTCCGGCGGCTCCACCGAGCCGCAGGCGACGTAGATCAGGCGATTGCCCTCGGCCTCGATCACGCCCCAGCCGGTGCGGCGCAGGCCAGGGTCGATGCCGATGATGCGAACGGGGCCACGAATCGGGAGCGTCGTCATGGGCCAGTGATAGCGGCTGGCCGCCGTGGGGGAAACAGAAACAGAACGGAAGTAACAGGGGAAGTGGCCCCCTACCCGCCCATCTTCGCCAGCAGCGCGTCCGACACCTCGAAATTGGCGTAGACGTGCTGGACGTCGTCGTGCTCGTTGAGCAGGTCCATCAGCTTGAGCAGCTTCTCGCCGGTCTCGTCGTCGACCGCGACCGTGTTCTGCGGTTTCCAGATCAGCGCGGCCTTGCGCGGCTCACCGAACTTGGCTTCCAGCGCCTTGGCGACGTCGCGATAGCCTTCCGTCGAAGCATAGATCTCGTGGCCGGCTTCGGTCGAGATCACGTCGTCGGCGCCGGCCTCGATCGCGGCATCCAGCACCGCATCGTCGGAGGCGACGCTGCGGTCGTATTCGACGATGCCGGTGCGGTCGAACATGAAGGACACCGAGCCGGTTTCGCCGAGATTGCCGCCGGACTTTGTGAAGAAGGAGCGGATGTCGGAAGCCGCGCGGTTGCGGTTGTCGGTCAGCGCCTCGACGATGACGGCAACGCCGCCGGGTCCGTAACCCTCGTAGCGGATCTCGTCATAGTTCTCGCCGTCATTACCGAGCGCCTTCTTGACGGCGCGCTCGATATTGTCCTTCGGCATGTTCTCCTGGCGCGCCGCCGTGATGGCCGCACGCAGGCGCGGGTTCATGTTGGGGTCGGGCGTCCCCAGCTTGGCCGCGACGGTGATTTCCCGCGCCAGCTTGCCGAACAGTTTCGACTTCTGGGCATCCTGCCGCCCCTTGCGGTGCATGATGTTCTTGAATTGGGAATGTCCGGCCATGCGTGATCTTCTCTAGGGGAATCGTGCGCCAAGGTGAGCGTGGGAAGCGCGGCCTTATAGGCCGCCATCCCCCTGGAAAGAAAGAGGCTCTACGACTTTAAGGTAACACCGTATGGGCCCGTGCCTAGATGTCAGGCATCGTTAACCCTGATTTCATTCCAGCCTGCGAAAATAGCGTCCGACCGTCCCCCGACAAGAGAGACCTGATGGCATTCGGACTATTTCGGAAGCGTCTGCCGGACATGACTGCAACTGCGGCGGCCCCGCAGGCTGCACAGCCGGCGGCCCATTCCGAGCCTGCCGCGGCCGTCGAAAGCGATTCGGCCAAGGAAATCCTGGAACTGCTGGAACTTGAGCTGGGCGCCATGATTCGCCAGCTCGAGCGCGCCGCCAATTCGGTGGCCGGCGGCGCCGAGGCGACTGCGACGACGCTTGCCGCCATTCGCGACCGCACCGACGCCCTCACCGGCCGGACCAATGCCGCGCAATCGAACGCCTCCACCTTCGGCCATGCCGCCGACAAATTCACCCAGTCGGCGCTGGGCATCGGGGCGCAGGTTCGCGAGGCCGGCAAGCTCGCCGACGAGGCCAGCGCCGCGGCACAGGAAGCCCGCGCCAACGTCGATCGCCTGCGCGAATCCTCGGCCGCCATCGGCAACGTCGTCAATCTGATCGCGCAGATCGCGCGGCAGACGACGCTGCTCGCGCTCAACTCGACCATCGAGGCCGCGCGTGCGGGCGCCGCGGGAAGAGGCTTTGCGGTCGTCGCCACCGAGGTCAAGGCACTCGCGGTGCAACCCAGGGCGCGACGGAGGAGATCACCAAAAAGATCGACGCGCTGCAGCGCGACGCCGCCGGCTCCGCGGATGCGGTGCACCGCATCTCGCAGGCGATTGAGGCCATCCGCCCGGTATTCGAGACCGTCAACGGCGCGGTCGCCGAACAGAACGCCACCACCAGCGAAGTCTCCGGCAACGCGACAAGCGCGTCGCAGTTCATCATCTCGGTCGGCGAAAGCGCAGCCGAGATCGATGCTGCGACCAAGGCGGCCGAGAGCCACGGCGAGAACGTCGCGAGCGCCGGCAAGGCCGTGACCGCCTTCGCACAGAAACTGAAATCGCGCTGTGCCGTGCTGCTGCGCCAGAGCGAGCACGACGACCGCCGCAAGACCGAGCGGCTGCCCTGCCATCTCAAGCTCGAAACCGCCCGCGGCGTGCTGCCGGTCTACGAGATAGCGATGGACGGCGTGCTGATCGGCGGCGCCGACGCGGGCCGCCTTGCATCGCAAGCCATGATCGAAGGCACCCTCGAAGGCGTCGGCGCCTGCCGCCTGCGCGTGGTCGAGCAGTCCAAGGCCGGCGCCCGAGCGCAATTCGTCAATCCCGATGCCGCGCTCCGCGAGAAGATCGAGGACAGGCTCTGGTCGATCCATGAAGAGAACACGGAGTTCGTCACCCGCGCCATGGAAGCGGGCAACGCGCTGACCGGAATCTTCGAGCAGGCGGTTGCTCGCGGCGAGGTGAAGATCGAGGACCTCTTCGACACCGATTATGCAGAAATCGCCGGAACCAATCCGCAGCAGTACCGCACCCGATATCTGGACTGGGCCGACCGCGCGCTGCCGTCGTTCCAGGAAGCGTTTCTGGCAAAGGACCCGCGCTTGGCGTTCTGCGCCATGGTCGATCGCAACGGCTTCCTGCCGGTGCACAACAAGATCTATTCGCATCCGCAGCGGCCGGGCGATGCCGCCTGGAACACAGCCAACAGCCGCAACCGGCGGATGTTCAACGATCCGGCGGGGTTGGCTGCCGCGCGCAACCTGCGCTCGTATCTGGTGCAGAGCTATGCGCGCGACATGGGCAACGGAAATACTGTGATGATGCGCGAGATCGACGTTCCGATCCGCGTGCAGGGCCGGCACTGGGGCGGATTTCGGACGGCCTACAAGCTCTAGTGCGCGCTCAGGCAAGACGCCAACGCGCGAATCACCTCTTAAGACCGGAATTGGAATGGGAATGCCGCGGAGAGCCGGCGAACGGCTCTGACTGGAGGACTCTCAAGACATGTCCGTCGTACAACTTGCAGTACTGGACACCGGCTCCAACCGAACGCTTGCCGAGCGGCTGATCGATCAGCTCGCCGACCGCATCGGCGGCCTCGGCGTGGAACTCGCCGACATCGCCGGCAACGTCCAGGAAGTCGCAAGCCGCGTCGCGAACCAGTCGGAACGGTTTCATCATCTCCAGGAAACCGCCGAGACGATGGTGTCGGCCAACCACGACATCGCCAATGCGTCGCAGGCGGTTCAAACGACCACGTCGGCGGCGGTCGGCGAGATCGCGCAGTCGCGCGGCGCAGTCGATGCCGCGGTGAGCCACATCTCCGAACTCGTCGCAGCCGTCGAACGCATCGAGGCGCGGCTCAGCGCCGTCGGCTCCGCGCTGGCGCAGGTGGCAAAAGTGTCCGGCTCGATCGAGGCGATCGCGAAGCAGACCAACCTGCTCGCGCTCAACGCCACCATCGAGGCAGCACGCGCCGGCAATGCCGGCCGCGGCTTCGCGGTGGTCGCAAGCGAGGTCAAGAACCTCGCGGAAGCCACCCGCCAGGCCACACACCAGATCTCCGACACCGTGCGCGATCTCGACGGCCAGATCGAAGGCCTGATCGGCGAGAGCAGCGATGCTTCGCAGCGCGCGAAGACGGCCGGCGAAGGCGCCCAGCGGATCTCCGGCATCATCTCGCGGGTCCAGCAGGGCTTCGCCTCGGTGGAAGCGGAGATCGGCAGCGTCACGCGCGCGGCGACTTCCAATCTCGGACATTGCGACAGCGTCATCAGCGAGCTCAACGAGCTCGCCAAGGGCGTCGACCTCTCTTCGCGCGATCTCAAAAACGCGGATCAGCGCGTGACCAAACTGCTCGACACGTCCGAAGGCCTGATCGCGCTGATCGCAGACAGCGGCGTCGAGACGTCGGATGCGCCGCTGATCCGAATCGTCGTCGAGACCGCCAAGCGGATCTCGGACGAGTTCGAAGCCGCCATCGGGCGCGGCGAGATCACGCTCGACCAGTTCATGGACGAGAACTATCGGGAAATCCCCGGCACCGATCCCAAGCAGTACAACACTAACTATGTCGACTTCACCGACCGCGTGCTGCCCGCAATTCAGGATCCGATCCAGAAGTCCGATCCCCGCATCGTGTTCTGCGTCGCCTGGGCCAAGGGCGGCTATCTGCCGACGCACAACCCGAACTACCGCCTGCCGCAGGGCAAGGACCCGGTCTGGAATAACGCCAATTGCCGCAACCGCCGCCTGTTCACCGATCGCGCGGTGCAGAAGGTCGCGGCCAACACCAAGCCGTTCCTGCTCCAGACCTATCGCCGCGACATGGGCGGCGGGCAGTTCGTGCTGATGAAGGACCTGTCCTCGCCGATCATGATCCGCGGCAAGCACTGGGGCGCCTTCCGGATGGGCTTTCGGCAGAGCTGAGGGTCGTCGCGACGCGGTTGCGGCGGCGACGCGATGGCGTCCCTGAATCAAAAACCTCGAAAACAACCCCATGCACAGTAGCCGGGGCGAGCAGACTCAATGGCTTAAGCGCCCGATGAATCCGTCGATCCAGGCGCCTCTGAAGCGCTTGCGGCGTCGGGCAAAACAGGCGTAGAATGCTATTATTCCGAAATTTCCATTCCTCCCTTCTCTCCTTGTCGGAGCCACGCGATGCGAGCCAGTGGCCTATCCCCGCCAGACAAAGAAAAGCCGCCACCGGGACGAAACGATGACGGCTTCTTGCTGGCTTGCGAAACCGGCCTTTACCGCCCGGCTCCAACGCGATTGACGCCACCATTCGCATTGCCACCGGCGTTATGACGGACTGCGGCGCGCGCCACCGGGCGCGGCCTGAGCACGACGCCTGCCCGAGCAACGCAACCCGCCGGATATTCTACGTACTGGCAGTAAATCACCGCCTTGGCTGGGGTTGGACTGAGCGACAGGGTTGCAAGCCCAAGCAGGCCGCTGGCGGCGATGCCCGCGACCGTCGCTGACTTGATCGAAAGAAGCTTCCTCGGATGCATGGCGGACCTCCCTCTTCGCACTTGCGTCACCGAAAGGTGACGGAAGCGCCTCAGGTGCGGCTGAACATAGCGTAGGCGTCGCAAATGCGCGGGTTCGATTGATCTACATCAAGCTCACGCGCGGAGTGAGCCGCAATCTCGCGAGCGGGGCTTAAGGAATTCATGGAAGGGTTTCTGTCATGCTCCGCTTCATTCTTGCTTCTCTTGCCGCTTTCGTTTTGCTCACCGCCTGCTTGATCCCCGATGATGCCGAGGCCCGGCGCGGCGGAGGTGCCTATCGGGGTGGCGGCGCTTACCGCGGCGGTGCGGTCGCAGTTCGAGGACCGCGGGGCGGCGGCGCTGTTGCGGTGCGCGGCGCGGGCTATCGAGGCGGCTATCGCGGCTACGGCTATCGGGGCTACGGTGTAGGAGCGGCAGCGGTCGGCGCGGCTGCCGTTGGCACTGCTGCGTACCGCCGCAGTTGCTACGATGCTTACGGAAACTACATTTGCGCCTATTGATCCATGGCGACGCCCGATAGCGCGGCTTGGCCTTCTGTGCGCACAAGCAAGCGCCGGCGGTGACCGTTCGAGCCGTTTACACCAGCAAAGCGGAAGGCATGGGCATGGGCCTGTCCATTGCGCGCACCATTATCGAAGCGCACAACGGGTTCATATCAGCGAGTAATCGGGAGCACGGTGGTGCCTCGTTCACGATCAGGCTTCCCTTTGCCGGTTGATGCACAACGGTGCCCGTACGCGGAGACGGACCCTCACCCGAGTGAGCCTGCGTCTACGGGCGTCGCTGCCCTCTCCCACAAGGTGAGAGGGCACATCAATGAGTCGCCGCAATTGATCGCGTAAGAAGTCCGCGCCGTCGATCGACTTCCATAATCGCACGAGTTTCGTCATCGCATGATTTTGCGCATTCGCACGATCATCTGCGGCGAGCAACGGCGCATGTGAAGAAAAAGCGTCAGAAAATGACGATTATCATATCAATTAGCCCAAAATCACCGCAGCGATCGCCGCACAAATTCGTGAACGTCATGGCCTGACGCGCTCGCTACGCAAATATGCATTGCCGGAAATGTCGACGCTTCATCGTTTCGCATCGATATGATTATTGTGCGCGCAAATTCGCTGACTAGATCGCCGTAAGCGATCGAGCGAGCAAGGGGATGCATATGGCAACTGTTCTCACCATCAACGGCGAAACGAAATCGTTCGACGCGCCACCTGAAATGCCGCTGCTGTGGGTCCTGCGCGACGTCCTCGGGATGACCGGCACCAAGTTCGGCTGCGGCATCGCGCAGTGCGGCGCCTGCACGGTGCACGTCGATGGCAAGGCCGTCCGTTCCTGCGTCTTGCCGGTCAGCGCGGTCGCGAACCGCGCCATCACGACGATCGAGCATGTCGGCAGCACGCCTGCGGGCGCGAAGGTGCAGAAGGCCTGGCTCGATGCCGAAGTGGTCCAGTGCGGCTACTGCCAGTCCGGCCAGATCATGGCGGCCGCGGCACTCCTGGCGGCAACGCCCAGCCCTGACGATTCCGACATCGACGCCGCGATGGCTGGCAACATCTGCCGCTGCGGCACCTATGTGCGCATCCGCGAGGCCATCAAGCAGGCCGCCTCCGGTCGTCAGTCATGAGGTCCGCCATGACCACCGACAAGACTCTTCCTGACGTCTCCCGCCGTGCGCTTCTGACCGGCGGTCTCGCCACCGGCTTCCTGCTCGCCTTCCACCTGCCGCTACGCGCCGCCGTCAACGAGCCGGAGCAGCCGAAGGACACGACCGACGGCAAGTTCGCGCCCAACGCCTTCATCCGCATCCACGAGACCGGCCGCACCGTCCTGATGATGCCGCAGGTGGAGATGGGCCAGGGGGTCTATACTTCGATTGCGATGATCCTGGCCGAAGAGCTGGACGCCGATTGGGCAAAGGTCGCCGTGCTGCATGCGCCGCCCAACGACAAGCTCTACGCCAATCCCGCCTTCGGCTTGCAGGCCACGGGTGGTTCGACCTCGATCCGTGCCTGGTGGAAACCATTGCGCGCAGCCGGCGCCAGTGCGCGCGCGATGCTGGTGCAGGCTGCAGCAGTGCAATGGCAGGTCGAGCCTGCAAGCTGCACCGCGTCGAAAGGCGAGGTCGTGCACGCCGCAAGCGGCCGCAGGCTCGGCTATGGCGAACTGGCACTGGCCGCACAGGGCCAGACGCCGCCGAAGGATGTTTCGGTCAAGGACCCCAAGGACTTCGTCATCATCGGCCAGCCGCTGAAGCGGCTCGACACGCCGGACAAGGTCAACGGCAAGGTCGTCTACGGCATAGACGCGATCCTGCCCGGCATGAAGATCGCAGCGATCGCCAATTGCCCGGTCTTTGGCGGCAAGGTCGGCAAGGTCGACGACAGTGCGGCGACAAAAATCCCGGGCGTGCGCAAAATCGTGGTGCTCGAGGACACGGTCGCCGTGATCGGCGACCACATGTGGGCCGCCAAGAAAGGCCTCGATGCGCTCAAGATCGAGTGGGACGAGGGACCGAACGCCAAGCTCAGCACGGAGGATATATGGCGGCATCTGCGCGCCGCCAGCGAGAAAGACGGCGTGGTCGCGAAATCGGTCGGCGACATCGCCAAGGGGCTCGCAAGCGGCGACAGGTTCGAGGCGAGCTTCGAACTGCCCTTCCTCGCGCATGCCTCGATGGAACCGATCAACGCCACCGTTCACGTCAGGCCTGATGCCTGCGAGATCTGGACCGGCACGCAGATCATGACACGCGTGCAGTCGGAGGCGGCGAAGGCCGCGGGCCTCCCGGTCGACAAGGTGATCGTCAACCAGCATCTGCTCGGCGGCGGCTTCGGCCGCAAGCTCGAGCCGGACATGGTGGTGGCCGCCGTGAAGATCGCAAAGCAGGTCGATTATCCCGTCAAGGTGATATGGACCCGCGAGGAGGACATCCAGCACGACGTCTACCGCCCGGTCTATCGCGACCAGGTCACGGCATCGCTGGTCGACGGCAAGGTCGCGGCCTGGAAGTACAAGGTCGCCGGCTCCGCCGTGCTGGCGCGCTGGCTGCCACCGGCGTTCCAGAAGGGTATCGATATCGACGCGGTCGATGCCGCGGTGGATGCGCCCTACGACTTCGCCAATTTCCATGTCGAATATGTCCGCGCCGAACCGCCGGCGGTGCCGACCGGCTTCTGGCGCGGCGTCGGTCCGAACAACAACGTGTTCGCGGTCGAATGCGCGATGGACGAGCTGGCGCGCAAAGCCGGCAAGGACCCCGTCGAATTCCGCCGCTCCATGCTGACGAAGAATCCGCGCATGCTCGCGGTGCTCAATCTCGCCGCCGAGAAATCCGGCTGGGGCCAACCGCTGCCACCGCGCGTCGGTCGTGGCGTCTGCGTGCAGCCGTCTTTCGCGAGCTTCCTCGCCACCGTGGTGGAAGCGGAGATCGACGATATCGGCGAGATCACGCTCCGCCGCATCACATCGGTGGTGGACACCGGCATCGCGGTCAACCCCGATACAGTGAAGGCGCAGATCGAGGGTGGCCTGGTGTTCGGCCTCACCGCCGCGCTCTATGGCGAGATCACCATCGAGAAGGGCCGCGTGCAGCAGTCGAATTTCCACGACTACCGCATGATGCGCATCAACGAGATGCCGAAGATCGAGGTGATCGTGGTCAAGAGCGGCGAGGCGCCCGGCGGCATCGGTGAGGCCGGCGTCAATGCCGGACCGCCGGCGCTGCGCAACGCCATTTACGCGGCAACCGGCGTCGCGCTGCGGCGCCTGCCGATCGATCGGAAACTGCTGGCTGCGGGGAAAAAGGCATGAGCGGCAAGATGCGTATCTTCACTGGCATCATCGTGATCGCCATTGTCGTGGTGGCGCTCGGCGTCTGGATCATCCGCGGCCCCGGTCCGCTCGACTTCGCGGGCGGCACCAAAGTGGCGCTAGCGGATTACCGTGCCGGCAAGCCGGCCGGCGTGCCGGCCAAGCTGGAGAAGGCGAGCCTGGTCGAACGCGGCGAATATCTGGCCAAGGCCGCCGACTGCATGGTCTGCCACACCAAGCCGGGCGAGAAGGACTATTCCGGCGGGCTCGGCTTCAAGCTGCCGTTCGGCACGCTCTATTCCACCAACATCACGCCGGACAAGGACACCGGCATCGGCAATTACAGCGACCAGGATTTCCTCAACGCCGTCCAGCGCGGCAAGCGCCATGACGGCGCCCGGCTCTATCCGGCGATGCCCTACACGTCCTACACCTATATGACCGACGAGGACGTGCTGGCGGTGAAGGCCTATCTGTTCAGCCTGCCTGCGGTGCGCGCGAAGCCGCCGGAGAACACGCTGTCCTTCCCGTTCAACCAGCGCTGGGCGATGATTGTCTGGTCGGCCGTGTTCAATCCCGACACGCGCTTTGCGCCTGATACGTCGAAGAGCCCGGAATGGAATCGCGGCGCCTATCTCGCGGAAGCGCTCGCGCATTGCGGCGAATGCCACACGCCGCGCAATCTCGGCTTTGCGCTGGACAACCGCAAGAAGTTCGCAGGCGCGATCACGGCGGGGTGGCGCGCCTTCAACATCTCCTCCGACAAGGCCACCGGCCTCGGCAATTGGCGTGACGAGGACCTGATCTCCTATCTGTCGCTCGGCCATGCGCCCGGCCACGGCTCGGCGTCGGGTCCGATGGGCGAAGCGGTCGACCACAGCTTCAGCCAGTTCGCGCCTGAGGACATAAGCAGCATCGTCGCTTATCTGCGCAGCGTGCCACCACAGCCCTCGCCCGACCTGCCCGCAACCACCGCACCCGTCGCGCCTGCCTCGCACAAGGACGGCGTCACGGCGGACGCGCGCGGCAAGAAAATGTTCGCCAGCGCCTGCGCCAGCTGCCACGGCTGGAGCGGCGAGAGCCCGGTCTCGCCGATGGCAACGCTGACCGGCACCTGGGCCGTCAACGACCCCGCGGCTACCAACGTCGCGCAGATCGTGATCTCAGGCACCAAGCGGAATACGCCCGACGGGGCGCTGTCGATGCCGGCATTCGGCAACGCGTATAGCGATGACGAGATTGCGGCGGTGGCGAATTACGTCACGGCGCGGTTTGGCACGAAGGGGTCGAGGCTGACGGCGAAGGATGTGGCGGGGTTGCGGGAGCAGACGGCGGAGTAGGCGTCGCCGCCACGAACATCGCTGCTATCCCTTTTCCCCTTGTGAGAGCTTCGGATCCAGTCTAACCAATTGAAAAAATGAGGGAAATAAGAATTGATATTCGTGTGGCATCCCCATACGGGATCCCGATAGCGTGGGCACGTTTTCCCGCAGTATTCTTCCTTGCGTGTATTGCGGCGCTCGAACCCGAAGGGGTAGCCTTGGAGCAAATCTAGCGGCGCTTCCCAATGACGCGCGCGATGTCAAGCAACCCAAAGTCTCCAATGATTGCGGCGCTTATGGCTGATAACGCTCACGACATAAGCAACGAGCCTTGGCCGTCACTCGAAACCGCCAGCTGGTTATTTGACCGCGCAAGCTTTGTACTCGTTGGTAGCTTGCTATTTGGGTTAGCCGCGACCGTCGCGATAGTCTGGATGGGCATCGTCAAAGAACACCATTGGGACCTTGCCCGCGAAAGGGCGAATGAAAAGATAGCAGCGGTAAATGAGGAAACGGCGCGACTCTCGCTTGAAGCCGAGTCAGCACGAAAGGAAACCGCACAAGCTAAGATAGAACTGCAACAGCTGAGGTTTGCTAGGAGGCTAGACAACCAAAAGCTGAAAGCTGATATCAGCGGTATGCCCTCGCAATTTTTCGAGGTGCTATTTGACCAAAGCGCAGCCGACGGCTCTGGCTTGGCTTTTCAAATCTTCGTTGCTTTGGCATCTATGGGATGGAGAACCGACCAAAAACTGCCTGCGCCTTTAACGCCGCAATTAGGACCTCCTGAGCTTCGTGAAGTGTACCAACTACTGCCCCTCACGCAACAAGCGGGTGCCTCACCTTGGGGTGTTTCTGTAGTGACCAAGGGTCCGATAACCGACGATCCAGCAGCGCCAGAGCAAATCCTCTTGATGGCACTGTTAAAAGCGGTGGATTCCCCAGTCCAGACGGTAGGTGGCGGCAAAGATCAGATGATGCCCGAAGGCAAAATCCGGATCGTCGTGGGGCCGAAACTTCCGTAACTTGGCTCGAGGCCCATCCAAGCAGCCGATAACCGTGCCGGGTAGGAACTTCATGACCAACGAACCCACATTTGATGCTGAGCCGGTATCTTATCACTTTTCCCCTGACGAGAGCCCGGAATTCGAGCCGCTTTATTCAGCTCTTGGAAAACTGTCGCGCTATTGGGCGGGCTTCGAATACATTCTCAACGACTCGATTTGGGAGCTTGCAAATGTTGAACGGTTCGCTGGCACTTGCATGACGGCGCAACTGATCGGACTTGGACCACGCTTCAGGTGCCTAGCATCGCTGTTTGAATTGCGTGGCGTGAGTCAAAAGCTGATCAAGGCTTTCAATTCGCTGTCGTCGGAAGCCGAGGGGGTCGCTGGACAACGCAATCGATTCATACACGATATGATCGTTCTCAACAGTCAGGACCGGAAACTCTACCGGGTAGAGACGACGGCGGACCGCAAATTGCGGCACGACTTCATGCTGGTTGACTTAGCGGCGGTAGAAAAGCTTGTTACCTCAATCGGTGATCTGGCAGATCGCTTCGATCTTCTTTTCGATGTGGTGATGGCTGAGACGCCTCCATGGCCTCGTGCGCAGTACGAGGAGTCAGATGGTATTCGTCGCGAGCGTAACCAAAGGAGAGGCCTAAATAGCCTTTCTTCGAAGCCTGAGAAGCATCCTGAAGCATAGGTTTCCGTTACTTCAATCCCATGCGCCAGCCTCCGGCAGTGGCAGCGATCGATGCCCGCGTTCGGCAATGCGTATAGCGACGACGAGATCGCAGCGGTGGCGAATTACGTCACGGCGCGGTTCGGCGCGAAGGGCTCGAGGCTGACGGCGAAGGATGTGGCGGGGTTGCGGGAGCAGACGGCGGAGTAAGAGTCGCCGCGAACGCCGCTGCACCCTCTCCCCTTGCGGGAGAGGGTGGCTTCGCGAAGCGAAGCCGGGTGAGGGGTCTCTCTCCGCGAGTCCAACTCGCATTTGAATTCGCGGAAGCAACCCCTCATCCGGCGCTTCGCGCCACCTTCTCCCGCAAGGGGAGAAGGTGCAGCGGCATCTGCCGCTGCAATTCAGCTCAACCAAAACCTCGGCGTCGTCGGCTCCAGCCGGCCGCCCATGCGCACCGGCGCGATACGCAGTGCGAGTCCGGTCGCGTCATCCGTCTCCACGGCGACGCCGCTGAGCGTCGCGGCGCCCGCTGCCGGCTCGAAGCGGCCTGAGGGGATGCCGGAGGTGAACCGTCGCAGCGGCTCTTCCTTCTGCATGCCGATGATGGAATCGTAGTCGCCGGTCATGCCGGCATCGGTCATGTAGGCGGTGCCGCCTGACAGGATCTGGTGGTCGGCGGTCGGCACATGGGTGTGGGTGCCGACGACGAGGCTGGCGCGGCCGTCGCAGAAGAAGCCGATGCCCTGCTTCTCGCTGGTCGCCTCGCAATGGAAGTCGACGACGATGGCGTCCGCGGCAACGCCGAGCGGGCAAGCGCCGAGCTCGCGCTCCAGCGCTGCGAAGGGATCGTCGAACGGGGTCATGAAGACGCGGCCCAAAGCGTTGACGACGAGCGCGTGCTTGCCGTTCTTGGTCTCGACCAGCGCGGCGCCGCGGCCGGGCGTACCGCGTGGATAATTCGCGGGCCGCACCAGGCGATCCGCGCGCTCGATGAACACCAGAGCTTCGCGCTGGTCCCAGGAGTGATTGCCGAGCGTCACCGCGTCGGCGCCGGCGTCGAGAAACTCCTGGTAGATCGCTTCCGTGATGCCGAAGCCGCCGGCGGAATTCTCGCCGTTGACGACGACGAAATCGAGCGACCAGTCCTTGACCATGCCAGGCAGATATTCGGCGATGGCATTGCGCCCGGCACGGCCGACGACATCACCCACGAAGAGAATGCGCAACTTCAGAACTCCGGAAATCGAATACGTCGGATTCCGTTAGCACATAATCCAGCGCCACGTCGTGGGCTAGTGCCGGAACCGCCTTGATCTCCTGCGCTGCAAAAGCGAGCCCGATGCCGACGATGGTCTTGGTTTTTCGCAGATGCGCGAAGGTGTGGTCGTAGTGCCCCGCGCCATAGCCGATGCGATGGCCGAGACGATCGAAGGCAGCGAGCGGCGTCAGCATGATGTCGGGAATGACTTCAGCGGCCCCTGGCGACGGCTCGGGAATGCCGAGCGGGCCCATCATCAGCCGGTCGTTGGGATGGAAGATGCGGAAGATCAGCGACTGGCCGCGCGCGGTGACGCAAGGCAGCGCGAGCCTGGCGCCCTGCTCGGCCAGCTTCTTCAGCAGCGGCATCGGATCGATCTCGCTGCGGATCGGCGAATAGCCTGACACGATGCTGCCGGGCAGAAGCTGGAACGGCAGCCCGCGCTTGGCGAGCTTGGCGGCGGCGGCGGTGCGCTTCTTTTCGCTCAGCGCATCGCGCGCCGCGAGGGCTTTGGCACGGAGTTCGGCTTTGGTGTTGGTCATGCGCGCTTGCTCCGAAGGCTGAGCCTTGCTCCGCCGTCATCACCCGCCTTGTGCGCCCTGCGCACTGGGGCGGGTGATCCAGTATTCCAGAGACGCCAGTGATCAAACATCGACGCCGCGGCGTACTGGATGCCCCGCCTACGCGGGGCATGACACCGCTGGTTTGTCGAGGACGCAATTCGAAGGAACGTATGGCCAGAAAAGCAAAAGTGCGAAGCCGCGAACGCCGTTGAAGCACTCGATCCCGGAGTTCCCTACGAAAGTAGGTGGGCACCATATGTCCGAGCCCACGGGCCCGGCCAGGGACAGTTCCCTAAAGGATCGATAAGGCCCCGGGGATAATGGCTCCTGACGCGCGTCGCAGCCCCGCTCGGGCAATGTAACAACGATACTGACGAATCGCCAGCCCGGTGAAGGGTCAGCCGATGGCGATCCCGTTGCCGACGGTCCGGTTCAGGACCTGGGTCGACTTCTCGATGCGCTCCGCCGCAGAGTTCAGTGCGTTCACGACCGCGGTCTGGGTCAACCGGGCGCGCTCGACGGCGGCGTTGCGGAAATCCCGCAATTCGGTCAGCTCCTGCTCCATGGTCCGGATGCGGTTGCCGGCATCGACCAGTTCGTCGCAGACGGTCAGCGCCGCCATCACGGTGAGCCTGGCATCACCGATCTCGCCGAACTTTCCGCGCAGCGACTGAATCCGCGTCTCCAGGCTTTCGGCGAGCTTGAGCAGCCGCACCTCCTGGCCTTCCTCGCAGGCCATGCGGTATTGCCGGCCGTTGATGGTGACGTTGATGTGGCTCATCCATCCTCTCCGGTATCGAGCACCGAGCGAATCGTGACGATCGCGGAATCCAGCCGATCGGAGATCTCGCGGCTGGAGCGCTCGAGCTTGCGCGCCTTCACCAGCGCGCCGTCGAGTTCGTCGGCAAGCCGCGAGCGGTCCGCGCCGAGCGCCTGGATTCGCGCCGCGAGCTCGTTCTCGTCGCGATCGGCATCGCGCCGCCGCTCCACGGCACTTTCGAGCGAGTCGAGCGCCGCCATGAGCCTGCGGGTCGCGATCTCGATCTCGACGGCCGAGGACTCGGTCATGGCAGAGCTGTTGGATACGCGATCGTTCATGCAGTCAGCGGCGGAACCTGTAGCCTTGCCCTTGGGCTTTTCCTTTGGGCATTTACCTTGGAGCTTGCCGTCCGGCAAAAGACTCGGTTCGGCAAGCGGTTAGAAGCAGAAATTTACGTGGCAAGCTAGCGGAGCGCAACGCCGCCACGAAACTATGCACTGATAGATCGGGATGGGATTCATCCCGATCTATCAGTTCCTGCCGGGCATGACCTGGCCGGAAAACCGGCCTCCACTTTGCGCTAACGCGGCCCTGCGGGTCCGGATCATGCCGTAAGCAACTTTTACGGCCAAACCGGCGTTTGATTGCCTTGGCCTGCCGGAACCGAGATGCTATCCCAGCCGCGACCCCAGCGGCCGAAAGGCTCCTTCCGGCGCGGCCAAATCCAGCCACAAGCGCCTCATTTCAGACGGATTTTCAGACATGACGCAGGTCGATCACAACCGTATGGCCAATGCGATCCGCGGCCTTGCCATGGACGGCGTCGAGAAGGCGAAATCGGGTCATCCCGGCCTGCCGATGGGCGCCGCCGACATGGCGACCGTGCTGTTCACGCAATTCCTGAAATTCGACGTCGCCGCGCTGGACTGGCCGGACCGGGACCGCTTCGTGCTCTCGGCCGGGCACGGCTCGATGCTGATCTATTCGCTGCTGTATCTGATCGGCAGCCCCGAGATGACGATCGACCAGCTCAAGGACTTTCGCCAGTTGGGATCGCTGACTCCGGGACATCCCGAGCACGGCCACACCAAGGGCATCGAGACCACCACCGGTCCGCTCGGCCAGGGCATTTCCACCGCCGTCGGCATGGCGCTCGCCGAGAAGATGCTCGCGGCCGAGTTCGGCAAGAAGATCGTCGACCACCACACCTATGTGATCGCTTCCGACGGCGATTTGATGGAAGGCGTGTCGCAGGAAGCGATCGCGATGGCCGGGCACTGGAAGCTCAACAAGCTGATCGTGCTGTATGACGACAACGGCATCTCGATCGATGGCCCGACCTCGATCTCCGATTCCGTGGACCAGGTGAAGCGGTTCAAATCGGCGGGTTGGGCGGCCGAGAAGATCGACGGCCACGACCAGGCCGCAATCGCTGCCGCGATCACGCGCGCGCAGAAATCAAACAAGCCGACGCTGATTGCGTGCCGCACCACCATCGGCTTCGGCGCGCCGCACAAGGCCGGCACCAACAAGGTGCACGGCGAAGCGCTCGGCGCCGACGAACTCAAGGCCGCCAAGGAAAATCTCGGCATTTCGCTGGAGCCGTTCTCGGTGCCCGACGACGTGCTCAAAGCCTGGCGCGCGGCCGGCAGCCGTGGCGCGGCGGCACGACAGGAATGGGAAGCAAGGCTCGGTGAACTCGGCAGCCGCAAGCGCGCCGAGTTCGAGCGTCGGCTGCGCCACGAGCGCCCGGCCGCGCTGGCAAAGGCGTTCAAAGGCTACAAGAAGGAGCTCTTGGAAAAGCCGATGAATGCGGCGACCCGCAAATCTTCTGAAGCCGTGATCGAAGTGATTGCCGGCGCGATGCCGATGGAATTTCTGGCGGGCTCGGCCGACCTCACCGGCTCCAACAACAACAAGGCGAAGTCGGCGACTGCGTTCTCGGCCAAGACGCCGAAGGGCCGCTTCATCCATTACGGCATCCGCGAGCACGGCATGTGCGCGGCGATGAACGGCATCTTCCTGCACGGGGGTTTTGCGCCGAACGGCGCGACGTTCCTGGTGTTCACGGATTATGCCCGGCCCGCGATGCGGCTCGCCGCGTTGATGGGCACCGGCGTCGTTTATGTCATGACCCATGATTCCATCGGCCTCGGCGAAGACGGCCCGACCCACCAGCCGGTCGAGCATCTCTCAGCACTTCGCGCCATTCCCAACATGCGCGTGTTCCGCCCGTGCGATTCCATCGAGGTTGCCGAGTGCTGGGAGCTCGCGCTCAACCGCATCGACGGCCCGACAGTCCTGGCGCTGACCCGGCAGAACCTGCCGCAACTGCGCACCGCCGCGCCGAACGAGAGCCCCTGCCGGTTCGGTGCCTACGAGCTGGTGGCCGCCCAGGGCGAAGCCAAGGCGACGCTGTTTGCTTCCGGCTCCGAAGTGGAGATGGCCGTGGCCGCCCAGAAGCAGCTCGCCGAGCGCGGCATTCCGACCCGGGTGGTTTCGGTTCCCTCGCTCGAGCTCCTGTTAGCGCAACCAAAGGAGCGCCGCGACGAGATCATCGGCAACGCCCCGGTCAAGGTCGCGATCGAGGCCGCCGTGCGCTGGGGCTGGGACGCCGTGATCGGCCAGGATGGCGAGTTTATCGGCATGCACTCCTTCGGCGCCAGCGCCCCTCTCAACAAGGTATTCCAGCACTTTGGCATTACCGCCGAGGCCGCGGTTAACGCCGTTCTGAAACGCGTTTCCTGAGAGTTGAGATTGCCGAAAAAAAGGACTACCTAACTCTCATATGATCAAGCCCCGCCCGGCCGAACCGGGCGTCCGCCCTAAAAAAACCCTCGCAGGCGCGCTAGCGCGTTGTGCGGGATGACAACGGTCATTGAAGGAGACGAAACATGGCAGTCCGCGTCGGAATCAACGGTTTTGGCCGCATCGGCCGCAACATCCTGCGGGCCATCGCCGAGTCCGGCCGCAAGGACATCGAGGTCGTCGGCATCAACGACCTCGGCCCGGTCGAGACCAATGCCCATCTGCTTCGCTTCGACAGCGTCCATGGCCGTTTCCCCGGCACCGTGACCGTCGATGGCGACACGATCAGCCTCGGCGGCAACAAGATCAAGGTGACCGCCGAGCGCGATCCCTCGAAGCTGCCCTGGAAGGATCTCGGGATCGACATCGCGATGGAATGCACCGGCATCTTCACCTCGAAGGACAAGGCCTCCGCGCATCTGACCGCTGGCGCCAAGCGCGTTCTCGTTTCTGCGCCCGCCGACGGCGCCGACGCCACCATCGTCTACGGCGTCAACCACGACACGCTGACCCGGGAACATCTGGTCGTCTCCAACGGCTCCTGCACCACCAACTGTCTCGCGCCGATCGCCAAGGTGCTGAACGACCTCGTCGGCATCGAGACCGGCTTCATGACCACGATCCACGCCTATACCGGCGACCAGCCGACGCTCGACACCATGCACAAGGATCTCTACCGCGGCCGCGCGGCTGCGATGTCGATGATCCCGACCTCGACCGGCGCCGCCAAGGCGATCGGCCTCGTGCTGCCGGAACTGAAGGGCAAGCTCGACGGCGTCGCGATCCGCGTGCCGACCCCGAACGTCTCGGTCGTCGACCTCAAGATCGTCGCCAAGCGCGCCACCGATCCGAAGGAAATCAACGAGGCGATGAAGCGTGCCTCCGAGCAGCAGCTCAAGGGCATCCTCGGCTACACCAGCGCGCCGAACGTCTCGATCGACTTCAACCACGACCCGCACTCCTCGACGTTCCACGAGGACCAGACCAAGGTGCAGAACGGCACGCTGGTGCGCGTGATGTCCTGGTACGACAATGAGTGGGGCTTCTCCAATCGCATGGCGGACACTGCCGTGGCGATGGCGAAGGTGATCTAACCAACACGCGTCACGGCGCAGCCGGAGAACGCCATGACCTCGCAACTCGTCGCCCTCGCGCTCCTCTTGGCGTTGATGGGCGGCCTGTTGTTCCTGTTCTTGCGATCGGGCTCGAAGATCAAGCCCGATCCGGATCGGAAGATCGAGGACTGGCCCAACATTACCCAAGGCGGTTCAGGGGATCCCTCGTGACCAACAAATTCCGCACCCTCGACGACGTCGACGTGAAGGGCAAGCGCGTGCTGCTGCGCGTCGATCTCAACGTGCCCATGGAGAACGGGCGCGTCAGCGACGCGACCCGGCTCGAGCGCGTCGCGCCGACCATCACCGAAATCTCCGACAAGGGCGGCAAGGTCATCCTGCTCGCGCATTTCGGTCGGCCGAAAGGACGCGATGCCAAGGACTCGCTCAAGCCCGTCGCCGAGGCGCTGTCGAAGGTCGTGAAGAAGCCCGTAGGCTTCGCCGACGACTGTATCGGCGAGCCCGCAGCCAAGGCCGTGGCGGCGCTGAACGACGGCGACATCCTCTGTCTGGAAAACACCCGCTTCCACAAAGAGGAAGAGAAGAACGATCCGGCCTTTGTCGCGGAGCTCGCAAAACTCGGCGACATCTGGGTCAATGACGCGTTCTCGGCCGCGCACCGCGCCCATGCCTCGACCGAAGGCCTCGGCCACAAGCTGCCCGCCTATGCCGGCCGCACCATGCAGGCCGAATTGGTCGCGCTGGAGAAGGCGCTGGGCTCACCGACCAAGCCCGTCATCGCGATCATCGGCGGCGCCAAGGTCTCGACCAAGATCGACCTGCTCGAAAACCTCGTAACCAAGGTCGACGCACTCGTGATCGGCGGCGGCATGGCCAACACCTTCCTGCACGCCCAGGGCGTCGGCATCGGCAAGTCGCTGGCCGAGAAGGATCTCGCCGCGACCGCGTTGCGCATCATGGAAAAGGCGGAAGCCGCCAACTGCGCCATCATCCTGCCGGTCGACGCCACCGTCGCCTATCATTTCGCGGCCAACGCGCCGTCGCACGCCTATGGCCTCGACGCGATCCCGGCCGACGGCATGATCCTCGACGTCGGTCCGCAGTCGATCGCGCGTGTTCATGCCGCGATCGACGATGCGGCGACGCTGGTCTGGAACGGACCGCTCGGTGCCTTCGAGATGCAGCCGTTCGACCGCGGCACGATGTCCGCCGCCAAGCATGCCGCAGAGCGCACCAAGGCCAAGAAGCTGGTCTCGATCGCGGGCGGCGGCGACACCGTCGCGGCCCTCAACCAGGCCCATGTGGCCGGTCAGTTCACCTATGTCTCGACCGCCGGTGGCGCATTTCTTGAATGGATGGAAGGCAAGCCCCTGCCCGGCGTCGAAGTTCTGCGCACCAAGTAATCGGTCGGCAAGTCGTAGCCGCCTTCAAGCAGTGGCCTTGCAGGCCCAAACGGGAGAAAAACACAGATGGCTCGGATCACGTTGCGTCAATTGCTCGACCATGCGGCGGAGAACGATTACGGCGTCCCGGCCTTCAACATCAACAACATGGAGCAGGCGCTGGCGATCATGGACGCGGCCAACCAGGTCGACGCGCCCGTCATCATCCAGGCCTCGCGCGGTGCGCGCTCCTACGCCAACGACGTCATGCTCAAGCACATGATGGACGCGGTGACCGAGATCTACCCGCACATTCCGGTCTGCGTGCATCTCGACCACGGCAACGAGCCGGCAACCTGCATGACCGCGATCCAGGCCGGCTTCACCTCGGTCATGATGGACGGCTCGCTCAAGGCGGACGGCAAGACCCCCGGCGACTGGGGCTACAATGTCGGCGTCACCAAGACCGTGACCGAGATGGCGCATCTCGGGGGCATCTCGGTCGAGGGCGAGCTCGGCGTACTCGGCTCGCTCGAGACCGGCATGGGCGACAAGGAAGACGGCCACGGCGCCGAGGGCAAGCTCAGCCACGACCAGCTCCTGACCAATCCGGATGAAGCCGTGAAGTTCGTCCAGGAGACCCAGGTCGACGCGCTCGCGATCGCGATGGGGACGTCTCACGGCGCCTACAAATTCACCCGCAAGCCCGACGGCGACATCCTCGCCATGAACGTGATCGAGGAGATCCACCGCAAGCTGCCGAACATGCATCTCGTCATGCACGGCTCCTCGTCGGTGCCGCAGGACCTCCAGGACATCATCAACGCCTATGGCGGCAAGATGAAGCCGACCTGGGGCGTGCCGGTGGCCGAGATCCAGCGCGGCATCAAGAACGGCGTGCGCAAGATCAACATCGACACCGACAACCGCATGGCGATGACCGGCCAGATCCGGAAAGTGCTCAAGGACAATCCGGAAGAGTTCGACCCGCGCAAATACCTGAAGCCCGCGATGGAAGCGATGACCAAGCTGTGCAAGCAGCGGCTCCAGGAATTCAATACCGCTGGCCAAGCCTCCAAGATCAAGAAGGTGCTGACCACGGCCGAGATGGCCAAGCGCTACGCCAAGGGCGAGCTCGCCCCGAAGGTGGCGTAGCCAGCCCCACTTTCTCCGTCATTCCGGGCGGTAAGCCCGGGATGACGCCTTGTTGCCGGCGCCAAAGCCCCTCCCCCCTTACCCTGCGACGAACGTTAACTCGGCATTTGCCCGAGAACGGTCTATTTTCACCGGCAAGGGCAGAATCGTTTTGGGAGGACATCTCGATGAATCTGACTGAGCTGAACAGGATCGCGACCGCTCTGGTCGCGACCGGCAAGGGCATCCTCGCCGCCGACGAATCCTCAGGCACCATCAAGAAGCGCTTCGATGCGATCGGCGTGGAATCGACCGAGGAGAACCGCCGCGACTATCGCGAGATGCTGTTCCGCTCGAACGAAGCCATGAGCCGCTATATCTCCGGCGTCATCCTCTATGACGAGACGATCTGGCAGAACGCAAAGGATGGCACGCCGCTGGTCAAGCTGATCGAACAGAGCGGCGCCATTCCCGGCATCAAGGTCGACGAAGGCACGCAACCCCTGCCGATGTGCCCGGGAGAGCTCGTCACCGTCGGGCTCGACAAGCTCGCCGAGCGCTTGAAGAAATATTACGAGCGCGGCGCGCGCTTCGCCAAATGGCGCGCGGTGATCGACATCGGCAGTGGCATCCCCTCGATGACCGCGATCAGCGTCAACGCCCACGCGCTGGCGCGTTATGCAGCGCTGTGCCAGGCCGCGCAGATCGTGCCGATCGTCGAGCCCGAAGTGCTGATGGACGGCGATCACGACATCGATCGCTGCTATGAGGTGACGAGCCGTGTGCTCAACAAGACGTTTCAGGAATTGCGCGTGCAGCGCGTCGCGCTCGAGGGCATGGTGCTGAAGCCGAATATGGTAGTCCCCGGCAAGAAGTCTGCGAAGCAGGCTGCCGCCGAGGAGGTCGCGGAGAAGACGATACGGCTGCTCAGAGCGTGCGTGCCCGCGGCGGTGCCCGGCATCGCCTTCCTCTCCGGCGGCCAGTCGGACGAAGAGGCAACGGCGCACCTCAACGCCATGCACAAGCTCGGCCCGCTGCCCTGGGGCCTGACCTTCTCCTACGGCCGCGCCCTCCAGGCCGCGCCGCAGAAGGCCTGGTCCGGCAAGGCCGAGAACATCGCAGCCGGACAAGACGCATTCAGTCATCGCGCGCGCATGAATGGCCTCGCCGCCAAAGGCGAATGGCAAAGCAGCCTGGAACAGAAAGCGGCCTAGATCTTGTCGAACAAATCTCCTCCGCCGCGCCCGGCGCCGCGCCTTTATCTCGCGACGCCCGTCGTCGACGATCCCGCTTCGCTTCTGACCGAGCTGCCCGGCCTGCTCGCCGCCGCCGACGTCGCGGCCGTGCTGTTGCGTCTGAAGGTGACCGATCAGCGCACCATGATCTCGCGGATCAAGGCCTTCGCGCCGCCGGTTCAGAAAGCGGGCGCCGCGCTGCTCGTCGACGGCCATCCTGAGCTCGTCGCACGCGGCGGCGCCGACGGCGCGCACCTGCCCGGCATCGCCGCGCTGAAGGAGGCGCTGCCATCGCTGAAGCCCGACCGCATCGCCGGCGTCGGCGGGCTGACGACGCGGCACCATTCCATGGATGCCGGCGAGATCGGCGCGGATTACGTGCTGTTCGGCGAGCCCGACGCAAAGGGCCAGCGGCCGTCGTCGCAAGCGATCGCCGAGCGGCTGGACTGGTGGGCCGAGCTGTTCGAACCGCCCTGCGTCGGCTTTGCCATCTCGCTGGAGGAGGCCCACGAATTCGCCGCCAGCGGTGCCGATTTCGTGCTGGTGGGCGACTTCATCTGGGCCGATCCGCGCGGACCCAAGGCGGCGCTGATCGAGGCCGACGCTGCGATCAAGAAGGCTCATGCGACTGCGCTTGCAGAACAGGAGCACGGCTAGCGCCCGTCATGAAGCTCCCGCGCATCACCATCCTGGCCACGCTGCTGCTCACAGTGCCCGCGGCCGCGCAGCTCCAGATCACGCCGCCCGTGGCAACGCCGAACCCTTCAGCCGAGAAAAGCAAGGACAAGCCGAAGGCCACGCCGCACACCATCACCAAGAAGAAGGAAGCAGCGCCGGCACCAAAGCCTTCAGCTTCCCCCAAGCCTTCAGCCTCTCCAAAGCCTGCTCCGGCCGCGACCGTGATCCCGGCGCCTCCGGCCGACAATCCCAACGTCGATCTGGTGTTCGGCGCCTATCAGCGCGGCCAGTACAAGACCGCCTTCGAACTCGCCACCGCTCGTGCCGAGACCGGCGATGCCAAGGCGATGACCATGCTGGGTGAGCTCTATTCCAATGCCATGGGCATCCGGCGCGACTACGCCAAGGCACTGCAATGGTACAAGCGCGCCTCCGACGCCGGCGACCGCGAGGCGATGTTCGCGCTCGCCATGCTCAGGATGTCCGGCCGTGGCGGCCCGGTCGACAAAAACGAGGCGGTCAAGCTGATGGCGTCCGCCGCCAAGCTCGGCGAGCCCAAGGCGGCCTATAACCTCGCGCTGCTCTATCTCGACGGACAGACCCTGCCGCAGGACGTCAAGCGCTCCGCCGAGCTGCTGCGCCAGGCGGCCGATGCCGGTCTGCCCGAGGCGCAATACGCGCTCGCGACCTTCTACAAGGAAGGCACTGGCGTGCCGAAGGATTTGGAACGGGCGGTGCGTCTGCTCCAGGTCGCCACGCTGACCGACAATGTCGATGCCGAGGTCGAATACGCCATCGCGCTGTTCAACGGTACCGGCACGCCGAAGAACCAGCCGGCGGCCGTCGCCCTGCTCCGCAAGGCGTCCCGCCAGGGCAGCGCGATCGCGCAGAACCGGCTGGCCTGGGTGCTGATCAACGGCATGGGCACGGCCGTGGACAAGGTCGAGGGCTTCAAATGGCATCTGGTGGCCAAGACCGCCGGCAAGGGCGATCCGGAGCTGGACAAGCAATTGTCCGATTTGCCGGCCGAGGACCGGGCCAAGGCCGAGGCCGCCGCCAGGAAATGGCTCGGGGCCAAATGACTTGGCACCGAACGAACTGAAGCAATGACTTGACGTTGGCCCCCTCGCAGGGCACCCCATCCTTCAAACAGGTGCGATTTCGCGCCATCTCCCCGATCAAGACCGGAAGCTCATGCTGTATTCCGCAACTATCAACGTCATGGTCAAGGCCGCGCGCCGCGCCGGCCGCAGCCTCAAGCGCGATCTCGGCGAGATCGAGCATCTCCAGGTCTCGCTGAAGGGACCGGCGAATTTCGTCTCGCTGGCCGACAAGCGCGCCGAGGAGATCCTCTACCAGGACCTCGCCAAGGCCCGTCCCGGTTACGGCTTCATCGGCGAGGAAGGCGGCACGCGCGAGGGATCCGACAAGAGCCACACCTGGATCGTCGATCCGCTCGACGGCACCACCAACTTCCTGCACGGCATCCCGCAATTCGCGATCTCGATCGGGCTGTCGCGCGAAGGCACGATCATCGCCGGCGTGATCTACAACCCCGCCAATGACGAGCTCTACATCGCCGAGCGCGGCAAGGGCGCCTTCCTCAACGACCAGCGCTTGCGCGTGGCCGGCCGCCGCCAGCTCAACGAATGCGTGGTGGCCTGCGGCCTGCCCCATATCGGCCGCGGCGACCACGAAGAATTCCGCCGCGAGATGACCGCGATGCAGGAGCGCGTCGCCGGCCTTCGCCGCTTCGGCGCCGCTTCCCTCGACCTCGCCTTCGTCGCCGCCGGCCGCCTCGACGGCTACTGGGAACGCAATTTGCAATCCTGGGACGTCGCGGCGGGCCTGATCATGATCCGCGAAGCCGGTGGGACGGTGACCGACATCGACACGCCGGGCGACCCGTTGGTGACCGGGAATGTCGTGTGCGGGAATGAATTCGTGCACGGGGAATTGGTGAAGATTTTGCGGAAGTAGGCCGCAGTAGCACGACGGCTCGATCTACGACGTTCAAGAATCGTCGTCCTCGTCATCTTCCTCGTCACGATATTCACCGCCAATGGTCAGGCCCTCGATCGCCGTAGCGCCTTTCGACTTGATGACCCGGCGAAGCGGGACCGAACTCTCGCTTCGCAGTGCGTCCATCAGCTGTTCCGAATGGGTGACGATCCAGATGTCGGCGCGGCGCGATGCCTTGGCGATGAGCCGGGCCAGCGGCGCCAGCAGCGACGGATGCAGGCTGGTCTCGGGTTCGTTCAGCGCAATGAACGGCGGCAGCCGGTAACCCATGAACACCGCGAGCAGGCAGATGTATTTCAGTGTCCCGTCGGATAGTTCATGAGCCCTGAACGGCCGCGGCATGTCCGGCAATTGCAGAGCGAATTCGCACCTGCCATTTTCTTCCCATGCGCGGAGTTCGGCGCCCGGGAATGCATCCTGGATTGCGTCCTGCAGGTCGTTGGCGTCTTCCCGAATGACATAGAGGGTCGCCAGGGTGGCAGCCAGATCGATTCCATCGGCGCTGAGCGAGGGCGTCGCGATCGCGAGACAAGGCTTTCGTATCGGCGACGCCGGATCGGTGCGAAAGTCATGATAGAATCGCCAGCCCAGCATTGCATTTCTGATCAGGTCGATTTCCGGGCATTGCTTGCCGTCGGAAAAAGCCGCTAGCGCAGTCTCTGACGGCAGCACTGCATCCTTGTGAGCGTTCCAGGCGCCGCTCTCGCCGCGGACGCTGATGAGCGAATTGATACGCTCCATCAGCTTGATCCTTCGTTTGCCGTGTGTCGCCTCGATAATTTCGGTCTTGATCATCGGCTCGCCGGAAAACGCGGCCTGAAGCGGGCTCGGAAACCCCAGCTCGATGGAATAGCTCATGCTGTCGAATGTGGCCGAGAGCCGCAGCCGACGGTCTTCGCCTCGTTTGCGTGTGCCGGACCAGCAGACCGAATTCAATCCGCCTTCATCGGCGATCATGCGGGTGATCTGACCGGTCGCCGCGTCGCGCAACAGCGACAAGGACTTGTAGAGATTGGATTTGCCGACTCCATTCTCGCCAACGAACACGGACAAGGGATGGATGGGTATGGAGAGCCGCCGAATGGAGCGATAATTCGAGATCGCAATGTCGGACGGACGCATCACATGCTCTCGATCGGCGGGTGCCCGGGCATTCGCGGGCACGGTGCGAATACGTTGTTTCAATCCAGGGATGCAGTCTGGATTGAGGCCTCCGAGAAATCAAGCCGACCAATCCGGCGTTCAGTGGCCGACTCTCACCAGCGCAAACCCGAACGGTCATCATCCGCGAAGGCGGATGATCCAGTATTCCAGAGCGTCTGTTGGGTGCGGAAAGGCCGCGGCGTACTGGATGCCCCGCCCCCCGTGCGCAATTGCGCACTAGGCGGGGCATGACACCTCACCTTACGGCTTGGCCGGCGCGGGCGGCCCGTACATCTCGGCCTCCTTCGCCACCTTCTCCCGATCCCCACCCAGCACGCGTTGCACCGAGACGAAGAACACCGGCACCATCAGCAGCGCCAAAATCACCACCGCGATCATGCCGCCCATCACGATGCTGCCGAGCGCCTGCTGGCTAGCGCCGCCGGCGCCGTGGGCGATGGCCATCGGCAGCACACCGCAGATGAAGGCGAGGCCCGTCATCAGGATCGGACGGAAGCGCAGGCGGCAGGCCTCGATGGTGGCATCCACCAGCGGCTTGCCTTCTTTCCGCAGATCCTTGGCGAACTCGATGATCAGGATCGCGTCCTTGGCCGCAAGGCCAATGATGGTGATCAGGCCGACGGTGAAATAGACGTCGTTGGGCAGGCCGCGCAGCATCGCTGCGACCACGGCGCCGACGATGCCGAGCGGCACGGTGAGCAGCACCGCGAGCGGAATGGTCCAGCTCTCGTAAAGCGCGGCCAGGCACAGGAACACCACGAACACCGAGAGTCCGAGCAGGAACGGCGCCTGCGAACCCGACAGTTTCTCCTGGAGCGACTGTCCGGTCCATTCATAGCCGAACCCGCGCGGCAGCTTGCCGGCGAGCCGTTCCATCTCGGCGATGGCATCGCCCGAGGTGAAGCCGGGTTTCGCCTCGCCCGAGATGCGCACCGCCGGATAGTAGTTGAAGCCGGTAATCTGCGTCGGTCCGCGCGCCCATTCCACTGTGGCAAAGGACGAGAACGGCACGAGCTGGCCGCGGCTGTTCTTGACGTTGTAGTTGAGGATGTCCTCGGTCCGCATGCGGTCGCGGGCATCGGCCTGCACCACGACGCGCTGCATGCGGCCGCGGTTCGGGAAGTCGTTGATGTAGTTCGAGCCGAGATTGGTCGAGATCGTATTGTTGATGTCCTCAAAGGTGACGCCGAAGGCGCCGGCCTTTTCGCGGTCGATGACGAGATTGACCACGCCGGCCTCGGGCAGGCCTTCGACATAGACCTTCTGAAGCACAGCGCTTGCATTGGCCTCCGCGATCAACTGATCGGCGGCGCGCATCAAGGCCGGATAACCCTTCTGGCCGCGATCCTGGAGGCGGAACGAGAAGCCCGAGGAGTTGCCGAGATTGTCGATCGGCGGCGGCTGCAGCGCGGAGATCTTGGCGTCGCGGATCGACGATGACAGATCGCGGTTGATGTCGGTGACGATCGCCGCTGCAGAATCCTTCGGCCCGCGCTCCGACCAGTCCTTCAGGGTGATGAAGGCCTGCGCGGTGTTCATGCCCTGGCCGGAGAAGCTGAAGCCGGTGAGGAAGGTGACGTTGTCAACGCCCGGGCGCTGCGCCAGGTATTTTTCCACTTTCTCGATCACCGCCTCGGTCCGGCCATAGGACGAATCCGACGGCGTCTGCACGTCGGTGGTGACGAAGCCCTGGTCGTCGACGGGCAGGAAGCCGCCGGGCAGGTTGACGAAGGCCCAGGACAGGCCGGCGAGCAGCGCGACATAGACCAGCATCAAGCGGCCGGTGCGCTTCAGCGAGAAGCCGACGGTGCGGGAATAGCCCTCCTTGCTGCTGTCGAGCATGCGGTTGAACCAGCCGAACACGCCCTTCTTGGCATGACCGTGGCCGGCAGCGACGGGCTTGAGCAAGGTCGCACACAGCGCCGGCGTCAGCGACAGTGCGAGGAAGGCGGAGAAGCCGATCGCGGCGACCATGGTCACGGAGAACTGGCGGTAGATGATGCCGACCGAGCCCGGGAAGAACGCCATCGGCACGAACACGGCCATCAAGACCAGCGTGATGCCGATAATGGCGCCGGTGATCTGCGACATCGCTTTCCGCGTCGCTTCCTTGGGCGGCAGCCCCTCCTCCGCCATGATGCGCTCGACGTTCTCCACCACGACGATGGCATCGTCGACGAGGATGCCGACCGCGAGCACCATGCCGAACATCGAGAGCATGTTGATGGAGTAGCCGGCGAGCAGCAGCGTGGTACAGGCGCCCAGCAGCGCCACGGGCACCACGATAGTCGGGATGATGGTGTAGCGGATGTTCTGCAGGAACAGGAACATCACGACGAACACCAGCACGATGGCTTCGACCAGCGTCGACAACACCTTCTTGATCGAGGCCTCGACCACGGGCGTGATGTTGTAGGGAATCTCGTAGCCGATATTGGCAGGGAAGAAGCGAGACAGCTCCTTCATCTTCGCTTCGACGGCGCTCGCGGTCGCCAGCGCATTGCCGGTCGGCGACATCAGCACGGAAAGGCCGGCGGTCGGCTTGCCGTCGAGACGGGTGTTGAACTGGTAGCTGAGGCCGCCGACCTCGATGCGCGCGACGTCGCGCAGCCGCACGGTCGAGCCGTCGGCATTGGCGCGCAGGATGATGGTGCCGAATTCATCCGGGGACGAGAGCTGGCCCTTGACCAGCACCAGCGCGGAGGTGCGCTGGGTCGCGGTCGATGGCTCGGCGCCAATGCTGCCCGAAGCGACCTGCGCGTTCTGCGCGGCAATGGCCTTGTTGACGTCGTCGGCGGTCAGGCCATAGCCGACCAGCTTGGCCGGATCGACCCAGACGCGCAGGCTGCGTTCGGTCGAATACAGCGTGGCGCGGCCGACGCCGGGAATGCGGCGGATCTCGCCGAGCACGTTACGAATCATGAAGTCGCCGAGCCCGACCTCGTCCAGGCTGCCGTCGGTCGAGTTTAGCGTGATGATCTGGAGCACCGCGCTGGAGGCTTCCTCGATCAGGATGCCCTGCTGGATCACGGCGCGCGGCAGCCGCGCCTCGACGCGCTTGATGCGGTTCTGCACCTCGACCGAGGCGGCGCTGGTATCGGTGCCCGGCACGAAATTGGCAATGATCTCGACCTGGCCGAGCGAGTCGCTGGTCGATTCGAAATTGAGGATGCCGGAGGCGCCGTTGAGCTCCTCCTCGATCAGCCGCGTGACGCTGTTGTAGAGGTTTTCGGGCGAGGCGCCGGGATAGCTGGTCGAGATCGAGATCGAGGGCGGCGCGATGATCGGATATTGCGCGATCGGCAACAGCGGAATCGAAATTGCGCCGACCAGACAGATGAACAGCGCGACCACCCAGGCGAAGATCGGCCTGTCGATGAAGAAGCTCGCCATGGCGCGTTACCGCGTCAGCTTCTGGGCGTGCCGATTGTCGGCGGTCGCATCCGCTTCCGACCAGGATTGCGGCTTGACCTTGTCGCCGGCGGCGAACTTCTGGAAGCCTTCGACCACGACCTTGTCGCCGGCCTTCAGTCCCTCGGTGACGAACCAGATTCCGTCCTGCACCGAACCGGTGCGCACCGGCTGCACCGCGATGTGGTTGTCGTCCTTGACGACGAATACCTCGCTGCCGCCGCCGCCATTGCGCTGGATCGCCTGCTGCGGCACCGCGATCGCATCGCTATCGAGGCCCTGGTCGATGCGGACGCGGACATACATGCCCGGCAGCAGCTCGCGCTTGGGATTGCGGAACTCGCCGCGCAAGGTCACCTGACCGGTATTGGCGTCGACCTTGGCGTCGGAGAACAATAGTTTGCCGTCGAGCGAGTAGAGGGTGTTGTCGTCGAGCACGAGATGCACCTTCGCGGCATCTGGCGCGATGCGCTCGAGGTCGCCGCTCTCGAAGGCGCGGCGGAGCTGGTTGAGCTCGTTCACGGACTGGGTGAAATCCGCATAGATCGGATCGAGCTGCTGAATGGTGGCCAGATTGGTCTCGTTCTGGACCGCGAGCGCGCCCTCGCTGACCAGGGCGGCACCGACGACGCCGTCGATCGGCGCGCGCACGGTGGCGTAGTCGAGATTGAGCTTGGCGCGTGCGAGGTCGGCCTTGCGGCCCTCGACCTCGGCATGGGCCTGGCGCTCGGCCGCGATCGCCTTCTCGTTCTCGGCTTCGGGCGCGGCGCGCTGGGCTGTGAGCGTGGCGATGCGGCGGGCCTGCTGCTGGGACTGCATCAGCGCGGCCTCGGCCTTGGCGACCGCGGCGTCGTTGGCCATCACCTCGACCTCGAACGGACGCGGATCGATCCGGTACAGCGGATCGCCGGCCTTCACCTCGCTGCCCTGTCGGAACAGGCGCTCGACCACGATGCCGGAGACGCGCGGCCGCACGTCGGACACCCGCGTCGGCGCAATGCGGCCCGGCAGCTCGCGCACCACGGCGCGCGGCTGCGGCTTGACGATGACGATGCTGACATCGGGGTCGTTGGGCTGGGCTGCTGAAATGGCGGAGCTGGATTCGTCGCAGCCTGCCAACAGCGGCGTAAAGGCCGCGAGCATCATTGCAACGCATGCCGATCGCGCGCGAAGTCCTGACATGAAGTTAAGTGCCCCGATATTGTTGAAACTGATCACGCGCCGCGGGGCCCGTTCTGGGCCATGGCACGCGGCTGATGCCGTCAAAATAGAGGGGACGTGCTGCGACGCAACGCACCTTGCGGGCGGCCCAATGTCACACGGCCTATGCTGCTGAAGTCAGGACGCTTTTTGCGCCTCACCCGATTGTGAGTCCGGTTCCATCACCGCGTGCCGCGACGGAACATCGCAGCCGAGCGATATCCCATTTGAATCATCTGCGGCCCAGCCGGCGTTCCAGTGGCATGACGCTCCGATGCGAGCGCATGCTTCACCACGTCAAGCGGAAGCCCCCGGTGCCCTTGTAGTTGCGGTTGTCCGAGCCGTTGTTGAGGCTCGCATTGTAGGAGACTTCGCCGAAGACAGCGTAGCGCCCGTTGGCCCAGCTATAGGTGCCGCCGCCGCCGATGCTGCCCCACAGTCGGTCTTGCGCATTGGCAAAACCGGTGCCGGCGACATCGACGTTGGTGCCGTTGAGAAACTCGTAACGCAGATTGGCGATGCCGTAGACGTCGGAGCGCACGATGCCCGTGCCGTCGTTCCAGGTCCTCTGATGGTTGAGTGCAAGCCCGGCGCGGCCGAGCAGGCTGTCGCCATCACGCAACGCGACCGGCGCGCCGAACCGATCGGCAAAGCCGTCGAAAGCGACCTTCGCATAGGAAAGCTGCGCCTGCGGCGTCAGCAGCCAGCCATTGCCCAAACCGATCCGCTTGCCGGTTTCGGCGCTGAAGGCATAGCCGAACCCCTCATTGCCGTGGATCAGGCTGCCGGCCAGCACGGAACTGAGATCGCTGCGATAGAACATCGACTGCGCCTGACCGTCGACATAGAAGCCGTTGTCGCCATACCAGGTCAGCGTGCTGCCGACGCCCGTCCCCTCGACGCGGATGCGCCCGTTGCCGAAGAACGACGCGACATCGGCGGTCGTCAGGCCGTATTGTGCCGTGAGCCCGACGAACAACCGGCCCCGCTCGTTCTCAAACGCAAGGCCATCGAGCCCGGTCTGCACTTTCAGATGGTCGGCCTTGTAGGTCGAACCCGCAGTGTTGGAGGGCTGCAAATCCGAATGCCCGCCTTCGATGCGGCCCCAGAACGCCGTCGGCGCCGATGACGCCGCGCCTGGCACCGTCGCGTCCCCGGCGCGCGCCATCGCATCGCTGCCGCCCCAATAGCGGTTGCCGACGCGCTGCTGCAGCGTCGGCAGATCGTCCATGCCGAGCAGCACCTGCGCATAGTTTTCGTACAGCGGAACGCCCGGCTGATAGAGTGGACCGGCGGGTGTCGCGGGCGGCGGGTTGAGCAGGCTTGAGCGCAGATACCAATCGCCGTCGCCCGGGCTGGCAATGCCGTTCTTCTGCAACGTATAGGCATAAGCGCCGCCGACCACCGCCTGCTCGCCGTGAAAAACATAGCTGCCCAAAAGCGAAAAGCTGCCGTTGGACGCGCCGACCACATCGATCACCTTGATGCCTTCGCCGGTCTGCGCGCCGGTGCCGCCGACATTGGTGACGCGCAACGACGACGAACCGGACGTGCTTCCCTGCACGCGCAACAGATCGGTCTGAGAGCCATCGCCGCCGAGCCGCGTGTTGAGCTGCACGGTGCCGCCACTGCCGACATAATTGCCGGCCACGGTCAGCGTGGTGCCCGGCGCGCCGCCGAGGCTAACCATGCCGGCGTTGGCCAGCGAAGTGAGCGTTTGATTGAAGCCGGCAAGGTCGAGCGTGCCGCCGGAGGCTACCGCAAAGGCCGAGGCCGCGCTGAAGGTGTTCGCGGCTCCGGCGCGCAAAGTGCCGCCGTTCACATTGGTCGCGCCGTTGTAGGTATTGGCGCCGGCCAGCGTCTGGGTGCCGCCAGTGAGCGTCAGGCCGCCGGTGCCGCCGATCACGCCGGCAAACTGATCGTTCGCGTTGGTGATGGTGAGATTCTTCGCACCCAGCGCGACGGTGCCGGTTCCTGCCAGGCTTTGAATGCTCGTGCCGGCGGCAGTGATGCCCGAGATACTGAAGGTTCCGTTTGCCACGACCCGGCTTGACGCGGCTGCCGAGCCAGTAACGGCGAGGGCAAGCGTGCCCGTCTGGATCACCGTCGCACCGGTATAGGTATTGGCTGCGCGGAGATTGAATGTACCTGTGCCGGTCTTGGTCAATCCGCCGACGCCGGAAAAACCGGAGCTCGCGCTCACGGTGAAAGCCTGGGTGTCGACGGTCAGCCCGCCTGTGGCGATGTTGAGTGTTCCCGCCGAAAATCCACCGATGAAGAAGGCGGTATTTATCCGGGCGCGCAGGATGGCGTTATCGAAATTGACCTGTCCGGTTCCGACAGCGACGCGTGCGAGAGTGTTCGTCTCGAGTGTGCCGCCACTATTGATATTGAGCGTGCCCGCGCCGCCAGCGAAGGTTCCGAGCGCAACCCCTGATTGGGCGACGACTCTGGCGCCGTTCTGGATGTTGAGTGTGCCATTGCCACTGGCGCCGATTTCGATCTGGTCGCCGGATGTAATCCATTGCGAACCGGCGCCGCTGACAGTCACGGTGCCGTTGTTCCCGCCTGCGACTCCAATTGCGAGAGACGCGCCGTTGCTCGTCAGCGTGCTGCCGTTCTGAATCGTCAGACTGCTGGAAGATCCGCCAAGGAAGAGGCTTCCGGTCGCTCCGACTGCCGCGCCGCCGATGCCGAGCACGGTCGGGTTTGGCGAGGTCGTATTGATGTTGACGCCGTTGCCCGCGATTGGGACCACTCCGCCCGACCAGTTGCTGCCGACCGTCCAGTCATTGCTGGTCGTACCGGTCCAGCTTTGGGCGGAGGCGGATGCTGTGGACAGGGCTATCAGTGCCGCTGCCGAGGCGCTTGCCAGAAGCAAGCGAAGCATTCGCGTCCGGGTGTCGCTGGATCGAGAGCGCTGCGTCCGTTTCAGACTCCTCCGCAGCGGATCATCGTGGTGTCGTCGGATCGAGGCAGCACCGATGCATTCGCGCATACGTCATTCCAATTGCGTCCGCACCGTTCGGGGATGCGGATTTATGTCGTCCACGAAGGACAACCACGACGATAGGCGAGCGGAAATGATCAGACAACAATCGCAACATGTTCCTGCAAAGAAAACGCGCAGCGTGTGCCGTTTGCGCAACGAAAGACGCTTAACAAATTCTTTCGAGTGTCCGCGCCTTATCCCGCCGCCTTCATTCGATAGTGGCTGACGCCCCACTCGGTTCCGTCGGCGTAGCCGAACAGGCCCGAGGTCGCAAGAAAGAACCAGCGCCAGCGTCGCATCTGCAGGGCGGTCTCCTCGCCATGGATGTTGCGCAAGGCCGCTTCGATGAAACAGCGATGGGTGTCGAAATTCGCGAGCCAGTCGTTGGCGGTGCGCTGATAATGCGTGCCGCTCCAGCACCATTCCTTCTCGACCGTGAAGATATCGTCGAATTGCCTGACGAGGTGATGGCTCGGCATCAGCCCGCCCGTTGAGACGCGCTGCGCGATCCAGTCGTCGCGATCGGCCCGGTCGAACAGGTGAGAGCCGGAGCGATGGGCGACGATGTGCATGAAGAAGCGCCCCTCGGGCGCGAGCCATGACCGCAGGCGCGTCATCAGCTTGCGCCAGTTCATCACGTGCTCGAACATCTCGACCGAGACGATGCGGTCGAATTGACCGTCAGGCGCGAACACGTTGATGTCCGCCGTGACCACCCGCAGGTTGAGGAGACCGCGCAGCCGTGCCTCTTCCTCGATATGGGCGCGCTGCGCCTGCGAGCTCGACACCGCCGTCACCTTGGCGTGCGGAAACTGTCGCGCCATCCACAGCGACAGCGAGCCCCAGCCGCAGCCGAGCTCGAGGATGGTCTGGCCGTCGGCGAGAGCGGCATGCTCGGCGGTCTGGCGCAACGCCTCCTCCTCGGCCTCCTGCAAGGTGGTCGCGTCCGTCTTGTAGAAGCAGCAGGAGTATTTGCGGTTGGGACCGAGCACCTTCGCAAAGACCGAAGCGGGCACCTTGTCATGCCCAGCCTCCGCGTCCTCGGCGATCGGCCGCAGCATCATCCGCCCGGCGAAGGTGGCATCGTCGGCCCCGCCCAGCGCGGACAGGCGCGTCACCGTGCGCGAGCACAGGCGCTGGATCGCCGCGCGGATCACGACATCAGGCAGCGGCACCCGTTCGGCAGTCCCGATGATCGCGGACACGACGCTCATGCGACGACTCCGTCTTGGGCGGCGGGTTTTGGGCGCCAGGAGGAAAAGTGCGACTTGAACCTGTGGAATGCCGACGATTTGCAAAGTACGTCCTTACCAAAGCCCGGTTTCAGCTTTGGGTTCCCCAGCTCTCCCTGAAATCGGCGCATCCGGCGCTTTTTTTGGGCTGGCGCTGTGCCATAGTGCGCCCCGCAAGCAAGTTAACGGATGATACCGGCCATGCCGCCAGGCGCCTCGCCCCGCTCCTCCCTCGACATCGAATACACCAAGCTATCCTCGCCCAGCGTCTTCCTGGTGCGGATGCTGGTCTTCCTGGTGCTCTGCGCCCTGGTCGGGGTGGTGCTCTACAAGCAGATCATCCAGGCCTTCTTCGCCAATCCCGGGCTCAATGCCCTGATCGGCGGAGTGCTGTTCATCGGTATCATCCTGGCCTTCCGCCAGGTGATCCGGCTGTACCCCGAAGTGTCCTGGGTCAACAATTTCCGCATCGCCGATCCCGGCCTTGCGCCCGCCCGCCACCCCAAGCTGCTGGCTCCGATGGCGATGATCCTCGGCGGCGAGCGCACCGGGCGGATGTCGATCACCCAGACCACCATGCGGCACCTGCTCGATTCGATCGCGACCCGCCTCGACGAGGCCCGCGACATCTCCCGCTACATGACCGGGCTTCTGGTCTTCCTCGGCCTCCTCGGCACCTTCTGGGGCCTGATCGAAACGGTCGGCTCGGTCGGCAAGGTGATCGACGGGCTCAAGGTCGGGGGCGATTCCGGCGCCCTGTTCGACACGCTGAAAGAGGGGCTGGCCGCCCCGCTCGGCGGCATGGGCATCTCGTTCTCGAGCTCGCTGTTCGGCCTTGCCGGCTCGCTCATCCTCGGCTTCCTCGATTTGCAATCGAGCCAGGCGCAGAACCGTTTCTACACCGATCTCGAAGACTGGCTTGCCACCACCGTGCGCGAATATGGCAACGGCGAGGTGGCGGTCGCCTCCGGCGGTGGCGGCGGTGGCATTGCCAGCGGCGAGCTTCAGGCCGTCGTCGAGCGCTTGCGCACGGTGCTCGAGGAAGGCAGCGGCAGCCGCGGCACCACCGCAGCGATGGCGAGCCTCGCCGAAGCCATCCAGGCGCTGGTCTCGCATATGCGGACCGAACAGCAGATGATCCGTGAATGGGCCGACGGCCAGGGCGAGCAGAACCGCGAGATCCGGCGCCTGCTGGAGCGCATCGCGCGTCAGCCCGAGAAGGGTTAACGACATGGCACTGGCGCGCGGCCGCCGCGGCGATACCTCCTTCAACTACTGGCCCGGCTTCGTCGACGCGCTGTCGACGCTGGTGCTGTCGATCGTGTTCCTGCTGTCGGTGTTCCTGGTCGTGCAGTTCTTCCTGTCGCAGGAGGTCACCGGCAAGGACAAGGCGCTGGAGCAGCTCAACGCCAAGATCGCGCAGCTCAACGAGCTGCTGTCGCTGGAGAAGCTCGGCAAGCTCACGCTCGACGACCAGGTTTCGTCGCTGAAAGCCGGCCTCGCCTCGGCCGAGAGCGAACGCGACCGCATCAAGGGCCTCTATGATGGGCTCGCCGCCGCCGGCAACGATGCGCAGGGCAAATCCTCCGAGCTCGGTAAGGCGCTGGACTCCGAGAAGGCGGTTTCCGCCCGCGCGCTGGCGCAGATCGAGGTGCTGAACCAGCAGATCAGCGCGCTGCGGCGGCAGCTAGCGGCGCTGGAGGAAGCGCTCGACGTCTCCGAGAAGCGCGACAAGGAATCGCAAAATCGAATCGCCGATCTGGGCTCTCGCCTGAATGTCGCCCTGGCGCAGCGGGTGCAGGAATTGTCGCGCTACCGTTCGGAATTCTTCGGCCGCCTGCGCGCCATCCTCGGTAACCGCCCCGACATCCGCATCGTCGGCGACCGCTTCGTGTTCCAGTCCGAAGTGTTCTTCGACACCGGACAGGCGGTGCTGCTGCCCGAAGGCCGCGCCGAGCTCGACACGCTCGCGACCGCACTGATCGATCTCGACAAGAAGATCCCGAACGAGATCCCCTGGGTGCTGCGCGTCGACGGCCACACCGACGTGCGTCCGGTCAACGGTGCGAATTTCAAGTCGAATTGGGACCTCTCGGCCGCCCGTTCGATCTCGGTGGTGCAGTACCTGATCTCGCTCGGTGTGCCCGCCCAGCGCCTTGTCGCCGCCGGCTTCGGCGAATTCCAGCCGCTCGACACCGCCAACACCGAGGAAGCCTACAAGCGCAACCGCCGCATCGAGCTGAAGCTGACGGAGCGGTAGTGAGCGCCCTCCATCTTCGTCCTTACCTTCCCGCGGACGAGGCCGCCTCGATCGAGCTCTGGCATCGCACCTGGCAGCAGGCCTATCCGCAGATCGACTTCGCGGCACGGCTGGACTGGTGGCGCGAACGCTGGCGCAAGGAGCTGGTGCCGAAGGCTTCGATCGTGGTGGCGGAGCAGGACGGCGCACTCACGGGCTTCGTCACCATCGACGGCGACGGCTATCTCGACCAGCTCGTTGTCGATCCCGCGCATTGGGGCTCGGATGCGGCGCGGCTGCTGGTGGACGAGGCCAAGCGTCTGTCACCGACCGGCGTGACACTGCTCGTCAACAAGGACAACAGCCGCGCCATCCGCTTCTATGAGCGCAACGGCTTCGCGCATGCCGGCGACGAGGTGAATCCGACTTCGGGACGTCCGGTGCTGAAGATGATTTGGCAACCTTAGATTCTGGGGCGCGTGACGCCCGTCACGTCGGGATCCCATGGCGGCAGCTATTCGTTGTGCCTTGAGAAGGTGCGCCGGCAAGCGGATGGAGATGACCGATGAAACTGAGCGATCTGGCCAAGGGATCTTCGGTCCTGCTCGGCGTCATCGTCGCCGGATATGTTTCGACGAGCTATGTCGACCAGCGCCTCGCCACGCCGGTCAAGACGACGAGTGCTCCGACGAACGGCCTTGGGCCATCGGCCTGCGTCGATGAGGACGGGAGCTGGAAGAACTGGCCATGGCCGAATGTGCCGGCGCTGTCGCCGAAGTGTCGATGATCGGCGCTGTCGCGTAACTCGCCGTGACGCGCTCTCGGCTCAGGCGGAGTTCGAGCTCGAATTGCCAGCTTTTGGCTTTGAGGATCGCGTGGCGGCTTTCTTCGCGAAGCTCGATCGACTCGTTGATCGTTCGCTGCGCCCGCTCCAGGAGTTCGCGGGTCTCTTCGCTGTATGGCTGGGCCATGATGCGCACTCCCGTTGAGGCGGGAGCGCAAATCATCTCTCAGGCACCGACGCCTATGGACGAGCCTTTGGCCGGCGATACCTGATTAGGCGCCACATCCGGGGGAACTGCAAGGCAGCATGCACTCATCCGCTCGCTACACGAAGACGATGTGGCGCGACGCGCCTGCCAAAATCTCTGCCGTCATTCCCCGCGAAGGCGGGGAATCCAGTACGCCGCGGCTTATCGATTGATCACGACCGTCTCGGAGTACTGGATCGCCCGCCTTCGCGGGCGATGACACTGTGCGTGAGGCGACGCCTCACGCCCCCTCGAACTGCAACCTCGCCAGCCTGGCATAGAGTCCGTTCGCGGCCACGAGCTCCGCATGCGTGCCCTGCTCGACGATCCTGCCCTGGTCCATCACCAGGATGCGATCGCACGACAGCACGGTGGCGAGGCGGTGCGCGATCACCAGCGTGGTGCGGTGGCGCATCAGTTCTTCCAGCGCGGTCTGCACCAGCGTCTCGCTTTCGGCATCGAGCGCGGAGGTGGCCTCATCCAGCAGCAGCAGCGGCGCATCACGCAGGATCGCACGCGCGATCGCGATGCGCTGGCGCTGGCCGCCGGACAGCGTCACGCCGCGCTCGCCGAGCGGGGTGTCAAAACCTTCGGGCAGGCGGCGAATGAACTCGGCGGCGTGCGCGAGCTCGGCGGCACGCTCGACCTCGGCGTCGGTGGCATCGGGCCGGCCGAAGCGGATGTTGTCGCGGGCGCTTGCGGCAAACACGTTGGATTCCTGCGGCACCAGGGCGATGCGCGAGCGGAAATCGCGGGGATCGGCGGATTTGACCGGCACGCCGTCGAGCGAGATCGCGCCGCTGCGCGGATCGTAGAAGCGCAACAGCAGATGAAAGATCGTGCTCTTGCCGGCGCCGGACGGACCGACGATCGCGACCTTCTCGCCGGGGCGCACGGTGAACGAGACGGCATCGAGCACATTGACGTCGCGCCGTGCCGGATAGGCGAAGCTGACATGGTCGAAGCCGACTTCGCCGCGCGCCGGCACCGGCAGCGCGCGCGGCGACGCGGGCGCGGTGATGTCGGGCTGCACATGCAGGATCTCGAACAGGCGCTCGGAAGCGCCTGATGCCGCCGATATCTCGCCCCAGACCTCGCTGAGCTGGCCGAGGCCGGCCGCGGCGAAGGCCGCATAGAGCACGAACTGGCCGAGCCGGCCCGGCGTGATGGTGCCGGTCAGCACGTCGTGCGAGCCGATCCAGAGGATCGCGACCACGCTTGCGAACACGATGAAGATGATGATGGCGGTGAGCACGGCGCGCGCCTGCGTGGAGGTGCGCGCGGCCTCATAGGCCTGCTCGACCTCGCCGCCGAAGCGCCTCTCGGCGAGGCTCTCGCTGGTATAGGCCTGCACGGTACGGATCGCACCGACGAGTTCGCTCGCATAGGCGGAGGCCTCGGCCAGCGTGTCCTGCGCATTGCGCGACAGCCGCCGCACCCAGCGCCCGAAGGCGACCAGCGGCAGCACGATCAGGGGAATGGCCAGCAGCACGAAGCCTGATAGCCGCGGGCTGGTGATCACCATCATCGCCGCGGCACCGAAGAACATCATCAGGTTGCGCAGTGCGATCGAGACCGAGGCGCCGACGGAGGATTTGATCTGGGTGGTGTCGGCGGTCAGGCGCGACACCAGCTCGCCGCTGCGCGCGGAATCGAAGAAGGCCGGCGACAGCGACAACAGATGGGCGAAGACGTCGCGCCTGAGATCGGCAACGATGCGCTCGCCGATCGTCATCACGAGGTAGTAGCGCGCGGCGCTCGCGAGTGCGAGCACGGCGACGACGGCGATCATCACCGAGAAATAGCTGTTGATCAGCTCGATGCCTTCAGGCGTCAGGCCGAAGTCGATCATCCTGCGCACCGCGACTGGCACCAGCAGGGTGGTCAGCGCCGCGATCGTCAGCGCCACGAAGGCCAGCGCAGCCCGGCCGCGATAGCGCGCGACATAGGGCGCAAGCGCCAGCAGCGGCCGCAGCTTCGCGCGGCTCTTCGCCGGCGCCTCGATCAGGTCGGCCTCGATCGACGGGGCCTCTGCGGGCCCGGTTTCAAGCCGTTCTACTGCGCTCATGAGATCCGACCAAAAGACAAAGAGAGGTAGTCTGCTCCAGATAGGCCGCGCGAGCAGGCGTGGCAAATCCGGGATGTCCCTTAGGGGGCCGCCCGGTCCCCTAAGGCCCCAAAGGCTCTGCAATGGCTTGTTTTACAGGGGCCCGTGGGGTATAGACCCCGCCAAATCCGTCATTCGATAGCCACTCAAGTGAGGCGCCGGGGCGCCGAGGAATTGCCATGAAAGCCGAAATTCACCCGAACTATCATACGATTAAGGTCGTGATGACCGACGGAACCGAGTACCTGACCCGCTCCACCTGGGGCAAGGAAGGCGACACGCTGAACCTCGACATCGACCCCAAGTCGCACCCGGCCTGGACCGGCGGCAACGCGCAGCTGATGGATCGCGGCGGCCGCGTCTCGCGCTTCCAGAAGAAGTTTTCGGGCTTTCTCAAAAAGGATTGATCCGGCCCTCGCGGCTGGAGACGAAAAACGCCCCCGGAGAGCCGGGGGCGTTTTTTGTTTTGGGGGGACGCTCGTCGCAATGACGGGAGCTTACCGCTCGAATGCCGCCTTCAGTGCGTTGAGATGCGGCACCAGCGGGTTGCCGATCGAGGAATGATCGACCGGCGGGGTGTGGATGGTGGTGTCCAGGCGGCGCACGCGGGTCTGGAGGCTCATCGAACGATGGATCAGATCCTGGAGCTGCGACGGCAGCTTCTCGATGCTGTCGGTGGAGCCGGGATCGGCGGCGGAGAGCTTGACCTTGGTTTTTTCGCGGTTGGCCTGGCCCAACGTCATCTCGCCTTCTTTGACGGCGCGGTGCAGCAGCAGCCATGAGGCGAGCTGCATCAGGCGGGTGGTCAGACGCATGCTCTCGGTCGCGTAGGTGAGGCTGACGGCGCGATCGAGCGCCTTGGCCTCGGTGCGGCCGGCGCCATCGAGATAGGCGGCGGTCTCCTCGACCAGGTCCATGCCCTCGCGGAACAGGACGCCGAACGCCGCAGAATTAGTGAACCGCTCGCTGAGTTGAACGAGAGCGCCTTCGGCTTGCAAACGTTCCATGGTTAACGCCCCTTACGCAACTGTCTGACTGCCCGGCTTTGGCGCCGGCTTATGATGAACAAATCATTGCGCGGGCGGGACGCCGAGTCCAGTGACAAGCATGGATATGGTTTCCGCGGGTCTTTGCTCGGAATTCAACCGGTGCGAGACGCAAAAAGGCGGAGCTGGGCGCAAAAAAAGAGCCGCCGGAAAACCGGCGGCTTTGAAAGTTGATAACAGGGAGGCGTCAAACAGAGTGGACAGGAGCCACTCGGTGTCCAAACAAGGACAGTTCCCAGTCATAAACTCGAAAGCTTAATGTGGAGTAAACGAGCGAATATTTTGAGGGTTCGTTAGCCATGTCGGTCAGTGGCCGAGTGCGCCCGCGGAACGAATTCTCTCCGTCGCCCCGGCCTAATGCGCAATTGCGCACGGGGGTCGGGGCCCATAGCCACAGGGAAAAGTCGTCGCGCGAGCCGGCAACTCCGAGTCTTCGGAAAACTGCTCGCACGGCGTATGGGTCCCGGCCTCCGCCGGGACGACAGCTATTGTTTCGAGCCTACTTCTTGAAAACGCTGTTCGCCGCATCGCGCGAGGCGCGCTTCTTTGTTGCGGCTTCTTCCAGCCTTGTGATCTCGCCCTTGAGCAGCGCGATGCGCTCGGTCAGTTCCTCCACCGACAAGAGCGAGAGATCCTGTCCGATGTCATGGCTGATCTTCTTGCGCGGGCGGTCGTCGTCTTCCATCGCCATCCTGGTTCCTCCTGCGTTCGTATCACAAGCGGCTGAGGCGGTTGCCAGCCTGCACCGCGCTGGCTAAGCAATGGCCTCGTTCCATCCCGCACCTTTGCTCAAGGACACATCATGGACAAGCTGCCCGCGCAAATGACCGTGATCGCCATCTCGAAACCCGGCGGACCGGAAGTGCTGGTGCCGGAACAACGGGCGCTGCCGCAGCCCGGCCCCGACGAGATCCTGGTCAAGGTGCAGGCCGCCGGCGTCAACCGGCCCGACGTCGCGCAGCGCTCCGGCGCCTATCCGCCGCCGCCCGGCGCCAGCGACCTGCCCGGCCTCGAGATCGCCGGCGAAGTGGTGGCCGTCGGCAGCAACGCCAAGCGGCACAAGATCGGCGACAAGGTGATGTCGCTGGTCGCCGGTGGCGGCTATGCGCAGTACTGCATCGCCCAGGACGGCCAGGCGATGAGCGTGCCGCCGTCGCTGTCGATCAAGGAAGCCGGCGCATTGCCGGAAACGCTGATGACGGTCTGGCACAATGTGTTCGAGCGCGGCGGCCTAAAGGCCGGCGAGACGCTGCTGATCCATGGCGGCTCGTCGGGGATCGGCACCATGGCGATCCAGCTCGCCAAAGCGTTCGGCGCGAAGGTGATCGTCACCGTGGGATCGCAGGACAAGATCGATGCCTGCCTCAAGCTCGGCGCGGATCGTGCCATCAACTACAAGACGGAAGACTTCGTCGCCGTGGTCAAGGCGGAAACGAACAATGTCGGCGCCAATCTGATCCTCGACATGGTCGCCGGCGACTATGTCGACCGCAACTATGACGCCGCCGCGCTCGACGGCCGCATCGTGCAGATCGCGACCCTCAACGGGCCCAAGGTCACCGTCAACATCGCCAAGGTGATGGTGAAGCGCCTGACCCATACCGGCTCGACGCTGCGCCCCCGTAGTAATGCGGACAAGGCGGCGATGGTGGCCGCGATCGAGGCGAAAGTGATGCCGCTATTGCGCGAAGGCCGGGTCAAGCCACTGATGGACAGCACTTTCCCGCTGGAAAAGGCATCCGACGCGCACCGGCGGATGGAAACCTCGGCACATATTGGCAAAATTGTGTTGGAGGTCTAGGTCAGCGACCCACAGGGCAGGCCGGAAACCCTTTGATTTTCCTTGCTTTCGTGGCATCTATCGCGACGCACCGAACCACCTTGTTCCGTTCGGAAAACGCCGTGCACCGAAGAGCCTGCACCGAAGAGTTTGCGTCGAACGCGGAGAACTGACCTTGCGTCTGATCAGGTGCCTCGCGCCCATAGCGCTGGGCCTCATGATTCTCGTCTGCGCGTTCCCGGCGCGCGCGCTGGACGCTGTCAGCGTCCGCGGTGACGCGCCCGCAATCGACCTCACCGGCGTGCTCGAGCATCAGCGCAGCGACGCCGACCGGATCCAGGTCTCCACCGCGCCCGGCACCGACGGCATCGTCCGCCGCATCGAGGTGCGCGCCCGCGAAGGGGGCCAGAACTGGGTGGTGTTCGCGCTCGCCAACAACACCGACGACCAGCTCGACCGCCTGATCGTCGCCCCGCATTACCGCATCGTCTCTTCGGGGCTGCTCTGGCCCGATCTCGGGCTGTCGCGCATCGCGACCATCACGCCCTCGACCGGCGACCGGCCGGAGCGGCAGGAGAGCCCGACCGCCGACGTCTTCCGCGTCACGCTCGATCCCGGCGCCGTCGTCACCTTCGTCGCGGAGCTGCGCACCGACAAGCTGCCGCAGCTCTATCTGTGGGAGCCGGAATCCTACAAGGACAAGGTCAACTCGTTCACGCTGTACCAGGGCATCGTGATCGGCATCTCCGGCTTGCTGGCGCTGGTGCTGACCATCCTGTTCGTGGTCAAGGGCAGCATCATGTTCCCGGCCGCCGCGGCGCTGGCCTGGGCGGTGCTGGTCTATATCGGCGTCGATTTCGGCTTCTGGGGCAAGGTGCTCGACATGTCAAACAACGCCGAGCGCATCTGGCGCGCGGCGGGTGAGGCGATCCTGGCGGCGACGCTGCTGGTGTTCCTGTTCGCCTATCTCAATCTCAGTCGATGGCACGTGCGCTACTCCCACATCACGGTGGGCTGGCTCGCGTTCCTGGGCTCTCTCGTCGCGCTGGCCCTGTTCGACCCTGCGGTGGCGTCCGGCATCGCGCGCATATCGCTGGTGTTGATTGCCTTCGCCGGCTTCGCGCTGATCGTCTATCTCTCCACCCACGGCTTCGACCGCGCGGTGCTGCTGATCCCGACCTGGTTCCTGCTGGTGGTCTGGGTGGTCGCGGCCGGCATGACGGTCGCGGGCTCCGTCACCAACGACATCGTCGGCCCTGCCCTGCTCGGCGGCCTCGTGCTGATCGTGATGCTGATCGGCTTCACGGTGATGCAACATGCGTTCGCCGGCGGCGGCGCCACCACCGGCGTCGTCTCCGACATCGAGCGCCGCGCGCTGGCGCTGGCCGGGTCTGGCGATCTGATCTGGGACTGGGACGTCTCCGCTGACAAGGTCTTCACCAGTCCCGAGACCGAGGCCCTGCTCGGCCTCAAGCGCGGCACGCTGGAAGGTCCGGCCGCCTCCTGGCTCGAAGTGCTGCACCCGCTCGACCAGGACCGTTTCCGCGCCGCTCTCGACAGCGTGCTCGACCAGCGCCGCGGCCGCCTGGTGCAGGATTTCCGCCTGCGCACGCCGGACGGTCACTTCATGTGGTTCGCGCTGAAGGCGCGCCCGGTGGTCGGCTCCGACGGCGAGGTCTCGCGCGTGGTCGGCACCCTCACCGACGTCACCGAGCTGCGCAACGCCGAGGAGCGCCTGCTCCACGATTCCGTGCATGACAATCTCACCGGCCTGCCCAACCGCAAGCTGTTCATGGACCGCCTCGGCGCCGTCGCCCATTTCGCCAAGACCATGCCGACGCTGCGGCCGACGCTGATGGTGATCGACCTCGACCGCTTCAAGCAGGTCAACGATTCCGTCGGCATCGCGGTCGGCGATTCCATCCTGCTGACTCTGGCCCGCCGCCTCACCCGCATCCTGAAGCCGCAGGATACGCTGGCGCGGCTCGCCGGCGACCAGTTCGGCCTGATCCTGCTCTCGGAACAGGACCCCGCCCGCATCACCGCCTTCGCCGAGACCATCCGCAAGACCATCCGCGCGCCGATCGCCTTCAACGAACGCGAGATCTTTCTCACGGCCTCGATCGGCCTTGCCTTGTCCGATCCGCAAGTTCAGCTCACGGACGAGATCATCAAGGACGCCGAGCTTGCGATGTATCACTCCAAGCGCATCGGCGGCGACCGCATCGACGTCTACAAGTCCGCGATGCGCGCGCGAAAGACCGACCGGCTGACGCTGGAGAGCGAACTGCGCCGCGCCATCGAGCGGCAGGAGCTCACGATCCTGTACCAGCCGATCGTGCGGCTTGAAGACCGCTCCGTCGCCGGCTTCGAGGCGCTGGTGCGCTGGGATCATCCCAAGCTCGGACGCATGGCGCCGTCGGAATTCATCACCATCGCGGAAGAGACCGGCCTGATCATCGACCTCGGCATGTTCGTGCTCGACCAGACCGCCAAGCAGCTCTCGATCTGGCAGCGCGCGATGCGCTCGCGCGAGCCGATCTTCGCATCGGTCAACGTCTCCTCGCGGCAATTGCTGCGCCATGATCTGATCCACGACATCCGCACCGTGCTGTCGCGCTCCTCGGTCGCGCGCGGCACGCTGAAGCTGGAACTGACGGAATCGCTGGTGATGGAGAATCCGGAGCACGCGGCACAGATGCTGACGCGGATCCGCGAGCTCGGCACCGGGCTGTCGCTCGACGATTTCGGCACCGGGCATTCGTCGCTGGCCTATCTGCAGCGCTTCCCGTTCGACACCATCAAGATCGACCAGTCCTTCGTTCGCACGACCAACCGCGGCACCCGCCCGGTGATCCTGAAGTCCATCATCGCGCTCGCGCACGACCTCGGCATGGACGTGGTCGCCGAAGGTGCCGAGACCGATTCCGACGCGGTCGAGCTCTACCAGATGGGCTGCGAATATGCGCAAGGGTTTGCCTTCGGCGAACCCATGGATGCCGACGCCGCGATGCGCCTGCTCACGGAAGTGCGCCTGGAAGCGGCGAGCTAGCTTCCCCTCGCCTCACCCAGGCCTACGCCGGTCACTCTTCAGCTTGGTGAACCGCACGCTCTCGCCGTCCGGCATCCGCATCGCCTTGAAACCCGCGGCGAGGCAGGCTTCGCGTTGCGGCATTTGGATATCCGGGCTGCGCAGGCTGTCCCACCATGAGGCACGATTCGCCGCGCGCGGCAGGGCCGCGCCGATGATCTCTTCGATCTGTTCATAGGTCAGCACGAATTCCGTCTGCTTCTTCCGCATCAGATAATCGCGCAACGCGTCGTAGTCGTTCACCGCTGTCCTCTTCGCTGGTCGAAGGCCCGCTTTGCCCAAAAACGTGAGCCGCGGAAACCAATTTTTAACTCATTCCGGCAGCGCCGTCCCGGCTTAAACACTACTCAAGCTTTCGGGCGCATTCACTGGTGCCGGGAGCAAACGATGTTGTCTCGATGGCGCGACGTCACGGCCCGACGGCCATGGCGGCTTTCGGCGAAGCTGCTGATCATCTCGTCCGTGGTGACGGTGATCGGCTTTTCCGCCATTTGCGTCAACGTCATGCTGGACATGCGCCGCGGCGAGGAGGCGCTCGCCCGCCAGACGCTGGAAAACCTGGCGACGACCATCGAGTCCGACGTCAGCCGCAACATCGAGATCTACGATCTGGCCCTCAAGGCGGTCGCCAGCAACATGCTGCTGCCGGAAATCGCCACGGTCTCGAAGCCGATCCGTCACCTCATCCTGTTCGACCATTCGACCACGGCGAGGCATTTCGGCGCGATCCAGGTGTTCGACGCCGACGGCCGGTTGACCATCGACGCCTCGACGCTCGATCCCGTTGCCGTGAACCGGGGCGACGAGGATTACTTCAAGGCTCATCGCGACAGTCCCGAAACGGGCCTCTTCATCAGCCGCCCGATGCTGTTCCGCGGCGCCTATGCAATCGTGCTGAGCCGGCGCATCAGCGACACCGACGGCGGCTTCCTCGGGGTCGTCGCCGGCTCGATCCGCTTCAGCTATTTCCACGAGTTGTTCGAGCGGCTGAACCTCGATCCCCATGACACCATCACCGTGCTCAAGCGCGACCGCACCATCATGATGCGGCGCCCGTTCGACCTCGACGTGATCGGCACCAACCTGAACGATCGGCGGACATGGAAGGCCGAAAATCTCCGGGTCGGCGCCTCCTATGCGGGCCAGGGCCCGGTCGATCCGACTCCGCGACTTTATGTGCGCAGCAGCGACAGCGGTCCGCTGTTCGTGGTGGCGGGCAAACCGCTGGCCGCGGTGTTCGAGCTCTGGCAGAGGGAAGCCTACCGCATCGGCGCCGTGGTGCTGGCGCTCAGCCTGTTCATGCTCGCATCGACGCTGGTGCTCGCGCGCGAGATCGGCCGGCGCGCCGAGGCCGAGCGCAAGCTCGAGGAGATGGCGACGACCGACGCGCTCACCGGCCTGAAGAACCGCCGCAAGTTCGACCAGGTGATCGACGTCGAATGGCGGCGCGCGATGCGGCAGCAGACGCCGATCGCGCTCTTGATGATCGATGCCGATCACTTCAAGGCCTACAACGACACGTTCGGCCACCAGGCCGGCGACCAGGTGCTGGTCGGCATCGCCATCTGCATTTCCGATTCGGTGAGCCGCGCCGGCGACTGCGCCGCGCGCTATGGCGGCGAGGAATTCGCCGTGCTGCTGCCGGGCACCTCGGTCCCCGACGCCCTCACAGTGGCCGAGAAGATCCGCGCCAAGGTGCAGGGCTGGTCCGACGACCACACGAGCTCGACGGTGTCCTGCGGCATCGCGAGCCTCGTTCCGACCACGGGCATGGACTGGCCGCTGCTGGTCGCCGCCGCCGACAAGGCCCTCTACGCCGCAAAAGCCGGCGGCCGCAACCAGTCGGTGGTCGCGAGCTTGCCGAAGCTGTCGCTGGTGGCGTGAGGGGTTCGTTCCGTCATCGCGAGCGAAGCGAAGCAATCCAGACTGTCGCCGCGGAGGCAGCCTGGATTGCTTTCGTCGCTTCGCTCCTCGCAATGACGAGCGGAGCGCTACTGCCCCAGATATTTCTTCATCTCCGCAATGAGCCCGTCACGCAGCTCCGGCCGCTTCAGGCCGTAGGCGATGTTGGCGCGGAGGAAGCCGGGTTTGGAGCCGCAATCGTGGCGCTCGCCCTCGAACTCGACGCCGTAGAATTTTTGCGATCTGGCGAGGCCGATCATGGCGTCGGTGAGCTGGATCTCGCCGCCGGCGCCGCGCTCCTGGGTCTCCAGGATCTTGAAGATCTCCGGCTGCAGGATGTAGCGGCCGGTGATCGAAAGATTGGAGGGCGCGGTGCCCTTGGCCGGCTTCTCGACCATGCCGTCGACTTCGAACATCTTGCCGGTGCGTTTGCCGACGCCGCAGATGCCGTATTGATGGGTCAGATGGTCAGGCACCGGCTCGACCGCGATGACGTTGGATTTTTCGCCGAGCTTGCTGGCGGTGTCGATCATCTGCTTCAGGCAGCCGGGCGAATTGAGCACGAGTTCGTCGGGCAGCACGACCGCGAACGGTTCGTTGCCGACGATGTCGCGCGCGCACCAGACCGCGTGACCGAGCCCGAGCGGCGCCTGCTGGCGGGTGAAGCTGACGGCGCCGGCCTCCGGCTGGTTCTGCGCCAGAACGTCCTGCTCGGTCTTCTTGCCGCGCGCGGCCAGCGTCGCATCGAGCTCGAACATCCGGTCGAAATGATCTTCGATGACACTTTTGTTGCGGCCGGTGACAAAGATGAAGTGCTCGATGCCGGCTTCCCGGGCCTCGTCATAGACGTACTGGATCAGCGGCTTGTCGACGATCGTCAGCATTTCCTTCGGCATCGCCTTGGTGGCGGGCAGGACGCGGGTGCCGAGGCCGGCAACGGGAAATACGGCTTTGCGGATTTTCATGGGATTGATCGAATACCTGAGGAACACGTGAAGGGAGCAATGGCATCTTGCTAGCTTGTTTGCAGCCGCCAACAAAGGCGGATGTGGGGCCTCATCCTCACAGAGTTAAGAAAAAGGCCACCATCAAAATTTCACCTTTGTTAAGCTGTTGGCAACCGTAACCAGGCCTCCTGAGGGCGGATTTTGGCCGGACAGGTGTGGACATGATGCAATCAATGGCAGGGCTGGCAAAACGGGGCGGGTCCGTGACCGGTGCGACGATGATTGCGGCCGCCCTGCTGTTCCCGCTTCCCGCCGGCGCGCAGGCTCAGAACGGTCTGTCAAATCTGTTCGGCGGTATCTTCTCCGGCCCCAACGCGGCGCCTTCGCCAGCAGCGCCCGGGCCCAGCGGGGCTCAAACGGGAGTTCAACCCTGGACCGGCGAGGACGGCGCCTCCGGTCATCCGCTGATGACATCCGCCGCGATCCGAGAGGCCGCGGGCAATTTCAACAATTGCGTCGCGGGCATGTGGCCCGATGCCGCACGGCGCAACATCACGCAGGAAAATTTCCAGCGCTTCACGGCAGGCCTCGCACCCGATCTGCGCATCATGGACCTGATGGATTCGCAGCCCGAGTTCACCAAGTCGATCTGGGATTATCTCGACATCCTCGTGAACGACAACCGCCTCGCCAAGGGCCGCGAGGTCCTGGCCAAATACAAGGCGCAGTTCGACGCCACCGAAAAAGCCACCGGCGTCGATCGCTACATCATCGCCTCGATCTGGGGCATCGAGTCCAACTACTCGACTCAGATGGGCGACCGCAGCGTGCTGCAATCGACCGCGACGCTCGCCTGCATCGGCCGCCGCCAGGGTTACTTCAAGGACGAATTCCTCTCCGCGCTGGAGATCCTCAACCGCGGCGATCTCAGGCCCGAGCAATTGCGCGGCTCCTGGGCCGGCGCCTTCGGCCCGACCCAGTTCATGCCGACCGCGTTCAAGCGCTTTGCCGTGGACGGCGACGGCGACGGCCGGCGTGACGTCGTCGACAATCCCTCCGACCTGATCGCGTCAACCGCCAACAATTTGAAGAAGGACGGCTGGCAGGCCGGCCAGACCTGGGGCTACGAGGTCGTGGTGCCCCAGGGCTTCAACTACATGCTGGCCGATCGCGCCAAGGCGATGACGGTGGCGCAATGGGAAAAGCTCGGCCTCAAGCGCCCGGCCAACCAGCCCTTCCCGCATCCGGCCGAGAAGGCCTATCTGCTGGCGCCGGCCGGTGCCCAAGGGCCCGGCTTCCTGATGCTGCAGAACTTCCGGGTCATCATGAAGTACAATCCGGCCGAGGCTTATGCGCTGGCGATCGGCCATTTCGCCGACCGCCTGCGCGGCGGCCAGCCGTTCGTGCAGCCCTGGCCGCGGCAGGAACGGGAGCTGTCCCGGACTGAACGGCTGGAACTCCAGCAGCTGCTGGCCCAGCGCGGCTTCTACAAGGGCACCCCGGACGGTCAGTTCGGCGGCCAGACCCGGGAAGCCCTGCGCAACTTCCAGGCCTCGATCGGGGTCCCCGCGGACGGATTTGCCTCCTCCGACGCGCTGGACCGGCTGCGCGGGCGGTAAAATCGCGTCGAAAGTAACCCTGAACAGGGATTTTGGCCGGCAGTCTTGACCGGGGCGGCGGTTCGCCGTGTATGGACCAATAATCTTGGGCCAAGGATCTCAAGGATCTGAAGAGAATCTGAAAGAGAATCTGCCCGTTTGGCGCCCGATTCCGTTATTATATCGAGCCTGTCCTGATCCCCATTGCACGTGCCGAGATCGCATGTCGAAGAAGTCCCTGTTCAAGGTGCTGACCGAGACCGGCCCGCTGATCGCGCTGGGGACGGCGCTTGCGATTCTGGTGTCGGTCGCGGGACCCGCCTCGGCGCAGTTCTTCAACTTCCCCGGCTTCGGCGGCCCACCGCAGCGCGCGGCCCCGCCGCCGCCGCGGAACGGTGGAGGTGGCGGTGGCGGTGGCGGATGGTTCGGCGGCGACTTCTTCGCGCCGTTCCAGCAGCAACAGCCGCAAGCACCGCGTCAGGACTTTTCGCGCGCGCCGGCGCCGGCCAAGCGCGAGACCATTCCCGACAGGAACGTGCTGGTGATCGGCGACGCCATGGCCGATTGGCTCGCCTACGGCCTGGAGGATGCCTACACCGAGCAGCCCGACATGGGCGTGATCCGCAAGCACAAGACCACGTCCGGCCTGATCAAGTATCAGCCCAAGGGTGAGCCCTCGGACTGGACGGCTGCTGCAAAGGGCATTCTCGAGACCGAGAAGCCCGACGTGATCGTGGTGATGCTCGGCCTCAACGACCGCATCGCGATCCGCGAGGCGGCGGCGCCCGATAAATCGGACAAGGCGACGGACAAGAAGAACGACAAGGGCGCGCGCGGCAAACCACCGGCCAAGCCCGGCGATGCCAAGCCCGGCGACACCGCCGCGAAGCCGGACGACAAACCGGCCGATGCCGACCTGCCGCAGGATGATGCCGACAACGCTGACGCACCCGCAGTCGCTGCGCCAGAGAAGACCGCGCGTAACCCGAACGGCCTCTACGAATTCCGCGACGAACGCTGGGTCGAGCTCTACGGCAAGAAGATCGAGGAGCTCGCCAACGTCCTCAAGTCCAAGGGCGTGCCGGTGCTCTGGGTCGGCCTGCCCGCGATCCGCGGTCCCAAGGGCACCGCGGACATGCTGTTCCTGGATTCGCTCTATCGCGAAGGCGCGGCCAAGGCCGGCATCACTTACGTCGACGTCTGGGACGGCTTTGTCGACGAGGCCGGCCGCTTCTTGCAGAAGGGCCCGGACTTCGAAGGCCAGATCCGTCAACTCCGCAGCGGTGACGGCGTCTATTTCACAAAACCCGGCGCGCGCAAGCTCGCCCACTATGTCGAACGCGAGATCACCCGCCTGCTCGCCGGGCGCTCCGGCCCGATCGCGCTGCCGAGCGAACCGGCGACCCCCGACACCAGTGCCGAACCCGGCAAGCCCGCGCCGCGGCCGCTGGCCGGCCCGATCGTGCCGCTGGTTGCGGCCTCGATCTCGACCGATCAATTGCTGGGTGGGCCGGGCTCACGTCCTGCCGCCGTCGATGCGCTCGCTGCGAAGACGATGGTGAAGGGCGAGCCACTGGCTGCGCCGGCCGGCCGCGCTGACGATTATGCCTGGCCGCGCCGCGAAGTCGGCCGCGAGCAGGCCAAGGGCGATACGCCGGTGGCCGCGACGACGCCTGATGGCGGCACGCCGGGTGCGGCCGCAGCGATCGCCCCGCCAAAGCTTGCGCCAAAGAAGCCACCGGTGCCGCAGCAACCGGCACAGGCAGCGCCATCGATGCGAGATTTCTTCGGCTTTGGCTCGCCGCCGCCCCCGCCGCGTCAATTGGCGCCCGCGCCGCGCAATCCGAATCCCAACCCCGCGATCCCGCGGCCGCCTGGCAATGTCGGGCGATCGGCGGAAGTGTTCCGATAGTTGATCTCATGTCCCGGACGCGGCGCAGCCGCAGAGCGGACACCGCCTTGCAACATCCATAAAAAAAGGCCCCGGCTCGGCAACGCGGCGTTACACGCCGCGCTGCGTCCGGGGCCTGATGCTTATCGCGCCTTGGCTTCAGCCGTAATAGCGCCAGCGCGGCGGCGGGCGGCGGGAAGGCCGTGCCATCAGCAACGCGAGCGCGAAGCCTATGCCGCCGGCGACCAGCAGCGCGCCGAGCGGGTTGTCCTGCACCTTCTGGGCAATCGCCTGCGAACCGTCGCGCAAGGTTTCGGCCGGCTTGTCGTAGGCGTCCTTGGCATAGCTGGCCGCGGTGTCGGTCGCGTCACGTACGGCATCCTTGGCCTGGCCGTAGAGATTCTGCACCGTGCCGGCCGCTTCGCGTGCCTTGCCCGACGCCTGTGTCTGCGCATCGCCTGCGAGATCACCGACAGCGCCTTCCGCGCGTCCGGCGAATTCCTTGGCCGATCCGACAATCCGATCTTTATCCATGATGCTCCTCCTCGGGGGTCAGCCCAAGTAACCGATCAGGAGCGGCGCAGTTCCATCTGACTTGAAATTGGACTCAGAGAATCAGCCCGCCGTCGACGACCAACGTCTGGCCGATAATGTAGGACGACAGCGGAGATGCCAGGAACAGCGCCGCGCCCGCCATGTCAGCAGGCGTGCCCAATCGCCGCAGCGGAATGCGTGAAAGTGCACCTTCGAGCCGCTTGGGATTCTCGGTCGTGACCCTCGTCATCTTGGTGTCGACCAGACCAGGCGCGATGCCGTTGACGCGGATGCCGTCTTCGGCCCAGGCCTCGCCGAGCGTCCGTGTCAATCCGACAGCCCCGGTCTTCGACGCGTTGTAAGCAGGATTGCCCATGGTGGAATGATAGGCCGCGGTCGAGGACACCATGATCAGCGATCCCCGCGAGTCCCGCAGCATGGAATGAAATCGCGTGGCGCAGGCCATCAGGCTCATCAGGTTGACCTCGACGACCTTGCGAAAGCCGGCCATCTCGAACTCGCCGCGGCGATAGAGCACCGCGCCCTGCGCGAGCACCAGGATATCGAGCCGTTCGAACGACGGCTTGAACGCTTCGACCGCGCCGGCATTGCCCACGTCGAGTTGCGCGTAGGAGAGACCGGTGAGATCCGAGCCCTCCTCAGCTGAATATTCCTTCGCGTGAGCACGCGTGCCGCAGACCGCGACTTGCGCGCCCCTGACGCGAAAGGCTTGCGCGATACCGTTGCCGATGCCGCTGGATCCGCCGACGACCAGCACCTGCTTGCCTGAGAAATCGAGCTCGTTCGTCATCGCTGGCCTCCCCGATCGTCTTGCTTGTTTGACCTGTCTGCGGATCGATGACAGCCTTGTCAATCACAACAAGAACAAGCAGAGCACGAGGAAACACCATGTCCGATTTCAAACAGCTCAGCCGCTCCGTGAAGGGCCTGACTGTTCTCGTCACCGGCGCGGCCAGCGGCATGGGACGCGCAACGGCCCGCGTGTTCGCCACCGAGGGCGCCAACGTCGCCGTCACCGACTATGACGAGCAGGGCGCACTCGCCGTGGCGAAGGAGATCGCGGCAAGCGGCGGAGCCGCGAAAGCCTGGAAGCTCGACGTGGCCGACGGCGATGAGATCAGGCGCGTGGTCGGCGACGTCGCGACGCATTTCGGCGGGCTCGACATCATCGTCAACAATGCCGGCATCTCCGTGCGCGTCGCGATCGACGACGAGGCCTATGAGGACGCCTGGGCTAGGGGTATCGCGGTGATGCTGACGGCTCATCCGCGCATCATCCGCGCCGCGCTGCCTCACTTGCGCAAGTCGAAGAGCCCGCGCATCGTCAACATCGCCTCGACCGAGGCGCTCGGCGCCACCGCTTTGCACAGCCCCTATTCGGCGGCGAAGGGCGGCGTCGCCAGCCTCACCCGCTCGCTCGCGGTGGAGCTCGGCCGCGAAGGCATCACCGTCAACTGCATCTGCCCGGGGCCGGTCCGCACCGCCATCACAGACAGGATCTCGGAAGAGCACAAGACCATCTACGCCAAGCGCCGCACTGCACTGGGCCGCTACGGCGACCCCGAAGAGGTCGCGCACATGACGCTGAGCCTGTGCCTGCCGGCAGCGTCCTTCCTCACCGGCGCGGTGATCCCCGTCGACGGCGGCCTGATGGCGCGCAACGCGTGAGCGGCACCAAAGGTGCGTAGCCTGGATGGAGCGCAGCGCACTCCGGGGTTCTCACCTCGCGGGAAGACTTCCCGGATTACGCTGCGCTCCATCCGGGCTACGGGCAGCTATGCGCGCCTAGCGTTGACATCGCTTGTTACGGGAGTAACTTTTTCACCGACAGAGCGGACCAACCGCTCGCGGTTCGCGGGAGAAACGTCATGACGATCGCCATCCGGCAGCTTCACAAACATTTTGTCGGCGAGGTTTCCGGCCTCGACCTGCGGCAACCTCTCACCGAGGCCGAGGCGCGCGAGATCGAAGCCGCCATGGACAAATATGCGGTGCTGGTGTTCCACGACCAGGACATCACCGACGAACAGCAGATGGCTTTCGCGTTGAATTTCGGCCAGCGCGAGGACGCGCGCGGCGGCACGGTCACGAAGGAAAAGGACTACCGCCTCCAATCGGGCCTGAACGACGTCTCCAATCTCGGCAAGGACGGCAAGCCGCTGGCAAAGGACAGCCGCGCGCATCTGTTCAACCTCGGCAACTGCCTGTGGCATTCCGACAGCTCGTTCCGCCCCATCCCGGCAAAATTCTCGCTGCTGTCGGCCCGCGTGCTCAACCCGAAGGGCGGCAACACCGAATTCGCCGACATGCGCGCGGCCTATGACGCGCTTGACGACGAGACCAAGGCGGAGATCGAGGACCTCGTCTGCGAGCACTCGCTGATGTATTCGCGGGGATCGCTCGGCTTCACCGAATACACCGACGATGAGAAGCAGATGTTCAAGCCGGTGCTGCAACGTCTCGTGCGCACCCATCCCGTTCATCGCCGCAAGTCGCTCTATCTCTCATCGCATGCCGGCAAGATCGTCGGCATGAGCGTCCCCGAGGGTCGGCTGCTGCTGCGCGATCTCAACGAGCACGCGACCCAGAGCGAGTTCGTCTACGTCCACAAATGGACGCTGCATGACCTCGTGATGTGGGACAACCGCCAGACCATGCACCGCGTCCGCCGCTACGACCAGTCGCAGCCCCGCGACATGCGCCGCGCGACGGTCGCAGGCACGGAGCCGACGGTCCAGCAGCAGGCGGCGGAGTAGGCGTTACTCAGCAATCGGTGTCATCGCCCAGCTTGACCGGGCGATCCAGTACTCCGAGACAGTTGTGATAGAACCGATGCGCCGCGGCGTACTGGATGCCCCGCCTTCGCGGGGCATGACAGCGAGGCGCTAGGCGTGCCCGGCCTCGTTCGAGAGCATGCCGGGATCGATGCCGATCTTGCGCAGTGCGCGCCCGTATTTTTCGTCGACGTCATCGCCGAAGATCAAATCCGAATCCGCGTCGCAATGCAGCCAGCCGTTGCTCTGGATTTCGGTCTCGAGCTGGCCGGGCGCCCAGCCGGCATAACCGAGCGCGAGGATGGCGTGCTTGGGGCCGGAGCCGTTGGCGATGGCGCGCAGGATGTCGACGGTCGCGGTGAGGCAGACGCCGTCGTCGATCCGGAGCGTCGCGTTCTCGATGTAGAAATCGCTGGAGTGCAGCACGAAGCCGCGGCCGGTATCGACCGGACCGCCGCGCAGCACCTTCATGCTTTCGGCGTTCTCAGGCAGCTTGATGTGCTCGCCCTTGTTGATGATGCCGAGCTGCTGCAACAGCTCGGGGAAGTCGATGCTGCCGGCCGGGTGGTTGACGATGATGCCCATCGCGCCTTCGGCGGAGTGGGCGCAGAGATAGATCACCGAGCGCTCGAAGCGCTCGTCGCCCATCACGGGCATGGCGATCAACAGCTGGCCGTCGAGGTAGCCCGCCGAACTCGGGAGCGCGGGGGCTGACTTGCGGGTGCTTTCGCCCGTCCTCTTGCCTGTGGGAGCCATCGGTGAAGCACTCCGGTTTCAATTCCTATCCTGATGTCGGGCCGGGCCGCTGTCAAATCAAGGCTTGCAGGGCCTTGATTCAAGTGCATCCATCACAAGCAATTCAATGGTTTGCCGCGGGGTGACCCTGTAAAGACGTACCATGCTGACAAGAGTTCCCCGGCGTGCGGCGATTGGCGTCGCGACAACCCTGCTCGCGTCGTCGCTGGCGCTTGCGGCCCATGCCAACGACGCATCGCCGTGGCAGCGCGATGGACATTCCGCGGTGCGGTTGCTGGCGGGATCGCGCAGCGGCGCCGTCCTGCTCGGCGGTATCGCCTTCCAGATCCAGCCCGGCTGGAAAACCTATTGGCGCATGCCGGGCGATTCCGGCGTTCCGCCGCGCTTCGATTTCTCGAAATCCGACAATGTCGAGGCGGTGACGGTGATGTGGCCGGCCCCGCAGAAATTCGACGACGGCGCGGGCGGCCATTCGATCGGCTATCACGACCAGATCGTGCTGCCCCTGCGCATCATCGCCAAGGCGGCTGACAAGCCGGTGACGTTGCGCGCCGAGATCAATTATGCGGTGTGCGAAAAGCTTTGCATTCCGGTCGAGGCCCGCGCCGAGCTTGGCTTCAACAGCGTCGCCTCGACCGAGGACGCCAATTTGCGTGCAGCGCTCGACACCGTGCCCAAGCCTGCCACGATCGGCGATCCCAATCCGCTCACCATCCGGGACGTCAAGCGCGACGGGCCCAAGAATGTGGTGGTGGACGTCGTCGTGCCGGATGCGCGCACCGTCAATCTCTATGTGGAAGGTCCGACGCCCGATTGGGCGTTGCCGATCCCGGCGCCGGTCGAGCCCAGCCCACCGGGCGTGAAGCGATTTTCTTTCGAACTCGACGGACTGCCGCCGGGCGCCAAGCCCGACGGCGCAGCGCTGAAGTTCACGCTGGTCGGACCGGAGAAGTCGTACGAGTTCAATACCAATTTGGATTAGTTGTCGTCCCGGCGCAGGCCGGGACCCATTACCCCAGGGATTAGTTTGGCGAAGACTCCTTCTTTGGAACTGCTACCCAATTCCTCCTGACAGATCACGCGGTATGGGTCCTGGCATTCGCCAGGACGACATCCTTGATCCAACCGAATCTTAACGAATGGTTGCTAATCCCCAGGGCTCCTGCGGCAAGTCTGCCGCAGCACTCGTGCGCGCCTCGGGGACCCTTCGATTTGGCCGTGATGGATGCAGAACCCGCAACGACCGGACCTGCCGGCCTCATCGCGCGGCTGCGCGAAAAATTAACGGGCGGGTCGAGCGAAGCATCGCTGACGCGGCGGCTGGCCGGCACCATCTTCGTCATCCGCGTGATCAGCGCCGGCCTTGCATATTTCTCTCAGGTTCTGCTCGCGCGCTGGATGGGGACGTCGGACTACGGCGTCTATGTCTATGTCTGGACCTGGGTGCTGCTGCTCGGCAGCATGATGGACTTTGGCATCTCGGCTTCCGCGCAAAAAATCATCCCGGAATACCTCGCCCGTGGCGAGCATGCGCTGCTGCGCGGCTTTCTCTCGGGCAGCCGTTGGCTGACCTTTGCCGTTTCCGCGCTGGTCTCGCTCGGCCTCGCCGGTCTCGTCAAATTGCTGTCACCCTGGATCGAGCCGGCCGAAGAGCTGCCGCTCTATATCGGCTGCATGACGCTGCCCGCTTTCGTCGTCGCCAACACCCAGGACGGCATCGCGCGCTCGCATGACTGGATGCAGCTCGGCCTGATGCCGCAATTCATCATCCGCCAGGCGCTGATCATCGGCATCACGGCCTGCGCCTTCCTGCTCGGCTATCATCTCGGCGCGGTCGCCGCGATGATCGCGAGTGCCGGCGCGGTGTGGATCGCGATGACCGGGCAGATGGTGGTGCTGAACCGCAAGCTCGCTGGTCACATCGAGCCCGGTCCCAAGGCCTACGACGTCAGCGGCTGGCTCGCCGTCTCGCTGCCGATCCTGCTGGTCGAAAGCTTCTACCTGCTGCTGTCCTACACCGACGTGCTGGTGCTTCAGCAGTTCCGCCCCTCCGACGAGGTCGGCGTCTATTTCGCCGTGGTGAAGACGCTCGCGCTGGTCTCCTTCATCCACTACGCGATGTCGGCGACGACCGCGCATCGCTTCGCCGAATACAATGCAAGCGGCGACAAGGCGCGGCTGTCGGCTTACGTGGCGCATGCAATCAACTGGACGTTCTGGCCGTCGCTGGCGGCGACCATCGTGCTGCTCGCGCTCGGCAAGCCGCTGCTCTGGCTGTTCGGGCCTCAATTCGTGGTCGGCTACGACATCATGTTCGTCGCCGCCATTGGCCTCGTGGTCCGATCCGCGATCGGCCCGGTCGAACGGCTGCTCAACATGCTCGGCCAGCAGAAGATCTGCGCGCTGGCCTATGCGCTGGCCTTTGCGATGAACCTGGTGCTCTGCATCGCGCTGGTGCCGCGCTTCGGCGGCCATGGTGCTGCGGCCGCGACCTCGATCTCGCTCAGTTTCGAGACGGTGCTGCTGTTCTGGATCGTGCGGCAGCGGCTCGGCCTGCACGTGCTGGCGTTCGGGAAATAGACTTCCGCCTGCCTCGCGTGCTGCCCTCGGGGAACGGCTGCTTCGAAGCGCGCCCGGGAACAACGCGAAATGCCTACCTATCGCCAGGAGCGCAGCACGATTTTTCTTATTACCCCCAATCGGTTGCGCTGCAGGGAAAGTTTATTCTACGTCATATTGCCCAACTGACGAGATAAACCTAAGATTCCCTGGACATGATCGATCCACTCTACGTCGCCTCCGGGTTCGGCGTCGGCCTGCTGGTCGGGATGACCGGCGTCGGCGGCGGTTCGTTGATGACGCCGCTGCTGATCCTGCTGTTCGGGATTCATCCATCGACCGCGGTCGGCACCGACCTGCTCTATGCCGCCGCCACCAAGACCGGCGGCAGCTTGGTGCATGGCTGGTCGCGCAGCGTGCACTGGCCGGCGGTGCTGCGGCTCGCCTGCGGCAGCCTTCCGGCGAGCGCGCTGACGCTGCTCGTGCTGTGGAAGCTCGACCTCAAGAGCGATTCCGAGCGCAATCTCGTCAACCTCGTGCTCTGCTTCGCGCTGCTGCTGACCGCGACCTCGCTGATCTTCCGCAGATCGATCATGGAGCGCTATCGCCGGCGCCTGGAGCAGGTCGATGACCGCACCACCGCGATCGCAACCGTCGTCACCGGAATCGTGCTCGGCGTGCTGGTCTCGATTTCATCGGTCGGCGCCGGCGCGGTCGGCGTCACCGTTCTGCTGCTGCTCTATCCGCGCCTGCCGGTGGCGACCATCGTCGGCTCCGACATCGCCCATGCCGTCCCGCTGACGCTGATCGCCGGAATGGGGCACTGGGCGCTTGGCGACGTGGATTGGGCGCTGATGGGCGTGCTGCTGTTGGGCTCGCTGCCCGGCATCATCGTCGGCAGCTTCAGCGCGACGCGCGTCCCCGAGACGGTGCTGCGCCTGACCCTTGCCTGCGTGCTGTTCGTGGTCGCCGGCAAGATCATGTTCGCGGAGCTGCACCTGTCCTCGGCATTCGAGACGGCGCTGGCCTGGACGCACTGAACGAAAACGGCGGAGCTCGGCTCCGCCATTTGCCAGCCGTCGCGCTCTACTCCGCGGTCCAGCCGCCGTCGATCGACAGGTTGCTGCCGGTGATCTGCGCGGCATCGTCGCCGCACAGGAACAGCGCGAGGGCTGCGACCTGCTCGGAGGTGACGAACTCCTTGGTCGGCTGCGCATCGAGCAGCACGTCGTTGATGACCTGGTCGCGCGTGAGATTGCGGGCCTTCATGGTGTCGGGGATCTGCTTCTCCACCAGCGGCGTCCAGACATAGCCGGGGCTGATGCAGTTGCAGGTGATCTTGCTGGTCGCGACCTCGAGCGCCACGGTCTTGGTCAGGCCGGCGATGCCGTGCTTGGCCGACACATAGGCCGACTTGAAGGGCGAAGCGACCAGCGAGTGCGCGGAAGCGGTATTGATGATGCGGCCCCAGCCCTTCTTCTTCATGCCGGGGACGGCTGCGCGAATGGCATGGAACGCCGAGGACAGGTTGATCGCGATGATCTGGTCCCATTTCTCCGGCGGGAATTCCTCGATGGGCGAGACGAACTGGATGCCGGCATTGTTGACGAGGATGTCGACCGAACCAAAGCTCTTCTCGCCGAGCGCGATCATCCCGGCGATCTCGGCCGGCTTGGTCATGTCGGCGGGCGAATAGACTGCCTTCACGCCGAAATCGGACTCGATCTTGGCGCGCTCCTTCTCGATGTCCTCCGGCGAGCCGAACCCGTTGATGACGACGTTGGCGCCGGCGGCGGCGAAAGCGCGCGCATAGGCAAGCCCGATGCCGCTGGTCGAACCGGTCACGACGGCATTCTTGCCTGACAGACTTCCCATATTACTCGCTCCTTTTTGGCGGGGGCGCAGTGACGTCCCCCGTGAGATCGTAGGTCACCATGGTCTCGCCGGATTGCGGCCGCTCGAGCCAGTCCTTGTGGCGCATCGACAGATGCACGTCACGCACGCCGGCTTCCCAATGCTCGACCATCGCGACATGCGAGAAATCGTAATCCTTGGACGAGGATTCGTAATTCTTGCTGCGGTAGATCAGGTGCACCACAGTCACGGTGCTTTCGCGCGATACCTTGGCAAGGAATTCCACGGAAGGGTCGTTCTTGAGATAATCGGGCAATTTGGAAATCAGGTCGCGCACGGCCCTGCGGGCGTTGTGCACCTGCTTGTTCTTGTCGGTGTTCATCCGCGTGCGGCTGGAGAAGCGGATGTCCTTCTCGCGCTCGGTCGCCTCGAGCAGCGAGGTCGGCAGATCGCCGCGCGCGCTGAACAGGTCGATCTGGAAGATCAGGAGATCGCGGTCGGTCTCGGCGTCCAGCACGTAGTCGAGCGGCGTATTGGAGGCGATGCCGCCGTCCCAATAATGCTCGCCCTCGATGACGATGGACGGAAACCCGGGCGGTAGCGCGCCGGAGGCCATGATGTGCTCGGGGCCGATTTTCTTGCCGAGCTTCCTGAACTCGAAATTGTCGAAATATTTGAAGTTGCCTGAGGTGACGCCGACCGCGCCGACCGACAGCCGCGTCTTCAGATCGTTGATGCGGTCGAAATCGACCAGTCGCTCCAGCGTCTTCTTCAGCGGTGCGGTGTCGTAATAGCTCTCGGCCTGCGGGCTGCCGGGCGGCCAGAGCGGCGCGGGCGGGATGCGCGGCGTGAAGAAGCCTGGCACGCCGAAGGTCGCGATCAATGCGGCGCTGGTCGAGTTGAACAGTTCGCGGCTGTGATCGCTCTTGCCGATCGGCTTCCACGGCACCGGCGCGGAGACCATCTCCCAGAATTCCTTGAGCCGCTTGACGCGCGTCTGCCCTTCGTTGCCGGCGATGATCGCGGCGTTGACCGCGCCGATCGAGATGCCGGCGACCCAGTCCGGCTCGAAGCCGGCATGGCAGAGCGACTGATAGGCGCCGGCCTGATAGGAGCCGAGCGCGCCGCCGCCCTGGAGGACCAGGACACGTTGCGCGTTCGCGGGGATTGTTGCGACTTCTGGACTATGATCGGTCATGCGGGAACAGTAGCAGATGGCGAGCGACCGTGGCGACAGTCTGCCGCGGCGTCAATGCATCCCGGGATCAAGTCTGGCTTATCGGGAGTCCGTCGAGGCCAGGATCATGGTCCAGAACACCTTGTATTTGGTGCCGGGAGCATAGCCCGCCGCGATGCCTAATTTTGTGACACCGCTCTTGAGCATGTTGGCGCGGTGGGGGGGCGAGTCGCGCCAACCCGAAAACGCTTCCGCCAGCGTATGATAGCCAGCCGAGACGTTCTCGACTGCAACGGTCGCCGGATAGCCGCCGGCGCTGAGGCGCTTGGCCAGCGGCGCGCGGACGTCATGGTCCATCTTGTTGGCCGCTGCCATGGCCTGGGACTGGGATTCGGCGAGCCGCATCAATTCGGGGTCGATCACGACGGTCCCGAGCCCGTTGTTCTGGCGGTATTGCGAAATCATGATCGCTGCCGCCTGCGCATCGAGCTTTGCGCCCGGGACAGCCATATCGGCATACATCGAGGGTTGCTGGACCGGTGCTTCGTTGCCGGCGCAGCCGGCGAGCAGCAAAGTGATGAGTATTGCGGCCGCGGCGCGCATGAACAGGAGCCCCCAAAATCAGGGGCCGTTGTTGCATACCAACCGTGGCTGAAAGGTGAATATTGAGGAAAAATTGACCCTTTGATCCCGCTCAGGTGCCCGCAAATATCCGGTAGCGGCGGGGCTCCAGGCCGATCGTGTCGCCGGCGCGCAGTTCCCTGTCGCGGGGCGCGTCGATCTCGATGGTCTCGCCGCCAGCGAGTGCCACCTCGGCCCGCTGTACGGGACCGAAATTCCGGACATGCCGCACGGCGCCCTCGAAGGCCCCGCTGCCGGGCGGGCCGACCAGCATGTCGTGTCGCCGCACGAACAGTCTTGACGCGCCAGGCGCAAGGCCATCTGCCGCGAGCTGCAGCGGCCGGTCGCCGAGCGTGATGAGACCGTCGGCGATCAGGACCGGAAGCTCGATGGATTCGCCGATGAAGCTGTGGACGAAGGCGGTCGCGGGGCTCTCATAGACGTCATCGGGCGAGCCGATCTGCTCGATCTTGCCCTTGTCCATCACCACCACGCGGTTGGCGACTTCGAGTGCCTCCTCCTGGTCATGGGTGACGAAGATCGAGGTGACGTTGATCTCATGGTGCAGCGAACGCAACCATTTGCGCAGCTCCTTGCGCACCTTGGCGTCGAGCGCGCCGAAGGGTTCGTCGAGCAGCAGGATGCGCGGCTCGATCGCGAGCGCGCGGGCCAGCGCGATGCGCTGGCGCTGGCCGCCGGAGAGCTGGCTCGGATAACGGTCGGCGAGCCAGTCGAGCTGCACGAGATCGAGCAGCTCCTTGACGCGCGCGCGGATGGTCGCTTCGTCCTTGCGGATCGCGCGCGGCTGCACGCGCAGCCCGAAGGCGACGTTCTCGAACACCGTCATGTGGCGGAATAGCGCGTAGTGCTGGAACACGAATCCGACGTGCCGCTCGCGCGCCCCCTGCGCCAGCGCATCCTCGCCGTTGAAAGACACCTCACCGGAATCGGGCCAGTCGAGGCCGGCGATGATGCGCAGCAGCGTTGTTTTGCCCGAGCCGGACGGACCGAGCAGCGCCAGCAGCTCGCCGTCATTGACCTTGAGGTCGACGCCGTCGAGGGCTTTGAAGCTGCCGAACTTCTTGACGAGATTCCTGACTTCAATGCTCACTTGCGTCGTGTCCTTCGTCGAGGTGATTTTCCAGAACGGTTTTCGCGATCAGCGTGATCAGCGCCAGCATCGCCAGCAGCGAGGCGATCGCGAACGCCGCGACGAACTGGTATTCGTTGTAGAGAATCTCGACCAGCAGCGGCATCGTGTTGGTCTCGCCGCGGATATGGCCGGAGACCACTGAGACCGCGCCGAACTCGCCCATCGCGCGCGCATTGCAGAGCAGGACGCCGTAGAGCACGCCCCATTTGATGTTGGGCAGCGTGACGCGGAAGAAGGTCTGCAGGCCCGAGGCGCCGAGCGAGATCGCGGCCTCCTCCTCTTGCGTGCCCTGCTCCTGCATCAGCGGGATCAACGCACGCGCCACGAAGGGGAAGGTCACGAAGGTGGTCGCAAGCGCGATGCCGGGCACCGCGAACAGGATCTGGATATCATGATCGCGCAGCCAGCCGCCGAAATAGCCCTGCGCGCCGAACAGCAGCACGAAGACGAGGCCCGAGATGACGGGGCTGACCGAGAATGGCAAATCGATCAGCGTGATCAGGAAGGTCTTGCCCGAGAATTCGAATTTTGAAATCGCCCAGGCCGCGACCAGGCCGAAGACAAGATTGAGGCCGACGGAAATTGCCGCAACCAACAGCGTCAACTTGATTGCGGAAAGCGCTTCCGGGTCGGCCAGCGCGGCGAAATAGGCGAGGACTCCCTTCGAGAAAGCCTGCGCGAACACCACGACCAGCGGCAGCACGACGAAGACAGAGAGAAAGGTCATCGCCAGCGCGATGATGACGATGCGGACCGCGCGCGGTTCGGTGCGCAGGTTGTTCCGCGCGGCCGCCGCATGCGCGCGTGCCTTGGCGTCGGGAGCCGAGAGCGGAACCGAATCTGCGATCTGCATCGTCATGATCCGCCCTCAGCGTGCCGGGATCCGGCTCTGCGCCCAGCGCTGGAGCCGGTTGACGGCGAAGATGATGACGAAAGACACGACCAGCATGACCACCGCGATGGCGGTCGCGTCGGCATAGCGGAATTCGGAGAGGCGGATCACGATCAGCAGCGGCGCGATCTCGGAGACGTTGGGCAGATTGCCGGCGATGAAGATCACCGAGCCGTATTCGCCGACGGCGCGTGCGAAGGCGAGCGCCAGCCCCGTGAGCAGCGCCGGGCCGAGCGAGGGCAGGATCACGCGGATGATGGTCTGCCAGCGGCTCGCGCCAAGACTTCCGGCGGCCTCCTCGATCTCAGGGTCGAGGTCCTGGAGCACCGGCTGCACGGTGCGCACCACGAAGGGGATACCGATGAAGATCATGGCGACGAAGATGCCGACAGGTGTGAACGCCACCTTGATGCCGGCCGCCGCAAGCGGCGCGCCGAGCCAGCCCTTCTCGGCGAACAACGCGGTCAGCGCGACGCCGGCGACCGCCGTCGGCAGCGCAAATGGCACGTCGACGATGGCATCGAACAGCCGCCTTCCCGGGAAGCGGTAACGCACCAGCGCCCAGACGATGATGCTGCCCATCACGAGATTGACGCAGGCGGCCGCAAAGGCGAGTCCAAAGGATACGCGCAACGCATTCAGGGTGCGGCGGCTGGAGAGGATGTTCCAGAACTGCTCGGGGCTCAGCTCAAGCGATTTCAGGAACAGGCCCGCGAGCGGAATCAGGATGATGATCGACAGCCAGGACAGCGTCAGCCCCATGGTGAGACCGAAGCCCGGCAATGTCCGGCGTCGTGCTGCGATTGCGCTCACCAGGCCCCCTGTTTAAGCCCCGCCGACAGCGCCCGATCAGTTCTTGTAGATCTGATCGAAGACGCCGCCGTCGGCAAAATGTTCCTTCTGCGCCTTGGTCCAGCCGCCGAAAAGTTCGTCGATCGTGAACAGCTCGACCTTCGCGAAGGAGTTTTCGTGTTTCTTTGCGATCTCGGGATCGCGCGGACGATAGAAGTTGCGCGCCGCGATTTCCTGACCTTCCTTGGTATACCAATATTGCAGGTAGGCGTCGGCGGCGTTACGGGTGCCTTTTTTATCGGCAACCTTGTCGACGATCGTCACGGGCGGTTCCGCCAGGATCGAGAGCGGCGGCGCCACGATCTCGAATTTTTCCGGACCGAATTCCTTGAGCGCCAGGTACGCCTCGTTCTCCCAGGCGAGCAGCACGTCGCCGACGCCGCGCTCGACGAAGGTCACGGTCGCGCCGCGCGCGCCGGTGTCGAGCACCGGCACCTGCTGATAGAGCTTTCCGATGAAATCCTTGGCTTTGTCCGCCGAGCCGTATTTCTTCTGCGCAAAGCCCCAGGCCGCCAGATAATTCCAGCGCGCGCCGCCTGATGTCTTCGGGTTCGGCGTGATCACGGCAATGCCCGGCTTGAGCAGATCGTCCCAGTCCTTGATGCCCTTCGGATTGCCCTTGCGGACCAGAAACACGATGGTCGAGGTATAGGGCGACGAGTTTTGCGGCAACCGCTTCTGCCAATCAGCCGTCGCGAGGCCTTTGCCGGCGATGGCGTCGATGTCGTAGGCGAGCGCAAGCGTCACCACGTCGGCCTGCAATCCGTCGATCACGGCGCGCGCCTGCGAACCGCTGCCGCCATGCGACTGCTTGATCTCGACGCTCTTGCCGGTTTCCTTCTGATAGGCTGCCGCGAACGCCTTGTTGAACTCGACATAGAGCTCACGCGTCGGATCGTACGACACATTCAGCAGATTGATGTCAGCGGCGAGAGCCGAGCTTGCCAACAAGCCTGTCACGAGCAGTCCTGCCGCGAGCGGAACGATACGGCGCATCATGTCCATCTCCATTCACATCAATGACGTCGGCGTCATCGATGGCAGGCATAACTCGGGTCGAAACGCGCTTAAGTCAACGGAACCGGATTTTCTTGTTCGTAGCAGGGCAGCGTGACCATGCTACGAAGTCTTCATCGTGTGGATGCCGCATTCCGTCTTGGCCCGGCCGCGCCAGCGACCGGCACGCTCATCCTCGCCTTCGGCCGTTCTGCTCGTGCAAGGCATACACCCAACCGACAGGAATCCCGACGCAACCAGAGGATGACGCGGCAATTTGGCACGGGCGAAGATCGCTTCAAGTTCCTCGCGCGAAACATTGGCGAAGGGATTGAACTTCAACCGTGCACCATCGTCCTCGACCACTGGAATGCCGGCGCGCGCGCTGCCCTGGAAGCGCTTGCGGCCGTTGAGCCACGCATCGAACGGCTTCAGCGCCCGCGCCAACGGCTCGACCTTGCGAATACGGCAGCAGGCGTCGGGATCGGAGAACCAGAGGTCGCGGTCGGGATCCTCGCGCGACAGCGTCTCCTCGGCAGGCTTGATCGAGCGGACGTCCTTCAGGCCCAGCGTCGCGATCAGCGTGTCGCGATAGGTCAGCGTCTCCTCGAACAGCCAGCCGGTGTCGAGGAAGATCACCGGGATCGCCGGATCGACGTCGGCCATGACCTTCAGCAGCGTCGCCGATTCCGTGCCGAAGGACGACACCAGCGCGAGCTTGTCGCGACCGACCGTCTTCAACGCAGCGGCGATGATTTCGGCGGGCGAGGCATCGCGCAAGGCGCGATCGAGCTCCTCCGCCGAGGGCAGCGCCGAGACGGAGATTGACGACACCGGAGAGGCGATTGCGTTCACGTGCCGACACCCTCGGAATGACGCAGTTGCATGCGCCGGTGCAGCGCCGTGATCCGGCCGTCACCGGTGGGCTGGTAGAACACCGAGTAGCGCTTCGCGGTCTGCATGAAGGCTTCCGCGTCGGCCTGCTTCTTGACGTCGAAGGAATCGAAGCCCGCGCGCAGCATGAACACGAACTGGTCCCGCAGGATCTGGCCCGTCGCACGCAATTCGCCGCGGTAATTGTAGCGCTCGCGCAGCAGCCGCGCCTGGCTGTAGGCGCGTCCGTCGCGGAAGGTCGGGAACACCAGCGCGACGACGGCGATCTTGCCGAGATAGGGCACCAGCTCGGCGATGTCGCGATTGTTCGGCCAGATCACGCCGACCTTGCCGTTCCGCTTGAGCAACGTATCCGCCTCGCCCACGAAGCGTTCGGCCGGCACCAGGATGTCGCCGCCCTCGGGCAGCGGCGTGTCGACGGCGAGCTTGACGAAGCTGTCGTCGGCGATCTTTCCGCCGTTAACGAGTGGCATAAACGCGCTCCTTGAAGGGTTCGACGCCGAGGCGCTTTACGGTGTCCATGAACAGCTCTTCGGGCCGCTCGCGCAGCGCCAGATAAGCTTCCACGATGTCCTCGACGACGTCGGCGACCTCGTCGAACTTGACGCCGGGGCCGATCAGATTGCCGAGCGCTGCGCTTTCGTCGGCGCGCCCGCCGATGGTGATCTGGTAGACCTCCTCGCCGTTCTTCTCGACGCCGAGAATGCCGATGTGACCGACATGGTGATGGCCGCAGGCGTTGATGCAGCCGGAGATGTTGATGTGCAACCGGCCGATCAAATTGGCCAGCTCGTGATTGGCGAAACGCCGCGTCAGCTCCTGCGCGATCGGGATTGAGCGCGCATTGGCCAGCGAGCAGTAGTCGAGCCCCGGGCAGGCGATGATGTCGGTGATCAGATTGACGTTCGGCGTCGCCAAGCCGAGCTTGTCGAGCGCCTTCCACAGCGCCGGCAGGTCGCGCTTGGCAACGTGCGGCAAAGCGAGGTTCTGCTCGTGGCCGACGCGGATCTCCCCGAAGGAATATCTGTCGGCGAGATCGGCGAGCGCATCCATTTGCTCGGCGGTGGCATCGCCCGGAGGCGCGCCGATCGGCTTCAGCGAGATCGTGACAATGGAATAGCCCTGGACCTTGTGCGGGGCCACCGAGTTCTTGCGCCACGCCTCGAAATCCGGATCGGCCGCGGCCTGGCGCAGCTCGTCCGGATTGTGCGGCAGCTTCTCGTAGGCGGGATAGGTGAAGCGCGAGCGGATGTCCTCGACCACCTCGTCGTCGATCTGGAGCGAGGAGTTGCGGATGTGCTGCCACTCCTCCTCGACTTCGCGCGAGAACTTCTCGATGCCGAGCTCGTGCACCAGGATCTTGATGCGCGCCTTGTAGATGTTATCGCGGCGGCCGTACTGGTTGTAGACGCGCAGGATCGCTTCGATATAGCTGAGAATGTCGCGGCCATGCACGAAGTGCTTGATGGTCTTGCCGATGAACGGCGTGCGCCCGAGCCCGCCGCCGACCAGAACCTCGAAGCCGGTCTCGCCCTTCTCGTTCTTGATCAGCTTCAGCCCGATGTCGTGGATCTTGATCGCGGCGCGGTCGTGGTCCGACGCGGTGATCGCGATCTTGAACTTGCGCGGCAGGAACGAGAATTCCGGATGCAGCGTGGTGTGCTGGCGGATCAGCTCCGACCAGATGCGGGGATCCTCGATCTCGCCGGGCGCGACGCCGGCCCACTGGTCCGAGGTGACGTTGCGCATGTTGTTGCCGGAGGTCTGCATCGCATGGATGCCGACCTCGGCGAGATCGGCCAGCGCATCCGGCAGCTCGGCGAGCTTGATCCAGTTGAACTGGATGTTCTGCCGCGTCGTGAAATGGCCGTAGCCGCGGTCGTATTTGCGCGCGACGTGGGCGAGCGCCCGCAACTGGTTGGACGCCAGCGTCCCGTAGGGGATCGCGACGCGGAACATGTAGGCGTGCAGTTGCAGATAGACGCCGTTCTGCAGCCGCAGGATCTTGAACTCGTCCTCGGTGAGCTCGCCGGACAGGCGGCGCTTCACCTGGTCGCGGAATTCCGAGACGCGCTCGTTGACGAGCGTGCGGTCAATTTCGTCGTAAGCGTACATGAGAGAATGCCTTAAACCTGGACCGGCTGTCCGATGGTCACGCCGGTGCGGCGGATCTGTTCGCGCAGATTGCCGGGCTCGACCTTGCCGTCGGCGCCGACCTGTACCGGGGCGATATAGGGACCGATCGCGCCCACGTCATCGGCCACGGACTCCGCAAGCAACGCTTTCGCCTCGTCGGAGTTGCGCACGATCGCGGCTTCCGAGAGGTCGGCAGACCAGCCCTTGGCGGCGGTGCGGTACACCACGATGCCGTCCCAGGTGCGATTGGCGGTCACGACCGAGGGGCCGGCGATTTTGATCTTTTTCTGTTCAAGCGGGGAGGTCATTCGGCTGCATCCAATAGGTCAGAGATGATTTGCTTTGGGGTTTGGCGGCGAAGCGATCCGGCATGCCGAACCACATCGCCGATGATGAGAATGGCAGGCCCGCCGTTGGTCCGTCGCACCAGCTCAGGCAGGTCGCGCAGCGTGCCGATCGCGCCTTGCGCATCGGGGCGCGTGACGCGGGCGAACACGCCGACCGGCGTCTCCGGCGAACGGCCGGCGGCAAACAGGCCAGCGCGTATAGCGGGCGCAGCCGTCATGCCCATGTAGACCACGACGGTCATCCTGGCGTCGGTCAGCGTCGACCAGTCCACGACTTCCGCGTCGCGCGCCTTGTGCGCGGTGAGGAAGGTGATGCGGGTTGCTTCGTGACGGTAGGTCAGCGGCACCTCGAAATCGGCGGCACCGCCGAGGCCTGCGGTAATGCCGGGAATGATCGAATAGGCAACGCCGGCAGCACGCAGCGCTTCGACTTCTTCGCCGCCACGGCCGAACACGAAGGGATCGCCGCCCTTCAGCCGCACCACACGCTGGCCGGATTGCGCGGCCTCGATCATGCGCTTGTTGATGGCGTCCTGCCCGATGCCGGGCTTGCCGACGCGGCGGCCGACGGGCACACGCGTCGTGTCACGGCGGATGCGATCGAGAATTTCAGGCGAGACCAGCTCGTCGTGGAAGACGATATCGGCATCCTGGAGCGCGCGCAGCGCCTTGATGGTGAGCAAATCCGGATCACCTGGACCGGCGCCGACCAGCGCGACAGATCCTTCCGGCTTGTCGGCCCGCGCGAAAGCGGATGGATCGGAAATCGCCTTGAGCGCTGCGTCCGCGTCGCCTTTGCGGCCGGCCAGAATGGCAGCGCCAATCGGGCCGTCGATGACGCGCTCCCAGAAGCGGCGGCGCAGCGGAAACTCGGCAATACGTTCGTTGATGGATTTGCGGAAGCCGCCGATGAACTCGGCGAGTTCGCCGATGCGCGCCGGCAGCAGCGCCTCGATCTTCTCGCGCACGCGCCGCGCCACCACCGGCGACGTGCCGCCGGTGCCGATAGCGACCACGACATCGCCGCGATCGACGATCGCCGGAAAGATGAAGCTGGAATGCTCGAGATCGTCCATGACGTTGACGGGCAGGCCGAGCGCCTTGGCGCGGGCCGACATCGCCACGCCGACATCGCCTGCGCCGGCGCAAACGACGGCGATGATTCCCGAGAGATCGGCGGTCAGTGGATCGGCCGCCGCAATGTCGATACGCGCGGCGTCCTCGGAGCTCAGACCCAGATCCTGATTGCCGTCGATCGCATGCACGCGAATGCGCGCACCGGCCGCAGTGAGCACGCGCAGCTTGGCGCGCAAAAGCTCACCCGCACCGATGAGGACCACCGGACCGGCCTTGAGATCGAGGAACACGGGCAAGAACCGCATACGATACTCGCTTCCCCCACATCCGGGGTTGACTGGAATTATTTTCTATATATGTGTCGTTTCGAGCGCGCAAAGAGAAAATTTTTTCTTCTGACTTGCACCGCAACTATAGAATTTTCGCCTCCAAACGCAAAGTGGCAGAGATGCATCTTCTCAAGGACAATTCCACTGCTGGCGGGTTGAGCAGCCCCGCTCTCGCCGAGCGCGTGCCCGCGCAAGAATTTTCTGCAGACCTGGCACCGAGCATGGACCATCTCGACCAGCTCGAGGCCCAGAGCATCTACATCTTCCGCGAGGCTTTTGCCCGTTTGAAGAAGATCGCCCTGCTGTGGTCGCTCGGCAAGGACTCCAACGTCATGATCTGGCTGGCGCGCAAGGCGTTCTTCGGCCGTCTGCCGTTCCCGGCCCTCCATGTCGACACCGGCAAGAAGTTTCCGGAGATGTATCGCTTTCGCGATCACTACGGCAAGGAATGGGATCTCGATCTGCGCGTCGAGCCCTGCCCGCCGATTGATGCCGTCGACCCAACGCTGCCGCCCGCCGCCCGTTCCGCCGCGCGCAAGACCGAGGGCCTCAAGATGGCGCTCGGCAAATACGGTTTCGACGGCCTGATTGCCGGCATTCGCCGCGACGAGGAGGCGACGCGCGCCAAGGAGCGCGTGTTCTCTCCGCGCGGCCTCGAGGGCAATTGGGACGTGCGCGACCAGCCGCCGGAGTTCTGGGATCATTTCAATGCGTCGCCGCCGCAAGGCGCGCATTTGCGCATCCATCCGATCCTGCATTGGACCGAGTCCGATATCTGGGCCTACACCAAGCGCGAGAACATCCCGATCATCCCGCTGTATCTGTCGCAAAACGGCAAGCGCTATCGCTCGCTGGGCGATCAGGACATCACCAATCCGGTCGCCTCAAACGCGTCGAACATCGACGAGATCCTGATCGAGCTCGAGCAGACCAAGGTGCCGGAACGTTCCGGCCGTGCGCTCGACCACGAGACCGAGGACGCTTTCGAGCGCCTGCGCGTCGCCGGCTATCTCTGATCAAGGACGCGAGCGTCGTATGAACATGATCGTCACCCCCGCATCGCCTGCGACCCCGAACGGCACCACGCGTCCGCAGGTCCGCATCGTCATCGTCGGCCATGTCGACCACGGCAAGTCGACGCTGGTCGGCCGCCTCTTGCACGAGACCGGCAGCCTGCCCGACGGCAAGCTCGACATGCTCAAGGCTGTCAGCGCGCGGCGCGGCATGCCGTTCGAATGGTCGTTCCTGCTCGACGCGCTGCAGACCGAGCGCGACCAGGGCATTACTATCGACACCACGCAGATCCGCTTCCGCACCAATTCGCGCGACATCGTGCTGATCGACGCACCCGGCCACGCCGAATTCCTGCGCAACATGATCACCGGCGCCTCGCAGGCCGACGGCGCGGTGCTGATCATCGACGCGCTCGAAGGCGTGCGCGATCAGACAAGGCGGCACGGCTATCTCCTGCATCTGCTCGGCGTGAAGCAGGTCGCGGTCGTCGTCAACAAGATGGACCGCGTCGGCTTCTCCGCCGAGCGCTTCAAGGACATCAGCGACGAGATCTCGGCGCATCTGCAAGGCCTCGGTGTGAAGCCCACGGTCGTGATCCCGATTTCCGCCCGCGACGGCGACGGCGTCGCCGAGCGCACCGACCGCATCGGCTGGTACAAGGGTCCGACCGTGGTCGAAGCGCTTGATGGACTCGAGCCGGCGCGGCCGCTCGAAGCGCTGGCGCTGCGCCTGCCGGTGCAGGCGATCTACAAATTCGACGATCGCCGCATCGTTGCGGGCCGGATCGAATCCGGCAACCTGGTCGCCGGCGACGAAATCGTGATCATGCCCGCCGGCAAGATCGCCAGGATCAAGACGGTCGAGAGCTGGCCGGTGACGCCGGTCGCGGGCCGACAGGGTGCGGGCCGCTCGGTCGGCATCACGCTCGACCGCGAGCTGTTCCTCGAACGCGGCGATATCATCGCGCATACGAACAGCGCGCCGCGCGAGACGCGGCGGCTGCGCGCGCGGATATTCTGGCTGCACGACAAGCCGCTGGCCAAGGGCGACCAGCTCCTGGTTCGCTGCGGACCGAAGGAAAGCCGCGCCACCGTCGTCGCAATCGAGAAGGCGGTCGATCCGGGCGAGCTGTCGAGCGTCGAGAACAAGGCGATCGGGCGCAACCATGTCGGCGAGATCGACATTTCCCTTTCGAATCCGATTGCCACCGATCCCTACACGGAGAATCCGCGCACCGGCCGTCTCGTGATCGAGGTGTCCGGGCGCATCGCCGGCGGCGGTCTCGTGCTGTCGGTCGATGCCGGCCAGCGCGCCGTGCCCGTCGACATCGTGCCGGTGGAATCCGCGCTGCGGCCCGACGAACGCTCCGCGCGCTATCGTCACAACGGCGCCGTGGTCTGGCTCACCGGTCTCCCCGCTTCCGGCAAGTCGACTCTCGCAAAAGCGCTGGAGCGGCGGCTGTTCAGCAATGGCGGCTCGCCGATCCTGCTCGACGGCGATACGCTACGCGCCGGGCTCAACAGCGATCTCGGCTTCTCGACCGCCGATCGCAGCGAGAACATCCGGCGTCTCGCTGAAGTCGCGACGCATCTCGCCCGCAACGGCCACATCGCCATTGTCGCCGCCGTCTCGCCCGCCCGCGAGGACCGCGCCACCGCGCGCCGCATCGCCGACACTTCGTTCCGCGAGATCCACGTCGCGACGCCTGCGGAAATTTGCGAGGAGCGCGACCCCAAGGGCCACTACAAGAAGGCCCGCGCCGGCACGCTCGCGTCGTTCACCGGCATCCTCAACGACTACGAGACGCCGCAAGCCGCTGAGCTCGTGATAGACACGTCGACGCGGACGGTCGCCGAGGCGGCGGACGAGATCGAACGGATGCTCAAGACGACCGGCGTGCTGTTCGACGAACTCGTGGACCTCGCCGCGAATATTTGAGCCGGGCTGCTGCCCCGCTGTCGTCGCCCGGCTTGACCGGGCGACCCAGTATTCCACCGACTGCAGTGATTCAGCCCAAAGGCCTCGGCGACTGGATTCCCCGCCTTCGCGGGGAATGACACCGTGCGTCCCCCCACCTCGCCTTGACATTTTGACAACTTTTGGGGGCCTTCTCACGGCCCCGATTTTGGGGCTAATAAGACCCCGAAAGCCGCTCCTTGGAGCGCATTTTGCTGCTGTCGGGTCAAAAGCAGCCAAAAACAGCCATTTCCAACGAGAAAGCCCATCATGAAACGCGTCGACGCCCACGGATTGAAGATTGCTCCCGTCCTGTTCGATTTCATCGCCAAGGAAGCGGCCCCGAAGACGGGTATCGCGCCGGATGCGTTCTGGGCCGGGCTTGCCGCCATCATCAAGGAGCTGGGCCCGAAGAACCGCGCGCTGCTGGCGGTGCGCGACACGCTGCAGGCCAAGATCGACGACTGGCACCGCGCCAACAAGGGCAAGGCGTTCGACCTCAACGCCTATACCGCCTTCCTGAAGGAGATCGGCTATCTCGTCCCGGAGCCGGCGACGCAGAAGGTTGAGACCACCAATGTGGACGAGGAGATCGGCAAGATGTGCGGCCCGCAGCTGGTCGTGCCCCTGACCAACGCACGCTACGCGCTGAATGCGGCGAATGCGCGCTGGGGCTCGCTCTATGACGCCTTCTACGGCACCGACGCGATCCCGCACGATCCGTCCGAGAGCGGCAAGGGCTACAACAAGGCGCGCGGCGACAAGGTGATCGCAAAAGCGAAAGCCTTCCTCGACGCCGCCGTGCCGTTGGCGACCGGCAGTCACACCGACGTCACCGCCTATAGCGTGGTCGCAGGCCAGCTCGCGGTGAAGCTGAAGAGCGGCAACGCCACCGCGCTGAAGAACGCCGCGCAATTCGCGGGCTTCCAGGGCGACGCAGCCGCACCGAGCGCGGTGCTGCTCGCCAACAACGGCCTGCATGTCGAGGTGAAGATCGACCGCACCAGCGCGATCGGCAAGGACGATCCGGCCGGCGTTGCGGACATGGTCATGGAGTCCGCGGTCTCCACGATTCTCGACATGGAAGACTCGGTCGCGGCCGTCGATGCCGAGGACAAGGTGCTGGTCTATCGCAACACGCTCGGCCTGATGAACGGCACGCTGTCGGCCGATTTCGAGAAGGGCGGCAAGACGCTGACGCGCTCGCTCAATGCCGACCGCAGCTACAAGACGCCTGACGGCAAGGGCGAGATCAAGCTGCACGGCCGCAGCCTGCTGCTGATGCGCAATTGCGGTCACCACATGTTCACCGACGCGGTGCTGGACGACAAGGGCGAGGAAATTCCGGAAGGCCTGCTCGACGCCGCCGTCTCCGGGCTTCTTGCCGTGCATGATCTGAAAGGCAACTCCAAGGTCAAGAACAGCCGCACGGGATCTGCCTATATCGTCAAGCCGAAGATGCACGGCCCCGACGAGGTGTCGCTGACCTGCGAGATCTTCGACCGCGTCGAGAAGATGCTGTCGCTGCCCGAGAACACGCTCAAGGTCGGCATCATGGACGAGGAGCGGCGCACCACCGTCAACCTCAAGGCCTGCATCCAGCGCGCCTCCAAGCGCATCATGTTCATCAACACCGGCTTCCTCGACCGTACCGGCGACGAGATCCACACCTCGATGGAGGCGGGTCCGATGATCCGCAAGAACGAGATGAAGGCGCAGCCCTGGATCAAGTCCTATGAGGATTGGAACGTCGACATGGGCCTGACCTGTGGCCTGCCCGGCCATGCCCAGATCGGCAAGGGCATGTGGGCCGCGCCAGACAAGATGGCGGACATGCTGGCCCAGAAGCTCGCCCATCCGCAGGCCGGCGCCACCACCGCCTGGGTGCCCTCGCCGACGGCCGCGACGCTGCACGCGCTGCACTACCACCAGGTCAACGTCACCGCGCGCCAGCAGGAGCTCGCCAAGGGCGGCCCACGCGCGAAGCTCGAAGACATCCTCACCATCCCGGTGTCGAAATCGAACTGGGCACCCGACGATGTCAAGCAGGAGATCGACAACAACTGCCAGGGCATTTTGGGCTATGTCGTGCGGTGGATCGACCAGGGCGTCGGCTGCTCCAAGGTGCCTGACATTCACGACGTCGGCCTGATGGAAGACCGTGCCACCTTGCGCATTTCCAGCCAGCACCTCGCCAACTGGCTGCACCAGGGCGTCATCACCGAGGCGCAGGTGATGGAATCGCTCAAGCGCATGGCGGTCGTCGTCGACAAGCAGAATGCGGGCGATCCCATCTACAAGCCGATGGCGCCCGCCTTCGACGGCACGGCCTTCAAGGCGGCTAGCGACCTCATCTTCAAGGGGCGCGAGCAGCCGAACGGCTACACCGAATACATCCTCACCGCCCGCCGCCGCGAGGCCAAAGCGGCGGGGTAGGCCCGAATAACCGAGCACCAAAGCCCCGGCTCACGCCGGGGCTTTTTTGTTGGAGCCGTAGCCCGGATGGAGCGAAGTGTAATCCGGGGCCGCTATGGTTTGGGGCAAGACCCGGATTGCGCTGCGATCCGTCCGGGCTACGAAAGCCCGGCTAGAACACGGCCAGATATTTCAGCAGCGACACGATGCCGATGATGATGACGACGACGCGCGCGATCTGCTTGGCGCGGCCGTCCATCGGCAGCATGTTGATGAGGTAAAGTACGAGAATGACGACGAGAAAGGTGACGAGTACGCCGACCAGCATCGCTAGGACCCCCCTTTAGGCAAAATTGCTGACTGTCTCCTAACGCGCAACTCCCGGCTTGGTTCCATCGACGCAACCCTCTGCAACTTCTAGTAAATACGTACTTCTACCGTCAGCCGGCCTGCCTAAAACTTTACCCTTTTCCTTTCAGATGCAGTCACCGTTTGGGACCTGAGCCACAAACGGCATGCGATTGCCTGGTCTTGCGTGCGCCCACTTTTCGATGTTGCCGGGGCGACTTTGCGCACTTTGTAATGGGAATTGGGGGACTTCGATGCTGAATCGTCTGACCGTATCCGCGCTGCTGAAGGCGGTGATCGCGATCACGTCGGTCTGCGTGGTGATCGCACTCTCGCTCACCGCCTACGAGTCCTGGGATCGCCTGAAGACCGCCAACCGCATCTCCCAGATCGCCGACACGTCCGCCGATCTGTTCAAGGCGATGCACAATCTGCGCACCGATCGCTCGACCACGGTCCGCCTCCTGAACGCGACCGAGCCGATGGACGGCGAGATCGAGAAATATCTGCGCGCGCTGCGTGACGCGCAGATGCCCGCCATGGCGCGCGCGCTCGAGCTGCTGCCGACCATCGACTTTCCGCAATCGGGTACGCTGGTACCGGAGCTCGCGCGCCTCTACAAGCTGCTGATTGAGGGGCAGAAGCAGTTCTGGGAGGACGTGGCCAAGCCGAAGGAGCAGCGCCGCGCCGGCCTGCCCAAGGAATACATGGAGACGACGCAGGGCCTGCTCGACACGCTCGACAAGCTCTCGAACACGTTGGCCGCCACCGTCAATCACCAGGACGCCGCGATCGACCAGCTGCTGTCGATCAAGCAGAACGCCTGGCTGCTCCGCAACACCGCGGGTGAGGCGTCGCTGATCGTCTCGACCGGGCTTGCCGCCGGCAAAATCACGCCGGAAGGCCGCTACGCCTATACCCAACATGTCGGCGGCACGAGCGCGATGTGGAAGGCGCTGGAGTTGTCGACGTCCGGCATGCAGTTGCCGGCGGGGCTCGCCTCCGCGATGGCCTCCGCAAAGTCCTCTTATTTCGAGCCGCAATATCTGGCCTTGCGCGACCGTCTCGCGGACGCGCTGGTCAAGGGTGAGAAGCCCGAGATGACGGCGAACCAATGGAGCCCGCTCACGGTCGGTCGCATGGCGAGCGCGGTCGCAGTAGCAGAAGGTGCGCTCGATGCTGCCAAGATCCACACGCAGGAGCAGCGCGGCGCCGCACAGCGCGCACTGATCGTGCAGCTTACGCTGCTGGCGCTCGCCGTGGGGCTTGCCGTCGGCGCGATCATGCTGGTCAGCCGCCGCGTCATCACTCCGCTCAACACCATTCGCGACGCCATGCTCAAGGTCGCCGGCGGCGATCTTGCCGTCGACAGCGGCTATCTCGACCGCAACGACGAGATCGGCGCGCTTGCCGGCGCGCTGGAGACCTTCAAGCAGCAGGCCAACGAGAAGCTCACGATCGAGGCGCAGGAGCGCGAACGCAATGCGGGCGCCTCGGCGCGCCAGCGCGCGGTCGAGACCTATGTCGGCGAGTTCGAGGGCGCGGTGCGCAAAACGCTCGGCGAATTGAGCGAAGCCTCCGGTGAAATGCGCAAGACCTCGGGCGATCTCTCCGCGGTATCGCGGCAGACCAACGACCGCGTGCAGGTCGCGGGCAAGGCCTCAAATGACGCGTCCATGAGCGTCGACAGCGTCGCCGCCGCCGCGGAGGAGCTCAGCGCCTCGATCAACGACATCAGCCAGCAGGCCGCGCATGCCGCAGGCATCGCCAGCCGCGCCGTGACCCAGGCGCGCGACACCGACGGCACGGTCCAGGGACTTCAGAAGTCGGCCGGCCGCATCGGCGAGGTTGTCGGCCTGATCAACACCATTGCGCAGCAGACCAATTTGCTCGCGCTCAACGCCACGATCGAGGCGGCCCGCGCAGGCGAAGCGGGGCGCGGCTTTGCCGTGGTCGCCTCCGAGGTGAAGTCGCTGGCGAGCCAGACGGCCAAGGCAACCGAGGAGATCTCCGAGCAGATCGCCGACATCCAGAAGGTCGCGGGCGATGCCATCAGCGCGATCCAGACCATCGGCGGCATCATCGGCGAAGTGAACGAGGTTGCGACCGCGATCGCCGCCGCCGTGCAGGAGCAGGGAGCGGCCACGCAAGAGATCACCCGCAGCACCCAGTTTGCGGCGCAGGGCACCAAGAACGTTTCGGACAACATCACCGGCGTCAAATCCGATGCCGACGCTGCCGCAGCCGCCGCTGACAACGTAAAACACGCCTCCGAGATGCTGGAGAGCCAGAGCCGCCAGCTCGGCCATGAGGTTAGCGACTTCCTCGGCAAGATCCGCGCGGCGTAGCGTAGGCCGTTAAAGAGAGAGCCGCGCCGCACACCCTCAACGTCGTCCTGGCTTTCGCCAGGACGGCGTTGAGGGCTACTCCTTCGCCACTACCGGCACTTGGCGGAATCTTGCGCGCACCGAATCCGGCAACGGGGAGAAATTCATCGCGACACCGCGGCGGTCATTGGCATTGCGGCTGGCGACCACCAGACCATCGGCGCCCGCGACGATGTCGCCCTTGCGCAAGGTGGGATCGTCGTCGACCTTGACCTGAGCGAACCCGACCGGATCTTTGCCGTTGCAGGTGCAGCCTGCGACAATCTCATTGCGATAGCGGAACGCGTTGGGCAGGTCGGAATAGGATTTCCCCTTGTCCGTCGTCGCGTCCTCGATGTTGCCGCCATAGACCAGCGAGGTCTCCGAGGCCGGACAGAAGCTCTTGCAGGATTGCGCCTTGCTCTCGGAATCATTTCCCTGCGCCGGGAAATAACGTCCGTCGCAGCCGCGCACGCAATAGGCCGTGCCGCCGCCGTAGGAGGAGGCCCGCTGGCGCGGCGTGTCGTAGCGCGGCATGTCATCGGTCTGGAACGGCATGCGAATCTCTGGCGCCGCCCGCCCGCGGAAGCCGCCGAACAGGGCCGAGAAAAAGTCCTCCGCATGGGCCGATGGGGTCAGCGCGAGGCCGAAGGAAGCAACGGCGACGAATGCCGCCGCGCCACCGGCGAGTTTGCCGATCGAACGTCTCTTCATGTGACCTCACGCGACCCTTAGTTTACGGCCGAATTCGAAATGTTCAGCGCCTGACGGCCCGAGGGCAGCGCCGTCACGGCCGGACGCTTGCGCACGGAATCCCCGCCTTTGGCCATCAGCGGCGCGTTCTTGGGCAGAACAACGACCTTGGCACCGACATTGACGCGGCCGAACAGGTCGGTGACGTCCTCATTGGTCATGCGGATGCAGCCGGACGAGACGAACTTGCCGATCGTGGCGGGATCGTTGGTGCCATGGATGCGGTATTCGCTCGACCCGAGATACATCGCACGCGCGCCGAGCGGATTGCCGGGGCCGCCAGCGACGAAGCGGGGCAGATAGGGTTGGCGCGCGATCATCTCAGCCGGCGGATGCCAGTCCGGCCACTCCGCCTTGCGGCTGACGCTCTGCACGCCCGACCAGGTGAAACCCTCGCGCCCGACACCGACGCCATAACGGATGGCGCGGCCCTGGCCGAGCACATAGTAAAGATAAGTATTGTTGGTATCGATGACGATGGTACCGGCCGGCTCGCTGCGGTCGAAGCTGACAATCTGCTTGCGCAGGCGATCGGGCAGCGCGGCATCCTCGTCGGAGGCCTGCGCGTTCGGGCTTGCATAGCCTTGGTTCGCATAGCCTTGGTTTGCATAGCCTTGGTTTGCATAGCCTTGGTTTGCATAACCCTGCGAATAGCCATGGTCCTGCGGGTAGGCCTGATCCTGCGGATAGGTGTAGCCCAGCGTCTGTGCGCTTGCGGCGCCGAACGGCACCGCCAGCAAAGCGGTTGCGAACGCGAATGCGGTGATGCGGCGCGGCGATAAGCGGCGTCGGACTGCAGAGAACTTCGTCATGTGCTGCCCCGTTGGATACCTGCATCAGGGTGATGCTCTGGACCGATCAACGCGGTCGAACCGATACAAGTTCCCCTGCCGGATGCAGCAGCGACGTCATAGTCAAGCGAGCATTTCTTCACGAAGCCGCGATGGAACTCCCAGGGCGCTTGGACGTTCTCTCCTGGTCGTTGGGCGCGCGGACCGAACAGACTCCGTGCCGGAGAGGTATTGTGCGCGTCCTTCCCAGTGAACGTATGACTTCCGGCAACGGCGAAGGCACCCCGCTTCCCGAGAGCCACGGCGAGCTCCCCCCGGTGATCCGCCGCACCGAGCTCGTCGCCTTCTCGCTCGCCGGACTGCTCCTCATTGCAATCGTCGCGGTGCTCTATGTCGGAAAGGCGTTCTTTCTGCCCGTCGTGATGGCGTTCGTCACCGGCACGATGCTCTCACCGGCAGCGACCTTCCTGGAGAAACGGAAAGTGCCGCGGAGCCTCGCCGCCGCGCTGATCGTGTTCGCGGTGACCGCCGTGGTCGGCTTCATCGTTGCGCTGATCGCCTCGCCAGCGATGGAATGGAGCTCGCGCCTGCCCGAACTCGGCGCGCAGTTGAAAGACAAGGTCCACGTGTTCGACCGGCCACTGGCGCTGTGGCGGGAGCTGCAGATGATGCTCGGCGGCTCGGAGGGATTGCCAAGTTTCCAGATGCCGAAATTCGACTGGGTGCAGCCGACGATCGAATTCCTGTCACCGACCTTTACCGAATTCCTGCTGTTCTTCGTCACCCTGATCCTGTTCATCGCTAGCTGGCGGGACCTGCGACGGGCGATGATCATGACCTTCAGCGATCATGAGGCACGGCTGCGCACGCTTCGCATCCTCAACGAGATCGAGGTCCATCTCGGCAACTACCTTTTGACCGTGACCCTCATCAATGTCGGCGTCGGTGTCGCCGCCGGCATTGTCTGCGCGCTCACCGGAATGCCCAATCCGGCTGGCCTCGGCGCGCTCGCGGCCACCCTCAATTTCATTCCGATCATCGGACCGGTGGCCATGTTCGCCATTCTGGTCGTGGTGGGACTGGTCACCTTTCCGACCGTCAGCGGCGGCCTGATGGCGGCGCTCGCCTTTGGCGGCATCACCTTCCTGGAGGGACATTTCGTCACGCCGACCATCATCGGCCGACGGCTGGCGCTCAATGCGCTCGCGGTGCTGCTGGCGCTGGCGTTCTGGACCTGGCTGTGGGGCCCGATGGGCGCGTTCCTGTCGTCGCCGCTGCTGATCGTCGCCCTGATCCTGAAGGAGCATCTGTTGCCGCAGGATTCGCCGCAGCTCCCGCAGGACTGACCGGTTTCCGTGGACGGAACTTACGCGACGACGAAACGTTTCCCGGCTGTCTCAACCGTCAACAGCTCGGAGCCCCCGATGTCCGCAACCAATGCCGAAGCCGGGATGAGAGACTGGACCGACAAAGCCACCCGAGAACGCCTCGAGAAGGATGTAGCAGCCGTGAAAAGCGATATCGCCGCCCTCACCGATCAGATCACCGACGCGCTCAATACTTTTGCCAACTCCTCCAGCAAGCAAGCCCGCCGCGGCTATAGCCAGGCGCGCGAAAACGTGGATTCCGCGATCGACGATATGTCGGAACGCGGCAGCGCGATGATGGGCGCGGCACAGGAGGCCTATGGCTCGATCGAGGAGACGCTGGAGGACGCGATCACGCAGCGGCCGCTCGCGACCGTTGGGCTCGCGCTCGGCATCGGCTTCCTGATCGGCGCAGTCTGGCGTCGCTGAGATCGCGAACGGGTATTAAGACGGTGGCGCAGCGGCGCCGCCGGTGCCGGCTTGTGGGGATCTGAGGAGCAAGGCCATGTTTCAGCGCATCATCGACGGGATCAGCGCATCCACCGGTACTACTGTGCGGCTGACATCGCTGGCAGCAGGCGCGGCGCTCGCACTCTTCATCACCACGTGCTTCCTGTGCGCGGCAGCGTTCATTTCTGTGCTCAACAAATATGGTCCAGTGCAGGCCTGCCTCGCCGGTGCAGGCATTTTCTTTCTGCTGACCCTGACCGCAGCGGTGAGCTATTGGGTCTACAAACGGCAGCTGCGCAAGCAAGCTTATATCGCAGCCGAGCGCGCCACGAGGTCGGGGGCCTCGAGCATGCTCGCGGACCCCATGCTGCTCGCCACCGGACTCCAGATCGTTCGCGCCATCGGGATCAAGCGGCTGTTGCCGATCCTGGCGATCGGCGGCGTCGCTCTCGGGATCATGGCGAGCCGCGCCGGCGTACCCGACGATGCCTCGGCCGAACCTGCCGAGTAGCGGCTAGCGCGCGTTAGAAAATTTCGTCATAGGTCCCGCAAGCGCATCTTTCGGAATTCGACACCCGCGGGCGCCCCGCCAAATTTGCGTCGCCCGACGCGAATGTCCCTACTCACGCAAACGCTACTCGGATAGGCAGGCGGTTGCCGCTAAAAGCAGCGCCCCTGATTCCAAAAGTCATTTTTTCGATGAAACCGTCTGTCCAGGCGAACCTCGCCGCATTCCATCACGACCCCCGGCTCTATTTGACGCTCGGCATCGCCAACTGGTCGGTCTTCGTCGACCACATCCCGAACAACGTGGTCAATTTGCTGACGCTGCGCAACTTCGGCTTCAGCGGCGCCGCAGACTTGTTCGTGTTCGTGGTGGGCTATGGCGTCGCGATCATTCACGGCAGGATAGCGCTTGAGCGCGGCTACGTTGTCGCGGCGACGCGCATCTTTCGCCGCGTCTGGCGGCTGTATGCCGCCTATGTCGTGCTGTTCGTGATCTATATCGACACCATCGCCTATGTCGCCTCGCAATCGATGGCGCCCGAAATCATCCACGAATACAACATATCGGGAATCCTCGAACACCCGCTGCGAATCCTGGTGCGTGGCCTCGTGCTCCAGGAGGAGCCGCTGAATCTCGATCTGTTACAGCTGATGATCCCGCTGATGGCCTTCTTTCCCTTGGCGCTGTGGGGGCTGTTGCGGCGGCCGAACCTGACGCTTGTGGCATCGGTCGCGCTGTACGTTGCGGCGCGCTGGTTCGACTGGAATTTCCGGGTCTATCCGGACCAGGAGTGGACCTTCAACCCGTTCTGCTGGCAGATGCTGATGGTGCTGGGCGGCTGGTTCGCCGTGACCGGCGCGTCGGGCCGCGCGCTACACGGCCTGTCCTGGCTGCGCGTGCTTGCAGGCGCCTATCTCGTATTCGCAATGGCGATCACGCTGATGCGCCACTCGCCGGCGCTTGCCGCCTACCTGCCGGACATCGTGCTCGACAACATCACGCCGACCGACAAGGAAAACCTCGCACCCTATCGCGTAGTCCACTTCCTCGCACTCGCTTTCATCGCGACACATCTCGTGCCGGCCGATCATCCCGGCCTGCAATGGAGATCGCTACGGGCAGTCATCCGATGCGGCGAGGAATGGCTCGCGGTGTTCTGCGTCGGCGTATTCCTGTCCTTAGCCGGCCATCTCATCCTGATCACCGGTGCCAATCTGATGGTGATGCAGATCGCCGTGAGTCTGGCCGGCTTCGCGGCGATGGCCGCGGTCGCATATTACATCGCCTGGTCGAAGCGGCAGGACCTGCCGGCGGCCTTGCGGCAACAGGCCTAGCCCGGCACCTTCCGATTCCGCTAGGCCGGCCATCGCGGCTGGGCTAAGCGGAGCGGCAGCGGATTGCGCGAGGAGGCGGGGCGTGGCGATGGCGAATGGCGGGGGTGAGGGGGCCGATAGCGCGCCCCGGCGCGGCCGGCCGAGGTCGATCGAGACCACCAACGCCATTCTCCAAAGCGCCTATGCGTTGATGGCCACCACCGGCCTTGCCGCCACCACCATCGACGCGATCGCGCGCCACTCCAGCGTCTCCAAGATGACGATCTACAAATGGTGGCCGTCCCGCGAAGCCTTGCTGATCGATGCCTTCCTTCATCAAGCCGCGCAGATGCTGCCGCTGCCGCCTGCAAGCTCGGGCAGCCCCGCCACGCGCGCACGCCGCCATGCCGCCGCCTATGCCGAAGCGCTCCAAGGCGAGTTCGGCAAGGTCCAGCTCGCCGTCATCTCCGAATGCATCTCCAAGACCGGCTCGGCGGAGCTGTTCTACGCCCGCTACCTGCAATTCCGCCGCGACGCGCTGGTCGAGATGATCGCCGCCGGCCAAAACGACGGCAGCATTCTGGCGGAAGCACCGCCGGAGGATCTCTACGACGCGATCTATGGCAGCCTGTTCTACCGTTACGTCTTCGGCATCGCGCCGATCACACCGGCCTACGCGCGCAATCTGGTTGACCTCGTGCTGCGGTCGAAGAGCTAACCTGGAATCACCGCGCGGGCCGGATCGGTGCCGACAGCTTGTCGGTGCGGTCGCGCTCGGTCATGTCCTCGACCGTCTCCATCGGCGCGGTCAGCTCATAGACATAGGAGACGTCGGTGAAATAGCGCTTGGCGGTGCCGCCGAGCGCCTCGGGCGCGACGCGGTCGAGCAGGATCAGGCCGAAATCGGAATCGGGGCGGCGCGTCGCTTCGCTGGTGTTGAACTCCTCCCAGCGGAAATAGAAGACCTCGCCGGCGCCCTCATTCGTCACCGTCCAATTGGCCGTGATGTGCGGATGCTTGCCGACCAGCGACAGGCCTTCGTCGGAGTGTGAGGCGAGCTCGAAGAACAGCAGCGAGAGGCTCTGCGCCGCGCGCGCGCTGACTGCGATATCAGGACCGGTAACGGCGATGCGGTCGGCATGCGGGATCGCGCGCGCCTCGAACAGGCCCTTCAGCTTGACACCCTGCCACTGGCTCTCGCTGAGCAGCGAGACGACGTTGGACATGGCGTGGATGCGGCCGATCAGGAGCTCGCGCGCGACATCGATGTCGGAGCCATGGCGCAGCGTGCGGGTCACGATCGACTGGATCACTGCCAGGATGTTTTTGACCCGGTGGTTGAGCTCGTCGATGACAGCGGTCAGCCGGCGTTCGAAGCCGATTCTGACCTGGATTTCCCGGCTGAGCCGCAAATTGTTGTAGGCGACATAGCCGAACAGGCCGCACACCATCGCGGTGATCGCAAAGCCGATCGCCGCCACGATGATCGCGGTCTGTTCGGCGCGGCGCGCCGAATTGGTCTTGGCGTAATAGCCGAGCTGCCAGTCGCGGCCACCGAAGCTCACCGTGCGCGTCGCCGACGGCGCGGGCCCATCGGCCGCCGTCGTTCGGCCGGAGACGACGCCTTGATCGTTGGCGACCAGCTCGCCACCCTCCAGGCGCGGATCCTTCAGCGCGACCGCGAACAACGACATGTCGTCGTTGGTCAGCATCAGGGAAGAGAGCTCGTAGGAAAATGTGATGAAGCCCGCCGGCTCCGTTGCGCCCTCGGGGATGACGGGAGCGGCCACAATGATGCCGATGGGCCCGTCGCCGCGCAGGAGGGCAACCGGTTCTGAGGCAACCGATCTCTTCTCCACTCTGGCGCGCGTCAGCATGGCGCTGCGCACCTGGTCCTGGTCGTAACTGCGGCCAGGCAGCCCCTTGGTCTCGTTGCTGCGCGGCTCGAGATCCAGCAGCACGTCGATCGGCTGGGTGACACCTGCCGGATCGATCGGCTTGTCGTCATAGGTGCGGATTCGCGGATTGGGGAAGCCGGCGCTCGCGATGGCGGCCTGCGCTGCGGCAAGCTCGTTCGGCTTCAGGCGGGCCACCCAGCCCGCCACCACGAAATCGGTCTTGAAGGCGTAGATGGCCGAGCGCAGCGGCTCGAGCATGTTTGGCTTGAGCACCGACGGTGCCCGGAACAGGCCGGAGGCAACCCGCGCGAGCAGTTCACGCTCGGTGAGCCGGTCCTGGACCAGGCTCGCATGGACGTCGATCGCGCGCGCAAGCGCGATCCGGTCCAGCGCCAGCTCCTGGTCGTGGACGCGATAAGCCGCAAGCCCGGAGAGCAGGGCTCCGAGAAGAGCAATGAAGCCGATGATGAAACCCAGCCTGACCACGCGACTACTCAGGCGAAAGCAGGAGGTCGGCAATAAACACGGAGCATATGGACGCCGCTCGAACGGGCACGTGCCGAAACAGGGTGAACCCCAATGGCCGAGATAATGGAGGAGGAGGCATCGATACGCAACTTGGGTCGCCTGAGAAGCTTAAAGCCGCCCGGCCGATGGTCGGGCCGGGATGGATTTGCTCCGGGCACCGGAGGTAATCAATTGCCGTGACCGAAATTTGTTCCGCGGACACGGCTCTGCCCATGCCGTTATCGGGGGAAAACGCCTGCGCCAGGTGGTCGCGCCGGTCAGCTGGCCCGTTTCAAGCCGCCTTTGGCCTCGATGAAGCCGATGATGCGGTCCAGCCCCTGGCTCTTCTTCAGGTTGGTCATGACGAACGGTCGCTCGCCGCGCATGCGCCTGGCGTCCGTCTCCATCTTTTCCAAGGAGGCGCCGACATAGGGCGCCAAGTCGATCTTGTTGATCACAAGGAGGTCGGACCGGGTGATGCCGGGGCCGCCCTTGGACGGGATCTTGTCGCCGGCCGCCACGTCGATGACGTAAATGGTGAGATCGGCAAGCTCAGGGGAAAAAGTGGCAGCGAGGTTATCACCGCCGGATTCGATCAGCACGAGATCGAGCCCGGGAAACTTGGCGCGCATATCCGCCACCGCGGCGAGATTCATCGAGGCGTCCTCGCGGATCGCGGTGTGCGGGCAGCCGCCGGTCTCGACCCCGGCAATGCGATCCGGCGTCAGCGAGCCCGAGCGCACGAGGAATTCCGCATCCCATTTGGTATAGATGTCGTTGGTGATCGCGGCGATGTCGTAGCGCTCGCGCATGGTCTTGCAGAGCAGGTCCATCAGCGCGGTCTTGCCCGATCCGACCGGACCGCCGATGCCGACACGCAAGGGGCCGTGAGATTTCGCCATTGCTTCTTTCCTATCGTCGTCCTGGCGGCTGCGGAGTGTACTGCCCGCAATCAAGATCTGAACAGCCGCGTATATTGTGTCTCGTGCCGCAGGCTGGCGAGGTCGGCGCGAAATGTCGCGCCGCCGAGATCGTCCAGCGTCGCATTCAGCGCACGATTCGCCGTCGCGGCAACCGCGGCTTCCAGCCTCACCAGCACGCGCTGGCTGTCGGTCTGGCCGAGCGGAATGAGCCGGCTGGCCGCGGAGATCCAGTTCGAGACCAGCGCATGAAGGAAGGCGTGCAGCGTCGGCGCCAGCGGCACGCCGTGCATCGCGGCGACCACGCCAACGGCAACGGGATAGACCAGTGGCGTCCGGCATGCCGCAACCATGGCATCCAGCCCGTCGGCATCCCACGCGGCGCGGGCGATATCGATGAAGGCACGGCCCTGCGATGTCGTCTCCAGCTGCCGCTCGCGCGAGGACACGAACGCCGCGGCGAGCTCGGCGATATCGGCGATATCGGCGATATCGCTCAAGGTGTCGCCCTCGCCCGCTTCAGTGGCGCGATAGGCGTGGACCAGAAACGTCGCATCGCAGAAGCCCGAGCCGTCGCGAAGCATCGCATCGAGCCAGTCCGCCAGCGACGCGGTGTCGGTGATGTCGCCGGCCTCGACCGCCCATTCGATGCCGCTGGAGTAGGAAAAGCCCCCGACGGGAAACGCGGGCGACAGCCAGGTCATCAACCGGTACAGCGCCGCCGCCTCGCGCTCCGCGAGGTCGCGGGCCGCGACCGGCTCATTTGTGGTCATGAGCATGCTTGTGGCCGTGGTGATGATCGGGGTGATCGCAATGCTCGTCGTGGTGATGGTGATCGTGACCGTCGCCATGTGCGGCATGATCATGGTGATGATCATGATGATCATCGTGGCCATGATGGTGATGCGCATGGTCGTCGTGTCCATGCGCATGACCGGCATCGGCATAGGCGCCGCCCTCGGGATCGAACGGCGCCTCGATCTCGATCACGCGCGCACCGAGGCCCTTCACCATGGCTTCGATGACGTGGTCGCGGCGGATGCGCAGGCCCTTGGCCATGATCTGCGTCGGCAGATGACGATTGCCGAGATGCCAGCCGACGCGAATAAGGTGGTGCGGATCGTGGCCGCGGATCTCGAGCAGCGGCTCGGGCGCGGCGACCACCTCGACCAGCCGGCCGTCCTCCAGCACCAGCGCATCGCCGCCGCGCAGCGCGACGGCATTCTCCAGGTCGAGCAGGAACTCGAGCCCCCGCGTCCCCGTCATCGCCATGCGGCGGCGGTGTCGATCGTCGAAATCGAGCACGACCGTATCCGCCGGCGCTTCCGCGAAGCGGTGTTGTCCCCTGACCTGCGTCGCCCGGATCATGCGCTTTTACCCCGTTACCGTGTCTCGACCTTCTCGGGCGTGATCACTTCAATCTTCGGCGGCGCCGTAAAACACTTCACCGCGACGCGGCCGAAGGTCTTCATGTGCTCCATGGCGCGATGCGGCACCAGCGCCTCGGCATTCTCCCACTGCTCGACGAACACCATCTTGGCGGGATCGGTGACGCTCTCATGCAGATCATAGGCGATATTGCCGGGCTCTTTTCGCGTCTCCTTGATGCAGGCAGTGGCGGCTGCAATGAACTCGGCGCGCGTTTCAGGCTTGATGGTCAAGGTGGCGACGACATAGATCACGAGAAATCCTCCCGGCTTTTCTTCTGGGCTTCAGATACCGGGCGGGACCTTAGACCAGGCGGGATCGAACGCAAAACCGGAAAAGCTGTCTCCGATATGCGACCAAGACATATTCCTGGGACATGCGTTGAGGCGCTATTTCAGTACATGAAATATCGTTGCGCCATCGGCAGCACCTCGGCGGGGGCGCAGGTCAAAAGCTCGCCGTCGGCACGGACCTCATAGGTCTCCGGATCGACCTCGATATTGGGCGTGGCGTCGTTGTGAATCATGCTCTTCTTCGAGATCCTGCCGCGGGTGTTCTGGACTGCATAGAGCTTCTTGTCGATGCCGAGCTTGCGCGCGACGCCACCGGTGATCGCGGCCTTCGAGGTGAACACCACAGAAGACGCAGTGCGCGCCTTGCCGAACGCGCCGAACATCGGCTGGTAATGCACCGGCTGCGGGGTCGGGATCGAGGCGTTGGGATCGCCCATGGGAGCCGCGACGATCATGCCGCCCTTGACGACGCAATCCGGCTTGACGCCGAAGAAGGCCGGCGACCACAGCACGAGATCGGCGAGCTTGCCCTTCTCCACCGAGCCGATCAGCTTCGAAACGCCGTGGGCGATCGCGGGATTGATCGTGTATTTGGCGATGTAGCGCTTGACCCGGAAATTGTCGTTGTCCTTGCCCTTGTCCTGCGGCAACGAGCCGCGCTGCTTCTTCATCTTGTCGGCGGTCTGCCAAGTCCGGATGATGACCTCGCCGAGGCGGCCCATGGCCTGGGAGTCCGAGGAGATCATGGAGAGCGCGCCGAGATCATGCAGGATGTCCTCGGCCGCGATGGTCTCCTTGCGGATGCGGCTTTCGGCAAACGCCAGATCTTCCGCGATCGAGGGATCGAGGTGGTGGCACACCATCAGCATGTCCAGATGCTCGTCGATGGTATTGCGCGTGAAGGGCCGCGTCGGGTTGGTCGAAGACGGCAGCACGTTCTTCAGCCCCGCGACCTTGATGATATCAGGGGCGTGACCGCCGCCGGCGCCCTCGGTGTGGAAGGCGTGGATGGTGCGGCCTTTGAACGCCTTGATGGTATCCTCGACGAAGCCGGATTCGTTCAGCGTATCGGTGTGGATCATCACCTGGATGTCGTAGTCGTCGGCGACCGACAGGCAGGTGTCGATCGCGGCCGGCGTCGTGCCCCAGTCCTCGTGCAGCTTCAGCGCACAGGCGCCGGCCTTGATCATCTCGACCAGCGCCGCGGGCCGCGAGGCGTTGCCCTTGCCGGAGACGCCGAGATTGACCGGGAAGGCGTCGAACGACTGGATCATCCGCCCCATGTGCCAAGGCCCCGGCGTGCAAGTGGTGGCGAACGTGCCATGCGAGGGGCCGGTGCCGCCCCCTAGCATCGAGGTGACGCCCGACATCAGCGCGTGCTCGATCTGCTGCGGGCAGATGAAATGGATGTGGCTGTCGAAGCCGCCGGCGGTGAGGATCTTGCCTTCACCCGCGATCACGTCGGTGCCGGGGCCGATGATGATGGTGACACCGGGCTGGATGTCGGGATTGCCGGCCTTGCCGATGCCAGCGATCATGCCGTCCTTGATCGCGACGTCGGCCTTCACGATGCCCCAGTGATCGACGATCAGCGCATTGGTGATGACGGTGTCCGCCGCGCCCTGCTTGTTGGTGACCTGCGACTGGCCCATGCCGTCGCGGATCACCTTCCCGCCGCCGAACTTCACTTCCTCGCCGTAGGTGGTGAAATCCTTCTCGACCTCGATGATGAGGTCGGTGTCGGCCAGCCGCACCTTGTCGCCGGTGGTCGGGCCGAACATGTCGGCATAAACGGGACGCTTTATTTTGACGGACATCACAAGCCCCGTTTGCGTTTGAATTTTGGATCCGTGCTCACAGCGAGGTCCTCGCTGTGAGCACCGTGTCGTCGAATGTCGTATCGAGCCAGGAGTTACCGCCGCGGCAACCGGCGACAACCTGCTCGGCCCAGTCGGTGTAATCGACGAGGTCGTCACGTTCCGCGGCCGTCGGATCCGAATGCACCCGCGCGCCGATATTGCTGATCTTGTCGGCGATCTTGATCAGCCTGGCGCCAGCCGATTTTTTCGGTGCGTCGAGCACCTGACGCCGCCGCCGCTCCGGCTTCGGCAGACTCATGTCGTCGGTGCATTCCTCGACAAGCGACGCGACACGGTCGGAGAATTTTTGCGCGAGCTCCTCGCGCGTGGTGTCGGTGTCCTCGATCGCATCATGCAGCCAGCCGGCGGCAACGAGTTCGGCGTCGGTGCCGTCGGTCGCGGTCGCAAGCAGGTTCGCGACCTCGGCGAGGTGGTTGATGTAAGGCTCATGACCGCGGCCCTTGCGCGCCATGCCGTTGTGGCGGCGCGCGGCGAGTTCGGCGGCTTCGGAGATGAGGCGGACAGGTGACAGCATGGCAAAGTCCTCCGTTTTCGCCTCAACCGTGGCGCGCCACGCTCGTTCCTGTGGATTTCACAGCTTCCCCATCACGTCGCCGCGGAAGCCGTAGATGGTCTTCTTACCGGCCACCGCGACGAGCTGAACGTCGCGGGTCTGGCCCGGCTCGAAGCGAACGGCGGTGCCGGCGGCGATGTCGAGGCGCATGCCGCGGGCTTTCTTGCGATCGAACTTCAGCGCCGGGTTGGTCTCGAAGAAATGGTAGTGCGAGCCGACCTGGATCGGGCGGTCGCCGGTGTTGGCGACCGTCAGCGTCACGGTTTTGCGGCCGGCATTGAGCTCGATCTCGCCGTCCTGGATGAAGAGTTCGCCGGGGATCATGCTTCTCTCCTACCTGATCGGCTCGTGCACGGTGACGAGCTTGGTCCCGTCCGGAAAGGTCGCCTCGACCTGGATGTCATGGATCATCTCTGGGATTCCCGGCATCACCTGCTCGCGGGTGAGGACCTGCGCGCCCGCCTGCATCAGCTCGGCGACGGTGCGGCCATCGCGCGCGCCCTCGAGGATGAAATCGGAGATGAGCGCGATCGCCTCCGGATGGTTGAGCTTGACGCCGCGATCCAGCCGGCGGCGGGCCACGATCGCCGCCATCGAGATCAGAAGCTTGTCCTTTTCGCGGGGAGACAGGTTCATGCGAAATCTCTTCCGTTCAACACTTTCGGCCGATCAATTGAGCCAGAGCCGCGGCAGCGCCGCACCGGTGCGCGCCAATACGGCCATCATGTCCGCGCGCAGCCGCGCCGCATCTTGGGCACAGAACCGTGCCATTGCAAAGCCATTCCAGGCGGATATCCCGACCTCGCCGGCGAAGGATTCCGAGGCCTCGCGGAGACGCTCGATCAGGGCCTCGTCGCCGGGCACGATCAGCGCCGTGCCGATCGCAGCGCCGCCCTTGGCCACCGCCGATCGCGCAAGCTTTGCGCCGATATTGCCGTCGAGCCTGACGGTCTCGGCGAACACTAGCTTGCCGCCGCGACGCAGCCGCCAGTGGTCGACGAACTCGCCTTGCTCCATTCGTTCGCCCATGGCGGTACGGCCGAACACCACGATCTCGCACAGCAGAAGCGAGGCAGTCGCATCGAGGTCGATGTCGAAGCGGCGCCGCACGCGCGCCCGGTCGAACAGGATCGTCTCCTGCGGCAGCCAGCCAAGATGGGCGCCCGCGGCAACCTTCAGCGCTATATTGAGCTCCGCCGCCCGCCCTGGCGCGCGGTAGACCTTTTCCGCGGCTGCCGTCGTCAGCGTCAGCTTCGAGCTATCTGCGGCCGCGATTTCGATGTCGAAACGATCGCCGCCCGCAACGCCGCCGGCCGTGTTGACGAACACACCGGAGAGACCCTCGTCCTCCGGCGAAGGGAAGCGCACGCGCAGGGAGCCGGACTCATGCAAGATCCCGCGACGTGTCACACCGTCACGCGCGTGGACGTCGAAGCGCACCGCGCCGCGGGCACGGTTGGCGTCGAACACCGAAGATGTCGCTAAAACGTCGCTGCGCATCCGCCTCCCCAGCCGGTCGCGGCAGAATGGCCTACAGCGCCATCTGGCGGCTGATTTCGCTCGCGTCGAGATTGGAGCGGTCGCAGGTGAACTTCACCGCGCCGCGATCCATCACCGCAAAACTGTCGCCGAGTTCGCAGGCAAAGTCGAGATATTGTTCGACCAGCACGATGGCGATGTTGCCGAGATTGCGCAGGTACGAGATGGCACGGCCGATGTCCTTGATGATCGAGGGCTGGATGCCCTCGGTCGGCTCGTCGAGCAGCAGCAGCTTTGGCCGCATCACCAGCGCGCGCCCGATTGCGAGCTGTTGCTGCTGGCCGCCGGAGAGATCGCCACCGCGCCGGCCGAGCATGGATTGCAGCACCGGGAACAGCGAGTACACGTCGTCCGGAATGTGCTTGTCCTCGCGCCTGAGCGGGCCGAAGCCGGTCTTGAGATTTTCCTCGACCGTCAGAAGCGGAAATATCTCGCGCCCCTGCGGCACGAAGCCGATGCCCTTGCGCGCGCGCTCATAGGGCTTCAGACCCGTGATATCGTTGCCGTCGAGCACGATCGCGCCCGAGGAAATCGGGTACTGCCCGACCATCGCGCGCAGGAGCGAGGTCTTGCCGACGCCGTTGCGCCCGAGCACGCAAGTGACCTTGCCGGGTTCGGCCGCGATCGACACGCCGCGCAGCGCCTGCGCCGCGCCGTAGAACAGGTTGATGTCCTTGACCTCAAGCATCGCTCACCGCCCCAGATAGACTTCGATGACCCGCTCGTTGGACGAGACCTGGTCGATGGTGCCTTCCGCGAGCACGGTCCCCTCGTGCAGGCAGGTGACCTTGACGCCGAGCTCGCGCACGAACGTCATGTCGTGCTCGACCACCATCACGGTGTGGGTCTTGTTGATTTGCTTGAGCAGCTCGGCGGTGAGATGCGTCTCGACGTCGGTCATGCCGGCGACGGGTTCGTCGACGAGAAGCAGTTTCGGATCCTGTGCGAGCAGCATGCCGATCTCGAGCCACTGCTTCTGGCCGTGGCTGAGGCTGCCGGCGAGACGGGCGCGGGCATCGGTGAGGCGGATCGTCTCCAGCACCTTGTCGATCTGCTCGGATTCCGCCCGGCTGCCGCGCCAGAACAGCGTACCCTTGACGCTGTGGTCGACATTGAGCGCGAGCAGCAGGTTGTCCTGCACGGTCTGGCTCTCGAACACGGTCGGCTTCTGGAATTTGCGGCCGATGCCGAGCTCGGCGATACGGGTTTCGTCCAGCCGCGTCAGATCGGTGACGCCGTCGAACAGCACGGTGCCTTCGTCAGGCTTGGTCTTGCCGGTGATGATGTCCATCATTGTGGTCTTGCCGGCGCCGTTCGGGCCGATGATGGCACGCATCTCGCCGGGCTCGAGCGTCAGCGAGAGGTTGTTGATGGCGTGGAAGCCGTCGAACGAGACGTGCACGCCGTCGAGATAAAGCATTGCGGAGGTGGCGCGGGTGTCCATGACGTTCATTGCGCTTCCTCCGCCATTTTAGGTTCGGTGACGCCGTCTTCGGCCGCGGCGCTCGCATTGGTCGCGGCGTCGCGCCTTTCCTTCGACGAGTCCCACCATGCGTTGAACGTGCCGACGATGCCCTTGGGCAGCAGCAGCGTCACCAGGATGAACATGGCGCCCAGCATGAACAGCCAGTAAGGCGCGAGCATGCCGGAGGTGAAGAACGTCTTTGCGTAGTTGACGACGACGGCGCCAAGCGCAGCGCCGACCAGCGTACCGCGGCCGCCGACCGCGACCCAGATCACTGCCTCGATCGAATTGCCCGGCGCGAATTCGCTTGGGTTGATGATGCCGACCTGCGGCACATAGAGCGCGCCGGCGACGCCGGCCATGCAGGCCGACACCGTGAACACGAACAGCTTGTAGGATTCGACTCGATAGCCGAGGAAGCGCGTGCGCGATTCCGCATCGCGCACGGCGATCAGTACTTTGCCGAGCTTGGACGAGACGATGGCGCGGCAGATCAGGAAGCCGGCGATCAGCGCCAGGCAGCTCAGCGCGAACAGCGCAGCACGCGTGCCCTCGGCCTGCACGTTGAAGCCCAGAATGTCCTTGAAGTCGGTCATGCCGTTGTTGCCGCCGAAACCGAAATCGTTGCGGAAGAAGGCGAGCAGCAGTGCATAGGTCATCGCCTGCGTGATGATCGACAGATACACCCCCGTGACGCGGGAGCGGAAGGCGAGCCAGCCGAAGCAAAAGGCGAGCAGCCCCGGCACGATCAGCACCATCAGCGCGGCAAACCAGAACATGTCGAAGCCGTACCAGTACCAGGGCAGCTTCGAATAGTTCAGGAACACCATGAAGTCCGGCAGGATCGGGTTGCCGTAGACGCCGCGGCTGCCGATCTGCCGCATCAGGTACATGCCCATCGCGTAGCCGCCGAGCGCGAAGAAGGCGCCGTGGCCGAGCGAAAGGATGCCGCAATAGCCCCAAATCAGGTCGATCGAGAGCGCCAGGATGGCGTAGCAGACATATTTGCCCCAGAGCGCGACCAGATAGGTCGGCACCTGCAGGAACGAGCCCGCGGGCAGCAGCAGGTTGGAGAGCGGGATGAGGATGCCGCAGGCCACGACGACGGCAAGGAAGATCGTCGCGCCGCGGTCCAGCGATCGCGTCAGCATGTGAGGGGTCATGCTTCCACCGCACGGCCCTTGAGCGCGAACAGACCGCGCGGCCGCTTTTGAATGAACAGGATGATGAGAACGAGGATGGCGATCTTGCCGAGCACGGCGCCGGCGACCGGCTCCAGGAATTTGTTGGCGATGCCGAGCGTGAAGGCGCCGACCAGCGTGCCCCAGAGATTGCCGACGCCGCCGAACACCACGACCATGAAGCTGTCGATGATGTAGCTCTGGCCGAGATTGGGGCTGACATTGTCGATCTGAGACAGCGCCACGCCGGCGATGCCGGCAATGCCCGAGCCGAGGCCGAAGGTCAGCGCATCGACACGCGAGGTCGCGATGCCCATCGAAGCCGCCATGCGGCGGTTCTGCGTGACCGCGCGCATCTCGAGCCCGAGTGCGGTGTAGCGCAGCATCGCGAGCAGAATAACGAACACCGCGAGCGTGAAGACAAGAATCCAGAGCCGGTTATAGGTAATCGTGATCTGGCCGAGCTCGAACGCGCCGCTCATCCAGGAGGGGTTGCCGACCTCGCGGTTGGTCGGGCCGAACATGGTGCGCACGGCCTGCTGCAGCACCAGCGACAGGCCCCACGTCGCCAGCAGCGTCTCCAGCGGACGGCCATAGAGAAACCGGATGATGCTGCGCTCGATCACGACGCCGAGCGCGCCCGCCACCAGGAAGGCGAGCGGTACCGCGATCAGCAGCGAATAGTCGAACAGGCCGGGATAGCGGGTGCGGATCACCTCCTGCACCACGAAGGTGGTGTAGGCCCCGATCATCACCATCTCGCCATGGGCCATGTTGATGACGCCCATCACGCCGAACGTGATGGCAAGCCCGATCGCGGCAAGCAGCAGCACCGAACCGAGCGAGAGGCCGTACCAGGCATTCTGCACCATCGACCAGACCGCGAGCGAACTCTGGATCGAGCCGATTGCGCTCGCGGCAGCCTTGGTCACCGAGGCCGGCTGGTCGCCCATGCCGGTGAGCAGCGCCATCGCCTCCTGGTCGCCGCGCGCCTTGATGGTGGCAACGGCTTCGAGCTTCTCGACCTCGGTGGCATCGGGCTTGAACAACAGGATCGCCGCGCGGGCGTCGCCCAGCGCAGCCTTGACGGATCGGTTGGTTTCCTTGGCGAGCGCGCCGTCGACGGCTTCGAGCGACGTCTCCTCATGCGACTTGAAGACGGATTGCGCCGCCTGGAGCCGCGCTCCGATGTCGGGTGACTGCAGCGTCAGACTGCCGATCGCGGCATCGACGCTGCGGCGCAGGCGGTTGTTGAGGCGGACCGCGCTTGCACTGTCGGGCACGCTGGCCACGGCCTGACCGGTCGCGGCATCGATCGACTTGCCGTCGGCGCCGGTGACGTACACCTTCTTGCTGTCCGGATCGGCCATCAGCCGGCCGTCCTGGAGCGCGCTGATGATCGGAAAGGCCAGCGTATTGCCGCTGCTCGCGACCACGCCGATCGCCTCTTCCGTGTCGGAATAATCGTCGTTGGCGAATTTGGCGACCGCATCCTCGAACGGACCAGCCAAGGCCGGCAGTGCGAACGCGATCAGGAACAACGAGAGCAGGAGCGAACAGAGGCGGGCGGACAAATTGGCTGGCACTGTGAAAGACCCCGGCAGAAAAGGGTGGAGAAGGCGGCGGGATCGCCGCCTTCTCCGATCATGCAATGAAGTGTCAGATTCGGATCAGGAACCCGAACCGAGGCACTTGTTGCTCTTGGTGTTGAAGTTGCCGCACTTCTTGCCGACCCAGTCGCCGACCAGGTCCTTGGAGCCGTCGAGCTCCTTCGACCAGGCGTCGCCCGCGACAAGACCCGGGGTCTTCCACACCACGTCGAACTGGCCGTTGGCTTTGATTTCGCCAATGAACACCGGCTTGGTGATGTGATGGTTCGGAAGCATCTTGGAGGTGCCGCCGGTCAGGTTCTTGGCTTCGATGCCCGGGAGCGCGTCGATCACCTTGTCCGGATCGGTCGACTTCACCTTCTCGACCGCCTTGACCCACATGTCGAAGCCGATCACGTGCGCTTCCATCGGATCGTTGGTCACGCGCTTCGGATTCTTGGTGTAGGTCTGCCACGCCTTGATGAACTTCTCGTTCTCCGGCGACTTGATCGACTGGAAGTAGTTCCAGGCGGCGAGATGGCCGAGCAGCGGCTTGGTGTCGATGCCGGCGAGTTCTTCCTCACCCACCGAGAACGCGACGACCGGGATGTCCTTCGCCTTGATGCCCTGGTTGCCGAGCTCCTTGTAGAAAGGAACGTTGGCGTCGCCGTTGATGGTCGAGACCACGGCGGTCTTCTTGCCGGCCGAGCCGAACTTCTTGATGTCGGCCACGATCGTCTGCCAGTCGGAATGACCGAACGGCGTGTAGTTGATCATGATGTCTTCCTGGGCGACACCCTTGGACTTCAGATAGGCTTCCAGGATCTTGTTGGTGGTGCGTGGATAGACGTAGTCGGTGCCCGCGAGCACCCAGCGCTTCACCTTCTCGTCCTTCATCAGATAGTCGACGGCGGGGATCGCCTGCTGGTTCGGCGCGGCACCGGTGTAGAACACGTTGCGCTCGCTCTCCTCGCCCTCGTACTGCACGGGGTAGAACAGGATGCTGTTCAGCTCCTTGAACACCGGGAGCACCGACTTGCGCGACACCGAGGTCCAGCAGCCGAACACGACCGAGACCTTGTCCTTGGTGATCAACTCGCGCGCCTTCTCGGCGAACAGCGGCCAGTTCGAAGCGGGATCGACGACGACGGCTTCGAGCTTCTTGCCGTTGACGCCGCCCTTCTTGTTCTGCTCGTCGATCAGGAAGAGGATGGTGTCCTTCAGCGTGGTCTCGCTGATGGCCATGGTGCCGGAGAGAGAATGAAGCACGCCGACCTTGATGGTGTCGTCCGCGGCTTTCGCACCGGAAATGGAAGCCAGACCAAGCATCAGTCCGGCGGTCGCGGCGAGAACGCCACGGCGGCTAAATGGCGCCGCTATATCGTGAGTGGATTTGCTATGCATGAGTGTCTCATCTCCCTGACGCAGACGTGAAAAACGCTGCGAAACGGCCCCAACGGCCGCCTGCGATTAACGGATTCGCAAGAACCGTGCCATGGATTAGACACATATTACGCCATTGATTTCGCTGGGGAAATCGACAGAAAACCAAGCATCGCCATAGCCGCGCCGCCTAAACCTTGAGCAATTCGAGTGTATGCGAATGTGGCAGGCAGGCTATTTTCTAAGCAAATTTCCCACCCTGGCTAAATTTCCGGCATAACTATTTCTGCACCGCGATCGCCATTTGTGGTGCGCCTGCCTTGAAAGCGCCGCCTCAATGTTCCATATGGGGGGCGAGGTCTCTTGCGAATCAGAGACCGTTGCGAGCCGCGTGTTCTTAAGCCCTTACGGGCGTCTGGCTTGCCCCATCCCATCAAGCCATCCGACACCCCAAACACGCAGGTGTCCCTCTCGACACCCTTTTGCGCGCGCCGCGCCGAATGCGCCGGGCGCCCGCTTTTGACATGGAAAGAACCCACCTTTTGACTTCGTTTCAGGATTTCGGCCTCGCCGAACCCATCGCTCGTGCTCTCACCGAAGAGAACTACGTCACCCCCACCCCCATCCAGACCCAGACGATTCCGACCGCGCTGACCGGCCGCGACGTCGTCGGCATCGCCCAGACCGGAACCGGCAAGACCGCGTCTTTCGCGCTGCCGATCCTGCACCGCCTGCTCGAGAATCGCATCAAGCCGCAGCCGAAGACGACCCGCGTCCTGGTGCTGTCGCCGACCCGCGAACTGTCCGGCCAAATCCTCGACAGCTTCAACGCCTATGGCCGCCACATCCGCCTGTCCTCGACCCTCGCCATCGGCGGCGTGCCGATGGGCCGTCAGGTCCGCTCGCTGATGCAGGGCGTCGAGGTGCTGGTCGCCACCCCCGGCCGTTTGCTCGACCTCGTGCAGAGCAACGGACTGAAGCTTGGAAGCGTCGAATTCCTCGTGCTCGACGAAGCCGACCGCATGCTCGACATGGGCTTCATCAACGACATCCGCAAAATCGTCGCCAAGCTGCCGATCAAGCGGCAGACGCTGTTCTTCTCGGCCACCATGCCGAAGGACATCGCCGAGCTGGCCGACGCCATGCTGCGCGACCCTGCCCGCGTCGCGGTGACCCCGGTCTCCTCGACCGTGGAGCGCATCCAGCAGCGCATCATCCAGGTCGACTTCTCCGCCAAGCCGGCGTTCCTCGCCCAGCTGTTGAAGCAGGAGCAGGTCAACCGAGCCCTGGTCTTCACGCGCACGAAGCACGGCGCCGACAAGGTCGTTAAGACACTCGAGAAGGCGGGGATCCCGGCCAGCGCCATCCACGGTAACAAGTCGCAGAACCATCGCGAACGGACGCTTGCCCAGTTCCGCACCGGTGAAATCCGCACGCTGGTCGCCACCGATATCGCCGCCCGCGGCATCGATGTCGACGGCATCACCCACGTCATCAATTTCGACCTGCCCAACGTGCCGGAGACCTATGTGCATCGCATCGGTCGCACCGCGCGCGCGGGTGCCGAGGGTACCGCGATCTCACTGGTCGCAGGCGGCGAGGAGCTGAGCTATCTCCGCGATATCGAGCGGCTGATCAAAGTGGCGCTGCCGCGTGAGGATCGCCGCACCGACGCCGGCCGCCGGGATGCGGGCCCTTCCCCGCAGCAGCAACGACAGGGTCGGCCGGGCCGCCCGGGCCAGCGTCCGCAAGGCGCAAGGTCTGGTGAGGGACGCCACGGTGACGGTCGCCGTGCCGACGAAAGGCATGCGGACGGGCGCCACCACAGTGCCGCCAAGCAGGGCGACGGAAGACCCGGCGAGGGACGGCATGGCGACGCCAGGCGTGCTGACGCACGGCCCGGCAGTGGCCCGAAGGCTTCGAAGGCTCCTCGTCGCGACCACACCGGCGGCAAGGCGCATTCTTCGCCAAACGGCCGTCCGGAACAGCGTTCCGCGCATAGCGCCGGGGCGTCTGATGGGATACAAGGCGTTGCCTTTTTGCGCCGCGAGAGTCGACCGAACGGCCAACCGAACCGCAAACCCCATTCGCACTAGCCGTCCACGACCTGGAGAAATTCATGGCTAAGGAAGAGCTGATCCAGTTCGAAGGACTGGTCACCGAAATCCTCCCCGACGCGCGCTACCGCGTGCAGCTCGACGCCGGACACGAGATCGTCGCCTACACCGCCGGCAAGATGAAGAAGAACCGCATCAAGACTCTGGCGGGCGACCGCGTGACGGTTGAGATGTCGCCCTATGACCTCGAAAAGGGCCGGCTGATTTTCCGCCACAAGGACGAACGTCCGAGCGGGATGGGCGGCCCTCCGCGCCCCGGACAGCGCGGCGGCCAGTTCCGCCGCCGCTAGTCGGGAGGCTCAGCGCGCGAGCGCGGACCTGAAGTTCCGACCTGTATGCTGATCCGCCGTGAACATCACGGCGGATCAAAAAATCGTGCACGTCAGCATTGTTTTGGGGTTCTGTTTCCAATAAAATGAGTTAATCGATTTTCGGCCGGACGACATTAGCATCCACCGGTACAGCCGGTTCAGACACGCTGACGACCCTTCCAAAAATTCGATCTAACCTGTCCGCGCGAGCGGGCTCTGACATTGTGTTATCTGAGAAGGGACTACCCCCATGAGCATGGGAACCGTGAAGTGGTTTAACGCGACCAAAGGCTTCGGCTTCATCCAGCCCGACGATGGCGGCCAGGACGTGTTTGTCCACATCAGCGCTGTGGAGCGTGCAGGCCTCGGCACGCTGCGCGAAGGTCAGAAGATCTCCTACGAGATCGTGGCCGACCGCCGTTCCGGCAAGTCGGCAGCGGACAACCTCCGTTCCGCCGGTTGAGCCTACCGCTTACGGCCCCGATCGGCTCGAGCGAACAAGTTAAAAGAAAAGGCCGGGCACAATGCCCGGCCTTTTTTCTAGTTCAGGGGGCACGGCAGCGACGGTACGCCGTTGTAAGGAACGCAGGTGACCTGGCGCGGCCGCGTGTAGGAGATATCGCTCAGCGTGATGCCCGACTTCAGAACAAATTTGACAGAAGGCGTGTAGAGGTAACTCGCCTCGCTGTAAATGAGGTAGGTCTTCGGGATCAAGAGCGTCGATGGAATCATCGAGGTGACCGTGGTACCAGCAGCCAGAGCCGAGGGCGGAGCCGTCAGCGTGGCCTGCGTCGCACCGTTGGCAATGGTGGCGGACTGGCTCCATTTAATTTTGGCGACGCTGCTCGAGTCGATATAGATCTGAAGAACCGTGCCGTTCACGAGCGTAGCGTCGTAAGGCATGATCATCGAAATGCTTGCCGTGAACGTGTCCTGCAAGTCGTTCGAGTCGAGCGACGTTGACTGCGACGTCAAATCGGACAGTGTCCGTGCAATCATTGTGACTTTGCGATCAATCGCCACGGCCGATGAAAATTCGACGGTACCGAAGAACATCACCAGCATCAGCGGCACGATGACCGCGAATTCGGTCGCCGCGAGCGCGCGCTTGTCGGCGACGAAGTCACGCACGAAGTGACCGGTATTCCTCCAGATATGCGCAATCGGCTGCATCGGCTTGCTCGAATCCATCTGTCTCAAAAAGGTTCGTTCTTGAAGGCCGCGGTCGCGACCAGCAGCCGTTTGTTGCTGCAGCCCATGTTGAAGCCAAGGCCGGTGACGATGAGCGGCCACTGATAGAACAGGCGCACCACGACGACCTGGCCGGCGGCCCCGGCATTGTACTGCACGCCGGCCGGGTTGAAGCTGCAGGAATTGCCGTAGCTGGTGAGGCTTAGTGCTCCGAACGAGTTTGTACTCACAACGTCGATGTAGAGCTTAGTGCAATCAAAGAGCGCTGGGATCTGGCTGCAGACGTAAGCCTTGAACGTCGTTTGCGAGCAGGGCGTGCTCACGCCGGACACCGCGCAGGCCGCCACCGAACCGGATTGCGCCTGCCCCGTCAGCAACACCCGCGCGGAATTCTGGCTGGCGCTCTCGAGCACCTGGGTCGCCAAGAACATCAGCGCCGTCTCGATGATGGCGAACAGCAGCGCGAAGAACATCGGTGCGACCAGCGCGAACTCGACGGCTGCGGAGCCGCGGCGACTGCCGCGAAACCGGCGCAGCATGGCGAGGAGCGTGAACCTCGTAGGTGCAGGCGAAGGCATCAAATTCCCCAGCAGCAGAAGCAATCATCTGCCATGTTCAATAGCGGAAACTGATTGTTTAAGTGTTTCAGGCGATCCGCACCCGGCGACCCGGGCCATTAGGGGCGCGTTAACCGTGAACGACCCAGGCCAAGGAGACGAGAGCATTGAGACGAGCATACGGAGAGAGAAACTCATGCGCCCGCATCGGCCCGGGGCGATCCTTGCCCCGGCAAACCCGCCAATCAAACTCGCTGGTTGGTCTTACTTAGTTGGTCTTACTCAGTTCGTCTTGGCGCCCGCACCAGCATTGCCGCTGGCCGTGCTGCTCAACGAACCGGCCTGACTCATCGTGTTGTTGAAATAGGTGTCGCTGTCGCCGAGCGTCACGCGACGCTGGCAAACCGGCATGCAGCTGTAGGACTCGCGCTCGATCCCGCGATAGACGGTGACGAGCCGATCGCTCGGACCTTCGACCTGGATCTGGCGATCGACCAGGATCTCGCCGCCTCTGTCGAGCGCGATGAAATTGGTGGCGCCATAGCCCTTGCCGGTCACGACGATCATGCCACCAGGCTGGAGCGTGACGTCGGCGATCATGGGATTGCCGACCACGATGGTCGCCACCTTGCCAGGCAACCGCACCAGCTTGGCCTGGTCGACATTCACGGCTATGGCATCTGCGGTCGGCTCGGCAAGGCCAGCAGCCGGCGATGCCAGCACCGCGGCCGCAACCAGAAGACAGACGCGCGCATGACGGCGCAGCAGTTGTTTACGCATACTCTTACCCCCGGGACGTCACAAACCGGCAGAAGCAATCAGATAACAGCCGAGCCGGTGCCCGACCCGGCTAACCTGCCCTCAATTCGTGAACGTTCCGCAAATTCGCCGACTATTGTTTGAACGGACTGGCATTTCGCGGCCCCGAGAACCTAGCGGCGGAACGGATAGGCAAGCTGCCCTCCGATCTCCTTCGGCATGGTGGCTTCATCCTTGCCGTAATCCTGCGGCAATTGCCCCTCGGGCATCCGGAAAGTGCCGAACAGCACATCCCAGATCGGGAACGTGCCGGCAAAATTGGTGTCGCCGCCCTCTGCGAGCGAGGTGTGGTGCCAGCGATGGAACACCGGCGTCGCCAGCACATATTTGAACGGCCCGAAGGTCCAGTTGAGGTTGGCGTGCACGAAGGCCGAATGGAAGGTCGTGAACGGGGCGAGCCAGACCATGGCGTTCGGCGAAATGCCGGCCATCAGCAGCACGACGTCGACCGCGATCGTACCGAGCACGAGATTGACGGGATGGAAGCGGGCCGCGGAAATCCAGCTGATCTCCTCCGAGGAGTGATGGATCGCGTGGTACTTCCAGAACCCGCCGCCGTGGAACAACCGGTGCAGCCAGTACAGCATGAAATCGGACAGGACCAGGAACAGCACGGCCTGGACCCAGAGCGGCAATAGCGACAGCGGGCCGTGGCCATTGTCGTAGAAGGCGATGAGTTCGTCGGCATCATGGATGTTGAAGACGAAGCTCGCACCGACGATCAGAAGGCTGATCCGCATGACGCGTGCGAACACCGGAACGACAAACCAGTAGCAGATGTCCGTGACGATCTCCCGCTTGCGCCACCAGGGCACGCCGGGATTGCAGGCCCAGACGTGCTCGAGCACGGTGAAGACCACCGCGAGCGCGAAAGTCGTGGGGATCACCTTCGCGATGGTCTCGCCGAGCATCAGGGCGATTTCCATGGGCAGGCTCGACATTGTCGCCTCTCTTGCGAATTGCTGGTCCCGCCTACGCGTACTCCCTCAAATTTAAGGGACGGTGAAGCCGGAACTGCGCTTGCTGCACATCCGGAACTGGAACGATTGCAGCTGGCTGCCTTAAGGCGAAATTCACTCTGGCCAGCGGCAGGCGGGTTTGCCCGATCGAATTAACTCTCCCGAAAGAGCTCGGATCTCATGGTCATTGGGTCAAGCACAACGCCGAACGAGGCGATCCCACCCCAGATGGAGTTTTGTTCATGAAGAACCTGATTGCGCGTTTCGCGAAAGATGAATCCGGCGCCACCGCCATCGAATACGGCCTGATCGCCGCCGGCATCGCGCTGGCCATCATCACCGTCGTCAACAATCTCGGCACCACGCTGAACGCCAAGTTCACCTCGATCAGCAGCTCGCTGAAGTAAGCGATCGACGAACGACGGCAAAAGCCCCGGGCCTCCGGGGCCTTTGTTTTTCAGACGGCGAGTTCCAGTGGCGTTGAGCAAGTACAGAACCGATGCCGCGGTCGCGGCAAACGCGGCGGAGGCCGCGCAGACCGGCTCGCCGGCTTACTGGGTCTGCCTGGCCCTGCTGCTTGCGACCGTCGCGCTCGCCGCACGCATCGCCTCCCTCTGGTGAGCACGCCTTCGGCTGGCTCCGCCCATCGAAACGGCTGCCGCCGTTTTCGGTTTGTTTAGCACTGCCGGCTAGAATCCGGCGACGCCAGCTCCGCGGCAAACCCAGGCCTCAAGACGCAACCCATGATCCTCGACCTTGCGCGCCTTCTGCTCTTCCCTGCCCTGATGGCGTTTGCCGCCGCGAGCGATCTCTTCACGATGACGATCTCTAACCGCGTATCGCTGGCGCTGGTCGCCGGCTTTTTCGCGCTCGCTCTCGCCGGTGGCATGGCACCTTACGAGATGCTGAGCCATGTCGGCTCAGGTGCGCTCGTCCTGGTCGTGGCTTTCACCTGTTTTGCGATGGGCTGGGTCGGCGGTGGCGATGCCAAGGTCGCGGCCTCCGTCGCACTCTGGTTCGGGTTCGCACAGCTGATGAACTTCCTGCTCTACGCCTCGCTGTTCGGCGGGGCGCTGACGCTGCTCCTGCTCCAGTTCCGGCAGTGGCCGCTGCCTTATGGGCTGGCGGGCCAGGCCTGGCTCGCGCGGCTGCACGCCAAGGAGAGCGGCATTCCCTACGGCATCGCGCTCGCAATGAGTGCGCTGATGGTCTACCCGGAGACCGAATGGGTGAAGGCGATCGACCTCGCTCACCTCGCATTGCGCTGAACGCATCGGGTCAACCCGGCGTTAAGGCGATTTAGATACGCCTCATTAACCATGCTTTGACGAATAGCTGGTCAACTGCCGATTACGGCGGCGTCAGCGTCGCGGCGTTTGTTGGAAAGTGAAGCGTATGAATAGGGCACGCATTGTCGTCCTGACGGTCGCCATCTGCGCCGGCGGTGTCGCCGCGTATCTGGCGAGCGGCTCGGACAATTCTGCGCCGCCTCCGGCTCCGGTCGCGCAGCTTCCCACCGTCGACGTCCTGGTCGCCAAGAACGACATCGGCCTCGGCCAGACCGTCAAGCCGGAAGACGTGCAATGGCAGACCTGGCCGTCCGCGACCGCCAGCACCACCTTCATCCGCCGCAACGAGCGCCCGGAGGGGGTAACCCAGGTCACCGGCTCGATCGCACGATCCCCCTTCATCCAGGGTGAGCCGATCCGCGACCAGAAGCTGGTCAAGGCCGAAGGCTCCGGCTTCATGGCGGCAATCCTGCCCACCGGCATGCGGGCGATTTCGACCGAGATCTCGCCGGAAACCGGCGCAGGCGGCTTCATCCTCCCCAACGACCGCGTCGACGTGCTTCTGACGCGCCGTCTCAAGAATCCGGACCAAAGCAGCGGCGCGCCTGATGTGATCACGTCCGAGATCATCCTGGCCAATATCCGCGTCCTGGCCATCGACCAGGCGCCGAAGGAGAAGGACGGGCAGAACGCGGTGGTCGGCAAGACCGTCACCCTCGAGCTCAATCCTGCGCAGACTGCGACGCTCTCCTCCGCACGCCAGAGCGGCACGCTGTCGCTGGCGTTGCGCAGCATCGTCGACGTCAAGCTGAGCGAGATCACGCTCGATGATTCCGCGCAGAAGCGCGATGGCATTTCGATCATTCGGTACGGTATCCCAAGCTCGACGGCGAAGGCACGATGAGGACTGTCGATATGAAATGCAGGGCGAACTTGGCGACGATGCGAACCTCTGTGGTCCGCGCCCTGTCGTTTTCGGCCACCGTCGCGCTCGCGCTCAACCCGGTGCTGACCCCTGTGGTTGCCGCCGACTATCGCCCTGTGGCGCAGGCTGCGGCCGACGGTCAGATGAACGCGCGATTCCTCTCGCTCGGCATCGGCAAGTCGATCGTGATCGACCTTCCGCGTGACATCAAGGACGTGCTTGTCGCCGATCCCAAGATCGCCAACGCGGTCGTCCGCTCGGCGCAGCGCGCCTACATCATCGGCGCCGCGATCGGCCAGACCAACATCGTGTTCTTCGATTCCGCCGGCCAGCAGATTGCGGCCTATGACATCGCGGTCAAGCGCGACCTCAACGGCGTGCGGGCCGCGCTGAAGCAGGTCCTGCCGAACTCAGACATCCAGATCGACGGGCTAGGCGACGGCATCATCCTGACCGGTTCGGCCGCGAATCCCGCCGAAGCCCAGCAGGCCAACGACCTCGCCGTGCGCCTCGCGGGCGGCCCCGAGAAGGTCGTGAACTCGATCGTGGTCCGCGGCCGCGACCAGGTCATGCTCAAGGTGACTGTTGCCGAAGTGCAGCGCAGCATCATCAAGCAGCTCGGAATCGACCTTACCGCCAACCTCAGCTACGGCACCTCGGTCGTCAGCTTCAGCAACTCCAATCCGTTCACGGCTCTCGGCAAGAACCTCGTCGACGGCAACAATCTGACCACCAAGTTCGGCGGGGCCCCGTCGGTGCAGGCCACCCTGCGTGCGATGGAAACCGCGGGTGTGATCCGGACGCTGGCCGAACCGAATCTGACCGCGATCTCCGGTGAATCGGCAACATTCATCGCCGGCGGTGAATTCCCGGTGCCTGCCGGCTACGCGTGCGACCCTACCACGCACGTTTGTACCACCCAGATCAGCTTCAAGAAGTTCGGCATCTCGCTCAACTTCACCCCCGTCGTTCTCACCGAGGGCAAGATCAGCCTGCGGGTGATGACGGAGGTCTCTGAGCTCTCCAACGAAAACGCGATCACGCTGTCCCAGGCCGTAACCTCGACCTCGGTCAACTCGCTCACGGTGCCCTCGATCAAGACCCGCCGCGCAGAAACCTCACTGGAAATTCCCTCCGGAGGTGCGATGGCTATGGCCGGCCTGATCCAGCAGCAGACCAAGCAGGCCGTCAGCGGACTGCCGGGCCTGATGCAGCTCCCGGTCCTCGGCACGCTGTTCCGCAGCCGCGACTTCGTCAACAACGCGACCGAGCTGGTCGTGATCGTGACGCCCTATATCGTTCGCGCAGTTGCGCAAAAAGATCTGTCGCGGCCGGATGATGGCTTCTCCGCGCCTGCGGATCCGCAGGCCGAACTGCTCGGCAACATCAACCGCATCTACGGCGTGCCCGGCCGGACCGAACCGGCCAAGAACTACCGCGGCACCTACGGCTTCATCACCGACTGAGGCGGAACGGGGACTTCATGAAGATCACTAGACCACCCCAGAATCGCAGGCGCGCCATCCACCTCGGCGGCGCGCTCGTCGGCATGGCGCTCGCTCTTGGCGGCTGCCAGCATGACGAAGCGGTCACCGCCTCCATTCCCGACAACTACAAGCAGCGCCATCCGATCGCCATCGAGGAGCAGAATCGCTCCATCGTCGTCTTCGTCGGCCATGCCCGCGGCGGCTTGACCGCCGCCCAGCGCGCCGACGTGATGGGCGTCGCGTCGGCCTGGATGCACGAAGGCACCGGCGCGATCCAGATCGACGTGCCGTCCGGCACGCCCAACGCGCGTCCGGTCGCGGACACCATGCGTGAAATCCAGGCGATCCTGTCAGCGGCAGGCGTTCCGCCGCGCGGCGTCAGCGCCCGTTCTTACCAGCCGGAAGACAAGCGCTTCCTGCCGCCGATCCGGCTCACCTATTCCAAGATCGCCGCGGTCGCGGGTCCTTGCGGCCTGTGGCCGGAAGACATCGGCCCTTCGATGAAGAACAAGAGCTGGTTCGAGAACAAGGAATATTACAATTACGGCTGCGCTTATCAGCGCAACCTCGCGGCGATGGTCGACAATCCGTCAGATCTCGAGCAGCCGCGGCCCGAAACGCCGTCCTACACGCCGCGGCGCACCGCCGCGTTCGAGAAGTATCGCAAGGGAATGCCGACGGCGGTCGCCTATCCTGAGGCCGACAAGGCCAAACTCAGCGACACCGGCAAATGATCAGCTACGCTCGCCAGCCCCAAGAAGAGCAGTCCGAGGCATCGCTCCCGCCGGCCGAGGAGCATATTGCGCCTGCCCCCCGCGTTTCCGTCCAGGCTTTCTGCGAGACCGTGGAAACGGCGGCCGCTGTGCAGTCGGCCGGCGAAGATCGCCGTCTCGGCAAGGCCCATCTCAAGATCCAGATGGGCGGTATGGCGGCTGCGGTCGAAGCCTACCGCTCGGCACCCACGCCGAACGTGATCGTGCTCGAAAGCGACGGCCGCAACGACCTCCTGGGCGGGCTCGATCATCTCGCAACCGTCTGCGACGCCGGCACCCGCGTGGTCGTGATCGGCCGCATCAACGACGTCATGCTCTACCGCGAGCTGGTGCGCCGCGGCGTCAGCGACTACGTGCTCGCGCCGGTCGGCGCGATCGACGTCGTCCGCTCGATCTGCAACCTGTTCTCGGCGCCGGAAGCCAAGGCCGTCGGCCGTATCATCGCCGTGGTCGGCGCCAAGGGCGGCGTCGGCGCGTCAACCATCTCCCACAACGTCGCCTGGGCGATCGCCCGCGATCTCGCGATGGACGCGGTCGTCGCCGACCTCGACCTCGCCTTCGGAACTGCCGGGCTCGACTATAACCAGGATCCGCCGCAGGGTATTGCCGACGCCGTGTTCTCGCCCGATCGCGTCGATACCGCCTTCATCGATCGCCTGCTGTCGAAATGCACCGACCACCTCAGCCTGCTGGCGGCGCCGGCGACGCTCGACCGGGTCTATGATTTCGGCGCCGACGCCTTCGATGCCGTGTTCGACACGCTGCGCTCCACCATGCCCTGCATCGTGCTCGACGTTCCGCACCAATGGTCGGGCTGGACAAAACGCGCCCTGATCGGAGCGGACGACATCCTGATCGTGGCGGCACCCGACCTCGCCAATTTGCGCAACACCAAGAACCTGTTCGATCTCCTGAAGGCCGCGCGCCCGAACGACCGTCCGCCGCTCTATTGCCTGAACCAGGTCGGCGTGCCGAAACGGCCCGAAATCGCCGCAGCGGAGTTCGCCAAGGCGATCGAGAGCCAGCCAGTCGTCTCGATCCCGTTCGAGCCGCAGATCTTCGGCTCGGCGGCCAATAACGGCCAGATGATCGCGGAGATCTCGGCCAATCACAAATCAATCGAGATGTTCCTTCAGATCGCCCAGCGCCTGACCGGCCGCAGCGAAACGAAAAAGCAAAAGTCGTCCCTGCTTTCACCCCTGATTGAGAAGTTGCGGGGAAAATAGGTCGCCGCATGGAGTTTTTAAGTGTTCGGTAAGCGTAGCGGAACAGACACCGACCCTCGGGCCTCGAAGCCCGGTGCCGTGTCGTCAGAGCCTGCCCAGGCTTCGGCGCCCGCTGTGTCGCGCGTGCCGCCGCCGCCGGCCGTCACCTCTCCGCCGCTTGCCCCGGCGAAGCCTGCGCCGACCATGGAAGCCCGCCGCTCGGACAATTATTACGAGGTCAAGGCGACCATCTTCGGCGCGCTGATCGAGGCCATCGACCTCGCCCAGCTCGCCAAGCTCGATTCGGAGTCCGCGCGCGAGGAAATCCGGGACATCGTCAACGAGATCATCGCGATCAAGAACATCGTGATGTCGATCGCCGAGCAGGAAGAGCTGCTCGACGACATCTGCAATGACGTCCTCGGCTACGGTCCGCTGGAGCCGCTGTTGTCGCGCGACGACATCGCCGACATCATGGTCAACGGCGCCGACACCGTCTACATCGAGGTCGCCGGCAAGATCCAACGCACCGGTATCCGCTTCCGCGACAACCAGCAGCTCCTCAACATCTGCCAGCGTATCGTCAGCCAGGTCGGCCGGCGCGTCGATGAATCCTCGCCGATCTGCGACGCGCGCCTGGCCGATGGCTCCCGCGTCAACGCCATCGTGCCCCCGCTGTCGATCGACGGCCCCACGCTCACCATCCGCAAGTTCAAGAAGGACAAGCTAACGCTCGATCAGCTCGTCAAGTTCGGCGCAATCTCGCCGGAGGGCGCGGAAATCCTCCAGATCATCGGCCGCGTCCGCTGCAACGTGCTGATCTCCGGCGGTACCGGCTCGGGCAAAACCACCTTGCTCAACTGCCTGACCAACTACATCGAGCACGACGAGCGTGTCATCACCTGCGAAGACGCCGCCGAACTCCAGCTCCAGCAGCCGCACGTGGTCCGACTGGAAACCCGCCCGCCCAACATCGAGGGCGAGGGCCAAGTCACCATGCGCGAGCTGGTGCGCAACTGCTTGCGTATGCGTCCCGAGCGGATCATCGTCGGCGAAGTCCGCGGACCTGAAGCGTTCGACCTGCTCCAGGCCATGAACACCGGCCATGACGGCTCGATGGGCACGCTGCACGCCAACAATCCCCGCGAGGCGCTATCGCGCTGCGAATCGATGATCACGATGGGTGGCTTCTCCCTGCCTTCACGCACCATCCGCGAGATGATCTGCGCCTCGATCGACGTCATCGTCCAGGCCGCGCGCCTGCGCGACGGTTCGCGCCGCATCACCCACATCACCGAGGTGATGGGCATGGAAGGCGACACCATCATCACCCAGGACGTCTTCCTCTACGACATGGTCGGCGAGGACGCCAACGGCAAGATCATCGGCCGGCATCGGTCGACCGGAATCGGCCGTCCGAAGTTCTGGGAACGCGCCCGCTATTACGGCGAAGAGAAGCGCCTTGCCGCGGCGCTCGACGCCGCAGAAGTGGCGCCCACGACGTGAGCGGGTCAGCGCAGCCATGAACATGCAAGTCCTTGCCCTCGCCTTCCTTGCCACCGCCGCCGTCGGCGGCCTCGCCTGGGTCTTCCTTTATCCTATGCTCTCCGGAGAACGGAAGGCCGAGAGCCGCCGCGCCTCGATCTCGCGGGCAGAGGCGCCCACGGCCCGCGCGGCCGAGAAGACGCAGCGCTCGCGCCGCGAGCAGGTCGAAACCTCGCTCAAGGATCTCGAGGCGCGGCGCCAGCAGGAGAAGAGCGTACCGCTCAGTGTTCGCCTGTCGCAGGCGGGCCTCGACTGGGCGCCGCAGAAATTCTGGATCGTGTCCGCCGTCGTGGCGGGCGTGCTGTTCGCACTCGCCTTGTTCATCGGCGGCGGCCTGCTCGGTGCCGCCGGACTCGCTTTCGCCGGCGGCTTCGGTCTGCCACGCTGGGCGCTGGGCTTCCTGAAGAGGCGCCGCGAAGCCAAATTCCTGAAGGCGCTGCCCGACGCGGTCGACGTGATCGTCCGCGGCATCAAGGCGGGCCTGCCGCTGTTCGAATCGATCAAGGTCGTCGCCGCCGACGCGCCGGAGCCGCTGCGCTCGGAGTTTCTGTCCATCATCGAAACGCAGGCGATCGGCATGCCGCTCGGCGAGGCCTGCACGCGACTCTACGATCGGATGCCGCTGCCCGAGGCCAATTTCTTCGGCATCGTCATCTCGATCCAGCAGAAATCGGGCGGCAACCTCTCCGAAGCACTCGGCAACCTCTCCAAGGTGCTGCGCGACCGCAAGAAGATGAAAGAGAAGATCCAGGCGATGTCGATGGAAGCCAAGGCCTCGGCCGGCATCATCGGCTCGCTGCCGCCGATCGTGATGTTCCTCGTCTACCTCACAACGCCGGGATACATCTCGATGCTTTGGACTCATCCCACCGGCCAGCTCATGCTGGTCGGCTGCGTCGTCTGGATGTCGATTGGCATCATGGTGATGAAGAAGATGATCAATTTCGACTTCTGATGGTGCCTTATGGTAGAGTTCCTCGTTGCGAAACTTCACGATGTCCACTTCATGACGATGCTGCTGGCCGCCGTTGCCGCCAGCGCCACAGTCTATACGCTGGTGATGCCGCTGTTCGCTGGCGAAGGCCTTTCCAAGCGCATGAAGGCGGTAGCGAACGAACGTGAGCGCATCCGGCAGCGCGAGCGCGAGCGCCTCCACAAGAGCGAAAAAGTCTCGCTTCGCCAGACGCCGAAGCAGCTCGTCTCGAAGGTCGTCGACGACTTCAACCTTACCAAATGGCTCGCGCAGGAAGCTGCACGGGACAAGCTCATCATGGCGGGCTATCGGGGCCAGGCGCCCTACATCACCTTCCTGTTTGCCCGCCTGGTTGCTCCGATCGTGCTGTTCGTCGGTTCGGTCGTCTACGTGTTCCTGATCGCGCATATGCAGCAGTCGATGCCGATCAAGATCGGCATCTGCGTCGGAGCGGCCTATCTCGGACTTCAAGCGCCGATGCTGTTCCTCAGGAACGCGATCTCCAAGCGCCAACTCTCGATCAAGCGCGCCTTTCCCGACGCGCTCGACCTGCTCCTGATCTGCATCGAATCCGGCATGTCGATCGAGATGGCGTTCCGGAAGGTCGCGGTCGAAATCGTGGGCCAATCGATCGCGCTGTCGGAGGAGTTCACCCTGACCACGGCCGAGCTGTCCTATTTGCAGGATCGCAAGGTCGCCTACGAGAACCTCGCGCGGCGCACCGGGCTCGAGGGCGTCAAGTCGGTATGTCTCGCGCTCCAGCAGGCGGAGCGTTACGGCACCCCGCTCGGCCAATCCTTGCGGGTGATGGCGCAGGAAAACCGCGACATGCGCATGAACGAGGCCGAGAAAAAGGCCGCAGCATTGCCGCCGAAGCTGACGGTACCAATGATCCTGTTCTTCCTGCCGGTGCTGTTCGTCGTCATCCTCGGACCGACGGGAATCAAGGTCACCGAGATGCAATGACGTTAGATGCGGACCGCGCAAGGTCCGCGGCTGCCTTCAGGATTGGACGATCACGTCTGATCAGTCGGGCTGGCCGAGCGAGGCGACCGGAGTTCGCTTCGGCGCACCCCGCTTGACGTCGCTGCGGGTCAGCATTTCCTTGAGATAGGCGACATTGGCGGCAGCCTGGTCCGGCGGCAGGTCCGCCTTCACGATGGTCTCGGCCTCGGCGAAGCGGCCCTGGAGACCGACGACCAGACCGAGATTTTGCCGCACCCGCGCGTTTGCGCGCGGCGAGGCATAGGCTTGCCGCAGCGCGTCTTCGGCCTTGGGCAGATCTCTCGACAACATGTAGGACAGGCCGAGATTGGAGAGCACGCCGGGATCGCCAGGCGCAATCTTGAGCGCGCTCGCGTAATAGGAACGCGCTTCCTCGTGACGGCCCATCTGATCGAGCGCGGTCCCCTGCACCGAGAGCAGCCGCCAATCCGGGTTGTCGGGCGAATGCGCCTTCGTCAGCACGTCGAAGGCTTGCTGGAAATTGCCGTTGTCGGAGAGCGCGCGGCCGTATTGGGCCATCAGCGCCTTGTTGCCGGGATTGGCGATGGTCGCCTGCTCGAGCACGGCGGCGGCCTGGGCGTGCTGGCCGTTGGCGCGCAAGGCCTGGCCGTAGGCGAGCGCCGCATCGGCGTCCTTGGGATTGGCACGATAGCGCTCGCCATAGACTTCGGCAGCGCGCGCGGGATCGGTGGGAGCGGCTTCCGCCCGCGGCCCGACCGAGCCCGTGACGTCGGAGAGTTTCGACATCGCCGTGCAGCCGCCGAGGCCCATGGCCACCGCCGCAACCAGCGAGGTGGACGCAAGAAGCCGGGCAAGACTGAGACGTCCAAGACTGAGCCGTCCAAGACTGAGCCGTCCAAGACTGAACCGTTCAAGACCGAACCGTTGACGCATGACGCTTTGACTCTCGAGCCGATTGATCGAGCCGAACACGCCAGCAATAGACTGTTAACCCTAACGGCCGGTTAATTCCCTGCCGCGTCCCTCACCGCGGCGCCTGCGGCGGCATCTCGCCGCCGAGGCCCTGATCGAGGCCCAGCGCCTTCACCTGCTCGTTCAGGTCTCGCAGCAATTGCAGTCGTTGCCGCGTTTCGATCTCGACATCGATGCCCGGGCGCGCCACCCTCGGCAATTCGCGCCGAAGATCGTCACGATTGACCAGACGCCTCGCGCGGAACTCGTCGAGCTGAACGTCGTCGACGCCGAGCACGTTTGCGGATTGCTCGATCAACCCACGCAGCAGCGATGTCACCACGGCTACGGCGTCGAGGTCATGCTTGCGTGCGGATCTCGAGAACTTGCTGTCGAGATCGGCCCAGGCGTGAGAGGTCACGAGATAGACGTGGAGCAAATCGGCCCAATCCACCTCGCCGTCGGCATAGAAGGCGCGGCGTAGCAGGAGCCGGCGGGCGAATGCCGCGACCTGATCCCGTTTCAGCGTCGTGCATGCGTCGATCTCGATGCCCGACTGGACGGCCGGATCTCGGGAAAACTCGCGCCCGGCCGGCAGCCTGACGACGCCGTGCGGCAGGTTGGAATCGAGCGGCCTGAAGACACCATCCTTGCGCGGACGTGAGTAGCGGGCGATCGCGAAGCGATACTCGGTGCGGCCGCCATGGGACATCGGGCCGAAATGGATGACGTTGAAGCCGGCATCGTCACCGGCCTGCCCGGTCGATGATGGACAGGACAGGACGTAGATCGTGCGCCAGAATGCTTCATCGCTCTCACTCGACGTAGCGCGCGGATCGGGAATCGAATAGCGCGTCAAGCCTTCGACATGCCGGTGTCCGTGCAGAACCAGATCGACGTTGAGCGATGTCGCCGCTTCGAGGAAGGTCGCGGGCGCGGCGAGATACATCAGCGGCTCGTCGGGCACGCCGAGAAACCGCTTTCCTTCTCCGGTCGCCTGCGGCAGTGGATGATGGTGCAGCGCCAGCACGCGCACCAGGTTTTCAACCGGCTCGGCATAATCGGCGCGGCCGCCCGACCCGAGGCTGCCCGCGAGTTCGACGCTCAGCCGCGAGGAATCCGAAACCAGGGCGTGATAGGCGCCCTGGTCGACGTTGCCGCTCGCGAGCGTCGTGAGGCTCGCGCGGTTCGAATCCAGCAGCACCAGATCGAGACCGGCCTGACGGTAGTAGACGCTCTTCGAGGTCCGCGGCAAATGCAGGTAATCATAGACGTCGTGGCGGCCTGCACGCTGGCTCGGGCGCTTGACGTCGTGATTGCCGGCAATTGCCTGAATGTCGGTGAACAGCCCGGTCTGCCGGAAGGACGCAATGACGGCGAGCGCTTCGTCGAGCGCAGGCGGCGTCGGGTCGTCGACGATATCGCCGGTGATCAACAGGATGCGATCGGGAACATCCGCGAAGTCCGCCATCCTCTCGCGAATTGCGGCATTGAGCGTCTCGATCGTCGCAAGCAGCCGACCAGACCCGTCCAGATGCAGGTCGGAAATCTGTACGATGACGAACGATCTATCCATTTTGCGTCGCTTATTTGCGAATGCCGCGCCGCGCAAACGATAAGAGAAATGCCTTCGACGATCAGGTTCCGTTCGGTATCAGCCCGATCCATGACGAGCCGGGGTAAGAAGCGACTGCATGCCTCGTTGTTGCGCTCGCCACGTGCAGAACCGCACGACACAATCTAAAATATTGGCCAATAATGCCACAACCGCAGCGCTAGTAAAGCCCTGCGGCCGCTCGCTGAACGGCGGTCCTCGGCATGAGATACGGGGCCCGCCCGATGATGGTTTCGTTCACCAGATCAATATTCGATGGCGAGCCGCTTGCGGATTTCGTCAATGCGCTTGTCCAGTGCATCGAACCGCGCGTGAACGGAGCGGTCGTGGAGATAGAAGACGTAACCACCGGCGAGGAACGCGAATATCCAATGATGATGCTCGACATAGCCAAAAATCGCCTCGACCGCCTGGCCGATGAATGTGACCACGCTCCACACAAATTCCATTGCATTTCCTCCCGGCCGGCTTTGTCGTCGGCCGCCGGAGATCTCCGCACCTGACGGCCCGTTGCCGGAACCTAGCATGGCCCCCTTGCTGCGAGTAGCGGATCGCTCAACGATGGCAGCAAAGCTGATTGCAGCGGCGGCGAAACTCTGCGAAATCTCGTCCGTTCGTATGACCCGCTCGATCTGACGATCTGGACCCGCCAATGCCTTCTGTCTTCGAGACGTCGCCTACCGCCATTCCGATCACCTTCGTCACCAAGTCGAGCTGGGATCAGGTCGCTGAGCGGCTACCGGCGGCGCAACGCCAGTTCGCCACTGCGAGCGCCTTTACCGCAAAGCCGGGCGGCTATCTCGCGCTGCCCGCGCCCGATGGCGCGATCGCGCAAGTGCTGTTCGGGATCGAGGACGAAGGTGCAAGATCGCGCGACCTGTTCCGACCGGGCGCCCTGCCCGGCCTGCTGCCGCCGGGCGTCTATCGCTTCGCCAATGCACCGCACGATGCACGGCTCGCCGCACTCGCCTTCGCACTCGGCAGCTACCGCTTTGCCCGGTACCGCAAGGCGGATCGCCCCGAGGTCCGTCTCATGCCCCCCGACGGCGTCGACACGACCGAGATCAACCGCATGGCTGACGCCGCAATGCTGGCGCGCGACCTCATCAACACGCCGGCCAACGACATGGGGCCGGAGGAGCTTGCCGCAGCCGCGCAGGATCTCGCCGCCGAATTCGGTGCAAGCTTTGCCTGCACCATCGGTGATGAGCTGAAGACGAATTTTCCGCTAATCCACGCCGTCGGCATGGCCTCAGACCGCGCGCCGCGGCTGATCGACATCGGCTGGGGCGACCCGGCGCATCCCAAGGTGACGCTGGTCGGCAAGGGCGTTTGCTTCGACACCGGCGGGCTCGACCTGAAGCCTTCGAGCGGCATGCTGATCATGAAGAAGGACATGGGGGGCGCCGCCAACGTGCTGGCGCTGGCGCGCATGGTGATGGATGCGAAGCTGAAGGTGCGGCTGCGCGTACTGATTCCGGCCGTGGAGAACGCGGTGGCAGGCAATTCCTTCCGCCCGCTCGACATCTTCACCTCGCGCAAGGGCATCACGGTCGAGATCGGCAATACGGACGCGGAGGGACGGCTGGTGCTTGCCGACGCGCTGGCGCTGGCGGACGAGGAAAAGCCGGACCTGCTGATCGATCTCGGCACGCTGACGGGAGCGGCACGCGTCGCGCTGGGGCCGGATTTGCCGCCGTTTTACACCAACGATGAGATGCTTGCCGCCGACGTCGCACGATGCGCGGTGAAGGAGAACGATCCGCTGTGGCGCATGCCGCTGTGGCCGCCTTACGATGCGTGGCTGGACTCCAAGACCGCCACCATCACCAACGCACCATCAGGCGGCTTTGCCGGCTCGATCATCTGCGCGCTGTTCCTGCAACGCTTCGTCGAGCATGCCAGGAGCTGGCTGCATGTCGACATCTACGGCTGGACGCCGTCGGCGAAGCCTGCACGCCCCGAGGGCGGCGAATGCCAGGCCGCGCGCGCGATCTACACATTGCTGAGCGAGCGCTATGCGTGATCCGGGGCGAGATCCAAGGCTGACACCCGCGCGCGGCGACCTCGCCGCAAAATACCTCGAAGGCAAGGTGCAGGCGGATCGTTTCGTCACGGGCGAGGAATTCGAGACAGTCGAGGCGATCGCGCCCGTGCGCGAACAGCCGTCGTCGAACGCAATGCTGATGACACAAGCGTTGCGCGGCGAGCGCGTCACGGTCTACGACCGCAACGGCGAAGGCTGGGCGTGGGGTCAGCTCTCCAGTGACGGCTATGTCGGCTGGCTGCCGGATGCAGCGCTGATGAAGCCCTCGGCCGCCCCGACCCATATGGTCAGCGCGCTACGAACCTTTGCCTTCCCCGGTCCCTCGATCAAGCTGCCGCCCGCAGACACCCTGGTGATGGGATCAAAGATCGTGGTTGTGCGCGAGGACGGCAGCTTCGCCGTGACGCGCGACGGACACTATCTGCCCAAGGTCCATCTCGTCCCGCTCGGTCATCGCGAGCCGGATTTCGTCGCCGTCGCCGAGCGTTTCGTCGGCACGCCCTATCTCTGGGGTGGCAAGAGCAGCCTTGGCGTCGATTGCTCCGGACTCGTCCAGATCTCGCTGACGTCAGCGGGCATCGGCTGCCCGCGCGACAGCGACATGCAGCAGGCCGGCCTCGGTCGCGCGCTGGAGCCGCATGAGCAGAGCAAGTTACAACGCGGCGATCTCATCTTCTGGAAGGGGCATGTCGCGATCGTCCGCGATGGCGGCACCATGGTTCACGCCAATGCGCATCACATGGCAACGGTGATCGAGCCGATCGAGCCGGCCATTGCACGGATCAAGCAAGCCGGCAGCGAGGTCACCGCGATCAAGCGGCTCTGACGGACGCTACGTCGCCGCCGAACCGTTCTCGGCCGTCTCCAGCCGGAACGCCGCCGCAAACAGCGCGCGCGTGTAATCCGTCTTCGGATTCTTGAAGAGCTCGGCGGCCTGGCCTTCCTCGACCACCTTGCCGCCACGCATCACGATCAGATGGCTCGCGAGCGAGGCGACGACGCGCAGATCGTGCGAGATGAACATGTAGGTGAGATCGCGCCGGCGCTGCAATTCACGTAGCAGATCGACCATCTGCGCCTGAATCAGCATGTCGAGCGCACTGGTCGGCTCGTCCAGCACGACGAAATCCGGCTCCAGCACCACCGCCCGCGCGATGCTGATGCGCTGGCGCTGGCCGCCGGAGAATTCGTGCGGATAACGGTTGCGGGTATCCGGCTTCAATCCGACGTCCTCGAGCGCCTTGACGACGCGCTCCTCACGCTCGCCGCGCGAGAGCTGCGGCTGATGCACGGTGAGGCCTTCCGCGACGATGTCGGCGACCGACATGCGCGGGCTGAGCGAGCCGAACGGATCCTGGAACACGATCTGCATGTCGCGCCGGAACGGCCGCATCTCCTTGAAGCGGAGACCCTGGATATCTTTTCCCAGGAACACGATACGTCCGTTCGAGGAGATCAGCCGCAGCAATGCGAGCCCCAGCGTAGTCTTGCCCGAGCCGGACTCGCCGACGACGCCGAGCGTCTCGCCTTTGCGCACGGCGATGCTGACGCCGTCCACCGCCTTGATGTGGCCGACCGTCTTGCGCATCAACCCGCGCTTGATCGGAAACCAGACTTTCAGATCGTCGGCCGACATCACCACCGGCGCATCCGGCTGCGGCGGCGCGGGATCCGGCTTCGGCTCCGCGGCGAGCAGGTCGCGCGTATAGGGATGCTTCGGGCTCTTGAAGACCTGCTCGACCGGCCCCTGCTCCACGATCTCGCCGCCCTTCATGACGCAGACCTGGTCGGCGATGCGTCGCACGATGCCGAGATCGTGGGTGATGAAGAGAAGACTCATGCCGAGCCGGCCGCGGATCTCTGCGAGGAGCGTCAGGATCTGGGCCTGCACGGTGACGTCGAGCGCCGTGGTCGGCTCGTCCGCGATCAGCAGGTCCGGCTCGTTGGCGAGCGCCATCGCGATCATCACGCGCTGGCGCTGGCCGCCGGAGAGCTGGTGCGGATAGCTCTTCAGCCGCGTTTCTGGTTCGGGAATGCCAACCTGCGTCAGCAATTCCAGCGTCCGCCTGCGCGCCTCGGCATTGCTGGTCGGATTGTGCAGCTGGATGATCTCGCCGATCTGCGCCTCGATCGTGTGGAGCGGGTTGAGCGAGGTCATCGGCTCCTGGAAGATGATCGAGATGTCGCTGCCGCGGATCTCCCGCATCTCCTGCTCCGACCGGTCGATCAGTTCCTGGCCCTTGAAGTGGATGCTGCCCGAGGGATGCGAGGCGTTCGGATAGGGCAACAGCTTGAGGATCGAGAGCGCGCTGACCGACTTGCCGGAGCCGGACTCGCCGACCAGCGCCAGGCACTCGCCGCGCCTGATCTGGAACGAGACCTTGTCGACCGCGAGCGTCGTGACGCCGCCCTGGTGGAAGGCCACCGAGAGGTCGCGCACGCTGAGCAAAGGCTGGTTGATCGCGTCCATTGGCTTACCTGAACGTCTTGCGCGGATCGAACGCATCGCGCACGGCCTCGCCGATGAAGATCAAGAGCGACAGCATGATCGCGACCGAGAAGAAGCCGGAGAAACCGAGCCAGGGCGCCTGCACGTTGGACTTGCCCTGCGACAGCAGCTCGCCAAGCGACGGCGAGCCGGGCGGCAGTCCGAACCCCAGGAAGTCGAGCGCCGTCAGCGTCATCACCGAACTCGACACGATGAACGGCAGGAATGTCATGGTCGCGACCATCGCGTTCGGCAACAGATGCCTGAACATGATGACCTTGTTCGACACGCCGAGCGCCCGCGCCGCCTGGATGTACTCGAAATTGCGTCCGCGCAGGAATTCCGCGCGCACAAGCCCGACCAGCGATACCCAGGAAAACAACAGCAGGATGCCGAGCAGCACGAAGAAACCGGGCACCAGCACCGATGACAGGATCAGCAGCAGATAGAGCGAAGGAATCGCGGTCCATATCTCGATGAAACGCTGGAACAACAGGTCGATCCAGCCGCCGAAATAGCCCTGCACCGCGCCGGCCGCGATGCCAACGACGGAGGAGACGATGGTCAGGCAGAGGCCGAACAGCACCGAAATGCGGAAGCCGTAGATCAGCCGCGCCACCACGTCGCGGCCCTGATCGTCGGTGCCAAGCCAGTTGTATTCGAGATCGCGGCAGCTCTCGAGGCCCTTCTTCTCGACGACGGGCTTGCACTGCGCTTCCGTCAACATCCAGGTCGGCCGCGACGGCGCCGGCGTCGGCAGATCGAGATTGTGGGTGTCGTAGGAATAGCGGATCAGCGGCCAGACGATGCTGCCGCCCTTCTCCCTGATCAGCTTCTGCAAATAGGGATCGCGATAGTCGGCCGCCGTTTCGAAGTCGCCGCCGAAAGTGGTTTCCGAATAGGTGACGACGGAGGGCCAATAGAGGTGGCCATCATATTTGATCAGGAACGGCCGATCATTGGCGATCAGCTCGGCGAATAGCGACACCACAAACAGGATCAGGAAGATCCAGAAGGACCAATAGCCGCGCCGGTTCGCCTTGAAATTCTGCCACCGGCGCCTGTTGAGCGGCGATGGCACGAACGGTTTGCGCGTGATCGGCACGGCACTGCCGAGCGGCGACTTCGCAGTGGTTTCGATCGGCGTGGTGGGGGCGGCCAGTGTCATCAGACCTCCCGCGCCTCGAAATCGATCCGCGGATCAATCCACATATAGGTCAGGTCAGAGATCAGGTTGATCACGAGGCCGACGAGCGAGAAGATGAAGAGCGTGCCGAACACCACGGGGTAGTCGCGGTTGAGAACGCTTTCGAAACTGAGTAGTCCCAGTCCGTCCAGCGAGAAGATGGTCTCGATCAGAAGCGAGCCCGAGAAGAAGGCGTGAATAAAGGTGCTGGGAAAGCCGGCGATGACGATCAGCATCGCGTTGCGGAAGACGTGACCGTAAAGCACCCGGTTCTCGCTGCAGCCCTTCGCGCGCGCGGTCATCACATACTGCTTGCGGATCTCGTCGAGGAACGAGTTCTTGGTCAGGAATGTCATGGTGGTGAACGCACCGAGCCCCATGGCGATCAGCGGCAGCGTCAAATGCCAGAAGTAATCGATGATTTTCCAGTACCACGGAAACTGCGACCAGCCGTCCGACGTCAGTCCACGCAGCGGGAACCAGTTGAAGAACGACCCGCCGGCAAACAGGATGATCAGGAGGATCGCGAACAGGAAGCCAGGAATGGCATAGCCGAGCACGAGCACGCTCGACGTCCAGGTGTCGAAGCGCGTCCCATCCCTGACCGCCTTGCGGATGCCGAGCGGAATCGAGATCAGGTAAGTCAGCAACGTCAGCCAGATGCCGAGCGAGATCGAGACCGGCAACTTCTCCTTGACGAGCTGCAGGACGCTGACGTCGCGAAAATAGCTCTTGCCGAAATCGAAGCGGGCGAAATTCCAGACCATCAGCGCGAAGCGCTCAGGGGCCGGCTTGTCGAAGCCGAACTGCACTTCCAGCTTTTTGATGAAGTCGGGATCGAGGCCTTGCGCGCCGCGATATTTCGAATTGATGGCGTCGCCGCCGGCCCCCAGCTGCCCCGGGGCGCGCTGCGCAAAGTCGCTGCCGCCCGAAATGCGCGAGGTCCCGCCGGTGTCGGCGCCCGAGAGCTGCGCGATCACGCGCTCGACCGGCCCGCCCGGCGCGAACTGCACGACGATGAAGGAGACGAAGAGGATCCCGAGCAAGGTCGGGATCATCAGCAGGATGCGGCGGGCGATATAGGCGCTCATGGCTGTTTCGCCTGATCGAGCTTCGCGGCCTTGCCACCCTCGTACCACCAGATGTCGGGAGCGCCGACGCCGTTGGCATAACGCGGCGGCTTCTGCGGATGGCCGAATTGGTCCCAATAAGCAAGCCGGTGCGTCTTGTTATACCATTGCGGCACCCAATAGCGGCCGGCGCGAAACAGGCGATCGAAGGCGCGGCAGGCGATGGTCAAGTCCTCGCGGCTGTCGGCCGCCATGATCTTCTCGATCATGGCATCGATGGCCGGACTGGCGACGCCCGCGAGATTATACGAGCCCTTGGTTGCAGCGACCTGCGAGGAAAAGAATGCGCGCATGGCATCGCCCGGTGTCGCCGACATGCTGAAGCGCTGAATCGTCATGTCGAAGTCGAAATCTTCCTGGCGCGCCTTGTGTTGCACGGCATCGACGAGGCGCACGCTCGCTTCGATGCCGAGCGTCGCGAGATTCTTGATGTAGGGCCCATGGTGCGGCTGGAACGAAGCCTCGTCCAACAGGAATTCGATCCTGAAGATCTCGCCGTTCGGCAGCACCCGCTTGCCGTCCTTGATTGGCAGACCGGCGTCGCTGAGCAGTTGCTGCGCCTTGCGCAACAGGCTGCGATCCTGCCCGGAGCCGTCCGAGACCGGCGGCGTGAACGGCGCGGCGAACACCTCGTCGGGAATCTGGCCGCGAAACGGCTCCAGCAGCTTCAGCTCTTCCGGCAGCGGAGGCCCATTGCTCGCCATGAGGTCCGAGTTCTGAAATGGCGACACCGTGCGGGCATAAGCACCGTACATGATGGTCTTGTTGGTCCACTCGAAGTCGAAGGCGTCGATCAGTGCCTCTCGCACGCGCGGATCCCTGAACTTGTCGCGCCGCGTGTTGATGAACCATCCTTGCGCGCCGGACGGCGTGTCGTCGGGCACGACCTCCATCTTGACGCGACCGTCCTTCACCGCAGGGAAGTCATAGCGGGTCGCCCAGATCCGAGAGGTGAACTCCTCACGGTAGAGATAGTTCTTGCCGGTGAAACCTTCAAAAGCGACATCGCGGTCGCGGTAGAATTCGTAGCGCACGACGTCGAAATTGTAGCTGCCGCGACAGGGGGGCAGATCGGCAGCCCACCAATCCTTGACGCGTTCGTACTCGATGTAGCGGTTGACCTCGAACTTGCCGACCTTGTACGGCCCCGAACCCAACGGGATCTCCAGAGACGTTTCGTCGAACGGACGGGAGGCATAGTAGGCTTTCGAGAAGATCGGCAGACTCGCCACATAGAGCGGCACGTCACGCGCGCGTCCCTTGGCGAAGGTTACAACAAGCGTCGCATCGTCAACAGCTTCTGCGCTGACCATGTCGCGCATCTGCACGATGATCAGCGGATGCCCCTTCGCCTTCAGCGACGTCAGCGAAAACGCCGCGTCGTGAGCGGTGAGCTTGGTGCCATCGTGGAATTTCGCCTCGGGCCGCATGGTGAAGCGATAAACCAGTCTGTCTGTCGATATATTTACAGATTTGGCGGCAAGCCCGTACATCCCGTCCGGCTCGTCATTGGCGCGCAGCATCAGCGGCGCAAAGGTCATGTCCATGCCCTGCGCGCCATCGCCTTTGAGGATGAAGGCATTGAGCGAGTTGAAGGTCTGATATGACTGGTTGTAGGCGCGCACCGACGGGATCAGCGAGAAAGTGCCGCCCTTGGGCGCGTCGACATTGACGTAGTCGAAGTGATGGAAGTCGGCGGGATATTTGAGGTCGCCGAAGGCCGACATGCCGTGGGCCTCGGCAGGCATCTCGGACGCTGCCGCGCCCCGGAGCCAGGAGGCGCCGAACGCGCCACCGGCACCCAAGGCCAGCACATGCCGGCGTGAAAGCTGCGCCATGCGGAGAATGTCCTTCACGACTTCTTTGCGATCCGCGCCGCCTTGTCCGCGTCGTACCACCAGATGAACGGAAAGCCGGACTGACCATATTTGGGCAATTCCGCTGGCCTGCCAAACCGATCCCAGCGCGCGGTGCGGACCTTCGTATAAGTCCACTGCGGCACGACGTAGTGATTCCACAGCAGCACGCGGTCGAGTGCTTTGGTTGCCGCGACGAGATCGTCGCGACCCTTGGCGTAGATTACCCGCTCGATCAGCTTGTCGACCGCCGGATTCTTGATGCCGGTAATATTGCGTGAACCGGCGATGTCGGCCGTCTTTGAGGACCAGAATTCGCGCTGCTCGTTACCCGGCGACTGCGACTCGCCCCAGGAGTTGGTGACGATGTCGAAATCCCACTCGCGCGTCCTGTTCTCGTACTGAGTGGGATCCACCGTCCGCACGCTGACAGCAATGCCGAGCCGCTCCAGCGACGGCTTGTAGAACAGCGTGATCCGCTCGAAGCTTGGATCTGAGTTCAGCAATTCCAGCGAGAACTGGGCGCCGGTCTTGACGTCGATCAGCTTGCGCTCGCGCACCTCGTAGCCGGCTTCCTTGAACAGGCGCAGCGCCTCGCGCAGATTGTCGCGAACGGCTTCCGGACTGCCGCCGACCGGGTTGGTGTAGGCCGTGGTGAAGACTTCGGGCGGGACCTCGGCGCGGACTGTCTCGAGGATCTCGAGCTCCTTGCCCTGCGGCAACCCGGTCGCCATCAGCTCATCAATGCCATCAAAATAACTGCTGATGCGCTTGTACTGGCCGTAGAAGATCTGCTTGTTCATCTCCTCGAAGTCGAAGGCGTAATTGAGCGCGCGTCGCACGCGCGGATCCTTAAACTTGGCGCGGCGCAGGTTCGGCACGAAGGCCTGCATGACGCCCGAGCTGCGATTGGCGAACTCCTCGAGGATCACGCGCTTTTCGGTGACGGCCGGGAAGTCGTAGGCTGTCGCCCAATTCTTTGCGCTGTTCTCGGTGCGCCAATCGACCTGATCGGCCTTGAAAGCCTCGATCGCCACGGTGGCGTCGCGGAAAAACTCGTAGCGCAGCTCGTCGAAATTATTTCGGCCCACATTGGCGGCGAGATCGCGCCCCCAATAATCCTTGACGCGCTCCAGCGCGATCGACCGCCCGGCAACGAATTCCTTGACCCGGTAGGGGCCCGAACCCAGCGGCACTTCGAGCGTGGTGGCGGAGACATCGCGCTTGCGGCCCTGCGCGTCGGTGCCCTCCCACCAATGCTTCGGCAGGACCGTGAGCTGCCCAACGATCTGCGGCAATTCGCGGTTGCCCGGCGCGTCGAACACGAACTTTACCTCACGCTCGCCGACCTTCTCGGCTTTCACCACATGGCTGTAATAGGCCGAGTACTGCGGGTGGTGCTTCTTGAAGGAATCGAGCGAGAAGATCACGTCGTCCGCGGTAACCGGCTTGCCGTCGTGCCATTTGGCTTGCGGCCGCAAGCGGTAAGTCACGAAGGAGAAATCATCCGGATGGCTGACGGCCTCGGCCAGCGCGCCGTATTCGGTCGAGACTTCGTCGAGCGAGGCCGTCGTGAGGGATTCGTAGATGAATGCCACGGCACCGGCGACTTGCCCCTTCACACCGGAGACGACGATATTGAAATTGTCGAATGTGCCGACGGCGATCTGGCGCGCGACGCCGCCTTTTGGCGCTTCCGGATTGACGTAGTCGAAGCGCTTGAAGTCCGCAGGGTATTTGACCTGTCCGAACAGCGACAGCGCGTGCCGCCAAGTCGGCTCGCTGGCGGATTGCGCGTGTGCCACGCCGACGCCGGAAAGGCCCCCTACGGAACCAAGGGCGGAGAGCGTTGCGGCAGCGGTGCCAGTGAGCAGGAGATCGCGTCGGGTAAGGGGCAAATCAACATTCCTGTCTTGAAGGAGGCTACTCCTTTAAGGTCCCAATATAGGCGAGGTTTCGACGGAATATGTTGCTTTTTCCTCATCTTGGAAGCCCGGCTGGCCGATCGCTGCGGCCAAACGCCCCGATAACAACGCCGCGAGGCCCGGATAAGCAAACGGCCGGGCTTTGAGCCCGGCCGCGTACCAAGATCGAAATCGACAGGCCTTACTTCGCCGCGGTCGGCAGCGGCTTCGGGCTGTCGGAGAGACTGTTCAGGTAAGCGATCACGTCGGCGCGCTCGCTATCCTTCGGGATGCCGGCAAAGCCCATCGCGGTGCCCGGGACAGCCGCCTTGGGATTGGCGATGAACTTGTTGAGCGCATCGAAGTCCCAGGTGCCGCCCTTGGCCTTCATCGCAGCCGAGAAGTTGAAGCCGCCGCGGCCCTCGCCAACATGGTCGCCGACGACGCCGTAGAGGTTCGGACCGACACGGTTCGGGCCGCCCTTCTCGAAGGTGTGGCAGGCGCCGCACTTCTTGGCGGCGGAGGCGCCCTTCTCGACCGAGGCGGTCTGGAGCAGCTTTTCGATCGGTTCGGCGGCTGCGGGGGCAGCGCCGCCTTCCTTGCCGTGACCGGCGTCTTCCTTCACCGCGATCTCGAAGCCCGGCTTTTCCGGCATCTTGGGCGAGAACAGCGCACTCGCGGTGAAGCTCGTCACCAGCAGAAGGAGACAGGTGCCGAGCACGGCACCGAGAATCTTGTTCAGTTCGAAAGAGTCCATTTCCGGCCAGGCCCCACACCGCAAGAAGGATCGAGCGGCCCAATGCGGCCGCCAGGACGAGCCTCGGAGAATCAACGTTCCTTTATTGTTTCCCCGAGTTTTGCCATTGAGATATCGGTTTGCCCGGGGTCTGGCAACCCGTATAAGCGAGCGGGCTTCACGCCCGTCCCCACCCCATTTCTCGGCGCGGAAAACGCCCCGTTTCCAGGCCCTTGAACCATGATCGATCCCCGCATCCTGGTGCTGATTCCAGCCCGCATGGCCGCCACCCGCCTGCCCGGCAAGCCGCTCGCCGATATCGCGGGGCAGCCGATGATCGTGCACGTGATGCGCCGCGCCGAGGCCGCCGGGATAGGCCGGGTCGCGGTCGCAACCGACACCGCGGAGATCGCGTCCGTCGTGACCGCCCATGGCGGCGAGGCCGTAATGACCCGCCCGGAGCACCCCTCCGGCTCCGACCGCATCCACGAGGCCATGCAGAAGCTCGATCCGGACGGCAAAGCCGAGATCGTGGTCAATCTCCAGGGCGATTTCCCGACCATCACGATCGACAACATCCGCGAGGTGCTGCCGCCGCTGCAAGACCCCGTCGTGGACATCGCAACGCTGGCTTCGCAGATCCACACCGAGGAGGAGGACCTCGCGCCCAGCGTCGTGAAGGCGATCGGGACCTCGCTCGGCGGCAGACGCATGCGTGCACTTTATTTCACCCGCGCAACCGCGCCGACCGGCGACGGGCCGCGTTACCACCATATCGGCCTCTACGCCTATCGCCGCGCCGCGCTGGAGCGCTACGTCCGGCTTCCGCCTTCGCCGCTGGAATTGCAGGAGAAGCTCGAGCAGCTCCGGGCGCTCGAGGCCGGAATGCGCATCGACTTCACCATCGTCGATACCGTGCCCCGCGGGGTCGACACCCCGGCGGACCTGGAAACCGCCCGCAGCATCCTTTCCAAATCCTGAGCCGCTGTTACAAGGCCGAGCATGAGCAAGCTGAAAATCGCATTCCAGGGCGAGCCTGGGGCCAATTCCCACATCGCCATCGTCGAGGCCTATCCCGACGCCGAGCCGATGCCCTGCGCCACCTTCGAGGACGCCTTGTCGGCGATCTCGTCGGGCGAAGCCGATCTCGGCATGATCCCGATCGAGAATTCGGTCGCAGGCCGCGTCGCCGACATCCATCATTTGCTGCCGGCCTCCGGCCTCTTCATCATCGGCGAATGGTTTCTGCCGGTCCGGCATCAGCTGATGGCGGTGAAGGGGACCAGGCTCGAGGACATCAAGAGCGTCGAGAGCCACGTGCACGCGCTCGGCCAATGCCGGCGCATCATTCGCAAGCTTGGCATCAAGCCAATCGTGCACGCCGATACCGCCGGCAGCGCCCGCGACATTTCCGAGCGCAACGACAAGACCGTCGCCGCGATCGCCTCGCGCCTGGCCGCAAAGATTTACGGCCTCGACATTTTGGCTGAGGACATCGAGGACGAGGCCCACAACACCACGCGCTTCGTGGTGCTCGCGCGCGAACCGAAATGGGCCGCACAGGGCTCCGGTCCGCTGGTCACGACTTTTGTGTTCCGGGTGCGCAATTTGCCGGCCGCGCTCTACAAGGCGCTCGGTGGCTTTGCCACCAACGGCGTCAACATGACCAAGCTCGAGAGCTACATGGTCGACGGCGATTTCTTCGCCACCCAGTTTTACGCCGACGTCGACGGCCACCCTGATGACAAGGGCCTCGCTTTCGCGATCGAGGAGCTGAAATTCTTCTCGCGCGAATTCCGCATCGTCGGCGTGTATCCAGGCCACCCGTTCCGCGCGACGATGGAATAGTCTCGTGTCCCGGACGCGCGAAGCGCGAGCCGGAGCACGAGAGCCTTATCCGACCGCCTTAAGCCCGAACGCCTCCGCCAGCAGCGAATGCGATTTCTTTCGCGCCTCGTGATCATAGACGGCGGTGATCACCATCAACTCGTCCGGCTTGCTTGCATCGATCAGTGGCTGAAGCGTCTTCTGCACCGTCGCCGGGTTACCGACGAACAGCCGCGAGCGGTTGCGCCGGATCGAGGTGCGCTCCGAGTCGGTATAGGGATAGGCCAGCGCCTCCTCGACGCTCGGCAACGGAAGATACTGGCCGCGGTCACGGCGCAGGCGGTTGAGGTCGAAAGACGCGGCGAGCTTTTCGGCTTCGTCATCCGTGTCGGCCGTGATGACGGCGACCGCGAGGATCGCGCGCGGGCTCGCACTCCAGGCCGAGGGCTGAAAACGATTGCGATAATGCACCATCGCGTCGATCGCATCGTGGGATGCAAAATGATGGGCGAATGCGAAGCCCATGCCGACCTGCGCGGCGAGCTCGGACGAATAATCGCTGGAGCCGAGCAGCCAGATCGGCGGCAACGGCGTATCGTCGGGCATCGCAACGACGTTGTGGTAGGGATGGCCCGAGGGGAATTCCCGGGTCTGCCACAGGATCAATTCGTGCAGCCGCTCGAGGAAATCGTCGCCTTCGCGGCGATCGAGCCGACTGCGCAGCGCATAGGCTGTGGCACCGTCGGTGCCGGGGGCGCGGCCGAGGCCGAGATCGATGCGGCCCGGAAATAACGCCTCCAGCATCTTGAAGCGCTCGGCCACGACCAGCGGCGCGTGATTGGGCAGCATCACGCCACCGGAACCGACGCGGATGTGCTTCGTCACCGCCGCGATCTGCCCGATCATCACGTCGGGCGCCGGGCTCGCGACGGAGGCGAGGTTGTGATGCTCGGCAAGCCAGTAGCGGACATAGCCGAGCCCGTCGGCATGGCGCGCCAGGTCGATGCTGTTGCGCAGTGCCGCGGCCGGCTTTGTGCCTGTTGTGACGACGGAGAGGTCGAGGACTGAGAGCGGGATCATGGCGCGTTAACGTAATGGAGAGCGGCGCAGCGGCAATGGGGAGACCGCGCAGGTCTGACGTGCAGGCCGCGGGCTCGCGCGCCGGACCGCGCCGCGAAGTTGGGACAAAATCGATCTGAAAACAACTCCTTCACATTGCCCACCCCAGAACTTTGCGTCAAATGGCCACGGTATCTGGCTATATGCCTGATTTGTTTATCATTACAGCTGAATGCATTTAGCCCACTTCGATTTCAAACGACATCTCATTTGCTACGATAGTAACAAAAGTGGGCCACTTCCCATCTGCGATGGGCTGTCGCGCGCGGCCGCTTTGGCTTATCTTGACCTCTCCCAATCTAGACCTGACCGCGGCCCGCCCACGACCCGGCGCGCCGTTGGAGTGAGTGGTGCCCATGACTGACGCGACGATGCCTGCCCACCCCGACGGGCAAGACGGGTACCTGAAGCGGCCTGCGATTTCCTTCGAGTTCTTTCCGCCCAAGACGGAAGATATGGAGCGCAATCTCTGGGACACCATCAACCGGCTGGCCCCGCTCGACCCGAAATTCGTCTCGGTCACCTATGGCGCCGGCGGCTCGACCCGTGAGCGCACCCACGCGACCATCTCGCGCATCCTGAAAGAAACCGCGCTGCTGCCGGCCGCGCATCTGACCTGCGTCGGCGCCTCGCGCGGGGAGATCGACGAGATCGTCGATCGCTATCACGAGGTCGGCGTCCGCCACATCGTGGCCTTGCGCGGCGATCCCGCGGGCGGCATCGGCACGGCCTATTCCAGCCATCCCGACGGCTACCAGAGCTCCGCCGACCTCGTCGCCGGCATCAAGAAGCGGCACGGCGATATCGAGGTATCGGTCTCGGCGTACCCTGAGAAGCACCCGGAGGCGCGCGACTTCGACGATGACATCGACACGCTGCAGGCCAAGGTCGATGCGGGTGCGACCCGCGCGATCACGCAGGTGTTCTTCGATAACGACCTCTATTTCCGCTATCTCGACCGCGTGCAGGCGCGCGGGATCAACATCCCGATCGTGCCGGGCATCATGCCCATGCATAATTTCAAGCAGGCTCGCAATTTCGTCACCCGCAACGGCACCTCCGTGCCGGACTGGATCGCCGCGAAGTTCGAGGGCCTCGATGAAGACGCCGAGACCCGCAAGCTGGTGGCGGCCACCGTCGCCGCCGGCCAGGTGCAGAAGCTGGCGAAGCACGGCGTCGATACCTTCCATTTCTACACCATGAACCGCGCCGATCTCGTGTTCGCGATCAGCCATTTGCTCGGCATCCGCGCCAAGAGCGCGCAGAAGGCGGCTTAAGACAGCATGACCGTATCCACCTCTCCCAAGCGAACCGCCCTGCTCAACGCCGCGCGCGAGCGCATTCTCGTGCTCGATGGCGCCATGGGCACGATGATCCAGAACCTCCAGTTCGACGAGGCCGCCTTCCGCGGCGAGCGCTTCAAGACCTTCCATCGCGATTTGCGCGGCAACAACGATCTCTTGATCCTGACCCAGCCGCAGGCGATCGAGGACATCCACGCCGCCTATTTGCGTGCCGGTGCCGACATCGTCGCCACCAACACCTTCTCCACGACCTCGATCGCGCAGGCCGATTACGATCTCGCCGACATCGTCTACGAGATGGCGCGCGAAGGCGCCCGCCTCGCCGGCAACGCCGCACGCCGCGTCGAGGCCGAGGACGGCAAGCCGCGCTTCGTCGCCGGCGCCATCGGACCGACCAACCGCACCGCCTCGATCTCGCCCGACGTGTCCAATCCCGGCTACCGCGCCGTCACGTTCGACGATTTGCGCAAATCCTATGGCGAGCAGATCAACGGCATGCTCGACGGCGGCGTCGATCTGCTGCTGGTCGAGACCATCTTCGACACGCTCAACGCAAAGGCGGCGCTGTACGCGATCGCCGAGATCACGGAAGAACGCGGCATCGACATGCCGGTGATGGTATCGGGCACCATCACCGACAAGTCCGGCCGCCTGCTGTCGGGCCAGTTGCCGGAAGCGTTCTGGCATTCGGTGCAACACGCCAAGCCCATCACCATCGGCTTCAACTGCGCGCTCGGCGCGGAAGATCTGCGCGCGCATATCGCCGATATCGGCCGCGTCGCCGACACGCTCGTTTGTGCCTATCCCAATGCCGGCCTGCCCAACGAGTTCGGCCAGTATGACGAGACCCCGGAATACATGGCGCGCCTGGTCGGCGAGTTCGCGCGTGACGGCCTCGTCAATATCGTCGGCGGCTGCTGCGGCACCACGCCGGACCATATCGCTGCGATTGCGGCTGCGGTCGCGCCGCACAAGCCGCGCATCGTGCCGGAGATCGAACCTCGCTTGCGGCTCTCCGGCCTCGAGCCGTTCATCCTGACCGACGCGATTCCTTTCGTGAACGTCGGCGAGCGCACCAACGTCACCGGCTCCGCCCGCTTCCGCAAGCTGGTCACCGCCGGCGACTACACCGCCGCGCTGCAGGTGGCGCGCGACCAGGTCGAGAACGGCGCGCAGATCATCGACGTCAACATGGACGAGGGCCTTCTGGACTCGGAAGCCGCGATGGTGACCTTCCTCAACCTCGTCGCCGCCGAGCCCGACATCGCCCGCGTCCCCGTGATGGTCGACAGCTCGAAATTCTCGGTGATCGAGGCCGGCCTGAAATGCGTGCAGGGCAAGCCGGTCGTCAACTCGATCTCGATGAAGGAAGGCGAGGACAAGTTCATTCACGAGGCCAAGATCGCCCGCCGCCACGGCGCGGCCGTCGTGGTGATGGCGTTCGACGAGGTCGGCCAGGCCGATACGTTCGCCCGCAAGACCGAGATCTGCAAGCGCGCCTACGACATCCTCGTGAACCGCGTCGGCTTCCCGCCGGAAGACATCATCTTCGATCCGAATATTTTCGCGATCGCAACCGGTATCGAGGAACACAACAATTACGGCGTCGACTTCATCGAGGCGACGCGCTGGATTCGCAAGAATCTGCCGGGCGCGCACATCTCGGGCGGCGTGTCCAATTTGTCGTTCTCGTTCCGCGGCAACGAGCCGGTGCGCGAGGCCATGCATTCGGTGTTCTTGTATCACGCCATCAAGGCCGGCATGGACATGGGCATCGTCAATGCCGGGCAGATGATCGTCTATGACGACATCGATCCCGAATTGCGCCAGGTGTGCGAGGACGTCATACTCAACCGCGACCCCGGTGCGTCCGAGCGTCTGCTGGCGCTCGCGGAAAGATTCCGCGGCAACAAGACCCAGACCAAGGAAGCCGATCTCGCCTGGCGCGAATGGCCGGTGGCGAAGCGGCTGTCGCATTCGCTGGTCCACGGGATCACCGAGTTCATCGAGCAGGATACCGAGGAGGCCCGCAAGGCCTCGAAGCGCCCGCTCGACGTGATCGAGGGTCCGCTGATGGCGGGCATGAACGTGGTCGGCGATCTCTTCGGCGACGGCAAGATGTTCCTGCCGCAGGTGGTGAAGTCGGCCCGCGTGATGAAGCAGGCTGTCGCCTGGCTGATGCCGTTCATGGAAGAGGAGAAGGCGCGCAATCTCGCCAACGGCATCGGTACGGAAGGCTCCTCGTCCGCCGGCAAGATCGTGCTCGCGACCGTCAAGGGCGACGTCCACGACATCGGCAAGAACATCGTCGGCATCGTGCTCCAGTGCAACAATTACGAGGTGATCGACCTCGGCGTGATGGTGCCGGCGGCCAAGATCGTCGAGACGGTGAAGGCGGAGAAGGCCGACATCGTCGGGCTGTCCGGCCTGATCACGCCCTCGCTCGACGAGATGGCGTTCTTCGCCGCAGAATTGCAGCGCGAAGGCCTCAAGCTGCCGCTCTTGATCGGCGGCGCCACCACGAGCCGCGTGCATACGGCAGTGAAGATCGACCCGAGCTATCGCGCCGGCCCCGTGGTGCATGTCAACGACGCCAGCCGCGCGGTTGGTGTTGCGTCTGCTCTGCTGTCGCCCGAGAGGCGCGAGGCCTATGCCGCCGAAGTCCGCGCTGAATACGCAAAAATCTCGGATGCGCATATGCGCGCCCAGGCCGACAAGAAGCGGCTGAAGCTGGCGACCGCCCGCGCCAACCGCGTGCCAGTCGACTTTGCCGCGAACAAGCCGGTGAAGCCGACCTTCCTCGGCACCAGGAGCTTTGACGACTACGATCTCGCCGAGCTGGTGCCCTATATCGACTGGACGCCGTTCTTCCAGACCTGGGAGCTCGCCGGGCGCTTCCCCGCCATCCTCAACGATGCCAAGGTCGGCGAGGTCGCGCGCGCGCTCTACGACGATGCGCGCAAGATGCTCGACCTGATCGTCAAGGAGAAATGGTTCCGCGCGCGCGCCACCGTCGGCTTCTGGCCGGCCAATGCGCAGGGCGACGACATCGTGCTCTACGCCGACGAGAGCCGGACCAGGACGATCGCGACGCTGCACACGCTGCGCCAGCAGCTCGAGAAGCGCGAGGGCCGTTTCAACGCGGCGCTGTCCGACTTCGTCGCGCCCGCCGGCACCGGCGTGCCCGATTATGTCGGCGGCTTCGTCGTCACCGCCGGCATCGGCGAGGATGTGGTCGCCGACCGCTTCAAGATGGCCAATGACGACTACTCGTCGATCCTGTGCAAGGCGCTGGCCGATCGCCTCGCCGAAGCCTTCGCGGAGCGCATGCATGCCCGCGTCCGCCGCGAGTTCTGGGCCTATGCGCCGGACGAGACGCTCTCGACCGACGAGTTGATCCTCGAAAAGTACCAGGGCATCCGTCCCGCTCCCGGCTATCCCGCGCAGCCCGATCACACCGAGAAGGCCACGCTGTTCGAGCTGCTCGACGCCGAAAACACCGCCGGCGTGAAGCTGACCGAGAGCTTTGCGATGTGGCCGGGCTCCTCCGTGTCGGGGCTCTATCTCGCCAATCCCGAGAGCTACTATTTCGGCGTCGGCAAGATCGAGCGCGATCAGGTCGAGGATTATGCTGCGCGCAAGGGCATGAGCGTCGCCGAGACCGAGCGCTGGCTCGCGCCGATCCTGAACTACATCCCGGCGCGAGAGGGTACGGCCGACAAGGCGGCATTCGCGGCAACACCGGCCAACGACGAAACGTCGAAGGAGCTTGCCTCGCATCCGCCGGGCTGCACCTGCGCGGTGCACCTGGTCTGGCAGAAGAAGCGCGCGGGCGCGGGCTAGGCGCCCTCCAAACAAAAAACGAGAAATCAACCCCATGCACAGTAGGCATGGGGTTGAAAAAGCTCGACAAATTTCGTCCTTCCCGAAATGGCTTGCGGCGTCGGGCAAAACACCTGTATGAATGCATGATCGCCGACCGCGCCCATTTGATACTCGCTGCCTCGTCCGCCGCGATCATGAGCGCGCGCCACACGTTCGGTGTCGAACGTTCGGTGTCGTCATGGCGGAAGCCAGGACTCATGCCGAGTGACCCACGGTGACGATCGCGGGCACTACCGAACGACGAATCTTCGCCAAATGACCAACTGGGGTGATGGGTCCTGGCTTTCCCAGAACAATATCGGTGAAGCAAATGCTCAGCCTGTACCGGAACGACGCAGCACATCGAACAGCTGCGGATGCGCCCTCGCAAGAATCGGCCGCTTGTGAACTCGTTCACTTGTCCGCTCAACCTTGGTTCGCTACTGTCTCGGCCTACTACCTTTAACCGACGATTTGCTTGGGATCGAACATATGAAGCAGTTCATTGCACCGTTCGTCGCCGCGATCGCTCTCGTCGTGCTACCCACGATTGCCGCGGCGGACTGTCCGAAAGGCTATGTGCCATGCGGCGAGAAAAATCAGTTGTGCTGCCCGGGAAAGTAACAAGCCGCAAATGGCTTTGGCTTGGTAGCGGAGTTTTTGTCGCGATAGCCCTCGTGATGGTCTCGGTCTACGCGGGATTCCCGCGCAAGAAGCAGACCATCACGGCCATCCTCTCCGAGACCGGATATTTCGAGGTGGTGCCGCCAAGCACGTTCGGCGGCCCCGGCACGATCAACACGATCGAGTATCTGAGCAATGGCCGGGTGGAGCTGCATCCGACTTGCGAGGTCGATCCGACGCTGCTCACCGGCAAGATTCAAAAATCGCGGACCGTCGACCGCGACCTGAAGCAGTCGCTCGAGAAAAAGCTCGACGTGTCGGCCCAGGTCAGGGACAAGCTGTCGGCCGTCGCCGGAATGCAGCAGGTCGAGACCGTCAACCTCAAGCTCGAGAACGCCAACATTCTGCTGATATCCGACGAGTCGCTGATCTCGGCCCGCAACGCCTTGCTGAAAGCCGAGTGTGAAGACGCGGTCACCCAGAACGTTTCGAGCGGCGGCGTCGTGTGCCAGACGCGGTCCGTGCTGGAGGCCGACGTCGTCTACGAGATCAAATATCACAACACTATTTCGATGGAGGAGCGGGCCAAACTGACATCCGAGATCGCGACGAAGCTCGATCTTGACGTCCATGAGGGGGCGAACGACAAGGTCTCCGGCTCTCAATTGTTTTTCGGCATCAGACTGTCGCCAAATCCGATCGTGATGCACTCTGCTTCGGGCGAGATCAAGCCCTGCACGAGGAGATAGGATCGGCGCCGCACCCCTGACGTGAACGCAACGCGCGTTCGCCGCGACCAATGGCGGTCGCCGCCGAAGCGCAGGGGAATCGGATGCTGAACGCCCAACAATTGATGTGGACCCAGATTGCCGCCGGCATCGCGGTGCTGCTGTTTGGATTGACGCTGTTCAACCTGATCCGCATGCGAGGCCGGATGGTCGCGGCGCGGAGCTGGGACAAGGTGGAGGGCATCATCACGGTCTCCCGGGTCGACCAGCCAACGGCGCACACCTCGGACGATCGGAACGACGCCAAGCCCATCATCCGCTACCGCTATCAGGCCGGCGGCCAGGAGCTGGAAGGCGACAAGGTCTTTGTCGGCGGCACCGTCATCACGACGAGGGTCCTGGCCGCAAAACTGACCGGACGTTATCCGGTCGGCGCCCATGTCGACGTCCACGTCGATCCGAAGCAACCGACCGAGGCGCTGCTGGAGCCCGCCGCCGCGCAGAACGTCGCGGCACTGGTGGCGTTCACAATGGTGTTCGGCATCATCGCCGCCACGCTGACCGCGCATTCGTTCGCAGGCCACGTGCTCTACGCCGACAACGGCGTTCCGCTGTTCGCGTTCGCGGTGCCGATCATCGTGCTCGTAGGCGGGGTGTTCCTCGCCGCCGATTATGTCCGGACGCGCCGGCTGGCGAGCGCCAGCCTGCGCTGGCCGACCGCTGCCGGCAGGGTCACCCATTGTGACGTGATCGAAGAAATCGTCGAGGAGAAGACCGAGCACGACAATCGACCAACGACTTCGAAGCTCGTCCACCGCTATCAGGTCGACCTGCGCTACGCCTACAGGGTCGGCAAGCGCGACTTCATCGGCACCGAAGTCGATTGGAACGGCACCATGATCTCCGGGTTGCGCGAGGTCGCCGAAGAGGCCGCTGCGAAATACAGGCCCGGGAAGAGCGTCCAGGTCTATTACGATCCGGACCAGCCCGGTCAAGCCGTGCTGGAGCCTGCAAGCCGCGCAGGCGCGCTGGGGCCGCTGATCGGCGCCGCGGTCTGCGCGGTCGTCGGCGGCCTGTTCCTGACAATCCTGATCAAGGTCGGGTTCGCATAGCGGCGCTTCTCCCTTCGCCTCTCCCCGTAAGCGGGAGGGATTGAAAGAGCCTCACCCCTTCGGCGGTGACAGTGGCTGCACGATCTCCTGGAACGGCACCAGCTCCTCGCACGCGTCGGCATGCGCCGACAACGCCGGATAGCGCGAGGTCTCGAACAGAAGCGGGTGCGCCTCGCGGGTGAAGCGCACGACGCAGGCCACCGCGATGTCGGCATGGCCGATGCGGTCGCCCAGCCAGTATGGCGTGGTCACCTTGGCGCGCTCGGCCTCCAGCGCTTTCAGCACGTCCGCGATCTGCGCTTCGCAACGCTGCACCCACAGCGCAAGCTGCTCCTTCCGCAACACGCGCTCGTAGAGCAGGCTGACCGCCTTGTCGCCGAGACCGGAGGCGAGCGCGCAGATGCGCAAATGATGCCGGCGCTCGGCGCCGGAGCGCGGCAGCATCGCCTTCTCCGGCCCTACCAATTCGTCGAGATAATCGAGGATGACCGTGCTCTCGATCAGCGCCTCGCCGTCGTCGAGCACCAGCGTCGGCACGCGGCGCAGCGGATTATAGGGCGCGATCTTGTCGGCGTCGCCGAAGGTCGACCACGGCTTGTGCTCGAAGGCGAGCCCGTAAAGCCGCAACGCAATCGCGACGCGGCGAACGAAGGGAGAATCATATTGGCCGATCAGGAACATGGTTTTGTGCCTTTCGTCATTGCCGGACTTGACCCGGCAATCCATCTCTCCTCAGATTAGAAAGCGATGGATGCCCGGATCAAGTCCGGGCATGACAGAGCTGGGCGCAGGAGCATGCATGATGCAACGACTTGCAACGGTCGCACTTGGACTCTCCCTGCTGGCCGCGAGCCTCGTCCGCGCGCAGGACCGTCCGACCGGCTTCCAGACGCCGTCGAAAAACATCGCCTGCCAGTTCTTCACCGACAACGGTCAAAGGAATGACCAAGGCGTACTCCGCTGCGACATCATGAACCTGGAGACGCGGCCGCGCCGTCCGGCGGATTGCGAGCTGGAATGGGGCAACGCCTTCGAGATGAGCGCGAAAGGAGCCGCAGGCCGCATCTGCGCCGGAGACACCATCATGGACCCGTCACTGCCCGTGCTCGCCTATGGCGAGGTGTGGCAGCGCGCTGGGTTCACGTGTCGGTCGGAGCCGACGGGGCTGACGTGCTTCAACGCGATGCAGCGGGGGTTTTCGCTGGCACGGGTGAAGCAGGAGGTGTTTTGATCATGTAGCCCCCATGGAGCGCAGCCGAATGCGGGGATACCGCCCCGGATTGCGCTGCGCTCCATCCGCTACGCTTCTGAGGCTGGATTGCTACGTCGCAAGGGCTCCTCGCAACGACGGTGGGGAGACAGCTGCGCACTATTCGATGATCGGCACATACCTCGCCGCCGTCCGCGGCACCGTTCCATCGAGGCGCGGGTCGTCGGCGATCTCGACCTGGCGGCGGAACGGGCGAAATCCTGACCGCTGGTAGAACGAAACGGCGGACGGATGGTCGAAGGTGCAGGTGTGCACCCAAACGCGGGACAGGTCGCGTGACCACGCGAGCTCAAGCGCGCGGTTCATCATAAAGCGGGCGGCACCGGTGCCGATCAGTTTTGCGGTGACGCCGAAATACACGAGCTCGCATTGGCCGGCCTCGCGAAAGTTCAGCTCCAGCAGGCCTTCATCGTTGCCGTCCACGACAAGCGCATAGACCTCGACGCCCGGTGCATGGATGATTGCGGCGAGCTCGGCGTCGTTCATGCGCGCCCGCGAAAACCACAACCACTGCTCGCCGACGCGGCGATGGAGATCGCGATACCAATGAAGCGCGGGGGTATCGACCTTGCGCAGGGTCCATGCGCCAAGGGGATCGCCACGCAGCGGCGGACGCGCGGTCATCTCGAGATGCGTGACGACGGCAGCGATCTTGCCGGCGGGAATGTCGGAATAGCCGTCGGGGAGGATCATGGGATGCGTCCCTTTGAAGCTGAACGCCGGCCACACATTCGGGGTCGTCCTGGCTTTCGCCAGGACGACGGCGGAGTTTGTGGATACGCCTCACTCACCGCGGCGTCAGGGTGATCGCTTCCGCCGTCGCCGCCTCGACCGCAGCGCGGCTGTAGAGCAGGGGCACATACCGGCCGGTCGCCCACAGCGGCGCGAGGTCGCGATAATGGCCGCTGAAGGGATCGCCCGACTGGCCCGGCGTGTTGATGGTGCGGCTCGCATCCCAATTGCCGACGTCCAGCACCATGCGGAACGAGGCGCCGGCGAACAGCTGATAATCGGTGCGGCGATAGGTGGCCGCGCGCGGCACATTGGCGGCGCCGCCGTAGGCCAGCGGACCGACCGAGAGCTGAGCGGCTGTCGCCTTGTCGGCAAGCGGCATCAGCGCGTGGTCGAATTTCGCGACGTGCAGGCGGCCCCAGCGCCAGGTTGAGGAATCGGCCCCGAGCTTGGCCGCCACATCGGCCACCGCGGCGCCAAGGCTGTCGCGCAGGATCTGGTCGCGGGCGGCGGCGGGATCGGAGCCAAACGACGCGTCTGGAGATTCCAGGAAGGCGACAAGCGCCGAAATGCTGGACGCCTCGGGCGCGATCAGGTCGGCGGCCTTGGGCGCCGTGGTCTTCAACAGTACCGGTCCAAGATGATTGGCGATCCAGACCTCGAACAATGCGGCAGCGGCGCTGTCGGCGGCATCACGCGCATCCCACGGTTTGAGCAGTTCGAGGCCCTTTTTCACGTTAGCATCGTCCGAGGTGAGCGGCTGCAACAGCTTGACCAGCCGCCGCCCCAGCATCGTGGTGTCGTCGTTCTGCAGATCCATGGCGTCGGCCAGCGTCACCTTGCTGTTGGCCTGCAGCACCTCGGTGATGCGCTGCCAGCGCGCACTGTCCGCCCATTCGAAACCGACCTTGCGCTCGCTGACGGGATAATCCGCCGGCAGGTTCATCTGGTTGGCGGTGGCGAGAAAGCCCTGCTTGGGCTGATAGGCCTTGGGCAGTTCGTCGAGCGAGAGAAAACCCTGCCATTCGTAGCGGCCGTCGCCGGGCACCGGCATCAGGCCATCATAGTTAGCGCGCCGCGGCGTCTTGCCGGCGGCAACCCAGCCAATATTGCCCTTGGTGTCCGCATAGACCTGGTTCTCCGACGGCGCGCCCCAGCGCCGCATGGCCCCGAGGAATCCGTTCCAATCCTTCGCGGTCATGTAGTCGGAGGAGCCGAAATAGGCCGAGGTACCGGGCTCGAACCAGATCGAGCGGACGGCAAAGGCGCGCTTGTTGGCGTCGTCGACATAGATCACCGGACCATGCCGGGTGAATTTCAGCTCGAGGTCGCGATCGCCTTCGCCTTTCACCTGCTCCGTCTCGTGCACGATGCGCATGTCCTCCCAGCCGCTGCCATAGCGGTACTGGTTGGGATTCTGCGGATTGAGCTCGTAGACGTAGAGGTCTTCCTGGTCGACGTTGAAGATGGTGAGACCGAAGGCGATGGTGCCGTTGTGGCCGATCGAGATGCCGGGCAGCGCCGGCTCGCCCGCACCGATCACGGAGAGACCGGGCGCATTGAGGCCGACGATGTAGCGCAGCGACGGCACGCTGTGCTCGCGATGCGGATCGTTGGCGAGGATCGGCCGTCCCGTCGCGGTCCGCGACGCCGCGATCACCCAATTGTTGGAGCCGATGGTGTCGCGTTGCTGGTCGGCCTCGGTGAGGTACTTGTCCGGATCGTGCGCGAGCGCGGCCTGGCGATCTTTCGGCGCGGCAAAGGCGACCGGGCGCGTCGCCAGGTCGTAAGGCGCCAGCACCGCCTTTGGCACGCTGCAGGGATCGAGACCATCCGGCACTTTCGTCGTCCACGCCGGTTCGAGCTTGACGCGAAAGCGATCGGCATCGAGGCCAGCCGCACAGGCGACCAACGAGCGCTTGACCTCGGAGGCGACATTGCGCGTCAGGCCGTGGCTGCGGATGCGGACGATGTCGTCCGCCGTCCATGGATCCGGCCTGGTGCCGGCGATCCTGAACTCGATCGGCAGCGGGCGCTTGCCCGCGCGCACATCGGCGACATAGGCGTTGACCCCGGCGACGAATGCCTCCGCATAGGTCTTCCCCTTGGGGCCGTAGGCCGCCCATTCCGCATTCATATCACCGCGATAAAGAAAGAGCCGCAGCGCCTTGTCCTGTTCGGCATAGGCCGGGCCGAAATCCTTTGCCAGCAGACCGAGCCCGCGCTTGCGCCAGAGATCGATCTGCCAGAGCCGGTCGCGCGCGGCGTTGAAGCCCTGCAAGAAAAACAGGTCATGCTCATTACCGGCGTAGATGTGGGGGATGCCCCAGACATCGACCAGGATCTGCGCGGGAGCATTGAGACCGGCGACGTCGGTCTTGACCTGCCGCGCGCTTCCGAGCGGGTCCGGCTTCTCACGCGCGATAGCGGTCGAGGTGAGCAGCGCGGCGCAGATCGCAGCGCCATAAAGCTTCTGGATGACCCGGTTGAAATCCGTGTTCATTGTTGGTGCTCCCTTTGTTGCTTTTTCTTGTAGCCTGGATGGAGCGCAGCGCAATCCGGGAATCGTGCCATGCAGAACCCCGGATTTCGCTGCGCTCCATCCAGGCTACGAGATCCTCCTAGCCCTCGCCCTCGTCGCTCGCGAGCACGCCCTTCACCGCCCTCGCCCAGCCCGCCAGCTTCCGCTCCCTTGTCGCCTGGCTCATGTTCGGCTTGAAGCGGTGCTCGAGGCGCCAGTTGTCGGCGAATTTGGTCGGCTCGGGATAGACGCCGGCCTGGAGGCCCGCGAGATAGGCGGCGCCCAGCGCCGTTGTCTCCTGGATCACCGGGCGATCGACCGGCGCGTCGAGCAGGTCGGCGAGGCGCTGCATGGTCCAGTCGGACGCGGTCATGCCGCCGTCGACGCGGAGCACGACGCTCGCGGTTTCCGAGCTCGGCCAGTCCGCGCGCATTGCGGCCCAAAGGTCGAACGTCTGGTAGCAGACACTTTCGAGCGCGGCGTGGGCGAGCTCGGCCGGGCCGGTGTTGCGGGTGAGACCGAACAGCGCGCCGCGGACGCGCGGATTCCAGTACGGCGCGCCCATGCCAACGAAGGCCGGCACCAGATAGACGCTCTGCATGGAGTCCGACTGATCAGCAAGAGGTCCGGTCTCGGCGGCGTGCTTGATGATGCCGAGGCCGTCGCGCAGCCACTGTACCGCGCTGCCCGCGACGAAGATCGAGCCTTCGAGCGCGTAGGTGCGTTTGCCACCGAGCTGGTAGGCGATGGTGGTGAGCAGCTTGTTCTTCGAGGCCACGGGCGTCGTGCCGGTGTTGAGCAGGGCGAAGCAGCCGGTGCCGTAGGTCGACTTCATCATGCCCGGGCGGAAGCAGGCCTGGCCGATGGTCGCGGCCTGCTGGTCGCCGGCGATGCCGCAGATCGCAATCGCGCCGCCGAACAGGTCCGGCGTGCTCTCGCCGAAACGGGCGGAGGAATCCTTCACCTCGGGCAGCATCGAGCGCGGCACGCCGATGATCTCCAGGAGTTCGTCGTCCCACTGGCCGGTGTGGATGTTGAACAGCAGCGTGCGCGAGGCGTTGGTGGCATCGGTGGCGTGCACCTTGCCGCCGGTGAGGCGCCACAGCAGATAGCAATCGACGGTGCCGAACATCAATTCGCCGCGCGCGGCGCGCGCCCGCGCGCCGGGGACATGGTCGAGAATCCAGGCGACCTTGGTGCCGGAGAAATAGGGATCAATGATCAGGCCGGTCTTCTGCGAGATCACGGGCTCGCGGCCGTCGGCTTTCAGTCTCGCGCAGATGTCGGCGGTGCGGCGGTCCTGCCAGACGATGGCGCGGTGCACGGCCTGCCCGGTGGCGCGGTCCCACACCACGGTGGTCTCGCGCTGGTTGGTGATCCCGATCGCGGCGATGTCCTTTGCGCTGATGCCGGCCTGCGCGATCGCGTCGCGGCAGACCGTCACGGTCGAGGTCCAGATGTCCTCGGGCTCGTGCTCGACCCAGCCCGAGGCGGGGAAATGCTGCGGAAACTCGGCCTGCGCCTTCGCCGCAATGGAAATGTCGCCGCGAAACACGATCGCGCGCGAGGAGGTGGTGCCCTGGTCGATGGCAAGGACGAAAGACATGGAAGCACCCTTGGGGTTTGCTGGTCGTTTTCTTGGCGTTGTCCCGGGAGGGATCATTGTGTCGCGCCAAAGGGAGCGGATTAGGGCGGGAAGGTCAAGAAGGGCTCAGCTGTCGTCCCGGCGAAGGCCGGGACCCATACCGCGTGATCCATCGATCGCGCACGATGCCGATCCAGCACGACCAGACTTCGTCAAACCACTCCCTGTGGTGATAGGTCCCGGCCTTCGCCGGGACGACGAGCTGAGAGACCTACGCCGCCGCCGTGGTCACGCCGCCGTCGATGACGATGGTCTGTCCGGTCATGAAGCTCGACGCGTCGGAGGCGAGGTAGGCCACTGCGCCCGCGATTTCGTCGGGTTCGCCGATGCGGCGAAGAGGTGTGGTGGCGGTGCGGCGTTTTAGATTCGCTTCGTCTTCCCACAGCGCGCGGGCGAAGTCGGTCTTGATCAGGCCGGGCGCGATGCAGTTGACGCGGACGCCTTTCGGGCCCCATTCGCCGGCGAGCGAACGACACAGCGCGAAGTCGGCGGCCTTGGAGATGCCGTAGGCGCCGATCACGGTCGAACCGCGCAAGCCCCCGATCGAGGAGATGATGACAACGGAGCCGTTGCCGCGCTCGGCCATCTGCGGAATCGCCAGCGCGGAGAGCCAGATGTTGCTCTTGACGTTGCTGCCCATGATCTTGTCGAAGGCCTCGTCGGTGATGTCGAGCAGCGGGCCGTAATACGGGTTGACCGCGGCATTGCAGACGAGGATGTCGATCTTGCCGTAATGCTTGGTCGCACCCGCGATCAGCGCCTCGACCTCTTGCTTGCGCGCGATATTGCAGGGGATGACGGTGGCGTCACCACCCGCCGCCTTGATGCCGTCGGCGACCTCCTGGCAGGCATCAGCCTTGCGCGAGGAGACCACCACTTTGGCGCCGAGCTTAGCGAGCAGCTCGGCGGAGGAGCGGCCGATGCCGCGGCTGGAGCCGGTGACCACGGCGACTTTGCCGGTGAGATCGAACGGGGTGTTTTTCATTGTTGTTGGGCTCCGTTGATTCCGTTGACTGCGTCATTGCGAGCGAAGCGAAGCAATCCAGGATCTTTCGGCGGAGAAAGTCTGGATTGCTTCGTCGCTACGCTCCTCGCAATGACGGCGGTGGCGACTAGATCAACCCGCCACCATCCGCCACGCGGCGCTGGTGATAGTCGGTGTCACCAAAGCTGTTCTCGATCATGGTCAGGCGCTTGAAGTAGTGGCCGATCTTCGCCTCCATGGTCATGCCGATGCCGCCGTGGAGCTGGATCGCCTGCTGTCCGACGAACTTCAGCGACTTGCCGATCTGCACCTTGGCCGCGGCAACGGCGTTGCTGCGCTCCTTGGCGTCCTCGAAATCAGCAGCCATGGTCGCGAACATCGACATCGATCGCGCCTGCTCGGCGGCGACGAACATGTCGGAGGCGCGGTGCTGGAGGCTCTGGAACGAACCGATCGCGACACCGAACTGCTTGCGCGTCTTGATGTACTCGACTGTTGTCTTCAGAGACTCGTCCATCAGGCCGACCGCTTCGGCGCAGAGCGCGATGCGGGCTTCGTCGACGACACGCTCGATCAGCGCGAGCGAATCGTCGGGATTGCCGAGCACGGCATCGGCACCGATCTCGACGCCGGTGAAGGTGATGTCGGCGGCGTGCAGACCATCCTGGGTCGGGTACGATTTCTTGGCGACGCCCTTGGCGTTGGCCGGCACAAGGAACACGCCGATGCCGCTCTTGTCGCGGCGCTCGCCCCTGGTGCGCGCGGTCACGATCAGGGTATCTGCGTTCTCGCCGTTGAGCACGACGAACTTCTCGCCGTCGATGACCCAACCCTCGCCCTTCTTCTTCGCCGTCGTGGAGACGTCGAAGAGATCGTAGCGCGAGTTCTTCTCGAGCTGGGCAAAGGCGAGCGTCTTGCTGCCGTCGACGATGCCGGGCACATGCGCGGCCTTCTGCGCATCGCTGCCCGCATGGCGCAGGAAGCCGCCGCCGATCACGACGGTTGCGAGATAAGGCTCGAGCACCAGCGCCTTGCCGAGCGCTTCCATCACGATCATGGTCTCGACGCCGCCGCCGCCGAAGCCGCCATCGGCCTCCGCGAAGGGCAGACCGAGCAGGCCCTGCTCGGCGAGCTTGCCCCAGACGGTCCGGCTCCAGCCGCCCTTCTCCTTCATGTACTTCTTGCGGCTCTCGAAATCGTAGGAATCGGTCAAGAGGCCGTCGATGCTTTCCTTGAGAAGCCGCTGCTCCTCGTTCAGATCAAAATCCATATTCTTTGCTCTCCGGTATCGATGTCGTCATGCCCAGTTTTGTGCCGGGCATCCACGTTCTTTCGTGGCGCTAGGCGTGGATGGCCGGGTCAAGCCCGGCCATGACGGTGAGTGCGCGTTAATAGTGTACGATCACAGCCCCAGCACCGCCTTGGCGATGATGTTGCGCTGGATTTCGTTGGAGCCGCCGTAGATCGAGACCTTGCGGTTGTTGAAGTAGCTCGGCGCGATCTGGGCGGTCCAGTCCATGGCTTCGTTCGAGCCGTCGTCGCCGTGCACGTCGTAGGGCGCGGCGAACGGGCCGATCACTTCCATCAGCAGCTCGGTGGTGGTTTGCTGGATCTCGGAGCCCTTGATCTTCAGCACGGAGGACGCCGGATTGGGCTTGCCCTTGCCGTGCTTGCCTTCGTCGGCGACGACGCGGAGCTGCGTCAGCTCGAGCGCCTTGAGCTCGATCTCGCAGGCCGCGAGCTTGTCACGGAAGGCCGCGTCCTGGATGATCGGCTTGCCGCCGGATTCGACCTTACCGGCGAGATCTCGGATGCGGCGGAGCCGCTCCTTGGAGACGCCGACGCGGGCGATGCCGGTGCGCTCATTGCCGAGCAGGAATTTCGCGTAATCCCAGCCCTTGTTCTCCTCGCCGATCAGGTTCTCGTAGGGCACTTCGACGTCGTCGAAGAAGACCTCGTTGACCTCGGCGCCGCCGTCGATGGTCTGGATCGGGCGCACGGTGACGCCCTTCGACTTCATCGAGAACACGATGAAGGAGATGCCCATCTGCTTCTTGGCGGACGGGTCGGTGCGGCAGAGGCAGAAGATCATGTCGGCGTGCTGGGCGAGCGTCGTCCAGGTCTTCTGGCCGTTGATGATCCACTTGTCGCCCTTGCGCTCGGCCTTGGTCTTCAGCGAGGCGAGGTCGGAGCCGGAGCCGGGCTCGGAGAAGCCCTGGCACCACCAATCGTCGACATTGGCGATGCGGGGCAGATACTGCTTCTTCTGCTCTTCATTGCCGAAGGTGTAGATCACGGGACCGACCATACTGACGCCGAAGGCGAGCGGCTGCGGCGCCGGATAGGACTGCAGCTCTTCGTTGAAGATGTAGTGCTGCACGGAGGTCCAGCCGGTGCCGCCATATTGCTTGGGCCAGTGGCTGACGCCCCAGCCCTTCTTGTTGAGGATGCGCCACCACGTCACCATCTCGTCCTTCGAGAGGTGGCGGCCCTCGACCAGCTTGCGCCGCGTATCCGGCGGCACATTGTCGCGGAAGAATGACCGCACTTCCTCGCGAAACGCCTGCTCTTCTTTCGTGAATGCGAGATCCATCGGATCCTCCTGTGAATGTGTCGTCCCGGCGAAGGCCGGGACCCATAACCACCGGCCTTCGTTGTCCTGCGAAGGCCATTGTTGTTCGTGCGCCAAACTCCTGCTGCGGAGTATGGGTCCCGGCTTTCGCCGGGACGACGGCTACTGGACCAGAACTACTGCAACACCTCAAAAAGCCCCGCCGCGCCCATGCCGCCGCCGACGCACATGGTGACGACCGCATATTTCGCCTTGCGGCGGCGGCCTTCGATCAGAGCGTGGCCGGTGAGGCGCGCGCCCGACATGCCGTAGGGATGGCCCACCGCGATCGCGCCGCCGTCGACGTTGATCTTGTCGGGGTCGATGCCGAGCTTGTCGCGGCAATACAGCACCTGCACCGCGAAGGCTTCGTTCAGCTCCCACAGGCCGATGTCGTCGACGGTGAGGCCATGACGCTTGAGCAGGCGCGGCACCGCGAACACCGGGCCGATGCCCATCTCGTCCGGCTCGCAGCCGGCGGAGACGAAGCCGCGGAAGATGCCGAGCGGGTTCAGCCCGCGCTTCGCCGCTTCCTTGTCGCTCATGATCACGCTCGCGCTGGCGCCGTCAGAGAGCTGGCTGGCATTGCCGGCGGTGACCGAAAAGCCTTCACCGCGCACGGCCTTGAGGCCGGCGAGGCCTTCCGCGGTGGTCTCGGGGCGCGGGCCCTCGTCCTGCGAGAGCGTGACGTCCTTGAACGAGACTGCGCCGGTTGCCTTGTCGGTCACCGCCATCTTTGTGGTGATCGGCGCCAGCTCGTCCTTGAACTTGCCGCCTTGCTGGGCCGCGGCCGTGCGGCGCTGGCTCTCCAGCGAATATTCGTCCTGCTTCTCCCGGGAGATGCCGTAGCGCTTGGCCACGATTTCGGCGGTGTCGATCATGGGCATGTAGACCTCGCCCTTGATCTCGAGCAGCGCCGGGTCTTGCGCATGGAAGCCGTTCATCTTGTCGTTCTGCACCAGCGAGATGGACTCGCCGCCGCCGCCGACCGCGATCTCCACACCGTCAAAAATCACCGAACGTGCGGCGAGCGCGATCGCCTGCAGTCCCGAGGCGCATTGCCGGTCGATGGTGGTGCCGGCGACCGTGACGGGGAGACCGGCACGGAGCAGCGCCTTGCGCGCGATGTTGCCGCCGGTCGCGCCCTGCTGCAGGGCTGCGCCCATCACGACGTCCTCGATCTCCTTGGGGTCGACCTTGGCGCGCGCGACGGCCGCGCCGATGGCGTGGCCAAGCAGGGTCGCGCCCTCGGTAGCGTTGAGCGCGCCGCGATATGCCTTGCCGATCGGGGTGCGGGCGGTGGAAACGATGACGGCGTCGGTCAAGAGCGATCTCCTGATGCAAGTCGGGTGGCAAGTTGGGCGGATTGTGATGGTTTCTGCTGCTGGCGCAACTCATGGCGCGACAGCTTTCCGACCGGCGTGCGCGGCAGATCGTCGACGAATTCGACCTCCGCTGGCAATTCGTGCCTGCCGAGCTTGCCGGCGAGCTGCGCGCGCAGCTCGTCGAGCGAGAACGGCTTTGCGCCGGGCCTGAGCTTGATGAAGGCCTTTGCGGCCTCGCCGCGATACGAGTCGGGAATGCCGAGCACGATCACCTCGTGGACGCCTGACATGGTGTAGATCGCCTGCTCGATCATTTGCGGATAAACGTTGAAGCCGCCGGAGATGATCATGTCCTTCTTGCGGTCGACCAGGAAGAAATAGCCGTCGCTATCGACATAGCCGATGTCGCCGGTGACGAAGCGGCCGTCGACGAAGGCCTCCGCGGATCCCTCGGGCTTGTTCCAATAGCCCTTGGTGACGTTCGGGCCCTTGATGCGAATCTCGCCGACTTCGCCCGGCGGCAGCACCTTCGTGGGATCGTCCAGGGAAACGACGTCGAGCTCGATGCCGGGCAGCATCAGGCCGATCGAGCCGGGCTTATCGGGACCTGTAGGCGGATGGCCGGTGCCGGGCGAGCAGGTCTCGGTCATGCCCCAGCCGCTGCGGAGCTTCTTGCCGACTTTGCGCTCGAAGAAACTCGCGATCTCCACCGGCAGCGGCGCGCCCCCGGAGCCGATCGTCGCCAGCGAGGAAAAATCGCGCTTGTCGAGGTCGGGAAGGGCTGCGATCGCGATCCACATCGTCGGCACGCCGGGAAAGTAGGTTGCGCGCTTGATTTCGATGTCGCGCATCACCGCTTCGACGTCAAAACGCTGATGCAGCGAGATCAGATTGCCGCGCCTGAGCGAGGACAGCAGCACGACTGTGAGCGCATAGATGTGGAACAGCGGCAGCACGCAGATCACGCGCTCGACGACGTCGCCACGCGTCGCGCGCGACGGCTTGCCCCAGACGTCGTAGATCGACACGGCCGAGGTGAGATTGCCGTGGGTCAGCATCGCGCCTTTGGGCAAGCCGGTGGTGCCACCGGTATATTGCAGCAGCGCGACGTCGTCGGCGCTCACTTGCGGCCACTCTGCCGGCGCGGTGGCGCCCTCAACAAAGGCCTTGAAGGTGACGATGCGGGGATCGCTGGGGATCGCAGCCTGCGGCGTGCCGACCTTACCCCAATTATTGTCCTCGCAGACCACCAGGCGGTCGATCAGGCCCTTCTCCAGGAATTTCAGCGCGGTCGGCAGCAGCGCCGCGAGGTTGGACGTGACGAGCAGGCGCGAACCGGAATCGGTGACCTTGTGCGTCAGCGCGATCTCGCCGTCGAGCGGTGAGAGATGCGCGACCCGGGCGCCGGCTTTCAGCGCGCCGAAGAAATTGACGGGATGGTCCGGCGTATTGCCGAGGAACAGCGCGACCGAACTGTTCTTGCCATAGCCGGCGCGCAGGAAGGCGGCGGCTGCGCGCTCGGCCATCGCGGCGAGCTCGGTGTAGCTGATCGGACGATCGCGAAACTCGAGCGCGGTGCGCGCACCGTAGTCAGCGGCGGCTTTCGACAGCAGGTCAGGGAGCGTGCCCTTGACGATGGCGTCGTCCCAACGCACGCCCTCGGGATAAAACTGTTCGCCGGGATGGGTCATTGAAGGCCGTTACTTTGCAAACGTGAGGCGGGCACGGACAGACGGGCTCCCTTCCCACTTGTGGGGATGGGTTGGGGAAGGGGGTGGCCACAAACGCCTGCGCCCGGGGCTACCCCCTCCCTGACCCTCCCCCACAAGGGGGGAGGGAACGGAGAGAGCGTTGCCCGGGGCGAGACATCACAGCCACATAATATCACGCCGCTTTCGAGCCCGCCGCGAGCGACGCGAAGGTCTTGCCTTCGGCCGCGAGCTTCTTCAGCAGCGGCGCGGGCTCGAGGCTGGGATCGTTGGTCTCCTTGGCGTAAAAAGAGAGACGATCGGCAATGTGCTTGAGGCCGACGGTGTCGGCCCAGAACATCGGGCCGCCGCGGTAGATCGGCCAGCCATAGCCATAGAGCCAGACCACGTCGATGTCGGACGGGCGCGCGGCGATACCTTCCTCCAGGATCTTTGCGCCCTCGTTGATCATCGGATACATCATGCGCTCGAGGATATCGTCGTCACTGACGACGCGCTTCTTGCGGCCCATGCGCAGCAGCGTCTCATCGATCAGCTTCTCGACTTCGGGATCCGGCAGCGCCGAACGGGAGCCGGCTTCGTATTTGTAATAGCCCTTGCCGGTCTTCTGGCCGAAGCGCCCGGCTTCGCAGAGCGCGTCCGCGATCTCCGACTTGATGCCGCGGTCCTTGCGCGAGCGCCAGCCGATGTCGAGGCCGGCGAGGTCACCCATCGCGAACGGCCCCATCGGCATGCCGAACTTCGTCACGACGGCGTCGACCTGCTGCGGAAGCGCGCCTTCGAACAGCAGCTTCTCGGACTGCTTGCCGCGCTGGGCCAGCATGCGGTTGCCGACAAAGCCGTCGCAGACGCCGACCACGGCCGGCACCTTTGCGATTTTGCGCGCGATCGAGACCGCGGTCACAAGGGCATCCGGCGCGGTCTTGTCGGCGCGCACGATCTCGCACAATTTCATGACGTTGGCGGGCGAGAAGAAGTGCATGCCGAGCACGTCCTGCGGACGCTTGGTCGACTTCGCGATCTCGTCGATGTTCAGGTACGAGGTGTTGGAGGCGAGCACAGCGCCCGGCTTGACGTACTGGTCGAGCTTGCCGAACACTTCTTTCTTGACCGCCATGGTCTCGAACACGGCCTCGATCACCAGGTCAGCATCACCGACGTTCTCGATGCCGACGACGCCGTTGATCAGCGCCATGCGCTTGGCGGGCGCATCCGCCGGGATGCCACCACGCGCAGCGGTCGCTTCCCAGTTCTTCTGCATGATGCCCATGCCGCGCTTGAGCTGCTCCTCGCCGGTCTCGATCAGGGTGACGGGAACGCCGGCATTGGCAAAGGACATCGCGATGCCGCCGCCCATTGTGCCGGCGCCGAGGATGGCGACGCGGTTCACGGGCCGTGGCTTGGTCCCCTCAGGAACGCCGGCGATCTTGCTGGCCTCGCGCTCGGCGAAGAAGGCATAGCGCTGCGCCTTGGACTGATCGCTGGCGACGAGCTTCAGGAAACCTTCGCGCTCCTTCTTGAGGCCTTCGTCGAACGGCAGGTCGATGGCGTAGCCGACGGCGTCAGCCGCCGCGAACGGAGCTTCCAGACCGCGCGACTTCTTGGTCATGGCGGCGACCGCGTTGGTGAAGATCGAGCGATCGACCTTGGCCGCCGCGATCTTGGAGTCGTCGTCACGCAGACGGCGCAGCGGACGCTTTTCAGCCAGCAGCTTTCGTACGAAGGCTTCACCTCCGGCGGCCGGGCCCTCGACGATCTCCTCGATCAGGCCGTTCTTCAGAGCTTCCGCCGCACCGATCGGATCACCGCCGACGATCATCTTGACCGCGAGCTCCGGTCCGACTGCGCGCGGCAGGCGCTGGGTGCCGCCGGCGCCCGGCAGCAGGCCGAGCTTCACCTCGGGCAGGCCGAGCTTGGCTTCCTTCACCGCGACGCGGAAATGACAGGCGAGCGCGACCTCGAGGCCGCCACCGAGCGCGGTGCCGTGGATCGCGGCCACGACCGGCTTCGGTGAATTCTCGATCTCGGAAAGCACGTCGTTAAGGGCGGGCGGCTTCGGCGGCTTGCCGAATTCGGTGATGTCAGCGCCCGCAATGAAGGTGCGGCCGGCGCAGGTCAGCACGATGCCCTTGATGGCGGGATCGGCGATTGCGGCCTTGATGCACTCCAGAATTCCGCCGCGAACCGCGGCGCTCAGCGCGTTGACCGGAGGGCTGTCGACCGTGACGATCCCGACTTCGTCATGACGCTCAAGCTTGACCACTTCGCTCACGGTGTCCCTCCTTGGTGGGGTAACTTTTGTTCAATTTCGCACTGCGGAATTTAATTCCGCATCTTGACGGCAGGGTTATTTTGAAGCACGTGGCTTGTCAACGACTCCGCGCAAGAAGCAGATCTGGGATGAAGCGTACAGGAAAGAAGACCGCGACCGATCGGAATTTCGTCGTCGCGCTTTCCCGCGGACTAGACGTATTGCGCGCATTCCAGCCCAGCGACGGACTTCTTGGCAATCAGGAAATCGCGGCGCGTACCAACTTGCCCAAGCCGACCGTTTCGCGGCTGACCTATACCTTGACCAAGCTCGGCTATTTGACGCCGGTTCCCCGCTTCGAGAAATATCAGCTTGCGCCGGCCGCGATGGCGCTCGGCTACGCCGCCTTGTCCAATCTCGGCGTTCGGCATTTGTCCGAACCGTTCCGCGAGGAAATGATGCGCGCGACCGGCGGAGCCGTTGCCGTCGGCGGCCGCGACCGTCACAGCATGATCTATTTCGGGCAAAGCCGCGGCAGCGAGACGGTCGGCGTTCAACTTGACGTCGGCTCCCGCGTGCCGATTGCAACCAGCGCGATGGGCCGCGCCTATTTCTGGGCGCTCGAGGAGAACGATCGGGCGGAACTGTCTCGTGTCTTGCGCGAACATTACGGCAGCCGCTGGCCCAAGATGCGCGACGGGCTGGAACGTTCCGGCGAGACGGTCGCGAAATACGGATTTGCGATTTCGGTCGGCGACTGGCACGACGACATCGGCGCCGCCGGCGTCGCACTCAGGCTCAACGACGGAACCGGCCCCTACGCATTCAATTGCGGCGCGCCAGCATTCCGCTTCACGGAAGAGCGTTTGATCAACGACATTGGACCGCGTCTGCTTGCGATGGTAAGGAACATCGAAGCGGCACTTGGGGGTCTGATGCCGCATTCCAAAAAAGACGTCAGCAAAAAGCTGAAATCAGGAGGGAAAGTTGCGCGTGTGGCCGAGGGGATCAGATAGCCTTTGTTGTCATCGAGAGCGGTTCACATCGCTCCGTCGCTCACCGAACAGAGTGGGCGAGACGAGATGACGCAGGCACAGCTCGCGCAGGGGACATCGCCCCTGCTCGCGGTTCGCGACGTCAGCGTCGTGTTCGGCGGCATCGTCGCGCTCAACGGTGTGTCCTTTGACATGCACAAGGGCCAGATCCTCGGCTTGATCGGCCCTAACGGCGCCGGCAAGACCACGCTCTTCAACTGCCTCTCGCGGCTGTACCAGCCGTCGTCCGGCGACATTCTGATGGAGGGCGCGAGCATCCTGACGCGCCCGCCGCACCGGATCGCGGAGATCGGCATCGGCCGCACCTTCCAGAACGTGGCGCTGTTTCCGAATTTGTCGGTGATGGACAATGTCCGCGTCGGCACCCATGCCCGCACCTCCAGCGACATCATCAGCGACTCGCTGCGGCTGGCCTGGGTTCGCCGCAGCGAGAGCGACGTCAACAAGAAGGTGCACGAGATCCTCGCCTATCTCGACCTCGAGGATGTCGCCCACACCGTCGTGTCGGGCCTGCCGTTCGGCACGCAGAAGCGCGTCGAGCTGGCGCGCGCGCTCGCTGCCGATCCGAAGATCCTGCTGCTCGACGAGCCCGCCGGCGGCCTTAACCACGAGGAAGTCTACGTGCTCGGCGACCTCATCCGCCGCATCCGCGACGAACGCCACATGACCGTGCTGCTGGTCGAGCATCACATGGGCCTCGTGATGTCGATCGCCGACCACGTCGTCGCGCTGAATTTCGGCAAGAAGCTCGCGGAAGGCACGCCGGCCCAGGTGCAGGCGGATCCCGACGTCATCAAGGCCTATCTCGGGAGCAAGGACCAATGACGACGCTGCTCAACGTCAAGGACCTGCGCGCCTATTACGGCCAGGTCCAGGCGCTCCACGGCCTCTCCTTCTCGCTCAGCGAGGGATCGCTGACCACGCTGCTCGGGGCCAACGGCGCCGGCAAGACCACCACGCTGCGCGCGATCTGCAACATGGTGCGCTCGACCGGCGGCATCGAGTTCGACGGCAAGCCGCTGAACAACCGCTCCACCGAAAGCATCGTACGGTTCGGCATCGCCCATGTGCCGCAGGGCCGCGGCACCTTCACCACCATGACGGTGGAGGAAAACCTCCAGCTCGGCGCAATCACCCGCAAGGACAGCGCCGGCATCGTCTCCGACATCGAGCGCATGTATGCGCATTTCCCGGTGCTCAAGCAGCGGCATACCCAGCAGGCCGGCACGCTCTCGGGCGGCGAGCAGCAGATGCTCGCGGTCGCCCGCGCGCTGATGCTGCGGCCGCGGCTGATGCTGCTGGACGAGCCTTCGTTCGGCCTGGCGCCGCTGGTGGTGCGCGACCTGTTCGGCATCCTCGGCAAGATCAATCGCGAGGACAAGGTGTCGATCCTGGTGGTCGAGCAGAACGCCCAGCTCGCGCTCGAGCTCGCCGACCAGGCCTATGTGATCGAGACCGGACGCATCGTGATGTCGGGCAACGCCAAGGACATCGCGAACAACGAAGAAATCCGCAAATCCTATCTGGGTTACTGAGGAGCCGGCACGATGGAGCTGTTCACCAACCAAGTGCTGGCCGGCATCGCCACGGGCGCGATCTACGCCTGCATGGCGCTCGCCGTGGTCATGATCTACCAGGCGATCGACCATCTCAACTTCGCGCAGGGCGAGATGGCGATGTTCTCGACCTTCATCTCCTGGCAGCTGATGCAATGGGGCATTCCCTATTGGGCCGCCTTCGTGATCACGCTGGCATTGTCCTTCGTCGGCGGCATCGCGATCGAGCGCATCCTGTTCAAGCCGCTCGCCAAGGCGCCGGTGCTGACCAACGTCGCCGGCTTCATCGCGCTGTTCGCGATCATCAACTCCTCGGCCGGCCTGATCTGGGACTTCACCATCAAGCAGTATCCGACCCCGTTCGGCTCCTCGCCGTTCCTCGGCAGCCAGCTGATTTCGACCCACCAGGCCGGCATGATCGGCGTGACGGTGCTGCTGCTGCTCGGCCTCTACTTCTTCTTCCAGTACACCAAGATCGGCCTCGCCATGCGCGCGGCCGCCTCCGTGCCTGAATCGGCGCGGCTGGTCGGCATCAACACGAGCTGGATGATCGCGCTCGGCTGGGGCATGGCGTCCGCGATCGGTGCGATCGCCGGCATGCTGATCGCACCGGTCGTGTTCCTCGAGCCCAACATGATGGGCGGCGTGCTGATCTACGGCTTCGCCGCGGCGGTGCTCGGCGGACTGACGAGCCCGTTCGGCGCCGTGGTCGGCGGCTTCCTGGTCGGTGTCTTCGAAAACCTCGCCGGCACCTACATTCCCGGCGTCGGCAACGAGTTGAAGCTCCCGATCGCGCTCGCGCTGATCATTTCCGTCCTGGTCGTCAAACCCGCTGGCCTGTTCGGCCGGCAAATCGTCAAGCGAGTTTGATCATGAGCGCTGCAGAAGACGTCGTCACGGAAGCCCCGGCCGTCGAGGCGGTTCCGAAGCGGGCGATGACGCTGGGCACGGGCACCTCCCTGTTAGTGCTGGCGGTGCTGTTGATCGTGCCGGTGTTCGTCAAGAACTTCATCATCTTCCAGATGACGATGCTCCTGATCTACGGGCTCGCGGTGCTGGCCTTGAACATCCTGACGGGCGGCTCCGGCCAGTTCTCGCTCGGCCAGAGCGCCTTCTACGCCGTGGGCGCTTATACGTCGGCGGTGCTGATGGAGTACTTCAACGTCAACTATGCGCTGACAATTCCGATTTCCGCGGCGGTCTGCTTCGCATTCGGCTACCTGTTCGGCAAGCCGGCGCTGCGGCTATCGGGCGTCTATCTCGCGCTCGCGACCTTTGCGCTTGCCACCGCGATGCCGCAGCTGCTGAAGCTGAACTTCCTCGAGCACTGGACGGGCGGCGTGCAGGGCCTCGTCGTCACCAAGCCCGACGCGCCGTTCGGGCTGCCGATGTCGCAGGACACCTGGCTCTACTACTTCTCGCTCGCCGTCGTGCTCGCGATCTACATCTTCTCGGTAAACCTGCTGCGCTCCCGCTCGGGCCGTGCCTTCATGGCGATCCGCGACAACGAGATCGCGGCCTCCTCGATGGGCGTCAACGTCGCACTGTACAAGACGCTGGCCTTCGGCGTGTCCGCCGGCATCACCGGCGTTGCCGGCTCGCTTGGCGCCATCGCCGTGCAGTTCGTCGCGCCCGACAGCTACACGATCACGCTGGCGATCTCGCTGTTCCTCGGCATGGTCGTCGGTGGCGTCGGCTGGCTGCCCGGCTCGTTCGTCGGCGCAGCTTTCATCATCTTCGTGCCGAACATGGCGGAGGGCATCTCCAAGGGCCTCTCCGGCGCCGTATTCGGCGTACTCCTGTTCGCCGTCATCTACCTCGTGCCGCACGGCGCGAGGCAGATCGCGATCATGGGCCAGCAACTCGTCGGCCGGCTCAGAAAGAACTGACAACCCGTTGATTAAGCTAAGGAGACCCGAATTGTTTTTTGAAAGAACACTGCGAACCGCTGCGCTGGTGACGGCAACGGCGGTCATCACTCTCACCTCCGGCGCCGCATTTGCCCAGAAGAAATACGACACCGGCGCATCCGATACCGAGATCAAGATCGGCAACATCATGCCGTATAGCGGTCCGGCGTCGGCCTATGGCATCATCGGCAAGACCGAAGAAGCCTATTTCAAGATGATCAACGACAAGGGTGGCATCAACGGCCGCAAGATCAACTTCGTCACCTATGACGACGGCTATTCGCCGCCGAAGGCCGTCGAGCAGGTCCGCAAGCTGGTCGAGAGCGACGAAGTAATCGTCGTGTTCAACCCGCTCGGCACGCCCTCGAACAGCGCGATCCAGAAGTATTTGAACGCCAAGAAGATCCCGCAGCTGTTCGTCGCCACCGGCGCCACCAAGTGGAACGACCCGAAGAACTTCCCCTGGACCATGGGCTGGCAGCCCTCCTACCAGAGCGAAGCGCAGATCTACGCAAAATGGCTGTTGAAGGAGAAGCCGGACGCCAAGATCGCGATCCTTTATCAGAACGACGATTTCGGCAAAGACTACCTCAAGGGCACCAAGGACGGCCTAGGCGCCAAGGGCGCGTCCATGATCATCATGGAAGAGAGCTACGAGGTGTCGGAGCCCTCGATCGACGGTCACATCGTCAAGATCAAGGCGGCCAATCCCGACGTCCTGCTGATTTACGCGACACCGAAGTTCGCGGCCCAGACCATCAAGAAGACCGCCGAGCTGAGCTGGAAGCCGCTGCAGATCCTCACCAACGTGTCGATCTCGGTCGGCAGCGTGATGAAGCCGGCCGGCTTCGAGGCCTCGCAGGGCGTGTTGTCGGCAGCCTATGCCAAGGACTCCACGGACCCGCAGTGGGCCAACGACCCCGGCATGAAGAAGTGGAACGAGTTCGTCGACAAGTACATGCCGGGTGCCGACAAGTCCGACACCAGCATGGTCTATGGCTACGGCGCGGCGTCGACGCTGACCAAGGTCCTGGAAATGTGCGGCGACGATCTGACCCGGGCCAACATCATGAAGCAGGCGGCCTCGTTGAAGGATTTTGCACCGGACACCCTGCTGCCCGGCGTCAAGATCAACACCGGGCCCACCGACTTCGCCCCGATCGCCCAGCTCCAGATGCAGCGCTTCAAGGGCGAGAAGTGGGAACTCTTCGGCGAGATCATCAGCGGCGACATCGCCACCGAGTGACACTCTGACGCTATAGTCCGACACGTCGAGAAGCCCCCGCGAACGATCGCGGGGGCTTTTTGTTGACGTCCCGCATCATTCTTGTTCAATGCGGCGGCGATCCGTTCCGGGTGGAGAAAGATGACTGCCGTTCGATTTCAGGTTGCGGGCGTTCTGGCCGCATTCGCGTTGTGCACTGCGATGGGCAACCCGGCCCTGGCGCAAAAGAAATACGACAGCGGCGCTTCCGATACGGAGATCAAGATCGGCAACATCATGCCCTATAGCGGCCCGGCCTCCGCCTATGCGGCGATCGGCAAGGCCGAGGAAGCCTATTTCAACAAGATCAATGCCGAGGGCGGCATCGGCGGCCGCAAGATCAAGTTCATCTCCTACGACGACGGCTATTCGCCGCCGAAGACGGTGGAGCAGGCCCGCAAGCTGGTCGAGAGCGACGGGGTGCTGCTGATCTTCGGCTCGCTCGGCACCTCCACCAACGGCGCCATTCGCAAATACATGAACGAGAAGAAGGTGCCGCAATTGTTCGTGGCGAGCGGCGCTTCGAAGTGGAACGATCCGAAGCAATATCCCTGGACCATGGGCTGGCAGCCGAGCTACGCCAGCGAGGCGCGCATCTACGCCAAGTACATCATGAAGGAGAAGCCGGACGGCAAGATCGGCGTGCTCTATCAGAACGACGATTTCGGCAAGGACTATCTGAAAGGACTGACGGACGGCCTTGGGCCCAAGGCCTCGATGATCGTGCTGGAAGACAGCTACGACACGTCGGAGCCGGCAATCGACGAGCACGTCGTAAAATTGAAGGCCGCCGGCGCCGACATCTTCGTCAGCATCACCACGCCGAAATTTGCCGCACAGGCAATCAAGAAGGCGGCCGAGATCAACTGGCATCCGGTCCACATCATCTCCAACGTCTCGGCCTCGGTCGGCGGCGTGCTCGAGCCGGCGGGGCTCGAGATCTCGCAAGGGATCCTGTCGGCGAGCTACACCAAGGACGGCTCCGACCCGCAATGGAATGCCGACGGCGGCATGAAGAAGTTCTACAACTTCCTCGCCAAATACGATCCCAAGGCCAACAAGCTGGATGCCGGCGTGGTGTTCGGCTATGCCGCCGCGCAGACCATGGTGAAGGTGCTGCAAATGTGCGGCGACGATCTCACCCGCGACAACGTCATGAAGCAGGCCGCTTCCTTGAAGGATTTCGAGCCCGACACCCTGTTGCCCGGCATCAAGATCAACACCGCAGCCGATAATTTCGCCCCGATCGAGCAGCTCCAGATGATGCGGTTCAAGGGCCGGAAATGGGAGCTGTTCGGGGACGTCATCTCGAGCGAGCTCGGCCACTGAAGCCGCGCAACTCAAACTCGCTCCTGATCGGTTCGTCAACTCAGACGGATGCACCTTCTCGCAGTCGCACACGCGCGCGCGGGCGCCCCTGACTACTAAAGAAGCAGCCCCTGCGACCCCGCCGCAGGGGCTTTCTGTTGTAGGCATCAGGTAAATCGTATTGAATTGCGGCTGCGTCACCAAGAACAGGCAACACAAGAAAAGGGACGCACACACACCAAGAAAATAGGGAGATAGGAATGCCCGCTGTCACCGGCAAACTTGCGGCCGCGTCACTGGCGCTCGCGCTCATTGCGGCCTCGGCCTCCACTGCATCGGCCCAGAAGAAATACGATACCGGCGCGACCGATACCGAGATCAAGGTCGGCAACATCATGCCCTACAGCGGACCGGCCTCCGCCTACGGCATCATCGGGCGGACGGAAGCCGCCTATTTCAAGAAGATCAACGACGAAGGCGGCATCAACGGCCGCAAGATCAACTTCATCAGCTACGACGACGCCTATTCGCCGCCGAAGACGGTGGAGCAGGCGCGCAAGCTGGTCGAGAGCGACGAGGTGCTGTTCATCTTCAACTCGCTCGGCACGCCGCCGAACTCGGCGATCCACAAATACATGAACTCGAAGAAGGTGCCGCAGCTCCTGGTGGCCACCGGCGCCACCAAGTGGAACGATCCGCAGAACTTCCCCTGGACCATGGGCTGGCAGCCCAACTACCAGAGCGAGACGCAGATCTATGCGAAATGGCTGCTCAAGAACAAGCCGGACGCCAAGATCGCCGTGCTGTTCCAGAACGACGATTACGGCAAGGATTATCTCAAAGGTCTGAAGGACGGCCTCGGCGCCAAGGCCGCGTCGATGATCGTCATGGAGGAGAGCTACGAGACCTCCGAGCCGACCATCGACAACCACATCGTCAAGCTGAAGTCGACCGGCGCCGACGTCTTCATGAACATCACGACGCCGAAATTCGCGGCGCAGGCGATCAAGAAGGTGGCCGAGATCGGCTGGAAGCCGCTGCACTTCCTCAACAACGTCTCGGCCTCCGTCGGCAGCGTGCTCAAGCCCGCCGGGTTCGAGAACTCGCAGGACATCATCTCCGCCGACTATCTGAAGGACATTTCGGATTCGACGTGGAACAGCGACCCCGGCATGAAGGACTTCGTCGCGTTCATGAACAAGTACTTTCCTGACGGCGACAAGCTCGATCACGGCACCATCGTCGGCTACGGCGTGGCGCAGACCCTGGTCCAGATCCTGAAGCAGTGCGGCGACGATCTCACCCGCGCGAACGTCATGAAACAGGCCGCCAGCCTGAAGGACTTCCGCACCGAAGTGCTGCTGCCGGGCGTGCAGATCAACACCTCGCCGACCGATTTCGCGCCGATCAGCCAGCTCCAGCTCGAGAAGTTCAAGGGCGAGAAGTGGGAACTGTTCGGCGACGTGATCAGCGCCGACGTCGGCGGCTAACCGGCTCGACCATACGACGACGAGAGCCCCCTGCGAGATGATCGCAGGGGTTTTTGCTTGCGCGCCGATTATGATCACGCGATTGCACAATCGAATGATGACAAAGCCGGCTTACGCTTTGGCGCATGATGCGGTAGGCAGGTGAGCGGCGCGTTTGCCGCCAGTCTTTCCTGCCCGCTCAAGGCCCTTCGTCATGACCGACCGACGCCCCCTGCTCCGCGCGCTCTACGACGCCGCCGTTGCCGCCGCTCATCCGAGCACGATACTGGCGCCGCACCTGCGGCCCGCGCCAAGGGGACGCGTAATCTGTCTCGCCGCCGGCAAGGGCGCGGCCGCGATGGCCGCCGCCGCCGAGCGGCATTATCTCGACACGCTCGGGCTCGCACCGGAGCGCCTCGTCGGCATCGCCACCACGCGTCACGGCTACGGCGTACCGACGCGCCGCATCCGCGTGGTCGAGGCCGGTCATCCTGTGCCTGACGAAGCCGGCCTGAAGGGCGCGGCCGATACGCTCGCGCTCGCAGCCGAGGCCGGGCCGGACGATTTGCTCCTGGTGCTGCTCACCGGCGGCGGCTCGGCGAACTGGATCGCGCCCGTCAACGGCATCAGCTTCGCGCAGAAGCAGGCGGTCAACAAGGCGCTGCTCCGCTCCGGCGCGCCGATCGGCGAGATGAATGTCGTGCGCAAGCATCTGTCGCGGATCAAGGGCGGGCGGCTGGCGCGCGCGGGCAAAAATGCCGCCGAGATCGTGACGCTTGCGATCTCCGACGTGCCGCATGACGATCCCTCCGCGATCGCCTCGGGTCCGACCGTGCCCGATCCGACCACGCTCAATGATGCGCGCGCCATCGTCGCCCGGTACAAGCTCGACATCGACGATGCCGTTCGCCGCGCGCTGGACGACCCCGCCAACGAGAGCTGCAAGCCGGGAGACGCCGCGTTCGCGCGCGCCCATTTCGAATTGATCGCACGTCCGAAGCAATCGCTCGACGCTGCGGTGAGGCTCGCGCATGAGGCCGGTTACGAGACGATCGATCTCGGTGCCGACCTTGAGGGCGAGGCCCGCGACGTTGCCGCCGATCACGCCAGGCTGGCGCTTCAGGCCCGCGCGCAGGGCAAGCGCGTCGCGATCCTCTCCGGCGGCGAGCTCACGGTCACCGTGCGGGGCAATGGCCGCGGCGGCCCGAACCAGGAATACGCGCTGGCGCTCGCCGCCCTCTTGAAGGACACGCCTGACATCTCCGCGCTCGCCGGCGACACCGACGGCGCCGATGGCGGTGCCGGCAATCCCACCGACCCCGCCGGCGCGCTGATCGATGCGGCGACGTTCGCGAAGATGGCGGCGCAGGGGCTGCAACCCCAGGTCTATCTCGACAACAACGATGCGACGACGTTCTTCGAGGCGACGGGCGACCTGCTGCTGCCGGGTCCCACGCTGACCAATGTCAACGACATCAGGGTAATCCTGGTCGACTGACACGGCGGCATCGCCATCCCGCCGGCGCGGCGCGCGGTTCGGGGCGACGGCATGGTTAACGATCTCTGAATTCTCGTCGGCGTCCTCTTTTCCAGGGGGCGGGCATCGCCGCCTTTAACCTCGCATTCGCCGCAGTTTCAGGAACATGTCCCGAAACTGGGCGTATTTTTGGGCTGATTCACCACCGCCTGCTCTAATCGCGTCGTCCCGGGGGCAACGCACATGGCGCAAAGTGATCAGGAGGTCGCAAGCATTGATCCGCTCGTGCTCGGCGAGCTGCTCAAGTGCGCCGCCAATAATCTGTGGCTTGGGATCATCCTCTTTGGCAGCGACCGCAGGGTCATTTTCTGCAATCCGCGCTACCGCGAGATGTACGCGCTCTCGCCCGAGCAGGTGCGCCCGGGAACGCCGATCAAGGACCTGATCCAGCATCGGCTCAAACTGGGCCTGAACATCGGCGGAGAAGCCGGCGCCTATGTCCGCGCCCGCACGGAAGGCTCGGTCGTCAGCGAGCAGACGGTCCAGCAGTTCGCCGACGGAAGAATCATCGCCTACACCATCCATCCCCTGCCCGACGGCGGCGGCATGGCGACGCACGAGGACATTACCGAGCGCGAAGAGCTCAGTGCGCGGCTGCAGGAGCGCAATTTTCAGTTCGACATTGCGATCAACAACATGTCGCAGGGACTTTGCTTCTTCAGCGCCGACCATCGGCTGCTCGTCTGCAACACGCACTATATCGAAATGTACGGCCTGCCGTCCGACCGCGTTCGTCCGGGCACGCCGCTCCAGGAGATCCTAGACCTGCGCTTCGAAGCCGGCAGCGTGCCGGCAATGACGCGGGAGGAATACGCCACATGGCGGACCGATGTCGCCACGTCGGCCGAGGCCATGGACAGCATCGTCGAGATGCGGAACGGGCGAACCTTCAAGATCAGGCACCGACCGATGCCCGATCTCGGATGGGTCGCGACGCACGAAGATATCACCGAGCAGCGCAAGGCGGAATTGCAGATCGCGCATATGGCGCACCACGACGCGCTGACGGACCTCGCCAATCGCGCCCTGCTCGGTCAGCGCCTCAAGCAGGCGCTCGAACAGGGCGGGATGTTCGCGATCCACCACATCGATCTCGACAAGTTCAAGGCCGTTAACGACACCATGGGCCACCAGGCCGGCGACATTCTGCTGCAGGATGTCAGCCGCCGCCTCAAACAGCTCGCGCGCGACAGCGATACGATCGCGCGCATGGGCGGCGATGAATTCGTCATCCTCCAGTCGCCGATTTCCGGTTCGAGCGAAGCGGACACGCTGGCGCGCGATGTTGTCAGCACCCTGAGTGCTCCGTTCGGGCTCGACGGACATCAGGCTATTGTGGGCGCGAGCATCGGGATCGCCATTGCGCCCGGTGACGGCTCAACGCCCGAGCAACTCCTGCACAATGCCGATCTGGCCCTGAATCGCGCGAAAAGCGACGGCCGCGGCATGCACTGCTTCTTCGAGCCGGCCATGGGCGAAGAGGCGCAAAGCCGTCGTGCACTGGAGCAGGACCTGCACAACGGCCTTGCCGCCGGCGAGTTCGAACTGCACTACCAGCCGGTCGTGAAGACCGACGGCGGCGAGATCAGCGGCTTCGAAGCCTTGATCCGTTGGCGACATCCAGGGCGCGGACTGGTCGCGCCGAACAGCTTTATCCCGCTTGCGGAAGAGATCGGCCTGATCGTGCCGATCGGCGAATGGGTGATCCGGCAGGCCTGTGCCACTGCAAGCCGATGGCCGGACCATCTGCACGTCGCCGTCAACATCTCGGCGGTGCAATTCCGCCAGCCGGGCCTGACAGAGGTGATCGTCGGCGCGCTCGCGGCCTCCGGCCTCGATCCGCGGCGGCTGGAAATCGAAATCACGGAAAGCGTTCTGCTGCAGGACAGGCATGGGACGCTGACGACGCTGCACCAGCTCCGGGCGCTGGGCATCAAGGTCGCCATGGACGATTTCGGCACCGGCTATTCGTCACTGACCTATCTGCAATGCTTCCCCTTCGACAAGATCAAGATCGACCGGTCTTTCGTCAGCGGCGTGGAAAACAATGCGGCCTCCCTCAGCATCGTGCGGGCGGTGGCGGCACTGGCGCGCGGGATGGGCATGACGACGACGGCGGAGGGCGTGGAGACCGAGGAGCAACGGGACCGGATCGCAGCGGAAGGCTGCACGGAAATGCAGGGCTATTTGTTCAGCCCGCCCTTGCCCGCCCTGGAAATCGAGCGCCGCTTCCTGTCCGCGGAAGCACCTGCCATGCCCGACCGGTTCGCCGCGGCGTAACCGCCGCCCCGCCCGCGTTTCCAGGTTCGATGCTCCGTCTTCGGAGCAATGAAAGCGTCAAAACTCGTTGGCGATCTTCGAGAGCATCCCGAGCAGGGCTTCGCGGTTGGATGGCCCGAGCAGCTCGTTCAGCCGCGCCTCGTGCTTGGTGGCGACGAGCTTCTTGGCGCGGGCCAGCACGGCCTTGCCCTTGTCAGTCAGCACCAGGATGTGCGAGCGGCGGTCGTTGGTGGAGCGGATCCGCGCGCAAAGGTCGCGGCTCTCGAGATTGTCGAGCATGGCCACGAAATTCGGACGCAGGATGCCGAGGGTGGAGGCGATCTCGGTCTGGTTACGGCCGGGGTTTTTCTCGACCAGCAACAGCACGGAAAACTGCGCCGGCGTGAGCTGGAGCGAGGCCATGCAGCGCAGGAAGTTCTCGAACACCTTGAGCTGTGCCCGCTTCAGGACATAGCCGAGCTGCTCCGAGAGCTCGCCGAGCTGGAGGGCTTCGCCAGGCCCGTCGGCCGCATCCTTGCGGCCCTTGGCGGTCTCGGCGGGTTTTTCAGAGGACTTTTCAGCGCTTTTGGAAACGGTCATCGCCTCATGCTCGCAATCCCGTTAAGTTCGGGAGGATCGTTCGCCACCCTTGATGTTATATTTGATAATTGTTATGGACCATATCAAATACCGTCAGCGCTGTTCAATGGCTGTGAGCGGACCGTCCACCACAATCAGGGGACCGGTCCTGAATCTTTGAGGGGGAGCGTCCGGTCTTGAATACCACCATCATGCTGTTCCTGCTGCAGGACGGCATCACCAATGGCGCGATCTATGCGCTGCTCGGCCTGGCGCTGGTGCTGGTGTTCGTCGTCACCCGCGTCATCCTCATTCCCCAAGGCGAATTCGTCACCTATGGCGCGCTGACCTACGCCTCGCTGGCCGCGGGCCAGATGCCGGGCACGGCCAAACTCGCGCTCGCCCTCGGCATTGGCGCCTTCGCGTTCGACCTGTTCGCCGCGCGCAAGGCGCTGCACGGACGCCTGGTGCTGCGCAGCATCCTCACCAACATCGTGCTGCCGGCCATCGTGCTGGCGCTGACCGTCTACTACGCCGCCCAGAAGCCGCCGGTTGCGGTCTGCATCGCGCTGTCGCTGGTGATCGTGGCGATGATCGGCCTGTTTCTCTACCGCATCGCATTCCAGCCGCTGGCGCACACCTCCGTGCTGGTGCTGCTGATCGCCTCGGTGGGCGTCCACCTGGCGCTTCAGGGCTTGGGCCTTTTGTTCTTCGGCGCCGAAGGCCAGCGCGGACCTGCCGTGCTGTCGGGATCTTTCACCACCGGCGCGCTGCGCTTCACAGGCCAGAGCATCACGGTCTACGGCATCACCATCGCCTTCATCGTCGGGCTGTGGCTGTTCTTCGGGCTGACACTTTACGGCAAGGCGCTGCGCGCGACCGCCGTGAACCGGCTCGGTGCCCGGCTCGTCGGCATCCGCACCACGCTATCCGGGCAGATCGCCTTCCTGCTGGCGTCCGTCATCGGTGCACTGTCCGGGATCATGATCGTGCCGATCACGACGCTCTATTACGACTCGGGCTTCCTGATCGGCCTGAAGGGCTTTGTCGCCGCCATCATCGGCGGGCTTGTCAGCTATCCCCTCACCGCGGTCGCGGCGCTGGTCGTCGGCATCGTCGAGGCGTTCTCGTCCTTTTATGCCTCCAACTACAAGGAGGTGATCGTTTTCATGCTCTTGATTCCCGTGCTGCTGCTGCGCTCGCTCGCGGCGCCTGCAGTCGAGGAAGAGAAGGACTGACGCCAAGATGCAGAGCCGGCTCCCCATCCTCATCTTCGCGCTGATCATGGCGGCGATCCCGTTCGTTCCTGGCATGCCCCCGTTCTGGATCGTGCTGCTGGACAATGTCGGCCTCACCGCCCTGGTCGCGATGGGCCTCGTGCTGCTGACCGGCGTCGGCGGCCTGACCTCGTTCGGACAAGCGGCCTTCGTCGGCTTCGGCGCCTACACCACCGCGGTGCTGTCGACGACCTACGGCATGTCGCCCTGGCTGACGCTGCCGCTGTCGCTGGTGGTCAGCGGATTGTTGGCGGTGCTGCTCGGCCTCGTCACGGTCCGTCTGTCCGGCCATTATCTGCCGCTCGGCACGTTGGCCTGGGGACTCGGCTTGTTCTATCTCTTCAGCAAGCTGGAGTTTTTGGGAAGAAACGACGGCATCTCGGCGATCCCACCGCTGTCGATCGGCTCGTTCAAAATGCTCTCGCCCGGTTCGATCTACTACGCGATCTGGGTTGCCGTAATCCTCTCGGCGCTGCTCACGATGAACCTGCTGGACTCCCGTACCGGCCGCGCCATCCGCGCGCTCCGGCGCGGCCATGTCGCGGCCGAGGCGTTCGGCGTGCACACGCCGCGGGCGAAAATGCTGGTGTTCATCCATGCCGCCGTGCTTGCCGGCCTCTCCGGCTGGCTCTACGCCCATCTTCAACGCGCGGTGAATCCGACGCCGTTCGGCGCGCAGGCGGGCATCGAATATCTCTTCATCGCCGTGGTCGGCGGCGCCGGCTATGTCTGGGGCGGCGTCCTCGGTGCGGCGCTCGTCGTGGTCCTGAAGGAAGTGCTGCAGAGCTACCTGCCGCTGATCCTGCCCGGCTCCGGCCAGGTCGAGACCATCGTGTTCGGCATCATGCTGGTGGCGCTGCTCCAGCTCGCACCCGGCGGCGTCTGGCCCTGGCTGATGTCGTTCCTGCCCCAGCGTACCAGTGGCAAGAAGCCGGACACTTCGCTGAAACTGGAGCAGCGCACCCGCTCGCCCGGCCAATCCAGCGTCCTGCTTCAGGTCGAGAAGGCGCGGAAGCAATTCGGCGGCGTGGTCGCGGTGAACAACGTCTCCTTCGACGTTCAGGCTCGCGAGATCGTCGCGCTGATCGGCCCCAACGGCGCCGGCAAGAGCACCACCTTCAACCTGATCACCGGCGTGCTGTCGGCCAGCTCGGGCTCGATCTCCGTGCTCGGCAACAAGGTGGACAGGGCGCCGCCGCAGGAGATCGTCAAGCTCGGCATCTCCCGCACCTTCCAGCACGTCAAGCTGGTGCCTGACATGACCGTGCTGGAAAACGTCGCAATCGGCGCGCATCTGCGCGGCCATTCGGGGCCGATTTCCTCAATGCTGCGGCTCGACCGCACTGATGAGGCAAAGCTGCTCGCCGAAGCCGCCCGCCAGATCGAGCGGGTCGGACTGGGCGAGCAGATGCGTCAGCTCGCAGGCTCGCTGTCGCTGGGACAACAACGGATCGTCGAGATCGCCCGCGCGCTGTGCGTCGATCCGATGCTGCTGCTGCTCGACGAGCCGGCGGCCGGCCTGCGCCACATGGAGAAGCAGCAGCTCGCGACGTTGCTGCGGGAGCTGCGCGACGGCGGCATGAGCGTCTTGCTGGTCGAGCACGACATGGGCTTCGTCATGAACCTCGCCGACCGCATCGTGGTGCTCGATTTCGGCACCAAGATCGCGGAAGGAACGCCGGCCACGATCAAGACCAATCCCGAAGTGATCAAGGCCTATCTCGGAGTGGCGGCATGAGCGCGCTGTTGTCCGTCGCCGACGCCCATGTCGCCTATGGCAAGGTCGAGGCCGTGCGCTCTGTCTCGCTCGAAGTCGGCCAGAACCAGATCGTCACCATCGTCGGCGCCAACGGTGCCGGCAAGACCACGCTGCTGTCCGCCATCATCGGCATTTTGCCGCTGAAGGGGCGCGTTTCATTCGCAGGTCAGGATCTGTCGCGGCTCGACATCGAGGACCGCGTCGCCATGGGGCTTGGCCTCGTTCCCGAGCACCGCGAATTGTTCGTGACCATGAATGTCGAGGACAATCTCGAGTTAGGAGCCTTCCGCATCGAGAGAAGCAAGGCGAAAGCCTCGATGGAGCGGGTTTACACGCTGTTTCCGCGGCTCAAGGAGCGGCGCAAGCAGCTCGCCGGCACGCTCTCCGGCGGCGAGCAGCAGATGCTTGCGATGGGCCGCGCGCTGATGGGCGAGCCCAAGCTCCTGATGCTGGACGAGCCGAGCCTCGGCCTCGCCCCGATCATCGTCGCCGACATTTTCCGCATCGTCACCGAGTTGCGTGCCGCCGGCGTCTCCGTGCTGCTGGTCGAGCAGAACGCGCAGGCCGCGCTCAAGATCGCGGATCAAGCTTACGTCATGGAGCTCGGCGAGATCGTGCTCAGCGGCAAGGCCAGCGACATCGCGGCGAATGAACGCGTCGCCGCCAGCTATCTCGGCTTCCAGCACGAAGGCGCGAGTGTGTTGTAAGTGCGCCGTGAACTCCTCTTCCCTTCTCCCCTTGCGGGAGAAGGTGGCGCGAAGCGCCGGATGAGGGGTATCCATCCAAACGGAAACCGCTTCATTCGCGGAGAGGGACCCCTCATCCCGCGCAAGTCGCTCTAGCTTTCATTGGATGGTGAGTTCGCCTCCCCCTTCAGCGCCGCGACCTCCGCCTCCAGCTCCGCTATCTTCGTATCCCTCGCCGCCAGCGCCGCTGCCACATCGCCAGCGTCGAACTTCTGCGGGATGTGCTGCGGGCAGTTCGTATCCCACGCTTCGATCTTGAACAGGATCACCTGCTCCGGGCGCGCCCGATAGCCTTTCGGCATCAGCGATGTCGTCAGCGCCTCGTCATCCTCGACCACGCGGGCCTCGCCCCAGATCTTCACTCGACGGCGATGGGTGTAGTCCATCACGAAGATGTAGGCCTTGGGATTTTCAGACAGGTTTCCCTGCGTGATGTATTGCCGATTGCCGGCGTAGTCCGCGAACGCGAGCGTCTGCTTGTCCAGCACCTTCAAAAAGCCCTTCGGGCCGCCGCGATGCTGAATGTAGGGCTGGCCGTCGGCAGAGGCCGTGGCGAGATAAAAGCTGTTGGCGTCGGCCAGGAACGCCGCGAGGTTCTCATCGACCTCGGTGCGCCAGCCGCGCTGCTCGGCATGCGCATAGCCTTCGCGTGATCCCTTTCGGGTCTGGATCGACTTCACCGCCGGCGTGAATGCCACGTCGCTGGCGTAGGTGTGAGTTGCCGTCATCGACCATCTCCCGAAATCCCGGCGCGTCCTTGCGTCTTCGCCAGCTAAAGTGGACTTTTCGCAGGCTAAAACAATCAGCCGGCTTGACACTTCATCATTGCGTTATATGCAATAATGCCATGGACCGCCTTGAAGCCATGCATGTTTTCGTCACCGTCGCCGATTTGCGCGGCTTCGCGCCAGCGGCACGAAAGCTGCGGCTGTCCCCCTCGGCGGTGACGCGGCTGATCGCGGCTCTGGAGGAGCATCTCGGGGCGCGGCTGTTGCAGCGGACCACCCGTCAGGTGACCCTGACCGACGTCGGCACGCGCTATCTCGAGCGCGCGCGTCGCATCCTCGCCGATGTCGAGGAGGCCGACGGCTCGGCACGGGAGGAGCGCAGCCGGCCGAGCGGGCGGCTGGTAGTGGCGGCGCCGGTCGGCTTCGGCCGGCTCCATGTCGGCCCTGTCATGATCGCCTACCTCAAACGCTATCCCGAGGTCGCCTGCGAATTGCGGCTGTCGGACAACCTCGTCAATCTCGTGGAAGATGCCGTCGACGTCGCGGTGCGGATCGGCCATCTCGCCGACTCCTCGCTCGTCGCGCGCCAGGTCGGCGAGATGCGGCGGATCGTGGTGGCGACGCCAGGCTATCTCAAGCGCCATGGCGAGCCGAAGACGCCGGAGGTACTGCTTACGCACCAGACCATCGCGTTCGGTCCATCCGCGAACTGGCGCTTCGTACAGAACGGCCACGACATCGAGGTGGCGCCGAATCCACGGTTCGCCAGCAACAGCGCCGACGCCGCCCTGCAATATGCCGAGGCCGGCGGCGGCGTGACCCGAGTGCTGGCCTATCAGGCCGCCGAAGGCTTGCGGCGCGGGCGGCTCAAGATCGTATTGGCGAACTACGAGCAGCCGGCGCTGCCAATCCACATCGTCTACCCGACCTCGCGCCTGCTCTCCGCGAAGGTGCGCGCCTTCGTCGATCTCGTGGTGGAGACCGCGGAGTGGAAATTTGGGTGACGCCCTCACCCCTTCTTCGGCACGACGCGAAAGGTGCCGCTGGCGCGCGCGATCACGGCGCCGTCGGCCTTCGCGAGGCACTGCGCGAAGCAGATCGTGCTGCCGGTCTTGATCGCCTCACCCTCGACTGCCAGCCATTGGCCGATCTCGCCGGCGCCGACATAGTCGACCGACAGCGAGATCGTGACCAACGAGGTGGTCCAGCCCGTCGCCTGCGCGCAGCTGTAGCCCATGGCGGCATCGGCCAGCGCCGCGATCAGGCCGCCATGGATCAGCCCGCGCGCGTTGGTGTGCGGTGTTGCCAGCCGCAATCCCACGGTGACGCCGTTGTCGGTCTTCCTGGAGTAAAGCGGCTCCCAGGGATCGGTGAGCGGGGCTTTGCGAAAGTGCGGCTCGAAGCCGGCGGGGATGTCGGTGCTGGTCATGTCCATCTCGCGTTGGTGGCTGCCGCCATTGAACGCGAGGGACGTGACGGTTGCATCACCTACAAAGTTTTAAACGACATTTGCGCGGGCGTTTGAAATGGACGGCGGCGTCGCCTCACCAGGACTGTCATCACCCGCGAAAGCGGGTGATCCAGTATTCCAGAGACGGCGACGTGATACGGAGAGGCCGCGGCGTACTGGATGCCCCGCCTTCGCGGGGGCATGACAGTGACCGTCCTAAAACGGCAGCCCCACGTAATTCTCCGACAGCGACGTCATCGCGGCCTGCGACTGCGTGACGTAGTCGAGCTCGGCGAGCTGGATGCGCGCGCCGATGGTGCCGGTGTCGGGGAATTTGTGCAGCATCGAGGTCATCCACCAGGAGAAGCGCACGGCCTTCCAGACCCGCGCCAGTGCCTTCGCCGAATAGGCATCAATGCCGGCGCTGGATTTTTCGTCGTAGAACTCGCGAAATGCGCTCGACAGATAATGCGCGTCGCTGGCCGCCAGGTTCAGCCCCTTGGCGCCGGTCGGCGGCACGATATGGGCGGCGTCACCGCACAGGAACATCCTGCCGAAGCGCAGCGGCTCGGCGACGAAGCTGCGCAGCGGCGCAATGCTCTTCTCGATCGAGGGGCCCGTGATCAGGCTGTCGGCGGCGTCCTGGCCGAGCCGGCGCCTGAGCTCGTCCCAGAAACGGTCGTCCGGCCATTGGTCGACATGGTCATCGAGCGCGCACTGCACATAGTAGCGGCTGCGTCTGGTCGAACGCATGGTGCACAGCGCAAAGCCGCGGGCGTGGTTGGAATAGATCAGCTCGTGGCTGACCGGTGGCGTCTCGGAGAGGATGCCGAGCCAGCCGAACGGGTAGATGCGCTCGAACTCCTCGATCGCCGAAGCCGGAACGCTGGCGCGGCTGACGCCATGAAAGCCGTCGCAGCCGGCGATGAAATCACAATCGATCGTGTGGGTGACGCCATCCTTCACGTAGGTTACGCGCGGGTGACTGCCGTCGAAATCATGCGGCTGCACGTCTCTGGCCTCGTAGACTGAGGTGAGACCGGCGGCCGCGCGTGCATTCATCAGGTCGAGCGTGACCTCGGTCTGGCCGTAGATCATGACCGTCTTGCCGGTCGAAGCCTTCATGTCGATGCGGTGCCGGCGCCCCGAGAAGGCGAGTTCGATCCCTTCATGCACCAGACCTTCGGCATGCGCCCGCGCGCCGGCGCCGATCTGGTCGAGCAGCGCGACGGTCCCCTCTTCCAGGAGACCTGCACGGATGCGGCCGAGCACATAGTCCGGGCTCTGCCGCTCGAGAATGACATTGTCGATGCCGTAACCGTGCAGCAGTTGCCCAAGCAACAATCCCGCCGGCCCTGCCCCGATGATTGCGACTTTTGTCCGCAATACTTGCTCCTCCCGATCCTGTAGGCTTTCGGCGCGGCTCGCTTGTCGCAGCCGTCCGCGCACGATAATTATATCATATAACGGTTGGGCAAAAGGGAGTGCGCGGCGGCACGCCGCGCCAGTTCCGGCTTGAACGCGCCGGCCAATTAGATAACATGTTAATTAACGAGACCGGGCCATCGAAGCCCGCCGTCAAAAGAGGGAGAGACACGTGATGAGGAAAGCCTGTCTGGCGTTGCTGCTGGCAGCAAGCGTGAGCCCTGCGCTCGCGCAGGACAAGACCTTCGATTTGAAGATCTCGCACTGGGTGCCGGCGTCGCATCCGCTGCAGAAATCGCTCGAGGACTGGGCCGCCGCGGTCGAGAAGGATTCCGGCGGCACCATCAAGGGCAAGGTGTTTCCGGCCCAGCAGATGGGCAAGGCCTTCGACCATTACGACATGGCGCGCGACGGCATCGCCGACGTCACCTATGTCAATCCCGGCTACCAACCGGGCCGTTTCCCGATCATCGGCGCCGGCGAATTGCCGTTCCTGATCTCGGATGCCAAGGGCGGCTCGATGGGGCTCGACGCCTGGTACCGCAAATACGCCGAAAAGGAGATGAAGGACGTCAAATACTGCCTCGCCTTCGTCCACTCACCCTCCTCGTTCCATTCCAAGACCAAGAAGATCGTGATGCCGGAGGACGTGAAGGGCCTGAAGATCCGGCCCGCCCACGCCACCATGGCGAACTTCGTCACCTCGCTCGGCGGCACCAATGTGCAGTCCTCCGCGCCCGAAGTGCGCGACATCATCGAGCGCGGCGTCGCCGACGGCGTCACCTTCCCATGGGGCTCCCTCGTGCTGTTCGGCATCGACAAGGTGACAAAGTACGACATGGAGGCGCCGCTCTACACCACGACCTTCGTGTTCGTCATGAACAAGGACAAGTACAATGCGATGTCCGACAAGCAGAAGGCCGCGATCGACAAGAATTGCACGGTCGAGATGGCCGGTGTGGTCGGCGAGCACTGGGGCAAGTTCGAGGATGCCGGCATCGACAAGGTCAAGGCGGAGACCGGTCACGAGGTCTACAAGCTGACACCCGAGCAGACCGCCGCCTGGAAGAAGGCCGCCGAGCCCCTGGTGAAAACCTGGAGCGACGGCGCCAAGAAGGCCGGCGCGGACCCGGACGCGGCGCTTAGCGAGCTGAAAGCCTCGCTGAAGAAGTACAACGCGCTGGCGGAGTAGCTCTTCGTCGAAACACATGCGGCGGCGGGATGCATCTCGCCGCCGTTGTTCTGCAAGCGGGCCGAGACGCGAGGAGCGCGTCCTCTCCCTCTCCCGCCTGAGGATCACATCTCCTAGGAAGCTCACATGAAGCGCAGCTGGATGGATCGCGTTATCGATTCGATCGAATGGATCGCAGCGGCCTTCGTCGGCATTGTCGCGCTCGACATCTTCCTGTCGGTGCTGCTGCGCAACACGCTGAACTATGCGATCCCCGACAGCTTCGACATCGGTCGCATGCTGCTCGGCATCCTGATCTTCTGGGGTATCGCCGCCACCTCCTATCGCGGCACCCACATCACGGTCGATTTGGTCTGGGGCAATGTCGGGCCGCGCTACCAGCGCTGGATCGACGTGTTCGCGACCCTGGTGCTGCTGTTCGTCGTGACGGTGCAGACCTGGACGCTGTTCGACAAGGTCCGCGGCACCTACAACGACAACGTCCAGACCTTCGACATGCATATGCCGACCTGGCCGTTCTTCGCGATCGCCTGGATCGGCGACGTCTCGGCAGTGCTGTTGATCGCGATCCGCACCTACCGGTTGATCTTCCATCCCGAAGAAATGCACGACCCCAAGCTGAAGGCGACGGAGTAATCATGAGCACCGATGCCGTCGCCGTAATCGGCTTCGTTTCCCTGTTCGCCCTGATGCTGCTGCGCGTGCCGGTCGGCATGGCCATGGGCCTTGTCGGCGTCTCCGGCTTCTCCTATCTCGTCGGCGCCACGCCGGCGCTGAAGCTGGTCGGCCAGACTTCGATGCGCACGGTGACCGACTACACCTTCGGCGTCATTCCGATGTTCTTGCTGATGGGCTCCTTCGTCAGCAATTCCGGCATGAGCCGCGAGCTGTTCCGCGCCGCCAACGGCTTTGTCGGCCATTTGCGCGGCGGACTCGGCATCGCTACCGTCGGCGCCTGCGGCGGCTTTGCCGCGATCTGCGGCTCCTCTGTCGCGACCGCAGCGACTTTCTCCGCGGTCGCTTATCCCGAGATGCGACGTTTCGGCTATCCGCAGTCGTTTGCCACCGGCGTGATCGCGGCCGGCGGCACGCTGGGCGCGATGCTGCCGCCCTCCACCGTGCTCGCCGTCTACGGCATCATCACCGAGCAGGACATCGGCAAGCTCTTCATCGCCGGCATCATTCCGGGCATCCTGGCGATGACAATGTACATGATCACGATCTTCCTGATCGGCTATTTCCGGCCGGACTTTCTGCCCAAGGGCAAGGTGCTGCCGTGGCGCGAGCGCTTCGCCGGCCTGAAGGACATCTGGGCGCCGGTGCTGCTGTTCGTGTTCGTGATCGGCGGCCTCTACGGCCTGCCCTATTTGCCGCGCTTCACGCCGACGGAAGCCGGCGGCGTCGGCGCTGCCGGCGCCTTCATCATCGGCGTGGCGACCGGCCGCCTCGACCGCGAGAAGATTCTGGCCTCGCTGCTGCAGGCGACGCGCACGGCGGCCGCCGTGTTCACCGTGCTGATCGGCGCCTTGATCTTCGGGTACTTCCTCACGGTGACGCAGACCCCGCAGAAGGTGACGGAATTCCTCACCGGCCTCGGCCTCGGCCCCTACGGCGTGTTGGCGCTGATCATGGTGATGTATCTCGTGCTCGGCTGCCTGATGGACGCCATGGCGATGATCATCCTCACCGTGCCGATCATCTTCCCCGTGATCATGCATCTCGGTTTCGACCCGATCTGGTTCGGCGTCATCATCGTCATGACGGTCGAGCTCGGCCTGATCCATCCGCCGGTGGGCATGAACGTCTTTGTCATCAAAAGCGTGGTGAAGGACGTCTCCTTCTCCACGATCTTCAGGGGCGTGATCCCGTTCGTTGCAACAGACCTCGTGCGCCTGGTGATCCTGATCGCCTTCCCGCTGCTGGCGACGTGGCTGCCGACGCGGATGATGGCCCATTGAGGGGTGAATCGATGACCACGCCGACGCTGGAAACCAAATACGTCTTCACCGTCACCGCACGCATCGGCGACGTCGTCACCGCCGGCGAGACCGGCATCGGAATTCGCCGCATCATTCCGATCATCGGCGGCGAGGTGACGGGCGCGATCACCGGCAAGGTGCTGCCGTTCGGCGCGGACTTCCAGACCATCCGCCCGAATGAGCTGATCGATCTCGAGGCCAAGTACGCCTTCGAAACCGACGACGGCGCCATTGTCTATGTCGAGAACAAGGGCATGCGCTTCGGCCCGGTCGAACTGTTGCAAAAGCTCAAGCGCGGCGAGCCGGTCGACCCGAAGCAGATCTATTTCCGCACCGTGCCGAAGTTCGAGACCGGGCATGAGAAATATCGCTGGCTGATGGAGCACATTTTTGTCGGTTCAGCAGCGCGGCATGCGGATCGCGTGGTGATCGACGTGCATCAGGTGATGTGAACGCGTCGCGCCGCAAGGGCCGGCTAGTTCATTGACATGTCGGCATCTGTAGCGTATACGCTACAGATACCGACAATCAAGAGAACCGACGAATTCTCTGACTGGCTTAGAAACCTGCGAGACCGGAGAGCGAAGGCAAAATCCTCGCCCGGATCGATCGGCTGGCGCTCGGCAATCCCGGAGACGTTGCTGCGGTCGGAGGCGGCATCAGCGAAATGAGAGTCCATGAGGGCGCCGGATACCGGATCTACTGCGTTGCCCGAGGCGAGGAGATCATCGTCCTTCTTTGCGGTGGCGATAAAGGCTCTCAGCCGGGGGACATAGCGTTGGCAAAGAAGATCGCGAGCGAATTGGAGGTCTGAGCAATGGCAAAAGTGAAATCATTCGATGCTGCGGAGTACCTCGACAGCCCCGAGATGATTGCGGCCTATCTCACCGAAGCCTTTGAATCTGACGATCCGTCCGCAATAACGATGGCAATCGGTGCCGTAGCCCGTTCTCAGGGCATGGGCGCCATTGCCGAAAAGGCCGGTCTATCCCGTGAGAACTTGTATCGCTCGCTTGGCGGCGAGGCCAAACCCGAATTCGGCACTGTGATAAAAGTTCTCCACGCCATGGGGATCAATCTTGTGGCGCAACCTCAAAGTGGAACGAAGGCGGCGTAGCGACCGGATCGCATCGGCGTCCGTAATATCGATCCCAATCTTGCGCATCGGGCATTCGGGTACGGGCGCTGCACCCGGACTGTCGTCCCTTTTCCGGACTATGCATCGGCTTCTCCGCTGTCAGCCGTATTGACTCCCCCTGAATTCGTTATACAACATAACTATTCTGACAAGGACGCAAATGACACAGGGAAACGCCGAGACCGCTGACGCGGGCGCCTCCGGGCTTTTGAGGATCGAGCGGGCGGACCGGGTTTTGACCGTCGGCCTGAATCGGCCGGCCAAGCGCAATGCGCTCAACGACGGCATCATCCTGGAAATCGGCGAGTGTTTTGCGTCCCTGCCCGAGGATATCGGCGCGGTCGTCATCCACGGCATCGGCGATCATTTTTCCAGCGGTCTCGATCTCTCCGAACTGACCGACCACGACGCCACCGGCGGCCTTCTCCATTCCCAGATGTGGCACCGGGTGTTCGACCGCATCCAGTACAGCCGGGTGCCCGTGATCGCGGCACTCAGGGGGGCCGTGATCGGCGGCGGGCTGGAGCTCGCATGTGCGGCGCATATCCGTGTCGCCGAACCCTCGACCTATTTCGCGCTGCCGGAGGGGCAGCGCGGCATCTTCGTCGGTGGCGGCGGTTCGGTGCGCCTGCCGCGGCTAATCGGCGTCGCCAGGATGATGGACATGATGCTGACCGGCCGCGTTTATTCCGCGACCGAAGGCACCTCCTACGGCTTTGCGCAATATGTCACGGAAGCCGGCAACGGACTCGGCAAGGCGATGGAGCTTGCGACCAAGGTCGCCTCCAACGCGCCGCTGACCAACTTCGCCGTGCTCCAGGCGCTACCGATGATCGCGGAGGCCAATCCGCAGACCGGCCTGTTGATGGAATCGCTGATGGCGACGGTGGCGCAGAGCGACAAGGAAGCCAAGCGCAGAATCCGCGAGTTCCTCGAACACAAGACCGCAAAGGTGAAGCCGAAATCATGAACGCGCAGCCGTCGTCCTCTTCCAGCATGGAGCGCGGCGCGAGCACTTCCCCGCTGCGGCCCATTTCGTTCGGCGATCCGGTCGTGAATATCGAGCGGCGCGACGACGGCACGATTTACCTGCGGCCCAAACAGCCGCTCGGAGACTATCCGGCTCGCATCACCGACCGCCTGCATCACTGGGCGAGCGCGACCCCCGATCGCGTGTTCATGGCCGAGCGCGAAGGCGGCCGCGGCTGGCGCAAGATCAGCTACGCCGAGCTGCTCGCCGCGAGCCGGCACATTGCCTCAGGACTCATTGCGCGCGGGTTGTCGGCGGAGCGGCCGGTCGTCATCCTCTCCGGCAATTCTATCGACCATGCATTGCTGGCGTTCGGAGCGTTCTATGCCGGCATTCCGTTCTGCCCGGTGTCGCCGGCCTATTCGCTGGTGTCGAAGGATTACGGCAAGCTCTCCTACTTGGTGAAGCTGCTGACGCCCGGCCTCGTCTTCGCCGAGGACGCCGACAAGTTCGCCGACGCCCTCGCGGCCAACGTCTCGCTCGGCACCGAGATCGCCGCGTCCTACGGCCATGTGCCGGGCCGCGACGTCACCTTGCTCGCCGACCTCATGGCAACGCCGATCCGCGGCGATCTGGACGAGGTCCACGGCAGGATCGGCCCCGACACCATCGCGAAATTCCTGCTGACGTCGGGCTCGACCGGCAACCCCAAGGCAGTCGTCAACACCCAGCGCATGATCTGCGCCAACCAGGTGATGCTGCGCGAGACGCTCGCCTTCCTCAAGGACGAGCCGCCCGTCATCATCGACTGGCTGCCCTGGAATCACACTTTTGGCGGCAACCACAATATCGGGTTGACGCTCTACAATGGCGGCTCGATGTATCTCGACGCCGGCAAGCCGGTGCCTGGAGGCATCGAGGAGACCGTGCGCAATCTCCAGGAGATATCGCCGACGGTCTATTTCAACGTCCCCAAGGGCTACGAGTCGCTGCTGCCTTATCTGCGCGACGACCAGGGCCTGCGCGCAAAATTCTTCGACCGGCTGCACGCAATGTTCTTCTCGGGCGCGGCCCTGTCGCCGTTCGTCTGGAACAGCCTCGACGAGCTCGCGGTGAAGGAAAAAGGCTACCGCGTGCCGATGCTGACCGGCCTCGGTGCAACCGAGACCGCGCCGTTCTTCATGTCGGTCAACCCGCGCACCAGCCGCTCCGGCCATGTCGGGCTTCCCGTATCCGGCAACGACGCCAAGCTGGTGCCGAACAACGGCAAGATGGAAGTTCGTTGCAAGGGGCCGAACGTGATGCCCGGCTACTGGCGCCAGCCCGACATCACCGCAAGTTCGTTCGACGAAGAAGGCTTCTACAAGCTCGGCGATGCACTCAAGCCCGTCGATCCCGATGATCTCAATGCCGGCTTCGATTTCGACGGCCGCATCGGCGAGGATTTCAAGCTCGGCAGCGGCACCTGGGTCAGTGTCGGCCCGTTGCGCGCGCGCTTCGTTGCGGCCTGCGCACCGCTGGTGCGCGACGTCGTCATCGCCGGCATCAATCGTGACGAGGTCTCCGCGCTCGTCGTGCTCGATCTCGACGGCTGCCGGCTGATCAACCCGACGCTGCCGACCGACGATCTCGTCGTCGCGACCCGCGACCGGCTGGTGCGCGAGGCATTTCGCGAACGGCTGACCCGCTTTCTCGGCGCGGCCACGGGATCCTCGACGCGGATCACGCGCGCGATCCTCATGGACACGCCGCTCTCGATCGACAAGGGCGAGGTCACCGACAAGGGCTCGATCAACCAGCGCGCGGTGCTCGAGCATCGCAGCCTGCTGATCGAGGAGCTCTACGCTGCCAATCCATCGGACCGTGTGATATCGGTCGGCTAAGAAATATCGCACCAGGGAGAACGCCATGTTGTTGAAGGATCAGGCTGTCATCGTCACCGGCGGCGCGTCGGGACTTGGTGCGGCGACCGCGCGAAAGCTGGCTGGCCAGGGCGCCAAGGTCGCGGTGTTTGATCTCAATGCCAAGCTCGCCGAGACTGTCGCCGCCGAGATCAAGGGCGTGGCTGTGGCTTGCGACGTCTCCGATGCCGCGTCCGCGGAAGCTGCGATCGCGCAGGCGACCAAAGCCCATGGACCCGCGCGCGTGCTGGTCAATTGCGCTGGCATCGGCGTTGCCAAGCGCGTCGTCGGCCGCGACGGCCCGATGGCGCTCGCCGATTTCGACAAGGTGATCAAGGTCAACCTGATCGGCACCTTCAACATGCTGCGTCTCGCCGCAAACGAGATGTCCAAGCTCGAGCCGCAGGCCACCGGCGAGCGCGGCGTCATCATCAACACGGCGTCCGTTGCCGCTTATGACGGCCAGATCGGGCAATCGGCCTATTCGGCCTCGAAGGGCGGCATCGTCGGCATGACGCTGCCGATCGCGCGCGAGCTGGCGCAGTTCGGCGTCCGCGTGCTGACGATTGCGCCCGGCCTGTTCCTCACGCCGCTGCTCGCCAACCTGCCGCAGGAAGCCCAGGACTCACTCGCCGCCGCAATCCCGTTCCCGCGCCGGCTCGGCCACGCCGACGAGTTCGCGGCGCTCGCCCTGCACATGGTCGAGAATTCCTACCTCAACGGCGAAGTGGTACGCCTCGACGGCTCGCTGCGCATGGCGCCGAAATAGGGCGCGGCATATGTTCGTGAACCGGCGCGACGTCCAGATCCAGTGGGGTGACTGCGACCCCGCCAACATCGTCTATTACCCGCGCTATTTCGCGATGTTCGACGATTCGACGTCGACCCTGTTCGAAGTCGCCGGCTTCTCCAAGCAGGACCTGGTCAAGAAATACGGCCTGGTCGGCATTCCCATGGTCGATACGCGCGCCAAGTTCTACATCCCCTCGACTTATGGCGACTGGATCACCATCGAAACGAAGGTCGAGAGCATCAAGCGCTCGAGTTTCGAGGTAAAGCACAGCGTCTTCAAGGGCGAGGCGCTTGCGATCGAGGGTTTCGAGACCCGTGTCCTGGTCGGGCGCGACCCCGTTAACCCCGACAAACTGAAATCGGCACCGTTTCCTGCGGAAATGGTAGCCAAATTCACGGGGAGCGAGACCCGGAGCTAAATCGCCACATCACCAAAAGAGGGGGCTGAATTACCCCCCGATTTCTGCTTTCAAAGAAACACATAAAGGGAGGAATAGATGAAACGCTTTTACCTGACCGCCGCCGTCACCGCGGCCGCGCTTGCGCTGCCGGCCGTGCCCGCGCTGGCTCAGACCGCCGAGGTCACCATCGGCATCACCACCACCACGACCGGCCCGGGCGCAGCGCTGGGCATTCCCGAGCGCAATGCGCTGGAGTTCGTGCCGAAGGAGATCGGCGGTGTGCCGCTGAAGGTGATCGTGCTCGACGACGGTGGCGATCCCACCACCGCGACCACCAACGCACGCCGCTTCGTGACCGAATCCAAGGCCGACATCATCATGGGCTCGGCGCTGACGCCGCCGACCATCGCCGTGTCCAACGTCGCCAACGAAGCCGGCATTCCGCATTTCGGCCTGGCGCCGTTCCCGATCACGCCGGAGCGCATGAAGTGGTCGGTGGCGATGCCGCAGCCGATCCCGATCGTGGGCAAGGTGCTGTACGACCACATGAAGGCCAAGGGCGTGAAGACCGTCGGCTATATCGGCTATTCCGACTCCTATGGCGACCTCTGGTTCAACGATTTGAAGGCGCAGGCCGTGCCGATGGGCATAACCATCGCCGACGAGGAGCGCTTCGCTCGCCCCGACACGTCGGTGACCGGACAGGTGCTGAAGCTCGTGGCAGCGAATCCCGATGCCATTCTGGTCGGCGCTTCCGGCACCGCGGCCGCGCTGCCGCAGACCGAGCTGCGCGAGCGTGGCTATCAGGGCCTGATCTACCAGACCCATGGCGCCGCCAGCATGGACTTCATCCGCATCGCCGGCAAAGCGGCGGAAGGCGTGCTGATGGCCTCTGGTCCCGTCATGGATCCCGAGGACCAGCCGGACGAAGCTGCCACCAAGAAGCCGGGCCTCGCGCTCAACTCGGCCTATGAAGCCAAGTACGGCCCGAACAGCCGCAGCCAGTTCGCCGGTCACTCTTACGATGCGTTCGAGATTCTCAAGCGCATCATCCCGGCGGCACTCAAGACGGCGAAGCCCGGCACGCCGGAATTCCGCGAAGCGATCCGCCAGGCGCTGCTGTCGGAGAAGGAGCTTGCGGCGAGCCAGGGTGTCTACAATTTCACCGAGAAGGACCGCTACGGCCTCGACGAGCGCTCGCGCATCCTGCTCACGGTGAAGAACGGCAAGTACTCGCTGGTGAAGTAGACGCGGCGAAAACTAGAGACGACAGAGCCGGCCCGATGGGCCGGCTCTTTTTGTTTTGGCTGTATGAGCGAGCCGCACCTCCGGTGTCGCCCCCTCTCCCGCTTGCGGGAGAGGGTTGGGGTGAGGGTGCCTCCGCATTGGGATTGTCTGACGTCTACCGGCAAAGCCCCCAGAGGAGATAGCCCTCACCCGCCACGCCCTGCGGACGCGCTGTCGTCAAGCTGCCTGCCGCAGCGGGGTCCAGGCGAACTCCGGATAGTAAGTGTCCATCATCCGGTCGACATAAGCGGTGAGGTTCGAAAATCCTTCGGCGCGACGGCGCAGGGCGGATTCGAAGAACGGCGTCAGGATCCCGGCGAGTGCACCGAAGGCGGTGGCATCGACGCCGCAGGGTTTGTTGCCCATCAGATAGGACTTGTCACCAAGCTGCACCGAGAGCGCAAACAGCGAGCGCACGGCGAGATCGACGTCGTCATCGGGCGCGTGCCGTCCGAGCCCGGAGAGCAAATAGTTCTCGGCGACACGGAATTGCGCGTCCTCGCGCAACTTCTCGCGGTTGTGCTCCGGCGCGCCGTCGAAGAAATGCGCAGGCCCCTTGGCGAAGTTGACGGGGTCGACCCAGCGCGCCCCGACCAGCGCAAAATAAACGTGATGCTCGATCATGCGCTCGAACGCCCAAGCCTGTGCGCGCTCGGCAAGAGACAGCCCGGCGTCGAAATCGAAGCCGTAGCGGCGCTCGATATGGGCGCGGATGAAGGTGGAATCGGCCACCGCCTCGCCGCCATCGTCGATGAAAGGCAGCTGCCCCTTGGGAGAGGCGGGCGGCATCGCCCGCTCCTTGCGGTAAGGCAATCCCGCCATCTTGAGCTGCACCTCCGTTTTGGTGACGAAGGGGCTGATTTCCGGCAGGCCGAAGCCGGTGCCAAAGCCGTAAAGCGTGATCATGAAGGCTCTCCTGAAACCACCGAAAGAGTTGAGGGAACTTAACCGCGGGCTGCTGCCACCATGGTGGCAGCAGCCGTGATATCTTCTGCGAAACGGGCCCCTCGCCAGGCGCGGGCCATGACATGACGGACCAGCGCGTCCGCGGCCTGGACCAGGAAGCGAGCCACCATGGTCGCGAGCGCAAGGCGGAGGTCGACGACCATGAGATCAAGGGATACGAGGCGGCCGAACGCCCATGCATACCAAGCCCGGAGTTGCAAACGCAGGACTTGCAAAGGCTGGACCTGTAGAGGCTGGGTCCGCCACAGCGCAGCGGCCGGGCCGAAATGAGTTGGAATGATCATGGACAAATCCTCTTCAGTCGACGTGTTGACCCGGTATAGAACTCCCCTGCTGCCAACATCCTGTCAGCAGCCGCGCGCCACCATCTGAAAAACCACCGACAAGAGACCCGTCATGAGACGCGCCGACCGGCTGTTTCAAATCATCCAGGTGCTGAGGCGCACGCGTAAGCCGCTGACGGCGGACGCCATCGCGGCCGAGCTCGAGACCTCGAAGCGCACGATCTATCGCGACATCGCCACGCTGATCGGCCAGCGCGTGCCCATCCGCGGTGAAGCCGGCATGGGCTACATCCTGGAAAAGGGTTTTGACCTGCCGCCTTTGATGCTGACACCCGACGAGATCGAGGCGGCGGTGCTGGGCGCGCAATGGGTCGCCGGCCATGCCGATCCCGCGCTGGCGCGCGCGGCTGAAGATCTGATGGCCAAGATCGCCGACACTGTCCCGGAGCGCCTGCGTCCCTTCGTGCTGGAGCCGGCAAGCCGGGCCCGGCCGAGCTGGAACAGGGAGCCCGACCGCCTGGACATGGCGCGCACACGCACCCAGATCCACGAAGGCAAGAAGATCATGCTGCGCTATCGCGACGAGCAGGGCCGCGCCAGCGAGCGCATGATCTGGCCGATTTCGATCGGCTATCTCGAAGCCGTGCGCCTGCTCGCGGCCTGGTGCGAGCTGCGCGGAGACTTCCGCAGCTTCCGCACCGACCGCGTGGTCGACGCGACCTATCCCGATGAGAGATATCCTGAAAGGCGCGACGTGCTGCGCGCAAAATGGCGGCAGAGCCTGGTCTGGGGCCCGCCCAAGGATACGTGAAGGACACGTGACGATGGACGAGAACGCCCACATCGACCTGTCGAGCTGCTGCCAGAGTTGCGGCGCCTGCTGCGGCTATTCGGCGAACTGGCCGCGCTTCTCGATCGAGAGCGACGAGGAGCTCGCCGCGATTCCCGAAGCGCTCGTCAACGACCGTCAATCCGGCATGCGCTGCGAAGGCGATCGCTGTTCGGCGCTGCAGGGAGAGATCGGACAAGCGACCGCGTGCGGCATCTACGCAGTGCGGCCGGACGTGTGCCGCACGTGCATGCCGGGCGACGCCGAATGCGCGATGGCGCGACGGAAATTCGGGCTGCCAATGATCGCGAGCGTTTAGGCCGGGACGGCTTCGCTGATCTCGTCGTCGATCTCGTCGTCCAGCGGCGCGAGCACCGAGAGCGGCTTGGTCGACAGCGTGATCGGCTTGCGCCCACCGGACAGCGACGGCGAGGATTTCGCCGCGCCTTCGCGCGCAAGCGCGTAGAGCGTCGAACCGACACGGCCGCCGTTCTCGATCAGGTCGCGCTCGTTGCAGCTGCCTGCGATCGCGACCGCCAGCGAATGCAGATGGCTTCGGCGATAGCAGAACAGCGCCAGCCTGGCGCGCGCGTCAGGGGAAACACTTTCAACCAGCCTCGGCAGGCCACTCTCGCTGGCGCGGTACATCTCGCCAAGGAGTTCGTCGCGGACCGGGCACGAATCGCCTTCAAAGGTATCGCGGCTTGAAAACATTGCAGTTCTCCCTCGTCTGGGAAGATGCAGTGCAATTCTCTAATGAAAGGTTAACCACGCTGCCCGGTAGTCACCCGGGGTGCTTGCGCGTGGGCCGCGAATCAATGGGCTGGAAAGGGTTTTCTCTGTGGCCATCCTTCGAGACACCCGCCTTCGGCGGGCCCTCAGGATGAGGTCTGCTTCTGCTGAAAGATTCTCAGTCCTCGTGGCGAGGAGGCGCGAAGCGCTGTCTCGAACCATGCAGGCCCGCCAGCCACTCCAGACGGCCGCCAGCGCTCAGTTCGCCGCCATGAAGATGGAGAGGCCGAAGCCGGTCAGATGGTGCAGGGCCTGGTCGACACCGATCAAGGTCCAGAACCAGGGATGCGCAAGATCGACACCGAAATTGGCCGAGACGAGCCCCTTGGCGCGGTCGATCGTGATGTGGATCACGAAGTCGATCAGCGCCACAAACCAGAATTTCGGCGCCACGATCAGGATGAGCGGCAGCGCAACCGCAAGGTGAACCAGGCAGTGCACCAGGAGCGGCAGGGCCCAGCCGTGCTTCTGGTCCTTGCCATGCGCCATCCAGGCGGTCTGGAGGACGAAATCGGCGATGATGTGCTTGAACGTCAGCAGCAACATCCAACCAATGAGGGCTTCGACCGGAACCGCCGATGACAGGGGTGGAAACGACAAGGCGCCCTCGTTGACGTGGCAAGAAGAGTTGGAGCGTTCAGCGCAATCTCTTCCTGGACCGGTCAAATCGCCGGGACCTGCGATTTATGACACCTCCCGCGGCGGAATGCAGCCGGGGGGAACCGGAAAATCGCCAACTGTGGCTAACTGGTGATAGGATGACCAATCGCCGCGGCCGGGTTGAGTAAGGTTACCTTCGGCTCGGAATTTGCATTCCGCGGCCTGCGCGCTATCATTGCCGGCAGAGAATATCGTTCTTTTTTCAGACGTTTACGAATTACAGGGCGACCGCAGCGATCGCATCCGCGATGCCGCCCGCCACCGGAAGCATAAGGCCAGAGTGCTGCCATGAGTACTGAGGGCCCGACCTCATCGCCGATCGAGCCACCGCCCCGGCGACCCAAGGTGATCAAGACCAATCAGCAGCAGGTCTTCCTCTACGTCGTGCTGACCCTGCTGTTGTCGCTTGCCACCGTCTGGGGCGGCCGCATGCTGGTGCACAGTTCGGAAACGCTGACCTTTGCCGTCGGCGCCCCTAACAGCGACGAGGCGCTGTTCGCAGCCAAGCTCGCCGCCGTCCTGAAGAACAACGCCTCGCGCTTCCGGATCAAGATCGTCAACAACGCCGACAACGCCAAGGCGATCGCCCAGTTCGATCGCAAGCAGGCTGACCTCGCGGTGCTGCGCACCGACGCCAAGGTGCCGCTGCGGGCGCGCACGCTCGCGATCCTCGAGCACGATCTCGTGCTGCTGCTCGGGCCGGGAAACAAGAAGATCAAGTCGCTCGCCGAACTGAAGAAGAAGAAGGTCGCCGTCCTCGCCGACAACGAATCATCGCTCGCCTTCGTCCGCGGCATCCTCGACATTCCCGACGGCGCGGACGCGGCGAGGATCCAGATGGCGCCACCGGGCGCAACGCTCGACAAGCTGTTCGCGCCGGCAAGCGGCTTTGGCGCGGTCGTCGCCATCGTCCACGCCTCGAGGGCGGTGCGGGACAAGGCGTATGAGCAGGTCGCCAGGCGCGGCGGCTTCACGCTGAATGCGATTGACGAGGCGAAAGCGCTGGCGCGCAGGATCCCCGGCATTTCCAGCGAGACGCTGACGGCGGGCACGCTGTCTGCATCACCGGAAATTCCCGACGACGATCTCGACACGATCGGGCTCGAATGGTTGCTGGTCGCCCAATCCCGGATGTCGCCGACGGCGGCCGGGGAGCTCGCGCGCAGCGTCTACGAGAACAAGTCCGCGCTCGGGCTCGACAGTGGCTTTGCCAGCAGAATCGAACCCGCCTCCGTCGAGAAGGACGCCTTCGTGATGGCGCATCAAGGGGCGGCCGACTACATCAACGACGACACCAAGTCGTTCATGGATAAGTACAGCGACCTGATGTATCTGGCCGCTGCCGCGCTCAGCGTCATCGGCTCGATCTTCGCCGCGATCTACGCCAAGATCACCCGGATCGCGCCGGAGAAGGCCAGCGAGCTTTCCACCGCCATCCTCGACATCGGCGAGCGGATTGAACACGCGCATTCGCTCGACCAGCTCGAATGTCTCCAGGACGAGCTGGAAGGCATCTTGCGCGGCGCGGTCATCGGCTTGCGAGACGGCACGATCAGTACCGACGGGCTCGATACCTTCAAGCTCGGCTACGAATTCGTCCGCGACGAGATCGGCATGCGCCGCGACTACCTCAAGCGCCATGCGGGCGAGGGCGAGAAGGCCGCTCAGGATGCGGCCCCTCCCCATCACGACGAGAGCAATGTCGTGGTGGTGAAGACAGCTCAGAGTGCCTGACCTATCGATTTGAGGATCTGCGGTGACGCCTTGCCGGCACGTCCGCGAAGGACCGGGGGACCTCGTCCGGGAACCGTCCCTGTCCACAACCGTTTGTTCTCGGATCAACCGGAGACCGCGCCATGCGTGCACTCCTCATCATCTTCCTGCTGGGAATGTTGGCCGCGGTTGGCTATTTCGCTTACTCCGCGATGGCGGTCGAGGGCGAGCCGATTCCGACGGACGGCTATGTGGCGCTGGCGCTGGGGGCCGGGTTTTCCGTTCTTGTCGGCATCGGCTTGATGGTGTTGCTGTTCTTCAGCAGCCGTCGCGGCTACGACGAACCGCCGCATTTCAAGTAGCGGCACGTGGCCCGCGGCCGCGCCCGTCGTTGACGGCCTCGACCCGGGCAGGCACTTTGGCACCGAGGTTCCAGCCGGGGACCGCAAAGACAAAACCGAGCCGCCTTTCCGCATGTCCAAGCCGCTGATCTCCGCTCTGGCCCAGTTCGCGGCCGCCACGGCCGGCCGCAACATGACCAGGGCGGCCTATGTGGCCGTCGGCGTCGGCGTGCTCGGCATGGTGCTGCTGACGGTCAACCCGGCCTATGAGGCGGCACATCGCTGGGTCGATGCCCTGCTTTGGACCTGCCTCGTCTACTTCGTGTTCGAATGGGTGGTCCGGCTGCGCCATATGGCGCGACAGGGGCGCCTCGCACTCTACATGTCCTCCTCCGCCGGGCTGGTCGACGCGGTCGGTGCGTTGGCCGTGCCGGCCGCGCTGATTCTCGGAATCGAGCCCAGGACGGCGTGGCTGCTCAGCGTGCTCTGGGTGCTGAAGGTGGTACCGGGCATTCCCGGCCTGCGGCAGCTCCGCCGCGTGCTGGTGCTCGAATCGGGGCCGCTGCTTAGCGTGCTCGTGATCTTCCTGATGGTGGTCTTCCTGGCCTCGGTCGCCGAATATTTCCTGGAGCGGGACGTGCAGCCGCAGACCTTCGGCAGCGTCCCCGCCGCGCTGTGGTGGGCCGTCGCAACCCTGACGACGACGGGTTATGGCGACGTCGTGCCGGTGACGCCGCTGGGCCGCATGGTGGCCGCGCTGGTGATGATCTCCGGCCTCGGTGTGTTCGGCCTCTGGACCGGTATTTTGGCGACCGGCTTTGCCGCGGAGACCCGGCGCGACAATTTCCTCAAGACCTGGGAATCCGTCAGCAAGGTGCCGTTCTTCGCGGCGCTCGGACCGGCGGCCATCGCCGACGTCACCCACATGCTGCGAACCATGGAGCTGCCGGCGCGCACCATGATCATCCGCAAGGGTGCGCAGGGCGATTGCATGTATTTCATCGCCGCGGGCGAGGTCGAGGTCGACCTGCCCGGCAAGAAGGTGCAGCTCGGCGATGGCGCCTTCTTCGGCGAGATGGCCTTGCTCGGCAACAATTTGCGCGGCGCCAATGTCTCGACCACCAAGGTGTCGCGGCTTCTCGTGCTCGACCTCGTCGACTTCCGCGTGCTGATGGCGCGGCATCCCGATCTCGCCGAAACCATCGATGCCGAGGCGAAGCGGCGCACGCTCGAAAACAAATAGATGGCGACAAGCAAATAAATGGAGACAAGAATGTCGGACATCACCGACGCAGCCACCGGCCCGGTGCTCGAACTCGTTGGCGCACGCGCCACCATCCGCCTCAACCGACCCAAACATCTCAACCGGCTCCAGGCCGAGGATCTCGGCGAGCTGGTCAAACTGTTCGATCGGGTCGAGGCCGATCCTGCTATCCGCGTGCTGGTGTTGACCGGCACCGGGCGCGCCTTCTCCGCGGGCTATGATCTCAACTCGGTTGCCGAGCGCGCGGTCAGTGCGAACGAGCAGCAGAGCGCGGGCTCCGCCTTTGAGGTAGTCGTCAACCGGCTGGAGGATCTCGGCGTCCCCACGATCTGCCGGCTCAACGGCGGCGTCTATGGCGGCGCGACCGATCTCGCGCTCGCCTGCGACTTCCGCATCGGCGTGGATACCGCCGAGATGTTCATGCCCGCGGCACGCCTCGGGCTGCATTACTACAGCAGCGGCATCAAGCGTTACGTGACACGGCTCGGCGTCGACAATGCAAAAAAGCTGTTCCTGACCGCGCAAAAGATCAGCGCGCCGGAGATGCTGCGGATCGGCTATCTGACCGATATGGTGGCGGTCGAGTTTCTGGACGAGGAGGTCGATAGGCTCGCCAACATCCTCGCCGGCAACGCGCCGCAGGCGATGCGCGGCATGAAGCGCGCGATCAACGAATTCGCCCGCGGCGAACTCGACGAGCAAGGCGCCGACCAGCGCCACCGTGACAGCATGCGCGGCGACGAGATCAAGGAAGGCATCAAGGCCTTCGCGGAGAAGCGGCCGCCAATTTTCTGATCACGCCCGCTTCGACCGCATCGCCCGCACCTGCGTGAGCTTCGGATCGCGGGCAAGCGCTTGGTAGCGTTTGCTCTCGATGGGATAGAGCGCGATCCGGCCCTTGCTATCGGCATGAACGCCCCAGCCGAAGCGCTTGCCCAGGCTCGACGCCCTCATGCACGCCTGCCCTCGGGAGAAGAACGCTTCACGGGCCGCCTGCTTCTCCGTTTCCGTTGCCTTCACGGCGAGTTCGCGTCCGGGCGCGGACGTCGCGAAGATCACGTCGTCGGACGTGTATTTGTAAGGCGCCTTCGCGATCATCCCGTATTGCAGGCACGCCACCGTCGGCTTTCCCGCGCGCAGCGGCGGCTCTTCGCCTGTGCGCGCAGGACAATCTTCAGCAACCTGGATGAAGGTGTTGAAGCAGTTGGTCGTGTGCATCGGCTTCGTCATCTTCAACCTTGGATCACTCAGCCCTGAAGCGCCGCGGCATGCTGCGTAGCCATCTCGGCGTCGGCCGCGTTGATGCGCTGGAACGCCGGCCGCGAGGTCATGCGTTCGGCATAGCGGACGAACACGTCCTTTTTCGGCACAATGCCGAACATCATCGTCCAGCTGAACGCGACGCCCCACAGCACATCCGCGGCCGTCATGCGCTCGCCGAGCAGATACGGTCCCTTCGACAGCTGCGCCTCGAGCGCGCCGAGCATGGCGTCGTAGTCGGCATAAGGCGATTGCGTGATCGGTGCCGGCTCGCGCTGCATGAACTTGTCGATCAGGGCCGGCTCGAACGAGGCGCCGTAATAGGCGATCCAGCGCAGATAGGGGCCGCGCAGCGGATCGTTCAGCGCGGGCGTCAGCCCTGCCTGCGGAAACAAATCGGCGAGATAGACGGTAATCGCGACCTGCTCGGTCACAAGCTGCCCGCTGTGGTGAATCGCCGGCACCTTGCCGAGCGGGTTGACGGCGAGATAGGCCGGCTGGCGCTGCTCGCCGGCCTTCATGTTGAGGACATGAAGATCATAGGGCGCCCCCAGTTCCTCAAGCAGCACCCGCGTGCCGGTGGCGCGGGTTTGCGGCGAATAATACAGCGTGATGCGGTTCGGATCGGTCATGGCGGGTCTCCATCTGGCCGGCTGGCGATGGCGTTATAGCGAACCATACCTGACATCCTGTGTCAGGTATGGTTAAAAGGATTATGCGCGCGAGCCGGATGCTGTCGATCCTCACCACCCTGCAGGCCAGGGGGCAGGTCACCGCGCCTGAGTTCGCGGAGGCCTGCGAAGTCTCGGTGCGCACGATCTACCGCGACATCGACGCGCTCGCGGCGTCCGGCGTCCCTGTCTATGCCGACCGCGGCGCGGAGGGCGGCTATCGCCTGCTCGATGGCTATCGCGTGCGGCTGAACGGTCTGTCGCAAAGCGAAGCGGAAGCGCTGTTCCTGGCGGGATTGCCGGGCCCGGCGGCAGCGTTCGGGCTGGATGCGGCGATGATCGCCGCACAGAACAAGCTGATGGCCGCGCTGCCCGCCAATTTGCGCGAAGACGCCGGACGGATGCAGGACCGTTTTCACCTCGACGCGCCGGGCTGGTTCGGCGAGGCGGAAGAACCCAAGCATCTGCGCACCATCGCTGCCGCGACCCTGCGCGGGACACTGATCAAGATCCGCTACCAGAGCTGGCGCGCCGAGAAGCAGCGTCGCGTCGCGCCGCTCGGTCTCGTGCTGAAAGGTGGCAGCTGGTATCTGGCAGGTCTGGTCGACGGCAGCGTGCGGACCTATCGCGTCGCGCGCGTGCTCGACTGCACGGCGCTCGACGATCGCTGTGAGCGGCCCGCCGGTTTCGATCTCGCCAACTATTGGCGGGACGCAACGCTGCGTCTCGAGGCCGAGATGCATCCCAATGTCGCGATCGTTCGGCTGTCGCCCTTCGGCGTGAAACTGCTCGACGCGCTGACCCAGCCTTACGTCAGGGCGCGCACGCAGCTCGAAGAGACCGCGGATGCAGACGGCTGGCGCATTGCCAGAGTGCCGACCGGCAAGACGTCATGGCATGCCGCCGCCGAATTGTTGCGGCTCGGGCCCGAGGCCGAAGTACTGGAGCCGGCCGATCTGCGCGAGAAGATGGCCGAGCTGACAGAAGCGATGGCCGTGCGCTATCGCGCGGCGCGGAAAGCAGGACGGCGGCGCAACGCACCGCGACCGACGAAACACTCCTGAAACACGATTCTCCCCTGCCTGCATGAACGCATCCGCGTTTCGGCTCGACCGAGATGCAGGGACACAACAACGGCCCCTGCGCCACACTGGAGAATGAAGATGTTTCGTAAGCTTGCACTTGGTCTGATCGCCGCCGGCTCGCTCGGCGTTGCCGCTCTCGCCCCCACCGCCGCGTCGGCCCACGGCTTCCACCATCACTGGGGTCCCGGCTGGGGCTTTGGCGGGGTCTACGTCAACAGCGGCGTCAACAATTGCTATCAGGAGCGCGTCGTCCAGACCCGCCACGGCCTGCGCGTCCGCGTCGTGAACGTCTGCGCGTACGGGATCTACTGATATCCCGCATTCACGACAAAGCCCCGATCGCACCGCGACCGGGGCTTTGCACGTCAAATTTCGTCGGCTAGCCGGCCTGTCTATGTCGGCGAAACCAGGCCCAGGTCTCGCGCGTCGTCCTGATGTAGCCGCGGCCGCGGTGGACGATCTCGCCGTCGACGATCCCGTTCAGCTGCGGCAGCGCGTGGAACGGGATCGTGGGATAAGCGTGGTGCTCGACATGGTAAGGCATATTCCACGCAACCCATTTGACGATTGCGCCGGTGTAGGTGGTGCGGGTGTTCTGGAATGCGCTGCGGGTGCGCTCGCAGCCGGTGTGCTCGGCGTAGAGATAGGGCCGCAGGAAGAACTGCCCAATGATCAGCGGCACGATCCAGACGCAGAGCAGCAGCGCCGACGAGAACCACAGCGAGAGCACGAGCAGCAGCGCATAAAGTGCGACGTAAGCGCGCGCCTCGGTGACGATGATGGTGCGTCTGTTCTCGGGGATCCAGGGCACAACGACCTTGCCGGTGACGGCATGGTCGAGCATCAACCGCAAGCGTCCGGCGACCTGAAGCAGGCCGCTATAGGCGATCGCGAGCTGCGTGTCCGATGTGGGCTTCACGCCGACGATCAGTTCGGGGTCCTTGTCAGGATCCTGGGTGTAGCGATGATGGTCCCAGTGAAACAGGCAATAATATTCGTAGGGCAATCCGATGATGAAGCCTGAGAGATAGCCGACCACGAGGTTGAGACCGCGGCTTTTGAACGCGGTCTTGTGTGCGGTCTCGTGCACAGCCATGAACAGGAACGCGACGAGATAGCCTTGCACCGCCATCAGCGGCAGCGCCCAGAGCACGCCATGGCGTGAGGCGACCATCCAGATCAGCCCGCCGATCAGCAGGATCACGCCGTAATGGCCGAGGCTCTGCACGGCACCCCTGAGGTTGGACCGCACCGACAGTTCACGCAGCATCGCCGGCGCCAGCGGCTTCAGCCGATGGCCGGACTCTGAAACGGTTGCGTCGATCATGATCGGATGCCCGCCCTACTTGCCGAGAAGCTCTGCGATCTCGGCCTTGATGAAGGCCCGATCGCGCGCATTGTTGACGGGGTTGCCGGCGCGATGGCCGTGCAGCGACGGGATCGGACGCAGCACCGCAGAGCGCGCATTGACCAGCCGGCCGAGTTCGTCCTCGTTGTCGCGGACGTCGAAATAGCGGTCGGTCGCACCGGGCATCAGCAACATGTGCGCGTTGATTGCACCGAGCGCGCGATCGAAATCGCCATCGAAGGTCGTGCAGCGGCTGACATCGCCGGTCTGCCAGATGCCGATCTGCGCCAGGAGATCGTTAGCATCGCGCCGGGCAAACGCCGCGTCCCAGGTGCGGACGAGATAGTCGTCCAGCGAGGTAAAGCCCGCTTCGCGCCAGATCTCGTCGCGATAGAAGCCGTGCGACATCGCCCAACCCGCGTAGACGCGCCCCATGGCGCGATAGCCCGCGACAGGCTTCTCGACGAAGCGGCCGTCGCGGAAGGCGGGATCGGCGGTCAGCGCGGCCTTCACGCTTTCCAGGAAGACGTAATTATAGGGCGCGCAGCGGGCGCTGCCGCAGACAACGGCCGCCCGCTCGACCATATCGGGATGCAGCGCCGCCCAGTGATAGGCCTGCATGCCGCCCATCGACCAGCCATAGACCAGGGCAAGCTTCGAGATGCCGAACCGCTCGGTGAGCAGCCGGTGCTGGACCGCGATGGCATCGTGATAGGTCAGGATCGGGAACGGCGCGGCGGTATTCGACGGCGAGGACGACAGCCCGTTACCGAACAGATTCGGGATCACGATGAAGTAGCGTGTTGCGTCGAGCACCCCGTCGGGGCCAATTAGCCACTCGGTGTCGGCGTGCTGCGCGCTGAACGAGGTCGGATAGAGAATCACGTTGTCCTTGTCCGGACTGAGCGTGCCGTAGGTCTTGTAGGCGAGCTTGAGCGAAGGGACGGCGGCCCCGGACCGGAGCGCGACGTCGCCGGCCTCGAAGATCTCGTAGTCGCGCCCTGCCGTCATCGACCGAACTCCCGCTCACGCGGCAAGCGCGCCGCGGAAACGGCGATGCATCGATCATGCCGGTCCCGCAGACGCATCGTCGCGCCACGCTTAATAACTGTACTTGTAGTCCATTTATTATGGACCAGCAAGATAAATCCGGTCGCGCGCCGGGTCAGGCGATGGCGGCCAGATAGCGCGCGACAGAGGCCGCGAATGCGGCCTTGGCGCCTGCGGCGATGTTGCGGCCCCACCAGGCGCCGTAGATGCGATCGAAGGCCAGCGGCTCGACGGCAGCCGCGATCCGTCGCACCGCGGCGGCATTGAGCGGCGTGTAGTTCGGATAGGAGTACATGAAGCTGACGAAGCGGCGATCCATCGTGACCTGCGCGATATCGCCGGTGAGCAGCGCGCCCTTGCCGTCCGCACCGCTCGCGTGATGCAGCATGGTGGCGCCGGCGAAATGACCGCCGGTGCGCAGCAGCAGCACATCCTCGGAGATGCGATGGCTGTCGCCGGTCCAGTGCACGATCGCCGCATGCGGACGCGTCACCCATTGGCGATCATCGGCGTGCAAATAGGCCGGCACCCCGCCAAACGCCTCGCTCCAATCGGCGAGCGCGCCATAGTAATGCGGATGCGAGATCGCGATCGCCTTCAGGCCGCCGAGCGACCGCACATGCGCGATCGCCTCCGGCGTCGCCAGCGGGACGCAGTCCCACATCAGCCAGCCGCCCGCGAGCGGCACCAGCAGCGCGCGCTGGCCGATGGCAAAGCTTGGCTCGAGCGCGAGGCCGGTCAGGCCGAGATCGTCGCGCCAGACCATGCGGTGACGTTCCGAGAGCGCCTCGCGCGTGAGGAAAGTCTGGCCCTTCCACCCGACGTATTGCCGTTCGTCCTCGCAAATTTCACAGGACGTTGGCGGATTTTCGCCCGGAAATTGCGCGCCGCAGGTTTCGCAGGTCCAGAGGGGCATGCCGTACTCCCGACAGAGACTATCCAACTTCAATAGGGACTCGCTGGCCGTGACCGCAAGGCCCGCCGCCCGGGCAAGACCTGGAACCAACCCGATCAGCGCCCGTTAAAGTTTCGTCCGCGCCAGAACGATTGGCTGAAAGGATCATGTCCCACCCGCCGTATCCCGGCTGAGACCACGTTTTGGTATCGATGACATCGCGGTCCCCCTCCTCGTCTCGTATCTGGCCCCTGTTCGCTCTCAACTTCTTCATGGCCGACATGCAGTCGGGCATCGGCCCTTTCGTCGGCGTCTTCCTCCAGGAGCGCGGCTGGGCGAGCGGATTGATCGGCACCGCGATGACGATCGGCAATGTCGCGGGCATGCTGATCACGACGCCGATCGGCGGCTTCATCGACGCGAGCCGCAACAAGCGCATGTGGGTCGTCATTCCCGGCATCTGCGTGGTGCTCGCGTCCGCGATCATCCTGATCTCGCAGAATTTCTGGGCGGTGACATTCTCGCAGGTCGCACAATCGCTGGCGAGCGCCGCGATCGTGCCAGCGGTCACCGGCATCACGCTCGGCATCGCCAAGCAGAAGGGCTTTAACGCGCTCAACGGCCGCAACCAGGCATTCAACCACGCCGGCAACATGGTCGGCGCCGCGCTGTCGGGCTATCTCGGTTACAGGTTCGGCTATGTCTCCGTGTTCGTGCTGGCGGCAATCTTCGGCGCCATCGCGATCGCTTGCGTGATGATGATCCCGGCCAAGGCGATCGACGATCGCGCCGCGCGCGGCAGCAAGGAGGACGATCCGGACAGCGCGCCGGACGCGCTCACGATGCTGCTCAAGCACCGCGCGCTGCTCGTGCTGGCAATGGCGCTCGCGCTGTTTCATCTCGGCAATGCCGCCATCGTGCCGCTCTACGGCCTGGCGGCGGTCGCCGAAGGCCAGGCCAACGGCCCGAGCTTCGTCGCGACCACCGTCGTGATCGCACAAGGCGTCATGGTCATCACGTCGCTGATCGCCATGAAGGCGGCGAGCAAGCGCAACTACTGGCCTATCATCCTCGTCTCCTTCATGTTCCTGCCCATCCGCGGCGTGCTCGCCTTCTTCGTCACGGGATGGTGGGGCGTCGTGCCGATGCAGGTGCTCGACGGCATCGGCACCGGGCTCCAGACGGTTGCCGTCCCAGGCATGGTCGCGCGCTCCCTCAACGGCACCGGCCGCATCAATCTCGGCCAGGGTGCCGTCATCACCGTGCAGGGCATCGGCGCGAGCCTCAGCCCCGCGCTGGGCGGCTGGATCGCGCAATGGATCGGCTACGGCCCGACCTTCCTGCTGCTCGGCGGTTTTGGCCTCGCGTCCATGGCGCTGTGGTTCGCGTTCGGCGCGGCTGTAAAGAAGTATTGAGGCCAGCCTTCTCAGCCGTCATTGCGAGGAGCGAAGCGACGAAGCAATCCAGGCTGTCTCTGCGGAAAGATTCTGGATTGCTTCGCTGCGCTCGCAATGACGATGTAGGACGAGTTGCGCGCTGCAGCTCTCGCCGAATTCCGCTCAACCAAACTCCACCACGATCTTGCCGAAATGACCGCCTTGCTGCATCAACCGCAACGCATCAGGCACGGCGTCGAAGTGGAACACGCGGTCGATCACCGGTTTGATCCCATTTCGCCCGATCGCGGCGGTCATGCCTTCGAACATGCGGCGGCTACCGACAGAGAGGCCGATGACGTGCAAATTCTTGGAGAACAGGCTTGGAATCGCGATCTGCTGCGAGAAGCCGGAGAGCACGCCAATCACCAGAATGGTACCGCCGATCCGCGCCGCCTCGAGTGACTGCGAGAACGTATCCTTGCCGCCGACCTCGACGACGTGGTCGACGCCGCCGCCGGTCCACTCTGCCGCGGCCTTGCCCCACTCAGGAACCGAGCGATAGTTGATCGTGTGATCGGCGCCGAGCGCACGAGCGCGTTCGAGCTTCTCGTCACTCGATGACGTTACGATCACGCTCCCGCCTGCAAGTTTGGCAAATTGCAATGCGAAGATCGACACGCCGCCGGTACCCTGCACCAGAACGGTGTCGCCGGGCTTCACCTTGGCTTCCTCGAACAGTGCGCGCCAGGCGGTTAGCCCGGCGCAAGGCAGCGTCGCCGCTTCCTGGAAAGAGAGATGCGACGGAATGCGGCTGACACCCTCCGCGTCCAGCAACATGACTTCCTGCAACACACCCGGACGCGTGCCACCGAGCGCGTAGCGCCGGCTCGCGGCTGAAACCGCTCCGTCGATCCACGATTGGAAGAACATCGGGCAGACGCGGTCCCCGACTGCTACGCGGGAAACGCCGTCGCCGGCGGCGATCACCTCGCCGGCGCCATCGGAGAACGGGATCAGCGGCAATCTGGTGACGCCACCCTTGCCCTGCACCGTGAGCAGATCGCGATAATTAAGCGATGCCGCCCGCATGCGCACCGCGACCTGCCCCGGGCCGGGCTTGGGCTCGGGTAGATCGGCGAGCTCCATTCCCTCGATCGACCAGTCCCGCGCGATTTGCCAGACTTTCATGGTCGGGCGCTCCGCGTCAGGTCCCAAAATTCTTCTGGATCGCCTTGTCGAGCGTTTCGCCGCCGACGAAGCGCTGGCGCAGCTCGCGCTTGAGCAGCTTGCCGCTCGGGTTCTTGGGCAGGGCATCGACGAAGATGACGCGCTTGGGCACCTTGAAATGCGCCATCTGGCCTGCGCAATGCCTGATGACGGATTCCTCGTCGAGCTTCTCGCCGCTCTTGACCACGACAATCGCAGTCACTGCCTCGATCCAGCGCGGATCGGGCAGGCCTACCACCGCTACCTCGGACACTGCGGGGATGCGGTAGACCATCTCCTCGACCTCGCGGCTCGCGACGTTCTCGCCACCGGTCTTGATCATGTCCTTGACTCGATCGACCACGGTGATGTGGCCCTCGTCATCGACGGTGGCGAGATCGCCGGAGTGAAACCAGCCGCCGGAGAACGCCGCCGCCGTCTTGACCGGATCGTTGTAATAGCCGGACAGCAGATGCGGCGAGCGGTGCACGATCTCGCCGACTTCGCCGACCTTCACATCCTCCATTGAAGTATTGACCACGCGGGTCTCGACATTGAGCACGGGCTTGCCGGCAGAGCCGGCCTTGCGCAGCTGGTCCGCGGGACCCAGCACGGTCGCGAGCGGCGCGATCTCGGTCTGGCCGTAGAAATTCCAGAATTTCACGCTGGGCAGGCGGCGCTGAAGCTCGAGCAACACCTCCACCGGCATGATCGAGGCGCCGTAATAACCCTTCTGCAAGGTCGACAAATCCGTCTTGTCGAAATTGGGCGAGCGCAGCATCGCGATCCAGATCGTCGGCGGCGCAAAGAACGACGTGATCCTGTGCGTCTGGATCAATGACAGAATGTTGTCGGCGGTCGGCTTGCCCGTGATCACGCCGGAGGCGCCGAGATAGATTTGCGGCCCCAGGAACACATCGAGCTGCGCGCAATGATAGAGCGGAAGCGCGTGCAGGAATTTGTCGTCCACGCTCATGCCGCCGTCGATGATGCAGCTGACATACTGCCACATCACTGCTTCATGGGTCAGCATCGCGCCCTTGGGCAGCGACTCCGTGCCGCTGGTGTAGACGATCTGCGCGAGATCGCGACTGTCAACGGACGCCTCGAGGTACGAGCCGTCGGCATCGAGCAGATCGTCGAAAGTGGTGAGGCCCGCGGGCGCCGTGGCAGGATCCTCACCCGGCAGCCAGATCATCTTCTCGACCGCGCAATCCCTGGCGCTGGCCGCGCGCGCGGACTCGACGAAATCAGGGCCGGCCGCGAGCAGCTTTGCGCCGGAGCTCTTCAGGATGAAATTGATCTCGTCCGGATTGAGCATGAAGTTGATCGGCACCAGCACCGCGCCGATCCGGGCCAATGCGAACCGGAGCGCCGCAAAGGCGTGCGAATTGCGCGAGAGCACGGCGAAGCGGTCACCCTTTTTCACGCCGAGGCCAAGCAGGCCGCGGCCGAGCCGATTGCAGATCGCGTCCATCTCGGCGAAGGTCCAGCTCACATGGCCGCAGCTGACCGCGAGCTTGCCCGGATCGCGACCCGCTGCGCGGCGCAGGAGGTCGCCGATGGAATGCTCGCGGGCCTTCGAGATGGTGGCTGCGATATCGCCGGTCATTTCCGTTCCCCTGGATTTTTTCTCTTCGCGAGGGCCGCCTGAGCACAGGTCAGGCCACCGCATTCACCCGCTTCTTGTTCTCTGCAAAAGCGTAGTCGGGGCAACCGGCCGCGTCAAATCAGCCAGCGAGCGCGGCGCCGTTACGCAAGAGTTGACGCTTCAGGGGGGCAAATCTAGCCTCGTGCACCAACGATAGAGTTTGGGGAAATGCCATGTGCCGAATTATGCGTGCCGCCCTAGCGGCCGGATTGACTGCGTTTCTGATCAGCCCGTCTCTCGCCCAGCAGGCGCCGCTCAAGATCGGCGTGCTCTCCGACTTCTCCTCGGTCTATTCCGACATCGGAGGCCAGGGGAATGTCGAGGCCACCAAAATGGCGATCGAGGATTTCGGCGGGCAGATGTTCGGCAAGCCTATCGACATGGTCAGCGCCGATGTGCTGAACAAGCCCGATGTCGCCTCGACCATCGCGCGAAAGTGGTGGGAGACCGAAGGCGTCGATATGATCATCGACCTGCCGACATCCGCCACCGCGCTCGCGGTGATGGAGCTGTCGAAGCAGTACGAGAAGATCATGATCGTGACGGATGCGGCGAGCTCCGACATTACCGGAAAGTCCTGCTCGCCCTACACCGCGCACTGGACCTACGACACTTATTCCAACGCGCACACGGTTGGCAGCGCCATCGTCAAGAACGGCGGCGACAGCTGGTTTTTCCTCACCGCGGATTATGTGTTCGGCCATTCGATCGAACGCGACACCGGCGACGTCGTGAGGGCCGCGGGCGGCAAGGTGCTCGGCAGCGTCAAGCATCCGCTAAACACCGCGGACTTCTCCTCCTTCCTGCTCCAGGCCCAGGCCTCCAAGGCCAAGATCATCGGGCTTGCGAACGGCGGCGGCGACACCATCAACGCAATCAAGCAGGCCGGTGAGTTCGGCATCGTCGCCGGCGGCCAGAACCTGGCTGCGATCGTGATGTTCATCTCCGACGTGCACAGCTTAGGGCTGAAGCTCGCGCAGGGACTGATCATCACCGAGGCCTATTACTGGGACCTCAACGACAAGACCCGCGCTTTCGGCAAGCGTTTCATGGAGCGCGTCAAGCGCATGCCGACGATGAACCAGGCGGCGACCTACAGCGCGACGCTGCACTACCTGAAGGCGGTGCAGGCCGCCGGCACAAGGGACACCAAAACCGTCATGGCCAAGATGCGCGAGTTGCCGGTGAAGGATGCCTTCACCGACAACGGCAGCTTACGCGAAGACGGCCGCATGGTGCACAGCATGTATCTGTTCCAGGTGAAGAAGCCCGAGGAGTCCAAGGGCCCGTGGGACTACTACAAGCTGCTCGCCGAAGTCGCTGCCGACCAGGCCTTCCGGCCCCTGAAGGACGGCGGCTGCCCTCTTGTGAAGTGAGCCAGCAGGACGGACAAGGTATAGGGTCGCGAGCCCTGTCGGTATAAGCTCAAAGCTTGTGCCCCTTCTGGCGCAGCGCCTCGATGAGGCGCTGCTTCAACTCGTCGGCCGTCTTCTGGCCGACGTCCTGGCCGATCTGCGCGCTTGCCTGCGCCAGCGCATCCGACTTCTCCAGAAGCTTCTTCCCGGCCGGCTGGACATAGAAAGCCTCAATCTGACGCAGCTCGTCGATGCTGAAGCTCTGGGCATAGAGGGCTGAGACCTGATCGACCATCGAGTTGAGGGCCGGGGTGTAGATCTCGGAACCGGGTGCCGTCACCGCGTCATAGTCGCGCTCGATCTCCGGCCTGTCCTGCGCGACCACGGACCTCAGCTTGAGCAGGAGCTGCGGCAACAGCGCGCGATACTGGTCCGCGATCTTCAAGGTGACCACGAGCTTGCGCGCCGCGCTCATCGCCTCCGGCGACGGTGCTTGCGCCGACGCACCACAAATCAGGAGCAGGAGGGCGCCGGCGATCATCAACACAAGTCTGGACATGAACTTCTCCGTTGGATCTCTCCGCCAAAATACAGGCCGGCGAACCTCAATGACCCGCGGGCGCCACGGCAGACCTGTCCGCGGGCGCGCTTTCCAGGACGGTGTCGGCCTCCTCGATCTCCGTCACCTTCACGAACAGGTTCGGCACCCGTCCGGCCCGGTCGAGCAGCCAGGCGGCTGCGATCATGATGACGATGCCGACGACGGAGACCGCGAGCTGCTCCCAGACCCCCTTGGTGTATTGCGTCAGGATCCAGTGCGCCGAGAACGACAGGAAGACGCCGAGGCAGAAGATCGGCAGCGAGTGCTGGCCGCAGAGGATCACGGGTCGCAGCCATTCCCCGTGCAGGGTCCGCCATTTCCGCGAGATGAGATGCGTCACCCAGATCGCCAGCGCCAGGAAATGCGTGAAGCGCAGCATGTCGAGATCGGTTTTGTCGATCGGGTAGATCGCCTTGATCATCCATTTCGGGATCAGGGCTTCGAGCACGGGGACGTGCCAGGTCATCACGATCAGCAGCGCGAAGGCGAGCCAGGCCGCGGCCAGCGCCATCGCCGCCTTCGACCACACCCATTTCGCGATCTTGTCGATCTGGCCGATGCCGCACCAGGCCGCAAACACGAACATCAGCTGCCAGCAGAACGGGTTGAAGTACCAGTGCGTGCCGGGCGGATAGGAGGCGACGTTCCAGTCGAACCAGCGCGCCAGCACGTAGAGCACCACGGATGCGGCGAGCGTCAGGTTCGGCCGCCGCACCAGGCACCACACGATGAAAGGCGAGGCGAACACCAGCGTGATGTAGAGCGGCAGCACGTCGAGATTGACCGGCTTGTACTTCAACAGGATCGCTTGCCCGATCAGCTCGTCCGGATGCGACAGGAAATTGAACACGTTGAACTCGTGCTCGTACATCGGATTGTCGAAGCGGCGCGCGGTGCGGGCGATCTGCGCCGTGAACAGCAGGAACAGCATGATGTGGGCGACATACATCTCGATCGCGCGCCGCCACAGCCGCTTCAGCGCGGCGGCAAACCAGCCGCCCGCGACGATCGGGCCGTAGATCCAGCCGACCAGATAACCGGAGATGAAGACGAAGAATTCGGCGGCGTCGCTGAAGCCGTAATTGCGCAAGGTCAGCCAGGCCACGACGTCGTGCGGGATGTGGTCGAGGAAGATCATCCACAGACCGATGCCGCGGAAGAGATCGAGCCGCAGGTCGCGCTCGACCGGCGCGAGCAGCGCTGACTGGTCCCGTGTGATCATGGCCCCGCCTCGTTTCGGTGGGCGTCGCGCCGTCGCGGCGCCGGAAAATCGAATGCTAAAAAATTGAAATCAAAAGTCGCCTGGCCGTGCGGCCAGGGCCGACGGTAGCCGACCTTGCTGCGCGTGCAAGGGCATAGTCATCGGAGCGGGCCGCACCAGCGTGCCGTCCTCTGCGCCGCGCCATGAAGGGCCCTTCAAGATAAAAGGGCGAAAACAACCCCATGCACAGTAGCTAACCCATTGCGACGCCTGCTGAATTTATTTGACGCGTCGGGCAGATTTCGGCCGCGATGGCAGCCCGGCCGCCGCTGCCGTCAGCTGAGCTCGTCGCCCGTCGCCTGCATCTCGTTGAGCATCGCCTCGGCTTTGTGCCGCAGCGGCAGCGCGCCGCTCTCGGCGGCGATCGCGATGGTCGCGCGCAGGGCGCCAAGGATCGCCGCCTTGGCCTCCGGATCCGACGGCGGCGTCACCACGGCCTCGCCGAACAGGGCCTCCGCCTCCAGGCCGGAGAACCCCTGTTGCCGCGCGGTGTTGCGCGCCTCGCGCAGCATGTTCTGCGCGGCCTGGACGTCGCCGAGGCGATGGGTGGCGAGCGCCAAATAGATCGAGCTGCGCAGCACCGCCGAGGTATAGCCGACCGCCTTCGCCTCCTCGCGCGCCTCCGTCAGCATGCCGCGCGCCCGGTCGAACAGCCCCTGCTCCAGATAGGCCATGCCGAGGTGACAGCCGAGCACCGGCACGAACAGCCGGATGCCGTGCTTCTGCGCCAGGACAAAACCGTCCTCGAGGATGGCCGCGGCCGCCGCCGGCTCGTTGCGGCCGAGCATCAGCCAGCCGCCGCTATAGGCAGCGGCGACACGGTCGTAGGGCCGGCCCGTCTCCCCCGCGATCTCCGCGGCCTGTTGCTGAAGTTGTTCGGCGGCATCGAGCTCGCCCATGACGGTGTGGGTAATGCTGCTCATCATGCAGCAGAGCAACAATGCGTATTTCGGTGTCGAGCCGAAAGGCGCGCTGGGCTCCGGCCCCATCAGCTGAGCGCAGCTCCGGGCGAAAAATCGATCAGCTTCACGGTAGCGCCCGGCAAGAAAATACACCTGTCCGAGCCCGTAGTGCGCGGCATTGAGCCATCCAGGATTACCCCACTCCTCCGCGAGGTGCGCGACTTGCTCACCGAGGGTGATCGCTTCGATGGGCGTGCCGTAGAAGTTTTGTGCAGCCGCCATGACCGTCATGGCCGCCACCTTCCGTCCGATGTCGTTGATCGCATCGGCGCGACGCTCAGCCTCCTTGCCGAGGTTGAGCCATTCGGCAATCTGGCCAGACGCAATGAATGCCGCACGCGCCTCGATACGAACATCCACGGCGCTCGCCTCCCTCAAGGCATTCGCCGGCATCATGTCCAAAGACCTCATGGCTACCTCGAAATAGTCAGCCGCATCGGCAAATGCCGACCGCGCCAGACATCTTCTCGCCGAAGCCCTGCCATAGCTGAACGACTTGTCCCAATCCTTCGCCCGCGTGGCGTGGTAGCAGAGCTTGTCGGGATCGTCGGCACTGCCTTCGCTGTCCTCCAGGGCCGAAAGAACGCGCGCATGGATGTCTTCGCGTACCTTTTCGACCATCGAGTCATAGGTGACCTGCCGGACCATCTCATGCCGGAATTCCAGGGAATTCTCCAATTCGCTATCGATCCTGACAAGCAACTCAGCGCGATCGAGCGCCGCGAGGCACCCCTGGAGAACGTCACGAGACAGGGCTGCGATCTTTTCAAGCAAGGCTTCGTTCGATCTCGGCCCCAAAGTGGCGGCGATCTGCAGAATGGACCGTTCTTGCTTCGATACCCGATCGAGGCGCGCTGCAATCACGCCCTGGATGCTGCTGGGAATGCCGAGTTCGTCGATCGGACGCACGAGCGCAAGATCGCCCCATTGGCCACGCAGCGTGCCGCTATCCTTCAACCCGCGGCAGACCTCCTCGATGAACAGGGGAACGTTGGCAGTATGAGAAATGATCCGGCTCTTCAAATCGGCGTTGGTCTCCGAGGAGCCAAGCATGTCTGCCAGCATGGCCAACCCCGAATCGTCGTCGAGGGGCCGCATCGCGACGATCTCGGCGGGACAGCGCGCGATCCAGACCGGCATGCCATTCGGCCGGGAGGTGAACAGCACGAGAAGACCGGGCGCCTGTAGCGACGCAACGGCGGCTACGACGATATCGCTCGCACGGTCAATCCAGTGCAGATCCTCGAGCAAGACTACCGTTGGCTGGCGATGGGCCAGGCTTCCAACGAGGGCACAGCTTGCGTCTGCGATCGCTTGTCCCCGTGCGTGAGGCTCCAGCTCGTCCCAGTACGGATTCGATATCGGTAGGTCGAGCACTGCGTCGAGGGCGCACTGTTGTATCGCCGGCAGATCGTCCCGAGGATCGCTTGGACTGCCGGGATGTCTTGCTGTCCCCTCCAGGATCGAGAGCAAGATCCGCTTGAGCGTGCTGAAGGGCGCGCCTTGGAGGTTCGGGCTACATTCCGCATCGATCAACCGCCAGCCATCCGCTCTCAGCTGCTGGGCAAACTCGTGCGCGAGCCGCGATTTTCCGATACCCGCATCGCCCAGCAGCAGGACGCTCTGCCGGGTTGTCCTGGCGTTTCCGGAGGTGCGCTCCAGCAGAGCCCGCTCAATCGTGCGATCGACGAAGCGAGAAACGCTACGCGCCCGCCGTACCCGCCAGCTCGACAGGTCGCTCGCGCCCACGATCCGGTAGACCGGCACGGGCTGATTGAAGCCGCGCAGGGACTTGTCGCCCAATGATTCGAACCGGACATGTCCCTCGGCGAGCTTTTGACAGGCCTCCGAGACGTAGATCTGATTCGCCTCTGCCGCCGCCTCCAACCGCGCGGCCAGATGCTGGGCGGCGCCCCCGATCTCGTAAACCTTGGAGAACTCGCTGGCGACCATGTAGGCCACGACATGGCCAGAGTGGAGACCGACCCGCACCTGAAGTCCGGGGTCACCCAGGCTTGCGACGCGGCGGACGAGCTCGATCGCGGCGTGGCAGGCCATCGGGGCATGATTGTCATCCGCGATCGGGGCGCCGAACACCGCGGCAAGCCCATCGCCCAGCTCCTTGCTGACGATGCCGCCGAACTGCCGAACCGCGCCTCTCATGGACGCCAGGGCCGGCTCCAGGCGCGAGACCGCCTCCTCCGGATCCAGTTCGGCAACAAGCCCGGTGGAATCAATCACATCGGCCCGTAAAATCGTGACGAACCGTCGTTCGCTGTCGGGATCGGAACGTTGCACGCCTGCACCGCAATTGGGACACCGGCTGTCGCCAGGGTCGATCGTCGACTGACATGCCGCGCAATGCATTCCCGTGCTTTCAAGGCCTTGCAGCGGCATCGTCGGTCGGCCTCTGCGAACGAAGCAATAAGATCGCTTATGGAAACCTGGTTAGCAACGGGGCATGCGGCTCATCTTGGGCAAACATCCTCGAACCGGTTGCTGATCTGGACGATTCACAGTCCCAGGTGGTAGCTTGCCGAAAGCTGCGCGAAAAACAGGCTGCGTATGACGAGCCGCCAGGCTCGTGTTGTGGTCGTCAAGCTTCGCGGAGCTGCACATTTCCCGGGGAAGCCAAGTACTCATTGAGGGGCAAAATACATGGGCATGAGAGTATATACGGGTAAGCCATTTAAGGACCTGATGAATGGTAACTACTACCCATTGGAGAACATGAAGAAGAGCGTAAAGAAGCTCAAGGCCTCGGAAAATATCCACCTCCCGACATTGGAATACGGCCAATATCACCTAGTTTTGACGCCGAAGAGCAAGTGGCCGCAGGGAAGCGCGAAGCACTGGCAGAAGGAGAAGGGCCGCGCTCGCGTCGATCTCACGTTCCAACCGAATACCACACCGCTGTCGAAGGACGAGCCGGACGTGATCCCCCTGACGCGATGCGCGTTGCTCGATGCCTGTGTCCGGAAGTGCTTCAACTCGGAGCCTCCGATTCCGATGAAGACCAATATCATCACGCATGCGCCGGCCGATCGCGACGCTGACCGGCATGAGATTCGGCTGGAGTGGGAGTACGAGGCAGACAGCAAGACGCCCACGCTGCTCAATCTGACGATGGTCTGTCCGCACAGACCCTGAGCTTCGGATAGTACGCAAGTACGCATTACGCCTGCGCATTAGCGCGGGCTTAATGTTTGCTTCCGATCGCCGCCCGCCCCAAGGGGCAGCCCTCGCGCTCGCCAAGAGCTGTCGAAGGAAGCAGCACGGCCAAGCCGCTGGTCCTATCCGCCGCTTCCGAAAAACCGGTTCAGCTCGTACGCAGTTTGCTGCGGAAGCTCCTCCGGGAAGAAGTGCCCGCCATCAAGCGGCTTTCCGTCCAAATCATCGGCCCAGCTCCGCCAGAGCCCCAACGGGCCGCCCTCGCTCGCATACCACGCGTTCAGAGGGCCGCGACCGCTCCAGAGCACGAGCACAGGGCAGTCAATTCGGCGGCCGGAACGACGGTCCGCCAGATCGTGCGCGTGATCGAGTGTCGCGGCCGCACGATATTCCTCGCAGATCGCATGAACATGCGCCTCATCGCTCAACGCGTCGATATAGGCTGCCCGCACGGCCGGACTGAAGCTGCCAGCTGAAGACCCCCAGCCATGCAGCGCATTGTCGATGATGGCATCGGGGGCTGCCGACAACAGCCGCTCGGGAAGAGGTTCAGGCTGCGCAAGCAACGACCACGGCCAATAGCCGACCGTCAGGTTCTTGTCGGCGCGCTCCCAGGCATCGGCGATCGGAACGATGTCCAGGACGGCAAGCCGCTGCACGCGTTCGCGGTGATCAAGCGCGAGCCGATAGGCGACACGGCCACCGCGATCATGGCCCGCGACCGAAAAACGGTCGAAGCCGAGTTTCGTCATGACGGACACCATGTCCTTTGCCATCGCTCGTTTTGCATATGGCGTATGGTCCGGACTGGAGGGAGGACAATCGCTTTGGCCATATCCGCGAAGATCGGCGCAGACCACCGTGAAGTTCTGCGCGAGCACCGGCGCAACGTCGCGCCACATCAGATGCGTCTGCGGAAATCCGTGCAACAGGAGAACGGCCGGCCCCGAACCGGCGCGACGGATGAAGATACGTGTCTCATCCGCCCGAACATCGGCGGCCTCGAAATCTTCGAACTGCATTGGCCCTCTCCTTCCGAACGACGGCAAGCCAACAAGTGAGCACCGGACGCGCCGGTGACTCGTGTTGACGCCCGGCGGCATCCTGGGTTCCTTCCCCGGACGGCATGCTCTGGACTGATCGCGCTTACGTTCGGGACCTCCACCAATGGCGACGAGACGCGCTTTGGCCCGAACGAACCAAGGCTCAGCCAAAGCAGGACATGCATGATCGAGGACGCCCCAAAACAAAAATGGCCCGCGTTATGCGGGCCATTTTCGGATCGGGACCGGTAAGGTCCGAACTTGGTTGCGGGGATAGGATTTGAACCTATGACCTTCAGGTTATGAGCCTGACGAGCTACCGGGCTGCTCCACCCCGCGTTAACCGTTGCTTTGCCTTCGTGAAAGTGCCGGGGACGGTGAATGAAGGGCCGGCGCTGTTCGCGTGGCTTGCTTCGTCCGTCCCGAAGGCTTCCTTGGAAGGCAACCCCGGGCAAAGCCCGTTGGGTGCGGGCGGTATGTACCAACCCGGGGTGCCTTTGGAAAGGGCTGCGGGGACGTTTTTTTCGACTTTATGACAGCGCGGTGGACGAATTTGCGGCCTGTTTGGCCCGCCCTTGCCAGAAGTTCCACAAGGGGCCAGCTTGCGGCCACAAAACCAGGCGGAAACGCCACTTCAAGGGGGGAGAATGCCATGGACCACGCCTTGGATCGCCCCTTGGACCGCCCCCCGCCGAGCGCCCCGCTTCGGGCCGTTGAGGAAACCTTCCGTGCCATGATCGCGCGGTCGCGGGCCGAGCCGGCGCCCGGCCTTGCCGAGCGGCTCGACCGGCTGGCGCGGCTGCGCACTGTCGTCGCCGACAACGAGGAGCGCTTCCGGCAGGCGATCTCGGCCGATTTCGGCCACCGCTGCACGGTCGAGACCACCATCGCCGAGACCATGATGGTGTTCTCCGAGATCCGTCATGCCACGAAACACCTCAAGAGCTGGATGGCGCCGCAGCGCGTTTCGACGGCGCTGCAATTCCTGCCCGCGCGCAACCGGCTGATGCCGCAGCCGCTCGGCGTCGTCGGCATCATCGCGCCGTGGAATTACCCGCTGCAGCTGACGCTCGCGCCCGCCATCGGCGCACTCGCCGCCGGCAACCGCGTCATCATCAAGCCGAGCGAGCTCGTGCCGCATTTCTCAGCGCTGCTGAAGGAGACGGTCGCCGCGCGGTTCGACGCTGCGGAGTTGCTCGTCACCGGCATTGAGGACGAAATCGCGAAGGCCTTCGCATCGCTGCCGTTCGATCATCTGGTGTTCACCGGCTCGACCCGGGTCGGGCGGCTGGTGGCGGAGGCCGCGGGGCGCAATCTGACGCCGGTCACGCTCGAGCTCGGCGGCAAGTCGCCTGTTATCATCGACGCCTCGGCCGACCTCGAAGAGGCCGCCGAACGCATCGCCTACGGCAAGCTGCTCAATGCCGGGCAGACCTGCATCGCGCCGGACTATGTGCTGGTGCCCGAGCGCGCGTTGCAGGCTTTCGCCGAAAAAGTGCGCGCGCAGATGCGGCGCATGTTCGGCACCGCCCCCTCCAACAAGGACTACACCTCCGTGATCTCCGACCGGCATTATGCGCGGCTGGAAAATCTCGTCGCTGATGCGGCAAGCCGCGGCGCAAAGATCTTGCAGCCGGCGAAGGCGGACGATCCGAACTGGAAGGCGCACCGCAAATTCCCGCCGACGCTGATCGCGGGCGCGACCGCAGACATGGCGGTGATGCAGGAGGAGATTTTCGGTCCTGTGCTTCCCGTGCTCAGCTATCGCGAGCCGGCCGACGCCATCGCCTTCGTCAACGCCCGCGACCGGCCGCTGGCGCTGTACTGGTTCGGCAAGGACCACGTTGCGCGCGACGAGGTGCTGGCGCGGACCGTCTCCGGGGGCGTCACCATCAATGACTGCCTCTTTCATTTCGCGCAAATCAACCAGCCGATGGGCGGCGTCGGCGCGTCCGGCACCGGCGCCTATCACGGCGAATGGGGCTTTCGCACGTTCAGCAAGCTGAAGCCGGTGTTCTATCGTTCGAAATTCAACCGCCTCGCCGACCTCTATCCGCCCTACGGCGGCAAGATCGCGCGGCTGGAGAAGATGATGCGGTTCATGTCGTAGGGGTAGTCGTTCCGGGGCGCGAAGCGAACCCGGAACCTCGAGATTCCGGGCTCCCGCTACGCGCCCCGGAATGACGATAAAGGGGGAAACATCAGTGACTGACACATTCGATTTCGTCGTCGTGGGCGCGGGCTCCGGCGGCTGCGCGGTGGCGGGGCGGCTGTCGGAGGATGCGGGGACATCCGTGGCGCTGCTCGATGCCGGCGGACGGAACGACAATTGGCGGATCACCACACCGTTCGGACTCGCCTTGCCATACAAGGTCGCGAACTGGGGCTTCGATACCGTGCCGCAGAAGGGATTGAACGGCCGTATCGGCTATCAACCGCGCGGCAAGGGGCTCGGCGGGTCCTCGGCGATCAATGCCATGGTTTACATCCGCGGCAATAAATGGGACTACGACCACTGGGCTTCGCTCGGCAATGCCGGCTGGTCGTACGCGGACGTGCTGCCCTATTTCAAGCGCTCGGAGAACAACGCCGATTTCGACGGCGCGTATCATGGCAAGGGCGGCCCGCTGCATGTCAACAGACTGCGCTCGGACAATCCGATCCACGAAATCTTCCATCAGGCCGCCCGCGAGGCGCAGTTCCGCATCCGCGAGGACTTCAATGCGGAGGACCACGAAGGGCTCGGCAGCTACCAGGTGACGCAGCATAATGGCGAGCGCTGGAGCGCGGCGCGAGCCTATGTGAATCCGCACATGGGCAAGCGCGCCAATCTGCGTGTCGAGACGCAGGCGCATGCCACGCGCATCCTGTTCGAAGGTGGGCGCGCGGTCGGCATCGAATATGTACAGGGCAAGCAGACAAAGCAGCTGCGCGCCCGCCGCCAGGTGATCCTCGCCTCCGGCGCCTTCCAGTCGCCGCAATTGCTGATGCTGTCGGGCATCGGCGATGGCGATGCGCTTGCCGCGCACGGTATCGACGTCGTGCGTCATTTGCCGGGCGTCGGACGCAATCTGCAGGATCATCCGGATTTCGTGTTCGTCTACGCCTCCGACTACCCGCACTTCGTCCACTCATCGCTCGGCCGCCTGCCATCCCTCCTCCGCGCCATCCAGCGATATCGCGGGGACCGGCGCGGACTGATGACCACCAATTTCGCCGAGTGTGGCGGCTTCCTGAAAACCCGAACCGATCTCGATGTGCCCGACATCCAGCTGCACTTCATCATCGCGATGCTCGACGACCACGGCCGCAAGAAGCACAAGGAGGCGGGCTTCTCGTGCCACGTCTGCCTGTTGCGACCGAAGAGCCGTGGCAGCGTCTGGCTGAAAAGCGCCGATCCGCTGGCGGCGCCGATGATCGATCCGAATTTCTTGGGCGAGGCTGAGGATCTCGAGACGATGGTCGCGGGCTTCAAGACCACGCGACGGCTGATGGAGACGCCCGCGATGCGCGCTTTGCAGAAGAAGGACATGTTCACATCCGATGTGAGAACGGATGACGACATCCGCGCCATCCTGCGCGCGCGTGTCGACACCGTCTATCACCCCGTCGGCACCTGCAAGATGGGCACCGACGCCATGGCCGTGGTCGATCCGGCGCTGAAGGTGCACGGCGTCGAAGGCCTGCGCGTCGTCGATGCCTCGATCATGCCGACATTGATCGGCGGCAACACCAATGCGCCGACCATCATGATCGGGGAGAAGGCGGCGGATATGATCAGGGCGGAGATGCGGTGACTCTACCTCGTCGTCCCGGCCTAGTGCGCAATTGCGCACTAGGCCGGGACGACAGCGGTGCGCTCAATTCAACAAGAACCCGCCGTCCACCGTCACCACGCTGCCCGTCATGTACCGCGAGGCCTTCGACGCGAGCAGCAGGATCGCGCCGTCGAGATCGGACTCGGCGCCGATGCGGCGCTGTGGGATGCGTTTGGTCAGGCGCTCGCCCGGCGGCGTCGACCAGAACGCGTGGTTCATCTCGGTGTCGATGTAGCCGGGCGCCAGCGCGTTGACGCGGATATTCTGCCCCGCAAGCTCCAGCGCCATCGCCTTGGTCGCCTGGATGATGCCGGCCTTGGAGATCGCGTAAGGCGACAGCGCCTTCAGCACGCCGGTGCCGAGCACGGAGGCGATGTTGACGATGTTGCCTGCCTGCTTGCGCGCGATCATGCGGCGCGCGATCTCGGTCGCGAGGAAATAGGCGCCCTTGAGATTGGCGCCGATCACCGCGTCCCAATCGGCCTCGGTCTGCTCCGTCGCGAGCTTTTCGATGGCGATGCCGGCATTGTTGATCAGCACCGTGACCGGGCCGAGCGCGGCTTCCGTGGCATCGACGGCCCTGGCGATCGATGCGGTGTCGGTGACGTCGAGTGCGACGGTGGCGGCACGGCCGCCTTTGCCGCGGATCTCGTCTTCCAAGCTTTTCAGCTTGTCGGTCTGCCGCGCCGCGAGCGCGACGGCCGCGCCATGTGCCCCCAACACGCGGGCAAATTGCCGCCCCAGCCCCTGGCTCGCGCCTGTGACGAGGATGGTTTCCTGACTGACGTCGAACAGGTCTGACATGACGCTTTCCTTGACGCTTTAGTTGGGCGCGATCCCTGGGCTTGGGCCATCAATACAGACGATTTTAACGATCTGAAACCGGAATGATCGGTTCTGCGTTCACTCGTTCCATGGCAGGCTCCCACGCATGAACAGTTTCGATCTCGCCGTCTATGCGGCGTTCGCCATCGCGATCGGCTTCGGTTTCAGGACCGGCCTGCTCGGCAGCGCCATGACGATCCTGGCCTATCTCCTCGCCGCCCCCATCGCCGTCGCGCTGATGCCGCTGATCGTCCCTCAGGTCGCGGGCAATCCGAATGCGCCGCTGCTGCAGAACTGGATCTGGTTCTTCGGCATCTTCGTGGTGGTCGGCATGCTGTTTGGATATCTCGGCCGCCTGGCGCTGAGCGACACGATACGGCAGGCCGGCATCGGCGACCGGCTTGGCGGCGCAGCGCTCGGCGCCATCAGGGTCGGCCTCGTCGCCACCACCTTGGTGCTTGTGTTCGACCAGATCGTGCCGGCCAACCGCCAGCCGCCGTTTCTCGCCGGCTCGCACCTGCGGCCGCTGTTCTCGACGGCCGGCCGGATGGGCTTCAAGTCGCTGCCGCCGGAGGCGGCCTCCGCGATCGACCGCCTCAAGCAGGAGCGGCGCATCTGATGAGGCGCATTTGCATCGCCGGGCAAGCGCGCATGCATTTTGATGCGAGCCAATCCCTTATCAGCGGCGCCAAGGTTGGCTAGAATAGCGGCTCTAAAAACCTGCATGACATTACGGGAGTGAAACAGTGGATCTTGGGATCAAAGGTCGCCGCGCCATCGTCTGCGCATCCAGCAAAGGCCTCGGACGCGCCTGCGCCGTCTCGCTGGCCGAGGCCGGCGTTCACGTCACGCTGACCGCGCGCGGCGCCGAGGCCCTGAAGAAGACGGCCGACGACATCCGCAAGGCCTATCCTGATGTGACCGTCACCGAGATTGTCGGCGACATCACGACGCCGGCGGGCCGCGAGGCCGTGCTGAAGGCCTGCCCCGAGCCGGATATCCTGATCAACAATGCCGGCGGACCGCCGCCCGGCGATTTCCGCAACTGGACCCGCGACGACTGGATCAAGGCGATCGACGCCAACATGCTGACCCCGATCGAGCTGATCAAATCGACCGTGGACGGCATGATGGCGCGCAAGTTCGGCCGCATTGTCAACATCACCTCGGCCGCGGTGAAGGCGCCGATCGACATCCTCGGTCTCTCCAACGGCGCGCGCGCCGGCCTCACCGGCTTCATCGCCGGCCTGTCGCGCAAGACCGTGATCAACAACGTCACCATCAACGGCCTGCTGCCGGGCCCGTTCGAGACCGATCGGCTGCGCAGCACCGCGAAGGGGGAATCCGAGAAGCGCGGCATCACGCCGGACCAGGTTCTGGCCGAGCGCGCCAAGCTCAATCCCGCGGGCCGCTTCGGCGATCCCGACGAGTTCGGCTACGCCTGCGCCTTCCTGTGCGGCAGCAGGGCCGGCTTCATCACCGGTCAGAACCTTCTGCTCGATGGCGGTGCCTTCCCGGGAACGCTGTGACGGCGGTCTGGTACGAGGAGACAGGACCGGCGGCGGACGTCCTCACCTATGGTGAGATGGCGACGCCGGTCGCAGGTCCAGGCGAAGTTCGTATTCGCCTGGAAGCCTCCGGCGTCAATCCGGCCGATGTCGGCCGGCGCGGGGGCAGCTATCGCGCGAAGGAATTTTCGCGCGTCATTCCGAACAGCGATGGCGCGGGGTTTATCGACCAGACCGGCGATGGCGCGACGCGGTTCAAGATCGGCGACAGGGTCTGGCTGTTCAACGGCCAGCGCAACGGCCGCGCCTTTGGCACCGCGGCCGAACATATCGCGCTTGCCGAGCATCTGGTGACGCCGCTGCCGGACAACCTCTCTTTTGCGGAAGGCGCGACGCTGGGCATTCCCGCAATGACGGCGTGGTGCTCGCTATTTGCGGACGGACCGATCGTCGGCAAGACCGTGCTGGTTACCGGCGGTGCGGGTGCAGTCGGGCATTACGCCGTGCAACTCGCGAAATGGGGCGGCGCGCAGGTGATCGCGACCGTCAGCTCGGCGATGAAAGGCGAGCAGGCGCGACAAGCTGGTGCCGATCTCGTGGTCAATTACAGGGACGAAGACGTCGTTGCCAAGGCGATGGCCTTCACCGGCGGACGCGGGGTCGACCAATTGGTCGATGTCGATTTCGGCGGCAACATCGCGACGACCCTGAAGTTGATGGCAATGAACTCGACAATCGCGGTCTACGCCACCAACGGCAACCGCACGCCGACCGTGCCGATGCGCGATCTGATGGAGAAGTGCATCACGCTCCGCTCGCTCGTCTTGTTCGCGCTGCCGCCGGCGCTGCTCGCGGCGGCGCAGGCCGACATCTCGAAATGGCTGGCAGCGGGGCCGCGAATCCACAATGTCGCGGCGCAGTTTGCGCTGTCGGAGACGGCGCAAGCCCATGTCGCCGTCGAGAAAGGTGACAAGCTCGGCACCGTGGTCGTTGACTGCGCGCGCTGATATCGGCCAGGATCACCGCTGTTGCTTGGTGGGCTCGTCTTCGTCCCGCTGGCTCGGACTGGATGAATCGGCGACTGGGTTTCCGTCGGTCCAGTCGACGCCGAATTCGTCGAGCCCGTCGGCGAGCAGATCGCCCAGCATCGGCTCACCGAGGAGATAATGCGCCGTCTCGCGCCGGGGACTGCGATACTCGGCGCGCGCCTCCACCGCGCGTGCGCGCAGATCGTCCCAGTCGTCGATCGTGCCGTCGCCGCGGCCGAGCCAGGTCAGCGCGACGAGATCGATCTGCTCGTCCTCGTTCATGGCCACGATGAAACTTCCGAGTTCGTTGACCACCGGATCGGAGCCGTCATCCTCGAGGACGTCGACCGCGTCGTCATCCGTCGCATTCGAGCCGGAATCCGGATCGGAATCCGCCTGCTTGACGTCGAATTCACGCGCCTTTTCGATGATGAAGGCGACCTTCTCCGCGGAAATCGCAAGCTCTGGCATGGCTGGCCCTTTGTCTTTCCCTGGGTTCCCGCGATAACGCCGCACCGCGTCAGATGATCCATTGCGCCTGCCCGCGAAACTGCGCATGTTCCCCGCCAAAGCAAGAACATGAGGATGCGCCGGATGCAGTGGAAGGTCGGCAGGGTCAAAATCACCAAAGTCGTGGAATTGGAGACGGTCGGCTCGACCCGCTTCATTCTGCCCTTGGCGAGCAATGCAGAAATCCAGAAGCTGCCTTGGCTGATCCCGCATTTCGCCACGGAAGAAGGCCGGCTGAAGATGTCGATCCATTCGCTGGTGGTGGAGACGCCGACGCGCCGCATGGTGGTCGATACCGGGCTTGGCAACGACAAGCAGGGCCGCAACGTCCCGACCTGGAACAATCGCACCACGCCGTTCCTGGAGACGATGATCGCGGCGGGCTTTCCGCCCGAGAGTATCGATACCGTGCTGTGCACGCACCTTCACGTCGACCATGTCGGCTGGAACACGAAATGGGTCGACGGCCAATGGGTGCCGACCTTCCCCAACGCGCGCTATGTCTTCGGCAAGACCGAGTATGAGCATTGGCGCGACCATTCCACCGAGCCGGACAAGCAGGCCGTGTTTGGCGATTCCGTGAAGCCGATCGTCGATGCCGAGCGGGCCGAGTTGATCGCGAGCGACCACCGGCTCAGCGACGAGATCAGCATGATCCCAACCCCCGGCCACAGCCCTGGGCATATGAGCATTCTGATCCAGTCGGACGGCGAGCAGGGACTGCTGACGGGCGACGTCGCCCATCATCCCTGCCAGATGGCGCATCCCGGCTGGTCCTCGACCGCGGATTCCGATCAGAGCCAATCTGCCGCGACGCGGCGCGAATTGTTCGGCCGGTTTGCCGAGACCCCGACGCTGGTGATCGGCGGGCATTTTTCGGCCGGGCATATCAGCCGGGACGGGGACGCGTTCAGGTTCGAGGCGCTGGCCTAGGTCTCGTGCCCCGGACGAACCTCCCGAATTGAGAGGGCTGCAATGCGCCCTCTTTGAGCGGTTGAATTTCCCGCCGCCCTGTTCCATGAAGCTGTTCAACCGATCGGTCCAGTCCAGGGAGAAACGAGAATGAAGCTTGTTCGTTATGGCGAGAAGGGTGCGGAAAAGCCCGGCCTGATCGACAAATCCGGCCAGTTGCGCGACCTGTCGGCGCATGTGAAGGACCTGACCGGCGAGGCCTATTCGCCCGACAGCCTGAAGAAGCTGGCGGCGCTCGATCCCGCCTCGCTGCCCGCCGTCTCCGGCAAGCCGCGGTTCGGCGCCCCCGTCACCGGCATGTCGAAATTCGTGGCGATCGGCCTCAACTACAGCGACCACGCCAAGGAGACCGGCGCGGAGATCCCGAGCGAGCCGATCATTTTCATGAAGGCCAACACCTCGCTGTCCGGCCCGAACGACCCCGTCGAGAAGCCGCGCGGCTCGACCAAGCTCGACTGGGAGGTCGAGATCGCCGCGATCATCGGCACGCGCGCAAAATACGTCTCGGAAGCCGACGCGCTCAACCACGTCGCCGGTTATTGCGTCTGCAACGACGTCTCCGAGCGCGCCTTCCAGATCGAGCGCCTGGGTCAGTGGACCAAGGGCAAGTCGCACGACACGTTCGGCCCGCTCGGCCCCTGGCTCGCCACCAAGGACGAAATCAAGGACGTGCAGAACCTGCCGATGTGGCTGGACGTCAACGGTCAGCGCCGCCAGACCGGCTCGACCAAGACCATGATCTTCTCGATGGCCAAGTGCATCTCCTACGTCTCGCAGTTCATGACGCTGCTGCCGGGCGACATCATCACGACGGGCACCCCGCCCGGCGTCGGCCTCGGCATGAAGCCGCCGACCTTCCTCAATGTCGGCGACGTCATCACGCTCGGCATCGAGGGCCTCGGCGAGCAGCGCCAGGAGATCGTCGCGGCGTAAGCCGCGATCATCACTGCCGCCACACCGTCATTGCGAGCGAAGCGAAGCAATCCAGTAATCCATCCGCGGAGACAGTCTGGATTGCTTCGTCGCAAGTGCTCCTCGCAATGACGAAGCAAAACTTTTATTTTTTGGATACTCGCCATGAAGCTCACCTTCTCCCCCGCCTCGCCCTTTGCCCGCAAGGTGCGCATCGCCGCGATCGAGCTCGGGCTGATCGACAAGATCGAGTTCACGCCGGCAGCGGTGGCACCGGGGCAGGCCAACGAGGACTATTCGCGCATCACGCCGCTGAAGAAGCTGCCGGTGCTGATCACCAATGACGGCGATGTCATCCTGGACTCCTACGTCATCGTCGAATACCTCAACGAGATGGCCGGCGGCAGCCTGATCCCGGACTACGGTCCGCGGCGCTGGAAGGCCAAGACCAATCACGCCCTGATCAACGGCATGCTCGATTCCATGCTGCTGTGCCGCTACGAGAAGATGGTGCGGCCGCAGGGCCTGCAATGGCAGGCGTGGTCGGACGACCATTGGAATCGGGCCTGGACCGGCATGGCGCGCTTCGAGAACATGCCCGAAGTGCTGAACGGCCCGTTCGATATCTCGCAGATCGGCCTCGTCTGCGTGCTCGGCTATGCCGACTTCCGCTTCGCCGAATGCGGCTGGCGCAAGGCCTATCCGAAGCTCGACGCCTTCCACCAGAAGATGCTGGAGCGGCCCTCCGTGAAGATCTCGGTGCCGCCCGCGGCGTAGTATTGCGACGGCGGGGAGAAGGATGATGCGCGATCGCTTCCCCCGCCTCAGCATTCTCGGCGCGAGCCTTATGCTCGCGTTGACCGTCTCAACCACTTCCGTGCAAGCCGACGGCATGGTGCCTGGACAGCGAAACCTCGCCTGCGAACCGCCATCGTCAACCGACGACGGCTGGACGGCTGCGTCGCCCGACAGCGTCGGCATGGACGGCGCGCAACTCTGTGGCATCGCTGCACGACTCGGGCAACGCGCGACTTCGGTCCATTCGGTTGTCGTCGCGCGCCACGGCAAGCTCGTCTTCGAGCAATACTTCGCCGGCTACGACCAACCCTGGGGACAACCGGAAGGCCAGCGCGAATTCACCGCGACGACAAAGCACGACATGCGCTCGGCATCGAAGAGTGTCGTTTCGCTGCTCGTCGGCATCGCGCTCGATCGCAAGCTGATCGAAGGCGTCGACGAACCTGTGCTCAGATTCTTCCCCGACCATCAGGCTGTGAAGCAGGCGGGCTGGGAGGCTATTACGCTGCGCCATCTGCTGACGATGTCCTCGGGAATGAAATGGGACGAGGCGCGGGCCTGGACCGATCCGAACAACGACGAGCCGCATCTCGGCTTTGAGGCCGATCCGATCGGCTATGTGCTCGCAAGGCCCGTCGCTGCGCCGCCGGATGTGCTCTGGACCTATAATGGCGGCGGGACTGAACTGCTCGGCAACATCCTCGAACGCGTCTCCGGCAAGCCGCTGGAGACGTTTGCGCGCGAGGTGCTGTTCCAGCCGCTCGGAATCACCGATTTCGAGTGGAAGGCCTATTTGAAGAACGGCAAGATCGCGGCGGCCGCCGGCCTGCGCTTGCGTCCGCGAGATGCCGCCAAGCTCGGCCAGCTCGTGCTCGATCGCGGCCGGTGGAACGGCCAACAAATCGTCTCGGCCGATTGGATTGCACAATCGATCGCACCGCGCTTCCAGGCGATCGGCTATTTCGGCGGCACGCTGTTCTACGGCTATCAATGGTGGATGGGCCGCTCGCTGGCCAGCGGGAGGGAAATCAAATGGGTTGGCGCCTTCGGCTGGGGCGGACAACGCATTTTCATCGTGCCCGAGCTCGATCTCGTCATGATGACCACCGCTGCCCAATACAGCCAGCCGAAGGAAGGGCTGGCCGCGATCGACGTCCTCTCCAACATCGTCATTCCGTCCGTGCGCGACGCACGCTGAGTGCAAGGAAGCGAGCATGAGCCTGAAATACGCGATCGGCGATCTCACCATCCATCGCATCATCGAGCAGGAAACCTCGTTCGTTCCGGCACTGGAGATGTTGCCGGGGCTGACACCGGAGCTGCTGGCCGAGAACCGGGCCTGGATGAGGGAGGCGAAAGCCCTGGATGACAGCGACACATTGATGCTGTGCTTCCAGTCCTACGTGATCAAGACGCCTCACCACACCATTCTGGTCGACAGCTGCATCGGCAACGACAAGCCCCGGCCGCAGCGTCCGAAGTGGGACATGAAGACCGACGACACCTATCTGCGCGGACTCAACGCTGCCGGATTCTCGCCTGACGACATCGACTTCGTGATGTGCACGCATCTGCACGTCGATCACGTCGGCTGGAACACGCGGCTGGAGAACGGCCGCTGGGTGCCGACCTTCCCGAAAGCGCGCTACGTCTTCGCCAAGCAGGAGTTCGATCACTGGAGCGAGCAGAACGCGAAGGCGGAGGTGCCGCCCTTCGCCGACAGCGTGCTGCCGGTGGTCGAGGCCAAACGCCACGAGCTCGTCGGCAACGATCACCAGATCGGCGACCACGTCCGCATCCTGCCGACGCCGGGCCACACGCCGGGCCATATCGCCATCACGATGGGCCACGGCAAGGACGAGGCCGTGTTCTCCGGCGACCTCATGCACTCGCCGTTGCAGACGCTCTATCCGGAGCTGTCGGTCAAGTTCGACCTCGATCAGGCCAAGGCGGCAACGACGCGCCGCAGCTTCCTGGAACGCTATTGCGACACCGACACGCTGTGCTGCACCGCGCATTTCCCATCGCCGTCGGTGGGAAAGATCCGGCGCAAGGGCAGCGGGTTCGTCTGCGCGGCGGTGTGATCTAGCCGAGATGCCGTAGGGTGGGCAAAGCGAAGCGTGCCCACCATGCCAAACGCGTTATAGAATGATGGTGGGCACGGCGCGCGAAGCGCGCCTTTGCCCACCCTACCATTCCACCCGTGTGGAGAAAGCAATGACCGACCTCCCCGACATCCCGCTGCCCGCCGGCATCCGCTCACGCTATGTCGACGATATCAACGGCCTACGCATGCATGTGCTGGAGGCCGGCTTCGAGACCAAGGGGCGGCCCTGCATCCTGCTGCTGCACGGCTTTCCCGAGCTCGCCTTCTCCTGGCGCAAGGTGATGCCGGCACTTAGCTCGGCCGGCTATCACGTGATCGCGCCGGACCAGCGCGGCTATGGCCGGACGACGGGATGGAGCGCGGAGTACGACGGCGACCTCGCGCCGTTTTCGCTCTTCAACCTGGTCCGGGATGCGCTCGGGCTGGTGTCGGCGTTCGGGTACAGGCAGGTCGATTTGGTCGGACATGATTTCGGCAGTCCGGTCGCGGCCTGGTGCGCGCTGATGCGGCCTGACGTATTTCGTTCGGTGGCGATGATGAGCGCGCCGTTCGGCGGAGCGCCGCCGCTGCCGTTCAACACGGTCGACACGCCGGCAAAGCCACCGGCCGAAGACCCCGTGCATCGCGAGCTCGCCGCCTTGCCGCGTCCGCGCAAGCATTATCAATGGTACTATGCGACACGTCCGGCCAATGCCGACATCCACCGCGCGCCGCAGGGCGTGCATGATTTCCTGCGCGCCTACTATCATCACAAGAGCGCGGACTGGACCGACAACAAGCCGTATCCGCTGAAATCCTGGTCGGCGAACGAGCTTGCGAAGCTGCCGACCTATTATGTGATGGACCTGAACGAGACCATGGCCGAGACGGTCGCGAAGGAGATGCCCTCGCCGGCCGGAATCGCCGCCAATCAATGGCTGCCCGACCGCGAGCTCGCTTACTACAGCGCCGAATATGGCCGCACCGGATTCCAGGGCGGCCTGCAATGGTATCGCTGCGGCACATCGGGTGCATTCAACAGCCAGCTCCAATTGTTGGCCGGCCGCAACATCGACGTCCCCTCCTGCTTCATCTCGGGCAAGCAGGATTGGGGCACCTACCAGCGTCCCGGCGTGTTCGAGGCCATGCAGGCGCGTACCTGCACGAAGCTGCTCGGCTGCCACCTCGTCGACGGCGCCGGTCACTGGGTGCAGCAGGAGCAACCGGCCGAGGTGAGCCGTCTGCTGCTCGATTTCCTGGCGAAGAGCCGCGGCGTGGTTTGACCCGGGAACTTCGGCGTCCTATATAGTTTAGAACTATTCTAAACTATATAGGCAGGGTGGCCGTGAAGAATTTTGCCGATCTGACCGAACGCGAAGTGCTTGCTGTCGCGATCTCCTCCGAGGAGGAGGACAGCCGCATCTATATGAGCTTCGCCGAGGACCTGAAGGAGCGCTATCCGGACTCGGCCAAGATCTTCGAGCAGATGGCCGAGGAAGAGCGCGGCCATCGTCACATGCTGCTGGAAATGTACGAGCAGCGTTTCGGTCCGCATTTGCCCCCGATCCGCCGCGAGGACGTCAAAGGCTTCCTGCGCCGTCGTCCGGTCTGGCTCACCAAAAACCTGCCGCTCGACACCGTCCGCAGGGAAGTCGAGACAATGGAATTGCAGGCCGAGCGCTTTTACGTGAAGGCCGCCGAACAGGCGCAGGATGTCGGCGTGCGCCGCCTGCTCGGCGATCTGGCCGAAGCCGAGAAAGGCCACGAAGAGGTGGCCGCCAAGCTGACGGACCAGATCCTGAGCTCAGACGTGCGCGCCGAAGAAGACCGCACCAACCGGCGCATGTTCGTGCTGCAATATGTGCAGCCAGGTCTCGCCGGCCTGATGGACGGCTCCGTCTCGACGCTGGCGCCGCTGTTCGCGGCTGCCTTCGCCACGCATCAGAACTGGCAGACGTTTCTGGTCGGCCTCGCCGCCTCGATCGGCGCCGGCATCAGCATGGGTTTTGCGGAAGCGCTGTCCGACGACGGCTCGCTGACCGGGCGTGGTTCGCCCTGGCTGCGCGGTCTCACCTGCGGCTTGATGACGACGCTCGGCGGGCTTGGGCACACCCTGCCCTATCTCGTGCCCGATACCTGGTCCAACGCATTCTGGATCGCGACCGGAATTGCCGGAATTGTCGTGTTCTTCGAATTGTGGGCGATCGCCTTCATCCGCGCGCGCTACATGGACACGCCGTTTCTCCAGGCCGTGTTCCAGATCGTGCTCGGCGGCGCGATCGTGCTGGCGGTGGGGATTTTGATCGGAGCGGCGTAGGACGTTGTCATGCTCCGGCTTGACCGGGGCATCCAGTACGCCGCGACCTCTCCGTATCCGATCTGCGCCGGTGGAATACTGTATCGCCCGGTCAAGCCGGGCGATGACTGCGAGTGGTTGCGGCTCACCGCGTTTCGTCTTGCTCACATGTCAATCGCGATCAAACGGCGGTTGCGGTGCTGGGCCAAACTGCGCATCATCGTTCGACAATAAGAACAGGAGATGCGCCATGGCCAAATCCGAATGGAGCTTCAAGAGCGCGGTCGCGCTGTCGGCCGCGTTGACCGCGAAGAAGGTCTCGTCGGTCGAGCTCACCCGCGATGCGATCGACCGCATCGAACGGCACGACGGCAAGGTCAACGCGATCTGCGTGCGGGATTTCGACCGTGCGTTGGACGCCGCACGCGAGGCGGACGCCGCATTGGCCCGCGGCGAGCGCAAGCCGCTGCTCGGCCTGCCGATGACGATCAAGGAATCCTTCAACATCGCCGGCCTGCCCACGACCTGGGGCTGGACGCCGCAGAAAGATTTCAAGCCGGCGGAGGACGCGCTGTCGATCGCCAGGGTGAAGGGTGCCGGCGGCGTCATCCTCGGCAAGACCAACGTGCCCGTGGGATTGGCGGATTGGCAGAGCTACAACGAGATCTACGGCACGACGAACAATCCATTCGATCTCGGCCGCACGCCGGGTGGCTCGTCGGGCGGCTCGTCTGCGGCGCTGGCGGCAGGCTACGGACCACTCTCGCTCGGGTCCGACATCGGCGGCTCGCTGCGCGTGCCCGCCTTCCATTGCGGGGTTTATGCGCACAAGCCGACCTACAATCTCTGTCCAACGCGTGGCCACACGCCGCCGCCGTTTCCAGCCATCCCGATGGAGCGCGATATGGCGGTGATCGGTCCGATGGCGCGCAGCGCCGTCGACCTGCCCCTGCTCCTGGATGTGATGGCAGGCCCCGATCCGTTGGACCTGGGCATCGGATACAAGCTCGCGCTGCCGGAGGCGCGACACCGTGCGTTGAAGGATTTCCGTGTGCTGGTGATCGACAGCCACCCGCTGCTGCCTGCGAATGCCGACATTTGCACCGCGATCGAGAAGCTGGCGAAACAATTGGCGGGCGCAGGTGCGAGCATCACACGTGAAAGCCCGCTGTTTCCTGACTTCACGGAAGCCTCCCGCCTCTACATGCGCATGCTGATGGGTTTTCTCGGCGCCTTCTTTCCGCCGGACATTCTCGCCGGCGCGCGTGCCGGGGCAGCGCAGCTCTCACCAGAAGACAAGAGCCTTTCTGCCGAGCGGCTGCGCGGCATGACCAGCACACATCAGGCCTGGGTGTTCGACGAGGGCGCTCGCGCCGGCCTGCGCGCGCAATGGCGGCAATTGTTCAGGACATTCGATGCGGTGATCTGCCCGATCATGCCGACCCCGGCCTATCCGCATGATCATTCGCCGGAGCAGGAAAAGCGCCGAATCAATATCGATGGCAAGGACCACGCCTATCCGGACCAGCTTGCGTGGCCCGGCATCGCCACGCTGACGGGCCTGCCGGCAACGGCCGTTCCGCTCGGCCTGTCGAACGACGGCCTGCCGGTCGGCGTGCAGATCATCGGGCCCTTCCTCGAGGACCGCACGCCGCTGAAGCTCGCCGAGCTGATCGAACGCGAGTTCGGCGGGTTCGTGCCGCCGCCCTTGTTCAATGACTGAGAGAAATCTCATGAACAACGACCTCGAACAGCTCACCGCGCTCAACCGCGACTATGTCGCCTCGGTGCAGAATTGCGACGTCAAGCGCTTCGACGAAATATTGGCGCCGGAGTTCTACTGCTCCAATCCCGACAAGACGCTGGTCGATCGCGAGGCCTTCCTGAAGCAGACGGCGCGGCCGATTGCGATCCGTGACCTCAGGGCACACGAGGTCATCATCCGTATTATGGGCGATTTCGCCATCATCCATGCGGCAACCAGCTACACCAATGCGGACGGCCAGCAGGCCACCGGGCGATATACCGATTGCTGGGCGAAGAAGGACGAGACGTGGCGGGCTGTGTCGGCGCACGTGTCGCGGTAGGGAGCGCGTCAGACTGCACATTCTCCGGGACAGCCAGATCTCCGGGAGGCCGCGAGGTCACCGCCCCAGATTCTTCAGCAGCAATTTCAGCGCTGTCGCTGCAAATATCTGCATATTGGCGAAGCGGTCATTGTCGCCCGTCTCCAGCGTCATCACCTCGACTGCGGGCCCGGCGACCGCCATGCAGCTGTGGCCCGCCGCATCGCCGTAGCGATTGCCGGTGGGACCGGACGCGCCGGTTTCGGACAGGCCCCAGTCGCAGTTGAAGCGGATGCGCATCCGCTCGGCCAGCAGTTGCGCGTAGGGCTCCGACGAGGAACGAAAGCCCTTCATTCCTTCGTCCGAAATATCCATCAGCACGCGCCGGGCATCGCGGGTATAGACCACGGCGCCGCCGAGGAAATAGGCGGACGCGCCGGGGACCGCGAGAAGGCTGGCCGAGATCAGTCCGCCGGTCGAGGATTCCGCCACGGCAATGGTCTGTTTGCGCGCGATCAGTTTTGCGGCGACCTGTTCCGCAATGCTAACGAGCTCTTTCATTCCCTGACCCCTTATGCCTTCGCAACCGAGCTCGGCCTTTCTAGCATATGACAGCGCCGTTGGCCGAGTTGCAGCCAACGGGCAGGCCTGCTTGAATGGCGGCCAAAGGCGGAGCGGCCAAGCGCCGCCCGCGAGACGACGCGACGAGGAAACGTGAAGGACACGTCATGGCGTCCCTGATCGCCGGCGGGGTGGATTGCGATGTGCATCCGGCCGTGCCGCATCTGACCAGCCTGCTGCCCTACCTGAACGACTATTGGCGCGATCAGGTGACGACGCGCGGCATGGTCGATCTCATCTCGCAATCCTACCCGCAAAACTCGCCGATCACGGCGCGGCCCGACTGGCGCCCTGAAAGCGGCAAGCCGGGCGAGAGCCTAGCGGACATGCAGCGCCATGTGCTCGATCCCTTCCAGCTCTCGCATGCTATCTGCAATCCGCTTTATGGCGTGCAGATGGTGTTTTCAGAGGATCTGCAGGCCGCCTTCTGCCGCGCACTGAACGACTGGCTCGCGAAGGAATGGCTCGATCGCGATCCGCGGCTGCGCGGCTCGATCGTGATTCCCACCCAAAGCGTCGAGAAGGCCGTCGCCGAGATCGAGCGCTGTGCGACGGATCGCCGCTTCGTGCAGGTGCTGATGCTGGTGATGGGCGACACGCCGCTCGGCAAGCGCGCGCTCTGGCCGATCTACGAGGCGGCAGAACGGCTGGAACTTCCGATCGGCATTCATGCCGGTTCCGCCTATCACAATCCGCCGACGGCCGTGGGCTGGGGGTCCTACCACATCGAGGATTATGCCGGTCAGGCCCAGGCGTTCCAGACCCAGCTCACCAGCCTGATCGTCGAGGGCGTGTTCGCCAAATATCCACGCCTGAGGATGGTGATGCTGGAATCCGGGGTGTCCTGGATCTCCCCATTTCTGTGGCGCCTGCACAAGTTCTGGCGTGGGGTGCGGATGGAGACGCCGTGGGTCGATCGCGCACCGCTGGACATTGTGCGCAGCAACATCCGCTTCTCGTTACAGCCATTCGATGCACCGCCGGATGAGGCGACATTAATTCGCCTGTTTGATCATATGCAGTCGGACGAATTAGTCCTATTCTCCACCGACTATCCGCACTGGCAGTTCGACGGCCAGGAGGCGCTGCCCGCAGGTCTCACCCCCGATCTCGTGCGCAAGATCATGATCGATAATCCGCATGCGACCTATCCCCGCCTGACTTAGCCGCTGCCAAAGGAGGCAAGGCGATGAATATTCAGTTCCGCGAAAGCTCCGAAGCCGCTTCCCCACTGGCCGTCAAAACCGCGATCGCGGACTGCGACATCCATCCGGCACGCGCGACCCGCGCCGAGCTCTATCCCTATCTGGCCAAACGCTGGCAGCATCATCTCGAAGTCTACGGCGTCCATGCCTATCAGGGCATGATGGAAGGTCCGCCCTATCCGAAGGCCCAGCCCAACGCCTCGCGCCGCGACGCCTATCCGCCGGAAGGCGGGCCGCAGGGCTCCTCGCTGTCCTTCATGCAGAAGCAGTTGCTCGATCCCAACAACGTGCAGCTCGGCGTGCTCAATCCGCTCAACACCGGCCAGGGCATCCGCAATCACGAGCTCTCGGCCGCTTTGTGCTCGGCGATCAACGATTGGCAGATCGACAAATGGACCAGCAAGGACAAGCGGCTGAAGGCCTCCATCGTCGTCGGTAATGAGGACGGGCTGTCGGCCGCAGCCGAAATCCGCGAGCGCGCCGGCGACAAGAACTTCGTGCAGGTGCTGCTGCTCAGCCGCAATGTCGAGCCGCTCGGCCAGCGCCGCTACTGGCCGATCTATCAGGCCGCGGAAGAGGCCGGCCTTCCCGTCGGCGTCCACGCCTTCGGCTTCGGCGGCAACCCGATCACGCCGTCGGGCTGGCCCTCCTATTACATCGAGGAGATGGTCGGCCACTCCCAGTGCCAGCAATCGGCGCTCGCGAGCCTGGTGCTGGAGGGCGTGTTCGAGCGTTTCCCGAAATTGAAGATGGTGATGATCGAGGCCGGCTTCGGCTGGGCGCCGTCGCTGGCGTGGCGACTCGACAAGGTTTGGCAACGGCTGCGCAGCGAGGTGCCGCATGTCAAACGGCCGCCGTCCGAATATATCCGCGAGCAGGTGTGGTGGACGACGCAGCCGATGGAGGATCCGGAGCGGCGCGAGGATCTGTTCGACGTCATCAAGTGGATCGGCTGGGACCGGCTGCTGTTCGCCACCGACTATCCGCACTGGGATTACGACGAGCCCTCGCGCGTGCTGCCCGCAGGCGTCAACGACGATGATCGCGAGGCCTTCTATCTGGGCAATGCGAAGAAGCTGTACGGGATCGCTTGATGGCGCGGCATGTGATTGCCGCGGCCGATGAGCTTCCGCCCGGCACGCGAAAATTTTTGGAGATCGACGGACGGCCGATCGCAATCTTCAACATCAAGGGTGAATATTTCGGCCTGATGAACCGCTGCCCGCATCAGGGCGCGGCGCTGTGCGAGGGACCCTTGATCGGACTCGCGCAATCGACCGATCCGGGCGAGATCGAATACACCAAGCTCGGCGAGATCCTCCGCTGCCCCTGGCACGGCTGGGAGTTCGACATCCGCACCGGCCAGTCCTATTGCGACCCCCGCCGCTTCCGCGTCAAGGCGTACCCGGCCCATGTCGAGCCGGGTGCGAGCGTGGTGAAGGGGCCGTATGTCGCCGAGACGATACCGGTGAAAGTCGAGAGCGACTACGTCGTGGTGGACCTGTAGCGAAGCAGACGGCGCGGAATTGCGCCGGCGATCTCAAGCTTTATTCTGCGTTGCCGCGATCATCCAGTCGCGGAATGCGGCGAGCTTCGGCGCCTCGCGGCGGCCCTCCGGCGCGACCAGGTAGAAGCCGGCATCGGCCGGCAGCGCGATCTTGAACGGGACCACTAGTCGCCCCTTGGCAATGTCGTCCTGAACGTAGGAGGTCCGCCCCATCGCCACGCCGATGCCGTCGATCGCGGCCTGAATGGTCATGAAGATCATGTCGAAGGTGATGCCGGGCTGCCTGGCGATGTCGGCCGGCTGACCCGCCGCCGTCAACCACAGCCGCCAGTCGTCGCTGTTGGCATTGGAGGTGTGCAGCAGCATGTGGCTCTTGAGGTCCTCGGGACAGCGCAACGGCTTGTCACCGCGCAGCAGAGACGGGCTGCACACCGGAAACAGCTCGTCCGCCATCAGCCAGTCGGCGCGCAAGCCCGCCCACTGGCCGCGCCCGTAACGGATCGCGGCATCGACATTGTCGCGCTGGAAGTCGACGAGGCTGGTGGAGGTGGTGATGCGGACGTCGATGCCGGGATGGTGCTCCTGGAAATCGGTCAGCCGCGGCAGCAGCCATTTTGCGGCCAGCGAAGCCAGCGTCGAGACCGTCAGCACCTTGTCATCGTCCTTGCGCAGCAGCCGGTCGGTGGCGAGACGTAGGTCGTTGAAGGCGGCGCGGACGCCCGGCAGATAGTCGCGCGCCTCCGGCGTCAGCGTCAGCGCGCGGTTCTGCCGGACGAACAGGCGGATGCCGAGCTCCTCCTCGAGCCTGCGGATCTGATGGCTGATCGCGGTCTGGGTCACGTTCAGCTCGGACGCCGCCAGCGTGAAGCTGAGATGGCGCGCGGCGGCCTCAAAGGCCCGCAATCCGTTCAGGGAGGGCAATCTGGCAGTCATATGGCAGCAGGATACATGACGTTATTTCATGCGAAAGAGTACAAATTGTCGTTTGTCGCAGTGCACCCGCAAGCAGATATTAGCGGTCAACTTAGCTCCAGGAGCTGACAATGTCTACTTTGACTGAGAATTCGATGACAAATCATCATGCGCCAGGGCTGATCCACCAGATCGGCGAGACCATTCACATCTGGCACGAGCGCTACCGGACCCGGCGGGAGCTCACCAACTGGTCCGCGCGCGACCTTCAGGACGTCGGGCTGTCCTGGAGCGATGTGGCCTACGAGGCCGACAAACCCTTCTGGCGGGCCTGATTGGCCGCCAGGCCGGCGCCGCCTGACTGTGGGGGCGCCGGCGGTCCCTTTTCCCTTTGGTCCCCTTGGGGGCGCGTGTCATGAGCACCCTTCGCCTGGAAGATCTGAAGCAATATTCGGACACGCTGCGCACGCGACACGGCGAGGCGCTGCGCGTTCGCTTCGTCGAGCCGCGCGACACCGAGGAGCTCCAGCACTATTTTCGCTCGCTCTCGACGCGGTCCCGCTACAACCGCTTCTTCGGCGCGATCAGCGAACTGCCGCAGGGCCTGCTGCACGAATTCCTTCAAATCGGCGAACGCGAACGTTTCACCGTGGTGGCGACCATGATGGTCGACGGCTTCGAGACCATCGTCGCCGAAGCGCGCTATGCGCTGCATGCCGAAACCGCGACGCTTGAATTCGGCCTGTCGGTTGCCGACCGCTGGCAGGGCCACGGTATCGCCACCGTGCTGATGAAGAATCTTGAATGCCGCGCCGCCGCGCTTGGCGCCGACCACATGTTCGGCGACACGTTGCGCTCCAACGCGGCCATGATCTCGCTCGCACGCAAATCGAGCTTCGCCTTCGTCAAACATCCTGACGACTGGAAGCTGGTGCGCTTCGACAAGGAGATCTCCGTCGCACCGAAAGACATTCCTTGCGCGAGCTGGCGTCTCGTCGCCCTTTCCCGTCAGGCCGATAGCCCCTCAGCCTCGGCCTGACTCCACTCGTGCCCGGCCTGGCGAAACCAGTGCCGGGCATTTTTTTCGCCCCTACTTCCCCGTGAACACCGCCTTGCGTTTGTCGATGAAGGCCTGCACCGCCTCCTTGTGGTCGGCGGTCGTGGTCAGGCGGACCAGACGCTCGGCTTCGTGGTCGCGCGCGGTCTCGAAGTCGAACAGCAGGGCCTCGTCGAGATTGTCCTTCATGTAGCGCAACGCGAGGCGCGGACCTCCGGCAAGGGATTTCGCCAACGCAAAGGCCTCCGCCTGCAATTTATCGTCGGGCACCACGCGGTTGACGAGACCGATGGCCTCGCACCTGACGGCATCGACCCGATCGCCGGTGAACAGCAGCTCGCGCGCCCGCGCGGTGCCGACGAGGCGCGTCAACAGCCACGCGATGCCATAGTCGCCGCTGAGCGCAATGCGCGCATAGCCGGTGGCCACGAAGGCCGATTGCGCGGCAATGCGGATGTCGCAGGCCATGGCGATGGCGAGCCCCGCGCCGACCGCCGGCCCCGGCAGCGCCGCGATCGTCGGCTTGCGCACCGACACCAGCGCGCCGGTGAGCAGGCGCTGCCGCTCCTGGAGATCGGCGACCTTGTCGTCAAAGGACATTTCCAGCTTCTTCGGGTCGCGATGCGCGCCCATGCCCTTGACGTTGCCGCCCGCGCAGAACGCTTCGCCCGCGCCGGTGAGCAGCAGCGCGCCGACATCGGGGTTCTCGCCGCAGGAGCGGATCATCGTGCGCAGCGCCGGAGTCAGTGCGTCCGACAGCGAGTTGCGCGCCTCGGGCCGGTTCAGCGTGATGACGGCGACGCGATCGCGGATCACGCAGAGGAGTTCACTGGTGCCGGTATCGATGGTGGTTTCCGTGGTCATGCCGCTCCCTCTGTTTCGCCATTGCGAGGAGCGAAGCGACGAAGCAATCCAGCCTTTTTCAGTGGAGGCATTTCTGGATTGCTTCGCTTCGCTCGCAATGACGGTCGTTGTGAATTTATCGCCTCAAAACTTCTCCACCCAGGGCCGCAGCTCCAGCTCCCAGCTCCAGGCGCTGCGCGGCTGCTGCAACACGTTCCAGTAGCTCTCCGCGATGGCATCGGGATCGAGCATCGAATCCGGCTTCTCCGGCGCTTCCGCGCGCGCTGCGCTCCTGATGCCGCCATCGATCACGAAATGCGCGACATGGATGCCTTGCGGCGACAATTCGCGCGCCATGCTCTGCGCCAGCCCGCGCAGTGCGAATTTGCCCATCGCGAACGGTGCGGACTGCGCATAGCCCTTGACGCTGGCCGAGGCGCCGGTGAACAGGATCGCACCGTGCTGGTTCGGCAGCATGCGCCTGGCCGCCTGCTGCGCCACCAGGAAGCCGCCATAGGCACTGACCGCAATGGCGTTCGCCACGTCGGCCGGAACGAGATCGACAAACGGCCCGCGCGCCCGGCCGCTGGCGTTGTAGACGACCAAATCAGGCGTGCCGATCTCGCGTTCGACCAGGCCGAACAGGCGCTCGACCTCATCAGGGTCTGTGGCGTTGCAGGCATAGGCCTTGGCGCCAGTCTCGCTGCAGAGCGCGCCGAGCTTCTCGATTTTTCGAGCGGCCAGTGCGACGCGGATGCCCTGGGCGGACAGCAGCCGCGCCAGCGATGCGCTCAGGCCTTCGCCGGCGCCGACGATGAGGGCGATCTTGTATTTGGGGTGTTCCATGACGTGATCTCTCGAAGACGGGAAGCCGCTGATCTATGCACGGCCCGCGCGGACAACCAGCCAGGACGATCACAATTCCGCAGAGCGAATTGCTCCCACGCGGCGATCATGCCTCCCTGACAATTTGCGGCTTTATCCGCTTTCGCGACTGGAGCATGATCGACATCATCCCAAGCGGCAAGCGCCAAATCAGCGCAAAATGACCGCAAGGCGGAAACGAAGAGGACGATCATGCACAAGCCGGCTCCCGCGCAGGCAAAACAGGTCGCGGCCGCGCCATCCGGACTGCTGGCTCCCGATACCACCGGCATGAATTTCTACCGCGCCGATCAGGCGCTCACCGATCTCCTGCGCATTCATCTGCCGGACACGCTATTCCGTCACATCGAGCCGCATCTCGATCGCCTGGGTGAACTCGCCGGCGGCGTGCTCGATGAATGCGCGCGGCTCGCCGACCGGCACACGCCGGTGCTGCACCAGCGCGACAAGTTCGGCCGCGACGTGCAGTGGATCGAATACCACCCGGCCTATCGCGAGCTGGAGAAGGCAGCCTTCGGCGAGTTCGGCATCCACGCGCTCTCGATCCGCAAGGGCATCATGGGCTGGCCGGACAAATATCCCGTCGTCGCCAAGCACGCCTTCACCTTCCTGTTCAACCAGACCGAATTCGGCATGGGCTGCCCGATCAACGTCACCGACGGCTGCGCCAAGCTGCTCGCGAACTTCGGCAGCGACGCGCTGAAGGCGAAATATCTCGACGGTCTGACCCAGACCGACATGAGCAAGCTGACCCAGGGCGGCCAGTTCATGACCGAGAAGGAAGGCGGCTCCGACGTCGGGACGCTGACCACGACGGCGGTGCAGGAAGGCGACCATTGGCGCCTCACCGGCGAAAAATGGTTCTGCTCGAACGCCGACGCAAAAGTCGTGATGCTGCTGGCGCGCCCCGAAGGCGCCGGCCCCGGCACGCGCGGAGTCGGCCTGTTCCTGATGCCGCGCTTCCTGGACGACGGTTCGCAGAACCACTACCGGATCGTGCGTCTGAAGGACAAGCTCGGCACGCGCTCGATGGCTTCGGGTGAGATCAAGCTCGAAGGCGCGATCGCCTACGCGGTCGGAAAGCTCGATCGCGGCTTCGTGCAGATGGCCGAGATGGTGAACTCGTCGCGGCTTTCAAACGGCGTCAAATCCACCGCGCTGATGCGGCGGGCCTACCATGACTCGATGACGGTCGCCAAGAACCGAGTGGTGTTCGGCAACCGCATCATCGACCTGCCGCTGGGCCGGCGCCAGATGCTGAAGATCATGCTGCCGGTCGAGCAGGCGTTGTCGATGAGCTTTCTCACCGCGGACGCGCTCGACCGCGCCGAGGCCGGCAGCCAGGATGCAGCCGCACTGCTGCGCATCCTGACGCCGACCTTGAAATTCCGCGCGACCCGCGATGCGCGAAAGGTCTGTGGCGACGCGCTCGAGATGCGCGGCGGCATCGGTTATATCGAGGAATTCGCGACCGCCCGCCTGCTCCGCGACGCGCATCTCGGCTCGGTCTGGGAAGGCACCGGCAACATCGTCGCGATCGATGCGCTCCGGCGTGCGGTCGGTCGCCACGGCGCCGAATCCGCGCTCGCCGCCGACCTGCATGCTCGCCTCGATGACAGCCCCTCGGTGCCACAGGCCTGGCGCGACCGGCTCCGCGGCCTCACCGATCGCGCGGTCGGTTTTGCGCGCGAGGTCGCGGCGAAGTCCGACAACGAAGCCGATGCGCGCCGCGCCACCAGCCTGCTCTATCATGTCGCCAGTGCCGTGGCGCTCGCCTGGGAGGCCCATCGTATTCACGCCATGCGGGGCGATGCGCGAAGGCTGTTGTTGTCGCGGCTGGTGATCGATCACCGGGTGTCGCCGAGCGATCCGTTCCGGCTGACGGAAAATGCCGTGCAGCAGAAGATCGCTACGCTGCTGCTCGGCGACCGCGCAGCTGATATGAGCGAGGTTGGCGAACTGGTCTTGGCGGCGTAGGCTGCACCCACGTTCAAAGCAAAAAAAGCGATAGGGAGTGCTCGATGAAGGCCGCCGTCCTCCATGAAGTCAACAAGCCTCTGGTCATCGAGGATGTCAGTCTGCCGAAGCCAGGCCCGCGCGAGGTCCTGATCCGGACCTCGGTCGCAGGTCTCTGCCACTCCGATCTGCACTTCATGGAAGGCCTGTATCCGCATCCGCTGCCTGCGGTGCTCGGGCACGAGTCCGCCGGCGTCGTCGAGCAGGTCGGCTCCGATGTGACTTATGTGAAGCCCGGTGATCATGTCGTGACCTGCCTTTCGGTGTTCTGCGGCACCTGCGACAATTGCACCACGGGCCGCACCGTACTCTGCACCGACACCACCGTAAAACTGCTGCCGGGCGCCTCTAATCGGATGCAATGGGCCCGCTCCGAGAAGCTGCATCAGTTTCTCAACCTCTCTTCTTTCGCCGAGCAGATGCTGGTGCACGAGAACGCGATCGTCAAAATCCGCAAGGAGATGCCGCTCGATCTCGCCGCGCTGATCGGCTGCGGCGTCATTACCGGCTACGGCGCGGTCGTGAACACGGCGAAGGTGACGGCCGGCGAGACCGTGGCCGTGATCGGCTGCGGCGGTGTCGGCATGGCTGCGATCAACGGCGCGCAGATCGCAGGCGCCGGCCGCATCATCGCCATCGACACCAATCCGGCCAAGCTCCAGCTTGCGACCAAGCTTGGCGCCACCGACATCATCAACCCGGCAGACGGCGACGTCGTGAAGCAGGTGCGCGATCTCACCAATGGCGGCGTGCATCATTCCTTCGAGGTGCTCGGCCGCAAGGAGACCGCCGAGCAGGCCTTCGGCATGCTCGCCTCGGGCGGCACGGCCACCATCGTCGGCATGATTCCGTTCGGCCAGAAGATCGAGCTGCATGGCTTCGACTTCCTGCGCGAGCGCAGGATCCAGGGCTCCTCGATGGGCTCGAACCATTTTCGCGTCGACATGCCGCGGCTGGTGGATTTCTACCTGCGCGGCCGGCTGCACCTGGAAGACTGGATCTCGGCCAAGCTGAAGCTCTCCGAGATCAACGAAGGCTTTGCAAACATGAAAGCCGGCAAGACGCTGCGTAGCGTGATCATGTTCGACAGCTGATGGCTGGATGAGGCGGGACGCTCAGGATTGAGGCAACTGGTCCGGGCCGGCCAGGTCGCAACGCGACTCTTTCAGGAGCTGCAGCGCCGCAGCTGTGACGAGACCCGTGGTGAGCAGGTACACGGGCGATATGTTCAAACCGGGCCCTTCGAAGACCAGATAAGAGAACAGTCCCGCAGTCGACACGATGAAGCCGAGCCAGGCAAGGCTCGGAAAACGAAATCCACGTTCGCCGCGCCAAAGATCAAGCACGAGGTAGTACACGAGAATGGTGTTGCAGAGTGCCGCCGGCAGCACGCCCAGCACGATTCCACTTTCGAACGCCAGATAGGATAACACGCCGTTGACCTGGGCAATCACCGCGAAGGGGACATAGCGCGGATTGAGGCAGGCCAGGGCGATCGACGCAAGCTCGAACGCGTAGAAATACCGCTCGTGCATCTTCGGGAGCAGATACGGCATGAGCATGAGCGATACACACGCGGCGAGCAGAATAAATTCCGGCCCCGTCCGTCGAGAGCGCGCGATGAAGATCGACAAGGCGAGCCCGCTTGCCGCCGCGAGCACCATGCCGACGGCGACTCCAATCGCGTACGGCATTCCGCCAGCCAGTACCCAGATGTTCGCTGCGTTCATGGTGAGGCGATCGAAGGTGTGAGCCTGGTCCAAATAGACCGCGAGCACAGACGCCAAGGATCTGCCGGCGACGAGAACCGGAATGGCGAGCACCACATAGATTCCGGGAACGGTGGCGAGCCATGCCAGGTGGATCCTGCGGCGCAGAATCATGCCGAGCACGAAGGGGCCCAGGAACACGCCCTGAGCCTTCACCGAGAAGGCCGCCGCAAATGACGCAACGCCATTTCGGTCCTGCATGAACAGCGCCACGGAAACCAGCGTGAAGAAGGTCCAGATCGAATCACTCTCCGCCCACACTGCGCCATTGAAGATCACCGTCGGTGCAAGCCAAACCGCGCAGAAGGCCAGGGAAGCGCGTAATGGCAACTTTGTCGCTCGCCAGACGATCTGGGCCACAGTGATCGCGCAGCCCAACTCGAATACTGCCGAGATCGCTTTCACATGGGAAAGTGGCTCGCCTAGCCAATCAAATCGGGCGGCAATCAGCAGGAGATAGCTGTAGAACGGCGTATAGTTGGTAAAGGCTTCGGCCAGTCCAGCGACACCGTGATCGCGAGCGAAGACATACCAGGGGATCAGATGCTGAATGGCGTCGTCGGTCGCGTGCTTCCGGGCGAAGTAGCGGAGCGCAAGGCCCACGAGTCCGCATCCGATCGCTACGGCAATTGCAAGCGGCCAATGGTTTGGTGGCGTCTTGTCCGCCTTGACGTCATGACCAGCCCCGCGGATCGCGTCGCTTCCAACAATGTCGTTTGTCACGCGATCACTCGTGAGGCTCCATTTTCGTGACCTAACCTCTACGGGCCATCAATTCACAGCTGCATAACGTCTGGTTGCGCAGGTCCTAAGATTGCGGCGAACCGGTTGCTTGGTTAGCGAATACTTTATGAACTGCTCCGGGGCATGATGCGGAGGATCGAGCGGAACTACCGCTGCAAATGTCGCGTAAAGATCCGCACCACGTGACCCCTGACCCGCGGCGCCTCATCGTAGAGGTCTGAGGCGAGCCGCTCGATGGTCTCGCGCAGCGACAGGAACTGGGCCTGCCGCGCGCTGCTTTCGGTGCCCTGCATGCCCGCAAGCTCGTCCATCGCGGCGTCGCTGATCTGGCACTGCACGACCTCGTCGTCGTTCAGCATGGTGAAGCGAAAGGCGAGCCGTTCGAGATCATGGCCAATGATCCTGTCGCGCATGAGTGGCATCAAATCGTCCCGGTCGACCCCCGCGCCGAAAATGCCGAAAATCCCGCTGCTTGTCAGCAGCAAAGGCAATCCATCGCCTACTGGAACGCAACTTCGGCGAAACTGCGGAGCTTTCGCGAATGCAGCCGCTCGGATTCCTGCTGCTTGAGCCGTTCCAGCGCCTTCAAGCCGATCTCGAGATGCTGGCCGACGCGGCGGCGGTAGAATTCGCTGGCCATGCCTGCGAGCTTGATCTCACCGTGCAGAGGCTTGTCGGAGACGCACAGCAGCGTGCCGTAGGGGACGCGAAAGCGGTAACCGTTGGCGGCAATCGCGGCCGATTCCATGTCGAGCGCAACCGCGCGCGACTGCGACAAGCGGCGAATGACATCGGGCCCGCTGATCTCCCAATTGCGGTTGTCGACGCTCGCGACGGTGCCGGTCCGCATCAGGCGCTTGAGCTCGAATCCTTCGAGCCCGGTGACGTCCTCGACTGCCTCCTCGAGCGCCACCTGCATCTCCGCGAGAGCCGGGATCGGCACCCACAGCGGCAACTCACGATCGAGCACATGGTCCTCGCGGACATAGCCATGGGCGAGCACGTAGTCGCCGAGCCGCTGCGTGTTGCGCAGGCCCGCGCAATGGCCGAGCATCAGCCAGGCATGGGGCCGCAGCACGGCAACATGGTCGGTGACGTTGCGCGCGTTGGACGGACCGGTGCCGATGTTGATCAGGGTGATGCCGCGATAGCCGGGCGCGACCAGATGGAAGGCTGGCATCTGCGGCCCGCGCGCGGGCGCAACGCCCGTCGTCGCGCCGCCGCTGCGCGTGATCACATTGCCTGGAGCGACGAAGGCATCAAGGCCGGCCTCGCCAGCCTGAAGCCGCTGCTGGCAGAGTTGCGCGAAGGCGTCGACGTAGAACTGATAGTTGGTGAAGATCACGAAGTTCTGGAAATATTCGGGGTCCGTGCCTGTGTAATGGTAGAGCCGGCGTAGCGAGTAGTCGACGCGGGCCGCCCGAAACAGGGACAGCGGCTCGGGCGCGCCAGGCTGGAGCTCGAAAGTGCCGTCGGCGATGGCATCGTCCATGGTGGCAAGATCAGGCACGTCGAACGCATCGCGCAGCGACCGCGTCACGGGCGAATTCTCGCTGGTGGTGATGGCGGCTTCGATGTTGATGTCGCGGCGGTAGGCAAAGTGAACGGGGATCGGTTCGTCGGACTCGCCGATTTCGACCGGAACGCCGTGGTTCTGGATCAACAATCCGATCTGCTCGGTCAGATAAGTCCGGAACAGATCCGGACGCGTGACGCTGGTCTCGTGCACGCCGGGCCGGGCGACGAAGCCGTAGGCGAGACGCGAATCCAGCCGCGCATGCGTCGCGGTGGTGACACGGACGAAGGGATAGAAGGCCCGCACCCGCGTCGTGATTGCCTCGCCGTTGACGTAAGCTTCGAACCGGTCTCGCAGGAACTTCGTGTTGCGCTCGTAGATCTCTTCGAGGCGGGCGACGGCGAGGCCGGCGTCGGAAAAGGATTCGGTGGCGACGGAGGGTGGAGATTGGATGGATTGCATTGTTCGACGCCAGGTTGCTGGGACTGAATCGAACTATAGCAAGAAAACTAAAGCAAGAAAGAAACCGCCCGTCATTGCGAGCGTAGCGAAGCAATCCAGAAATCTCGCCGCGGAGGCAACCTGGATTGCTTCGCTGCGCTCGCAATGACGAAAGGAGGCGATGACGCGCTTCCGCGCGTCACTTCTCCCGGAACGCGCGCATGAACTGGTCGTGCAGCGGCTTCATCAGATAGGACAGCATGGTGCGGTCACCGGTCTGGACGAAGGCTTCCGCCGGCATGCCGGGGATCAGCCTGGACTCACCGAGCTTGGCGACCTCTTCCGCGGACAGCGAGACGCGGATGGTGTAGTAGCTCTGGCCGGTGCGCTGGTCGGTGGTGACGTCGGGCGAGACGCGGCTGACGACGCCGTTGAGCTCCGGCGTGGTGCGCTGGTTGAAAGCGGACAGGCGCAGCAGCGTCTTCTGACCGATCTGGAGCTTGTCGATATCGACCGGATTGACCTTGGCCTCGACCTGGAGATCGTCGGCCTGCGGCACGATCAGCATGAGGGCGTCGCCGGCGGTGATGACGCCACCAACCGTATGCACGGTCGATTGCAGCACCATGCCGTCCTGCGGCGCGCGGATGTCGACGCGGCGCAGCTGGTCCTCGGCGGCGACCTTGCGCTCGATCATTTCGCCGATCTTGTCGTTGGTCTCGCGCAGATCCTTGGAGACCTCGCTGACCATGTCCTTGTCGACCTGGATGATCTGGAGCTCGGTCTCGGTGATCTTGCCTTTGGCCTGCGCGCGCGAGGCGATGTACTGCGCGCGCTCGCCGTTGAGGCGGGCGCTGTCGCGTTCGAGCGTGGTCAGGCGGGAGATCTGCACCAGGTGCTTGTCATAGAGATCGCGGACACCGACGAGCTCCTGCTGCACCAGCGAGATTTCCCTGTCCTTGGCCCGCTCCTGTGCGGAGAGGCCCTCGATCTCCTCGTTGAGCTGCTGGATGCGCTCGCGCAGCTGCGCCTTCTGGCCGGCGCGTCCGTTGACGCGAACGTCGAACAGCTTGGTTTCGGCGGAGAGCAGCGCCTTGACGTCGGGATCGTTGCCGCGATCGAGCAGCGCTTGCGGGTAGTCGATCCTGTCGATCCCGCGCTGCTCGGCCTGGAGCCGCGCGGCACGCGCCTGCGCCGCGTCGAGATTCTTGGTGACGATGGCGAGGTTGGCCTTGGTGACGGTGTCGTCGAGCCGCACCACGATGTCACCGGCCTTGACCACGTCGCCATCGCGGGCGCGCAGCTCGCCGACCACGCCGCCGGTGGGATGCTGCACCTTCTTGACATTGGATTCGACCACGATCTGGCCGGGCGCGATCAGCGCGCCCGAGATCTGCACGGTCGACCCCCAGCCGCCGAGCCCGACCAGGAGGACCAACACGATCCCAAGCCCGAGCATCAGGTGAAACCGGATCGACTGCCGTACGGTCCGCTTCGCGGCGGGCTTCGCCCCGCCGAGCGCCATCGTGCTCATGCCTTGGCTCCGCCTTCGCTGACGATCTTGATCGGCGCCGGCGGCGTCACACGCGGCTGGAGCACTTGGGCGAGCACCTGCTCCTTCGGCCCGAAGGCCTGCATGCGGCCGTCGCGCAGCACCAGGATCTGATCGACCGCTTCCACGCCGATCGGGCGATGTGCCACCACGACGACGATGGCGCCGCGCTCGCGCGCCGCGCGGATGGCGCGGGTCAGCGCTTCGTCGCCTTCGGTATCGAGATTGGAATTGGGTTCGTCGAGCACGATCAGGAACGGGTTGCCATAGAGCGCGCGCGCCAGTGCCACGCGCTGCGCCTGGCCCGCGGAGAGCGCCGTGCCCTGCTCGCCGACCTGGGTGTTGTAGCCCTCGCGCATCTTGATGATCATCTCGTGCACGCCGGCTTCCTTGGCGGCGGCGATGATGCCGTCGGACGTGGCCTCGGGATCGAAGCGGCTGATGTTCTGCGCGATGGTGCCGCCGAACAATTCGACGTCCTGCGGCAGATAGCCGATATGGCGGCCAAGCATGTCCGACGACCATTGGTCGAGCGCCGCGCCGTCGAGCCGCACCTTGCCGCGGACCGGTTGCCAGACGCCGACCAGCGCGCGGATCAGCGACGACTTGCCGGAGCCGCTCGGTCCGATCACGCCGAGGCCGTTGCCGGCTTCGAGCGCAAAGGTGACGTCCTGCACGATGAGGCGCTGGTCGCCCGGCGGCACCATGGCGATGCCTTCGACCGAGAGGCGGCTGGTCGGCGCCTGCAGCTGGGTCGGCATCGTCTGCGCCGGCATCTGCTCCAGAAGTCGGGTCAGGCGGTGCCAGCTCTGGCGTGCCGCGACAAAGGATTTCCAGTGCGCGATCGCGAGGTCGACCGGCGCGAGCGCACGGGCCGAGAGGATCGAGCCGGCGATGATGATGCCGGCGGTCGCCTCCTGATGGATGACGAGATAGGCGCCGACGGCGAGCACGGCCGATTGCAGCATCATGCGTAGCACTTTTGCGACCGCGCCGAGACCGCCGGCGACGTCGCTCGCACGCTGGTTGCCGTCGAGATATTTTTCGTTGGCCTCGCTCCAGCGCGCGTTCATCCGGCCGGCCATACCCATCGACACCATGACTTCGGCATTGCGGCGGCTGGCCTGGGCGAGATCGTTGCGCTGGGCGGCAAGGCCCATCGCGTCCTTCGCCGGCTGGCGCGACATGAACTCGGTGACCAGCGTCAACCCGACCAGGATGACGGCGCCGACCAGCGCGGTGACGCCGATCATGACGTGGAAGGCGAAGCAGATGGCGAGATAGAGCGGCAGCCAGGGCAGGTCGAAGAACGCGCTCGGTCCCATGCCCCCGAGGAAGGAGCGGACATTGTCGAGATCGCGCAGCGGCTGAAGCCCCTCGTTGCGGCTGCCGACCAGCAGCGGCAGGCGCACGATGGTGTCGAACACCCGCTTGTTCAGGGCTTCGTCCAGCGCAGTGCCGACCCGGCCCAGGATCCGGTTACGGATCATGTCCAGCACGCCCTGCGCCATGTAGAGGAAACTGGCGAGGACGATCAGGCCGACCAGGGTCGGAATGCTGCGGCTCGGCAGCACCCGGTCGTAGACCTCCAGCATGAAGATCGACCCGGTCAGATAGAGCAGGTTGATCATGCAGCTCATCAAGCCGACGCCGACAAACGCCGTGCGACAGGCGCGCAGCGCATCACCGAGCTCTGAGCGGCGGACGCCGGGAACGGCTGCCATCAGTCTGATCTCTTTCGGGTAGGGGCCAAAGTCCCTGATTTCAAAGGCAAATTCAGGAGTAATTGACCCGGATTAACATCGCGTTTGCGCTCATCGCCCAACGCAGTCGAATACCCGGGACCCCTATGGCCCACATCACCCCCGACCGGCCCTGCACGCAAGTCCGGAATCTCACGATCTTGCGGCTTTTTCTTGCAGACATGTCACCTCTCCCCGGGCGGGGAGAGGTCAAAAGTTCGATCAATTGAACTCGGGCGCCATTAGAACCGGCCACCGCCGCGGACCAACCGCACCACCAGCAGCAGGATGACCGCGCCGATCGCGGAATAGATGATCTCCGATATCAGTCCGGTGCCGATGTGAATGCCAAGCTTCGGAAACAGGAAGCTTGCCACCAGCGCGCCGGCGATGCCGACGACGATATCGCCGATAATGCCGAAACCGGTTCCGCGCACCACCTTGCCGGCCAGCCAACCCGCCACCAGGCCGACGAACAGGATGACAAGCAGGCCTTCATTGGAAATGTACATAAGTGAGGTCCCTCTCCGTGAACGGTTCCATGGAAGCGGAACCGGGATGAACGAGGTGTGAATGCTGTTCCCCGCTTCCCGGTCGCGGTCAAATATCAGGACAGTGCGGTGACCGGCTCCGCCAGCACGCACCGTGCCGCCCGGCCCGGGCCGACTTCCACAGTCCCTGGCAGTTGTTCCAGGCAGCGCGGCTGGGCTACGGCGCAGCGGGGCGCAAAGGAGCAGTTGTGCGGCCTCTCGCCGAGCGACGGCGGGGTGCCGGGGATGGTCTCGAGCCGCTGTCCCCGCTTGGCCCCGTGGACGGTCGAGGCGAGCAGGCCCTTGGCGTAGGGATGCACCGGCGAGCGGACGATGTCGCGAAGCGTGCCCTGCTCCACGATCTGGCCGGCATACATCACCGCGACCCGGTCGCAGATCTCGATGGCGACCCCGATGTCATGGGTGACGAAGATGACGGACATGCCGAACTCGCGCTGCAATTCGCGCAACAGCAGCAGGATCTGGATCTGCACGGTGGCATCGAGCGCGGTGGTCGGCTCGTCCGCGAGCAATATCTTGGGACGACACGCGAGCGCCAGCGCGATCATGGCGCGCTGACGCATGCCGCCGGACATCTCGTGCGGATAGGCATCCAACCGCCGCTTGGCCGAGGGAATGCGCACGACCTCGAGCATTTCGAGCGCCCTCGCCCTGCCCTCCGCGTAAGACTTGCCTTCGTGACGCACCACGCTTTCGGCGATCTGCGCGCCGATGGTATAGACCGGGTCGAGCGCGAGCGCCGGCTCCTGAAAGATCATCGACACGGTCTGCCCACGGAACGACGACAGCTGCTCGTCGTTCATGGCGAGCACGTCGCGGCCCATCACGTTGACCTTGCCCGTGATCTGCGTGCGCTTCTTCGGCAACAGCCGCATCAGTGCACGCAAGGTCACGCTCTTGCCCGAACCGGACTCTCCGAGCAGGCCCAGCACCTCGCCGTCGCCGAGCGAGAGACTGAGATCGTTCACGGCATAGACCGTGCGCTCACCGGTGAAGCGGATATTGAGGCCTGAGATCTCGACGAGCTTTGTCATGACGGAAGTTTCGGCAGCCTGTCGTGGTAGTCGGTGGCGCGCTGGAATGCGGCGCCGATGGTGAGCAGCGTCGCTTCATCGAACGAGCGGCCGATCAGCTGCATGCCGACCGGGAGACCGCTCTTGGTGAAGCCAGAGGGCACCGTGAGCGAGGGCAGGCCGAGGTAATTCACCGGACGGGTGAACAGCGTCAGCCGCTGCAACAGCGCCGGCGCGTTCGGCCCACCGCCGACGTCGCTCTCCTCGATCGTCGGCGCCGGCACCGGGGACGCCGGCGCGATGATCGCATCGACACCTGATGTCGCAGCGTTGTGCGCAGCGAGCGCCGGTCCGCGCCAGCGCATCGCCTCGAGATAGGTGATGGCGGGGACGGCGAGCCCGTTCTGAAGCCGCATCAACACCTGCGGACCATAATCCTGCGGCCGCTCGATCATCCAGCGCTTGTGGAAAGCGGCGGCTTCGGCTGCAAGCACGAGCTGGCTTGCCGAGGACAATTGCCGCTGGTCGGGCAGCTCAACCGTGACGATGTCGGCGCCCTCACGCTTGAGCACCGCAATGGTCTCGTCCAGCACGCGCGCGACCTCGCCGTCGAGATCGTCGACATAGAAGGACGAGGGGACGCCGACTTTGAGGCCCTTCAGCGAGCCCTTGGTCGCGCCGACATAGTCAGACAGCGGCTCATGACTGCAGGTCGAATCCTCGGGATCAGGGCCGGCCATCAGCGCCAGCAGCAGCGCGCAATCCTCGGCGGTGCGGGCGAGCGGGCCGACCGTGTCGAGCGACTGCGACAGCGGCATCGCACCGGCGCGGCTGACCCGGCCGACCGTAGTCTTCAATCCCGTGACGCCGCAGAAATGCGCGGGCATGCGGATCGAGCCGCCGGTGTCGGAGCCGAGCGCGGCATAGGTCAATCGCGCCGCGACCGCAGAGCCCGAGCCTGACGACGAGCCGCCGGTGATGTGCGCGACATTCCAGGGATTGCGAACCGGACCATAATGGGCGTTATGACCGGTCGGGCCATAGGCGAACTCCGCCAGATGCAGCGTGCCGAGCCGAACCTGGCCGGCGTCCTTCAGCCGCTGCAAGGCAGTGGAGGTGACGGTCGGAACGAAATCGCGGCGGATCAGCGAGCCGCAGGTCGCGACGTGACCGGCATCGTAATACATGTCCTTGTGCGCGAGCGGCACGCCATGCAGCGGACCGCGGACTTCGCCCTTGGCGAGTTCGGCGTCGGCGGCATCGGCGGCCTTCAGCGCCGCCTCCGATTCGATCGACATGAAGGCGTTGAGATGCGGCTGCCAGTGCGCGATACGATGCAGCAGCGCGCGCGTCACCTCGTGTGAGGACACTTGCTTCATCGCAATCGCGCGCGCGACCTCGGTAAGCGTCATCAATGCGGGCTCGGTGCTCATTTCGAGACCTTCGCAGTCTGCGCGATCGGATAGAGCGCGGGCTCGAGATCGAACGGCAGCGTGCCGGCAATGGCCGCAAAGCCCTCGAAGGCCGGTCCGATGGAATTGGAGATGCGCGTCGCAATCTCGTCGTCGACGGGAACGCCGGCGACCTGTGCCGTCGCCTTGATCTCTTTCGTCGTCGGTCTCGTCATACGGTTTCCTCCTTGGGCGCGCGGCTATGGCCTGAACCCGGGATCGCCATGTAGCACGCGGCCTCGTGGCCCATTCTATCGAGCGCGGTGAGTTTTGGTGTCGCATTTGCGCAGAGCGGCTCCGCAAACGGGCAACGGGTGTGGAAGCGGCAGCCCGAAGGTGGATCGATCGGATTGGGCGGGTCGCCCGTGATCGGCGGCGTCTCGGTGCGGCGATCCGGATCCGAGGACGGCATCGCGGCAAGAAGTGCGCGCGTATAGGGATGCGCCGGCTGGTCCCAGACCTGGTCGACCGGGCCGAGCTCGACGACCTCGCCGAGATACATCACCAGCACGCGATCGCTGATATAGCGCACGACGTTGAGATCGTGGCTGATGAAGAGATAAGTCAGGCCGAACTCGCTCTTGAGGTCGGCAAGCAAATTGAGCACTTGCGCCTCGACCGATTTGTCGAGCGCGGAGACGGCTTCGTCGAGGATCACCAGCCGCGGCGAGAGTGCCAGCGCACGCGCGATGTTGACGCGCTGGCGCTGGCCGCCGGAGATCTCGTGGGGGTAGCGGTTGGCGAAATTCGCAGGAACCAGGCCCACTTTGCCCAGCAGCTCGCGCGCCAGCGCCCGCGCAGCGCCGTCCGCCATGCCGTGCACCTTGGGGCCGAAGGCGATCGATTCCTCGATGGTCAGGCGCGGATTGAGCGAGGCGTAGGAATCCTGGAACACCATCTGCATGCCGCGGCGCAGCTCGCGCAGGGAGAGCGATTGGCCGACGCTCATACCGTCATAGATGATGTCACCGGTGTCGCGCGGCATCAGATGCATCAGCAGCCGCGCGGTGGTCGACTTGCCGCAACCGGACTCGCCAACGATGCCGACGGTCTCGCCCTTGGCAACGGTGAACGAGACATTATCAACCGCCCGCACGGTGCGCTTTGCGGCGAACAGGCCGCCACGCACCGGGAAATGCTTGGTCAGGCCGTTGACCTGGAGCAGCGGTTGGGCGACGCCGCCGAGGTCTTCGATCGGCTCCAGCATTACGACTGACGTGCTGACTTCGCTCATGGCTAGTTCCTGATGTCCATGGCGCTGCGCAGGCCGTCCGAGAGCAGGTTGAAGCAGATCGAGACCGCGAAGATCATCGCACCGGGGAGTGCGGCGACCCAAGGGTTGACATAGATCGCGGTCCGCAAGGTATTCAACATCAGGCCCCATTCCGGCTCGGGCGGTTTGGTGCCGAGGCCAAGGAAGGACAGGCCAGCCGCGAGGATCATCGAGACCGAGATCAGGCTGGTCGCGTAGACGAAGATCGAACCGAGCACATTGCCGAGGATATGAACGCGCATGATGGTGAACGGTCCCGCGCCCGAGGCGCGCGCGGCATCGACGAAGTCCATGTTGCGCACGCCGGTGGTGACGCTTTCGGCGACGCGGGTGATCTGTGGCACGAACACGACGGTCAACGACACGATGGAATTGAGGATGCCCGCGCCCAGCGCGCCCGAGATCGCGATCGCCAGCAGCACGGACGGAAACGCGTAGAACACGTCGATCGTGCGCATGATCGCGGTGTTGAGCTTGCCGCCGACATAGCCGGCAACGAGGCCGAGCGAGGTGCCGATGCAGAAGGCGAGGATCACAGGCAAAATGCCGATGAGAAGCGACAGCCGGCCGCCATAGATCAGGCGCGCCAGCATGTCGCGACCGAGCTCGTCGGTGCCGAGCGGGTAGCCTGATGTGCCGATGTGGCGCAGGCGGCGGATCATCGAGCCCTTGTAGGGATCTTCCAGACCGAGCCACGGCGCAACGATCGCGGACAGGAAGATCAGCAGCAGCACCAGCGCACAGACCATGCTGACCTTGTCGCGCCGGATACGACGGCCGACGGTCGCCCAATAGCCGCGCGCCTTGGTCGCGGGCGCGGACTGAAGCGCCGCGTCGCTTGTGACGGACAACGGAAGCTCGCTCATCGCTAGCCCCGCTTGATGCGCGGGTCGATCGCGGCTTGCGCGATGTCGACCAGCAGATTGAGGAAGACGAAGAACAGCGCCAGGATCAGGATCGTGCCCTGGAGCAGCGGCAGGTCGCGCTGGAAGATCGCCGAGTTGAGCAGGAAGCCCGAGCCCGGCCAGGAGAACACCGTCTCGATCAGGATCGAGCCGCCGAGCATGTAACCGAGCTGAAGTCCCATCACCGCGAGCGCGGTGGGCGCGGCGTTCTTGATGACGTGGCGGAACACGCCGCGCTCATGCAGGCCTTTTGCACGCAGCGCCTCGACGAAGTCCTGGCTGAGGATGTCGCCGGTCAGCGCGCGCACCGTGCGGGTGACGATGCCCATCGGGATCACGGAGGTCGTGATCGCCGGCAGCACGAGATATTGCAAATGCGCCCAGTCCCAGGCCCAGGCGGCCGAGCCGCCGGGTCCGGCGCCGACGGCGGGCAGCCAGTTCAGCTGGACCGAGAAGATGATGACGAGCACCATGCCGAGCCAATAATGCGGCACCGAAACGCCAGCGATGGCAAACGACGTCGCCAGCTTGTCGATCCAGGTCTCGCGGAAATAGCCGGCGATCAGGCCGAGCAGGACGCCCATCGTGAAGCCGATGATCGCCGCCGCGATCGCCAGCGTGACGGTGTTGCTGACCGCGCGCATGACCTCGGCGAGCACCGGGCGGCCCGTGGCGATGGAATTGCCGAGATCGCCGTGAAGCGCGCGGAGCAGCCAAAGCCCGAACTGCACCGGCAGCGGGCGGTCGAAACCGTAAGCGGTGCGGAGCTGCGCGGCGAGCTCCTGCGAAGCGTCGGCGGGGAGCACTGCGACGAGCGGATCGCCCGGCGTGATGTGCACGAGCAGAAAACACACCAGCGCGACGCTGATGACGATCGGGACGACGTAGACGATGCGTCTGGCGATATAGGCGAGCACGTTGTTTCTTTTCTTCCCTTCTCCCCTTGTGGGAGAAGGTGGCGCGAAGCGCCGGATGAGGGGTTGTATCCTCGGATGCAGTGTTAACGAATAAGAGAGCGTCTCTCGCGGAGAGAGACCCCTCACCCGGCTTCGCTTCGCGAAGCCACCCTCTCCCGCAAAGGGAGAGGGTGCACTGAGCAAGCCGAGAGAATTACTGCAACGACACCAGCGAGAAGTCGATGAACCAGCTCTTCGGCTGCACGACGCCTGTCACCTTCGGGCTGATGGCGCGCGGGCCAACGTCGTGGGCGACGTAAAGGAAGGCTGCGTCGTCGACGGAGGCCGCGTGCAGTTCGGCGAGCGCGGCGTCACGCGCGGCGGGATCGAAGGTCTGCCGCGCCTTCTTCACCAGCTCGTCGAATTTGGGATTGTTGATGAAACCCCAATTGTTCGAGACCGGCGGAGCCATGCCCGATTGCAGGAAGCGCACCAGCGCGAAGAACGGATCCATCGCCGCGTAGGTGACGTTGGTTGCGTTCGAGCCGTTGGCGCTGGGATCCTTGGCGCCGCGGCGCCAATTGGTGAACAGCGTATTCCACTCGATCACGTCCAGCTGCACGTCAAAATAGCATTCGGCCAGCGCCTGCTGCAGATATTCGTTCATCGGCAGCGGCTGCATCTGGCCCGAGCCGGACGCCGAGGTCTGGGTCTTCACCGTCAGCTTCTTGGTCGGGCCGAATCCTGCCTCCTGCATCAGCTTCTGCGCAGCCACCTTGTCGTACTTGATCTCGAAGGTCGGCTTGCCGCGCCAGGGATGGCCGGCCTCGAAGGTGCCGGTCGCGGGCACCATCAACCCCGCGAGCAGGCCGTCCTTGAGGCCTTCCCGATCGACGCAGAGGTTCGCGGCCTTGCGCACGCGGATATCGTTCCAGGGCGAGCCCTCCACGCGCGAGAACTGCCACGGCCAGACGTGCGGCTGCTCGTTGGCGTAGAGCTTGAAGCCGCGCTGCTTCAATTCGGGCAAAGCGTCCGGCGCCGGCGCCTCGACCCAATCGACCTGCCCGGAAAGCAGCGCCGCAGTGCGCGCATTCGCTTCCGGCATCGGCAAGAGCACCATCTTGTCGACTTTTGGCACGCGGTCCTTGTTCCAGTAGCCCGCATTCTTGACCAGCTCCAGCCGCTCGCGCGGCGTGAACGCGGCCATCTTCCACGGGCCGGTGCCCGCGGCGTCCTTGGCGAACGCGGTCCATGCGGCCTGCGACTTGGCCTTGGCGTCAGCACCTTCCGCCTTGTCGAAGAAATGCTGCCACTTCGCCGGGCTCGCCATGAAGAGGTTGGTGAGGTTGATCGGCAAAAAGCTGTCGGGCTCCTTGGTGGTGAGCTCGACCGTCATGTCGTCGACCTTCTTCGCGGATGCCAGCGTCGGCATGCGCGAGGCCGTGACGCCGACCTGGCTGGCGTCGAATTGCGGCGCGTCCTGCTTCAGCACCTTCTCGACATTCCACACCACGGCGTCCGCATTGAACGGCGAGCCGTCATGGAAGGTGACGCCCGGCCGCAGCTTGAAAGTCCATTTGGTCTTGTCGGCATCGTCGACCTTCCACTCGGTGGCAAGGCCGGGGATCACCACGCTCGCCTTGTCGGCCGAGGACAGGTCCCAGCCGGTGAGCGCGTCATACATGGTGAGGCCGGTGAAGCGGTTGCCTTCAAAACCCTGATCGGGCTGGCCCAGCGTGCGCGGAATATCGGCAGCCGTCATGGCGATGCGCAGCACGGTTTCGGCACTTGCGGAGCGCGGCCACGCAGCCGCGCTACTGAGCGCCAGCAACGCGATCAGCGCCGCGCGGGTCTTGTTCTTATTGATAAGCATTGACTCAATCCTTTTCCGGCTTCGATGACTAATTTTGATGCAATCGTATGCAATGCCTATGCCAATGGGGAAACTTATTCTGCAAATTGCCCCTGCGACGACAAGTCCTTGTGATGACGCCTCGGTGAAAGCATCTTGCTGCCTATTCTGGCATCAAGATTGCAGGTTTGGCTCCGATTGTCCTTGAAGCCTTCCCTGGAGCTTTGGCCCATGCGTATCCGACTATCGACCTGTTTCGCCGTGCTTGCACTGGCGTTGTCCGCGATTCCCGCGGGCGCCGAGACGGTGCTGCGCTACGGCATCTCGATGGCGGACATCCCGCTGACGACCGGTCAGCCCGATCGCGGCGCCGGCGCCTATCAGTTCACGGCCTACACCATCTACGATCCGCTCGTGGCGTGGGAGATGGACGTCGCCGACCGCCCGGGAAAGCTGGTGCCGGGACTGGCCACCGAGTGGAAAGTCGATGACGAGAACAAGACGAAATGGCGCTTCACCCTGCGCAAGGGCGTCAAGTTTCACGACGGCAGCGAGTTCGACGCCGATGCCGTGATCTGGAATCTGGACAAGGTGCTCAACGACAAGGCGCCACAATTCGACAAGCGTCAGAGCGCGCAGGTCAAGACCCGCCTGCCTTCGGTCGCGAGCTACGCCAAGATCGACGACTCCACGGTGGAGATCACCACCAAGACGGTCGACTCGTTCTTCCCCTATCAGATGCTGTGGTTCCTGGTCTCGAGCCCGACGCAATACGAAAAGCTCGGCAAGGATTGGGACAAGTTCGCGAGCCAGCCTTCGGGAACGGGCCCGTTCAAATTGACAAAACTGGTGCGGCGCGAGCTCGCCGAGCTGACCAAGAATCCGGATTATTGGAACAAGAAGCGCATTCCCAAGGTCGACAAGCTCGTGCTGGTGCCGATGCCGGAAGCGCTGACGCGCACCAATGCGCTGCTCGCCGGGCAAGTCGATCTGATCGAGACGCCGGCGCCGGATGCCGTGCCGCAGCTCAAGGCTGCCGGCATGAAGCTCGTCGACAACGTCACGCCGCATGTCTGGAATTATCATCTGAGCGTGCTGCCGGGTTCGCCCTGGACCGACATCCGCCTGCGCAAGGCGCTGAACCTCGCGATCGATCGTGAAGCCGTGGTGGGCCTGATGAACGGCCTCGCAAAACCCGCCAAGGGACAGGTCGATCCGTCGAGCCCCTGGTTCGGCAAGCCGAGCTTCGAGCTGAAATACGATGTCGCCGCGGCGAAGAAGCTGGTCGAGGAAGCCGGCTACTCCAAGGCGAAGCCGCTGAAGGCGACCTTCATTATCGCACAGGGCGGCACCGGCCAGATGCTGTCGCTGCCAATGAACGAATTTTTGCAGCAGAGCTTCAAGGAGATCGGCATCGACATCGATTTCAAGGTGGTCGAGCTCGAGACGTTATACACGCACTGGCGCAAGGGCGCCGCCGACGAGATGAACGCCGGCATCACCGCCAACAACATCGCCTATGTCACCTCGGACCCGCTCTACGCCATCGTCCGCTTCTTTCATTCGAGCCAGATCGCGCCGGTCGGCGTCAACTGGGGTGGCTACAAGAATCCGAAGGTCGACGCGCTGATCGACGAGGCCAAGCAGACCTTCGACAGCACCAAGCAGGACGAGCTGCTGGCGCAGGCGCACGCGCTGATCGTCGACGATGCCACGCTGGTGTGGGTGGTGCACGACACCAACCCGCATGCGCTGTCGCCCAAGGTCAAGCAGTTCGTGCAGGCGCAGCACTGGTTCCAGGACCTCACGACGATCGGGGCGGAGTGAGGCTCAAGGCCGGCGGCACTCAGCTTCCGCAAACACACCGTCGTCCTGGCGAAAGCCAGGACCCGTAACCACCGAATTCGTTTGGCGAAGATTGGTGGTTGGCCGCTCGCCGTAACAACTTCTCCCTGGGGCAATGGGTCCTGGCGTTCGCCAGGACGACAGCGAGTGTGTGGTTAGCTTCAAACCGCACATCTGCCCCTACTTCGTCAGCAGCGCATAGGCCCCGGTCCAGCCCTCCGGCGGTGGGTTGACCTGGAATTCCTTGATGCGCACTTCGTAGAGCTTGAACAGCTTTTCCAGAGTGTCGGCATCCTCGCTCCTGCGGCCGCGCTCGATCGCGTCCAGCGCGCCCTGCCAGTCGCGGCTGCGATAGCAGGCGAGCATTTCGATGGTGACGTTGCGCAGGCGCTGGAAGGCGCCCGAATGCATCACGTCCGCGCGGCCGGCGATGGCGTAGATCACTTCCGGCTCGGTCTTGCCCTTGACCATGATGAAGTCGAGCTCGAGAATCGCGAACTTGTCCTTGGCGGCGAGCGCGGTGCGGGAGCCAACGATGATCGGAAAGCCGTATTCTTTCGACTGGCCTTCCAGGCGCGAGGCCAGGTTGACGCTGTCGCCGAGCACCGAATAGTTCTTCTTCAGGTCGGAGCCCATGTTGCCGACCACGCCGATGCCGGTGTTGAGACCGATACCGACATTGAGCGGGATGTAGACGTGGCCGCCATCGACGGCTTCCTGCTCGCGGTCCTTGTTCACCGCGTCGATCTTCTCCAGCATCTGGATCGCGGCCTCGCAGGCGTTGACCTCGTGCTCGGCATCGTCGAGCGGCGCGTTCCAGAACGCCATGATGGCGTCGCCCATATATTTGTCGATATAGCCCTTCTGATCGATGATCACGTCGGTCAGCGGAGTCAGGAAGCGGTTCATCAGCGCGATCAGGCCCTGCGGATCGTGCTTGTAGGTTTCCGAGATGGTGGTGAAGCCGCGCACGTCGGAGAACATGATCGTCATTTCGCGCTCCTCGCCGCCGAGGACGAGCTTTTCCGGTGACTGCGCGAGTTGCTCGACCAGCACCGGCGACATGTATTGCGCGAACATGCCGCGAATCTGCACGCGCTGCCGCTGCTCGCGCACGAAGCTGGCAAAGATCAGCGTCAGATAGATCGCCGTGGTCGAGAGCAGCGGATAGGTGAAATCGATCAGATAGCGGTATTGCACGTAAAAGAACCAGGACACTCCGATCAGGATCGCGGCGAAGGTCGCGCCGGCAAGCACGAGGCGGACCGGTCCGAGGTTCGGCGTGAAGATGATGACGAGCAAGCCGATGATGAGCGCGGCGAGCAGCTCGACGCCGAGCGCGTAGTTCGGCTGGGATATTACCGCGCCGCTCAGCACGCTCTCCAGCACCTGCGCATGGATCTCGACGCCCGGCATGGTCGAGGACACCGGCGTGGTCTTGATGTCGTTGAGCCCAACCGCGGAGGTGCCGATCAGCACCAGCTTGCCGGCGATCTTGTTCGGCGGCACGGTATTGTCGAGCACGTCGGCAGCCGAGACGTAAATCGAGGGATCCTGGCGCGCATAATGCACCCACAGCTGACCGTTCCTGTCGGTTGGGATCTCCACGCCCTTGAGACGCACGGCCCGCACGCCGGTCTTGTCGGTCCGAACCAGCAGCGTCGGCGTGCCCGTGACGACGCGCAAAATCTCGAGGCTGAGCGAGGGCATGACCATGCCCTGGGCGCGCATGATCATCGGCACGCGCCGGATCAGGCCGTCGCGCTCGGTCTTGATCGAGAACAGGCCGCGGCCGGCCGCGACCTTCTCGATCTCGGGCACGTTGCGCAACAGCCCGGGAAATTCGAACAGGAAGCGCTCGGCGCCCTCCTCGCCGACCGTTGCGACGCCGGTAAAGGGCAGCGTCTTGTCGACCTCGGACGAAATCGCCCGCTGCCCAGTCTCGCCCAGGATCACGCGCGAGCGCTTGATCGCGTCGGCGAGGATCTGGTCGTTGCTCGGCAGCTCGCGCAGCTTGGCGCGGGTGGCGTCGTCCAGGTACCGCATCTGGCTCGCGACCAGATCCGGATTGAGCCGATCAGCCTCCGAGAACACCACGTCGAAGCCGATTGCCACCGCACCGTTATTGGTGAGGTTCTGGATCAGGTCGGCGATCCGCGTCCGCGGCCACGGCCACTGGCCGAGCTTGGCGAGGCTCTTGTCGTCGATGTCGACGATGGTGACCGGCCGCACCGTCTTGTGACGCGGATCGATCAACTGAAACATGTCGAAGGTGCGCAGCCGCAGTTCCTGGATCGGCGGCGGATCCCAGAGGCGAGCGCCGGCAAACACGACGAGCAGCGCAAGGCACATCAGCCGCGCAAATCCCAACTTCCGCGCAAACCACCGCCGCAGGATCTTGAGACGTTTCATGTCAGTAGGGCTTCCTGCCTTGCATCACGCCATGCGCGCCGATCATGCAGCGCCGGAACGCGATTGGCCATTCCTCAGGCCGGAGGATTATGGATTTTTTGCCGCGGTCAAGCCGGGCGCGGGCCGCAGGCAAGGCCCGGCCGAGATCAGGTGATATGGAAGATGAAATCGCTGCCCTTGAGGTTGGCGGCAATCACGTTCTTCAGCAGCAGCGACTCGTGCTCGGTGATCGGCGCCCCCTCCAGAGCGTTTACCTGCTGCTGCCAGGTGACCAGCGTGTCGTCGGTGCCCTGCTGCTGGGCAATCGTGAGACTGCCGATGGAGCTGATATCCGAGAACTGCCGCAGGTCGATCTTGTCGAGGCCCTCGGTAAAATCGGTGATGCTGTGCGAGAAATCAGTGACGGGATGGCCGTTATCGTCATACCCGATCGCACCCGGCGCGAACACGAACTGATCCTTGGCGTCGCCGCCGGTCAGCGTGTCGTTGGTATCAGTCGCGAAGATGACGTCCTTGCCGCTGGTGCCCTGCAGCGAGATGCCCTGGCTGGTGTCGCCAGCCTCGTTGAAGATGAAGTTGACGCTGTCGTAGCGGCCGGCGGAATCCGCAACCGTCAGCGTGATCTGGTCGGTCGCGGGCGGCTGCGGGGATTCATCGGTGCTGGCGCCGGTCGGATCGTAGGTGATGCCGGCGCCGTTCGCGAGGCCCGCGTTGATATTGTCGAGCGAGCCGGCTGTCGGGGAAAGATCGGTGCTGCTGACATCGGGATGCGCGGTCGACAGCGTAACGGTGAATGTATCCGTCGCCGCACCTGAATCGGTATCGATGACCTGAAGATCGGTGATGATCTCGTTGCTGTTCTCGCGGAGATGCTCGACCTGGAAGTGCTCGGTGTCGATCAGCGGGCCATTGGCGGGAGGCGCCGTCACTTCCGTGTCGATGGCGGTGAGCTCGTGCGAGATCGGCGTGGCGCCGCCGGTGCCCGTCGCCGTGAGATCGATCGTCGCAGGCGTCAACACGTCAGTCGTGACATCGCCGGTGTAGGTGTTGTCGATCGCATGTACGCCCAACGAGGCTGGCGTCCCGGTGAAGCCGTCGGCCGGGACAAAGCGGACCAGCGTATCGGTGCTCAGCACGAGCGCATGCGCGTCGCTGACGCCGGCAATGTCGACCCACTGGTCGGAGCCGGCGATTTCGTACTGCCAGACTCCCTGATCCGAATTGGCGTTGTCTGCGCTGACCGCGACGGCCTGGAAGCTCGCGCCGTCGTCAGCGTCGTGGAACTTGCCCGCAAAGAGATCGCCGACTGCGGAGCCAGCCGGATCTCTGTTATCTCCACTGACCGGGGCCAGCGTCGCGTCACCCAGAGTCGGTGCATCGTTGCTGCCGGCGATGTTGAAAGTGAGGACGCCGTTGCCGATGCCGGTTGGCGTGTGGCTGTCGTCGGGCGTGATCGTGTACTGCAGCGACAGCGTGTGGCCGGCGGCAAGAAAGTCGAAGGTCTCGCTGCCTGAATTGAAGTCCCACGTGAACGTGGCGTGGGTGGGGGAGCCATTGAGAATGTCCCCGGGCTGCACGGCCGGATAGTTGAGCAGCGTCGCACTCGAGGGCTCGCCGACATAGTCGGTCTGGAGCGCGCCGTCCAGATAGATATCGAGATGATCGACCGCGACCGTCACGTGATCGGTGGCATCGGCATCCGAAACCGTCAGCGTACCGTGCTTCACCAGTTCCGTATTCGTCTCGAGCAGATCCGAGCCGGAATGGTCGTTCGTTTCCGCCGTGATCGCGGGCGCATCGTTCTTGCCGGTGATCGTGATCGTGACGTCGGTTGTGCCGGTCTTGCCCTGGTGGTCATCAAGGGTGACGGTGGAGACTACCTTGGCGCTCTGGTTCTCGCCGAGGAAATCCAGCGCGCCGTCGGCGATCGAATAGCTCCAGGTGACGGTGCCATTGTTCAGCCCGGCCTGCGGCAGAAGCGTCAGTCCGCTCTTGAGCGCCGCGATCTCGTCAAGCGTGAGCGACGAAGTGAGATTAGTGCTGTGATCGGCGCCAAGCGAGGTCGCGACCTGGCCGGTGATCTGTGCCGTCGGCAGGTCGGTCAAGTCGATGTCGGTGAAGTCGATCGCGCCGGTCACGGGCGTCGACGTAACGGACGTGGCGAAGTCGCCGGTGGTGTCCGCCTGCTCGGAGACGCTCCCCGCCAGCACGCCGCCGGCGGTGAAGGCCGGCGCGTGGTCATCGGTCATCGTGATCAGCGTGTGGCCGGTGCCGTCGTCACTACCGGCGAAATGGGCATTGCTGTAGTCGGCGCCGGCCAGGTCCAGGCTGATGTGATTGCCGTCCGCATCGGTCACCGTCAGCACGCCGCCGGTGGAGGGATTGCTGTTGGCGACATAGACTGCGCTGGTACCGAGCCCGTACTTGATGGTCGACAGGTCAATCGTGTCGTTCGTGGACAGCGCCGCGATAGAGCCGCCGAAGGTCGACGCATCGATCTGAAGATGGGCGCCGTCGCCGTCGAGCGTGATCGTTTGCGTGGCCGTGACCGTGCCCTCGAGCTTCAGCCACGCGCCGACATCGACGGTGACCGAGCCTGCGCCCGACAGCGAGCCGAACAGCGTCAGGGTCCCAGCGTGGACCTCGATGCTGCCGGTATTGGCGACGGTGCCCGTGATCGACGCCGTGCCCCAGCTGTCGATGGTCGCGTAATTCTCGACGCTCAGCCCGGTCCCGGAGATCGACGCGCCATGCAGATCGATGGCGCCGTGGTTCACGATCGACGACGCGTTGCCGAAGATGCCGCTGCCGGCGACCGTCCAGGTGCCGCCCAGCTCGTTGTTGAAGGTCGCGCTGGCGACCGAGATATTGCCGTTGATGTGGCCGGCATTGTTGATCGTGATGTGGCCGCCGGTCTCGACGATGGCGTAAGTCGCGGCGGTCACGGTCGAGGCAACGGCTGGTCCGATCGTTCCGGTGGCGGAATTGTCGATCTGCGCGGTGCCGGTCGCGTTCTCCTGGATGAAGATCGCCGCATGGGCGCTCGGGGCCACGATCGATCCGGTATTGGTGATATGGGTCGAGCCGGTCGCGCCCACTTCGTTCTGCGTCACGCTGATGCCGGCGAGGCTCGTGCTGGTGATACCGCCGTGATTGACGATGGTGACGTCGCCGCTGCCATTGGCGATGGCAGACACGCCGACCGCACCGATGGCGGAGCCATTATTGGTGACGCTGACGGCGCCGCCACCGTGATCGAAGGCGCCGATCGCGGTACCGGCGGCCGTAATCGAGGAGGCCGCGCCGGTCGTGACCGTGAGGTTGCCGGCACCCCAGGTAAACGCCTCAATGCCGTAGCCCGCATCGGCGATAATCGTTGCATCGCTCGTGACGGTGACGTCGCCCTTGACCGCATTCGAGAACGTGCCGGTCCCGCCGGGCTTGTAGCCGGCGATGATCCCGCCGGGAGTGGTGCCGTCGTTATTCGAGGTCGAGCCGGAGTGGATCGTGCCATGGGCCTCGACGGAGATCGTGCTGCCGAGGCCGCCAGCGATCGCAGTGGCGTAGTTGACCGCCACGATGCCGGTGCTGCCGGACGTGATGCTGTCGCCGTTCGCCATGGTAACGCTGACGTCGCCCGCAGCGATGCTGTAAGCCCTGATGCCGTAGCTCGTCGCACCCGAGATCGTAACATTTTCGCCAAGCGTGACCGTCACGTCGCCAGTGCCGCCGCTCAATGCCGAGGCGTTGATGCCGACGCTTTGGGTACCGCTGACCGAAATCGTGGTCCCTGCGAAGCTGGTCACCCTGACGTCGCCATTGCCGTAATTGTAGGCGTCGATGCCATAGCCCGCCGCGGCGGTGATGTTGGCGTGATTGCTGATGGTGACGGTGCCGTTGACGTTGGTATTGGCGCTGGATCCGGTCGTGCCACCGGTGTAGCCGGCCTGGATGCCCGCCGGCGTGTTGCCGCTCTGGTTCAGGCTGCTGCCGGAATTGATCGTGCCGTAGGTCGTGACGGTGATGGTGCTGCCGTCCGACGCGTCGATCGAGTTTGCCCGATTGACCGCGATGATGGCAGAACTGCCCGACGTGACGGCGCTGCCGGCCTCGGTCGTGACGGTCTCGCTGCCACTGCCATAGCTCCGCGCGCGGATACCGTAGACGGAGCTGCCGGTGATGGTACCGCCGGCGTCAATGGCGATGTCGCCGTTGCCCTGCGTGGTCGCGTCGACGCCGTATGCGCCGCCGACAGCGCCGCCGAGCTGGGTGATCGAAATGCCGCCGGCGCTGGCGCTGTTCAAATTCTCGACGAGAACGCCGACCGAATTCGCGCCGGTGCCCGTCGCCTTGCCGGTGAGATTGTTGACAGTGATATCGCCAGCGCCGGTCGCGCTGTCGCGCAGCCAGATGCCGTGGCCGGCGAGGCCCTTGATGTCGCCGGTCGCCGTGAACGAGATATCGCCGGTACCGTTCTGGGTGATTGCGACGCCATTGGCCGCGCCCGTCAGTGCACCGGTGAGCGCGAGCACGATGTCGGCGGGCGCTGCAGATGTGCCGCCCGATGCGGTGAAGTCGAGTGCATCGCCGCTCGATGTCGTGATATCGGCCGCGCCCTTGATCGTGAACCTGCCGGCATTTGTCGACTGACCGGTAATGGTGCCGGTGAAGCTCTGGCCCGCCACCTTGTCGAGTTGCAGCGTGTCGACGCCACCGGCGAAGGCAATGGTCTGCGCCGTCGCCCCCGCGAGCTCGAGTGTCGCGCCGTTATCGATGGTCACCGAGCCGACACCGCTGAGGCCGCCGGCGAGGTTGAGCGTGCCGGCCTGCACCTCGATGGTGCCGGTGTTCGTGACCATCGCCGAAACGGTATTGGAGCCGGATACGCCGTAGAGATTCCCGGCATTGCTCAGGCTGCCGCCATTGATCGAGACGTCGGTCAGATAGAGCTTCGAGGTACCGTCGACCGTGATCGTCCCGGCGGAATTGGTGACGATGACGCTCGCAAGCTTCAGCGTGCCGCCATGGACCGCCATGATATCGGCGGAGTTGACGATCAGCTCACCGGAAATATCGAGTTCACCACCATTCGCCTGGATCAGACCGTGGTTGGTGATGGTGTGGAGGATGGCGGGATCAATCGTCAGCGTGCCGCTGGTCACCGTGATCGTGCCGGTGTTGGTGATGTCGGCGTTGTTGATCGCGCTCGTGCCGGTCGATTCCAGCGTACCGGCAATCGTCACCGTACCGCCGTCAATGGTCGCGCCCTGGAGATCGAGTATCGAGCCGGACTCGACCGAGACATGACCGCTGCCGGTGTCGGTCACCGTCACCCCGATCAGCTTCAGTGTCCCGTGATTGATCGCCGCCAACGTGCCGGTGTTTGCGACGGCTTCGCCGTTGATGTCGAGCTCGGCGCCATTGGCCCGGAGGATGCCGTCATTCGCGATCGAGCTTGCGGAGGTCGTCGCCAGCAGCGTCAAGGCGCCCAGGGTTGCCTCGATCAGATAGTTGTTCGAGATATTGGCGTCGGTAATCGCAGTTGTGCCGGTCGAATTCAGCGTGCCCGAAACGGTGAGCGCGCCACCTGTCAGGCTCGCACCGTTCAATGTCAGCTTGCTGCTTGCATCGACCTTGACCGTGCCGTGATTGGCGATTGCGGTGCCCGCAACTGTCACGTCATCCAGCGTCAGGATGACGCCGCTCTCAACCGTCACGGCAGTGGTGCTCAGCGTCGCTGATTTATCGATCTTGCTGCTGCCAATGACATCGATCGTGCCGGTGCCGTTGACGGCCCCGCCCGAAATCTCCGTGCCGGACAGTGTCAGCGTCTGGCCGCCGTCAACCGTCACCGTGCCGGTATTGGTCACGACGTCGTTGAGCAGCGTCGCAGCGCCGGCGATCTCCAGCAGGCCGGTATTGGCGACCGCGCCACCCTGGATGCTGGCGCCGTCCTTGAGCTTGACGGTGTTGTCGAGCTCGATGCCGCCATTGTCCGTGATCGCCGAGCCCGACACCGTGATGCCGTCCAGCGTCAACTGGGCATTGGCGCTAACTGTGGCCGTGCTCAGCGTCGCGCCGCCGTCGATCTTGCTGGCACCAGTGACGTCGATCGTGCCGAGACCGTCGATCGTACCGCCGCTGATCGTCGCGCCGTTGACCGTCAGCTTGCCGTTGGCATCGACCGTGACGTTGCCGGCATTCGCAACCGTCGAGCCCTGATCGACAGTCAGCGCGCCATTCGCCAGCACCTCGATGGTGCCCGTCGTCGCATTCGTGATTGTCTCATGGTCCAGCGCGTTGCCGGTGCCGCTGACCTTGAAGGCCGCATTGTTGTTCAGGATGCCGCCGCTCAGCACCGCAGCGCCGGTCAGATCGATCTCGCCGTTGCCGGTGACCGTGCCGGTGCCGCTGATCGTGGCGCCGTTCACCGTCAGCTTGCCGTTGGCATCGACCGTGATGTTGCCGGTGTTGGCGACAGTTGAACTCTGGTCAACGGCCAGCGCACCGTTCGCCAGCACTTCGATCGTGCCGGTGGTCGCATTCGTGGCCGTCTCGTGGTCGAGCGCGTTGCCGGTGCCGCTGACCTTGAAGGCCGCATTGTTGTTCAGGATGCCGCCACTCAGCACCGCAGCGCCGGTCAGATCGATCTCGCCGTTACCCGTGACCGTGCCGGTGCCGTTGATCGTCGCGCCGTTGACCGTCAGCTTGCCGTTGGCATCGACCGTGATGTTGCCGGTGTTGGCGACAGTTGAACTCTGGTCGATCGTCAGCGCGCCGTTCGCCAGCACTTCGATCGTGCCGGTGGTCGAATTCGTGATCGTCTCGTGGTCGAGCGCATTGCCGGCACCGCTGACCTTGAACACTGCATTGTTGTTCAGGATGCCGCCACTCAGCACCGCAGCGCCGGTCAGATCGATCTCGCCGTTACCCGTGACCGTGCCGGTGCCGTTGATCGTCGCGCCGTTGACCGTCAGCTTGCCGTTGGCATCGACCGTGATGTTGCCGGTGTTGGCGACAGTTGAACTCTGGTCGATCGTCAGCGCGCCGTTCGCCAGCACTTCGATCGTGGCAGTGGCCGCATTCGTGATCGTCTCATGGTCCAGCGCGTTGCCGGTGCCGCTGACCTTAAAGGCCGCATTGTTGTTCAGGATGCCGCCGCTCAGCACCGCAGCGCCGGTCAGATCAATCTCGCCGTTGCCCGTGACCGTCACCGTGCCGGGGCCGCTGATCGTGGCCCCGTTCACCGTCAGCTTGCCGTTGGCATCGACCGTGACGTTGCCGGCATTCGCAACCGTTGAACCCTGGTCGATCGTCAGCGCGCCGTTCGCCAGCACTTCGATCGTGCCAGTGGCCGCATTCGTGATCGTCTCATGGTCCAGCGCGTTGCCGGTGCCGCTGACCTTAAAGGCCGCATTGTTGTTCAGGATGCCGCCGCTCAGCACCGCAGCGCCGGTCAGATCAATCTCGCCGTTGCCCGTGACCGTCACCGTGCCGGGGCCGCTGATCGTGGCCCCGTTCACCGTCAGCTTGCCGTTGGCATCGACCGTGACGTTGCCGGCATTCGCAACCGTCGAACCCTGGTCGATCGTCAGCGCGCCGTTCGCCAGCACTTCGATCGTGCCGGTTGTCACATTCGTGATCGTCTCGTGGTCCAGCGCATTGCCGGAGCCGCTGACCTTGAAGGCCGCGTTGTTGTTCAGGATGCCGCCGCTTAGCACCGCAGCGCCGGTCAGATCGATCTCACCGTTGCCTGTAGCCGTACCGGTGCCGCTGATCGTGGCCCCGTTCACCGTCAGCTTGCCGTTGGCATCGACCGTGACGTTGCCGGCATTCGCAACCGTCGAGCCCTGGTCGATCGTCAGCCAGCCATTCGCCAGCACCTTGATCGTGCCGCCGGAGGTGTTGGAGACGGTCTCATGGGCGAAATCCGCGGTGCCCTTGACGTTGACGGCTCCTGAATTGTTCAGCGTGCCGTCCTTGAGGACGCTGCTGCCGTCGAGTTCCAGCGTGCCGGCGATGGTGACCGTGCCGCCGCTGATGGTGGCGGTGTCGACGATCAGCGTCGTGCCGGCATCCGCCTTCAGCGTGCCGCCGGCATTGTTAATTCCGGCGAGCGTCTTCAGCGTGCCGCCGAACAGCTCGATCGTGCCGGAATTGGTGATCGTGGTGCCCTCGGCGAAATCGCCGCCGCCCTTGAGCGTCAGATCGCCGGCGTTGGTGAGCACGCTTCTGTCCAGGAACTCGGCCTTGCCACCAACCGAGATCGTGCTTGCCGTGAAATTGGTGAGCTTCGAATCGGCCTTGAGGCTGACCTCGCCCGCAATCGTCAACGCACTCTTGTTGATGACTTCCGGTGCCGTGTGGCCGACCGTGGTGTCGTAGTCGTTCATCGTGATCGACTTGGCATAGGCAGCCGCGTCGATCGTCACCGGATAGGACGGCGTCAGCCCGTGCAATTGATCCGTGATGACGATGACGTCGTCATTGATGGTGGGGACCGTGCCGGTTTCCCAGTTGGCCGCGTCCTTCCAGAAGCCGCCGGAGGGAGCGCCGGCATGGTCGGTGGCGATCCACACCACGGCGGGAGCGTCGGTGCCGGTGATCGTGACGGTGATGGTCTGCTGCGAAGTGGCGCCTTGCGCGTCCTTGAGCGTCACGGTGTAGACCAGCGTCAGCACTTCACCCTTGGGGATGAAGTCGGCGAGATAGACCGGCAGGTCAGCCAGCGACCAATTGATGGTGCCGGTGCCGCTGCCCTTGCTGTCGGCGCCCGCCGCGATCGCGACCGACATCGCGCTCTGGAACGCCGCGAGCGGGCCCGGCGGAACGCTACCGTCAGGCAGGGTCGCGCTGGTCAGCTTGACCGCTACCGTGTGGGTGTCGGTGAGGTCGACATCCTTGAAGGTCAGCGTGCCCGAAGTCGGCACCTCGCTGGTGAGCGGGCCACCCGGCACGCTGGTGCCGCCTTCGAAGATGATGACCGGAACGCTGGTGGTGATCACCGGCTTGTCGTTGGTGCCGGTGATCGTGATGGTGATGTCGATGGTCGACGCTTCGGGATTGACCGAGAAATTATTGTTGACGCGGACCTTGTAGGTCAGCGTCAGCGTCTCACCCGCCGCGAGAAAGTCGAAGACGTGGTCGGGAATCGTGTAGGTCCAGACCGCCGAGCCGTGGTTGGTGTTGCCGCCATTGGCGACCACGTCGATGTTGATCAGCGTCGCAGCAATGTCCTGCTTCTGGAGCGCGGTGAGCGATCCGGTGACATCGTGCAGCCCGGCGTCCTTGTAGACGTAGTTGGGCGCGTCGGCGACGCTCATGCTCACAGTCGGCCGGTCGCCCAGGTTCTGGTCGTCGAAGGTGATCAGGCCGGAGATGGTATCGTAATGGGTTGTGTCGCCGGTCGTGTCCGCGCGCTCGGTCAGCGGGAACGCCTTCTGCACATTGCCATTGAGATCGAGGCTGCGCGCAAGGGGCGGGCCGGGAATGCGGGTGCTGGTCGCCGGATCATGGCCGGGCCCCTGCGATGTCGGCTCAGGGAGATGCGTGAAGGTCGCGGTCGCGGTGGCACCGGTATCCGTCTTGATGAAGACAACGTTGCCGGTCTGCGTGATCGAGTCGGTGAAGTTCTGGGTCAGCTTGGTGTTGCTGTTGTTGTCCGTGAACTTCAGCGTGAACACGTCCGTGATCAGCTTCTGGATGTCCGGCGACATCAGCGCATTGGAGATCGAGACGTTGCCGCCGCTGATCTGGATCATCTGGCCGGCCTGGTTGACCGTCGCGATCGGCAGCAGCGTGACCTTGTCGAACAGGATGTAGGAGCCCGTCGTGCCGTTCGGCTCGACCAGCACCTGGAAGCTCGCCTGCGGCTGCGGATCGCCGCCGCCGGCGGGAACGACGAAGTTGATCTGGCTCAGCACCGCCGTGCCACGGATGCCCATGGTGGCGACCGGCGTGTCGACCTTCATGTCGCCGTGCTTGGCGGTCTCGCCGGCAACGAAGGTGATGGTGCCCGCGACCAGACTGAGCAGCGAGGAATTGTTCGACCCGTTGGGGTCGTAGACCATCTCGTTCAGCACCATCCGCGCATTGGAGGACAGGCCGAACACCGTGCCGTCGATGAACGTGATGCCGAGCGTCGAGTCGCCACCGGTCGAGACCACGTCGCCCTTCTCGACGTTGTCGCCGTTGTTCAAGATGACGGAGACGCCGTTACGGACCGCGGTCGCGCTGCCGGAGAGCTTGGTGACGTGGCCGATAACCTGCGCGGCGGCAATTCCGGAGGCGGCCTGCGCATATTGCACATGGCCGGTGAGTGCGTTGACGACGTCGCCAGTGAGGTGCGCGCCGTCGGGCGAGGCGATCGCCGCGCGCTTGTCGCCCCTGAAATAATCGTGAACGACGAAATCGTGCCCATCATGGGACAGCACGAGGTCGAGGCCGGCGCGCTTGAAATCGCCGTTGAAGATCAGGTTCGGGTCGGGAACGACGAACGCGCCATCAGGCACGTGACCGTGCGCCTTGGCGGTAAAGGAATCGACGTGGCCATCGGCGGGCGATCGGGAACCCAAGCCGTCCAAGGAAATCGCGGCGTCAAATTTGCCAGCGTAATTCAATCCGGGCACCAAAAAAGGAGTTAAAATCTAAGTAAGTATCGCTCGCCTAAACTTGCATATCATTACCAAGTCCTTAGTGAAACCACCTATTGCTTGTGTGATTTGGCATCACCAAGCGGTCGATGCTCTCAGGCGGCTGGGCGCCCGCAGAGAAGCCAAAGTAATTTTTGAAATACTCATAAGTAAAGTAGCGCTTATTTTCGCTCATTTCCAGTAACCCCATGTATTCTATTGTAGAAATCCTACAATAGATACTTCTGTCATCTTTTGTTCGTGGATCCCCGCAGCACCCTGCGGCAAATACGGGGCCAAATCTGTGATCCAATTAACAGAAGCCGTGAAATAGCGAGCCGTTAGCCATAAGGCGCAGAATTAGTTCCACGACAACTTGTGCCTGCAATTGGTCCTTCTTCGCGGCAACTGCCGCCCTCCTAGCCGGCGAATCGTAAAATTTTACGCAATTTGAGCAGGCCCGTTTCAGCCTGTTGCCCGGTTTTGGGACCCCAGCCGGGCGCGTTAAGCAGAACAAAACCGGCCGCCTCGCACTATCTCCGCGAAAGCAACAAAGCCCGGCACGTGCAGGTCGAGGGGGACCTGGCGAAGCCGGAAGGGGATGTCAAATGGAGACCGCTGCTCGCTCGCGCGCTTGGCGCGCAATCGTTGTGTTGTGCGGATTGATCCTGCTCGGATCGGCCGCCGAGCTTCGCGCTGGAACGCTACTGTCGCCGGGAGCCGGTGTCCTCGTGCGCAAATCCGCCGAGCCGTTCGGCGTGTTCGCCTTCGCCATCTCGGCCGGCAGTCTGCAACAGAAATGGCTCGCGCTGAGCTCCAGGCTCGACGATGACATGGTGCAGCTCGCGCTGTGCGACGGCGACCGGGACAATTGCGCGTCGCCCGCTGCGCTGAAACTGCTCGCCATCGTCGACCAGGCCCGCAGCCGTGACGGCCGCGCTCTGCTGGGCGAAACTAATCGCGCCATCAACCTCGCCATCCGTGCCGCCGATGACGGTTCTGAGGACGTCTGGAGCTCGCCGCTCGCGACTTTCGCGCGTGGCGCTGGGGACTGCGAGGACTATGCCATTGCCAAGCTCGCCGCCCTTAAGCTCGCGGGCGTCGCCGCCGAAGATCTCCGCATCGTCGTCGTGCGCGACATCCGCGCCGGCGAAGAGCATGCGGTTGCCGCTGCACGGCTCGACGGCCACTGGCTGATGCTCGACAACCGCCGCATGGCAATGGTCGAGGACGACGCTGCGCGGAGCTATCAGCCGTTGTTCGTCCTCTACCAGTCGGCCGTGCTGAAATATGTCGACGAACCCGTGCGGTTCTCGATGGTCGCCGCCGAGGCGCGTTGATTTTCTTATAGGCCGGGGTGGAGCCGCCGGGTCGGCGCACAGCGCCGCCCGACGACGGGCTCCGCGAAATCCGGGGCCGCTGCCGCCTGTCGCACGAATCCCGGATTGCGCTGCGCTCCATCCGGGCTACCAGCACAAAGTACGCTTACCCACAAACCCATTCCACAGCGCGATCCAGGACGCTAGCATGGCCGCGGCTATGCGGGGGCGACTGGAATGCGGTTCATCGTGCTGACTGTGCTTGCGCTGCTGGCCTTGCCGGCGGCTCCAGGCTTCGCGCAATCCAGCCCGTCCGCCCGCTCCGTCGCCGACAGGCTGCCGCTGTTCGCCAGGAACAACTGCCAGCAGATCCGAGATCCCGGCAATCAATTGTTCTGCGGTGATGCCGAGCTTGCCGCCGCCGCCGAGAAGCTGAGTACCGGAATCGAGGCGCGGCTTGCCCGCCTGCCCGATCGCCTGCCTGGGATCGAGGAGAACGCGATCTGGGTTCGCCAGCGCAACCTCGGTTGCGGCATCGTCGGCCAGACCGCGATCCGCACCGACGATTTCGACCGGGTGAAGGCATGTCTTCTCAAGGTGACCGATGAGCGCGCCGCGATCGTACGCGATCCGGATTTCGACTGTCTCGCCGCCAACACCGCCGCGGGCGCGCTGATCTGCGCGGACCCTTCGCTGGCGCTTGCCGAGACCGAGCTGAACAGCCAGGTTCTCGGCCTGATCGGCAAGCTCGATCCGACCGCGGCCCGCTTTGCCTTCGCCGAATATGGCCGGTGGACGCGGGAGCGCGATCGCAAATGCAATCTGGTCGGCAAGGAGAACGTGCCGCTCGGGGAGCTCGAGTCCGCGGAGGACTGTCTCGCCGGCTATCTGAAGCACAAGGCCGACGAGATTGGCGCGGCGAAAGGCGATCCGAAGAAGGTGTTTGGCCAGCAGGTCGCAGCCCGCGCGCCCGACACCGATGCCATCGATTTCTGCGCCGCGCGAATCCACGCGGCCAATTCCTGCGGCAACTTCCTCCGCATCAACCGCGTCTACGCGCTCGACAGCCAGGTGGGCGAGCAGGAGGCGCAGGTCACGGGCGAAATCGAGATGGCCGTGCTGGCCCCCTTCGCCACCTGCAGCAAGATCGCCACGACGTGCACTGGCACCTGCTGGAACGCCACAACGGGTCGTCCGCAGCCTGGCGTCGGCAACAAGGAGCGCTCCGCAGACGCCTTCAACGTCACACGCCGCCTGCGGATCCAGCGCACTTTTGCGTTTGTCAAAGCCGCCGACGGCTGGCGCTGCCGGGAAGACGAACTGGCCCCGGTGAATTCAGGCACCGCGGGTGGGGGATCGTAGGGGCTGTGTGCTCTCCCTCTCCCGGTTCTTACGGGGTCGCGACGAGCTTCGCTCGCGCTGAGAGGGTTGGGGTGAGGGGCTGCTTCAGCGAATCCGGTGACAGTTGGACGCGCGGAGAGCCCCCTCACCTGGAATTTGCTGCGTAAATTCCGGCCTCTCCCCGCATGCGGGGAGAGGCGAAGAAATCAAAACATCAGATTGTCCTTCACCAGAACCCAGCGGCCGCCCTTGACCTGCTGCACCTGGGTGATGGTGTTGGCGAGGTGGTCGGTCTTGGAGAATTTGGTCGGCGGCGAGTTGAAGATGTCGAGGAATTTGTCGCCCGATTCCAGCGCGTCCAGCATCTTCTGGCCGGTCAGATCCTTGCCCGCCTTGTTGGCGTAGAACGCAAACGTCGTCACCGCATTGTAGCCGATGATCGCCTGGGTGTTGGCATCGGTGTTGAACATCTTCTTGTAGTTGATGAGCCAGTCGTGGACCTTGCCCTTGGCGGTGTCCTCGTAGGGGATCTCGAAGCCGCTCGCCGCATAGAGGCCCTCGACGGCGTCCTTGCCGAGTGCCGGCACTTCCAGCACGTTGGTCGGCGTCGCCCCCAGGAAGGTGACGTCCCAGCCGAGCTTCTTCGCCTCCGTCATCGCGCCGATGGTCTCGCGGATCACGGTGCCGAGCACGACGAGGTCGCAGCCGTCGGACTTCATCTTGGCGATCTGCGCGCTGAAATCGGAGGCGCCGCGCTTGTAGCTCGTCACCGACGCCGGCTGCAGCTTCATGGCCGTCAATTGCTGGGTGAAGCCGTCGAGCACGTTCTTTCCATACTCGTCATCCTGATGCATGATGCAGGGCTTCTGGAAGTTCTTCCACTCCACCATGTATTTCAGCGCGGCGCGTGTGCTCTCGACATAGGGCAAGAGGTTGTTGAACTTCAGCCGCTCCTGCGGCTTGGCCGGGTCGAATTTGAAGGTGAACTCGGCGGCGGTCAGCGGGAAGAGCTGGAGCACGCCGGCATCGAACAGGATGTCCTGCGCGGCGAGCGTCGGCGCCGATCCCATCGAGCCGATCATTGCAAATATCTTGTCGCGCTCGACCATCTTCTGGGACGCCAGCACGCCCTTCTTCGGATCGTAGCCGTTGTCCTCGAGGATCATCCTGATCTTGCGGCCATTGATGCCGCCGGCCGCGTTGATTTCCTCGACCGCCATCTTCATGCCGTTGGAGACCGGCACGCCCCAGACCTTGATCGGCCCCGACAGATCCTGATGGGTGCCGATGACGATCTCGGAGGCCGAGATGCCTTCATTGGTGACCTTGGTCTGCGCCGCGGCAGGCAAACAGGTGAGCACCACCGCGCCTGCCGCAAAGCCGAACGTTCTCAACGATCTCGACATTGACGTCTCCTCTCCTTGGGGCCCTTATGATGCGAAGGGTGGGGCCATCACTCCTTCGCTGTTATTCAAACAGGATTGTTCAAGCCACCGCCCGCGTCGGATACATTGCGTCGATCTCGGCGGCATAGCGCTTGTTCACGAAGCCGCGCTTCAGCTTCATGGTCGGCGTCAGCTCCTCGTCCTCCGGAGTGAGTTGCCGTTCGATCAGATAGAATCTCTTGATGGTCTCGACGCGGGCGAAATTGGCATTGACCGCTTCGATCTCGCGCCAGATCAGGTCCTGGATCTCCGCCGCGCGGCACAGGCTGGCATAATTGGTGAAGGGGATGTCGTGGTCCTGCGCGAACTTCTCGACATTCTCCTGGTCGATCATCACGAGGCAGGTGAGGTATGGCCGCTTGTCGCCAATCACCACGGAATCCGAGATGTAGGGCGAGAATTTCAGCTGATTCTCGATCTCGGACGGCGTGATGTTCTTGCCGCCCGAGGTGATGATGATGTCCTTCATCCGGTCGGTGATGCGGACGAAGCCCTCATTGTCGATGGTGCCGACGTCACCGGTATGCAACCAGCCGCGATGGTCGATGGTCTCTGCTGTCCTCTCCGGCTGGTTCAGATAGCCCATGAACAGGAAGTCGCCCCTGATCAGGATCTCCCCGTCGGGCGACAGCGCCACTTCACCCCACGACACCGCCTTGCCGACCGAGCCGAGCTTGATCCGCTCCGCCGGCATCATGGTGGCGACCCCGCAATTCTCGGTCTGGCCGTAGACCTCATGAATGTCGATGCCGAGCGCGAGATACCAGCGGATCAGCTCCGGCGCGATCGGCGCCGCGCCGGTGAAGGCGATGCGGCAACGGTCGAGCCCGATCATGCGGCGAATGTTGCGGAATGCGAGCCGATAAGCGATGCCGTTCGCGATACGCAACGACAGCGGCGGCGGTTTCCCTTCGATCCTGCAATCGACCATGCGATAGCCGATATCGATGGCGCGGCGGTAGACCCATTGCTGCAGCGGCGTCGCGTCCTTTAGGGCGATAGTGATCGCGGAATAGAATTTCTCCCAGATCCGCGGCACCGCGAGGAAGATGGTCGGCTGCACCTCGCGCAGATTGTCCGGCACGGTCTCCGGACTCTCGGCAAAATTCATCACCGAGCCGAGCGCGACCGAGATGTAATAGCCGCCAATCCGTTCGGCGACGTGGCAGAGCGGCAGGAAGATCAGCCGGTCCTCGTTCTCGCGCGCCGGAATGAAATCGTTAGCGTGCCGCATCTGGTGCGTGACGCTGCGGTTGGCATGCATGGCGCCCTTGGGAGGGCCCGTGGTGCCGGATGTATAGACGAGGACCGCGAGATCGCTCGCACTGCGACTGTCGACCATTTCCTGCCATAGCGCGTCACGGCCGGCCATGTGGTTGCGCCCGAGCGCGCGGAACTCGTCGAGCGACATCACCATGTCGTCGGAGAAGCCGCTGAGGCCCTCCATGTCGAACACGATGATCTTTCGCAGAGAGGGACAGCGTGCGCGACAGGCCAGGACCTTGTCGAGCTGCTCCTCGTCCTCGGCGAAGATCACTTTCGTCCGGGAATCGTTGACGAGATATTCGACCTGGGATGAGGCATCGGTCGGATAGATGCCGGAGGAGACGCCGCCGGCGCACAGAATGCCCATGTCGACATGGACCCATTCCGGCACTGCGTTGGCGATGATGGAAGCAACGTCGCCGGGTCTGAAGTCGATGGCGTGCAGCGCGTAGGCGATCTCCTTCGAGATCTCCAACCATTCGCGCCAGCTGGTCGGCTGCCAAATCCCGAATTTCTTCTCGCGTATAGCCGGCCTGTCGCCCCGCGTTTCCGCGGCGCGCAAAAAGCTCTTCGCGATCGTGTCAGCGACCGTCAGCACCGCCGGTCGGGCCATTCACGTCTCCTCCTTGTCGCATTCCCCTCCGCTGCCTGCCTTGCCGGCGGTCTATTGTTCCGGACGGGTCTCCCGATCTAACGCCAATTCTTCCTTCAACGCCAAGTCTTGCTTCAACGCCAAGTCTTGCTTCAACGCCAAGTCTTCTTCTTTTTCCAGCGCCGCTCGCCTCGTGCGCCCGCTTCCTTGGCGCCAAGGTAGAATTCCTGGATGTCCTTCGAATGCATCAAACGGTCGCAGCTGTCGTTCATCACGATCCGGCCGATCTCCAGCACATAGCCATAATGCGCCGTCTCCAGCGCCACCTTGGCGTTCTGCTCGACCAGCAGGATCGACATGCCCTGCTCCTCGTTGACGCGGCGTATGATGGCGAAGATCTCCTTCACCAGGATCGGCGACAGCCCGAGCGAGGGCTCGTCGAGCAGCAACAGCGTCGGCCGGTTCATCAGCGCGCGGCCGATTGCGAGCATCTGCTGCTCGCCGCCGGAGAGCTGTCCGGCCGGCTGGTTAATGCGCTCCTTCAGCCGCGGGAAATAGCCGTAGACGCGCTCCAGATCCTCGGCAACGCCGTCACGATCCTTGCGCGGATAGGCGCCCATCATCAGGTTCTCGCGCACGGAGAGGAACGGGAACACCTCGCGTCCCTCCGGCACATGGCTGAGACCCAGCCGCACGATCCTGTCCGCCTCCATGCGCTGGATCGACTTGCCCATGAACTCGATGGCGCCCTTCTGCGGATCGAGAATGCCCGAGATCGTCTTGAGCACCGTGGTCTTGCCGGCGCCGTTGGCGCCCAGCAGCGTGACGATGCGGCCGCGCGGCACTTCGAGCGAGATGCCGCGGATCGCCATGATCGGCCCGTAATAGCTCTCGATGTTGGAGAGTTTCAGGATGATGTCTGGTGTCACCACGGCATCCATCGCGTCAGGCTCCCAGATAGGCGGCGACGACATCGGGGTGCTGCTGCACCTCAGTGGGCGAGCCCATCGCCAGCACCCGGCCGTAGTTCAGGGCGATGACGCGGTCGGAGACGCGGTTGACCAGTGACATGTCGTGCTCGACCATGAGCACGGTGACGCCGAGCTCGCTCTTGAGGTCGCGGATCCAGAACGACATGTCGTCGGTCTCCTCCACGTTGAGGCCGGAGGACGGCTCGTCGAGCAGGATCAGCTTCGGCTCCGAGCATAGTGCGCGCGCCAGCTCGATCACCTTGCGCACGCCGTAAGGCAGACCCGAGATCAGCTTGTCGCGGTAGGGTTCGAGATCGAGGAATTCGATGACTTGCTCGACCCTGCGGCGATGCACCTTCTCGTCGGCCCGTACGCCCGGCAGGAACAACAGTTCCTGCCAAAGCTGCGTGGTCGAATGCCGGTGGCGTCCGACCAGCAGGTTCGACAACACCGTCGCGTTCTCGAACAGCTCGATGTTCTGGAACGTGCGGGCGATGCCGAGCCTTGCGATGTCGTGGGGCGGCTGCTCCGTGATGTCCTGATCCTCGAAGAAGATGCGGCCGGAGGTCGGCCGGTAGATCCGCGAAATCAGGTTGAAAATCGAGCTCTTGCCGGCGCCGTTCGGCCCGATGATCGAGAGGATCTCGCCCCTCTCGACCGCGAAAGACACCGCATCGACGGCCTTCAGCCCGCCGAAATGCAGCGACAAGCTCTCGGCGCGAAAATAGCTCATCGGTTGCGCTCCGACTTCACGTAGATCTTCTGCCGCTTGAAAGTGGCGCGTTTGTAGAGCGGGAACAGCTGGAAGAAGAGTTTGATCTTGAGCCAGCGGCCGTAAAGCCCGAGCGGCTCGAACAGCACGAACAATACGATGATGATGCCGTAGATCGCGCCTTTCAGGCCGTTGAGTGAAGCAAAGGCCGCGACCTTCGACTGGACATTGGCGGCGGTCTGCGTGCCCGCTCCGAAGGTCGCGGCAATGCCGGCGATGATGCCGGGCATGTCGTCCTTGAGGTAGGTCAGGAACGGATCGATCATCACGATGAAGATCGCCCCCAGCACCGCGCCGTGCAGGCTGTAGGTGCCGCCGATCAGGATTACGATGATGAACTCGATCGAGAGTTGGAGCGTGAACATCTCCGGCGAGATGAAGGAGAGCTTGTGCGCGAACAACACGCCGGCGAAGCCGGTGATCGCCGCGGAGATCGCAAAGGACTTCACTTTGTAGAGCGCGACATTGACGCCCATGCTGCGCGCCGCCGTCTCGCTGTCGCGGATCGCGACGAAGGCGCGCCCCGTGGGCGAGCGCAACAGGTTGAGCGTACCGACGATGGTCAGCACCAGCACCGCGAGGCAGAGGAAATAGAAAGTGGGGCTGTCGCGCGAGACTGCAACCCCAAACAGCGACACCGCCTTGATCCGCATGCCCTCGTTGCCGTTGGTGACGCTCTCCCAACGCGCCAGAATCTCCTCGACGATGAAGGCGAAGGAGATGGTGGCGATGACGAGATAAATGCCTTGCAGCCGCAGCGCGGGGAATCCGACCAGCGCACCGATCAGCCCGGTCAGGAGCCCGGCGGCGAGAAAGTAGACCGGGAACGGCACACCATATTTTTGCAAATAAGCCGCCGTATACGCACCGATCGCGAGAAACGCCGCATGCCCGAGTGAGGCCTGCCCGGTGAAACCCGTCAAGATCAACAACGCCACGCCGACCGTCGCGTAGATGCAGACGAAGACGAGCTGGCTCATCAAATAGCTGGAGAGCACATAGGGCGCGATCAGCAGCACGGCCAGCAGGAGACCGTACGAGACGTAATAGCCCGAATGCGGAAACAGCCTGATGTCGTCCTCGTAGTCGGTCTTGAACAGGAAGCGCATGCGTTCAGACCTTCTTGCGGACGTGAAGGCCGAACAGGCCTTCGGGCTTAAGCAAGAGCACGGCGAGCAGCACGATATAGGGCGCGACGTCCTTCCAGCCCTCGGCCAGATAGAAGCCGGCCATGCTCTCGATGACGCCGATCAGAACGCCGCCGACGACGGCGCCGGGGATCGAGCCGAAGCCGCCGAGCACGGCGGCCGGAAACGCTTTCAGGCCCAGCACCAGACCGACATTGGAATGGATGAAGGTGATCGGCGCCAGCAACACGCCGGCACAGGTCGCAACCGCCGCGCTGATCGCCCAGACGATCGACACCACGCGCTTGACCGGAATGCCCATGTAATAGGCCGCCAGCATGTTCTCGGAACTCGCGCGCATCGCGGTGCCGAGCGTGGTCTTGTTGAAGAACAGCCAGAGCAGCGCGCAAAGGATGACCGTCGCCGCGATCACCGAGAGCTTGTCATGGGCGAGCACCAGCGAGCCGATCCGCAGCACGCCCTGGCTGAACGGCGTGTCGATCTTGAAATCGTCGGTGCCCCAGATCATGCCGGACACCGAGCGCAGGAAATAGCCGAGCCCGATGGTGGCCATGATGATGGAGAATTGCGGATAGCCGAGGATCGGCCGCACCACCACGCGCTCGGCCAGCATGCCGAACAGCGCCATCGCCGCCACCGCGCCGGCAAAGCCGATCCAGTAGTTCAGGCCCATCATACCGATGAAGGTGAAGGCAAAGAAGCCGCCCAGCATCATCAGATCGCCCTGGGCGAAATTGACGACCTCGGTGGCCTTGTAGACGAGCACGAAGCCGAGCGCGATCAGGCCGTAGACGCAGCCGAGCGCAACACCGCTGACCAGCTGCTGAACGAAATCCAGCATCGTCGCGCATCCTCCCGATACAACCGGCGGTTCTTCCTGACCGCCTTGCCGCATCTTGTGTTCAGTCGCTACGCAGTCGTTTCGCTGCGTTCGCGCCATTCGTCCCTTCGCCAATTCAGCCTGAACCGCCAAGCGCTGTCAACAAACGGTGACTTGCCATTAGTCCAGTCCGGATGACGGAATTTGCCGCAGCGCGATTCACGGTGCCGAAACATCTTCGGGGCATGGTCGCGAGCGATGCAAAACCGCAAGGTGTGGCCGTGATGAAGCGGGACGACTCGGCGCTCGAAGTCCTGGGGTTAACGAAGCGTTTTGACCGTCTGGCGGTCGACAACCTCGATCTCACCATCCATGCCGGCGAATTCTATGCGCTGGTCGGCCCCAACGGCGCCGGCAAGACCACCACTTTGCGCATGGTTGCGGGCCTTTTGCGGCCCGATGCCGGCGCAGTCTCCATCTTCGGCATCGATGCGCTCCAAAACCCCGTCTCCGCCAAGCAGGTGATGGCGTGGGTCTCCGACGAGCCCATGATCTATGACAAGCTCACGCCGCTCGAATATCTCGAATTCGTGGCCGGTCTGTGGGGCATCGCACCATCGGCCTCGGAACCGGTCGCCGCGGAGCTCCTGAACTCGCTCGGGCTCGAGCCGCACCGGCACGAACGCTGCGAGGGTTTTTCCAAGGGCATGCGCCAGAAGGTCGCCCTCGCCGGCGCCCTGGTGCACGATCCCCGCCTCATCATCCTCGACGAGCCGCTGACGGGACTGGACGCCGTCTCCGCCCGCCATGTCAAGGGACTCCTCAGCGAGCGCGTCCGCGCCGGCTGCACCGTCATCATGACCACGCATATCCTCGAGGTCGCCGAACGTATGGCCGACCGCATCGGCGTGATCGCAGCCGGCCGGCTGGTTGCGGAGGGCACGCTGACCGAGCTGCGGCAGCAAAACGGGCATGCCGATACCAGCCTGGAAGATCTCTTCATCGCGCTGGTGACGCTCCAGGAAGCCGCATGAGCTCGGCCACCGCGCTGTCCTGGTTCGCCCGCCACGAGCTCCGGCTCGCCTGGCGCGAATGGCTCGCCATGATGACCGGCGGGCGGCGCAAACGAACGCGCGCCGCGGTGATCGGCCTGCTGTTCTTCGCGGCGCTGCTGCACGTGCCGGCCTGGGCGGTGATCGGCCGCTTCGCGGACCTGCAATTGCCGCTCGACAAATCCTCGCTGATCGTGATCTCGGCGACGATTTTTCTCGCCTGGACGCTGATGCTGTCGCAGGCGATCGAATCGGTGACCCGGGTGTTTTACGCCCGCGCCGATCTCGACCTCATCATGTCCTCACCCGCGACGCTGGCCAATCTGTTCTCGGTGCGCATCGCCGCGATCGCGCTCACCGTCACGGTGATGGCGCTGCTGTTCTCGACACCCTTTATCGACGTGCTGGTATTCGGGGGCGGCGCGCGCTGGCTTGCAGCGTTCGGCGTTGTCGTCGCGATGGGCCTGTCGGCCGCAGCGGTCGCGATCGCCGTCACCATCCTGCTGTTCCGCCTGATCGGTCCGGCGCGGACACGGTTCGTCGCCCAGATCCTCGCCGCGATCATCGGCGCCGGCTTCGTGATCGCGCTCCAGGTCGCGGCAATCATGTCCTACGGCACGCTATCGCGCTTCACCATCCTGACTTCGGGTAGCCTGGCCGCTTACGCGCCCGATGCCGAGAGCATCTGGTGGTGGCCGGCGCGGGCGGCGATGGGGGACGCCGAGGCGCTGCTGCTGCTCCTGGCACTCGGGCTCGTGTTGCTCGGAAGCGTCATGGCGATCTTCTCGAGCCGATTTGCAGACACGGCGATCGATGCCGCCGCCTATGGCGCGTCCGGCCGTCGCAGCGCGAAGGAGCGCCCGTTTCGCGGCGGATCGCGGCAGCATGCCCTGCGGCGCAAGGAGTTTTCGCTGCTCTGGCGCGATCCCTGGCTGATCTCGCAGACGCTGATGCAGCTGCTCTATCTGGTGCCACCGGCGCTGCTGCTCTGGCGCAACTTTGCCGACAGCTCCGCGGCACTGACGCTGATCACGCCCGTCATCGTCATGGCGGCGGGACAACTCGCCGGCGGGCTTGCCTGGCTGACGATCTCGGGCGAGGACGCGCCCGACCTGGTTGCAACCGCGCCATTGACGCCGTCGAGCGTCGTCCGCGCCAAGATCGAGGTGGTGCTGATCGCGATCGCCGTCATCTTCTGCCCGTTGATCGCGGCGCTCGCTTTCGCCTCGGCGTTCCAGGCCGCGGTCAGCGCCGGTGCGGTCATCGTCAGCGCGGCCTCCGCCACCGCAATCCAGCTCTGGTTCCGGGTGCAGGCCCGGCGCAGCCAATTTCGCCGCCGCCAGACCTCGTCGCGGCTTGCGACCTTTGCCGAGGCGTTCTCCTCGATCGGCTGGGCTGCCAGCGCTGCCCTAGTGCTCACGCTGCCCATCGTCGGTCTCGTCAGCGGCCTGATCACCGCGAGCCTCGTCGCCATCACCTGGAAGTTCAGCCCGCGGCGGTAGTGACAATGGGCCGGCGTGAGGGTGCGACACTGACGCGCTGTTGATCGCGCGCTGTTGGCCACGCGTTGCATTGCACGCTAGACTTTCCCCTGAAGTCATCGGGGATGGATTCATGCGGCGACTGGTTTCGGTGGCTCTGGCGCTGTTCGGCGCAACTCTGTCGCATACCCTCGCCCAACAGCCACAGCGCAGCGAATGCCTGGCGATGGCCAATGCTGCGCCGCGCCTCATGTCGGTCGCGTTCAAGCAGGCGGCGGCCGCGGCCGAGGTCGAGATCACCTATGCCGGCCATTCCACCTATTTCATCGACACGCCCGGCGGCTTGCGCATCGCCACCGACTATAGCGGGGCCTACCAGGTGGGCCGGCTGCCCGATGTCGTCACCATGAACCGGGCCCACAGCACGCACTACTCTTTATATCCCGACAAGCGCATTCCACGTGTGCTGCATGGCTGGGGCGAGGACGGCAAGCCGGCCATCGTGTCGGAGCGCATCGGCGACACCTTCATTCGCAACGTCACGACCGACATCCGCCGCTATTTCGGCGACGATTCCGGCGCCGACATGATCCGTGACGGCAACTCCATTTTCATCTTCGAGGTCGCGGGCCTCTGCATCGGCCATCTCGGCCATCTTCACCACAAGCTCGACGACAGCCATTTTGCCCAGATCGGGCGGCTCGACATCGTGATGGTGCCGATCGACGGCACCTACACCATGTCGCTCGACGGCGTCTCCGAGATCACCAAGCGGCTGCGCGCCTCGGTCGTGCTGCCGATGCACCGCTTCGCCACCCCGCTCGACGATTTCATGCTACGCATCGGCCAGCAGTTCGAGATCGATCGCCGCATGGAACGAAGTTTCCGGATGTCCCGGGATGCGCTGCCGTCGAAGCCGACGGTGATCATCCTCGACGGGGTGTGAGGCGCGAAGTCGGAACGCATCAGCCTCCTCCGACTTGGTTGCTTCGAGATCAGTTACGATCGGAGCAATCATGAGCAGACGGTTGCTGGTCATAGGCTCATTTGCGGCCATTTACCTGCTGTGGGGTTCCACCTACTTCGCCATCACTTTGGGCCTGAAATCGATTCCGCCATTTCTGCTGATGGCGTTACGTTCGTTCTGTGGCGGCATCTTGTTGCTGGCCATGAGTGCCGGTGAGGTCGCGAACGTATCCGCGCAGGCATGGATAAGGGCGAGCCTGTGCGGACTCCTGTTCTTTGTCGGTTGCCACGGCGTACTCGCCTTCGCGCAGCAATCGGTTCCGTCGGGCGTCGCGGCCATCGTGCTGGCCACGATCCCGTTCTGGATCCTGCTGATCGATATCTTGTTCCCCGGCGATCAGCGACCGAAGCCCCTTGCCCTGCTCGCTCTCGCGCCGGGCTTCTTCGGCGTCGGACTCGTGGCGTGGCAAAACGTCGAGCAGGCTGGCATCAGCATCTTTCCCGTCGTCTGGCTGCTGGCTGCGGCCTTGTCATGGTCGGCCGGGACTGTCTTGTCCCGGAGCATGTCGAGCCAGGCATCCGCTATCCTGCTTTCGGGCATCCAGCTTTCGATCGGCGGCACCGTGTTGTTCGCGATCAGTTGGCTGACAGGCGAGATCGGAAACTTCAGGCCAAGCGAGGTTTCGCTGGTCTCGCTCGCAGCGGCGCTTTGGCTGATCATCGCTGGCAGCGTGATCGGATTCGTCGCCTACAACTGGCTTTTGGAAAACGTCTCGACCTCGTTGGTGTCGACCTACACTTTCGTCAACCCGGTGATCGCTGTGCTGCTCGGCACTGTCGTGCTGAACGAGCCATTTTCGCGCATGATGCTGCTTGGTGCGGGTCTCGTCATTGTCTCCGTGATCGTCATTTGGCTCGCGGAACGTTCGACGAGCCGACCAACGAACGAAAAGTCTAATCCTGGCATAGGGCATCTGTCGCCCAACAAGACTTGACGGCGGGCGCCGCGCAATTTTCTCCAAGTCGGCTGCCGGCCGGTCGTGCTGATCTCCTCGCAACAGGAGATCGACATGACCGATTTTGCGAGATTATTGCACGCGGACGGACCGAACCCCGAGCACGCGGCGGCGCTGCGACTTTACGGCCGTTTCGTCGGCGATTGGGACGCCGAGATCACCGCCCATAAACCCGATGGAACGAAACACACCGCGCCCGGCGAAATCCATTTCGGCTGGGTGCTGGAGGGCCGCGCCGTGCAGGACGTCTGGATCATTCCGCGCCCGGCCGGCAGCCCGGCCTTGCCGATCGCCGGCAATTGGTACGGCACGACGCTGCGGGTCTACGATCCGACCATCGATGCCTGGCGGATTTCCTGGTTCGATCCCGGTCGCTGCATATTCCGCCAGCAGATCGGCCGTCCACGCGATGCCGACATCGTGCAGGAAGGCACGACCGAAGCCGGCGACCTGACGCGCTGGAGTTTTACGGAAATCACCGAGGATTTCTTCCATTGGCTCGGCGAGGTCAAGCCGGCCACCGCAACCGATTGGCGGCTCGTGGTCGATGTAAGGGCGAAGCGGCGCAAGGGTTGACGACGGCGCCGCTGTGCCCGCGATGACGGGTGCGGTTGCGCAACGCGCGCTGCTGTGTGCGATGACGAGGTGCTAGGCTCCCCGAACAAGAAGCATTCATAAGGGGAGCGCACGCCCATGGCTGCAAGCGGTCTGCCCATCAACACGAGCGGGTTATTCGTCGAGCCGCGCGAGGACTGGCTCGCGCTGCATCAGGAGGAGATCATCGATCCCTTACGGCCGATCGTCGATCCCCATCACCATCTCTGGAATCGCGGGCACCGCTATCTGATCGAGGAGATGGCGGCCGATATCGCCTCCGGCCACAACGTCCTCGCCACCGTCTATGTCGATTGCCGCTCGATGTATCGTGCGTACGGGCCAGAAGCATTCCGGCCGGTCGGCGAAGTCGAGTTCGCCAATGGCGTCGCCGCGATGAGCGCCAGCGGCGGTTACGGCAAGGCCGCGATTTGCGCCGGCATCGTCAGCCACGTCAATCTGCTGCTCGGCGGTGCCGCAAAGCCGGTGCTGGAGGCCGAGATCGCGGCAGGCAACGGTCGCTTCCGCGGCATCCGGCATTCCTCGGCCTGGGACCCGGATCCTGCTGTCGCCGGCATGTATGCGAACCGGCCGCAGGGATTGCTGCAGGACCCGACCTTCCGCAGGGGCTTCGCCTGTCTCGCGCCGCTGAATCTGAGCTTCGATGCCTGGCTGTTCCATCCGCAGATCGGCGAGCTGACCGAGCTCGCCCGCGCATTTCCCGACACCAGGATCGTGCTCGACCATTGCGGCGGCCCGGCCGGAATCGGCCGGTTTGCCGGGCGACGCGAGGAGGTGTTTCCGCAATGGCGGGCGTCGATCCAGGAGATCGCCAAATGCGAGAACGTGGTGGTGAAGCTCGGCGGGCTCGCGATGTGCCTGCTCGGCTACGACTTCCATTTGCGCGAGAGGCCGCCGTCATCCGAGGAGCTTGCCGCCGCGTGGCGGCCTTACGTCGAGACCTGCATCGAGGCGTTTGGACCCAAGCGCGCGATGTTCGAGAGCAACTTCCCGCCGGACAAGGGCCAGTGCAGCTACCAGGCGATCTTCAACGCCTTCAAGCGTATCGCGGCGCCCCTGAGCGAGACCGAGAAGACGGCGTTGTTCTCGCAGACCGCGAGCAACTTCTACCGGCTCGATTTGCCTTGAAAAGGATTGCCGTCATGACGAGAACAGGGGCCGGGATCTTGATCCCGGCCCCTGTTCCGTCGTGACCGCTGGGAAGCGTCCTTGAAACTGATTGAACTCTAGCCGGCGCCCATCAGCGAGGCCGGACGGCGCTCGCCGGTGGAGACGAAGATCTTCTTGAGCTTGTTGACGACGCGGATCAGGAAGCCGATCATCACGGGATTGGTCTTGCGGCAGAACGCGATCTTCTTGACGTGGCCTTCGACATGCCATTTGGCATGCGCGCCGTTGCGGAAGAAGATGACGTCTCCCGGGCCGTAGCGCTTCGGCGGCATGCCGTCGCTTTCGAGCACGATCGACCCTTCCATGATCATGATCGTTTCGTCGATATCGTAGTACCAGTTGAAGCGCCCTTCGGTGCAGGCCCAGATGATGGTCGAAGCGGTGCCGTCGGCGCTGGTGGACAGGATGTGCGAGCGCGACACCGGATTGCCTTCGATGATCCAGGACGGTTCGATCGGCCGCAGCTCGAGTTCTACATTGCAACTGCTGATTTCAATCAATGTACGCGACATCTGTTTCCCAGGGGATAAAATATGATCCGCCGGGTCTCGGCCCGGATTGTTCAAAGATGGCGGGAACGCTAGTAGCCGGTTTTTAATTCTTTCTTACGCAGGGGCCGACAATCAGCCGCAAGTTGCAGACGCGAAACGGTTAACGTCGCAATTTCCCTGCAATTTCGGGCACATGAACCCTTGTTTTCCGGGGTGCGACAAAGTGCGCGAAGCTATCTGAAAGGAGCCATGCCGATGCCCCTCACCCCGGAGGTTCTGACAGCCGAAGGCGAGGTCATCGCCTGGCTCGGCAGCCTCGATGTCTCCTTCGCAACCGAAGAGGAGCCCTGGTTCACGGTCGACGGCATCGACCGCCCCCGGCAGATCGGCAGCGACGGCTCCGGCGGCGCGTTCGTGCTGCTGCCGTCTCAGAACGTGCTCTACGTCTCATCGGAAGGCCGCGCGGGAATCATCGCGGAAGGTTTCGAGGCTTTCGTCCAGCTCGTCGTGGCGCGCCCCTATTGGCTCGACATCCTCAAATTTTCCGCCGGCGGTGACCTCCATGAAATGCGGCGGGCGGCCGACGCGCTGGAGGCCACACTCGACGACGAGGACGACGTCAACGAGGCCCGCGAGCAAATCCGCAACGGCCTCGACTTGCCCGAGGCGAATGATCCGGTCGGTGCGCTCTACGACGCGGTGGCGGCCTCCGACGCCGTCGTGCGGGCCACCGACGGCAGCCCGTTCACGACGCTGTTCAACCGCTTCAGCATCGACAACAGCCCGATGCTGCGCAACGCGGCGGCGTAAGGCGGGCTTTGAGAATAGGAACGTGCTCGGCCTTCATAGTTCGAGGGTCTAATATCTCACCGCAAGAAGAAACCTCATCCTGAGGAGCCCGCGAAGCGGGCGTCTCGAAGGATGGACTGAAAGACGCGTTACTTCGCCCATTCGCCCTTGCGAAACACCGGCACTTTGCTGCCGTCGGCCAGAATGCCGTCGATGTCGGTCTCGGCCGAGCCGATCATCCAGTCGATATGGATCAGGCTCTGGTTGCCGCCTTGCGCCGCGATCTGCTGCGGCGTGAGCTGGGCGCCGTTGACGAAGCACTTCGAATAGCACTGGCCGAGCGCGATGTGCGAGGCCGCGTTCTCGTCGAACAGCGTGTTGTAGAACAATAATCCGCTCTGCGAGATCGGCGAGGAATGCGGCACCAGGGCCACCTCGCCGAGACGGCGCGCGCCCTCGTCGGTGTCGAGCACCTTGTTCAGTACCTCCTCGCCGCGCGAAGCCTTGGCGTCGACGATCCTGCCGTCCTCGAAGCGCACCGCGATGTTGTCGATCAGCGTGCCCTGGTAGGACAGCGGCTTCGAGCTCACAACATGGCCGTAGACGCGCCGGCAATGCGGCGTGGTGAAGACCTCTTCGGTCGGGATATTGGCGTTGCAGCTGATGCCGTTCTTGGAGAGCGAAGCACCGCCCTCCCATTCATGGCCGTCGGCGAGGCCGATCGTGAGGTCGGTGCCCGGTCCTGAATACTGGAGCGCGCGGAAACGCTGGCCGTTGAGCCAGTTGGTGCGCTCCCGCAGCACCGCGTTGTGGCTCGCCCAATTGGCCGGCGCGTCCTCGCGATCGACGCGGGACGCCGCGAAGATCGCGTCCGCGAGCTTGCCGATCGCGACCTCTTCAGGATCGTTCGGAAAGACCTGCTTCGCCCAGGACGGGCTCGGATAGGCAATGATGTTCCAGTTGGTGTCGAAATTGACGATCTTTTCCAGCGCGGGCTGATAGGCCATGGAATTGGCCTTGCTGGCGCGCGCGACCTTGGATGCATCTTCGCCCGAGAGCAGCATCGGATTGTCGCCGACGATGGCGAGACGCGCGGTGTTGTTCGAGAACGCCTTGGCCATGCCCTCGTAGAGCCAGTTGGCGGCGCGATCGAAGCTGTCGTCGTGGCCGTGGCGGTAGCGCGCCAGCGTCATCTCTTCGTCGGAGAGAATGGGCGTCACGATGCCGGCGCCGGCCTTGTACGCATGCACGGCAATCCGCCGCACCAGCGGCAACGCGATCGCAGGCGCCGTCAAGAGCAGATCCTGGCCGGGCCGCAAGCCCAGGCCCACCTTCACCGCCACCTCGGCCAGCCGGTCGAGCTTCACGGGATCGATGGGAGTGGAGGTGATGCGTTGATCAGTCATGCCGAATCCTCTGCCGAACGTCTCTCGCTCAATCTAAGTCTAGCATCGCGAGACACAAGTGCGCGAGTGCCTTGCGACACCCCAAAGATACGCAGTTTCGCGCATTTTGGTTTTCAACGCGTTGCCGATTTCAGCACCCGGTCGACCATGGCGGGAGCAAGGCCGAGGTAATTTTTCGGTGATGTCAGCGCCTCGATCGTGGCACGATCGATTCTGACGGAGACGCGGGAATCGGACGACAGTGCGTCCGCCAATGTCAGACCTTTCTCATTGGCGAGCCGGCAGGCGTCATAGACCACGTCATGGGCCTCCTGCCGCCCGATCTGCGGCGCGAGCCCCATCATGACGGCTTCGGCCACGATCAGACCGCGGCTGACGGCGAGATTCTCGTTCATCTTGCTTTCGTCCACGATCAGGCCGGCGAGCGCGAACTTCGCCTGATGCAACGCGCCGGCGGTCAGCACGAAACTCTCGGGGATAGCCATCCATTCGGCGTGCCAGGGCCCGGTGGCGCGCTCGAAATCCTGCACCATGGCATCCAGCATGAGGCCGGCGTGCTGGCGCACCGCCTTGGACGCCGCAAGTATCAGTTCCGAGGAGATCGGGTTGCGCTTCTGAGGCATGGTCGAGGAAGCACCGCGTCCCTTGACGAAGGGCTCGTAGACCTCCGCGAATTCGGTCGAGGCCATGATCATGACGTCGAGCGCGATCTTGCCGAGCGAGCCGGTGATGAGCGCCAGGAAATTGACGGCCTCGGCAAAACCGTCGCGTGCGACGTGCCAGGTCGAGGCGGGAACGCCGAGCCTCAGTTCGGCGCAGAGCGCTTCCTGCACCTCGAACCCCTTGTCGCCGAGCGAGGCCAGCGTGCCGGCGGCGCCGGCGAACTGGCCGACCAGAACGCGCGGCTTCAATTCACTGATGCGCTCGGCGTGGCGGTCGAACATCGCGAGCCAGATCGCGGTCTTGTAGCCGAAGGTCACCGGCAACGCCTGCTGGAGATGGGTGCGCCCCGCCATCGGCGTGTCGCGGTAGCGCTTCGAGAGGGCGGCGAGGATTGTGCGCAGCGCGGCGATGTCCTGCTCGACGATCTCGAGCCCGGCGCGCAGTTGCAGCACCACGGCGGTGTCCATGATGTCCTGCGTGGTCGCTCCCCAATGCACATAGCGGCCGGCATCGCCGCATTGCTTCACCATCTGATGCACTAGCGGCAGGATCGGATAGCCGACGACATCGGTCTCCTGCCGTAACAGGTCGAAATCCAGCGCGGCAACGTCGGTCCGCGCCGCGATCTGATCGGCCGCGTCCTGCGGAATCACCCCGCATCTCGCTTCCGCCTTCGCCAGCGCCACCTCGACCTCGGCATAGCGCGCGACCGTCGCGATATCGGAAAACACCTCCCGCATCTGCGGCGTGCCGAAGGCATCGCGGAACAGCATGGAATCGAGCACGGTGGTTGAGGCATGAAAAGCGGGCATGGGCGTTTCTTCGTGGTTGGTGTTTTGTGTGAGGGCAGCTTACGCACACGGAACTGTTCGGCAATGGACATTCACTATTCGTCAGGTATTCGATGCTGTCGCGAAGGCCAGGACAACATGGAAGCTGCCGCACGCCATTGCCTCAACACCGTCATTGCGAGGAGCCCTTGCGACGAAGCAATCCACGCTAGCTCCGCGGCGGCAGGATGGATTGCTCGCAACGCCGTGACGAAATCGCCACAATCCGGCCGAAACGGCTTTATTCTAATCCAGGTTGCATTCCTCCCCGTAAATCGCATGGCTGCCATCACGCGATCGTGGTGAACCGGACAGGCCCCTTGGCGGACTCACAGACATCAGCCGAAATCCGTTTTGCTTTCATCATTGCCCGATGTTGCCTTGAGGTCTGAGTTTTCGACGTGCAGTTTCTGTTCCGGGATCATCTGCTCGATACCGACTTGCGCGAGCTGAGCCGCGAGCAGGTTCCCGTTGCCGTGGAGCCGCAGGTGTTCGATCTCGTTGTCCACCTCATGGAGAACCGCGATCGGGTGGTCAGCAAGGACGAGCTGATCGACAAGATCTGGCACGGGCGCAGCGTCTCCGAATCCACGCTGACCAGCCGGATCAATGCGGCACGCAAGGCAGTCGGAGACAGCGGCGCGAGCCAAGCGCTGATCCGAACCATCTCACGCAAGGGTTTTCGTTTCGTCGGCGACGTCGAAACCAAGCGTGGGGCAACCGCGCCGGAATCCGATTTCGGAGCGAAGCTTCTGCGGGCCCCGCTGCCGCTACCGGACCGGCCGGCGATCGCGGTGCTGCCCTTCACCAACATGAGCGGCGACCGCGAGCAGGATTATTTCTCGGACGGAATCAGCGAGGACATCATCACCGCGCTGTCGAAGCTGCGCTGGTTCTTCGTCATCGCGCGCAACTCCTCCTTCGTTTACAAGGGCCGCGCGGTGCACATGAACGAGGTCGCGCGCGAGCTCGGCGTGCGCTACGTGCTCGAAGGCAGCGTGCGGCGGAGCGGCGATCGCGTGCGTATCTCCGCGCAGCTCAACGACGTCTCAACCGGCAGCCATCTTTGGGCCGAACGCTACGACCGCGAGCTTGCCGACATCTTCGCGGTGCAGGACGAGATCACCGAGGCGATCGTCGCCGCGATCGAGCCGCAGCTCTATACCGCCGAGAGTTTTCGCGCCCAGCAGAAGCCGCCGGGAAGCCTGGATGCATGGGACCTCGTGATGCGCGCATTGTCGCATTACTGGCGCATCACCCGCGAGGACAATGCCGCCGCGCAGGGACTGCTCGAAAAGGCCGTCGCGCTCGATCCCGCCTATGGCAAGGCACTCGGCCTGCTCGCGACCAGCCACATCTTCGGCGCGCATATGGGCTGGTCCGACATGGCCCCGACCGTGCCGGTCGCCGAGCGCGCCGCGCTCGCGGCGGTGGAGGCCGATCGCGAGGATGCCTGGGCTCATCATGGTCTGGCTTATACTTATCTATTCCGTCGCCGCTTCGACGACGCGCTGGCGGAGTTCGAACTGGCGCTGAACCTCAATCCGAATTTTGCGATGGCGCACGCCTTCTACGGCGTGACGCTGTGTTACGCGGGACGATGGCAGAACGGCGATGTCGCCGCGCGCCGCGCGCTGCGGCTGAGCCCGCGCGACCCGCTCGCGGCGATCTATTGCGGCGTCGCGGCCTATGCCCGGTTCATCGGCCGCGATTACGAAGGCGCCGCACAGATGGCGCGCGAGTCGATGCGGCAGCGCGCCGATTTCGTCGGCGCGCATCGCGTGCTGACGGCCGCCGCCGGAATGTCGGGCGATCCCGCGCGCGCGGCTTCCGCCCTGGAAGGCTTGCGCCGCGCCCAACCCGGAATCTCGCTCGCCTGGATCACGCGCGAGCTGCCGATGCTGCGGGACGAGGATCGCGAGCATTATCTCGAGGGATTGCGGCGCGCGGGGATGAGGTAGCGAATCTCTCCTCTCCCCGCTTGCGGGGAGAGGAAGAAAGCGCATCACTCCTGCATCATCTCGCCGCTGCCGCCGAATTCGGCCGGGAAATCCTTGAGCTTGGGCAGGCCGTCGCGCATTGGCAGCACCGTCTCGGCGTAGTTGACGTGGACGCCGGGCGCGAAGGCGAGAGTGGGGATGGTGGCGGTGAAGACGTCGACCAGGCCGAGCGGCGGATGGTTGGTCATGAGATGGCCGCCGCACTTCTTGCAATATTTGCGCTGGCTGAGCGGCGTCTTCGCAAAGGTCTCGACATTCTGAGCACCTTCGGTGATGCGCACGGCTTCGGGCTTCCACAGGCTGAAGGCGTTCACCGGACCGCCCGACCACGAGCGGCACGAGCTGCAATGGCAATAGCCCATAGCCTCCGGCGCGCCTGTAACCTCGATCGTGACCGCGCCACAGAAGCAGTTTCCAACATGTCTCATTAGGTCGTCTCCGTTGATGATTGTTCAGATTCGTCTCCCCGCTCCTGTTTGCCGATAACTCGGCAAGAACGAATGCGGGGGTCGCGACGAGCTTTGCTCGCACTGATAGCGTCGGGATGAGGGGGATTCACCCCGAGAAACGTTGAAGGTTGCGTCCGGCAAGCTCCGATACGCGCCTCGGCGCCGCCGCGCGTCCTCCTTACGGAGGACGCGACGGAAAGACGCGCAAGCTATACCGACTTGCGCCAGGGAATAAGCATCGACACCCGTTGTTTGTACTGCCGGTACTCGTCACCGAAGAGATCGATGAGGTCGTGCTCCTCCAGCGCGATGCCGACGAAGATGTAGAGCGTGGTCACGGCGGCGAACAGCAGATGGCCCGCGGTCATGACCGGCGCCGCCCAGAACGCGATGATGAAGCCGAGATAAATCGGATGACGGACGAATTTGTAGAGTAGCGGCGTCTTGAATCGCGGCGGCGACGCCTCCTTGCCGACGAGATGATTGGTCACCTGATGCAATCCGAACAACTCGAAGTGATTGATGATGAAGGTCGAGGTGAATACGAGGACCCAGCCCACCAGCGACAGCGTGACGATCGTCACAGCAAGATCCGGGTTCGCGACGTCCCATACGACCGTGGGCAGCGGACGCCACTGCCAGAACAGGAGGAGCAATGACAGGCTCGCAAACAGCACATAGGTGCTGCGCTCGACCGGCTTGGGGACGTACTGCGTCCACCAGGCCTTGAATTGCCGGCGCGCCATCACGCTATGCTGGACCGCAAACAGGGCCATCAGGAGCAGATTGATGATGACGGCCTCGGCCACGGGCGTGTCGGTCCCGGTGTCGATGGTCTTCGGCACCACCAGCCCCATGACGAAGCCGATGGCGTACAGAATGGTGACGAAAAACACGAGATACGCCGCAATTCCGTACAGAAATGCGATGAACTTGAAAATGCGTGAGCCCGCAACCGGGCCGATAGGATGAACCTGATAATCAATTTGGGTCATAAACAGCTCCGTTGTGCCAAAACGCCGGCACTTCATTGGTCGCTGCACCATGCCGCACCGGAGGTCTCAAGACTTTCGCGGACGGTTGATTTTCGCCTGAGATGACTTTGATTTTTGCTTGAGACGACAGAAACGTGCGATTTCGCTTTGAAAACAACGTGCTCGACGGCGACCTGCGGGAACTCACCTGCAGCGGCGCCGCCGTGCCGTTGCAGCCGCAGGTGTTCGATCTCCTGCTCTATCTGGTGGCGCAGCGCACCCGTGTGGTCAGCAAGGATGACCTGATCAGCCAGATCTGGAGCGATCGGATCATCTCTGATTCCGCCCTGAACAGCCGGATCAACGCCGCGCGCAAGGCGCTCGGCGACGACGGTGCGAGCCAGCGGCTGATCAAGACCATTCCGCGCAAGGGCTTTCGTTTCGTCGGCGAAGTCCGGGAAGAAGTGGCAGCCGCGACGGCGCCTGCGCAACCCGTCGCTGTTCTGCCGCGCGCCCAGGCGGACCGTCCGGCGGTCGCGGTGCTCGCTTTCGAGAACATGAGCGGCGATCCCGCACAGGACTATTTCGGCGACGGCATCAGCGAGGACATCCTCACCGCGCTGTCGAAGCAGCGCTGGTTCATGGTGATCGCCCGCAACTCGTCCTTCACCTACAAGGGCCGCGCGGTCCACATCCGGCAGATCGCCGAGGAACTGGGCGTCCGCTACGTCGTCGAAGGCAGCGTGCGCAAGTCGGACAACCGGGTGCGCATCACCGCTCAGCTCAACGACGCCACGACCGGCAGCCATCTCTGGGCCGAACGCTACGACCGCGAGCTGGTCGACGTGTTCGCCGTGCAGGACGAAATCACCAACGCGATCGCCGCGGCGATCGAGCCGCAGATTCATGCGGCGGAAAGTTTTCGCGCCCATCGCAAGCCCCCCGCGAGCCTGGATGCCTGGGATCTCCTGATGCGGGCGCTATCGCATTACTGGCGCGTGACGCGGCGGGATCACGAGACCGCACGGGTGCTGCTGGAACGCGCGATCGGGATCGACCCGAACTACGGTCAGGCGCTGTCGGTGCTCGCGGCGAACCACATGTTCGGCGTGCATCTCGGCTGGGCCGAGCTTGCGCTGGTGGCGCCGGTGGCGGAAGTCGCCGCGCTCGCCGCGGTGCGCTGCGACCACGAGGATGCCTGGGCGCACGCCGCGCTCGGCAGCGTCTACTTCTCGACGCGAAGGCTTGCAGACGCACTGTCCGAGTTCGAGCAGGCGCTCGCGCTCAATCCGAACTTCTCGCTGGCGCAGGGCTATTACGCACTGGCGCTGTCCTATGCCGGGCGACCGAAGGATTCATTCGAGGCAGCGCAGAGGGCAATGCGGCTCTCGCCGCGCGATCCATCCCTGGCGATCTATCATGGCATCGCCGGCTATGCCCGCTTCACCGAGCGGCGCTATGGCGAGGCCATCGCGCTCGCGCGCGAGGCGATCCGCCACCGCGGCGACCTCACCGGCGCCTACCGCGTGCTGGCGGTTTCTGCCGGTATGACCGGCGACGGCATGGTTGCGGAGATGGCGCTGGGCGAGCTCCGCCGCACCCAGCCCAACATCTCGTTGCACTGGATCGCGACACAATTGCCGTGGGCCAACGAGGCCGACCGCGAGCACTATCTGGAAGGATTTCGGCGGGCGGGCTTACGCTAGACGATCCTCATGCCGGATCTGCGTCGCGCTTCCGGCGCAGATGGACGACGACGTCGAGCCGCGCGATCTCGTGGCCCGGAAGCGCCTCGGGTATCCTGGTGAAGGTCAGGCCGTCGGTGACGTCGACCAGCACATCCTCGCCTTCGAGGTAGAAATGCGGATGCACGGACGTATCGGTGTCGAAGAACGACTTGATACCGTCGGCCGCGATCCGGCGCAACAGGCCGGCTTCGGTGAACTGGTTCAGCGTGTTGTAGACGGTCGCAAGCGACAGCCGCAGATTGGCGCCCGTCGCTTCTTCATAAAGCCCCTCCGCTGTCACATGACGATGGGGGCAGAGGAACAGCATTTGACCGAGCGCCAGACGGTGGCGCGTCAGCCTGAGGCCGGCATCGCCGAGCAATTGCGCGCAACGTGCCGACGCCTCGTCTGCGAAGGAGATGGCGATATCGTCTGAATCCGCTTCGGGTGGGGTGGAATGGACGTTCATCGCCGAGGTACTCGCAGTTGACCGGGCACGCGGGGCTTCACGCGTCCTGCCATCAGATCGCAGAAGCGGCAGCCCGGCTTTGATCCCGATCAAATCCGGAACGAGCCCGCCTCTGACCTATCACAAGGCGCCCCAGTTTATTCCCGGCCAGAATAGCCTGACATCAATGAGGCTCGCATGTCCAAGCCGGTTCCCGACAAGGCAGAGATCGCGCTAGAATATCCCGACAAGTTCTATGTCGGCACCTTCGGGCATTCATCGCGGTTCGAGGCTCGCCTCGACGGCAGCGGCGTTGCGCTGGTGCTGCAGCATCCGGGGACGGCGGAGGAACGCAAATCGGTGCACCTGCACCTCAATTTCGGCCTGCTCGCCGGGATCCTGCGCGAGCTCGCGGGCAGTGTCGCGGCCATCCCCAAGGAGGACATCGCGCACCGGGAGCAACTCGCGGATGCGCTTGCCGAGTTGCAACGGGTGCTGCGGCCCTCCTGAAGCCGTGCGGCGCGGCGGCGCCGGCTTGGCCGTCAAATGCCGTAACAGGACGCGCTGTACATTTTTTGTGCGAACACTGTCGAGACTTTCATCTTGCGGCGCCGAACGAGACTGTGTGAGCCTCGATCCCGGATGGGGACTGGGATGGGCCGGCCATAGCTTTGCGCGCCATGACGTGCGAAGCGTTTGCGGCTGGTCTCGCTTGAGAAAGATACGACATGTCAAAACGAGTGTTGCTTGGTGTCCTCCTGGCTTGCGGTCTCGCGGCCCCGGCGCTGGCGCAAGAGCCGAAAGCGGGTGGAGCGATCAATGCCGTGATTCAGCCCGAGCCGCCCGGCCTGATGCTGGCGATGGTCCAGAACGGCCCGGTGCAGATGGTGTCGGGCAACATTTTCGAGGGCCTGCTTCGCTACAGCCCCAAGCTCGAACCGCAGCCCGAGCTCGCCGAGAGCTGGAGTGTCAGCGAGGACGCAAAAACCTACACATTCAAGCTCAGGAAGGGCGTGACGTGGCATGACGGCAAGCCCTTCACCGCCGCCGACGTGCTGTTCTCGCTCGAGATGCTGAAGCAAACCCACGCGCGTGCCCGCAACAATCTGGCGCAGGTCGACAAGGTCGAGGCTCCCGACGACTACACGGTGGTGTTCACGCTGAAGCAGCCGTTCGGCCCGTTCCTCGGCATCTTCGAGGTCGGCTCAATGCCGATGGTACCGAAGCATCTTTATGAAGGCACCGACTGGAAGACCAATCCCTACAATAACGCCCCTGTCGGCACCGGCCCCTTCATGTTCAAGGAATGGCAGAAGGGCTCTTTCATCCGCCTGGTCAAGAACCCGAACTATTACGAGAAGGGCAAACCCTATCTCGACGAGATCTACTGGCAGATCATTCCCGATGCCGCGGCGCGCTCGGTGGCGTATGAGACTGGCAAGGTCGACGTGCTGCCCGGCGGCTCGGTCGAGAATTTCGACGTGCCGCGGCTGTCCAAGCTGAAGGACACCTGCGTCACCGGCGCCGGCTGGGAGTTCTTCTCACCGCTGGCCTGGCTGTGGCTCAACAATCGCCAGGGTCCGCTCGCCGACAAGCGGGTGCGGCAGGCGGTCATGTATGCGATCGACCGCGACTTCGCCAAGGACGTGATCTGGAACGGGCTCGGCAAGGTCGCGACCGGCCCGTCCGCCTCGACCATCAAATACTATACCGACGACGTGCCGAAATACCCATACGATCCGGCCAAGGCCAAGGCGCTGCTGAAGGAAGCCGGCTACAAGGGCGAGAAGATCCGTCTTCTGCCGCTCGCCTATGGCGAGACCTGGCAGCGCTGGGGTGAAGCCGTGAAGCAGAACCTCCAGGACGTCGGCATGAACATCGAGACCATCGCCACTGACGTCGCCGGCGGCAACCAGAAGATCGGCGACTGGGACTACGACATCGCCTTCACCTATCTCTACCAGTACGGCGATCCGGCCCTCGGCGTCGGTCGCAACTACGTCTCCAGCGCCATCGCCAAGGGCCAGGTGTTCAACAACGTCGAGGGTTACTCCAACCCGGAAATCGACAAGCTGTTCGCCGACGGCGCGGTGGCGACGCCCGATTCCAAGCGCAAGGAGATCTACGAGAAGGCGCAGAAGATCCTGGTCGAGGACGTGCCGGTGGCCTGGATGCTCGAGCTGCAATTCCCGACCATCATGCGCTGCAAGGTCAAGAACCTGATCACGACCGGCATCGGCGTCAATGACGGCTTCAAGGACGCATGGCTGGACAAGTGAGGGCTGCCTCCGTCACCTCTCCCCGCTCGCGGGGAGAGGTGATCGCTCCATCTCTGTCGCTCCAGGTCACGTCACCGATATGATCCTCTAGATGCTCTCCTTTGTCGCTCAGCGTATCGCGAAGGGCGTGATCGTCCTGCTTGCGATCGTCGTCCTCAATTTCTTCCTGATCCGGCTCGCGCCCGGCGATCCCGCCGTCGTGATGGCGGGCGAGGCGGGCGCCAGCGACCAGATCTTCGTCCAGCAGCTCAGGGAGAAGTTCGGTCTGGACAAGCCGCTGCCTGAGCAGCTCTTCATCTACGTCAAGGGCATTGCTACCCTCGACCTCGGCTTCTCGTTCCGCCAGCAGGCACCGGTCGCGAAGCTGATCGGCGAGCGGCTGCCCGCGACATTGCTGCTGACGCTGACGGCGTTTGCGATCTCGCTCGTGCTCGGCATACTCTTCGGCACCTTCGCCGCGCGCTTTGCCGGAACCTTTCTCGACACCGCGATCACCGTCTTTGCCCTGATATTCTACGCAATGCCGATCTTCTGGGTGGCGCTGATGGGCATCCTGCTGTTTTCGGTCACCATGGATTGGCTGCCGAGCTTCGGCTACGAGACCGTCGGCGCCAACTTCACCGGCTTCGCTCATGCCGTCGATGTGGCGAAGCACCTGATCATGCCGGCGATGACGCTCGGCCTGTTCTTTATGGCGACCTACACCCGCATGACGCGCGCCTCGATGCTGGAGGTGAAGCGTCTCGACTTCGTCAAGACCGCGCGCGCCAAAGGCCTCTCCGATGCCGTGATCCAGCGTCGCCACGTCCTGCGCAACGCGCTGCTCCCCGTCGTGACGCTCGCCGGCGTCCACTCCGGCACCCTGATCGGCGGCGCCGTCATCACCGAGACCGTGTTCGCCTGGCCCGGCATCGGACGCCTGATGTACGACGCCCTGCTCCAGCGCGACTACAATCTGCTGCTCGGCGTCTTCGTGATCTGCTCCGCCATGGTCCTGATCTTCAACCTCATCACCGACCTGGTCTATCGCCTGGTCGACCCGCGCATCGAATTCACCACATGAAACAGTTCTGGAAATCGATGCTGAGGAGCCCGAGCGGCGTCATCGGGCTCATCATCCTGCTCCTTGCGATCTCGGTCGCGTTGTTTGGTCCGATGCTGTTCCCGAACTCGCCCTGGCGCATGGTGCAGCGGCCGTTCCTGCCGCCGTTCACGCTCGCGACCGTGCCGCTCGGCACCGACGCGCTCGGCCGCGACGTGTTCGCGGGAATGATCTTTGGCGCACGCGTCTCGCTGCTCGTCGGCATGGTCTCTACGCTGGTGGCGCTGGTCGTCGGCGTTCCCATCGGCGCCGTGGCCGGCTATTTCGGCGGCAGGGTCGACGACGCCCTGATGCGCTTCACCGAGTTCTTCCAGACCATTCCGAGCTTTGCGCTCGCGATCGTGCTGGTCGCGATCCTGCAGCCCTCGATCTATTCGATCGTCGCCTCGATCGCGCTGGTAAGCTGGCCGCCGGTCGCGCGCCTCGTCCGCGGCGAGGTGCTGTCGTTGCGCACGCGGGAGTACGTCCAGGCCGCGGTGGTCACGGGCCAGAGCAACACCTGGATCATCCTGCGCGAAATCCTGCCGAACACGTTGTCGCCGGTGATCGTGCTGGCCTCGCTGATGGTGGCGACCGCGATCCTGCTGGAATCCTCGCTGGCGTTCCTCGGCCTCGGCGATCCCAATCTGATCTCCTGGGGCTACATGGTCGGTGCCGGCCGTACCGTGATCCGCCAGGCCTGGTGGATCACCGTATTTCCCGGCGTCGCGATCCTGATCTCGGTGCTCGGCCTCAATTTGATCGGCGAAGGCCTCAATGACGCGCTCAATCCGCGGCTGTCACGGGAGGGCCGCTGATCATGACCGCACCGCCCGCCGTCTCCATCAAGAACTTGCGGATCGCGCTGCCCAAGGGCGCGGAACGGCCGTTCGCGGTCGACGGCGTCTCGCTCGATCTGCGGCCGGGCAAGATCGTCTGCGTCGTCGGCGAATCCGGCTCGGGCAAATCGATGTGCGCGCATGCGCTGATGGGCCTGTTGCCTGACACGGTCACCGTCACCTCCGGCGAGATCCAGTTCGAAGGCCGCGACCTGCTCAAGCTCGACGACGACGGCTGGCGCGATCTGCGCGGCCGCCGGCTCGCGATGATCTTTCAGGAGCCGATGACCGCCCTCAATCCGTTGATGCGGATCGGCGACCAGATGGCGGAGATGTTCGAGGCGCACGGGCTGCTCACGCCGAGGGAGCGGCGCGCCAAGGCGCTGTCGCTGGCGCGCGAGGTCGGCCTCCCCGATCCCGAGCGCATCGTGCGCGCCTATCCGCACCAGCTCTCCGGCGGCCAGCGCCAGCGCGCCATGATCGCGATGGCGCTCGCGCTCGAACCGGCGGTGCTGGTCGCGGACGAGCCGACAACCGCGCTCGACGTCACCACGCAAGCGCAGATCCTGAAACTGATCCGCAACCTCCAGCGCAATCGCAACATGGCGGTGATGTTCATCACCCATGATTTCGGCGTGGTCGCCGACATCGCCGACCAGGTCGTCGTGTTGCGCCATGGCAAGGTGGTCGAGGAAGGCCCCGCCTCGGCCGTCTTCAACGCGCCGCAGCACGACTACACCAAGGCGCTGCTCGCCGCCGTGCCCTCGATGGACCCGCCCGCCCGCAGCGCCCTCGACGACCAGGCCAAGGCGGTCGAGGTGATCGGACTGGACAAGACCTACGTCACCTCGGGCGGCTGGTTTCGCGAGGACCGCCGCGTCGATGCCGCTCGCGAAGTCAACTTCACGATTCTCAAGGGCGAGACGCTCGGCCTGGTCGGCGAATCCGGTTCCGGAAAATCGTCGGTGGCCCGGCTGGTGATGCGGCTGATCGAGGCCGATCGCGGCACCGTGCGGATCGGCGAGACCGATCTCACAAAGCTCGCGGGCAAGGCGCTACGCGCCGAGCGTCATCGCATCCAGATGATCTTCCAGGATCCGTTCGCTTCGCTCAATCCGCGCCGCAAGGTCGGTCATATCATTGCCGACGGCCCGATCGCGGCCGGTACCGATCCGAAAGTCGCGTTCGACCGCGCCCGCGATCTCCTCAAGATGGTCGGCCTCGATGCCGGCGCCCTCGAGCGCTATCCGCATGAATTCTCCGGCGGCCAGCGCCAGCGCATCGGCATCGCGCGCGCGCTCGCGCTCGAGCCCGAGATCATCGTCGCGGATGAGGCCGTCTCGGCGCTCGACGTCTCCGTGCAGGCGCAGGTCCTGAGGCTGCTCGAAGACCTCAAGGCCCGCCTCGGCCTCTCGATGCTGTTCATCACCCACGATCTACGCGTTGCCGCCCAGATCTGCGACCGAATCGCCGTGATGCAGCGCGGCGTCATCGTCGAGCTGAAGCCGACCGCGCAGCTGTTCGCCGCGCCCGAACATGCCTATACGCGCGAACTGCTCGCGGCGGTGCCGGGGCGCAAGGAGCGCGCGCCGGCAGCGTAAGTCAGCCGATTGCGGCTACTTCGGTCGAGGATTCGTGTTGTTCCAGGTGGGGACTGAGTTTGTTACGCCGACGGAGGGCTGGTTGGACGTTCCGACCGAGGGCGCTGTCACGGTCCCGACGGTCTTCCCGGAACTTCCGATAGTTCCTTGCTGTACCGGCGCTCCGGTGCGTCCGCTCGTGCTGCCTGGTGTACCTGTCGCCGACGTCTGTGCGTTGACAGCGAGTGGCGCTGCGGCCAGTCCGAGAGCAATGAGTGCAGCAATGGAGCGTTTCGTTGTTGTCATGGCTGATCCTTTCGGGCGGTCTCTCAATCGCAATGCCGTTCGTCAGGCGCACGTGCACTGAGTGATCTTACAACTCCGCGCGCGAGAAAATGTGCCGCAATGCCCTCACACCGCAGAGCCTCAACACGTCATCACGAAGCGGCGAAGCGATCCCGGCGAACAGATGCGTCGTGAGACCGGCGCATCGCTGAAGGTATCCCGTTCCACTTCAGGAACGGAATACTCACGGGCTTTTTATCCCTCGTGACCGCCCGCACGGCTGCAAAGCCGAAGCCGGCACCCCACATCCGCATGAAATGATTTCCATCATGTGATGATGGATTGAGGATCTATTGGAGCCGACATGGGCCAGGTTATTGAGTTTATCTCGAAATCTGAGCGCGAGCGCATTCGCCTCATCCAGGAAGCGCGCGCGATCTACGACAGCATCTTCCCGCCGGCTGATCCGGTAGGCGAACGATCGAGCGGAGCCTCCGCGCGTCGCAGCGACGGAGGAAACCTCGCGTGATCAAGATCATTGCCGTGCTCTGCAACCTCGCCTCTCCAGCGAACTGTCATGAGCAAACCGTCACCACATCCGACTTCGCCGACGTCTCGATGCAATCGTGCCTGATGGGTGCGCCACAGCTCGCCGAATGGATGAACCAGCATCCAGCCGAGCGCCTCGCCGGATGGCGCTGCGTGATCGGCCAACAGGTCGGTCGGGGAATTTAGGATCGGGCTGCGCTGTCCCTGAACGATCCGAAATGCCTGGTCCACCGCCATGATCATTGCTGTCGCGCTTGATCTTCTCTGGCCTTGCGACCGGCGCAGGGTGACCGGCATTGGCTCGCCGGACAAGCGCGCCTATCGGATGGGCGGGTTGGTGTTGTTCCAGGTCGGGACTGCGTTGGTCACGCCGACGGACGGCCAATTATACGTACCGATCGATGGCGCCGTGACCGTCCCGACCGACTGTCCGCTCGACCCGTAGGCTCTGGGCTGTGCTGCCAACGATCCGGCGCTCCCATAATTCGGAGCCACCACGCCGGTGCTGTAAGATCGGATTGACCGGTGCTTTTTGGCTTCAGCCGCGAACGGCGCGGCAAGCAGCCCGATGGTGACGAGGGCGGCGATGGCGGGTTTGATGCTTGTCATGGCTGATCACTTCATTCTGCCGCCCCCTTGGCATTTGTTCATTCAGCGGCGGATTTCCATGGGCACCCCATTCATAACTTCGTGCGCGGGCGAAGATGCCGCGGACCGGTCGCCGTTACCGCTCAGATGGATGCCGAATGTCTTGCGCAAGCCGATTTGCCCGGCTGGCGTGACGTGCACGATCCGCGTGTCGCGGTCCCGTCTCAGCCAGCCGCGCTCCAGGCAGCAACGTTGAATCTCTGCGCCGACGTGACCGGCGACGTGAAAGCGACGCTCGCTCCAGTCCAGGCATGGGCGGCAGAAGATTCGCCTGCTTCCGGATTTCGGCTCCAGCACCGCGCCGAACGCGGAGAGGAAATGCGTTCCGGAGGCCGTTACCTCTCCGCCGTCATCGGTGAGCACGACGTGCGCTTTGGCGACGAGGGCGTCGGCGATGGCGACGCCGAGATAGCCGGCCAGATGGTCGTAGCAGGTGCGCGCAAAGCGAAGTTGATCGTCGGCGATCGAGCGCGACTGATGGCGCGGCGGAACCTCGATGGCGGCAACGGCCTTGATGCTCTCCAGCATCCTGGCCACCAAAGGAGACGCGATGCGGTAATAGCGGTTGCGACGTTTCTGCGTCACGATGAGCAGCCGCGCCCCGACCAGCTTGCCGAGATGTCCGCTTGCCGTCGACCTCGATATTCGCGCGCGCGCCGCCAGTTCGCTCGCGGTCAGGGCCTGCCCGCCCATCAGCGCCGCCAGCATCGTGGCCCGCGCGGTATCGCCGACCAGTGCCGCCACCTCGACCATGTTTGCCGCTGCGACCATGGAGAAAGCGTATCGCGACCGTCCCGGCACGACAACGGTGATGGTTTGGCCGCGGCCGAACCATTGGACGCCGAGCGCGCTCTACCGTGGCTCCGACACAATCCGGAGACCCAGCATGAAACGCATCCGCGTGGAGCCGATATCGACCTATCTGGAGCGCCGCCGCAGAGGCCCGATCTATCCGGTCGTCGTCGTCGAAGGCTTCGTCTATCTATCCGGCCTGCCGCCATTCGATCCCGAAACGGGCGAGGTCAGAGCGCTACCGTTCGAGCGGCAGGCCGAGATCGTGCTCGACCAGATGAAATGCTGCCTGGAAGCGGCGGGGTCGTCGCTGGCGGAGGTGATCAAGTGCAATGTCTATTGTACGCCCGATCCCGCGCATTTCGCCACGTTCAACGAGGTCTATGCCCGTTACTTCCAGGACTGTTCACCGGCGCGCATCTTCCTGAACGTTCCGTCGTGGCCTGGGCCATTTGACATCGAGGTCGATTGCGTCGCGCTGGCGAGGCAACATGGATGAGGTCAGGCGCGGATTGCCCGCCTTCGGATGGACCCGAATCAGCGCTAGTGCATTCACCTCATCGACTTCGCGTATTGAGGCGACATGACCGGTCTCGAACTAAAGCAACTCCGCAACGATCTCTCGGAGGTCCTCGAGCGCAAGCTCACCGCGGCCGACATGGCCCGGCTTTGCGGATTGCCGGAGAAGGGCGGCGCCGACACCATCCGGCGCTGGGAGGTGAGCGGCCCGACACCGTCGGCGACCAAGGTGCTGCGCGTGCTCGCGATGGCGAGCGAGCGCTATCCGATCCTGGAGAAGTTCGACGTGTTCGATCGTCATGACGTGCGCGAGGAAGACCGGCCCGCAAAGCGCGCTGCATTCCGCGAACAGATGCGCGATGAGGCGCGGCGCCGCCTTGGTTAACGAGATGCGCGCGCAAGTTACCCTGATAGCGCCGAGTTAAGCCTTCCTTCACCACTTCTTAAGCCGCCATTAAGCACGAAAATCATTTACAGCCCAATAAGTTAGGTTGGCTGCCGCTGTGCCACGGATGTGACAGCATTTTCGTCAAAAGCGAGCTATCTGCAGAACCAACGACGGCGCGGAAAGCGCGCCTGCCGCGGACCTAAGTGTTGGAGTTTGGATGATGAAGAAGATTCTGTTTGCGACCGTTGCGCTGCTCGTGGTGGGCGCTGCCGCGCCGGCGGTCGGTGCCGATCTCGGTAACCGCAATTACTATAAGGCGCCCGCGCCCGCCTATGCCGCGCCGATCTACAATTGGACCGGCTTCTACATCGGCGGCCATGTCGGCGGCGCGTTCTCCAGCGACAACAATTTCAGCGGCCTCTCCACCGGCAATAACGGCAACGGCCGTTTCCTCGGCGGTCTGCAGGCCGGCGCGGACTGGCAGTTCAACCCGAACTTCGTTGTCGGCGTCGAAGGCCAGTATTCCTGGCTCTCCGGCAGCGTCGGCGCGGTGTTCCCGGGCGGCGTCGCCTACACCAACGACCAGCGTGGTCTCGGCTCGATCACCGGCCGCGTCGGCTACACCTGGGGTCCGGGCCTGCTCTATGTGAAGGGCGGCTACGCTTATTCGGACAACAACGAGAAGGTGACCGTCGGCGGCGTGCCGACTGCCTTCGTCATCACGGGCGATCACCGCAACGGCTACACCGTCGGCGCCGGGCTCGAATACATGTTCGCGCCGAACTGGTCGGCCAAGGCCGAGTACCAGTACTACAATTTCGGCGACGCGCACTTCACCGGTGGTCCGCTGGCGGGCACCGGCAACTTCACCACCGACGACCACACCATCAAGGCGGGCGTCAACTACCGCTTCAACTGGGCCAACTCGGCGGTCGCGCGCTACTGAACGGTTACCAAGACCTTATCATGATGAAGGGCCGGCATCATTGCCGGCCCTTTCTTTTTTCGCTGTGCGGAACGTAGGCAACCGATTGAGCAACTTGCGATTTTTTAACCTGGCCCGAGGATACTCCGCGGCGAAAACATAAAGATCACGCGTGGGGGAATTTCGATGGCGATCCGTCTGGGCCTTGGCCGCTTGCTTGGTCGTATCCGGCCTCGTTTCAAAATGCCGACATGGGGCGTGCGCGGCAGCCTGTTCACGGCCTTCGCGGTGATCGCGGGCATGGGCCTCGTGATTGCAGCCGGCGCCGGCTTCGTCTTCAATCATCTCGGCAGCACCATGATGGACCTGAGCGGCCGCGACATCCCGCGCCTTTCCGCCAGCCTTCAACTCGCATCGCAAAGCGCAACGCTTGCGGCACAGGGGCCGGGCCTCCTGGCGTCGCCGTCCGACGAGGCGCTGAACGAACGCACCAAGAAGGTGCAGGAGATCCAGCAGCTCGCCATGGCCAAGCTCGGCGAGATCATCGAGCTCGGCGCCGACAAGCAGATCGCAACCGCGTTGCGCGACACCGCCAAGAGCATCGACGAGGCGACCCAGAGCCTGGTGTCGGCCGCGCGCGAACGGCTGGATACCGGCGCACTGCACGACAAGCAATATGAAGCGCTCCGCAAGGCGCAGCTCACCTTCGTCGGTGCGGCCGGTCCTGCCATGCTGGATGCGCAAACGCGCCTGAACGCGATCCTCGGCGCGGCGGAAGTTTCCGCCGACGATGCCACCGAAGCCGCCCGCACCGTCTCCCAGGTCGCGACCATCTCCGCCAACGGCAATCTGATGGCCGCCGACATGATGGCGGCGCTGTCGGCCAACAACAGCGATACGCTGGAGGCGATCGAGAAGGAGTTCAAGGCGACGCGCGACCGCGTCAAGTCGAATCTCGAGGACCTGCCGAACATGGCCTCGATGCAGGCGGTGCGCGACACCGTGCAAAAGCTGTTCGCCTTCGGCGAAGGCAGGTCCGGCGTGTTCAAGATCCGCCAGAAAGAGCTCGACGCGATCGACTACGGCCAGACCATCCTGGACGAGACCCGCAAGCTCAATGTCGGCCTCGGCATCAGCGTGCAGCAGCTCGTCGAGGGCGTGCAGAAGGAGACCAACGCGTCGACCTTCCAGGCGCGGCATGAGATCTCGCTCGCGACCACCGCGATGCTGGCACTCGGCGCTCTGACGCTGGTCGGCTCGGCGCTGTTCGTCTGGCTCTATGTCGGCCGCAACATCCTGCGCCGCGTTCGCGAGCTTCAACGCGCCATGCAGTTGCTCTCGGCCGGCGACCTCGACACCGAGATCGTCCGCTCCCGGCAGAACGACGAGATCGGCGCGATGAAGGAAACGCTGACGGTGTTCCGCGACAGCATGATCGAAGCTCGCGCGCTTGCGAGCGAGCAAGACAGGGATCGCGTCGCCAAGGCCGAGCGTGCGGCGCAGATGGAGGCGAAGATTGCAGAATTCGAGGGCGCGGTCCGCACCGCACTCGACAATCTCGCGCAGTCAGCCAATTCGATGCAATCGACCGCGCAGAGCATGTCGAACACGGCAGACCAGTCCAATGCGCTGGTGAACGCGGTTGCCTCCGCAGCCGAAGAGACCTCGGTCAACGTGCAGACCGTATCATCAGGCACCGAGCAGCTCTCATCCTCGATCGAGGAGATCAGCAAGCAGGTCGTGACCTCGGCCGCGATCGCCAGGAAGGCGGTCGACGAAGCCGGCGCGACCGATGCCACGGTGCAGAGCCTCGCCGACAGCGCGAGCCGCATCAGCGTGGTGGTCGACCTGATCCAGACCATTGCCTCGCAGACCAATCTGCTGGCGCTCAACGCCACCATCGAGGCGGCGCGCGCGGGTGAAGCCGGTCGTGGCTTCGCGGTGGTCGCCTCCGAGGTGAAGAGCCTCGCGAGCCAGACCGCCAAAGCGACGGAGGAGATCCGCAGCCAGATCGCCAGCATGCAGTCAGTGACGACTTCGGCCGTCGGCGCCATCCAGGGCATCGGCCGGATCATCGGCGAGATCAACGACGTCACCACGACGATCGCCGCCGCGGTCGAGGAACAGGGCGCGGCGACCCGCGAGATCGCCCGCAACATCCAGCATGCCGCCGGCGGCACCAGCGAGGTTTCCAGCAACATCGTCGGCGTCTCCACGGCTTCGGCGGAAGCCGGCGCAGCGGCGAACGAAGTGCTCGGCGCCTCCGACGCGCTCCGCCGCGAGGCCGACATGCTGCGCGGAGAGATCGACGCGTTTCTCAACAACATGCGGGCGGCGTAGGCGCCGTTCCGTAACCCGGAATGACCGCTATGCGGACCCCGCCAGCGTCCTTTTTCGGCTGGCGCGGCGGGGGCGGCGGGTTTAAGTCGGTAGCATGAACGCAAAGACCGACACCGTGCAGTCCTCCGCCGACGCCCTGCGCTATCCCTGGGAACAGCATCCCGGCCCCGAACAGGTCGTCGAGGTGAAGCCCGGCGTGTTGTGGGCGCGGCTGAAGCTACCGTTCCGGCTCAACCATGTGAACATCTACCTGCTCGCCGACGGTGACGGCTATGCCATGATCGATGCCGGCTTCGGCAATGAGGAGACGATCGAAGCCTGGACGAAGCTGTTCGACGGGCCGCTGAGGGGCGTCAACATCACGCGCCTGATCGTGACCCATTCCCATCCCGATCATGTCGGTCTGGCCGGGTGGATCGTCGAGCGGTTCAACTGCCCGCTGGTGATGTCGCAGGTCGAATATCTGCAATCGGTCTATCACCAGAACCGCGGCACCGAGGAGCGGCAGGAAGCGCAGCGGCTGTTCTTCCGCCGCCACGGCATGGACGAGTCGCTCACCGAAAAACTGCTCGGCCGCGGCCAGGACTACCTCAAGCGCGTCTCGGTGCTGCCCCCGTCCTACCGCCGCATCTCGCATGGCGAGGACGTCGTGATCGGCACGCGCCGCTTCAAGGTGATCACCGGCGGCGGTCACGCGCTCGACCAGGTGATGCTGTATTGCGCCGACGACAAGCTGTTCCTCTCGGCCGACCAGGTGCTGAGCAAGATCTCGCCGAACGTCAGCGTGTGGGCGGTCGAACCCGATCAGAACTCACTCGGCGAATATCTGGCCTCGCTCGCCAGCCTTACGACGACTCTCCCCTATGACGTGCTGGTGCTGCCCGGCCACGGCGTGCCGTTCTACGGCCTGAAGACCCGCATCAAGCAGCTCGCCGATCACCACGAGGAGCGCTGCCGCCTGATCGCGGAAGCCTGCCGCGAGGTGCCGCAGACCTCGCGCGCCCTGGTGCCCGTGGTGTTTAACAAGCACGTGCTGGACGAACACCAGATGGGCTTCGCCGCCGGCGAACTGGTCGCCCACGTCAACTACATGATCGTGGAAGGCCGGCTGACGGCGGAGATGAAAGATGGCGTGTTGCAGTTCAGGACGACTTGAGTTTCAGGGGCCGCCGATGACCCATGAGGCCATCCGCAACCTGCTAGCACGGGACGACGACGAAGCGCTGGGCGAGCTTCGGACACTGTCAACGGCGAGCGATGCCTTTGTGCGGCGAACCGCAATCGAGGTCATCGGACAACACAAGCGGGGGCATGAACTCCGCACGAGCATTGCCGCTGCCTTTTCCGACACGTCGGATTACGTCAGGCGCACCGCCTGCGGCATCGTCGAGCAATGGAAGCTTGCCGAAGCTCATGATCTCGTGCTGCCCCTTCTGAGGGCGCCCGAAGCATCGACGGGAGTGCGCGCTTCGCGCCCTTGCTGAGATTTGGCATGAGGCGGATTTCCATTCGATCTTCAATCTCTACAGGCGCGATCCGGAAATCGGAGTTCGGAAGGAAGCCGCGTGGACCTTGCGGCGAGGCGCCGCTGCGGGCAATTGGCGGCTGCTGTTCGATGCTTTTTCCAGGGATGAGCTTCCCCGGCATCGATTGTGGGCCTGCGAGATCGCCAACACTTTCGGCGATCCGGACGTCCTGCCTGCGCTGACCCCGCTGCTGAACGATGACGACGGACATGTGCGCAAGTCCGCCGCGCAGGCCCATCAGGCGATCGGGGCGCGCAGTTAGCCCGGGCGCAATGGTGCAGAGCAACATTGAGCCTCGCGCGAACTTGATCCGGATCAAGTTTCAAATCGCACGATAGGGCATTTTGCCCAAATGCCCCGCAGGTCCAAATGTGGGATAGCGCATAGACATTGGAGCTGGAAAAGCTCTAAGGATATGCGGGTCTTTGGTCGGTTCCGCTGCAGGTTTGACGATGGATTACGCCCAGTTCTTCAATTCCGCCCTTGATCGTCTCCACACCGAGCGGCGCTACCGCGTGTTCGCCGATCTCGAGCGCATCGCCGGCCGGTTCCCGCATGCGCTCTGGCACTCGCCGAAGGGCAAGCGCGACGTCGTGATCTGGTGCTCGAACGATTATCTCGGCATGGGCCAGCACCCGAAGGTGGTGGGCGCAATGGTCGAGACCGCGACCCGCATCGGCACCGGCGCCGGCGGCACCCGCAACATCGCCGGCACGCATCATCCGCTGGTGCAGCTCGAGGCCGAGCTCGCCGATCTCCACGGCAAGGAAGCCTCGCTGCTCTTCACGTCCGGCTACGTCTCGAACCAGACCGGCATCGCGACCATCGCAAAGCTCATTCCGAACTGCCTGATCCTGTCCGACGAGCTCAACCACAATTCGATGATCGAGGGCATCCGCCAGTCCGGCTGCGAGCGGGTCGTGTTCCGCCACAACGACCTCGCCGATCTCGAAGCGCTGTTGCAGGCTGCGGGCCCGAGCCGACCCAAGCTGATCGCCTGCGAGAGCCTCTATTCGATGGACGGCGACATCGCCCCGCTCGCCAAGATCTGCGACCTCGCCGAGAAGTACGGCGCCATGACCTATGTCGACGAGGTCCATGCCGTCGGCATGTACGGCCCGCGCGGCGGCGGCATCGCCGAGCGCGACGGCGTGATGCATCGCATCGACATTCTCGAGGGCACGCTCGCCAAGGCGTTCGGCTGCCTCGGCGGCTACATCGCCGCCAACGGTCAGATCATCGACGCGGTGCGCTCCTATGCGCCGGGCTTCATCTTCACCACCGCGCTGCCGCCGGCGATCTGCTCGGCCGCGACCGCCGCGATCAAGCATCTGAAGACGTCAAGCTGGGAGCGCGAGCGTCACCAGGATCGCGCCGCCCGGGTCAAGGCGATCCTCAGCGCGGCCGGCCTGCCGGTGATGTCGAGCGACACTCATATCGTCCCGCTGTTCATCGGCGATGCCGAGAAGTGCAAGCAGGCCTCCGACCTCCTGCTCGAGCAGCACGGCATCTACATCCAGCCGATCAACTATCCGACGGTCGCCAAGGGCTCCGAACGCCTGCGCATCACGCCCTCGCCCTATCATGATGACGGCCTGATCGATCAGCTCGCCGAAGCCCTGCTGCAGGTGTGGGACCGCCTGGGTCTGCCGATGCGCGAGAAGTCGCTGGCGGCGGAGTAGCTCCGGGTCGTCCTGCTTAACGACAACCCCAGTTCCCGCACCCGCACGGCATTTCGCTGTCGCCTGCGGCCGTCCAGCGCGCTAGAATTACAGGGAAAATGAGATCGGGCGCGGCCAGCGCGCGCCCTGGGAGAAGCACGCTCGCCATGCTGCACGATTGGGGCGTGATCGCCGCCGCCTTCGGCTATATCGGCTTTCTGTTCCTGGTGGCGAGCCATGGCGACCGCCGCTCGCCGGCCGGGCGCGGCCGCGCCTCGGGGCTGATCTATCCGCTGTCGCTGGCGATCTACTGCACCTCCTGGACCTTCTTCGGCTCGGTCGGCTTCGCCACCCGCACCTCCACCGACTTCCTCGCGATCTATGTAGGCCCGATCCTGATGATCGGGTTAGGGGCCGGCGTCCTCCGCCGCGTGATCCAGCTCGCGAAGGCCCACAACATCACCTCGATCGCCGACTTCATCGGTGCGCGCTACGGCAAGAGCCAGGCGGTGGCGGCAACCGTCGCGCTGATCGCCATCATCGGCTCGGTGCCCTACATCGCGCTCCAGCTCAAGGCGGTCGCCTCCTCGCTCGAAACCATCCTGAGCGAAGACCAGGCCTTCTCCCACATCCCGATCGTCGGCGACGTAGCGCTGATGGTGACGCTGGCGATGGCGGCCTTCGCGGTGCTGTTCGGCACGCGGCAGACGGACGCCACCGAGCACCAGCACGGCCTGATGCTCGCGGTCGCGACCGAATCCATCATCAAGCTGGTCGCCTTCCTCGCCGCGGGCATCTTCGTCTCGTTCTGGATGTTCTCGCCGCACGAACTGATCGAGCGCGCGATGAAGACGCCGGAGGCGGTGCGCGTCATCAACTATTCGCCGTCGATCGGCAACTTCCTGACCATGACGCTGCTGTCGCTGTGCGCGATCATGCTGCTGCCGCGCCAGTTCCACGTCAGCGTGGTGGAGAATTCCTCGGACGCCGAGGTCGGACGCGCGCGCTGGCTGTTTCCGCTCTATCTCGTCGCCATCAATCTGTTCGTGATCCCGATCGCGTTCGCCGGCCTCGTCAGCTTCCCGTTCGGCGCCGCCGATCCTGACATGTACGTGCTGGCGCTGCCGATGGAGGGCGGCGCGGATCTGCTCAGCGTCGCCGTCTTCGTCGGCGGGCTGTCGGCGGCGACCGCGATGGTGATCGTCGAATGCGTCGCGCTCTCCATCATGGTCTCGAACGATCTCGTGGTGCCCCTGGTGCTGCAACGACGGCCCGAGGGGCGCACCGGCGGCGCCGATTTCAGCGACTTCCTGCTGCGCTCGCGCCGGCTCGCGATCTTCGCCATCATGGTGATGGCCTATTTCTACTACCGCGCGCTCGGCAACACCCAGCTCGCCGCGATCGGGCTCCTGTCTTTTGCCGCCATCGCCCAGCTTGCACCAAGCTTCTTCGGCGGATTGCTGTGGCGGCGAGCGACCGCGCGCGGCGCGATCGGCGGCATGCTGGTCGGCTTTGCGGTGTGGCTCTACACACTGTTCATCCCGAGCTTCATGGATACTTCCACGGCGGGCATCCTGCTGCTCCAGCACGGCCCGTTCGGGATCGAGGCGCTGCGGCCGCAGGCGCTGTTCGGCGCCGATTTGCCGCCGCTGATGCACGGCGTGGTCTGGTCGCTGTCGCTCAACATCCTCACCTACGTGCTGTTGTCGCTGGCGCGCCGGCCGTCTTCGATCGAGCTGGTGCAGGCCGATCTGTTCGTCCCCAACACCCTGGCGCCGATCTCCCCGAGCTTCCGGCGCTGGCGCACCACCGTCACGGTGCAGGACATCCAGACCACGGTGGCGCAATATCTCGGGCCTGACCGCGCGCGGCATTCCTTCGAGGCATTCTCCGCGCGGCGCAATGTGCGGCTGGAGTCCGGGGCGCCCGCCGATTTCGAGCTGCTGCAGCACGCCGAGCACCTGATCGCCTCCTCGATCGGTGCGGCCTCATCGCGTCTGGTGATGTCGCTGCTGCTGCGCAAGCGGACGGTCTCCGCCAAGGCTGCGCTCAAGCTGCTCGACGATTCCCATGCGGCGCTTCATTTCAACCGCGAGATCCTGCAGACCGCGCTCAACCATGTGCGCCAGGGCATCGCGGTGTTCGATGCCGATCTGCAACTGATCTGCTCGAACCGGCAGTTCGGCGATCTCCTCAACGTTCCCCCACATTTCATCCAGTTCGGCACGCCGTTGCGTGAAATCCTGGAATTCATGGGCGTGAGCGAGCCGGCCGATCCGATCGAGCGCGAGGCCATGCTGGAGCGCCGGCTAGTGGCTTACACCACCGACGGCGAGCCTTATCTCGAGCGCCTGCCCGACCGCCACATGGTGATCGAGATCTTGACCAACCGCATGCCCGGCGGCGGCTTCGTCATCACCTTCACCGACGTCACGCCCACGTTCGAGGCGGCCGAAGCGCTCGAGCGCGCCAATGCGACGCTGGAAAAGCGGGTGCGAGACCGCACCGAGGAGCTGACCCGGCTGAATTCCGAGCTGGCGTTGGCCAAGAGCGCGGCCGAAGACGCCAGCATCTCCAAGACGCGCTTTCTCGCCGCCGCCAGCCACGACATTCTCCAGCCGCTGAACGCGGCGCGGCTCTATGTCACGAGCCTGGTCGAGCGCCAGCACAGCGGCGAGGAGACGCGGCTGGTCGAGAACATCGACGAATCGCTCCAGGCGATCGAGGAGATCCTCGGCGCGCTGCTCGACATCTCCAGGCTCGACGCCGGCGCGATGACGACCTCGATCTCGAGCTTCAAGATGGCCGACCTGATGCGCTCGCTGGAGATCGAGTTCGCTCCGATCGCACGCGCCAAGAATCTGGCGCTCGTCTTCGTGCCGTGCTCGCTGCCCGTCGAGTCGGATCGTCTCCTGCTGCGGCGGCTGCTCCAGAACCTGATCTCCAACGCGATCAAATATACCCCGCGCGGGCGCGTGCTGGTCGGCTGCCGCCGCCGCGGCGCCTCGCTCAAGATCTGCGTCTACGACACCGGTGTCGGCATCCCGACGGTCAAGCGCAGCGAGATCTTCAAGGAATTCCACCGCCTCGAGCAGGGCGCGCGGATCGCCCGCGGCCTCGGCCTTGGCCTGTCGATCGTCGAGCGGTTGGCGCGCGTGCTCAAGCACGACATCGCCATCGATTCCAATGTCGGCGGCGGCTCGGTTTTTTCCGTGACGGTGCCGACGGCGAAGGCGATCACCCACACCGCGGCCGTGACCAGCGCAACGCCGCTCGCACGCACCTCGATCTCGGGGACCCTGATCGTCTGCATCGAGAACGACGCCGCGATCCTCGACGGCATGCGCACACTACTGAAGGCGTGGGACGCCGAAGTGATCGCGGTCGCCGATCCCGAGGGCGCGATCGCCGCGATCGAAACTGCCGGCCGCCGCGTGACCGGCCTGCTGGTCGACTACCATCTCGACCGCGGCAACGGCATCGCCGCGATCCGCGACATCCGCCGCCGCTTCGGTGACGGCATTCCCGCGATCCTCATCACCGCCGACCGCAGCCCCGCCGTGCAAATGGCGGCGCGCGACGAAAAGGTCGCGGTGCTCAACAAGCCGGTCAAGCCGGCTTCGCTCCGCGCCCTGCTCGGCCAGTGGCGCACGCAGCAGATGGTGGCGGCGGAGTGAACCTCCGCTCTCAGGGCGCAAGCCTCGTAAACACGTAGTCGCGGCTCTTCACACGAGCTTCGTGGCAGGCGAAGCAGGTGCGATGCTGGGCCTCGTCGACCGGCTTGCCGTTGACGAAGCGACCAAATCCCCAGCCGCCGGTCGAGGCATATTTCCTGGAGTCCTTGACCATCACCTGGACGGTGGTGGCTTCACCGGGAATCGTCGCGGACGCAAATTCGGGCGATTGCTTCCGCTTCCAGGCGCGTTTGACCAGAATTGTCCCGTCCGGGAACGGAAGCTTGCCGGCTTGATAGGCATCGATCGCGGTCCTGTTGCCGACGACGGCACGCAGCTCGTCCAGGGGAGCCGCCTCTTCGGCCGGCGCGATCAGCTCCCACTGCTTGTAGCCTTCCGGGACAGTGACGCCGAAGATCGGCGAGGCATCGGCCTCGCCCTGCGCGAAAGCGATCGTGACCAGATATGGCACGCAGGTCAGGACAACGACGAGGAGGAGCACGGCCAGCACGATCATCGTCGTAGACGATGGAAATTTTGACTTTTCAGATTTCATTGTCGTCATGACGCCTCACTGAGCTGCGATCGCATATCAGGCCTGGGCCCGGCCTTGCCGGACCGAGGTGCTGCCAAAATTCTCAGGCACCGCCGTCGGCGTCGATCACGGCCTTGGCAAAGGCTTCCGGTGCTTCCTGCGGCAGATTGTGGCCGATGCCACCAGTGATCAGGCGATAGTCGTACCGGCCGGAGAACTTCTTGGCATAGGCGCTTGGATCGGGATGCGGCGCGCCGTTGGCGTCGCCTTCCATCGTGATCGCCGGGACGCTGATGACGGGAGCTGCGGCGAGCTTCTTTTCGAGCTCCTCGTACTTCGCTTCGCCCTGGGCGAGCCCGAGCCGCCAGCGGTAATTGTGGATCGTGATCGCGACGTGATCCTTGTTGTCCAGCGCCGCCGCGCTGCGATCGAAAGTGGCGTCGTCGAACTTCCACTGCGGCGAAGCCAGCTTCCAGATCAGTTTTGCGAAATCATGCGTGTACTTCTCGTATCCGGCGCGGCCGCGCTCGGTCGCGAAATAAAACTGGTACCACCATTGCAGCTCGGCCGACGGCGGCAGCGGCGCGTTGCCTGCGGCCTGGCTGGAGATCAGATAGCCGCTGACCGACACCAGCGCACGACAGCGATCCGGCCACAGCGCGGCGATGATGTCGGCGGTACGCGCGCCCCAGTCGAAGCCGGCGACAACCGCCTTCTTGATGTCGAGCTTGTCCATCAGAGCGATGATGTCGACGGCCATTGCTGCAGGTTCGCCGTTGCGCGGCGTCTCGGCGGAGAGGAAGTGGGTCGAGCCGTAACCACGGAGATAGGGAATGATGACGCGATAACCGGCCTTTGCCAGGATCGGCGCGACGTCGACGAAGGCGTGAATGTCGTAGGGCCAGCCGTGCAGCAGGATTGCGACGGGGCCGTTCGCAGGACCGACCTCTGCGTAGCCGACGTTGAGGACGCCGGCATCGATCTGCTTGATCGCGCCGAACGGCGCATTCGTCGCGACCGAGCGCGGCGCTTCCGATTCGGCGCGGGCGAGGCCGATCACGCCGAGGCCGGCGGCGACAGTTCCCGCGGCGATGCCGAAAAACTGGCGGCGGTGCTGATCGATGATCTGTTTCATGATGGTGCTACCTTGTTGATGGTTGGAGGTGGTGCCGTCAGATCAGCGCGACCGTGACGTCGATGTTGCCGCGGACGGCCTTGGAATAGGGACAGGTCTGATGCGCCTCATCGACGATCCCGCGCGCGATCTCGCGATCGAGGCCGGGTAGGCTGACATCGAGGCGTGCCCTGAGGGAATAAGCGCCCTCGTCGAGCACCAGGTCGATCTCCGCATCGATCGCGCATTTCCTGGGGAGCTCGATCTTCCGCTTGCGGGCCGCGATCTCCATCGCGCCCTCGAAGCAGGCCGACCAGCCGGCCGCGAACAATTGCTCGGGATTGGTACCGATGCCGGTGCCGCCCGGCGGCGACAGCTTGACATCCAGGCGGCCGTCGGAACTGCGCGACATCCCGTCCTGTCGCCCGCCGCTGGTGTGGGTCCGGGCCGTGTAAAGCAACTTTGCCGCCTGGGTCATGAAGGTCTCCTTGCCGTCGCACAAGTGACTAGCAGCGGCTGCCGCGACACACCCGTTGGGACTTGTGAGAAGTTGTGAGGTCTCCGCTCGCGCGCCTCACAGGGCCTGCAACCGCAGTCTGATCGCAACGCCGGGAACGGTCTTGCCGGATTGCGGTCATCTGGCTATCCGGTCCGTTCGAAAGGATCAGGATTTCGCCATGACCGAGCCGGCCGGCACCGCAACGGGAACCCTCTCGTTTGGGCCATTCACTGTGACGCCGCATGAAAGACTCGTGGTGCGCGACGGCGTCGCGCTGCCGCTCGGTGCAAAGGCCTTCGACACGCTGCTCGCACTGATGTCGCGGCCGAACCAGGTCGTCAGCAAGTATGATCTGATGGCGCTGGTGTGGCCCGGCATGACGGTCGAGGACGCCAATCTCCGCTTTCACGTCGCGGCGCTTCGTAAGGCCCTTGGCGACGGCAAGGACGGTGCCCGCTACATCACCACACTCTCCGGCCGCGGCTATTGCTTCGTGGCGCTAATCTCGCAGGTGAATATCCCGGCAGAGCGGCGCACCGCCGCGCGAACGGAATTGCCGCCCGTCAAACTGCCGAACCGGCTGCAACGGATGGTCGGGCGCGACGATGCGGTCGCCGCCGTCTCCGACAGGCTCGTCGGCTCCCGCTTCGTCACGATCGCCGGCCCGGGCGGTGTCGGCAAGACCGCCGTTGCGGTTGCGATTGCTCACGATCTGCTCGCGACATTTTCCGACGCCGCACATTTCGTCGATCTTGCCGCGCTGAGCGATCCCGATCTCGTGATCACCTCGATCCTGCTGATGCTGGGCTTGCCGGCGCAAACCGAGGATCCCCTGCCTGCGCTGCTCGCGCATCTCAGGGACAAGCGGATGCTGCTGATCCTCGACAATTGCGAACACGTCATCGCCACGGCGGCGCCGCTGGCCGCCGACATCTTCCACGCCGCACCGCATGTCCATATCCTGGCGACGAGCCGCGAAGCCCTGCGGGTCGAGGGTGAGCAGGTCTATCGCTTGGCGCCGCTCGCCGTACCGCCCGACAATCCTGGGCTGACGGCGGCCGCTGCGCAGACTTATCCCGCGCTTCAACTCTTCCTCGAACGTGCCACGGCCGGCGGCGCGCAGATCGCGCTCGACGATGCCAATGCCGCGATCGTCGCCGGGATCTGCCGCAAGCTCGACGGCATGGCGCTGGCGATCGAACTCGCCGCCGGCCGCGTCGAAGCCTACGGCCTGGAGCAGACCGCAGCACTGCTCGACGAGCGCCTCAATCTGCTCTGGCAGGGCCAGCGCACGGCGCCGCCGCGACAAAAGACGTTGCAGGCGACGCTGGCATGGAGCTACGGGCTCTTGTCCGACATCGAACGCCTCGTGCTACGCAGGCTCGCGGTTTTCGCCGGTCACTTCACCATCGACGCCGCACTCGAGATCGTGCCGGACGAACGTGTCGACCGCTCCCGCCTGTTCGACGCCATCGACGGCCTGGTGGCCAAGTCGATGGTCGCGGCGCGGCCGATCGGCGCCATGATGCGTTACCGTCTGCTCGACACGACGCGCGCCTATCTGCTCGAGATCGAGCCTGATGACGCGGCGCTCGCCGCCCGGCATGCGACCTATTACCGGCAATGGCTGGAGCAGGCCGGCACGACGTGGGCCACGGTGCCGAGCGCCGACGAGCGCGCGATCCACTTCTCCGCGCTTCACAACGTGCGCGCGGCGCTGGACTGGTGTTTTGGCACGGACGGCGATGCCAGCATCGGCATTGCACTGGCCGCAGCTGCAGCGCCAATTTTTCTCGCGATGTCGTTGCTGGTCGAGTGCCGGCGCTGGTCTGAACGGGCGCTGCTTGCGATCGATCCCTCCTCGCGCGGCGGCGCCGAGGAAATGCACATCCAGGCCGCTCTCGGACTGACCTTGATGTTCACGCGCGGCGGCAGCGAAGCGGCGCGTGCCGCGTTGAGCCGGAGCCTTGCGATCGCCGAGGCGCGCGGCGACGCGCCGAACCAGCTCCAGCTGCTCGGGCGCATGCATATCTTCCACGAGCGCATGGGACAGTTCGACGCCGCGCTCGGCTATGCGCAGCAAAGCCTTACGGTCGCCGGGACACTCGGCGGGGCCGCCTCCCTCGCCCTCGCCCATTCGCTCCTCGGTGTCTCCTTGCATCTTGCCGGCGAGCATCGCGACGCGCTGACGATGCTGGAGGCCGCCTGGCATGGGCCGGGCACGGAACGGATCAGCACCGTCTATGGCTTCGATCACCGCAACCGGGCCGGCATCTCGCTCGCGCGCGAGTTCTGGTTGCAGGGCCGCCCCGCGGATGCGCTGCAACTGGCCCGACAGACGGTCGTCGAGGCCGCGCAGATGGACCATCCGATCACGCTCTGCATTGCGTTGATCTGGGCGGTCTCGATCGATCTCTGGAGCGGAGACCTCGATGCCGCGGAAGAGAACATCGACCGCTTCATCGCCCATGCCGAATCGCGCTCCATGGGCCCCTATCTTGCGGTCGGCCGCGGCGTCAAAGGCGAACTGGCGATCCGGCGCGGCCATGCCGCCGAAGGCGTCGAGACGATCGGGACGTGTCTGCGTGAGCTCCACGATGCCGGCTACGAGCTGCTCACCACGACGTTCAACATCGCGCTTGTTCAGGGCTTGATGGCGCTTGGGCAGATCGAGCGGAGTGCGTGCCTGATCGACGATGCGATCCGCCTCGTCGAGCAAAGCGGCGATCATCTGTACATGCCCGAGCTGCTGCGCATGAAGGGAAGGGTTCTCTTGGCGAGGCCCAAGCCCGACGCTGATCAGGCAGAAGCCCACTTCGTCCAATCACTGGAATTGAGTCGTCGCAAAGGCGCCAAAGCCTGGGAGCTGCGGGCCGCGATCGATCTCGCCGGTCTCCTTGCCGAACGCGGCCGGCGCGAGGAAGCGAGGCGGTGGCTTCAATTGGCGTATGAAGGCTTCGCCGCGGGCTCGGAGACAGCGGATATCCGGGCCGCCGACAAGTTGTTGCAAACATTATGACGCGGACTCGGTGCCGCTCGTGTCCCGGGCGCACTGCAACGCTCTTGCGCTGCTGCGCAGAGCCGGGATCCACGAGCGACACGGTACAATGCAGCGACATGGGCCGCGGCTCTGCAGCGCACCGTCGAAGCCTAGCAGCGCCGCTCGTCGACACGAAGTTTTGGGCTCACGGAGAGCAATCCGCCCTGCCCTTGGCCTCTCGTACCCGAACGCTGCCGCGTCCACCGCAAGCCCGGCTCGCGAACGTGACGACCACAAGATCGCCCCTCAAGGATGAGCCGGGATGGGCGACACACACGCCAAAACGGAATTTCGGTAAAGTGGAATATTTTGCGCGGTGGGATTGACAGGAGGGCGACACAGCGAGCGCATCCGGACTACGGGAAGCTCGCTCCATGCTCACCCCGTCGGGGTGCCCTGCTTCCATTGGCCGCCGGCGATCTTCGCGGCGGCGATCACGGCTTGGGTCCGGCTTTCGACGCCGAGCTTTTGCAGGATGGCCGAGACATGCGCCTTGATGGTGGCCTCGGAGACGCCGAGCTCATAGGCGATCTGCTTGTTGAGCAACCCCTCCGACAGCATCATCAGGACCCGGACCTGCTGCGGCGTCAGCGTCACCAGCCGGTCGCGCAGGCGCGTCATGTCGGGATCGGCGACGGCCGACAGATCGGTGTCTGCCGGAACCCAGACGTCGCCCTCCATCACCTTGAGGATGGCGTCGCGCAAGGTCTCGACGCCAAATCGCTTCGGAATGAAACCGGAGGCGCCGAAATCGAGCGAGCGGCGGATCGTGGCGCTGTCGTCGGAAGCGGAGACGATCACCACCGGGATCGCCGGATATTGCGCGCGCAGATAGATCAGGCCTGAAAAGCCGGAGATCCCGGGCATCGAGAGGTCGAGCAGGATCAGGTCGACGTCGGAGGTCTGTTCCAAAAGCTTGGTCAAATCCTCGAACGATCCAGCCTCGTCGATCCTGGCCGAGCTCAGGACGCCCGCCACCGCCTGCCGCAGCGCGGCGCGGAACAATGGATGGTCATCGGCAATGACGAGATGGGTCGAGGGAGCGTTCATCGTTCTCTTGCTGGCAATCGCACCGGGCCAGTAGGCCGGCGCGGGGCCTTGGTCAATTGTTTCCCGACCAGCCGTGGCATGCAAGTGGACATTATCCCTTTGCGGCAACGGGGTTAATCCACAGGCCGGCACTATGTTGCCGAATGGAACGCCCGCGACGTCAGGTGCGCGTCAGTGCGAAAGGCCGAAAGTCGTATTGGGGCGGGTTTCACGCCAATGTTACCTTGGGGATAAGGCTTGGGTTGATCCGGCATGACCGGACATCCAGGACGCGAGGAAACGATTTTCGGGGAGCGACTCAATATGTCGACAATGGCTGTGTCTCAAGCAGGCGCGGGAGGGATGACGAAGGACGAACGGTTCGTCATTCTCGCCTCCTCGCTCGGTACCGTCTTCGAGTGGTACGATTTCTATCTCTACGGTTCGCTGGCCGGCATCATCGGCGCGCAGTTCTTCTCGGCCTATCCGCCGGCAACCCGCGACATCTTCGCGCTGCTGGCCTTCGCGGCGGGCTTCCTGGTGCGCCCGTTCGGCGCGATCGTGTTCGGCCGTGTCGGCGACATCGTCGGCCGCAAATACACCTTCCTCGTCACCATCCTGATCATGGGTCTGTCGACCTTCATCGTCGGCCTGCTGCCCAACGCGGCGACCATCGGCATCGCGGCCCCGATCATCCTGATCGCGCTGCGTCTCGCCCAGGGCCTGGCGCTCGGCGGTGAGTATGGCGGTGCGGCCACCTACGTCGCAGAGCATGCTCCGAACGGCAAGCGCGGCTACTACACCTCCTTCATCCAGACCACGGCGACGCTCGGCCTGTTCCTGTCGCTGCTGGTGATCCTGTTCACGCGCTCTGCGCTCGGCGAACCCGAGTTCGCGGCATGGGGCTGGCGCATTCCGTTCCTGGTCTCGGTGCTGCTGCTCGGCGTTTCGGTCTGGATCCGGCTTCGCCTCAACGAATCCCCGATCTTCCAGAAGATGAAGGACGAGGGGAAGAGTTCCAAGGCCCCGCTGACGGAAGCCTTCGGCAACTGGCAGAACGGCAAGCTCGTGCTGCTGGCGCTGCTTGGCGGCGTGATGGGCCAAGGCGTGGTCTGGTACACCGGCCAGTTCTACGCGCTGTTCTTCCTGCAATCGATCCTCAAGGTCGACGGCTACACTGCCAACCTGCTGATCGCCTGGTCGCTCCTGCTCGGCACCGGCTTCTTCATCGTGTTCGGCATGCTCTCCGACAGGATCGGCCGCAAGCCGATCATCCTCGGCGGCTGTCTGATCGCGGCGCTGACCTTCTTCCCGATCTTCAAGATGATCACCACCAACGCCAACCCGGCGCTGGAAAAAGCGATCGAGACGGTCAAGGTCGACGTGGTGGCGGATCCCGCAGGTTGCGGCGACCTGTTCAACCCGGTCGGCACCCGCGTCTTCACCTCGCCTTGCGACACCGCACGTGCCTATCTGTCGCAGTCGTCGGTCAAGTACTCGACCACGCCGGGTGCGGCAGGCTCCGGCGTGAAGGTGATGGTCAACGGCAAGGAAGTTGCCTACGCCAACGCCAAGGACGGCAACCCGGCAGTCCTCGCCGCCGTGCAGGGAGCCGGCTATCCGAAGCCCGGCGATGCGAGCATCGTGAAGATGGCGCATCCGTTCGACATCTTCCGTCCGCAGGTGGCCGCGGTCGTCGGACTGCTGTTCGTCCTGGTGCTCTTCGTCACCATGGTGTACGGCCCGATCGCCGCGATGCTGGTCGAACTGTTCCCGACCCGCATCCGCTACACCTCGATGTCGCTGCCCTACCACATCGGTAACGGCTGGTTCGGCGGCCTGCTGCCGGCGACCGCCTTCGCCATCGTGGCCTCGACGGGCGATATCTATGCGGGCCTCTGGTATCCGGTTATCTTCGCGTCGATTACCGTCGTGATCGGCTTGTTCTTCCTGCCGGAGACCAAGGACGTCGATATCAAGTCGACCTGATCGACGCAGATCCAGATCAACACCAACCGGCCGCGGTCTCCGCGGCCGGTTTTGTTTTGATCTCCAAATTCTTTGTTTTGACGCGTTTTCTTGACGCGAACCGGTATCCACTTCGCTCGAAAACGCTCTACGGATTGCCGATGAATTGCAGCACGATTTCGCGTCGGTGCGGGCGCTTGCGGTGCTCGATCAGGTAGATCGCCTGCCAGGTGCCGAGCGCGAGCTTGCCGCTCAGGACCGGCACATGAAGCGAAGTCTGGGTCAGCATTGTCTTGACGTGCGCCGGCATGTCGTCCGGTCCCTCGGCATCATGCGTCCAGCCGGCGTTCTCCGGCGCGAGTCGGGACAATGCCGTGGTGAGATCCACGAGCACGGAAGGGTCGGCGTTCTCCTGGATCGCCAGCGATGCCGAGGTGTGACGGACGAACAGCGTCAACGCGCCATCTCGCGCGCCTGCCTCGGCAACGAACTTCGCAGCTTCGCCCGTGAGGTCGGTGAAGCCGCGGCCCGGCGTCTGCACGGTCAACAGCGACGATGTGAGGGTGGTGGCCTGCACCGACGATGGCGCCGAGCGCGTGATGGATTTGGCTGATGTCATGAAAGTCTCGCCTGATCGAAAGCTGCCGTAGGGTGAGCAAAGCGAAGCGTGCCCACCCTGCATAGTCGGATAGATGGTGGGCACGGCGCGTCGCGCCTTTGCCTACCCTACGGCATCTCGCCGCGCGCTAAATCTTCCCCGACACGTCCTTCTGCACGCGATTGGCCATGTCGATCAGCCGGCGCCAGGCCCTTTCCAGGAACGACATCACGCGATCGACGTCCTGGTCGCTCGGCAGCGGGATCTCGATCCTGCGCTCGCCCTCGGCGGCCTTTGGTTCTCGTGCTTGCGGCTCCGCCTTCTTGAGCGGGTCGGTTTTCGGCAGCGCCTCGTCGATCTTGCCTGACACGGTCGGCCCCGCCGCAAGCCGTCCCTTCAGCGTCTCGACTTCGGCCTGGAGCCTGCCGATCTCGGCGTCGAGCGCGGTACGTTCATCGGGCACCGCGTAGCAGGCCCAGCCGGCGCCGCTGCGGGTGCAGGTCGACACCGTGCCGGTGCGGCTGTCGAGCCGCAGCACGCCCTCGGGGATGGGGCTCATGCTGTAGCGGCCGTTTTCGCCGTCGGGCGCGGATTGCGCGGCGAGGCCGCCGGCGCTGACCGCCATCACCGCCGCGAACGCCGCCGCCGCAAGCCATGATGCTGTGGATGAATTCGCTGGTCTCATCGCGTTCTCCGCCACGACGGGCCGGTAGCACGTCCAAAGATGGCGCTCATAAAGGTGGCACTCATAAGGGTGGCACTTCTTGCAAATTCTACACCCCGGCGAGGCGATCCGCCGCTCAAAACGCGCCTCTGATATGAACGATCACGGCGCCCCCTTTGATCCCGGCAGCCGCGCGAAATGGCGACTGCGTCCGCCGATCAAGCGGAGACCTGCTGCGGTGCGGCGTCACGCTGTGTGCAGCGCTGCCGCCTGCGCCAATATTGTCAAATAAATCAGTCACATAACTGGAATGGACACAATCGTGACTTGGCTTGACTTGATTATGGGCCATCAGTATGGTCCGCGCGGCTTTTGAGGGTGGCGGGCGTAATTTCCATTCAGCCGCGGCGTTTCGGGTCTTTGTTGCATGACACAGGGCACGGGACACGGCGAGAATGGAGATCGCGATAGATCGCCCGAGGAAGCTGCGCTTTCCGATCGGCTCGGAAATCTTGATCAGCGGTTGTCCGAATTTCGCGGCCGCCACGTCAAGACCGAGCAACCCGCAGGTGACGGTGAGGACAGAGCGGCCAGAGCCTCGGCGATGGCGCTTGGTTTCCGGTTATCCTCCGAGTTGGTCGCCGGGGTCGTTGTCGGAGCGGGGATTGGCTGGGGTTTCGACCGCTTGCTGTCGACGTCGCCTTTCGGATTTATCGTGTTCCTGCTGCTGGGCTTCGTCGCCGGCGTGGTGAATGTGGTGAGAACGGCAGGCGCGGGTCAAAACAGGCGCGGTGGTTCTTAAGCGATCCACACCAGGAGAGGAATGATCGTGCCGGCTCGTGCCGGTACGGGCCGGGCCCGACCGGCAGACCGAGACCCGCCGGCATCGCCCGGCAGACCAAGAGATGCCGCGCTGATGAAAATCGATCCGATCCACCAATTCAACATCGAGCCTCTCTTCACCCTGGGCCATATCGGCAACCACACGATCGCCTTCACCAATTCGTCGCTCTACATGCTGGTGGCGGTCGCGATCATCTCGATCCTGATGCTCGCCAGCGGCACGCAGCTGGTTCCCGGGCGCCTGCAGTCGGTCGCCGAAATCTCCTACGAGTTCGTGGCCTCGACCATCCGCTCGACGGCCGGCGCGGAAGGCATGAAGTTCTTTCCGCTGATCTTCTCGCTGTTCATGTTCATCTGCGTTTCGAACCTGGTCGGCATCATCCCCTACACCTTCACGATCTCGAGCCATCTGATCGTCACCGCCGCTCTGGCGCTGCTGGTCTTCTTCACGGTCCTGATCTACGGCATTGCCAAGAACGGCCTGAAATTCTTCTCGATCTTCGTGCCCCACGGCGTCCCCGGCTACATCCTGCCCTTGGTGATGTTCATCGAGATCCTGTCGTTCTTCCTGCGGCCGGTCTCCCACAGCGTCCGTCTGTTCGCCAACATGCTGGCCGGCCACATCGCGCTGAAGGTGTTCGCGGGCTTCGTCGCCATGCTCGGCTTCTCGCTCGGCGCCCTTGGCTGGGTCGGCGGCGTGCTGCCGCTGGCGCTCACGGTCGCGCTGTACGCTCTCGAAATTCTGGTCGCGTTCCTGCAAGCCTATGTGTTTGCGATCCTGACCTGCATCTACCTCAACGACGCTATTCATCCGGGACACTGAGCGGTCCGGGGAATTTCCACCCAAAACCCAATCTTTCTTCCAAGGAGTCTAAAATGGATCCGGCAGCAGCAAAACTTATCGGCGCGGGCATCGCATGCATCGGCATGGGCGGCGCAGGCGTCGGCGTCGGCGTGATCTTCGGCAACTATCTTGCCGCAGCCGTTCGCAACCCCTCGGCCGCTCAGGGCCAGTTCGGCAATCTGATCTTCGGCTTCGCCGTGACCGAAGCGCTGGGCATTTTCTCGCTGCTGATCGCGCTGCTGCTGCTGTTCGTTCCGCTCTGAGGACGATTTTTCGCGCCGCTTCGACCGAAGCGACGCGCATGACAGCAACAGGAGTAATCCATGGCTGAAAGTCATGGCGGCGCAAAAGGTCCGGCGGCGGGCGCCCACACCGGGTCCGAAGGCGGTCACGGTGGCGGCTTTCCCCCGTTCGAGAGCGGCACCTATGCTTCACAGCTGGTGTCGCTCGCGATCTTCTTCGTCGCGCTTTACGTGATCGTGTCCAAGCTCGCTCTGCCGCGCGTCGGCGGTGCGATCGAGGCGCGTCAGAACAAGATTGAGGGCGACCTCGCCGAAGCGCAGAAGCTGAAGGACCAGTCCGAAGCGGCGCTGAAGGCCTATGAAAGCGAGCTTGCTTCGGCGCGCTCGCGCGCGCAGGCCATCGGCAACGAATCCCGCGACAAGGCGAATGCGCAGGCGGACGCCGAGCGCAAGGCGCTGGAAGAGCAACTGGCGGCCAAGCTCGCCGAGGCGGAGAAGACCATCGCCTCGACCCGTGCGACCGCCATGAGCAACGTCCGCGGCATCGCGGCCGATGCGGCAGGCACCATCGTGCAGCAGCTCACCGGCGTGGTTCCGGACGCGGCATTGGTCAATGCCGCCGTTGATGCGTCCTTGAAGGGTTAATCGATATGTTCTTCGATCCTGAAACCTGGGTCGCCATCGCCTTCGTGATCCTGATGGTCGTGTTCGGCTATCTCGGGGTCTTCAAGAAGGCCATGACTGCGCTCGACCATCGCGCCGATCGCATCAAGGCCGAACTCGACGACGCGACGCGCCTCAAGCAGGAAGCCGCCAAGGTGCTCGCCGACTACAAGGCGCGCACCGCCTCGGCCGAACGCGAGGCCGCCGACATCATCGCGAACGCGAAGAGCGAAGCCGAGCGCATCGCAATCGAGGCCAAGGCCAAGGTGGAAGATTTCGTCGCTCGCCGCACCAAGACCGCGGAGGGCAAGATCGCGCTCGCCGAGGCTCAGGCGGTGGCCGATGTTCGCGCCGCAGCTGCGGAAGCCGCCGTCCAGGCCGCCTCCACGATCCTGTCGCAGTCGGTCAGGGGCCAGGTCGCCGACGATCTGCTCGCCAAGGGCATTACCGAAGTCAGGCAGAAGCTGAACTGAGGGGCTTCGCCTTCACTCATCAAAAAGCCGGCGCGATGAGCGCCGGCTTTTTTTGTTTGATAGTTTGCTTTCTCGACGTCATGGCCGGGCTTGTCCCGGCCATCCACGTTCTATTCAGGCGGAGCGAAGGACGTGGATGCCCGGGACAAGCCCGGGCATGACGGTCACTTGCAAAATCATTCGCTACTTCTTCTTCGCCCGCGCCTTCGGCTCGGGTGACAGCGCCTGCGGATCGAAGCCGACATAGAAGATGTAGCTATCGGCGTCCTTGGCCGAAGGCATCGGATAGACCAGATCCTCGGCCACGAAGGTGAAGGGGACGCTGCCGCCCTCCGACATTCCGACCGTGGTCCGGTAGGCCTTGGAAGCGATCACCTTCTCGCCGATGCCGCCATGCACCACGGCGACGCGCAGCGGCACCTCGACGCTCGCCGGCGCGCCGGCGGGACCGGCAATGACGCGGCCCTGGATGCCGATCCGGGCCGTGATGTCGCCGCCATTGCGGGTGCATTCGCGCGCCATCTTGGTGATGGTGGCCTGGAAGCGGATCTCGTTGCCGACGGCCGGTTTGCCGGTGGCACCGACCGCGTAGGTGGAGGCTCCTGCACGCACCGTGACCTGCGGGCAATCAAGATCATCATCAGCCGCCGGCTGTCCCGGTGCAGGCGCCGGCTTGGGTTGGGCCGGCTCGTCCGACTTGCCGCCGAACAGGCCCTTGAATCGATCGGTCAGCGACTGCGCCGCGACTGGCGAGACGGAGACGAGCGCAACTGACAACACCAGCGCGACCGCTGCCCCCCGCCGCAACGCATTCCGCGGTGACCGAAGCTCCTGCACCATCAACACCCAAACTCCATGACGACAGCCCGGCCGATCACCGGCCGGGCTGCGCCGTTATATCGTCAAAACCGACGAACCCAAGGCAGCAAACAAGCAGACTTTGGTCACATGGATAAGCGGGCTCAGCCGCGGAAATCCTCGTGCAGCAGGCCGAACAGCAAATGGTCCTGCCAGATCCCGTTGATGCAGAGATAGCGGCGCGCCAGCCCCTCGCGGGAGAAACCGCACTTCTCCAGCACCCGGATCGACGGCGCATTGGTCGGGATGCAGGCGGCCTCGACCCGGTGCAGATTGAGCTCGCCGAACAGCGTCGGCAGCAGCACCCGCAGCGCGGCCGTCATGTAGCCGCGCTGGGCGTGGGGCTTCCCAACCCAATAGCCGATGGTGCCGGCCTGGACGATGCCGCGGCGGACATTGGCGAGCGTGATGCCGCCGACCATGGCGCCGTCGAGCTCCCGGAAGATCAGAAAGGGATAGGACCGGTCTGCGGCGATGTCCTCGGAATAGCGGCGCAGGCGACGGCGGAAGCCGGAGCGCGTGAGATCGTCCGACGGCCAGATCGGCTCCCAGGGCGTCAGGTAATCGCGGCTGGACTCGCGCAGATGGGCCCATTGCAGGAAGTCCGACATCTGCGGCGCGCGTAGCAACAGGCCGTTGCCGCGCGGCGCGAGAGCGGCGGGTCCACTGGATGGCAGGCGGAAGAGGGCCATGGTGATGCTTCCCGGGGGCGGATCAACCCGTGCGCGGCTCCTAATGCAGCCGCGCCTTGGCGCGTGCCCGGGTCAATCCTTCCGCAAAAGACACCGCCGTGTCCAGACCCCTGCCACTGCCCAATGCGACAACCGCAGGGCGGCTGCGCGAAAGCAGCGCACGCGCCGCATCACGGGTCGATTCGACGCTGACAGCGTCGATCCGGGCCACCAGCTCCTCGGCGGTCTGGGGCCGGCCATAGGCCAGCACATGCCGGGCGAGCTGCTCGGCGCGGGACGAGCAGCTCTCCAGCGCCATCAGCAGCCCCGCCTTCATCTGCGCCTTGGCCCGCGCGATCTCGACCTCGGTCAGGGTCTCGACCGAATCATTCATGATGTCGACCACGACCTCCATCATCTCGGGCGCATCGGCCGGATCGGTGCCGGTGTAGAGGCCGAAGAAGCCGGTGTCGGTATAGGGGGCGTGGAACGAGTAGATCGAGTAACAGAGACCGCGCTTCTCACGCACCTCCTGGAACAGCCGCGACGACATCCCGCCGCCGAGGATGTTGGTGAAGACCTGGAGCGAGAACAGCGACAGATCGGTCTGCGGCACGCCCTCCAGCGCCAGCGTCAGATGCGCCTGCTCGAGTTCGCGATGCACCACCTTGGTACCGCCCTTGCCGAACTGCGCGGCTTGCGGCTTGGGACCCGCGGTCCCCTCAAAACTGGCAAAGCGCTGCTCGACCTCGGCGACCACCTGCTTGTGATCGACCGCCCCGGCTGCCGCCACCACCATGTCGGGGCCGCGGTAATGCGTCGACAGATAGTCGCGCAGCGAGTCGCGGCTGAAGGCACGCAAGGTCTTCGCAGTGCCGAGCAGCGAGCGGCCCATCGGCTGGTCGGGATAGCAGAGCTCGTTGAGATGCTCGAACACGACGTCGTCAGGCGTGTCCTGCGCCGCGCCGATCTCCTGCACGATGACGTTCTTCTCGCGCTCGAGCTCGTCGGGCTCGAAGGCCGGGTTGGCCAGGATGTCGGCGAGCACGTCGAGCGCGAGCGGCACGTCGGCCTTCAGCACCCGCGCATAATAGGACGTGGTCTCGGTCGAGGTGCCGGCGTTGAGGTCGCCGCCGACCGCCTCGATCTCCTCGACGATCTCGCGCGAGGAGCGCTTCGTCGTGCCCTTGAACGCCATATGTTCCAGAAGATGCGAGATGCCGTGCTCGTTGGGCTTCTCGTCGCGCCCGCCGACGCCGGCCCAGACGCCGAGCGCCGCAGTCTCGAGATGGGGCATCTTGTCGGTGACGACAGTCAGGCCGGACGCAAGCTTGGAAATCTCGACGCTCATCCGGCAACTCCCTGTTTCGCGGCGCGGCTGACCGACAGCACGAACCGCTCGACCTCGGCCTGGTCGTTCTTCATCACCTTCATGTGTTCGGATTTGGTCATCAGGCCATCGAGCCAGGCCGGCAGTTGCGGCCGCTGGCCGCAGGCCGCTTCGACCGCATCGGGGAATTTGGCCGGATGGGCGGTGGACAGCACGATGCTGGGAACCGTCCTGTCCGTGGTGTCGCGGTCGGCGACCGCAAGCGCGACCGCGGTATGGGGATCGACCAGTTCGCCCGCCTCGCGCCAGGCGGCGCGGATCGCGGCCGCGGTCTCGGTCTCGTCGGCCCGGCCCGCGTCGAATCCCTCGCGGATCGCGGCCAGCGTCGCATCGGGCAGCACGAAGCGGCCGGACTGCTTCAGCGAATCCATCAGACGGCGCACGCCGGCAGCATCGCGGCCGCCAGCCTCGAACAGCAGCCGCTCGAAATTCGAGGAGATCTGGATGTCCATCGACGGCGACGCCGTCGCGTGGACCTCCCGCACCTCGTAGATCCCGGTCTTCAGCGTGCGCGCCAGGATGTCGTTGACGTTGGCGGCGATGCCCAGGGTCCGCACCGGAAGACCCATGCGCTTGGCGACATAGCCGGCGAAGATGTCGCCAAAATTGCCGGTCGGCACGACGAAGTCCACCGCGCGCGCGGGTGCACCGGCGGCAACGGCGGAGGTGAAATAGTAGACCACTTGGGCGACGATCCGCGCCCAATTGATGGAATTGACGCCGGACAGCGACGTCGCATCGCGGAAGCGATGGTTGTTGAACATTGCCTTCACGAGGGCCTGGCAATCGTCGAAATTGCCCTCGACGGCGAGCGCATGGACGTTGGCCGCGCCCGTCGTCGTCATCATCCGCCGCTGCACCTCGGATATGCGGCCATGCGGGAACAGCACGATGAGGTCGACATTCTCGAGCCCTGCGAACGCGTCGACTGCAGCACCGCCGGTGTCGCCCGAGGTCGCGACCACGATGGTGGTGCGCTGGCCGCGCTTGGCGAGCACGTGGTCCATCAGCCGCGAGATCAGCTGCATCGCCACGTCCTTGAAAGCGAGCGTCGGACCGTGGAACAGCTCCAGCACGAACTGGTGCGGCGCCATCTGGCGCAGCGGCACCACCGCCGGATGGCGGAAAGTGGCGTAGGCCTCGTTCGCCATGCGGCCGAGCTCGGCGTCCGAGATCTCGCCGGCGACGAAGGGGCGGATCACCTCGACCGCGACCTCCCAATAGGGACGACCGAAGAAGCCGGCGATGGCGTCAGTCGAGAGTTGCGGCCAGGTGGCCGGCACATACAGGCCGCCGTCGCGGGCGAGCCCGGTCAGCATCACATCGCAGAAGCCGAGTTCGGGGGCCTCGCCCCGGGTCGAGATATAACGAGTCAAACTGCCCTCCAAAGGCCGGCCGAGCCTGGGCTCGATCCGCAAGCCTTTGATTTTACGAAATTACTTGTCAACAGCCAGAGGCTTTGAGCCACCATAAAGTGTTTTGCGGCATCAGGAAACCGCTTCGCGGCTGGGGCCATCCAAGGAAAAAGGCTGCCAACAAAAAGGGCTGCGGCAATGCCGCAGCCCTCTCTTGGAAGGTCTGTCGTTGTGTGCAGACCGGTTTGGCCTCTTGGGGTCACCGACCCGCAAAAACTGTTCGCGCAAGCTTTCGTCGGCTGTCACGACATCGTCAAGGGACAAAACGGGTTGTGTGAGAAAATGTTCCTGTTTTTCCCGACAGGTTTCGGCCCGGACAAGCATTCGCCAGCGGCACCGCATCGCACATTGCCATTATATCCCGAGCGACAGACCGTTCGGGAACGAACGACGGCTGCGCTCATTGTGTCGGCGGATGGTGTCGGCGCTATCCATGCATTGCCCGGCTGAGCGCCGACCGGTCCGCCCGCCGAACCGGCAGCATCCTGGAGCAGCCGGTTCGGCGCCCCGGGCGTCAGTTCATCCCGATTTCCACCGCGATCCGGATCAGGTCGGAATGGTTCTTGGCACCGAGCTTCTGCTTGAGCAGGGAGGTGGTGTTGGCGACGGTCTTGTAAGAGATACCGAGCGCCTCGGCGACCTCGACGATCTTGTCGCCTCGCCCCAGCAGGCGGAGAATCTCGAGCTCCCGCGGCGTCATCTGCGAGGCGGGATTGGCCTTGATCGCCGCGCCGGAAAACGTCACGGCTTCCGCGAGCTGCGGTGAGATGAAATTGTCGCCCGCAACGACCTTGCGCACCGCCTTGAGCAGGATCCGGGGATCGTCGCCCTTGGAGACGTAGCCCTGCGCGCCCAGCTCGACCGCCCGCACCACGAAGGCCGGATCGTCGTTCATGCTGAACATGATGATCTTGGCGTCGGGATCGTCCTTGCGAATGCGCCGCATCAGTTCAAAGCCGGAGACGTCCGGCAGGCTGATGTCGATCACAGTGACGTCGGGCCGCTTGCTGACATAGGCGCGATGCCCGGATTTGGCGTCGGTCGCCTCGTCGATCCGGATCGAATGGTCGGAGGCGAACAGGGTGCGGCAACCGGACAGGACCACGGGATGGTCGTCGACAATCAGGACGCGGGTCGCCGGCTTGGCAGTATCTTGCATTGTAACTCTCTAGTTTTTCGACTCATAAACCGACGGGAACAAATGGAAAGAGCAAATCCGACCGATGCGCGTTAGAATTGACCTAATGTGGCAACGCCTCTCGTTCCGAACCCAACTGTTTCTGCCGCTCGGCCTGAGCTTCCTCGCCGCGCTGATCATGAGCGGCGTGCTGCTCCAGATCTTCGCGACCGACCAATTGGCGGACGAGAACGAGCCGGGGCGGCGTTCGATCCAGACCGTTGCCGCCGCGCTCAACAACGCCCTGCGCACCTCGAACAATCCGCGGCAGACGCTCGACGCCTTTGTCCATTCTCTGGACAACTCCTCTGATATCCAATTCCGTGCCGCGGAGATGGGTCCCGCGTCCTCAGCGAGGGACGGTCCGCGCAAGCCGCATGGCGTCCCGCAATGGTTTGTCGACCTGCTCACCATTCCGGACATGGAGGCGGCAGCTCCGGTGACGATCGGCGAAAAACGTGTCGGCGATCTCGTCTTCCGGCCGGACCTGTCGGCCGACCTGTTCGAGAAATGGATCGGCTTTCTCGCGCTGACCAGCCTCGTTGCCGTGCTGATGGTGCTCACCGGCACCATTGCCTATGTTTTCGCGGGATCGGCCCTGCGCCCGCTGCAATATCTCGGCGAAGGGCTCACGCGGATGCGGCGCGGCGACTACGCCACGCCGATCCCGGTCGGAGGACCGCCGGAAATCCGGCAAAGCTGCGAGGAGGCCAACGCGCTGGCCGAAACGCTGGCGCAATTGAGCCAGGACAATCGCGACCTGCTGCACCGCCTGGTGTCGCTCCAGGACGACGAGCGGCGCGATCTCGCGCGCGAACTGCACGACGAACTCGGTCCGCTGCTGTTCAGCATCCGCGCCGGCACGATCGCATTGGCCGACGCCTCGCCCCCGGCGGGAAATCCCAGCAGTTCGGCGCAGGATGTGTTGCAATCGGTCGAGGCGCTCCAGCAGACCAACCGCCGCATCCTCGACCGGTTGCGACCGCTCTACATCGAGGAATTGGGTCTGGAGACCACCGTGCAGACGCTGCTCCGGAATTTCCGCAAGCAGGCGCCGTCACTCGACCTGACGGACACGATCGATCCGGATCTCAACGCGATCGACGGGCCGCTGGCTCAAACCGTCTATCGCGTGATTCAGGAGGCGCTGACCAACGTGTTGCGTCATGCCGGCGCCAGCAATGCCCATGTGCAGGCGACCTTCGCCGGCGAGGCGGTCGTCATCGAGATTTCCGACGACGGTGGCGGCTTCCCCGAAGGCAATTTGTTCGGTCGCGGCCTGACCGGCATGCATGAGCGCGTGCGCGCACTCAGCGGATCGCTGTCACTGCTGCGCGTGGACGACCGGACCTATGTGCGCTGCCGCCTTCCCGCCGGACCGGCGCGCGAGGCGCCGGTCACCGGCTAGCGTTTTCGCGAGGTGGATACCGGTTCGCGTGAAGAAAACGCGTCAAAATAAGAATCTGGAGTCTCTAGCAAGCACAGCCAAGCTGCGCGTTCTGTCGCGCCGGTTCGCACAGCGTGGCGCGGATCTTGCCGTCCGGGCTGAAGCAAAACGAGGCGCGGATGCGCAGCGCGCCGGCGACGGAATATTCGAGATCGATGCCGTGGGGCGCAGGATGGATTTCCTCCAGCCCAAAACCGGCCGACGAAAAAGCGCTGAGCCGCGGCTGCCAATAGGCTTCGAGCTCGCTCCGGCCGCGATAGTGCTGCGTGCCGTTGCACGTGCATTCGACCTGCGCATCGTCCGCATAGAGGTCGAGGAGCGTCGCGAGGTCGCCCTTCCTGCAGGCATCCACCCAGTCGACGACAATTCCCATCTGGTCGAAATCGCTCACGCTGCAATCCTGTCTGCCGCGAAAAAACGATGGCGGCTTAGGACCACACTCGTGAATGTGCGCTGAATGGTAAACCCCGGGCGATACCGGGTTCCCTAGGTGGATCTACGGAGCTCAGCCCCGCCGCCGCCCTCTTGCCCACACGGCGAAGGCGATGAGCACGGCGCCTGCAAGCGTGAACCAGGTGATGGCGTATTGCAGGTGATCGTCCTTGAGATGCACGTCGAGCGGTCCCGGCCGCGGAATGCCGTTCTCGGGCGCCGGCTGCTCAAGGTCGACATAGAACGGCGCAACCGCGCCCCAGCCCAGCGCGCTCGCGATCGCCACGTGATCGCGCACGAACCACAGCCGCTTGTCGCGGTTCTCCGCCGGAGTCAGCCAGCCAGGCGCCTCGGGGAAGCGCAGATAACCGGTAAACGAGACCTCCTGCCCCGTGACGAGCTTCTTGACCGCTCGATCCTCGACGCTGCGATCCTGCATGGTGTTTTCGACGAAGCCCGCATCGATCACCACCGTCTCGCCGCTCGGCAGCCGCGCCGGCAGGAACGCCCAGGTGCCGGGGCCCGACGCGTCCTTGCGCACGGCGGAGCCGGGGGAATAGACCATCGCGTCGGGCAAGGGCGCGTAGGTCGCGGTAAAGCTGACGCGGCGGAATTCATCGCGCGCGGGACTTAGCGCGGCCCATCGTGCCGGCGGCGGCAGAGCGACCGGTGCCTCCGCGAGGCGCTCGGTCAGTGCGGCGATCAGCTCGTGCTTGGCGATGCGGCGCTGCAATTGCCAGACACCGAGCACGATACAGACCGCGGTCAGGAATAGCGTGAACAGCGCGAAGCCGGCCACGCGGGGCTTGCGCGCGGTCTCGTTCATTTCGCGCGGTCGACCAGCCGGCCCGGCGCCGCCTTATGGTGGAATTGCAGCGCGATCAACAGCGACTTCATCGCGCGCAACGGCAGCAGGGTCGTCGCGAGGATCAGCGGCAGCCACAACACCGCGTGCAGCCAGTACGGCGGCTGGTACTTGACTTCGACGACGAGCGCGCAGCCGACCACGATCGCGCCGGCCAGCATGATGATGAAGATCGCCGGACCGTCACCGGAATCGATGAAGGCATAGTCGAGGCCGCAACGCTCGCAGGACGGCGCTAGCGTCAGGAAGCCCGCATAGAGCTTGCCCTGGCCGCAGCGCGGGCATTTGCAGGCAAGCCCGCGCAGCGCGCTCTGCAGGACGGTGGCTTGCGGCTCGGACGTATCGGCGGCTTCGTTCATGATGACAGGGTCTATCACAGTTTCTGCCGAAACCCCTGCGCGCAAAAAAGCAAAAGGGCGGCCCCGGAGGCCGCCCTTTCTCGATCCGAAGTCAGCCCGCTTAATGCGCGCCGTGGGCCATGGTCTCGGCGCCGTGTCCCCAGACATAGATGCAGAGGAACAGGAACAGCCAGACCACGTCGACGAAGTGCCAGTACCAGGCGGCGAACTCGAAGCCGAGATGCTGGGTCGGCGTGAAGTGGCCGGCATAGGCGCGGAACAGGCACACCAGCAGGAAGATGGTGCCGACCAGCACATGAAAACCGTGGAAGCCGGTCGCCATGAAGAAGGTCGCGCCGTAGACGTTGCCGCCGAAGGAGAAGGCCGCGTGGCTGTACTCATAGGCCTGCACGCAGGTGAAGAGCGCGCCGAGCACGACAGTGAGGATCAGGCCATATTTCAGGCCCTGGCGATCGTTCTCGAGCAGCGCATGGTGGGCCCAGGTCACCGTGGTGCCGGAGGTGAGCAGGATCAGCGTGTTCAGGAGTGGAAGATGCCAGGGATCGAAGGTCTCGATGCCGTGCGGCGGCCAGGTCCCCGGCACGGCGCAGGCGCCGGCCGCGGTCCCGAGACCACACCCGAACACCGCATCGCGGGTGGCGTGGACGGCGTCGGCCGGGAAGAGCGCCGCGTTGAAATAGGCCCAGAACCAGGCGACGAAGAACATCACCTCCGAGGCGATGAACAGGATCATGCCGTAGCGGTGATGCAGCTGCACCACGCGGGTGTGATCGCCCTTGTACTGGGCTTCCCTGATCACATCGCCCCACCAGCTCGCCATGGTGTAGAGCACACCGACGGTGCCGACACCGAAGATGATCGGCGCAGCCGAGAACATGTGGTGCATCCAGGTGATCGCGCCGACCGCCATGATGAAGGCGGAGATGGAGCCGACGACGGGCCATGGCGAGGGATCGACCAGGTGGTAGTCGTGATGCTTGGTGTGCGCCGTTGCCATTTGCGGTCTCGCTCCTCAATCCCGTGCCTGTCAGGCACCTATCCCCTTATTTCCAACCCCGGCGCGTGAGCCCGGAGATCAGAGATTTCCCTTGCGTTTGTCGTCTTCGCTGGCCGCGAGCGGCTTCACCACCGGATCTTTCACCGGATAGAACGTGTAGGACAGCGTGATCGTGTTGAGACCGTCGTTCTCGTGGTCGTCGGCAATCGACGGATCGACGTAGAACACGACCGGCATCTCGCGCTTCTCGCCGGGCGCCATGGTCTGCTCGGTGAAGCAGAAGCAGTTGATCTTCTGGAAATAGGATCCGACCGTCAGCGGCGCGACATTGTAGGCGGCCTGGCCTGCAGTGGTCCGTGCGGCCTGGTTGGTCACCGTGTAAAAGACGGTCACGACCTGGCCGATATTGACCTCGATCTCGCTCTGCTCTGGTTCGAACTTCCAGGGCAGGCCGGGCGCAACGTTGGAATCGAAACGCACCGCGATCTTCCGTGCGATCGGCCCGCTGGCCGGCGCCGAGGTCGCGACCTGGGTCGTGCCGTTGAAGCCGGTGGCGCGGCAGAACCAGTTGTAGAACGGCACCGCCGCGTAGGAGGCGCCGACCATCAGCGCGACCACGCCGCCGCAGATCGAGGCGACCACCACGTCGCGGCCAAGCCCCTTGGCAGGCCTGCGGCCTTTGGTGGCCGTCCGGCTCTGATCCCGCGATATGATCGGCTTCTGATCCATGTTTCCTACATCGGCCGGACGAGCACGGCCGGCCCCTTGACCATGGTCACGGCGAAGAACAGCACCACGAGCACGCCGAGCGCGAGCGCGATCGCGATCGAGCGCTGACGACGGCTCTTCTTCTGCGCCTCGGTGAGGACGATTCCATCTATCTCGGGTTTGTCGGCCATTCCTGCGATCATGCGCCCCCTACCATCGGCGCAAGCGCCCGGAACACGACCTCGGCCAGCAAGGTCGCAAACAGCGCAAACAGATAAAGGATGGAGAACGCGAACAGCTTGCGGGTCGCCCGCAGCGATTGGCTGCGCTCGCGACGGACATAGACATTGATGGCGAACGCCAGCATGCCGGCGCCGAGGATCAGCGAGACGATGCCGTAGATGGCGTCGAAATAGCCGAGCGCCCAGGGCGCAGCCGCGACTGCGATCAGCACGATGGTATAGAGCAGGATCTGAAGCCGCGTCGCGTCGGGACCGGCGACGTTGGGCAGCATCGGAATGCCGGCGCGCGCGTAGTCGTCGGAGCGGAACAGCGCCAGCGCCCAGAAGTGCGGCGGGGTCCAGAAGAAGATGATGGCGAACAGCAGCAGAGGCTCGACGTCGACCGTGCCTGTGACCGCGGCCCAGGCCACCACCGGCGGCAGCGCGCCGGCGGCACCGCCGATCACGATGTTCTGCGCGGTCCAGCGCTTCAGGCCGATCGTGTAGATCACGACGTAGAAGAAGATGGTGAAGGCGAGCAGCGCGCCCGCGATCCAGTTGACGAGGATGCCGAGCGTCATCACCGAGAAGAAGGCGAGCGTCATGCCGAAGGTCATCGCCTCGGGACGGGTGATGCGGCCGCGCGGAATCGGCCGGTTCGCCGTGCGCGACATCTTGGCGTCGATGTCGCCTTCCAGCGCCATGTTGAGCGCCCCGGACGCGCCGGCGCCGACGGCGATGCAGAGCAGCGAGGTGAAGGCCAGCACCGGGTGGAAATGCCCGGGCGCCATCGCCATTCCGACCAGCGCGGTGAAGATCACCAGCGACATTACCCGCGGCTTCAGGAGCGCGATGTAATCGCCAACCTCCGCTTCGGAGATGCGGGGATTGATGTCGACGGCATTGTGGTCGAGGACGGACACTAGATTGACTCGCTTCTTTGTCGAGCCGCGGCGCCCGTCACGGGCGCCGCGAGCGTTGGCTTACTGCACGCGGGGCAGCACTTCGAACTGGTGGAAGGGCGGCGGCGAGGGCAGCGTCCACTCCAGCGTGGTCGCACCTGCACCCCACGGATTGTCGCCAGCCGGCACCTTCTTCGCGAAGGCGTCGATCACGCAATAGAGGAAGATCAGCACGCCGAAGCCGGAGATGTAGGAGCCGACCGACGAGACCAGGTTCCAGCCCGCGAACGCGTCGGGATAATCGACATAGCGCCGCGGCATGCCCGACAGACCGAGGAAGTGCTGCGGGAAGAACACCAGGTTCACGCCGATGAAGGTGACCCAGAAGTGCGCCTTGGCGAGCCCTTCATTGTACATGTAGCCCGACATCTTCGGGAACCAGTAGTACCAGCCGGCGAAGATTCCGAACACCGCGCCGAGTGAGAGCACGTAGTGGAAGTGCGCGACGACGTAGTAGGTCTCCTGCAGCACGCGGTCGACGCCGGCATTCGCCAGCACCACGCCAGTGACGCCGCCGACGGTGAACAGGAAGATGAACCCCACCGCCCAGATCATCGGCGCGCGGAACTCGATCGAGCCGCCCCACATCGTGGCGATCCACGAGAAGATCTTCACGCCGGTCGGGACCGCGATGACCATCGTGGCGGCGACGAAATAGGCCTGCGTCGCCGAGGACATGCCGACCGTGTACATGTGGTGCGCCCACACCACGAAGCCGATGCCGCCGATCGCGACCATGGCGTAGGCCATGCCGAGATAGCCGAACACGGGCTTACGCGAGAAGGTCGAGACGATCTGGCTGACCATGCCGAAGGCGGGCAGGATCAGGATGTACACTTCGGGGTGACCGAAGAACCAGAACAGATGCTGGAACAGCACGGGATCGCCGCCGCCTTCGGGGTTGAAGAACGTCGTGCCGAAATTGCGGTCAGTGAGCAGCATCGTGATCGCACCGGCGAGCACCGGCAGCGACAACAGCAGCAGGAACACCGTCACCAGGATCGACCACACGAACAGCGGCATCTTGTGCAGGGTCATGCCCGGCGCGCGCATGTTGAAGATGGTGGTGATGAAGTTGATGGCGCCGAGGATCGACGAGGCGCCCGCCAGATGCAGCGACAGGATCGCGAAGTCGACGGCCGGGCCCGGATGGCCCGAACTCGACAGCGGCGCGTACATGGTCCAGCCGGCGCCGACGCCGTTGGCGCCCGGCTCGCCCTCGACGAAGGTCGACATCAGCAGGAGCGCGAACGACGCCGGCAGCAGCCAGAACGAGATGTTGTTCATGCGCGGGAACGCCATGTCGGGCGCGCCGATCATCAGCGGCACGAACCAGTTGCCGAAGCCGCCGATCATCGCAGGCATGACCATGAAGAAGATCATGATCAGACCATGGGAGGTCACGAACACATTGTAGGTGTGCGTCTCGTGGAAGATCTGCACGCCCGGATACATCAGCTCGGCACGGATCGCGATCGACATCGCGGCGCCGATGACGCCGGCGATGACCGCGAAGATCAGGTACATCGTGCCGATGTCCTTGTGGTTGGTCGAATAGACGTAGCGCCGCCATCCGGTCGGATGGGCGTGCTCGTCATGTCCGTGGTCTTGCGCGTGATCGCCGTGTGCCGCTGCGCTCGTTGCCATTTTCTAATCCTGCCTTGCGTCCCGATCGGACCTCTGGAGGTCTCGCCTTATGTCGCTTTCAGTTTCCTCGAACCCTTCGCCCGGCGCTTACTGCGTCGGGCCGGCCGTGGAGGCGTAGGTGCTGGTGCCGCCGCTCGCGTATTTCTTCTTCGCGGTCTCGACCCAGGAGGCGAACTCCTGGTCGCTCACCACGCGGATAGCGATCGGCATGAAGGCGTGGTCCTTGCCGCACAATTCCGAGCACTGGCCGTAGAACATGCCGGTCTTGGTGGCCTTGAACCAGGTCTCGTTGAGCCGGCCCGGAATGGCGTCGATCTTGACGCCAAAGGCCGGCAGCGCAAAGGCATGAATCACGTCGGCGCCGGTGACCTGAACCCGGACCACCTTGTTGACGGGCACCACCATCTCGTTGTCGACGCCGAGCAGACGGGGCTGCTTGTCCTGGGCCATCAGCGAGTCGAACTCGAACTTGCCGTTATCCGGATAGGCGTAGGACCAGTACCACTGCTTGCCGGTCGCCTTGATGGTCAGATCCGCTTTCGGCACGTCGAGCTCGAGGAACAGGAGGCGGAACGACGGCACCGAGATACCGACCAGAATCAGCACCGGAACGAGCGTCCATGCCACCTCGATCAGCGTGTTGTGCGTGGTCCGCGACGGCACAGGATTGGCTCTCGCGTTGAACTTCACGACCACGATCACGAGCAGCGCCAGAACGAACAGCGTGATCAGCGTGATCAGCACGAACAGGAAATTGTGGAACCAGACGATGTTGTCCATCACCGGGGACGCGGACTGCTGAAGAGTCCACTCCCACGCAGCCGGTTGCCCGAGCTCGGCAAATGCCGCGCCGCCCGTCGCCAGCGTCAGACCCGCCACGGCCAATCCCAGCAAGTGCCGGCCCACCGGGCCCATCGACATCTTCATGCCGTTCGCGCTCCCCTAACGAAATCACCCCAAGTGCATTCCCCTATTTTCGGGAAACGCTTTATTCGATCCCCCCGTCTGACAAACCGCCGCGCAAGAATACCTCTAAGAGGAATTGGGGCCAGATCGCTAGAACGCCGAAATCAAGCCTCTCAAACCATAATTCTTGATCTATCGCAATGCAGTCTTGAGCCTCGTCTGTCAGCCATCACCCGCAAGATATTTCCTAGTAACATCAGACAAAATTACCATTTCCCGGGATGCTGCGGCTTGACAGCGGAATTGCCCGCGGTAGGCACTGGCAGACAGCCGCACAGGAACCTGATTCGTGCGGGCGACGGCGGCCGTGGCGGCGTGGAATTTGCTTGCGAATCGCCTTCAAGACGCCGTCATTCCCGTATCAGTCCGCCCGGCGCGAGCGACCCAGGCGAGCAGAGGGACCGACCCGATGGGGTTTTCGAGATCCATGGCAAGGCGAGCTAAAAGCCAGGCTGGCAGCCTCACGATGCTGATTGCCCTGCTGGCGGCGGTCGTCGTCCTGGCGCTTCCGGGCCTCGCCCATGCGCAGGGCGCGGTGCGCTCCGTCCATGGCGACTGGCAGATCCGCTGCGACACCCCGCCGGGCGCCCAGTCCGAGCAATGCGCCCTGATCCAGAGCGTGGTGGCCGAAGACCGCTCCAACGCCGGCCTGACCGTGATCGTTCTCAAGACCGCCGACCAGAAGAGCCGCCTGATGCGGGTGGTCGCCCCCCTCGGCGTTCTCCTGCCCTCCGGCCTCGGCCTCAAGCTCGACAACCAGGATGTCGGCCGCGCCGGCTTCGTCCGCTGCCTGCCCAATGGCTGCGTCGCCGAGGTCGTGATGGACGACAAGCTGCTCGGCCAGCTCCGCACCGCCAAGACCGCGACCTTCATCATCTTCGAGACCCCGGAAGAAGGCATCGGCTTCCCGCTCAGCCTGAACGGGCTCGGCGAGGGATATGATAAGCTGCCGTAGGGCGAAGGGCGGTTAGGCCCGCGAATCCTATTGTTTCCGTAATGTGAGACTTGGCGCCCTCGCGGAACTGCCGGGAAACCATTATCTTGCCTCACATCCCCCGATAATGGACGGACGCATGACCAACCCTGCCACAACCTCCCTGCTCGACCGCGCCAATCTCGACCGCGACCAGGTTCGCAACGAGCTCGCGCGCGGGCTTGCCGGTGCCGACGACGGCGAATTGTTCCTGGAATACAGCCAGACCGAAGCGCTGATGTTCGACAATGGACGGCTGAAGCAGGCGACCTACGACACCTCGCAGGGCTTTGGCCTGCGCGCCGTCAAGGACGACGCCGTCGGCTACGCGCATTCCTCCGACGTGTCGCTGCCGGCGCTGATTCGCGCTGCGGACGCGGTCGCGGCGGTGCGCGGTGGTTATTCCGGCAGCTTCGCCGCGCCTCCAGCGCATACCAACGTGCGGCTTTATAGTGACGACAATCCGCTCGATGCCCCCGGCTTCGAGACCAAGGTCAAGCTGCTCGCCGAGATTGACGCCTATCTGCGCGACAAGGATCCGCGAGTGCGGCAGGTCAGCGTCAGCCTGGGCGCGACCTGGCAGGTGGTCGATATCCTGCGGCCCGACGGCGAGAGCTATCGCGACATCCGCCCGCTCGTGCGCGTCAACGTCTCCGTCGTCGCCGGTCAGGGCGACCGCCAGGAGAGCGGCAGCAAGGGCTATGGCGGCCGCGCCGGCTACGCCGAATTCATCGAAAGCAAGAATTGGCGCGACGCCGCCGATGGCGCGCTGCGCGAGGCCCTGGTCAATCTGGAATCGGTTCCCGCCCCCGCCGGCGAGATGGACGTCGTGCTCGGGGCCGGCTGGCCCGGCGTAATGCTGCATGAGGCGGTCGGCCATGGCCTCGAAGGTGACTTCAACCGCAAGAAGACGTCTGCGTTTGCCGGCCTGATGGGTCAGCAGGTCGCGGCCAAGGGCGTCACCGTGGTCGACGACGGCACCATTGCCTCGCGCCGCGGCTCGCTGTCGATCGACGACGAGGGCACGCCGACCAACCGCACCGTGCTGATCGAGGACGGCGTCCTGGTCGGCTACATGCAGGACCGTCAGAACGCGCGCCTGATGAACATGAAACCGACCGGCAACGGCCGCCGCCAGGGCTATGCCCATGTGCCGATGCCGCGCATGACCAACACCTACATGCTCGCGGGCGACCGTGATCCGGCCGAGATCCTCGCCTCGGTGAAGAACGGCGTCTTCGCCGCGAATTTCGGCGGCGGCCAGGTCGACATCACCTCGGGCAAATACGTGTTTCAGTGCACCGAGGCTTACAAGATCGAGAACGGCAAGATCGGTGCGCCCCTGAAGGGCGCCATGCTGATCGGCAACGGGCCGACCGACCTGCATCGCATCCGCATGATCGGCAACGACCTCGCGCTCGATACCGGCATCGGCACCTGCGGCAAGAACGGTCAGGGCGTGCCGGTCGGCGTCGGCCAGCCGTCGCTGTTGATGGAACGCATTACGGTGGGTGGAACAGGCGGATGAGCGTCGAGAAGATAACTGTCACCACCAAGCGGAAGAGCAGCGGCTGGGGCGGCCAGCTCGTGCAGCTCGCAGGCATCGTCGCGGCGGTGTTCATCGCCAAGGGTGCGCTGGCCGAGCCGTTCTACGTGCCGTCGGGGTCGATGGAGCCGACACTGTTGATCGGCGACGCCTTGATCGCCTCGAAATTCCCCTACGGCTACGGCACCTCGTCGCTGCCGATCCAGATCAACCTGCCCGAGAGCGGCCGCGTGTTCGCGGAGACACCGAAGCAGGGCGACGTCGTGGTCTTCCGCTGGCCCGGCGACCGCTCGCAGGCCTGGGTCAAGCGCGTCGTGGGTCTGCCCGGCGACCGCATCCAGCTGCGCCAGGGCCAGCTCTTCGTCAACGACCGCCCCGCCGAGCTGAAGCCGGACGGCGTTGGCGCCGCCGAGGACGACAATGGCGGCAGCGAACCCGCCTATCGCTATGTCGAGACACTGCCGAACGGCGTCTCGCATTTGATCTTCAAGATGCGCGACAACGGTCCGCTCGACAATACGCAGGAAGTGACGGTGCCGGCTGGCCATCTCTTCGTGCTCGGCGACAACCGCGACAACTCCGCCGACAGCCGCGTGCCCTTGCGCTCCGGCGGCGTCGGCATGCTGCCGATCGACAATCTGGTCGGCCGCGCGGATGCCGTGCTCGGATCCTGGGATCTCGGCATCCGGGGCCAGCCGGTGTGGACCTGGCTGTCCGGATTTCGCATGGCACGGTTTTTCACCGCCGTGCATTGAAGGCCGGAATGTCTTCACTCCTCTCCCGCACGCGGGAGAGGGAGCGCAACAGTAATGATCCGCGACGAATTTCTGGCTCTCGCCCTGCGAAATCCGTTCAACGCAGCGATCCTCGATGAAATCCATCGTCTCGCAGTGCCGGATGCGTGGCTCGTCGCGGGTTGCCTGGTGCAGACGGTGTGGAACGTGCTCACGGGCCGCCCGATCGATCACGGCATCGTCGATTATGACGTGTTCTATTTCGATTCCGACACCGCATGGGAGGCGGAAGACGCGGTGATCCGCAAGCTGCACGCGCCGCTCGCGCATCTCGGCGCCAAGGTCGAAATCCGCAACCAGGCGCGCGTGCACGTTTGGTATCCCGGCAAGCACGGTCTGCCCTATCCGCCCTTGATGCGCGCGACCGACGGTATCGACCGCTTCCTCACGGAGAATACGCAGGTGGGCATCCGCCCTGCCGGCGGGGATTTCGACGTCTACGCGCCGCACGGGTTCGACGACGTCGCGAAGCTGATCGTGCGACCCAATCGGGCGCCGAATTTTTCCGCCGCCAATTACGCGGCGAAGGCGGCACGCTGGAAGACGCTGTGGCCCGAGATCACGGTGATCGCGGCCGAGTGAGGTGTCGCTTTACCCTCCTCGTCATTGCGAGGAGCGAAGCGACGAAGCAACCCAGACTGCCGCCGCGGAAGCAATTCTCGAGTGCTTCGCTACGCTCGCAATGACGGTGGTGAGAGCTGCATGCTACCGCACCACGCCCGACGTGAACCCCGCCTTCCGCCGCGGCGGCTTGATTTCCTTTTTCAGGAAGCAGCGCGCTTCGCGTCCGGTGTAGCCCGGGCGGGCATAGGTGAAGGCGCGGCATTTGTTGTCGGCGGTGCAGGCGGCCTTGCAGGCTTCTTCGCCTTCGCCGTCCTTCATCTCGAAATTGCGCAAATCGCCGCCGGGGCGGTCGATCGAGGTCTCCACGCCTTCGACACGCGGCTCGATCACGCCGGCACCGCGCACACCGGAGATGCAGCAGCTTCCCGGCACGCGCGCAGGCACCGTGTTCTTCAGCCAGCACACCGCCGAGCCGCCTTCGACGTCAGGATAGCTGAAGCTCCACGAGCGGCAACGGCGGTCGCGCTCGCACAGCAGTGCGCAATCCTCGGGATCGCCCGACGTGACGGGGGTGCTGAAATAGTCTCCGCCTGGCCGATCGAACGCCGTCTGCGCGCGCGCAGGCCAGCTCGCAAACGCGAGCGAAAGCAGCGCGGCGCAGGCCACGACGCTTGCCAGGACCCTTGCCATGACGGCCAGGCGGCCCTTCCCCATCGGAACAGCTTTCGAGTTATTGACGACGCTCGGGTTTTTCAGCCGGCCATTTGATCGCCGCAAACCTGTACGGGCGATGAACGGCTCGAGTCCCGACCGTTGGGACCTTGGTCTAGAACGCGTATTCCGCGTACGCCGGTTCCACCGAGCCGTTCCACGGGCCCTTGAACTTGTCGAGCATCTCCTCAGCTGGCGTGCGGCCGGAATCGATGATGCGGTCAAGCGGCTCCAGATGCCTGGTCTCGTCGCGGCCGAGCTGGTCGATCCGGCCGCGCCGGCGCAAGCCGGCATGTGCCAAAGCGAGGCACTCCTTGGCGATCTCGAACAGATAGCGGTCCTTGATCCGCGACTTGAACCCGAAGCGCGGCACGTCGTCGCGCAGGGCCTGACGCTCATGCGCGTTCCACTGCTTTACCAAGTCCCAGGCGGCATCCAGCGACACATCGTCGTAGAGCAGCCCGGCCCAGAACGCCGATAGCGCCGGCAGTCGGCCCCACGGGCCACCATCAGAGCCGCGCATCTCGAGATAGCGCTTGAGCCGCACCTCCGGGAAAATCGTCGAAAGATGGTTGGCCCAATCCGACAACGTCGGACGTTCCCCGGGCAAATTGTTGTTGCGGCCATCGAAGAAGGCGCGGAACGAGGAGCCCGAGACGTCGATGTAGTCCTCGTCGCGTTTGACGAAATACATGGGCACGTCGAGCGCGTAGTCGACATAGCGCTCGAAGCCCATGCCATCCTCGAATGCCCAAGGCATCATGCCGGCACGCGCGTTGTCGGTGTCGCGCCAGATCTCGGACCGGAAGGAGAGGAAGCCATTCGGCTTGCCCTCGGTAAACGGCGAGTTGGCGAACAAGGCGGTTGCGGCTGGCTGGAGCGCGAGCGAGACACGCAGCTTCTTGACCATGTCGGCTTCGGAGGAGAAGTCGAGATTGGTCTGGACCGTGCATGTCCGGTACATCATGTCGAGGCCGTACTGGCCGACCTTCGGCATGTAATTGGTCATGATCTTGTAGCGGCCCTTGGGCATCACCGGGATGTCGGCGCGCGACCAGGACGGCGTCATGCCGAGCCCGAGAAAGCCGATGCCGAGCGGCGTCGCGATCTCGCGCACCTGCGCCAGATGCGCCATCAGCTCACTCTGGGTCTGGTGCACGTTCTCGACCGGGGCGCCCGAAAGCTCGAACTGCCCGCCGGGCTCCAGCGAAATCGCGCCGCCGCCGGTGACGTCGTAGAGGCCGATGATGTTGCCCTTCTCCATGATCGGCTCCCAGCCGAGCAGGAGTTTCATGCCTTCGAGCAGCGCGCCGATACCGCGCGGGCCTTCGTAGGGCACCGGGCGGTGGCCTTCGAGCGTGAACGGCGTCTTCTCATGCTCGGTGCCCATGCGGAATTCGGACGGGTCCTTGCAGCCTTCCTCGAACCACTTGACGAGCTCGTCACGCGATTGCAACGGCGTCATATCGATCTGGTCTCGCGCCATATCAGACTCTAATCAAAAGCGCTTCGATCGAACGCGCGTGGGTGACAGGGATGGTCCGCGCAGCCACCGGCTGCACGGACGAGCTGGTGTGCCGCGCGCTCATCGCGACGGCGTGGTTTCGTTGACGTGGGCAGGCGGCAGTTTCATCTCGCCGCACGAGCAGCCGAGACGGTCGAGCAGACCGCTGAGCTTCACGGCATCCGCATCGGACAGTTTCGAACCGACATATTTCTCGATTGCGGCCGAATAGGCGCCCCACATCCGCTTCTGCAATTCGCGGCCGGCTTCCGTGATCTCCACGAATTGGCCGCGCTTGTCGATCTTGCATTCACGCCGCGAGGCGAGGCCTTCGTCGACCAGACGGTCGATCAGCCGCGATGTCGAATATTGCGGGATCAGCATCTGCCGTTCGAGTTCGACCGGCCGGAGCTCGCCCGAGGGCGCCCGTGACAGTTCGAGCAGCGCGTCATACCATGCCAGCGGCGGGAAGCCGGCCTTCTTCAGGTCCTGCTCGACGCAATTGAGCACACGGCTCTGCACCCGCATCAAGCGGATCCAGGCGGAAGTCGCCTCGGTCGATGGTTTGCGTTTCATGGTCCCGCTCAAGCTCGTCGCCCGTCTCTTACCCTATTCGATGCACCTGCATCAATCTTGACTATTTCAAGCAGATGCATGTAGTCGTTCTTTCGCCTGAACCAAGCAACAAGAGGAGGAAATTCCATGAAATTGTACTATTCGCCCGGTGCCTGCTCGCTATCCCCCCATATCGCGCTCCTGGAGGCCGGCCTGCCCTATGAACTGGTCAAGGTCGATATCCGGGCCAAGAAGCTCGAAAACGGTGAGGATTATCTGAAGCTGAACCCCAAGGGCCAGGTCCCTGCGCTGGGCCTCGATAGCGGAGAGATCGTGACCGAAGGCCCGGTGATTGTCCAGATGATCGCCGATCAGGCCTCAGCCAAGGCGCTGGCGCCGGCCCACGGCAGCGCCGAGCGCTACAAGCTGCTCGAATGGCTGAACTTCCTCACCTCGGAGGTCCACAAGAGCTTCGGCCCGATGTTCGCGCCGGCCCTAAACGACGAGGCCAAGGCCTTCTTCAAGGACCGCGTCATGGGCAAGCTGAAATACATCGACAGCCAGCTCGCCGGCCGCGACTACCTCATGGGCAAGCAGTTCACGGTGGCCGACGGCTATCTCTTCACGATGCTGACCTGGGGCGACCGGATGAAGTTCGACCTCTCGGCGATGCCGAACCTTGCCGCGTACAAGACCCGCGTCGCGGCGCGGCCGCAGGTGCAGGAAGCGATGAAGAAGGAAGGGCTGATTCAGGCTGCCTGAGGCGCAGATGCGAAAGGCCGGATCGAGATCCGGCCTTTCGTATTTTTCATCCCGGCTAGGGGTTCAGAGAATCACGCGGCCGCCTTCTTCGGCGCGAAGCGGCCGTAGAAGGTTTCTCCCTTCGCGGCCATCTCCTCGAGGAGCTTCGGCGGGGTGAAGCGCGAGCCGTATTTCGCTTCCAGCTTGTGGCAAAGCTCGACGAACTTCTTGGGACCCATGAAGTCGATGTAGGACAGCGTGCCACCGGTGAACGGCGCGAAGCCGAAGCCGAGGATCGAGCCAACATCCGCTTCGCGCGGATCGGTGATGACGTGGTCCTCCACCGTGCGCGCGGCCTCCACCGCCTGCACCACCAGGAAGCGCTGCTTCAGCTCCTCGACGTCGAGGGTATCAGGGTCGAGCTGCTTGGGTTGCAGCGCGGACAAGCCCGGCCACAGGCTCTTCTGACCCTTGCCCTTCTCGGGGTAGTCGTAAAAACCCTTGCTGTTCTTGCGGCCCAGTCGGCCCTGCTTCTCGACCATTTCCACCATCAGCTTCTTCTGGTCGGGATTGATGGCGTTGGGGCCGAGGTCGGCTTCCGTCGCCTTCATGATCTTGAGCCCGAGGTCGAGCGCAACCTCGTCCGACAGCGAGAGCGGGCCGACCGGCATGCCGGCCATCTTGGCGCAGTTCTCGATCATCGCCGGCGGCACGCCTTCGAGGAACATCTCGTTGCCTTCGGCGACGTAGCGGCCGACGCAGCGATTGGCGAAGAAGCCTCTGGAGTCGTTGACGACGATCGGCGTCTTGCCGATCTGCCGGACGTAATCGAGCGCGGTCGCGATCGCGAGATCACCGGTGTTCTTGCCTTGGATGATCTCGACCAGCATCATCTTCTCGACGGGCGAGAAGAAGTGGATGCCGACAAACCTGCCCTGGTCCTTGAAGGATTCCGCCAGCGAGGTGATCGGAAGCGTCGAGGTGTTGGACGCGAAGATCACGTCCGGCTTCATGTGCTCCTGCGCCTTTGCAAAGGTATCAGCCTTGACCTTGCGGTCCTCGAACACGGCCTCGATGACGAGATCGACGTCCTTCAGCGCGGAATAGTCCGCGGTCGGCGTGATGCGGGCGAGCAGCGCTTCTGCGTCACCGGGCTTGGCGCGGCCCTTCTTGATCTGCTCCTCGATCACCTTTTGCGCATGCGCCTTGCCCTTGTCGGCGCTCTCCTGGTCGCGATCGATCAGGACGACGTCGAGGCCGGCACGGGCCGAGACATAGCCGACGCTCGCGCCCATGAAGCCGGCGCCGATCACGGCGATCTTCTTCACCTTGGTCGGCGGCACATCCTTCGGACGGCGCGCACCCTTGTTCAATTCCTGCATCGACAGGAACAGGCTGCGGATCATCGCGGCTGCTTCCTTCGAGCGCAGCACCGAGGTGAAGTAGCGCGATTCCACGCGCAATGCGGCGTCGATCGGCAGCTGCAGGCCCTCATAGACGCAGCTCATGATCGCGCGCGCGGCCGGATAATTGTCGTAGGTCTCACGGCGATAGATCGCGTTGCCGGCCGGGAACATCATCATGCCGGCCTTGGAGAACACCGGGCCGCCCGGCAGCTTGAATCCCTTCTCGTCCCAGGGCGCGACGGCCTTGCCGCCGCCCTTGATCCAGTCCTTTGCCGCCTTAATGAGATCGGCGGCGGGAACGACGGCGTGAATCAGATTCAGCGCCTTGGCTTTCTCGATCGTGACCGGATCGCCCTTGAGCAGGATCGTCATCGCGTCCTGAGGCGGCACCAGGCGCGGCACGCGCTGCGTGCCGCCGGCGCCCGGGAACAGGCCAACCTTGACCTCGGGCAGGCCGAGGCGGGTCTTGGGATTCTCCGCCGCCACGCGATAGTGGCAGCACAGCGTGATCTCGAAACCGCCGCCGAGCGCGAGGCCGTTGATCGCCGCCGCCCACGGCTTGCCGGAGGTCTCGATCGAGCGCAGCACCTGCGAGAAGCGTCGGCTCTGCTCGAACAGCATCTGGTTCGCGGCGGTCTCGCCCTGCTCCCCAAACACTTTTGCGTAGGCCTGGTTCATGCCCTCGAGCATGGACAGGTCCGCGCCGGCGCAGAACGCCTCCTTTGCAGAGGTGATGACGACGCCCTTCACCGCAGCATCCGCCGTGGTTGCCTTGACGATCGCGTCGAGCTCATTGGTCGAGGTCTCGTCGAGCACGTTCATCGAACGGCTCGGGATGTCCCAGGTGACCAGCGCGATGCCGTCGGAATCGGTCTCAACCTTGAAGTTCTTGTAAGCCATGCTGGTTGCTCCCTACCCTTAGACGCGTTCGATGATGGTCGCGGTGCCCATGCCGCCGCCGATGCACAGCGTCACCAGTGCGGTCGCCTTGTTGGTGCGCTCGAGTTCGTCGAGCACGGTCCCGAGGATCATGGCACCGGTCGCGCCGAGCGGATGGCCGAGCGCGATCGCACCGCCATTGACGTTGATCTTGGCGTTGTCGATGTCGAAGGCCTGGATGTAGCGCAGCACGACGGAGGCAAAGGCTTCGTTGAGCTCGAACAGGTCGATGTCCGACTTCTTCATGCCGGAGCGCGCAAACAGCTTTTCGGTGACGTCGACCGGACCGGTCAGCATCATCGCGGGCTCAGAGCCGATATTGGCGAAGGCGCGGATTCTCGCGCGCGGCTTCAGGCCGTACTTGCCGCCGGCTTCCTTGCTGCCGAGCAGGACCGCGCCGGCTCCATCGACGATGCCCGACGAATTGCCGGCGTGGTGCACGTAATTGACGCGTTCGATTTCCGGATGCGACTGCACCGCGACGCCGTCGAAGCCGCCCATCTGTGCCATCATCGTGAACGCCGGCTGCAGCTGCGCCAGCGACTGCATCGTCGTCGAAGGACGCATATGCTCGTCCTTGGCGAGGATGGTGAGGCCGTTGATGTCCTTCACCGGGACGACCGACTTGTCGAAGCGGCCTTCATCCCAGGACTTCGCCGCACGCTGTTGGCTCTGCACCGCATAGGCATCGACGTCGTCACGCGAGAAGCCGTATTTGGTCGCGATCAGATCGGCCGAGACACCTTGCGGCATGAAATAGGCCGGCACTGCCATCGACGGGTCCATCGGCCAGGCGCCGCCGGAGGCGCCGATGCCGACGCGGCTCATCGATTCGGCGCCGCCGCCGATCACGAGCTCGTGCTGGCCGCTCATCACCTGGGCTGCGGCAAAATTCACGGCGTCGAGGCCGGAGGCGCAGAAGCGGCTGATCTGCACGCCCGGTACCGCTTCGCCGAGGCCCGCCTTCAGCGCGGCGAAGCGCGCAATGTCGGAGCCGGCTTCGCCGACCGGATCGACCACGCCGAGAATGACGTCATCGACGGAATCTTCCGGCAGGTTGTTGCGGTCCTTGAGCGCCTTGAGCGGCACGGTCGCGAGCGCGAGCGCGGTGACTTCATGCAGCGCGCCGTCCGCCTTGCCGCGGCCGCGCGGGGTGCGGACGTGGTCGTAAATGAATGCCTCAGGCATAACGCCCTCCTGATGTGATGATCTTCTGGTCTTGATCGGGTCGCAGCGAAAGCGGCTTCAGAACGCTTCCGCCGGCAGTTCCATGATGGTCGCGCAGCCGGCCTGGATGCGCGCGAGATTGGCGGCGGTCTCCGGCAGCATCCGCTCCATGAAGAAGCGGCCGGTGACGAGCTTGGTCGAGAGATAGGGGGTCGTGCCGCTCTCGGCAATCTTGGCTTGCGTCACCTTCGCCATCTTCGCCCACATGTAGCCGAGCGCAACGAACCCGAAGAGATTCAGGTAATCGGTCGCGGCGGCGCCGGCATTGTCGGGCTTGGCCATCGCGTTCTGCATCAGCCACGTCGTGGCCTGCTGGAGATGGCCGAGCGAAGCCGAGAGCGGGGTAACGTAGGGCTTCATCGCCTCGTCGCCGCCGTTCTCCTTGGCGAAGGCCATGACCTCGCCGAACAACGCCATGATGGCGCGGCCGCCGTCGCGCGGCAGTTTGCGGCCGACGAGGTCGAGCGCCTGGATGCCGTTGGCGCCTTCGTAGATCATGGCGATGCGGGCATCGCGCACGAACTGCTCCATGCCCTGCTCGGCGATGTAGCCGTGGCCGCCATACATCTGCTGCGCCTGCACCGCATTGGCGAAGCCGTAGTCGGTGAGGAAGCCCTTCAGCACCGGCGTCATCAGGCCCATGTGATCGTCGGCGGCCTGGCGGTCCTTGGGATCCTCGGAGCGATGGGCGACGTCGCTCTTCAGCGCGGTCCACATCACGAAGGCGCGCGCGGCCTCGTTGAAGGCGCGGATCGACAGCAGCGTGCGGCGCACGTCGGGATGGACGATGATCGGATCGGCCGGCTTGTCGGGCGCCTTGGCACCGGTGAGCGAACGGCCCTGGATGCGATCGCGGGCATAGGCAACCGCGTTCTGATAGGCCACTTCCGATTGCGCGAGACCCTGCACGGCGACGCCGAGGCGGGCCTCGTTCATCATCACGAACATGCCCTGCATGCCCTTGTTCTCTTCACCGATCAGCCAGCCCACGGCGTTGTCGTAGTTCATCACGCAGGTGGAATTGCCGTGGATGCCCATCTTGTGCTCGATCGAGCCGCAGACCACGCCATTGCGTGCGCCGACCGAGCCATCGGCATTGACGAGGAATTTCGGCACCACGAACAGCGACACGCCCTTGATGCCGGCGGGCGCGCCCTCGACGCGGGCGAGCACGAGGTGGATGATGTTGGGGGCGAGGTCATGCTCACCGGCCGAAATGAAGATCTTGGTGCCCGTGATCTTGAAGCTGCCGTCGGCCTGCCGCACGGCCTTGGTGCGGAGCATGCCGAGATCGGTGCCGCAATGCGGCTCGGTCAGGTTCATGGTGCCGGTCCACTCGCCCGCCACCATCTTCGGCACGTAGGTCTGCTTCTGCTCCGGCGTGCCGTGGACGATCAGCGCCGCGGTCGCGCCCATGGTGAGGCCGCCATACATCGAGAACGCCATGTTGGCGGAGATCTGGAATTCGTTGACCGCCTGGCTCAGCGTCACCGGCAGACCCTGGCCGCCGAACTCGGTCGGCGCCGACAGGCCGAGCCAGCCGCCCTCGGCGACCTGCTTGAACGCGTCCTTGAAGCCCTTCGGCGTGGTGACGCTGCCGTCATCGGCGCGCTTGCAGCCCTCGAGATCGCCGATGCGGTTGAGCGGCTGCAGCACCTCTTCGGCGAGCTTGGCAGCTTCGCCGAGAATGGCTTCGCGCACGTCGCTCGACGCATCGGAGAAGCCGGCCAGATTGTCGTAGCGGTCGATCTGGAAGACGTCGTTGAGCAGGAAGTTCACGTCTTCGACGGGGGCTTTGTAGATCGGCATGGTGGTCTCCCGGCAGGCCTTGAAGTGATGATGCTGGTTTAGGATTGGGCGGCGGCCAACTGCTCCGCCATCAGACGATGCAGCATGTTGATGGCCTTGAGCGGCCGCACCATCACCTTGAAATGCGTGATGCGGCCCTCGCCGTCGAAACTGATGATGTCGACGCCATTGATCTCGATGCCGTCGATCATGGTCTTGAATTCGAGCACGGCGCCGCTCTCACTCTTCCATTCGCCGACATAAGTGAAGCCGGGACCGCCAAGCACCTTCTCGGCGCTGGCCAGATATTTGAAGGTGATGTCGCGGCCGCGCTGCGGCGCGTGCACGACGGGGCTTTCGAAGACGGCGTCGGGATGGAGCAGATCCCACAGCGCTGCCCGGTCATGCGACTTCATGTAGCCGTACCAGGAATCGAGGCCGGTCATTCAGGTGCCTCCCTAAAGGCAAAGCAACTAAGGCTTCGGCAAAAACGGGAAAACAACCCCATGCACAGTAGCGCGAAGGTTGATTCCATTGAGGTTTTCGGGGCGGTTTCTGCCCTCGTTTTTGGGTCGCCTCATATGCACATTGACGCATATGCGCCGATGCGCATAAAGTCAAGCCAATTGGTTAAGGTCGAGAACAGGAGGACCGGGTCATGGCTTTAGGCGACGCAATCCTCGCATGCCTGACGGAACGTCCGATGACGGGCTACGAGCTCGCCAAGACATTTGATTCCTCGATCGGCTTCTTCTGGAAGGCCGACCACCAGCAGATCTACCGCGAGCTCTCCAAGCTGCGCGACCGCGGCTACATCCAGGGCCGCGAGGTCGTGCAGACAGGCAAGCCCAATAAGCTGATCTATACGCTGACTCCGGAGGGCCGAACAGCGCTGCGGCACTGGGCCGCGCGGCCAAGCACGCCCCCCTCCATCAAGGACGACCTCCTGGTGCGGCTGCATGCGCTGGACAGTATCGGCCTCGAGCCGATGCGCACCGACCTGATGGCCCGGCTCGAGCACCACCGCGATCGCCACGAGAACTACGAGCGCATCCTGAAGAAGCGCTTTCCGGAAGGGGCAGCCTCCGGCGTGCTCGACCTCGGTAACCTGCTGCTGCTTCAGCTCGGAGCGCGGCATGAGCAGATGGTCGCCGACTTCTGTGAAGAGGCGCTGGAGGCCCTGTCTGCGATGAGCGCAAGCGGCACCGTGGTGGCGTTGGAGGACGGCAAGCGCGAGGGCAAGGGCTGAGGTGTCTCTGCTTCGTCATGGCCGGGCTTTTGTGCAAGCCACCCGCACCCCGCCGCCCAACTTTAAGACACCGTCAACGGGTTCCTTAACCCGTTATTTACCGTAACAGACAAAAGTCGGTTTTCGAGGCAGACGACCCGCGCCAAATCCGATTGTCTTTGCAACCGGCACGCGAGGGAAGACTGGAGGCGCCGGGTGGGGCGCCGGAGTCGGAACCGGACAGAGTCATGAATTCGCGCGTATCGTGGAGTGTTGACGGCATCGATCCATCCGTCCGGGAGCGGGCCGAAGCTGCTGCGCGTCGCGCCGGAATGTCACTCAACGATTGGCTGAACTCCACGCTCGGCGAGACCGCCCCGCCGAACTTTCGCGGACTTTACGACCAGCGTCCGCAAGCCCAGCACGTTCCGAGTCAACTGCCGAGTCACGTGCCGAGCCAGGAAAGCCGCGAAGTCGCCGACATCCACCAGCGGCTCGACGCCATCACCCAGCAGATCGAACGGATTTCAAAGCCGGCGCCGCGCCAAGATTCTTCGCGCCAAGATCCTTCGCGGCAAGACACTCCGCGACCAGACGTTTCGCGCGAGCAGGGCGTTGCGCGCCAGCTCAACGACGCGATCTCACGGCTCGATGCAAGGCTGTCGCAAATTTCGAAGCCGCAGCAGGCTCCGGCACCGCGACAGGCCCCCGTTGAAACGCGCCAGCGCCAGGCCGATGCGGTCGAGCGCGCGGCAGCGCAGGTCTATCGCAGCTCACCGCCCCTGAGCCCCGCTTCGTTCGACGTCGCGGTCGCCGAGATCACGGCACGGCAGAGCGAGCTCGACGGCTTTACGCCCAGGCAGATGCCGCCGCGCGCCGCGCCCTCGATCGCGCCTGCGGCAGCTCCTTACGCGCCCGCCGCGCCGCCTGCCTACGCTCCGCCGCCACCGCAGCCGGGGCCGGATTTCTCTGCGCTCGAGCGCCATCTGCTCAAGATCACGAGCCAGATCGAATCGCTGCAGCGCCCTGACAATACCGAGCAGGCGATCAACACGTTCCGCAGCGAGCTTGCGGAGATCCGCAACGCCATCACCGAGGCAATGCCGCGCCGCGCGATCGAATCGATCGAGAACGAGATCCGCTCGCTGCATCGGCGCATCGACGAGACCCGCTCCAACGGCACCGACGGTCAGGTCCTGTCCGGCATCGAGCACGCGCTGTCCGAGATCAAGCAGGTGCTCCGCACGCTGACCCCGGCCGAGCAGCTCACCGGCTATGACGAGGCGATCCGCAATCTCGGCGCCAAGCTCGATCTGATCCTGCGCGCCAATGACGATCCCTCGACGGTCCGCCAGCTCGAAGGCGCGATCTCGGCGCTGCGCGGCATCGTCTCCAACGTCGCCTCCAACGAAGCGCTGGCACGGCTCTCGGACGACGTGCAGCTGCTGTCGTCCAAGGTCGACCAGGTCACCCGTGCGTCCGGCCAAGGCGACAGTTTTGCGGTGCTGGAGCAGCGCATCGCGGCGCTCACCGCCGCTCTGGAAACGCGCGAGCGCCCTCAGCCATCCGAGAGCAGCGAGCAGCTCGAAAGCGCGATCCGCGCCCTGTCCGACCGTTTCGATCGCATGCAGGTCGGCAACGACTCGGCTTCGACCTTTGCTCATCTTGAACAGCGGGTCTCGTATCTGCTGGAGCGGCTCGAGGCCGCCGCCGATCCGCGCAACGGCAATTTCAGCCGCGTCGAGGACGGGCTGCACGACATCCTGCGCCACCTGGAGCGGCAGCAGGCGACCTATTCCGCGCTGGCCGAGAGCCGCAACTCCACGCCGCCTGCCGATTCCGGCATGGTCGATCTCGTCAAGCGCGAGCTCTCCGACATCCGCTTCAGCCAGGCCGAGACCAACCGGACCACCCAGGATTCGCTGGAGGCCGTCCACAACGCCCTTGGCCACGTCGTCGATCGTCTCTCGATGATCGAGGGCGATCTTCGCAATGTGCGCACCGCGCCGCCCGCCCCTGCGCCGCAGCCGATGCCGATGCCGATGGCCGCTCCCATGGAGCCAGCGCCGATGGCGCGCGAGCCGCGGCCGCAGCCACAGCAGCATCCGAAATACGATCCGAAGCCCGAGCTGCCCAATCCTGCCGCCGCGCAGGCGGCGCACGCCGCCTTCGCCGCCGCCCCGCGCGAATTCCATGCCGCCGCGCCGGCAGCGCCGCCGCCGATGCCGATGGCGCCGCCGCTTCCACCACGCGCGATCAGCGAAATCCTGGAGCCGCATACGGCGCCCACGCGCGCCGCGCTTGCGCCCGAACTGCCGCCGGATCATCCGCTCGAGCCGGGCACAAGGCCGGGTGCACGCATCGCCACGCCGTCGGAGCGCATTGCCGCGTCCGAAAGCGCGATCAGCGAAATCCCGGCCGCGCCCAAGGAGCCGGTGTCGTCGTCGAGCTTCATCGCGGCCGCGCGCCGCGCAGCGCAAGCCGCCGCCGCGCAGCCACCCGAGAAAACAGGCCGGGCCGCCAAGGCGTCTGCCGGCGGCGCAAAGGACAAGGGTAAGGCCAGCGATAAGGATGGCGGTTCGACCATCACCTCGAAGATCCGCTCGCTGCTGGTCGGCGCGAGCGTGGTCGTGATCGTGCTCGGCACCTTCAAGATGGCGATGAACCTGCTCGATGGCAGCAGCTCGTCACCGTCGCCGCAGGCGATGGAGAATTCGTCGCCCGCACCCGCGCCGCAGGCACCGCCGCCGGTCGAGAACAAGCCCGCCACGCCCGAGCAGGTCACGCCGTCAATGACCTCGCCGACCCCGATCGGCCGGCAATCCCAGAACAATGCCGCGCCTGCTGCCGCCAATTCTGGCAACTCGGCCTCGGTCGAAATTCCGCTGGTGCCTGCCGCAGCGCCGCAGCCGGCCTCCAGCGACGTCACCGGCGCGCTGTCGGGCACGAGCCGCGCGAAACTCGCGATGATCCAGGTGCCGCCGACCGAAAAGCTGCCTGACGGCATCGGTGGCCCCGGCTTGCGTACCGCCGCGATGAAGGGCGATGCGACCGCGGCCTACGAGATCGGCGTGCGCTTTGCCGAGGGCAAGGGCGTGGCTGCAAACTATGAAGAAGCCGCCAAATGGTACGACCGCGCGGCGCAGGCCGGCGTCGTACCCGCGACCTTCCGCCTCGGGACACTCTACGAAAAAGGTCTCGGCGTGAAGAAGGACGCCGACATCGCCCGCCGCTACTACACGCAGGCGGCCGAGCGCGGCAACGCCAAGGCGATGCACAATCTCGCGGTGCTCGACGCCGATGGCGGCGGACGCGGCGCCAACTACAAGAGCGCGGCACTGTGGTTCCGCAAGGCCGCCGACCGCGGCGTCGCCGACAGCCAGTTCAACCTCGGCATCCTCTATGCCCGCGGCATCGGGGTGGAGCAGAACCTCGCCGAGTCCTACAAATGGTTCACCCTCGCCGCCGCCCAGGGCGATGCGGACGCAGCAACCAAGCGCGATGATGTTGCCAAGCGGCTCGACCCGCAATCGCTCGCCGCCGCCAAGCTCGCGATCCAGACCTTCAGCGCCGAGCCGCAGCCCGACGACGCCGTCAATGTTGCGGCCCCGAACGGCGGCTGGGACAGCGCGCCGCAGGCCAACGCGAAGCCTGCGCCGAAGCCGGTTGCCGCCAAGCGCGCGGCGTCGGCGGTGCATTGAGAGGGGTCACTCAACCGTCTCTGACGAAAATCTGGACTGGTCGTCCTGGCGAAAGCCAGGACCCATTACCACAAGCGATCGTTGTTGGAGGACGGTGTGGCCACAGCCTGCCGCGATAACTACCAGTCGGGATAATGGGTCCTGGCTTTCGCCAGGACGACATTGGAGGAGCCACGGCTTCCTCGATCGCCCTCCTCACCCCCATTCACCACGCCCGAAATTCCTGGTCCCGCCCGCCGCCGAATTCCGCTATTGAGGGACGCGGCAATCGTTCTGCCCTCCTGCGAGCATTCCGCCCAACCGATCCGTCTCGCGGGAAGCGTGGTCTCTCGATGCAGCTCTATCTCCCGATCGCCGATCTTCCGGTCAACGTCTTCCTCGTGCTGGCGATGGGCGCCGCGGTCGGCTTCGTCTCCGGCATGTTCGGAATCGGCGGCGGCTTCCTGATGACGCCGCTTTTGATCTTCATCGGCATCACGCCGGCGGTCGCGGTCGCCTCCGTCGCGAGCCACATCGCAGCCTCGTCCTTTTCCGGCGCGCTTGCCTATTGGCGGCGCCGCGCGATCGACCCCGCGCTGGCGAGCGTGCTGTTGTGCGGCGGCGTCACCGGGACGGCGCTCGGCGTGTGGACCTTCACGCAGCTGCGCGCGCTCGGCCAGCTCGATCTGATGATCGCACTGTCCTACGTCGTGCTGCTCACCACCGTCGGCAGCCTGATGTTCTCCGAAGGCCTGCGTGCCCTGATGCGGACCCGGCGCGGCGCGCTGGCGCCACGACGCACGCATAGCTGGATTCATGGCCTGCCGCTGAAGATGCGGTTCAAGCGCTCCAAGATCTACCTCTCGGTCATTCCGGTCGTGATCGTCGGCATCCTGATCGGCTTCATCGGCGCCATCATGGGCATCGGCGGCGGCTTCATCCTGGTGCCGATCATGATCTACCTGCTTCGGGTGCCGACCTCGACGGTGATCGGCACCTCGATGGTCCTGACGCTGGTCACGATGCTGTTTGCGACCCTGCTGCATGCCGTGACCAACCACCTGGTCGACGCCGTGCTGGCGCTGATCCTGATGGTCGGCGGCGTCACCGGTGCGCAGTTCGGCGCACGCGCCGGCCAGAAGATCCGCGGCGAGCAGCTGCGGCTGCTGCTCGGCCTGCTGATCCTCTCGGTCGGCGTTCGCTTCGCCATCGAGCTGGTGATCCGGCCCGAGGACCTCTTCACCATCCGCGAGCTGGGGGTGAACGGATGATGCGCGCAGCTCTCGCAGTCCTGCTCGTTCTGCTGCTCGGCTCCGCCGCGCGCGCCGAGCGGCTGATCGTGTCGGTCTCCAACCATCGCGTCACGGTGACGCCAAACTATTCCGGCGAGGAGCTGGTACTGTTCGGCTCGGTTGAGAAGGACGCCTCCACGGGCGCCGACCGCAAGACCTACGATCTCGTCGTCACCGTGATGGGCCCGCGCGCCGACATGGTGACGCGGCGCAAGGAGCGTACCTTCGGGATCTGGATCAACACCGACTACCGTCAGTTCCTGGCGGTGCCGAGCTATCTTGCGCTGTTCGCCAACCGCTCCTTCGATGTCATCACCTCGCCCGAGATCGCGCGGCGCCAGCAGATCGGGCTCAACAACGTGCTGCTGACCCAACGGGTCAGCGGCGACTATGCCGACGTGGTGCCGAACGACGCGTTCCGCTCCGCCTTCATCCGCCTGCGCACCCAGCGCGGTCTCTACCGCGAGGATCCGAGCGCGGTGACGTTCCTGACGCCAACGTTGTTTCGCACCGGCATTCCACTGCCGGCGGAGGTGCCGATTGGCACCTATGAGGTCGAGATCAAGCTGTTCGCCGACGGCGCGTTCATCGGCAAGACCGAGACCGCGTTCGAGATCGTCAAGGTCGGCTTCGAGCAATTCGTCGCAACCACCGCGCGGCAGAACGGGCTGATCTACGGCCTCGTCACCGCGGCGATGGCGCTGATGACGGGGTGGATGGCGTCGATCGTGTTTCGGAAGGATTAGCCGCATACGCTCGTCATTGCGAGCGCAGCGAAGCAATCCAGACTGTCGCAGCGGAGGGATTCTGGATTGCTTCGCTGCGCTCGCAATGACGGCTGTGGTGCTGACTACGGCGCCTGCACCACCGTCGGCACGCCGGGCTCGAGCAACCGCAGCCGCGTCCCGAAACCCAGCACATCAAATGTCTTGCGCAGATCCTCGCTGTTCTGGCGGAAATGCGCCCAACCCTCCGTATGAACCGGCACGATCATCGCATCGGGGAAGGCGCGTGCGGTCTCGATGGTGTCGTTGGTGTCCATGGTGAGATGGAACGGCCCGCGCGTTTGCGCGGCGCCGGCGAAAGGCATCACCACGCCGCATTTGAAGCGGCGCGCGACCTCGGCGACGCCGTCGAACCAGGTGGTGTCGCCGCTGATGTAGACCGATGTGGTGTCGGTCCGGCTCGACGTCACCACGAAGCCGATGACATCGCCTGACAGCGGCTCGATGCCGGCCGGGCCGTGACGCGCCGGGGTCGCGGTGATCGTCAGCGAGTTGCCGTCACGATCTTTCAGCTGCGCCGTGCCCCACGGCGCCAAACCTTCGACATGCCCACCGAGGCGCTGCGCGCCGGCCTCGGTCGTCAGCACGTGCTTCACATGTTTGAGAAAGTCGCGGCCGGAATTGTCGAGATTGTCCGAGTGCTGGTCGTGGCTGAGCAGGACCGCATCGATCGGGCCGATTGCGTCTGCCTTCAGCGCGGGTCCAATCGTCTTCTCCAGCTTCACGTGCGGCAGTTGATAGGCGCCCGGCGCATCGAAGGTCGGATCAGTGAGCAGGCGAAAGCCATCGATCTCGATCAGCGCAGTGGGACCGCCGATCAGGGTGATGGAAATGGGCATGATGGACTCCTGTTACGAGACGGATTTGGCGGGCCGCGTCACCAGGTAGATGCCGAGTGCGACCGGAATGATTCCGAGCAGATCGCGCGCCTCGACGTGCTCGCCGAGCACGAGATACGCAAACAGCATGCCGAGCGGCGGCATCAGGAAATGATAGGCACTGGCAGCCGTCGCGCCACACACTTTCAGGAGATGAAACCAGAGCCAGTACGCCAGGATCGAGCCACCGAGCACGAGGAAAGCAAAGGCGCCGATCAGGCCCGGCGTGAAGTCGATGGCATGAACATCGGCGAAGGTCAGCGCCACCGGCGTCAGGACGATGCCGGCGGCGAGATTCTGCACGCCATTGCCGATCCACAACGAACCTTTTGGCGCGAGCAGCTTGAACAGGATGGTGCCGGCGACGAGGGAGGCAAGCGAGGCCAGCGTGAACACGATGCCGTGCAGCGAGTCGGTGCCGACCGACAGGCGGTGCCAGACGATCAAGGTCACGCCGATGATGCCGAGCAGGAGGCCGCTCGCCTTGCGCCACGTCATGCCTTCGCCGAGCAGAAGCGCGGCGAGGCCGGCCGTGAACACCGGATTGGCCGACACGATCAGGCCGCCGAGGCCGGCCGAAACCGACTGCAGGCCGGTGTAGCCAAGCCCGAGATAGAGCGCGTTGTTGGCGACGCCGAGCACGGCGAAGATCGCGGCATCGCGCCACGACAGCGACCAGTCATCGCCGCGAACGAGCGTGGCGCCAAGGATCAGGATGCCGGCCAGCGAGAAGCGCGCGGCGAGCAGGATCAGCGGCGGGCAATGGGTGACGCCGATCTTGCCGGCGACGAAGGCGTAGCTCCAGAGCAGGCAGAACAGGCCGATCGCAAGCGGCAGCGTGTTGAAGCGACTGCGGGGAACGGAGATCGAAGGGGCGAGCGACATGAGGGACATTCTCCTAGCCCTCGATCTAGAGGGCCCGCTTGCCATTTGGAAATTAAATGATTAACTACCGATCAGTGGATTTTCGAATGGAGGCCGTCCATGCTCGATCTGGAGCTCCTGCGCAGCTTCGTCTCGGTGGTCGATGCCGGCGGCTTCACCCGCGCCGGCGAGCGCGTCCATCGGACGCAATCGACCGTCAGCCAGCAGATCAAGCGGCTGGAGGAGGATGTCGGCCAGGTGCTGCTGCATCGCGACGGCAAGGACGTGCGCCCCACCGAAGCCGGCGAACGATTGCTGTCCTATGCGCGGCGGTTGTTGTCGCTTGCGGAGGAGGCACGCGACGTGCTGCGCCAGCCCGACGGCGAAGGCGCGATCCGGCTCGGCATTCCCGAGGATTTTGCCGCGTATCGGCTGGCGAAGCTGCTTGGCGCCTTCTCGCGCTCGCATCCGGGCCTGCGGCTCGATGTGCGCGCCGATCAGAGCAAGCATCTGGCGCGCGATCTCGATCGCGGCGAACTGGATCTGGCGCTGTTCAAGCGCGCGGCCGGTGAGAAGGGCGCCATTGCGGTGTGGCCGGAGCAGGTGCACTGGGTCACCAGCAAGAGCCATCCGATCCATGCCGATGTCGCCTCCGTGCCGCTGATCGGCTTTCCGCTCGGCTGCCTCTACCGCGCCGGCGCCATCCACGCGCTGGAAAGCGCGGGCCGCATTTGGCACATGTCCTATACGTCATCGAGCCTCGCCGGCATCCAGGCCGCGGTCGCCGCCGGCATGGGCTTGAGCATCCTGTCGGAGATGGCGATCCAGTCCGACCATCGCGTGCTGACCGCAAAGGACGGCTTTGCGCCAATCAATCGGACGGAAGTCGCGTTGATGGCCGCGCCGGGCGCGAGCCCCGCAACGCTGCGGCTGGCGGATCGGCTGGCGGAGTTCTGCGACGATGTGCAGGTGAAGGCGGCTTAGCTGCACCTTGACGCGGCAATCGCGTGCACGCGGCGGTCGCCGAGCAAATGCGCGACGAAACCGTTCTTTGGAAAGATCTTTGCAAACGCCTCGTCGCGGATGCTGAGGCCGCCGGCATAGGCGCCGAAGGCGGGCATCACGGCGCGCATCCCGTCACAGGCGAAACAGCGGCGCTCCATCGAACGGCCGCGCGCGGAGACGCGGGCCTTGGGATGGAGATGGCCGGCGATCTCGCCGCCCGCGCCGGTCGGCTCGTGGCGGAAGGTGATCGCACCGATCGCGACTTCGGCTGCGACGGTGCCGCCGAGATCACGCGGCAGCGCCGGATCGTGATTGCCTGAGATCCAGATCCAGTCCCGACCGGCCTGCAAGGCGGCGACCGCGTCGCGATCCTCCGCCGACAGCCGTCCATGCGCGGTGCGATCGTGAAAACTGTCGCCGAGCGCAATGACGATTCGCGGATCATGGCGGGAGATGACAGCAGCGAGACGACTGAGCGTCGCGATGGTGTCGTAAGGCGGCAGCAGCACGCCGCGCATGGCGAAGCTGGAACCTTTTTCCAGATGCAGATCGGAGACGACGAGCAGGCGCTGCTCTTCCCAGAACAGCGCGCCGGAAAGATCGGCCGCGAACGTCACGCTGCTGATGCTGACATTCGAAACGCGCATGTCCTCGATATCCCCTGAACCCAGCGCGCCTGCCGTCACGTCAAAACCTGCTGTTATCCCATCGCCTCTTTGACGAGCTCGTCGGCGGCTTCGGCCAGGAGCTCGTCTCCAGCTTCGCCATAAACTGACTCGCGGCCGATTTCCAGCATCACGGGGACGGCGAGCGGGGAGACACGGTCGAGTTCCCGGTGTGTGATGCGGCCCTGGATGCGGGTGAGCATGTCGCTGAGGCGGCGCAGATCGAGCAGGCCGGTGGCGGCATCGGCCCGTGCGGCACGCAATAGCACGTGATCGGCCTGGTGCTTGCGCAAGACGTCGTAGACGAGATCGGTCGAGAACAGCACCTGGCGCCGGCTCTTCTCCTCGCCGGTGTGCCGGCGCGCGATCAGGCCGGAGATGATCGCGCAATTGCGGAACGTGCGCTTCATCAGCGCGGATTCGGCAAGCCAGGCTTCGAGATCGTCGCCGAGCATGTCGGGATCGAACAGCGCGTCGAGGTCGATCCTGCCGTCCCGGATCATGAAGGACAGGTCGCCGAGCGCCCAGACCGCGATCGCATATTCGTTGGCGACGAAACCGAGCGGCCGGGCGCGGGCGCGCTCCAGCCGGCGAGTCAACAGCATGCCGAGCGTCTGGTGCGCGAGACGGCCTTCGAAGGGGTAGCAGACGATGTAATGCTTGTTGGCACGGGGAAAACTCTCGACCAGCAGCTCGCGCACTTCAGGCACGCGCGAGACATCCTTCTGCAACGACAGCCAATCGCGCACCTGCTCCGGCAAGGCGCCCCACGCGCGCCCGTCATCGAGCAGGCGGCGGACCCGTTCGGCAAGGTAGGTCGACAGCGGAAACTTGCCGCCCATGTAGGACGGCACTTTCGGGTCCTTGTCGTTGGCGCGCGAGACATAGACCTGGTCCTCAACCAAGGTCTCGTAGCGCACCACCTCGCCCGAGAACACGAAGGTGTCGCCGGGGCTGAGGCCCTCGATGAAGGCTTCCTCGATCTCGCCGAGCAGCCTGCCGCCGCGCGCGATCACGCCCGTCGAGCCGCCTGCCTTGCCTTGGCCGCCGCCGCGCGAGCGCACCAGCCGCACCTTCAGCATGTCGTCCTCGACGATGGTGCCGACATTCATGCGGTAGCTCTGCCGCACCCTGGGATTGGCGACGCGCCAGCGCCCCTCCTTGTCCTGCTTGATGCGGGCGAAGCGCTCGTAGGTCTTCAGCGCGTAGCCGCCGGAGGCGACGAAATCGACCACGTCGTCGAAATCCTGCCGCGTGAGATCGGCATAGGGCGCGGCGGTGCGCACCTCGTCATAGAGCTCGTCGGAGAAAAACGGTTCGCCGCAAGCGCAGCCGAGCACGTGCTGCGCCAGCACGTCGAGTGCACCGATGCGTAGTGGCGGCGTGTCCTGCGCATTCTCCGCGATGGCGTCGATCGCGACGCGGCACTCCAGCACCTCGAAGCGGTTCGCGGGCACCAGCACCGCGCGCGAGGCTTCATCAAGGCGGTGGTTGGCGCGGCCGATGCGCTGCATCAGGCGCGAGGAGCCCTTGGGCGCGCCGATATTGACGACGAGATCGACGTCGCCCCAGTCGACGCCGAGGTCGAGCGAGGAGGTACAGACCACGCCACGCAGTTTGCCCGCCGACATCGCGTCCTCGACCTTGCGGCGCTGGGCGACGTCGAGCGAGCCGTGATGCAGCGCGATGGCAAGGTTGTCGTCGTTCATGCTCCAGAGGTTCTGGAACAGCATCTCGGCCTGGCTGCGGGTGTTGACGAAAACAAGCGTGGTCTTGTTGGCCTTGATCAGCTCGTAGATCTCGGGAAGCGCATGGCGCGCGCTGTGGCCGGCCCAGGGCAGGCGCTCGCGCGTGTCCATCATCTCGACCAGCGGCGGCGCCGCGCCGCCGGCAATGACGATGTCGGCCGCCGCTTCCTTGCCGCCGGGCTGCGGCACCAGGAAGCGCGCCAGCGATTCCGGCTCGGCCACGGTTGCCGACAGGCCGATGGCGCGCATCTGCGGCGCCAATCGCCACAGCCGCGCGAGCCCAAGGGAGAGAAGATCGCCGCGCTTGGACGTCACCAGCGCATGCAGCTCGTCGAGCACGATGCGCTTCAGTGACGAGAACAGGAACGGCGCGTCGTCGGAGGACAGCAGCAGCGCGAGCTGTTCGGGCGTCGTCAGCAGGATATCAGGCGGATAGCGCCGCTGCCGCTGCCGCCGCGATGTTGGCGTGTCGCCGGTGCGGGTCTCGATCTTGATCGGCAGCGCCATCTCGGCGACGGGACGCTCGAGGTTGCGCGCGATATCGACGGCGAGCGCCTTGAGCGGCGAGATGTAGAGGGTGTGCAGGCCGCCGCTGCGTTGCAGGCTGCGGCCGGTGGAGACCACCGATGTCGCCGAAGCTTTGGGCGCAGAGCTCAGTTCCACCAACGTCGGCAAAAATCCCGCCAGCGTCTTGCCGGCGCCGGTGGGCGCGATCAGCAGTGCGGACCGGTCCTCGCGCGCCTTCTCCAGCAGCGCCAATTGATGCGCGCGCGGCGACCAGCCGCGGGCCGCGAACCACGCCTTGAAGCGGTCGGGCAACAGCGCGGCAGGCTTGGCCGGGATTTTGCGGATGCGGGGCGGCACGGCATCACAGGTAAGCCGTGGGTGTGGGTTCGTCGAGGGGGTGGCGCGAACGACGAGCGAGATACCGCCGTTCCCTCTCCCCTTGTGGGAGAGTGGATCGCCGCGAAGCGGCGAGACGGCTGAGGGGTATCTCTCCGCGAGAGAGCATCGTTCGAGTACGCGGAGAAAGACCCCTCATCCGGCGCTATAGCCGAAGCTACGCTTCGGCGTTCTTAAGAACGGCGGCCGGAGGCCGCCTACGCCACCTTCTCCCACAAGGGGAGAAGGAAGAAAGCGCCCCCTACTCCGACATCGGCTTGTCGGAGATGTCCCAGTCCTTGCCGGTAAAGGTGGAGATGAAGAGCGTCTTCATCGGCGTGTAATCGTCAGGCGTGTAGTCGTAGGTGACGCCGTCGAGGAAATAAGGTGAGTGGAAGCCTTTGAGGTTGGAGGCCTGCTTCAGCACGTTGGCGCGGGTGAGCTCGTCGCCGCAGCGGCGCAGGATCTCGCCCATGGTGACGGCCTGGCCGTAGCCGGCGAAGGCGATGGTGTTGTCCTGATCGATCGCCGGCGTGTACTTCTTGCGCAGCTCCTCGAACGCCATCACGTCGGGGTCCTTCTCCCATTTGGGCAGGCCGACTTCCTTGTTGTAGCGGATGGCGACGATGCCGGCGACGTTCTCGAGGCCCGCGGCATTGAGGATCGAGCGGCCGGTCGAGCCGGCCGACAACAGCTGCAGCGGCTTCCAGCCGAGCTCGGCCACCTTCCGGATCGACTGCGACGACGCCTTGCCGGTGGAGATGTTGTAGAAGACGTCCGCACCCGATTTCGAGAGGTTGATGAGCTGGGAATCGACGGTCGGATCGGTCAGATCGTAGGTCTGCTCCATGATCACCTTGGCGGTGCCGCCGGAATCTTCCAAAACCTTCTTGAAGGGGCCGAGGAAATCGCGGCCGAAATCGTCATTCTGGTAGAGGATGCCGACCTTCGCGTTCGGCTTCACGCTGACGACGTGCCGCGCCAGGATGCGCGCTTCGGTCGGATAGAGCGGCAGGCCTGCCATGGTCCATTTGAACTCTTTCGGGTTATTCCACTTCGACGCGCCGGTGTTCAGCAGCAGCTGCGGCACGCCCTTGGAGTTGAGGTATTTGTGCACAGCAGTCTGTGGCGCGGTGCCGAGCGAGCCGTAGAGCGCGAGCACCTCCTCCTGCTCGACCAGGCGCCGCGTCGCCTCGACGCATTTCGGCGCGCTGTAGGCATCATCCATGGTGAGGAATTTGACCTTGCGTCCGTTGATGCCGCCCTTCTCGTTCAGCATCTGGAAATAGGCTTCGCCGATCCGCCCGAGCACGCCGTAGAGCGAGCCGGGGCCGGAATGCGGCACGGTCTGCCCGATCTTGATCTCGGTGTCGCTGGCCCCCGCATCGTATTTCTTCTCGGCAGCCCAGACGGAGGGCGCGGGCAAGGTGGATGCCGCGATGGTGGCGAGCGCGGCGGCGCTGAAATCGCGCCGCGATGGATTCTTCGTCATTATTCGTTTCTCCCTGGTGCGCGCATTGTGCTGGCATCGCCGCACGGCTCGCAAGTGGGAAGTCACGGCTTTGCGACGCAATGACGCTTAAAGCGCCGCATGTAGCGCCTAGACTCAAGTTTTCTCGGCGACCACGACGAGGCCGCGCACCGGCTCGTTGTTTTCGGTGCGTGGCGAAGCCTGCTCCAAAGTGAGGAGCTTGAAGCCGGCCTGCGCCATCATATCGCGCACATATTCCGCCGAATGGGCATAGCGCAGGCCTTCGCCGAGCACGATGCCGCTGCCGTCATGAGTCTCCAGCGTGAACGCAAGCACGCCGCCGGGCGCGAGCACGCGCCTGGCTTCACCGAGCACCGGGGCGAGATCGGGGAGATAGACGAACGCATCGGCCGCGACGACGAGGTTCGTGCTCGCATCGCTCCTGCTGTGCAGGCCCTCGATCATGTCGGCGACTTCGAGCTCGGCATAGAGGCCGGTGGCGCGCGCCTCCTTGACCATGCCGGGCGACAGATCGATGCCGATGAACTGGTCGACCTGTTTTGCGAAGGCGGCGGCCGCCAGCCCCGTCCCGCAGCCGAGATCGACGGCGCGCTTGAACAGGGCGGGCTTCTTCGCGGCGACGCGGGCAGCCACCACCGCCTTGAAGATCAGCGACGGCGCGCGATAGCCGAGATCGTTGATCAGCACGTGCTCGAAACGCGGCGCGTATTGATCGAACAAGGCCTGCACGTAGGCCTTTGGCATCTCGGACAATTGCGCGTCGCCGAGGCGTATCAGATGCAAATGGGCGCCGTGCTGATCGCTCGGGTCGGACTCGCGCGATTTGCGAAAGGCCGCAATCGCCTTGTCGCGCTCGCCGAGTTGCGCGCGGATTTCGCCCAGCGTGAACCAGGCCGAGGTGAAATTCGGCGCAAGCTCGATGGTCTGCTCCAGCAGATCGGCAGCGGCCGCCAGATCGCCCTTGAGCTGAAGATCGCGCGCGAACTCGAAGCGGCGGTCGGCCATGAGATCGCCGGAGGTCAGGAACAGGCGCAGGGGCATTGTGGGAACCAGGGAACGAAGCGGTGATGACTCGAAGATGCGGGGTCGCAACCTATATAACAGGCATGCGTCCGCAAGACATCCTGCTGCCAGTTACCGCCGGCCTTTGCTGCAAGCCGGGCGGCTTCCATATCGACCCCGTCCGCCCAGCCGAGCGGGCCGTGATCACCCATGGCCATTCCGACCATGCCCGCGCCGGCCACGGCGCGGTGCTGGCGACGCAGGAAACGCTGGACATGATGCGGCTGCGCTATGGCGAGAATTTCGCCGGCTCGACGCAGGCGATCCGCTATGGCGAGGAGATCCGGCTCGGCGACGTCAGCGTGAAGTTTCACCCGGCCGGCCATGTGCTCGGTTCGGCGCAGGTCGCGGTCACCTGCAAGGACACCTGCATCGTCGCCTCCGGCGACTACAAGGATGCACCCGACCCGACCTGCACGCCGTTCGAGCTGGTATCCTGCGACGTCTTCATCACCGAGGCGACGTTCGGTCTGCCGGTGTTTCGCCATGGCGATGCGGCCGATGAGGTCAAGAAGCTGCTGGCTTCGGTGGCGCTGTTTCCGGAGCGCGCGCATCTCGTCGGCGCCTATTCGCTCGGCAAGGCGCAGCGCGTGATCGCGCTGCTGCGCCAAGCCGGCTACGACGCGCCGATCTATCTGCATGGCGCGATGGAGAAGATCACGCATTACTATCAGAGCCGCGGGATCGAGCTCGGCGAGTTGCGGCCGGTGAAGGGGGTGAAGAAGGCGGCGCTCGCCGGCACCATCACGCTGGCGCCGCCCTCTGCGACATCCGATCTCTGGACCCGGCGGTTTCCCGATCCGGTCACGGCATTCGCCTCCGGCTGGATGCGGGTGCGCGCCCGCGCGCGGCAACGCGGCATCGAGCTGCCGCTGGTGATCTCGGATCACGCCGATTGGGACGGCCTTACCGCCACGATCGCGGCGACCGGTGCCGGCGAGATCTGGGTCACCCACGGCCAGGAAGACGCGCTGGTGCATTGGTGCCAAAGCAAGGGCTTGCGGGCGCGGCCGCTCGATCTCGTCGGCTACGGCGACGAGGAGGAGACCGAGACCCCGCTCGCTGACGAGGCCGAAGCATGAACCGCTTCGCCGAACTGCTCGACCGCCTCGCCTACGAGCCCGGCCGCAACAACAAGCTGCGCCTGATCACCAGCTATTTTCGCGAGGTCGCCGATCCCGACCGCGGCTACGCGCTGGCCGCGCTGACCGGTGCGCTCAGCTTCAAGCACGCCAAGCCCGCATTGATCCGCGACCTGATCGCCTCGCGCACCGATCCGGTGCTGTTCGGGCTGAGTTACGATTATGTCGGCGATCTCTCCGAGACGGTGGCGCTGATGTGGCCGAAGGCCATGGGTGTCCACAACAACCCGCCACCCCCAACCCTCACCGAGGTCGTCACCACGCTGCGCACGCTCGGCAAGACCGAGCTGCCAAAACAGATCGAGCGCTGGCTCGACGAGTTGGATGAGACCGGCCGCTGGGCGCTGTTGAAGCTCGTAACCGGCGCGTTGCGCATCGGCATCTCCGCGCGCCTGGCCAAGACTGCGGCCGCGGCACTCGGCGACAAGGACCCGCATGAGGTCGAGCTGATCTGGCCCGGTCTCGCGCCGCCCTATCTCGACCTGTTCGCCTGGCTGGAAGGCCGCGGCGACAAGCCGGTCAATCGCGATCCCGCGCCGTTTCGCCCGGTGATGCTGGCGCATGCGATCGAGGACACGGATTTCGCCGCGCTCGATCCCGCCGACTACATCGCCGAATGGAAATGGGACGGCATCCGCGTGCAGGCGGTCGCCGGCCGCGACGAGCACGGCCAGATCACCGCGCGGCTCTATTCGCGCACCGGCGAGGACATCACCGGAAGCTTTCCGGATCTCGTGCCATCGTTGCGGCTACCCGGCGCCATTGACGGCGAGCTTCTGATTCTGCGCGAAGGGCGCGTGCAGAGTTTCAATGTTCTGCAACAGCGGCTCAACCGCAAGGTCGTGTCTCCGAAGCTGATCAAGGAGTTTCCGATTCATCTGCGCGCCTACGATCTGCTCGGCGACGACGAGAACGATTTGCGCGAGCTACCGTTCGCGGAGCGCCGCGAACGGTTGGAGATTTTCATCGGCAAGCTCGACGATTCCCGCATCGATCTCTCGCCCACAGTGCCCTTCGCAAGCTGGGACGCACTGACCGCCGCACGCGCCGATCCCGCGAGCGCCGGTGCGGGCGAAGACGCGGATGCCGTCGAAGGCGTGATGCTGAAGCGGCGCGATGCACCCTATCTGCCGGGACGGCCGAAGGGACAGTGGTGGAAGTGGAAGCGCGATCCGCACATCATCGACGCCGTGCTGATGTATGCGCAGCGCGGCCACGGCAAGCGCTCGTCCTACTATTCCGACTACACCTTCGGCGTCTGGACCGCAGGCGCGGGCAGTGACGAGCTGGTGCCGGTCGGGAAAGCCTATTTCGGCTTCACCGACGAGGAGCTGCTCCAGATCGACCGCTTCGTGCGTCGCAATACAACCGAAAAATTCGGCCCCGTCCGCCACGTCGTGCACGGGCCGGACAAGGGGCTGGTGCTGGAGGTCGCCTTCGAGGGGCTGCAGCGCTCACCACGGCACAAATCCGGCGTCGCGATGCGCTTTCCCCGCATCAGCCGCTTGCGCTGGGACAAGCCGCCGCGGGAGGCCGACCGGCTGGAAACACTGGAAAAGATGCTGAAAGCGGAGGCGGCGGAGATTGAGGCTTAAGAAGCCCCGGGCGTGTGGTTGCCCGAATTAAAATCCCGTAAGCCGATTGACGCCCCCTCACGGGTTCCCCATGTCCACCGCCTTGCCCTATGATAGGGTCGAATCCCCTGAGGAGTTTGAGATGGCCCACGACGTCAGAGATTTGCCGGCCGGCCGCAGTGATGGCCTGAACCGCTTTCTCGGCGGCTCGCCGCTGGCGGTCGCGTTTCGCCTGGTGCTGCTCTCGATCCTCGTCGGCGTCGTGCTGGCGGCGATCGGCTTCGATCCCTGGAATATTCTCACCAGCATTCGTCTCTTGTTCCAGCGGTTGTGGGATCTCGGCTTCGATACCGTGAACTGGCTGTGGCGCTACTTCCTGCTCGGCGCTGTCATCGTGATCCCGATCTGGCTGCTGATGCGCGTTTTCGGCGCGCCGCGCAGGTAGGCCGTTAGTTTTGAGCATGATCTTGTCGGAAAACCGCTTCACACTTTTCCGGATCATGCTCTAGGGAGCTCGCAGCCGATGCAATTGCGCTTTTTCGGCTGCGGCGACGCCTTCGGATCGGGGGGCAGGCTCAACACCTGCTTCCACGTCTCGGGGCGCGAAGCCAACTTCCTGATCGATTGCGGCGCGTCGGCTTTGCCGGCGCTGAAGCGGCTTGAGATCGACTGCAATGAGATCGATCTCATCCTGATCACGCATTTCCACGGCGACCATTTTGCGGGGCTGCCGTTTGTTCTGCTCGGCGCGCAATTCTCGCGGCGGACGCGGCCGCTCACGATCGCCGGCCCCAAAGGCATCGAGACGCGGCTGCGTGCGGTGATGGAGGCTCTGTTCGAGCACTCCTCGAAGACGAAACAGCGCTTCGAGCTGTCGGTCGTCGAGCTCGCGCCCGAGCAGAGCCAAAGCTTCGGCGCGGTGACGGTGACGCCCTACCCCGTCGTGCACGGTGAATCCGGCGGACCGTTCCTCGCTTATCGCGTCGAAGCGGAAGGCCGCACGCTGGCCTACAGCGCCGATACCGAATGGACGGAGACGCTCATTCCGTTGGCACATGGCGCGGACCTTTTCATCGCCGAGGCCTATATGTACGAGAAGGTGGTCAAGAATCACCTCAGCCTGAAGACCTTGGAACAGCACCTTCCCGAAATCGGCGCAAAACGGCTCGTGCTCACCCATATGAGCGAAGACGTGCTGTCGCGCCTCGACGACATCGCCCATCTCGCCGCCGAAGACGGCATGGTGCTCGTGTTCTGACATGCACGCACCCGTTCACGTGAAGATCGGTTCCCGTCAGGTCTTCGCCATCGCAGGCCCCGCGATGGTCGCGAACCTCACCACGCCGCTGATCGGCGTGGTCTCGACCACCGCGATCGGACGGCTGGACGATGCCGCGCTGCTCGGCGGCGTCGCCATCGCGTCCGTCATCTTCGATTGCCTGTTCTGGCTATTCGGCTTCCTTCGCATGAGCACGCTCGCCTTCACGGCGCAGGCGCTCGGCGCCGGCGAGACGCGCGAGCTGACCGCGATTCTGGTGCGCGGCTTCATCGTCGCGGGCCTGATCGGCATAGCCCTGATCGCGCTGCAACTGCCGCTGGCCGCCGTGCTGTTCGACCTGATGGGCGGCAGCGAAGGCGTTACGCGCGCGGCGAAAACCTATTTCGTGATCCGGATCTGGTCGGCGCCGCTGGCGCTCGCCAATTATGTCATCCTCGGCTGGCTGGTCGGCCAGGCCCGCGCCAATCCGGCGCTCGCTCTCCAGGTCGTCATCAATCTCGTCAACGCGGCGGCGACGATCCTGCTGGTGCTGGTCTACGACACCGGCATCGCGGGTGCTGCGATCGCCGCACTGCTATCTGAAGCGGCCGGATTCGGGCTCGGCATGATGGTCTGCCGCCGCTATGCGGACGGCGGGTTCGCGGTGCCATACGCAGAGCTGTTCGACCGGACCAAGCTGATGCGGCTGCTGGCGGTGAATTCCGACATCCTGATCCGCACCGCGGCACTGATCGCCGTGTTTCTGTTTTTCACAGCCAAGGGCGCACGGGCTGGCGACGTCACGCTGGCCGCCAATTCCGTGCTCAACAATTTTCTGCTGGTTAGCGCCTTCTTCCTCGACGGTCTAGCGAACGCAGCCCAGCAGCTTTGCGGCCGTACGCTCGGCGCACGCGACGCGAGGGGATTTGCGGATTCGACCCGGCTGGTGCTGCTATGGGGGCTCGGCTTCGCGCTGGTCGTGTCCGCGCTGTTCGCGCTGCTCGGGCCGAATTTGATCGATGTCATGACGGCGAGCGAAAGCGTCCGTCGCGGCGCGCGGGAATTCCTGCCGTTCGTCGTGCTCGCGCCCATTCCCGGCGTGTACGCCTTCGGCTTCGACGGCATCTATATCGGCGCGACCTGGGCGCGCGAGATGCGCAATCTGATGCTGGCCTCGCTCGCGATCTTCCTCGCCACATGGTGGGCGCTGCAATCGTTCGGCAATGCCGGGCTGTGGAGCGCGCTGATCGCCTCCTACGTCTCGCGCGGCGGCTTGCAGGCCGCGCGCTATCCGGCGCTGTACAGGAAGACGTTTTCGAAACAGTCGCTGTAACGCGTAGCCCGGATGGAGCGAAAGCGTAGTCCGGGGCCTTCGCGTCCGCGGATCGAATCCCGGATTGCGCTTCGCTCCATCCGGGCTACGCCGCGAAGAGCTACATCCCCGGCCAGGCTTCCGCCGTCAACGTGGCGGCGTCGGAGCCGACGATCTCGGAGAGAGAATCCCGCCCGGTGCGCAATAGGGTTGAGGTGAGGTCGCGCTTGATCTCGTCAACGAGGCCGAGGCCCTTGTAGACCAGCGACGAATAGAGCTGGATCAGGCTCGCGCCGGCGCGGATTTTCGTCAGCGCGGCGCCGCCCGAATCCACGCCGCCGACGCCGATCAGGGGGAATGCGCCCTCGACGCGCACATAGGTCTCGGCGACCATCCGCGTCGACAGCCGGAACAGCGGCCGGCCTGACAGGCCGCCCTGCTCCTTGGCGCGCATCTCCTCGCGCAGCGTGCTCGGCCGCGCGATGGTGGTGTTCGACACGATCATGCCGTCGACCCGGCGCGAGCGCGCGACCTGCACGACGTCGTCGAGCTGGGCGAGGCTCAGATCCGGCGCGATCTTGAGCAGCACCGGCGTGTCGCCGGCGCTCTCGCGCACCCGCTGGCGCGCGTCGATCACCCTGGCGAGGAGATCGTCGAGCAGCGCGCCTTCCTGCAGATTGCGCAGGCCCGGCGTGTTCGGCGAGGAGACGTTGACGGTGAAATAGCTCGCGACCGGCGCAAAGGTCTCGATCAGCTTGACGTAGTCATTGACGCGATCGGGCGAATCCTTGTTGGCGCCGACATTGACGCCGACGATGCCGCCGTGCTGCGCGCGCGCCGCGAGCCGGCGCAGGGCGGTCTCCGCGCCGTCATTGTTGAAGCCCATGCGGTTGATCACGGCCTCGTCGCGCTCCAGGCGAAACAGCCGCGGCCGCGGATTGCCGCTTTGCGGTTTCGGCGTCACCGAGCCGATCTCGACGAAGCCGAAGCCGAGCCGCAGCAGCGCATCCGGCACTTCGGCGCTCTTGTCGAAGCCCGCGGCCATGCCGATCGGATTGGGGAAGTTGAGCCCGAAGGCACGCACCGCGAGCTTGGGATCGTCAGCCTGCGGCTTGCCCGGCGGCAGGAAGCGCAGGCCCTGGATCGCGAGGCGATGCGCATCCTCCGGATCGAGCCAACGCAACACCGGCAGCGAGAGAGCGTCGAAAGCGCGGATCACGGGGCAAGCTCCGGAACGTCGTGGCCGCCGTCGGAGCGCGTGTTGAGGTTCATCACGGCCATCACAGCGCCGAGATCGAGCTCGCCGTAGAGATGCGGAAACAGCTCCTCATTGCGCGAACGCTCCCAGCGCAATGCGCTGCCGAGCGCATCGCCGTCGACCTCGACCAGGAACAGCGCGCGCTGCCCGACATAATGCTTGTGCAGGGTCTCGGGAACCTGGGCGGCGGTCGAGAAATGGATGAATCCGTCGCGCGAATCGTCCGCGCTGCCGCGGTAGACACCCTGCCGTTCCGCCTCACGCCAGGCCGAGGCCGGACAGATTTTGTAGATCTTGACCACCGCTTACGCAGTCCTGTTTGCTCGTTGAGTCTTTTGGGGTTTTTGGGTCGTGCGGGTCCCTGAAACCCGGGCGCGACCGTAATGGCCGCCCCCTCCGAACTCAAGACTTAGAGCCATTCCGGTCCGATGAAATCGAAGCGGGGCTCCAAATTCCTGTTTTGACGCGTTTCCCGGCGCGAACCGGTATCCACTTGGCTCGACAACACGCTCACCGCGCCCCTTGCACGAAAAGCGGAAAACCGATTGATTTGAGGATAGTTTTCCTGAGTTGCGACGGGCTGGACCTTCCATGGTCAGACAGGCCAAAGCTCAGAGGATGCTCTCTCACGACCAGATCTGGGGCGCGCTGGATCGGCTGGCGGAGCGTGCCGGCCTGTCACCGTCGGGCCTTGCCAAGCGCGCCGGGCTCGATCCCACCACCTTCAACAAGTCCAAGCGCGTCACCTCCGACGGCCGCGAGCGCTGGCCCTCGACCGAATCGATCGCGAAAGCGCTGGCGGCGGCAGATTCCTCGATCGACACCTTTGCCAGGCTGGTCGGCGACGAGACGGGCGGCGGCCGCTCGGTGCCGCTGCTCGGCTTCGCGCTGGCGAGCGCGAGCGGCGCCTTCGACGAGTCCGGCTTTCCCATCGGCAAGAGCTGGACCGAGTTTGCGCTTCCCACCGCCGAAGACAGCCACAGCTTCGCGCTGCAGATTTCCGGCGAAGCGCTACAGCCCGCCTATCGCGACGGCGACGTCATCCTGGTCTCACCCGGCACACCGGTCCGCAAAGGCGATCGCGTGGTGGTGAAGACCAAAGCGGGCGAGGTCACGGTGGCAACGCTGAAGCGCCGCACAGCAAAGGTTCTGGATTTGCAGCCGCTCGATCCGCCACAGCCCGAGCGGACGATGGCAGCGAGCGAGGTTGCGTGGATCGCAAGGATCGTGTGGGCGAGCCAGTGAGGGGTGCTCCGCTGTCATTCCCCGCGAAAGCGGGGAATCCAGTACGCCGCGGCGTCTCGGTTCAGCACGGCGGTCTCTGGAATACTGGATCGTCCGCCTTCGCGGACGATGACGGTGAGTGCTGGATTCACGCACTCCGCGCCAGCGCGCCGTCGATCATGTTCACCGCGTTCTGCACGCCATACACCGCGACAAAGGAGCCGAAGCGCGGGCCCTTTTCCTGGCCGAGCAGCACCTGGTAGAGCATGTTGAACCAGTCGAGTGTCACGCCGGGACGGCCGTCCTTGCCCTTCTTGACCTGGTCGAGGAACGGCTCGCGGCGGCCGATCTCGTAGACGACGTTCTGGATGTCCTCGGCCGAGGCGTCCTGCGGAAGCTGCGATAATGCATCCCGCAAATCCTGCAGCGCCGCGCGCTCGGTCTCGGTCGGTTCGCGGAACGTCTTTGTCGGCGCGACGAAGTCGCGATAATAGTTGATGGCATAGCCGACCATCGCATCGAGCTTGGGATGCGTCTGCGGGCTCACGCCGGGCCGATAGCGGCCAATGAAACCCCACAGCGTCTCGGCATTCTCCGCGTTCGACGACGACACCAGCGTCAGCAAGAGCTGGAACGTGACGGGCATATCGAACTTCGGCGGATGGCCGCTGTGGACATGCCAGACCGGATTGCCGAGCTGCTGCTTGGCGTCCTGCTTGGCAAAGCCGTCGATGAACTGCTGGTAGTCGTCGACGTTGCGCGGGATGACGTCGAAATACAGCCGCTTGGCCGCCTTCGGCTCGCGATACATGAACAGCGACAGCGATTCCGGCGAGGCGTAGCGCAGCCATTCGTCGATGGTGAGGCCGTTGCCCTTCGACTTCGAAATCTTCTGGCCCTTGTCGTCGAGGAAGAGCTCGTAGTTGAAGCCCTCCGGCGGCGTGGCGCCGAGTGCCCTCGCGATCGCGCCGGACAGCTTGACCGAGTCGATCAAATCCTTGCCGGCCATCTCGTAATCGACGCCGAGCGCGACCCAGCGCATCGCCCAGTCGGCCTTCCATTGGCACTTGACGTTGCCGCCGGTGACCGGCGTCTCGACTTCCTGGTTGGTATCGGGATCGAGATAGGTCACCGTGCCGGCCGCAACGTCGCGGCGGATCATCGGCACCTGCAGCACGACACCCGTGGTCTTGCTGATGGGGAGGAACGGCGAATAGGTCGCGCGGCGGTCGGGTCCGAGCGTCGGCAGGATGATCGCCATCACCTTGTCGTAGGCAGCTAACATCTTGAGCAGCGTCGCGTCGAAACGTCCGGACGTATAATAGTCGGTCGAGCTCGCGAATTCGTAGTCGAAGCCGAAATGATCGAGGAAGGCGCGCAGCCGCGCATTGTTGTGGTGCCCGAACGACGGATATTCGTTGGAGAACGGATCCGGCACGCGGGTCAGCGGCTTGCCGAGATGCGCGGCCAGCATCTCCTTGTTGGGGACGTTGTCGGGCACTTTCCGAAACCCGTCCATGTCGTCGGAGAACGCGAGCAGGCGGGTCTTGATCTTGTTCTCGGTCAGCACATGAAAGGCGTGCCGCACCATCGAGGTGCGCGCGACCTCGCCGAAGGTGCCGATATGCGGCAGGCCTGACGGCCCGTAGCCGGTCTCGAACAGCACCTCGTCCTTCGGGCTTTTCTTCAGCCGCGCGACAATGGCCTTCGCCTGCTCGAACGGCCAGGCGTTGGATTGTTCGGCGAGCGCACGCAGATCGCTCGGGTTCGCGGCAAGATCGATAACGGACATCTAAGGGGCCTCCGGGCCGCGGAAAATAGCGATTTCCAGGCAGAATGCAATTTTGCGGAGTACTGCCACCGCGCCGTCATTGCGAGCGAAGCGAAGCAATCCAGACTGCCACTGCGGAAACAGCCTGGATTGCTTCGTCGCAAGGGCTCCTCGCAATGACGGCAGAGCAGGCAGCGAAACTAGAACGGGCTCACCGAGAAATACCGCAGCCACAGATCTGTGTAGCGGCCCTTTTCCCAGACGCGGAACATCGCCCAGTTCAGGGCCTGGCGCAGCACGTCGTTGCCCTTGCGCACGGCGATGCCGATGCCTTCGCCGAAGAAACGACTCTCGACGAAGGGACCGCCGGAGAAGGCGCAGCAATCGCCGGAATCGGTGCCGTTGATCCAGAACGCGAGCGCGATGGCGTCGCCGAAGATGAAATCGACCTCGCCCTTGCGCAAGGCGCCGCGCATGGCATCGTCGTTGGGATAGGGGTGCAGCTCGGCGTCGGTGAACATCGCCTTGAGATAGGCTTCATGCGCGGAGCCGGCGATGACGCCGACCTTCTTGCCCTCGAGATATTCGGGACGGATCTCCGGCATCACCGCGTCCTTGCGCGAGGCGAAGCGCGCCGGCACGCGGTAATAGGGGTCGGTGAAGTCGACCCGGGCGCGGAGCTGCGGGCTTACCGCCATCGAGGCGATGATGGCGTCGCCCCGGTTGGAGGCGAGCGCGTCGACCAGCGTCTCGAAGCGGCGCATCTGCACCGTGCAGGTGACCTTGATCTCCTCGCACAGCGCGCGGGCGAAGTCGACGTTGAAGCCGGCCGGATTGCCGTCGGCGCCGGTATAGTTGAACGGCGGATAATCAGTTTCGGTCAGGAAGCGGATCACGGTCAGGCGCGACAAATCCGGCCGCTCCGGCCGCCGCCGCGGGTCCCAGAAGCCCGGCACGGCCTGCGGGGCGGCTTGCGGCGCGACCTGGGGTGAGGCTTGCGGAGCCGTTGGGGGCTGCTTGGCCGGGGCCTGCGCCTGCGCGCGCGGCGCAGCAGCGAGCAGGCAGACGCCGACGACCAGCCCGGTCAGCAAGCCACGGGCGGATTTGGACGATTTCGCCTGTTGCGATGGGGCCATCGGCTGAAAATGAACGATTTTCGTTGGGATCGGAGGGCCTTATAGCCCATCCGGCCGGGAACGCGAGCGCGGATTGCGGCCAATAGGGAAGCCTACAGATACCGCTTCAAGTCCACCGCGGCCTCTTCAGGCGTGCGCTTCAGGTTGAATGGCGAGACGAAGCGGCCGTCGCGGTCCATCAGATAGATCAGCGCGGTGTGGTCCATGGTGTAGTCACCGTCCTTGGTCGGGACCTTCTTGGCGTAGACCCGGTAGGAGGTGATCACCTTGGCGGTCTCGGCAGGATCGCCGCTCAGGCCCTCGAGGTGCGGGTCGAAGCTCGACAGATAATCCTTCATCGCCGCCGGCGTATCGCGCTCGGGATCGACCGAAATGAAGACGGCATTGACCTTGTCGGCGTCCTTGCCCAACGCGCGCAGCACTTCCGAGATCTCGAACAGCGAGGTCGGGCAGACGTCGGGGCAATGGGTGTAGCCGAAGAAGATCAGGGTCGGCTTGCCCTTGAGGTTCTTGTCGGTGACGGCCTTGCCGTTCTGGTCAGTGAGCTGGAACGGGCCGCCGATCGCGGCCGGCTGCGCCACCTTGCTGACCCCGCCCATGGCCCAGAATACGATCAGCAGCCCGAGGATGAGGCTTGCGGCGAAGGCGGTCGCGATCACCAGCGGACGGGCGGCGGAGCTCATGGGCGGAAAACTTCCTGTCGCGGGTCAGAAGCAGGCGGCGAAACCGGTCCTGATCATTTCGAAGAACACCTGGCTGCCGTAGTGGAACCAGAGCGCGAGCACGCCGAGCACGACCAGGCCGCCGACGCCAGCACCCGCCAACAGCAGCACGAACGGCATCCGGCCGGCAGTGGGCGAATTGTCCGATACAGGATGTGCGGGGTGCAGTGGTTGAGCCATGACAACGATCGGGGTGAAGGCCGGAATTCCCTGCCTTTCAAATAGGCGTTGGGACGGGACCGGGCAAGCGCAGCCGGCGGGCCGGAGATCAATTGGGGCGGAGGATCTCCATCATGCCCGGGCTTGTCCCGCCTGCGCGGCCGGAGCCGCTCCGGCGAGGCGAAGGCCCGGGCATCCACGGACTTTCCAGCCGGGCCAAAAACGTGGATGGCCGGGACATAGGCGAGCGAAAGCGACGCCGTCCTTCGGACGGCTACGCCCGGCCATGACGATCAATTAGTGAAAGGCGAATGACTGCCGCGCCCTACCGCGGCGACGGCTTGTTGGCGGAGGCCTGTGCGTCGAGGTAGCAGGGCTTGTACATGGCCTGGAGCTGCCTGCCCTTCAGGAAGAGCATATGCGGGGTGAGGCCGCCGCGCTGATTGATCCAGCGTTTCACCTGCGAAGGATACATCGCATAGAGCATCTGGGTCGCTTCGGTATTGGTGACGGCGCGGCCGTTGCTGCCGAAATCCCACGCGGCGTGGAAGCCCAGTGTCGCGTGCGACGTCACGCAGATGCGGTCAGGCGAGATGGCGCCGAGGACGATGGTGCAGGCGGAGGCGCAGAGACCGTCGATGATGACGGTGTCGCCCGACTGTCGCAGGTCCTGGTATTTGTCGACGTAGGTTCCGATCCGGCCACCGCGGTCATCCGCGATCCGAACCACCGCGTGAGAAGCGCCCATGCTCGCGATCAGGAGAACCGCCGCAAGCAACCCCGTCAGAAACTTCATTGGCCCCCGCCCCAGTCGAATTCGAATCTGTGTGTCAGGTGGTGATGCCCTGCTAGGGTCCGTCGTAACCGCGGTTTTGTCTAGGCATGCCGGCTCGCTCAAAACAAATTCAAATCCAGTGTTGCGCCGGCGCTGCACTCAGCCGGTCTTTTTCCCGAAGTGGAACAAGTTAACGATGTCTTACGCGGCACACTCTTGATCTCAGTTGCAACCGCCGGCTTCAATCCGGGCAACTACAGGGGGGAACCTGTGAAGGGGAGACACATGAAGGGGGAAACATATGGCCGAACAGATGGCTGAAGAGACTGACGTCATCGTTGTCGGCGCAGGACTGTCGGGCCTCGTGGCCGCAACCGAGATCGCGGACGCCGGCAAGCGCGTGATCGTGGTCGACCAGGAGGGCGAGCAGTCGCTGGGCGGCCAGGCGTTCTGGTCGTTCGGCGGATTGTTCCTGGTCGATTCGCCGGAGCAGCGCCGGCTCGGCATCAAGGACTCCTTCGACCTCGCGATGCAGGACTGGCTCGGCACCGCCGGCTTCGACCGTGACGAGGATTTCTGGCCGCAGCAATGGGCCGAGGCCTATGTGGCGTTCGCGGCCGGCGAGAAGCGTGCGTGGCTGCGCGCGATGGGCCATCGCATTTTCCCCGTGGTCGGATGGGCCGAGCGCGGCGGCTATGACGCCATGGGCCACGGCAATTCGGTGCCGCGCTTTCATGTCGCCTGGGGCACCGGGCCCGGCATCGTCGAGCCGTTCGAGCGCCGCGCGCGCGAGGCCGTCAGAACCGGCCGGCTGAGCTTTCGGTTCCGCCATCGCGTCGATGCGCTCTCGATCACCAACGGCACGGTGGATGGCGTCAGCGGCGCCATTCTCGCCCCGGATAATGTCGAGCGCGGCAAGAGCTCATCGCGCAACGTCGTCGGCGAGTTTGCGTTGAAGGCCCAAGCCGTGATCGTGGCGTCCGGCGGCATCGGCGGCAATCACGAGCTGGTGCGGCAGAACTGGCCGAAGCGGCTCGGTGCGCCGCCGAGATTCATGATCTCCGGCGTGCCCGAGCATGTCGACGGCCGCATGATCGGCATCACCGAGAAATCAGGCGCGCGCCTGATCAACCGCGACCGCATGTGGCATTATGTCGAAGGCATCCAGAACTGGTCACCGATCTGGCCGCGCCACGGCATCCGTATCCTGCCCGGCCCCTCCTCGATGTGGTTCGACGCCACCGGCACGCGCTTGCCGGCGCCGTTGTTTCCCGGCTCCGACACGCTCGGCCAGCTCCAATACATCATGTCCACCGGCTACGATTATTCCTGGTTCATCCTGACCCAGAGCATCATCAAGAAGGAGTTTGCGCTGTCGGGCTCGGAGCAGAACCCCGACCTCACCGGCAAGAGCTGGCGCATGACCATCAAGCGCGCCACCAACAAGGGCGCGCCGGCGCCGGTGGAAGCGTTCAAAAGCCATGGTGTCGACTTCATCGTGCGCGACAAGATCGAGGACCTCGTTGCGGCCATGAACAAGCTGGCCGGCAGCGACCTCCTCAAGCTCGAGCACATCAAGATGCAGATCGAGGCGCGCGACCGTGAGATCGCCAATCCTTACGTCAAGGATGCGCAGGTGATGAACATCCACAATGCGCGGCGCTATATCGGCGACAGGCTGATCCGCACCGCCTCCCCGCACCGCATCCTCGATCCCGCTCAAGGGCCACTGATCGCGGTCAAGCTCAACATCCTCACGCGCAAGACGCTGGGCGGTTTCGAGACCGACCTCTCTTCGCGCGTGTTCGGCGAGGAGGGCAGCGTCATCCCCGGTCTCTATGCAGCGGGCGAAGCCGCCGGCTTCGGCGGCGGCGGCGTGCACGGCTATCGCTCGCTGGAAGGCACGTTCCTCGGCGGCTGCCTGTTCTCGGGCCGCAATGCGGGCCGCGCCGCGGCGAAGGCCGTGGGCTAGATGATGCGGCGGCGAACGCGCATCGCGGCGTTTGTCGCGGCATTGGCCGCCACTTCGGCTGCGTCCGCCGACACGATCGACATCGACGGCGTGAAGCGGTCCTACACTGTGCAACTGCCAACGAAGCGGCTCGTGCCGCTCGTCGTCGTGCTGCATGGCAAGACCCAGCGCGGCGCCGACATGATGACACGGACGGCGTGGCCGCAGGTCGCAAAGCGCGAAGGGTTTGCCGTGGTCTTTCCTGATGGCCTCAACCACGCATGGGCCGATGCGAGGACCAAGGCGGGACCGGCGCTCCGTGGCCCGCCCGCGGGCACCGACGACGTCGCCTTCATCGCAAAGCTCGTCGAGAAGCTGGTGGCGAGCGGCACCGCCGATCCTCGCCGCGTCTATGTCACCGGCATCTCCAATGGCGGCGCCATGGCCATGACGCTGGTCTGTGCCCGCGCCGATCTGTTTGCTGCCGGCGCGAGCGTGAGCATGAACCTCACCGATGAGGCCGCGGTCACGTGCCATCCGTCGCGGCCGCTGCCGATGCTGCTGATGAACGGCACCGCCGATCCGCTGGTCCCCTACGAAGGCGGCCGCGGATCGAGCTATTATGCCGCAGACGGGTTCTGGTCCACCGACGAGACGCTTGCGTTCTGGCGCAAGCTCAACGGCTGCGAGACCGACAATGCCGACGCGACCGATTTGCCCGACAGGGCGCCCGCAGATCAGTCCACGGTGACACGGATCTCGTCGCGCTGTCCTGGAGGGCACGACGTCGTGCTTTATCGCATCAATCAAGGCGGTCACCGCATGCCCGGATTTTCTCCGGATGCCCGCTTCCCGAAGGTCGCCGCCAGCTTGCTCGGATCGCAGAACGGCGACATCGACGCCGCCGAGACGATCTGGACGTTCTTCGGCCAGTTTCCTTGAAGTGCAGCGCATGCATAGCCGGCGACGCATGCGTGCCCGGCAATGCATGCGTGCCTGGGGTGGCACGAGGCAGGCCGCTGCGCTAGACAGAGCCGCCATTCAAAGGAGACTCCCAATGAGCATTCAGCGTCTTGAAACCGGCCCGCGCATGAGCCAGGTCGTCGTGCACGGCAACACCGTCTATCTCGCCGGTGTCGTCGCCAACAACGCCGCCGGCGAAAGCGTGACGAAGCAGACCCAGGACATCCTGGCGACCATCGACAGCCATCTCGCCAAAGCGGGCACCGACAAGTCGAAGCTGCTCTCGGCAACGATCTACATCACCGACATGAAGACGTTTGGCGAGATGAACGCGGTGTGGGACGCCTGGGTCTCGCCCGGCAACACGCCCGCACGCGCCACCGTCGAAGCCAAGCTCGCGGCAGCCCAATACACCGTCGAAATCATGGTCACCGCGGCGAAGTAAGTTCGAGACGACATTTGCGCGCGCTTGTCGACGCATGATCCGATCGGGAAACCGCCTTCCCGGATCATGCGCATGACCTCCGAGGTAATCGATCAGCGCGCGCAAACCTTCGATAGTCAGGTCAGCCGAACGACACGGCGCCATCGAAGGAGACGACAATGACCGACCCCATCACCATCGCCCGCCGCTACATCGATCTCTGGAACGAACGTGCAGCCGGCCGCCGGCGCGAACTGCTGAGCCAGAACTGGACGGCGGATGCGAGCTATGTCGATCCCCTGATGAAGGGGGATGGCCATGACGGCGTCGATGCGCTGATCGCAGGCGTGCAGCAGCGCTTTCCCGATTTCAAGTTCAAGCTGATCGGCGAGCCCAACGGCTACGGCGACCATGTCCGCTTCAGTTGGGGCCTTGGTCCCGAGGGCATCGACAGCCCGATCAAGGGCACGGATTTCGCCGTGCTGAAGGACGGCCGCATCAGGAGCATCACGGGATTTCTGGACCAGGTGCCCGCAGGCGCGTGAGCACGCGCTGATCGTTGCCAGGCCCTCTCCCTAGTAAAGGGAGAGGGCGCACTTTCGCTCGTCGCACAGGCGCTAGTTATTCGCGCTCGCGGAATCGTCCATTGCCTTGAAGGCTTCCTCCAGCTGCAGCGAGATCGGCACGTTCAGCCGTTCGCCGGTCGGAAGCCTTGCGGTGAACCATTTGTTGTAGAGCGGAACGAGGTCGTGGTTGGAGCCGAGCTTGCGGAAGGTGCGGTCGACCACGGCCGTCAGTTGCGGCTCGCCCTTGCGGAACATGATGCCGTAGGGGTCGTAGGACAGGTAATCGCCGGTGACGCGGAACTTGTCCTGTGCCTTGTGGCGCACGATCAGGCTGGACAGCAGGATGTCGTCGGTCGCAAACGCATCGGCTTTGCCGTCGACGAGCATCTGGTATGACTGTTCGTGATCAGCACCGACAACGATGGTCAGTCCCAACGAGGACTTCTTGTCGGCCGCCTGGATCGCCTGCTCGTTGGTGGTGCCCTTCGTCACCACGATAGTTTTGCCCTTCAGATCAGCCAGCAACTGGACGCTGGACGCCTTCGGCACCATCAGTTTGGTGCCGGCGACGAACATCAGCGGCGAGAAGGCGACGCGCTTGCCGCGCTCGGCATTGGCCGTGGTCGAGCCGCATTCCAGGTCGATCTTGTTCTGGAGCACGGCGTCGATGCGGTCATCCGAGGTGACCTTGACGTAGGCGATCTTGAGATTGGGATCGTCGACCTCGACGCCGATCTCCTCGACGATGGCCTCGCAAAGCTCGAGGCTGTAGCCGATCGGCCGGTTGGCCTGATCGAGGAAGGAGAACGGCGGCGAGCTCTCGCGATAGCCGAGCCGCACTGTGTGCGCCGTCTTGATCGCTGACAGCGTCGGGCTAAGCCCTTCGCTGCCACCGGTCTGGGCGGAGGCACCCGTGGCCAGCTGGCACGCTGCCAGCAACAAGCCGCCCGATATCGCCATTGAAAGGCGCATGATGCACTCCGATCAATGGCCGGCCATCGCAGGCACTTCGCCGGGGATCATGTCCCCCGGCACGGCATCGCCCGGCTCAAGCTCGTGCTCGGGCCCGAGCTCGCCTTCCCACTTGGCCACCACCGAGGTCGCGAGCGTGTTGCCGATCACGTTGGTGGCGCTGCGGCCCATGTCGAGGAAGGTGTCGATACCCATGATCATCAACAGCCCCGCCTCGGGGATGCCGAACTGCGACAGCGTCGAGGCGATCACCACGAGGGAGGCGCGCGGCACGCCGGCGACGCCCTTCGAGGTGATCATCAGGGTCGCCAGCATCGCGAGCTGAGTGCCGAGCGGCATGTCGATGTGGTAGCTCTGCGCGATGAAGACGCTCGCGAAGGTGCAGTACATCATGGTGCCGTCGAGATTGAAGGAATAGCCGAGCGGCAGCACGAAGCTCGATATCCGCGACGAGGCGCCGAACTTGTTCAGCCCCTCCAGGGTTTTCGGATAGGCCGCTTCGGAGCTCGCGGTGGAGAACGCGATCATCAGCGGCTCGCGGATCAGCTTCAGCAGATGGGCGTAGCGCGGCCCGATCACGATGAAGCCCACGACCACCAGGATGCCCCACAGCAGCGCGAGCGAGAGATAGAAGCCACCCATGAAGACGATGAGCTTCCAGAGCACCAGCAGGCCGTTCTTGGCAACCGTCGCGGTGATGGCGGCCCAGACCGCGAACGGCGCGAACAGCATCACATAGCCCGTCACCTTGAGCATGATGTGGCCGATATCGTCGATCAGCGCCAGGATCGGCTTGGAGCGCTCGGGCATCGAACCCATCGCCACCGAGAAGAACACGGCGAAGATCACGATCTGCAGGATCTCGTTCTGCGCCATCGCGTCCGCGATCGAGGTCGGGATCAGATGGGTCAGGAATTTTTCGATCGAGAAGGCGGAAACCGGCAGGCCGGTCGACTGCGCCTTGTCAGGCAGCGTACCCGGGAAATTCGCGCCGGGCTGGAGCAGATTGACCATCACGAGGCCGAGCATCAGCGAGACGAAAGAGGCGCTGACGAACCAGCCCATGGTCTTGGCGAAGATGCGGCCGAGCTTGGAGCCCGAACCCATATGAGCAATGCCGCCGACCAGGGTCGCAAACACCAGCGGCGCGATGATCATCTTGATCAGGCGCAGGAAAATCACGGCGATCAGGTTGATGGACGAGGCCCAATCGCCCCGCGTATCGGGCAGGAAATTGTAGATCGCCGCGCCCATGATGATGCCGAGCACCATCGCCACCAGAATGAATTGCGTAAACCTGTTCGACATTGAACACCCCCGCTACACCGACCGCTTCATGATGTCGCAGATATGACGGCTGCGCAACACGCTTGGCGTGCGATCGTCGGGGCGGATGTTCCCGTTGCGAAACTGGCGCCCGCGATCTAGCCTTCATGCAGCGCACAACGAAAGCGGCTTGCACGTTTTTCTTGCGGCAGCTGCATCAATAATCGTCAAACGATCGAGGGGAAACATCATGAGCGGCAGCGTCAATCGTCAGATTCTTTTGGTGGAAAAGCCCAGCGGCAAGCTCGGTCCCGAGCACTTCAAGCTGGTCGAAGGTGCGGTGCCCGAGCCGAAGGACGGCGAGGCCTTGCTGCGCGTGCGTTACATCTCGCTCGACGCCGCCAACCGCGCCTGGATGCACGGCGCGACCTACCGTTCAGCAGTCGAAGCCAACAGCGTGATGGCCGGCGGCGCCATCGCCGAGGTCGTCAGCTCGAAGGCGCCGGGGCTTGCGCCGGGCGACATCGTGTTCGGCGACACCGGCTGGCAGGAGTTGGCGGCAGTGCCCGCCAAGCACCTCACCAAGATGCCGAAGCTCGAGCCGATGACGCATCTGCTCAGCGTGTTCGGCATCGCCGGCCTCACGGCCTATTTCGGCCTGCTGGAGATCGGCAAGCCCAAAGAGGGCGAGACGGTCGTGGTCTCCGCGGCCGCAGGCTCGGTCGGCTCGATCGTCGGGCAGATCGCGAAGATCAAGGGATGCCGCGTGGTCGGCATCGCCGGCGGCGCCGACAAGTGCAACTGGCTGACCTCCGAGCTCGGCTTCGATGCCGCCGTGGACTACAAGGACGGCGCGGTGTTCAAGGCGTTGCGCGCGGCGGCTCAGAAGGGCATCGACGTCTATTTCGACAATGTCGGCGGCGACATTCTCGAGGCCTGTCTGCCGCAGATGAACAATTACGGCCGCATCGCCTGCTGCGGCGCGATCTCGCAATATGACGGCGCGCCCTCGGCACACGGCCCGCGCGGCGTGCCCGGCCTGATCGTGGTGAAACGGCTCGTCATGCAAGGCTTCATCGTGATGGACTACATGAAGGAAAGCCAGCGCGCGCTCGCCGACCTCCAGGCTTGGGTCACATCCGGCAAGCTGAAGGTGCAGGAGGACATCATCGACGGCCTCGAGAACACGCCGAAGGCACTGATCGGATTGCTGGCGGGCGACAACCGCGGCAAGCGGATGGTCAAGCTCTGACGACGTAGTTACGTCGCAATTGCAAAGCCAATATCTACTTGCGGTAGAGGTCGCGGCGGCCAATGATGCCGCGCGCGGCATCACCCGCGACGATTGTTTGCATCACATTTGAAAAATTGTCGGCGTTATCGACAGGGCGGGAATTCACTCAGATGTTCAACATGTTGAAACATGCGTCGGCACGCGGGACGTTGCTGGCGGCGGCTCTCTTCGCAACTGCAGCAGGCGCGTTCGCACAGGCACCGACCGAGGCGCAGAAGGGCGCGATCCGCTCCGCATGCCGCTCGGACTTCATGGCGCACTGTTCGAGCGTCACGCCGGGCGGTGTGGAAGCGTATCAATGTCTGCAGAAGAACATGTCGGGCCTGTCCTCCGGATGCCAAACCGCGGTTCGCGCCGTCGAGCCAGCTGCGGCGCCGAAGGCCGAAGCCGCGCCGAAGACCGAAGCTGCACCCAAGGAGGCTGCACCCAAGGCGGAGACCGCGCCTGCCGCGCCGAAGGCTGAATCCGCTCCCGCCGCAAAGCCCGCGGCCGCGCCCAAGGCCGCTGCAGCCGCCCCGGCGACCAAACAGCCGAGCAGCGCGCAGGTCGCTGCCGTCAAGAGCGCGTGCCGCGCCGATTATCCCAAGGTGTGCGCCAGCGTGCCGCCGGGCGGCGCGCCCGCGCTCGAATGCCTGGAGAAGAACAAGGCAAAGGTTTCGCCGGCCTGCGAGAAGGCCGTGACCACCGCGGCCGGCGGCGGTGGCGCGACAGCACCTGCGGGTGCGGCTCCTGCGGCGGCAGCAGCACCGGCGGCCGCGCCGGCCGTGATCGTGCTGCGCCCGCTGCGGCCACGCGAAGAGCTGTTCATCGTCCAGTCCGCATGTCGCGAAGATGTCCGCACGCTGTGCGGCAGCGTGGCGCCAGGTGGAGGTCGGATCATCCAATGCGTTGCCAGCAACGCCGCGTCGTTGTCGCCCGCCTGCAAGGACGTGCTGGCGCCGTTCGCTGCACGCTAGAGAAGCAAGCCATCCGGCGGCCCGCCGCACCACGGCGCTGGTGAACGGCGGCTGGATCAAGCCCTGCGTCTGACCTGCGGATGGCCAAGCCGGCGCGGTTTGTCTATGCTTCGCGCGTCACTGCTTCGGACACGCGCCAAACGCGTGTCCGGGCATGAGCTTCGGCGTGCCGCGCGCTTCGCCGATAATTCCGCTGGCGCGGGAAGCCGGAGCACATTAGTCTACCCCTAGATAGTAAGTATACTGTCAATCAGGGAGGACAGACGTTGCGGATCGCCGTGATTGGCGGGGGGCCCGGTGGGCTCTACTTCGCCTATCTCTGGAAGAAGCGTCACCCCGAGGATCAGATCGACCTGTTCGAACAGAACCCGGCCGACGCGACCTGGGGCTTTGGCGTCGTGTTCTCGGACCAGGCCCTGGAATTCTTGCGTGCCGACGACCCCGAGACGGTCGACGCGATCGCGCCACACATGGAGAGCTGGGAGAACATCACGCTGAACCTGAGCGGCGACAGCGTCGCCATCGACGGTGTCGGCTTCTCCTCGATCGGCCGGCTCGAACTCTTGCGATTCCTGCAGCAGCGCGCGCTGGATGCCGGCGTCACCCCGCGCTTCGACACGCCGATCCACTCCATCGACCAGCTCAACGGCCATGATCTGATCGTCGCCGCCGACGGGCTGAACTCGCTGGTACGCCGCGCCTTCGAGGGCGATTTCGGCACCTCGCTGTCCTACTCCTCCAACAAGTTCGTCTGGTACGGCACCTCGAAACGCTTCGACACGCTGTCGCAGACCTTCGTCAAGACCGACCGCGGCGCCTTCAACGCCCACCACTACCGCTACTCGCCCACCATGAGCACGTTCCTGGTCGAATGCGATCACGCGACCTGGCAGGCCTACGGTTTCGCCTACAAGGACGTGGAGCAGTCCAAGGGTGTCTGCGAGGAGGTGTTCGCCGACACGCTCGGCGGCCGCTCGCTGGTCTCCAATAAATCGGTCTGGCGCAACTTCCCCTGGGTCTGGAACGAGCACTGGTCGTTCAAGAACATGGTGCTGCTCGGTGACGCCCTGCACTCGGCGCATTTCTCGATCGGCTCGGGCACGCGGCTCGCGATCGAGGACGCCATTGCGCTGGTCAAGGCGCTGGAATCGGATGCCCATCTCTCGACCGCCCTGCATCGCTACCAGGCCGCGCGAAAGCCGGTGGTGCAGAAGCTCGTCAACGCCGCGCGGACCAGCGCTTTCTGGTACGAGCACTTTGCTCAGCACATGCAGCAGGGCCTGATGGACTTTGCCTACAGCTACATCACCCGCTCAGGCCGCATCGACGACTCCCGCCTGCGCGCGATGTCGCCGGCCTTCATGGCGCGCTACGAAGCCGCCAAGAACGGTGGGGACGAGGCATGAGCGAGCAGATTCACGACCAGGTGCCCGCCAACAGCGCGGGCGCGCGCGAGATCGGCTTTTCCGTTCCGCAGGTCTACAATGCCAGCCGCGTGCTGTTCGACAATCTCGCAAGAGGATGCGGCGACAAGCTCGCGCTCATTGGCCCCGCGGGCACGCGCACCTACGCGGAGCTCTGCGCGGAAGCCGGGCGCTGGGGCAACGGCTTTGCCTCGCTCGGCCTCGAGCGCGGCAACCGCGTGCTGCTGTTCCTCGACGATACCACGGCCTATCCGGCAGCGTTCTTCGGCGCGGTGCGCGCCGGCTTCGTGCCGCTGCTGATCAACACGCTGACGCCGCCGGATCTGCTGCAATTCTATCTCGCCGATTCCGGCGCTTCTGTCGCGGTGGCGGATGCCGAGTTCTGTGCACGTTTCAACGCCGAGGCCTGCAAGGACACGGCCCTGCATACGCTGGTCGTCGTCAATGGCGCGGTGAGCGATCACGCAGCACCAAACGCCATTTCTGCCGCCGGCTGGCTCCCGCAATTTCCGACTGAGCTCGCGGAAGCCGACACGCACCGCAACGAGATGGCGTTCTGGATGTACTCGTCCGGATCGACCGGCCGGCCCAAGGGCATCGTGCATCTCCAGCACGACATGGCCTATAGCGAGGCCGCCTTTGCCCGGGACGTGCTGAAGCTGGCTCCCGGCGACATCTGCTTCTCGGTGCCGAAAATCTTCTTCGCCTATGGCTTTGGCAACGCGATCACCTTCCCGTTCTCGGCGGGCGCGACGACGCTGCTGTTGCCGGGCCAGCCGAAGCCCGCGGCGATCTTCAAGGCGATCGAGCAATACAAGCCGACGGTCTTCTTCGGCCTGCCGACGCTTTATACGTCGCTGACCAAGGCCGAGGGTGCGGACAGGACCGACTTCTCGTCCCTGCGCATGGCGCTCTCAGCCGCAGAGGTGCTCTCGGCCGACGTTTTCAACGGCTGGAAGACGCTCACCGGTCTCGAGATCGTCGAAGGCCTCGGCTCGACCGAGGTGCTGCACATCTATCTCTCCAACCGCCCCGAGCGGAAGAAGCTCGGCGCCGCCGGCCTGCGCGTGCCCGGCTACGAGGTCGCGCTGCGCGACAGGGACGGCCGGGACGTCGCCGACGACGAGGAAGGCATCTTGTGGGTGCGCGGCGATTCCAACACGCCGCTGTACTGGAACCGGCCGGACAAATCCGCCGAGACCATCCGCGAAGGCGGCTGGATCTACACCGGCGACCGCTTCGTCCGCGATGCCGACGGCTTTCACTTCTTCCGCGGCCGCGCCGACGATCTCATCAAGATCTCCGGCCAGTGGGTCTACCCGCTCGAGGTCGAGCTGTGCCTCGCCGATCACCCGGACATCCGCGAATGCGCGGTGTTCGCGGCCGAGCTGCCGGACCGGCGCATGACGCTGAAGGCAGTCGTGGTGATGAACAGCCGCGCGGCGGATCAGAGCGAGACGACCCGCAGGCTGCAGGACTACGTGAAAGGCAAGCTGCTTCCGTACAAGTATCCGCGTGAGGTGATCTTCATCGACGAGTTGCCGAAGACGGGGACAGGGAAGATCGACCGGCAGGCGCTGTTGCGGATGTGAGGAAGGATGTGGCCACACTCTCGCTGTCGTCCCCGCGAAGGCCGGGACCCATACGCCGAGTGAGAGTTATTGCGCGAGCTGGTCACCACCTGTCTTCGCCAAACCCAACTAGGTGGTTATGGGTCCCGGCCTTCGCCGGGACGACGGCGGTATTTGACGCCCCACCCTCACCCCGCCTTCCCCATATGCTCCAGCGCGTCCTCCGCCCGGAGCGGCACCCGCGATGCCTCGTTGTTGAGATCGACGAGCTGCACCAGGAGCCCCATCAGCGCCTTGCGGTCCGCCGGCTTGAGCGGTTCGAGCATCCGCGCCTGGGCGCGTTCGACGGCGGGAATGATGTCGCGCAGGATCGCCGCGCCTGATTTGGTCAAATAGAGCAGCTTGATCCGCTTGTCTTCCGGCGCTGGCCTGCGCTCGACGAAATCCTTGGCCTGAAGCCGCTCGATCACGCTGCCGAGCGTGGAGCGGTCGAAGGCGATCACCGCGGACAGCCGCGTCGCGTCGATGCCGGGATGGGTGTGGATCGCGATCAGCGCCGCGTATTGCACCGGCGTGAGGTCGAACGCCTTGCACTCCTCCATGAAGATCGAGACCGCGATCTGCTGCATGCGACGGAACAGATAGCCCGGCGCGGCATAAACCGCGTCTATCGTGATCGGAGGCGGCTTACTCGGCATCGGGCTGCTTCTCCGGCGCGGCGTTGACGAACGGCGGCAGCGCCTTGGCCGCAGCTTCCGCTTCAAGCAGGCGCGGATAGGCGGAGACGTCGACGCCGAAGCGGCGCGCATTGGCGAGCTGCGGCACCAGGCAGAGGTCGGCGAGCGTCGGCGCATCCCCGAAGCAGAACGGGCCCGGCTCGTTTCTGATCAGCGTCTCGCAGGCCGCGAGCCCCTCGCGGTTGACACAAGCCGCCCAATCCTGAACCTTCTCCTCAGGCAGCCCGAGCTCGCGCAGCCGCGCCAGCACCTTCAGATTCTGCACGGGGTGAGTGTCGCAGGCGATCGCCAAGGCGAACGCCCTCACCTTGGCGCGCTGCAAAATATCCTTCGGCAGCAGCGGCGGGTTGGGATGGGTCTCGTCGAGCCATTCGATGATGGCAACCGATTGGGTCAGCACTGCGCCCGCATCGTTCTCCAGCGCGGGCACCAGGCCCTGCGGATTGATGGCGAGATAGGCGGGCGCGCATTGCTCGCCCTTGCGAAGGTGATGCGGCAGGTGCTCGGCACCGAGACCCTTGAGGTTTAGCGCGATTCGTACCCGGTAGGCGGCGCTGGAGCGGAAATAGCCGTGCAGCTTCATCGGAACCCTCCCGTTTCGTTCTCGTTCGCGCGTTGACGCTACCTAGATCGTAAGTATACTGTCAATAAACAAAACGACGGGAGCGCACCATGGAAGCCGTGACCAAGACGCCGGAACGCGAGGCGTTCTACAAGAAGATCGACGGCGAGAATCTCACCGCGCTCTGGACCGTCATGAGCGATTTGATCACGCCGGAGCCGAAGAGCGCCTGCCGGCCCCATCTGTGGAAGTTCGACATCATCCGCGACTACATGACGGAAGCCGGCAAGCTGATCACGGCGAAAGAAGCCGAGCGGCGCGTACTGGTGCTGGAAAATCCCGGCCTGCGCGGGCAGTCGAAAATCACCACGTCGCTCTATGCCGGCGTGCAGATGGTGGTGCCCGGCGACGTCGCGCCCGCCCACCGGCACAGCCAAGCGGCACTGCGCTTCGTGCTCGAAGGCAAGGGCGCCCACACAGCGGTCGACGGCGAGCGCACCGCGATGGAGCCCGGCGACTTCATCATCACGCCGTCGATGACCTGGCACGATCATTCCAACGAGACCGACCAGCCGATGTTCTGGCTCGACGGTCTCGACATTCCGCTGGTGCAGTTCTTCGACTGCTCCTTCGCGGAAGGCTCCAACGAGGATCAGCAGAAGATTACAAGGCCCGCCGGCGACAGCTTCGCGCGCTACGGCCACAATTTGCTGCCGGTCGACGTGAAGCGGAGCTCGAAGACCTCGCCGATCTTCAGCTATCCCTATGCCTACACGCGCGAGGCACTGGAGAAGGCCCGCGCGAGCCAGGAGTGGGACGCATGTCACGGGCTGAAGCTGAAGTTCAGCAACCCCGAGACCGGCGACTTCGCGATGCCGACCATCGGTACCTTCATCCAGTTGCTGCCCAAGGGCTTCAAGACCGCGCGCTATCGCGCGACGGACGCAACGGTGTTCTGTCCGATCGAAGGCCACGGCCGTACCCGCATCGGGGAAGCGACCTTCGAATGGGGCCCGCGCGATTTGTTCGTGGTGCCGAGCTGGCAATGGGTGACGCACGAGGCTGACATGGATGCGGTGCTGTTCAGCTTCTCGGACCGACCCGTGCAGCAGAAGCTGGACTTGTTCCGCGAGGATCGTGGGAACGTTTAGGCTGCGCTGTCAGCTCCATCGTCATTGCGAGCGCAGCGAAGCAATCCAGAATCTTTCTGGGGCGACAGTCTGGATTGCTTCGCTGCGCTCGCAATGACGGAGTAAACCTCACCGCCAGTGCAACAGCCGCGTCTCCAGCCAGTTGATCACCCTGCCCACCATCAATCCAAACACCGACAAAATCACCACGCCCGCGAGCAGCTGATCCGTCTGCATCAAATTGCCGGCCTGCAGCACGAACGCGCCGATGCCGTATTGCGCGCCGATCATCTCGGCGCTGACGACGAGCAGCAGCGCCACCGACGACGTGATGCGGAAGCCGGCGAGGATCGCGGGCAGCGCGCCCGGCCAGACCACCTTGCGCACGATGGTGGCGAACGGCACGTTGAAGCTTTGTGCCATGCGGATCAGGTTGCGCGGCACCGCGTCGACACCGCTATAGACCGAGATCGCGGTCGAGAAGAACACCCCGAGCGCAATGGTCGCGATCTTGGGCTCTTCACCGATGCCGAGCCAGAGGATCAACAGCGGCAGCAGCGCGATTTTCGGGATCGGAAACAGCGCCGAGATGAAAGTGATGCCGACGCTGCGCGCCAGCCGCGACAGGCCGATGGCAAAGCCAACCGCAACACCGGCCGCCGTGCCGAGCAGCCAGCCGACACCGATGCGCAGGAGCGACGCGGAAAGGTGCTGCCACAGCGCACCCGAGATCGCGAGCTGGTAGATCGCACGCGCGATCGCCGATGGTGGTGGCAGGAACAGCGGATTGACGAGACCGCCGCTGCCCGCCGCCTGCCAGATCGCAATGACCAGCGCGAGCGCGATCCAGCCGCCGAAACGGCTGCTCGCCGGCACGAAGCCGGCGCCGCGAAAACGGACGCGCCGGACCAATTCATCCTTCACAGATGTTCCCGCCGGAGCGCGATCAAGCATGCTGAACCTCGCGCTCGGCATCGATCGCCTCGTTGCGGATCAGCGACCAGATCTGGTTCTGCAGCGCGAGCAGCTTTTCACGGGCTGCAATGTCACCGCGCTCGGTGCGCGTCATCGGCACGCTCACGACCTCGCGAATACGGCCAGGACGCCGCGACAGCACCACGATGCGATCGGCAAGCCGCGCCGCCTCTTCGAGATTATGTGTGACATAGACCGCCCCCATGCCGCCATCGGCGAGCAGCCGGACGAAATCCTCCATCAGCAGTTCGCGGGTCTGCGAATCCAGCGCCGACAACGGCTCGTCCATCAGGAGAATGGCCGGCCTGACCGCAAGCGCACGCGAAATGCCGACGCGCTGGCGCATGCCGCCGGAAAGCTGCTTTGGATAGGTTTTGCGAAAATCGGTCAGGCCGGTGCGGCGCAAGGCGTCGTCGACCAGCGCGCGGCGCTGCACGGCCGAGAGCTGGGTGTGCAGCAGCGGGAATTCGACGTTCTCCTCCACATTGGCCCAGGGCAGCAGCGCAAAGTCCTGGAACACGAAGGTGAGCGGATTGAGACTGTCCGTCGGCGGCGATCCACGCAGCTCGGGCGCGCCGGAGGTCGGCAGCAACAGCCCGCCCAGAATCGACAGCAGCGTGCTCTTGCCGCAGCCCGAGGGCCCTACGATCGCCACCACCTCGCCCGCGCTGACGGTGAACGAGACGTCGTCGAGCACCGCGAGTTCGCCGAAACGATGGGTGATGTGGTTGGCGATCAGGTCCATAGGCTGCGTTCTACTCTCAATCCGCCTTCACAAATTCCTTGGCTATGATCGCATTCGCGTCAAAGCCCTTGTCGGCAAAACCCTGCTCCTGGAGCCATTTGATCTGGTTGTCGACGTTCTTCACATCCAGCTTGCCGTCGGGATCGATATAGGCGCAATTGCCGACCACCTGCTCGACCGGGAGGTTCGTATACTTGGCGATGATCTCCAGCAGCGGCTTTGTCTTGTCATTGATCGGCGCGACGCCGTCCTTCATCGCGGCAAGGATGACGTCGTGATATTCGCGGTCGGCTTTTGCCAAAGCGCCGAGCAGCTTCGTCACCAGCACCTTGTTGGTCAGCGTCTTCGGTGAAGCGAACACCGCGCCCAATTGCCAGGGCGTCTCGTCGCCGACCCAGCCGAGAAACTTCGCACCGCCGTCGTCCATCAGCTTTCGCGCGGTGGAGATCGGCAGCAGCGCTGCATCCACGGTCTCGCCCTTCAGCGCGGCCGCCGCATTCGACAGCGATTGCAGCGGCACGATCTTCACGTCCGCGAGCTTGAAGCCGTATTTGTCGGCAAGCAGGCCGAGCGAATAGTGAAAGGAGGAGCCGACCTGCGTCATCGCCACGCGCTTGCCCGCGAGGTCCTTCGGCGTCTTCAGGCCGCTCGCATAGGCGTTGTTGCTGGCGAAATAGCCGATCAGGGGATAGCCGGCCTTCTCGCGGCTCATGCCGCCGATCACCTTCAGCACGCCCTTGCCGGCGAGATTGTAGAGACCGGCGGTGAAGGCGGTGACGCCGAAATCGATGTCGCCGGAGGTGGTGGCCACCGCGATCGGCTGCGCCGCATCGAAGAATTTCAGCTCGACGTCGAGGCCAGCCTCGCGGAAATAGCCCTTGTCCTGCGCGATGAAGACCGGCGCGGAGGAGGATAGCCTGAGCACCCCGATCCTGGCCTTCAGCGCGTCCTCGGCTCGGGCCGTGCCCATCGCTGTGATCGCCATCAGGGCAGCTAGCGCGAGCCGCACAATTCCGGTCATTTCGTTTCCTCGCCGTCGTTATCTTGCAGTCGGTTACAGGCCCTCGGGCACGGGCTGGTCCCGTCCGATGAAGGCGCCCTGTTGTTTCAACGTTTCCTGCAGCTTTTCAACGGGGATGTCACGCGGGATCCGGTTTCCGGAGAGCGCCAGCGCGGCGGCGGAACCGGCGGTCTCCCCCATCACGAAACAGGCACCGGAGACCCGGGCCGCCGACTGGCCCTCATGGGTCATCGAGGCGCAGCGGCCGGCGACCAGCAGATTGTCGACGCCTTCGGGCACCAGCATGCGGTAAGGCAGCTCGTTATAGCCGCGCGATTCCGGGATCGGCGGGAAGGTGAAGACGACGTCGCCGGGGACATGGGCCTCGATCGGCCAGCCATTGACCCCGATGGAATCCTCGAACGAGGCGCAGCCGAGCACGTCCTCGCCGCTAAGCTGATAGCCGCCGGTGATGCGGCGGGTTTCGCGGATGCCGAGCTGCGGCGGCAGGTCGACGATGTAGGATTTTTCAAAGCCCGGCACGGTGCGCAGGAATTCGAATGCGGCGAGCGCTTGCTTGCGGCCCTCGATCTCGCCGCGGGTGAGATCGTCAGGCTCGATGCCGTTGATGGCGTGGCCGTCCTCGCGCGCCACTTGCGTGAAGTTCACCCGCCATTCGATGCCGGACTTCTGCGGCCGCACGATCGCGCTCTTGCGCGGGAATGTGTGGGTGCCGGCGGCGGTTGCCTTCTCCATCAATTGCGGGATGGTGCGCCAGGCATCGCCGGCCTTCGCGGGATCGATGCCGTTGAGACGGAGCATCATCGACGGGTACATCGGATGACCGTGCTCGTCGCCGAATTCGAACGGCGCGCCGGCCCAGACCGCAAGATCGCCGTCGCCGGAGCAATCGATGAAGATCTCCGATCGCACCGCCTGCCGGCCGGCCTTGGTCTCGACCATCAGCGCATCGATGCGCCGATCGTTGCCCATCACGACGCCGGCACCGAGCGCATGGAAGAGGATGTGCACCTTGTGACTGGCGAGCAGTTGGTCGGCCGCGATCTTGTAGGCGGCGGTGTCGTAGGCCTGGGCGAAGACCTTGCCGAGAATCAGATGCGGCGCATTGAGGCCGTTCAAGCGATCGATCCGCGCCAGCAGCTCGGACGCCATGCCCTGCACCAGCCGGTGGGCCTCGCCGTAAACATTGCCGTGCAGGCCGCAGAAATTGGTGACGCCGGCAGCGGTCCCCATGCCGCCAAGAAAGCCGTAGCGCTCGATCAGCAGCGTCTTCCGTCCCGCGCGTGCGCTTGAGGCCGCCGCCACGATGCCGGCCGGACCGCCGCCGAGCACGACCACTTCATATTCGCCATAGATCGGCACATGGCGCGCCGGTTCTTCGATCGTCATGGCCTGCATGGCGCGTTCTGCTCCCGAAATCTGTTGTTAAGCCGACTATGAATTAACGCGTGCCGGGCTACAATCCACCAAAATACACGATCAGCTTTCGCGAATCGAGAAAGGTGAAAAATGGACGTCCTCGTGAACCTCCAAGCCTTCCTCGCCACCGCGGACGCCGCCGGATTTTCCGCCGCGGCGAGAAAACTCAACGTCGCGACTTCGGTGGTCGCAAAGCGGGTCACCCAATTGGAGGCGCGGATCGGCACGCCGCTGTTTCATCGCTCGACGCGGCAATTGCGGCTGACCGCGGCCGGCCAGGAATATGTCCAGAGGGCGCGGAGCGTGGTCGCCGATGTCGGCGATCTCCTGTCGCGCATGGGCGAGAAAGGACATGATCTTATCGATCATTTGCGTATCAAGGCACCGACATCGCTGACCATCGCCCGGCTTGCCGATGTGTTCAGCGCGTTCCAGACCCAAAACCCGAAGCTGAAACTCGAAATCGTCTTGATCGACCGTCCCGTCGATCCGGTGACGGAAGGATTCGATATCGCCATCGGCGCGTTCCCGCATTCGTTCGGCGGTGTGGTCGACGAACCCCTATGCCGATTGAAGCGCTTGTTGTGCGCGTCACCGGCCTATCTCAGCGCACACGGCATGCCGCGGCACCCGCGCGATCTGGTCGATCATCGTTGCCTGAGTTTTCTTCCCACCGGCCCGGACTGGGTGTTCGACGGGCCGCGCGACCGTATCACCGTTCAGGTCCGCCCGCTGTTGAGTTCGAACGAAGGCCACGTGCTCGTGAAGAGCGCGATCGCCGGCAACGGCATCGCCTTCATCTCGCACTACCTTGCGGAAGAGGCCCTACGCCAAGGCACGTTGCAGGTCGTGTTGCCGGATTTTCCAATCCCCGATTTATGGGTCAAGGCAACCATTCCCGAGCGACGGGTCCAGGCTGCAGCGGTTCAGGCGCTATTGCGCGAATTGAAGAGTTCGCTGTTGCCGGTGCTGTAAGGCCCGTTTCGTTTGCACCGGCGGCGTCGCCGATTTCTCCGGAAATTCAGGCCGCCGAGCGGATGGTGTGGAGGAAATCGTCGACGTTCGACTTCATTGAATCCGCCTGCTGCTTGAGGGCCGCCGCGACCGTAAGAGCGGCTTCAGCACCGGCGTCGGTCTCGCCCGCCACCGCGCGCACCTGACCGATTTCCTGCGTCACCGCCGTGGTGCCGTTGGCCGCCTCTTCGACGTTGCGGGCGATTTCGCCCGTTGCCGCGCCCTGCTCTTCGACCGCCGCGGCGATCGCGGTGGCGATGTCGGCCATTTCCTTGACGGTGGTGCCGAACTGCTTGATCGCCTGGACCGATTGGCCGGTCGCGCTCTGGATCGTCGCGATCTGGCTGGCGATCTGCTCGGTCGCCTGCGCTGTCTGGGTCGCGAGACTCTTGACCTCGCTGGCGACGATCGCGAAGCCCCGGCCGGCGTCACCGGCGCGCGCCGCTTCGATGGTCGCGTTCAGTGCCAGCAGATTGGTCTGACTGGCGATGGCCTGAATCAATTGAATGATGGTGCCGATCTTTTCAGCCGCATCCGACAGCCCATGGATCAAATCGGAGGTGCGGTTGGTCTCGTCGGTCGCCCGGTTCGAGACCGCGACGGAGCGATGCACCTGGCTCGAGATTTCGCGGATCGAGGCCGCGAGCTGCTGGGTGGCGGAGGCGACGGTCTGCACGTTCATCGATGCCTGCTCGGCGCGGGTCGCGACCGCTTCGGCGAGCCCGCGACCACGCTCGGCGACCTTTGCCAACTCCTCGGCGCTGCGCCCCATGTCGTCGGCGCGACCACCGACACCGGCAATCACCCCCTGCATGCCCTGCTCGAAGCGGCCGGCAAGATCAGACATCATGCGGGCACGGTCGGCCTCGGTAGCTTCGCGCTGTGCCGTGGCTTCGCCTTCCATGCGACGAACCGCCAGTGCGTTTTCGCGGAACACCTCGACGGCACGCGCCATGCGACCGATTTCGTCGCGCGATTCGCCGCCCGGAATGGGATCATCGAGCTCGCCCGCCGCCAGCGATTGCATCCGGTCTGTCATGCCGCGAATCGGGCCGGATACGCTGGCGCCGATCAGCCATGCGAGCACCGCTCCCAGCAGCAGCGCGCCGGCCGCGGTCGCGATGACGGTCTGTTTGGTTTGATCGACCGCTGCCGAGGTCTTGTCACCCTGCTCGGCGCGCACGGTGCCGAGCTTCGCATTGATCTTGTTGACCTGATCGTCGATCGCCGCACTCGCCTTCTTCAGTTCGGCCTGCCTGGCGCGTAGATCGGCGGCAACCTTGATGACCTCTTCGAGCGCCGTCGTGTCGGCGGCGATCGCGGTCTTGAGTGCTGCGACCAGCGTCTTCAATTTGGGGGCGTCCGCCGTCGCCAGCTCAGCCTCGGTGTCTGCGATCGCCAACTGGGCGTAGGACAACGCCTGCCTGGCGTCGTCGGCATCGCCTGTCGACAAAGTGGAGCCATAGCGCATCACGGTGACGCGCAGCGCGTCGACGACGCCGGCCAGCCGCATCGGGTTGACAAGCCGTTCCGCGTCATCCGAGCGATTGGCGAGTGCAACCTGAATGCCGCTGACATTGAGGCCGGCGGCCGCGCCCTGGGCGTCGGTCTTCGTGGTGGCGGCGCGCAGCCGATCCGCGGCATCCGCCGCCGCGGTGAACGACGAACGATAGGTTTCCAGCGCCGTCTTGACCGGGCCGATGCCTTCCGCGATCGCTTGCAGTTTGCCGAATTGCCGATCGGCCTGATCGGCCAGTTTGCCCACGCCGTCGATCGCCTTGGCTGCGGCATCCTTGTCGCCGACATTCCAGGTTCGGATGAATTTCTCGACCGCCGAGTTCGCTTCCAAAAGCGCGGCACGCGCCTGTGACATGCCGGCGTCGCCCGCAGCGCTGGTCACGAGGTCATTGACCGTTCCGCCGATCCGCTCGACCTGGACCACGGCAAAGCCCGCCAGCAGGACCAGGAAGCTGAGAACCAGCGCGAAACCGCCAAACACGCGCGGACGGATGCCGACCCGGGACATCATGTGCGATAATTTCATGGGGATCCCGAAATTCTTACTGGGTGGACCGGATGGTGGCGAGCAGATCTTTGCCGAACCGCTTCTCGAATTCCTGATCGAGCGGCTTGACCGCGTCGACGAAGGGTTGGCGATCGAATTTCTCGATCACGTCCATGCCGCCGTTGCGCACCTGCTCGAGCGACGCGGCATCGAGCTTTGCCTGCCATGTCGCCTCCGCCCCCGCCTTTGCCTGCGCGATCAGCGTTGCCTGGTCGGCCGGAGTGAGCTGCTCGAACATGGCCCGGTTGGCGATGAACACGATCGGCGCGAAGAAGTGGCCGGTCAATGTGAGGTATTTCTGGACTTCATAGAGACGGGAGCCGGCAATGGTCGGCACCGGATTTTCCTGCCCATCGAGCCGGCCGTCCTTGAGCGCGGTATAGACCAGCGGAAATTCCATCGGGACCACTTCGGCACCGAGCGCCTTGAACGTCATCTGATAGATCGGGTTCGGGATGACACGAATCTTCAGACCCTTGATATCGTCGGGGCTACGAACGGGCCGTTTTGAATTCGTAACGTTGCGGAAGCCCTGTCGGCCAATCGCCAGCAGGGTCAGCCCCTTATCGCCGAATTTGGCGGCGATTGCCGCGCCGGCCGGACCTTGCGCCACGGCTTTGGCGTGAGCCGTATCGCGAAACAGGAAGGGAATGTCGAACACGCCGAGTTCGGGGACGACTGCACTGACCACCGAACCCGACAGCACCGCCATATCGACGGCGCCGGACTGCGTCGCTGCGAGAATGGCGTTCTCGCTCCCGAGCGCATTGGTGGCGCGCTGGTCGATCACGATGTGCTTGCCGGACAATGCCACCAGCTTCTGGCGAAACTCATCCGCCCCGATCTGCTGCGGGCTTCCGAGCTGGGAATTGAACGCCAGAGAGACCAGCCGAGGTGAAGCGGCAACCGGATGCAGGAGCAGCAGCGTTGCCGCCGCGACGATCGATCCGGCCTTCCAAAACCCCAGAACTTCTCTGTGCATTCGACACCATGGCGTGACAATTGTCGTAACCATAATGGCCGGGAATGATTGAACTCTTAAGGATGACCCCGCGGAATTACGGGGATTCGAATCGGTCCCGCGGACAAGATTTGGCGATGATGCACGATGCAGATCGTATGGGGCTGCCGCAGAGCGGCGCGCTCATGCCTTGCCGCCGCTCCAATTCGCCGCGCGCTTTTCGGCGAACGACGCCAGCCCTTCCGCGGCTTCCGCACTCTGTCGCTTGACCGAATGCAGGTGCACGAGCCGCTTGTAAGCGGCATCGTCGACTGCCATTCCGCCGAACGAGCTCTCCAGCGCCAGCCGCTTGGTCTCGGCCATCGCTTCAGGTCCGTTGGCAAGCAACTGCTCGACCACCTTGGCGCCGGCGGCCTCGAGATCGGCGAGCGGCACGACCTCGTGGACGAGGCCGATGCGGCGGGCGTCCTCGGCGCCGAAACGTTCACCTGTCAGCGCGTAGCGGCGGACTTGCCGTACGCCGATGGCATCGCAGAGCTGCGGGATGATGATGGCCGCGGTCAGGCCCCAGCGCACTTCGGTGATCGAGAACAGGGCGTTGTCGGCCGCGATCACGACGTCGCAGGCTGCGATCACGCCGGTGCCGCCGCCGAAGCAGCCGCCCTGCACTAGCGCAACCGTCGGGATCGGCAGCGTGTTGAGCCGCTGCACGGCCTCGAACGTCGCACGCGACGCGGCCTCGTTCGCCTCAGTCGATTGCGGCCGGACGCCGTTGATCCATTTGAGGTCGGCGCCGGCCTGGAAATGCTTGCCATTGCCCCGGAGCACGACGACGCGAAGGTTGGGCTTGCTGCCGAGATCGTCCATGGCCGCAAGCACGCCCGCGATCAATGCGCCGTCATAGGCGTTGTTGACCTCCGGCCGGTTCAACGTGACGGTCGCAACCCCACGCGCGTCCAGGGTCCACAGGACGGGGCTGTCGGTCATTGGTGTTCCTCCGCTCGTTTGTTTGGCGCGCACTATGACCGAGGCTCCGCACCTTGATCCATATCTTTCGAGCGTAGGGCAGCCGCGTCCATCGCATGGCGGCTTGTGTCATGCTGTCGCGGGGCGGCATCAAGGGATCAGGGACGGACATTACATGCGCATCTGCATTTTCGGCGCGGGCGCCGTCGGCAGCCATCTCGCGGTCAGGCTGGCCCGCGCCGGCCACGAGGTCTCGTGCGTGATGCGCGGCGCCCACCTGGAGGCGGTCCGGGCCAACGGCCTCAAGCTGCGCGTCGGCGATTCCGAGGTCTCCGCCAAGGTGAACGCCTCCGGCGATCCGGCCCAGCTCGGCCCACAGGACGTCGTGATCAGCACCTTGAAGGCAACCGCGCTGACCGGGCTGGTCTCCAGTCTCAAGCCGCTGCTGCAGGACGACACCGCCATCGTGTTCGCGCAGAACGGCATTCCCTGGTGGTACGGGATCGGCCTGCCGCCGCGACACCCGACTCCGCCCGACATCTCGTTCCTCGACCCGGGCGGGCGCTTGCGCGCCTGCATTCCGAAGGAGCGGATCGTCGGCGGCGTGGTCTTCTCCTCGAACGAGGTGATCGCGCCCGGTGTGGTGCAGAACCTGACGCCGGACCGCAACCGCCTGCTGATCGGCGAATGCGACGATCGCAATTGCGAGCGCATCACGACGCTGCGCGGTGTCTTCACAGACGCGAGGCTGGAATCGCCGCCGGTCGCCGAGATCCGCGAGGCGATCTGGTCAAAGCTGCTGACCAACATGTCGTTGTCGGTGCTGTGCCTGCTCACCGGCCAGACCGCGCGCGGCGTGCGCGACGATCCTGCGTTCGCCGAGGTTATCCCGCGGATGCTGAACGAGGCCAACGAGATCGCCCAGCACTTCATCCCCGAGGTCAAGCGCGTATCACGCAGCGGCCCCGCCCCCAATCACAAGCCGTCGCTGCTGCAGGATTACGAGCTCGGCCGCGCCATGGAGATCGACGTCCTGGTGAAGGCGCCCCAAGCCTTCGCGCGCACCGCCGGCCTGTCCACGCCAACGCTCGACCTGATCGCCGCCCTCGCGATCCAGAAAGCGCGCGACAAAGGGCTTTATTCGTCGTGAGATTTCAGGCGAGCTTGTCGATCCAGACCACCAGCGCATCAAGCACCTCCGCAAGCGCCTCCTCATTGCTGCGGCCGGACCTTTTGAGCACCGCGAAGGAGTGATCGCCGCCTTCGACCTCGTGCAGCGTCGCTTTCGGGGCAAGAGCGGCGATGACGGGCTTGAGGAGGCCGAGATCGGCGAGCCCGTCGCGGGTGCCTTGCAGGAACAGCATCGGGATCTCGACACGGGCCAGGTGCTCGGCGCGCTCCGTCGACGGCTTCTTATCGGCGTGCAGGGGAAAGCCGAGGAAGGCGAGCCCTTTGACACCAGGCAGCGGCGTCTTGGACTGCGTCTGCGATGTCATGCGCCCGCCGAAGGATTTTCCGCCCGCGACGAGCTTCACACCTGGGCAGAGCCGCGCGGCTTCCTCGACTGCCGCGCGGATCGTGGCATGGGCGACCGCCGGCTGGTCGGGACGGCCCAGCTTGTTCTCCATGTAGGGAAAATTGAAGCGGAAAGTCGCGATGCCGCGAGCAGCGAGCCCCTCCGCAATCTTGTCCATCGATGCGTGCCGCATCCCTGCACCGGCACCATGCGCCAGCACGTAGCAGCCGCGCGCCTTGTCCGGCTGCATCAGGATCGCGGAGACCGTGCCGATGCGCGCGATGTCGAGCTTGAGCTCTTTGGTTTTGGCAGCCACAATCAACCATTCCGACAGACGCTACTCCGGCCGCCTTGGTAGCTTCACCGGCGCAGCCTGAAAACACAATAATTGACGCTGCCGACTGGCCTACCAAGCCGGCAAGCCGCATCAACCGAGGTTTCCATGTCCTACCGCTCCTCCTGGATGACCGAAGAGCTCGAAATCTTCCGCGACCAGTTCCGGAAATACCTTGCCAAGGATCTGGCCCCGCATGCCGAAAAATGGCGCGAGCAGAAGATGGTCGACCGCTTTGCCTGGCGCGGGCTCGGCGAGATGGGCGCGCTGCTGGCGAGCGTGCCGGAGGAATATGGTGGCCTCGGCGCGACCTTCGCCTATGACGCCGCCGTGCTCGACGACCTCGAAAGCACGGTACCGGAGCTGACGACCGGCGTCTCCGTGCACAGCGCCATCGTCGCCCACTACATCCTCAATTACGGCTCCGAGGAGCAGAAGAAGCGTTGGCTGCCGAAGATGGCCTCCGGCGAGATGGTCGGCGCTATCGCCATGACCGAGCCCGGCACCGGCTCGGATTTGCAGGCCGTCAAGACCACCGCCAGGAAGCAGGGCAATTCCTACGTCATCAACGGACAGAAGACTTTCATCACCAACGGCCAGGCCGCCGATCTCGTCATCGTGGTCGCGCGCACCGGCGATGTCGGCGCCAAGGGCATTTCGCTGATCGTGGTCGAAACCTCAGGCGCGGATGGATACAAGCGCGGGCGCAACCTCGACAAGATCGGCCTGCATGCCTCCGACACGTCCGAGCTGTTCTTCGACAACGTCGCGGTCCCGCCAGACAATTTGCTCGGCGGCGAGGAAGGCCAGGGCTTCGTGCAGCTGATGCAGCAATTGCCGCAGGAGCGCCTCGCGCTCGCCGTCGGCGCGGTCGCCGCGATGGAGCGCGCGATAAAACTCACCGTCGACTACACCAAGGAGCGAAAGGCGTTCGGCAAGCCGCTGATGGATTTCCAGAACACCGCCTTCAAGCTCGCCGAGCGCAAGACCGAAGCGATGATCGCGCGCGTCTTCGTCGACTGGTGCATCGAGCGACTGGTCGCCAAGGACCTCGACACCGTCACGGCGTCGATGGCGAAATATTGGTGCTCGGAGAAGCAGGTCGAGACCGCCGACGAATGCCTCCAGCTGTTCGGCGGTTACGGCTACATGCAGGAATATCCGATCTCGCGCATCTTCATCGATTCCCGCATCCAGAAGATCTATGGCGGCACGAACGAGATCATGAAGCTGTTGATCGCGAGATCGCTGTAATCAGGTCGTGAGCGGCCCACCGCTCAATTCGGATGCCACCAGCGGCCGCCGATGACGACGCCTTCGGACACGATCTTGCGATCCCCGATCAGGTGCTCGCCGACGACGTCCTCATAGTCGAACTGGCCTTGCTGGATCGAGATCAGCGTGGCGTCGCCGACGCTGCCCGGCTTGAGGCTGCCGAGTTCGGGCCGCCGCAGCGCCATCGCGGCGTTGACAGTGGAGGTTGCGATGACGTCGGACAGCGGCATGCCCATGCACAGGAATTTCGACAGGGTCGTCACTTGGTCGAACGCCGGGCCGTCGATGCAGAGCTGATGAATGTCGGACGAGATGGTGTCCGGATAGAAGCCGTTGGCGAGCATGGCACGTGCGGTCTTGAACGCGAACGAGCCCTTGCCGTGGCCGATGTCGAACAGCACGCCGCGCTCGCGGGCGTCGAGCACCGCACGTTTCACCGTGCCCTGCGCGGTCGCGGGCGTGTTGGGGAAGGGCCGGAACGCGTGGGTGAGCACGTCGCCGGGGCGCAGGCGCGCCAGCACCTCCTCGTAGCTCGGCGGCGGATGATCGATATGCGCCATCAGCGGCATGCCGACCTCGTTCGCGACCTCGAGCGCGATGTCGAGCGGCACGACGCCCGACGTGCCCGAGGAGTGCAAGCCCACGCGCACCTTGATGCCGACGATGAGATCGCGATTTTCGTCAGCCACCTTGGCCGCCTCGACCGGATTCATCAGCCGCAGTTCCTCGCTCTCACCGACCATGATCCGGTGCGAGAAGCCAAAAATGCCGGCATGCGAGACGTGCAGATAAGCGAGAATGCGGACCTGGCTCGGCTCGATCACATGCTTGCGGAAGCCCGCGAAATTGCCCGGCCCCGCGCTGCCGGTGTCGACCGCGGTGCTGACGCCGGAGAGGCGGCAGAATTCCTCGGCGTCGATACCAAGCGAAGTGCCGCCCCAATAGACATGGGTGTGAAGATCGATCAGCCCCGGCGTCACGATGTAGCGTGACACATCGCGCACATCGGTGCCCGGATCGGCCTTGAGCCCGCTACCGATCGCAGCGACCTTTCCGCCGGAAAAGGCGACATCGGTCACGGCATCGAGCTTCTGGGACGGGTCGACCACACGGCCGCCGCGCAGGATCAAGTCGAAAGGCATCGTGGTCTCCGGATGGGGCGGTGAGGCGGGCCGGCAGTCAGTCCGGGCCAGGAAGGAAGCTTCGCGCTTCTAGCAATTTTTGCGCCGACAAGCGTGGCAAACGCGACGATTGCTCACTGAAAAACTGGCGATCCCGGCATGACTCGAACATGCGACCTACGGTTTAGGAAACCGTCGCTCTATCCGGCTGAGCTACGGGACCGCGGAACCCGCAGAGCGGGTTACCGGGGCTTCATATCAAAGCGGAGGCGGGATCGGAAGCCCTCACCTCGATCAATGCAAACGCCAGCCGGACAGCCTCACGCCCGGATATTGTTGTCCTTCACCACCTTACCCCAAGTGGCGACCTGCTTGTCGAAGAAGGTCTTGAAGGCGGGACCATCCTCGAGCAGCAGCGTCATCTGCTGGGTCTCCTTGAGCTGCGCCGCGGTCGCGGGCTCGCTCAAAATCTCCTTGGACGCCGTCGCGAGGCCAGCGACGATGTCCGGCGGCGTCCCCGTGGGCGCGAAGATGCCCCACCAGGCCAGCGTCTCGAAATCCGGAAAGCCGGCCTCGATCGCGGTCGGCGTCTCCGGCAGGCCCGGCAGCCGCTCGCGGCCGAGTTGCAGGATCGGACGCAGCATGTTGGTGCCGAGCTGGGCTGAGACCAGCGCCGCCGATCCCGCGATCAGATCGACATGGCCGCCGAGCACGTCGTTCATCGCGGGGCCGCCGCCGCGATAGGGCACATGCATGATTTCGACACCGGCCTTGTTGCCGAGCACGGTCATGGCGAGATGGCCGAGCGTGCCGATGCCGACGGAGGCATATTTCACCGCGCCGGGCGTCGCCTTGCAGGCCGCCACCACGTCGGCAAAGCTCTTGTAGGGACGGCCCGCACCGGCCGCGATCACATACGGCGCGGTGCCGACCAGCAACACCGGCATCAGCTCGCGCTCGACATCGACGGGCGGCTTGTCGAGGATGGAGGGGATCACCGCGTGGGAATCGAAGGTGACCAGGAACGTCGAGCCATCAGGCGGGCTCTTGGCGACCTGCGCCGCACCGAGCGCGCCGGCGGCGCCCGACTTGTTCTCGACGATGACGATGCGGTTGAGCCTGGTTTGCAGATGACTCTGGAGCAGCCGTGCCATCGCATCGGTCGATCCGCCCGGCGGAAACGGCACCACCAGCGTGATTTTTGAAGCCTGCGCCAACGCCGGCGTCATCGCGAGAATAGCCGGCGCTGCGAGCAGCGTCCGTCGTGTGATGGTCATGTTATCCCTCCCCTGTTTTCTCGCGCCCGGCTTTTGCTCTTGGCGCTTTAGGTCGTTCCGAAACCGGATCCCGCTTTTCTGTATTCTGGCCGCGGCGGACTGAAGATGTCCAGCACGCGAGCGCCGTCGGGGCCGGCGCGCATGGTGTGCGGCACGTTGCCGGGCGTGCGCCAGAAATCGCCCTTCTTCACGGCAATCTCCTCATCGCCCTGGACACGGATGGCGGAGCCGTCGAGCAGCACGCCCCATTGCTCCTCGGGATGATGGTGCAGCGTGCCTTGCGCATGCGGCGCCAGCGTCACCACCGACAGCATCGCCTGCTCGCCGGAGAAGATGCGCGTGGTCACCCCCGCCGCGAGTTCGCGAAACAGCCCGTCGCCGGTGTCGTCGAGATTGTGGAATTCCTCTTTCTGGCTCACGCCATCCTCCCCTTCTTTTTCTCTGTTCAGGATTTGCCATACGAGCCCTGATAACGGCCCTCGCGGATCGCCTTCAGTGTCTCCTCCTCGCGCGCGACCTGGGCCCGCACGGCATCCAGCAGCGCCGCGGCACCGGAGGCGGCAAACGACACCACGCCGTCCTCGTCGCCGACGACGATGTCGCCGGGCGAGATCACGCTGCCACCGATCGAAACAGGCACGTTGATCTCGCCGGGGCCGTTCTTGTAGGGGCCGCGGTGGATCACCGCGCGGGCGTAGCAGGGAAAATCATCGGCCGCGAACGCAGCGACGTCGCGGATCGCGCCGTCGATGACATAGCCTTCGGCTTTGCGCCACTGCGCGATGTTCTTCATGATCTCGCCGACCAGCGCCCGGGTCTCATCGCCGCCGCCATCGATCACGATGACGTCGCCGGGGCCCACCAGCTCGAGCGCGCGGTGGATGGCGAGATTGTCGCCGGGACGGGTGCGGACCGTGAAGGCCGTGCCCACCAGCTTGGCGCCTCGGTGATAGGGCTTGAGCCCCACTGCGCCCGGCAGCCGGCCGAGGTTGTCCGAAATGACCGAGGTCGGCGCTCCGCGAAAACCCTCGATGATCTCGGCCGGCGGCTTCGGCACGCTGTTCGCAGCGATGGTGATGGTCATGTCCAGAAATCCTTCCGTAATTGTCTTACTCGGCGTGCGCCCGCGCCTTCGCCGGCCAAATCCGGAAGGCGCGCCCCTCCTTCATCCACGCCGCGCGCTCGTCGCGCAACAGCGTGCGGCGAACTTTACCGGAATCATCGCGCGGCGGGACGCTGACGATCTCAAAACTCTCGGGATGTTTGTAGCGGCTGAGCCTGTCCTTCAAAAAGTCCGCCATGCCGTCGGCGATGGCCTGACCATCCGTATCGCCCTCCGGCTCGATGATGGCGTGCACGCGCTGGCCCAATTCCGGATCGGGCAATCCCACCACCACGCAGGAGCGCACACCGGGACTCTCGGAGACCGCCGCCTCGATCTCGGCCGGATAGATGTTGGCGCCACCGCGCAACACCATGTCGGCAAGGCGATCACCGAGATAGAGGTAGCCTTCCGCATCCAGCCGGCCGATGTCGCCGAGCGATTCCCAGCTGTCCGCGCGGCGCTTCGGCTCCGCGCCGAGATAGTGATAGGTGGCGTCCTGGCCGTCATTGTTGAGGAAATAGATCTCGCCCGTCTCGCCCGGCGCGACGTCGTTGCCGTCCTCGCCGATGACACGCAGCTTCGCCGTCTCGCCGATCTTGCCGACCGAGCCTTTATGCGTCAGCCATTCCGTGCCTGATATGACGCAGGAGCCTTGGCGTTCGGTGCCGCCATAGAGCTCCCAGACCCTGTCAGGTCCGAGCCAGGCGATCCAGTTTTCCTTCAGCCAGGGCGGCATGGGTGCAGCCATATGAAACACGGTCTGAAGGCTCGAGACGTCGTAGGCGTTGCGCACGCTCTCCGGCAGCGCCCAGATCCGGTGCATCATGGTCGGCACGAAATTGACCCATTGCACGCGCTCTTGCGCGATTTGCCGCAGCGTCTCCTCGGCGTCGAACCTGGTAAGCCCGGTGAGCTGGCCGCCGGTGAACAGCGCGTAGTGCGACACGATGAACGGCGCGTTGTGGTAGAGCGGACCGGGATTGAGCAGCGAGACCCCGAAGGGGATGTTGAGCGGCGGCGCGGCGATGGTGTCGGTCACCGCCGGCTGGTGATCGAGGATCACCTTCGGGCGGCCGGTCGATCCGCCGCTGGTCATGGCTTTCCAATAGCGCGCCACCGGTGCGGTGAGCGGCTCGTCCGAAAAGCCTTCCGGCACGAAATCCGCGGGCAGTCGGTTCGGCGCGTTCCAGTCGACTTCGCCGCCAACCACCAGCGCCGGCTTCAGGATGTCGAGCACCGCGGCGGCTTCGCCGCGCGGCAGCCGCCATGACAGCGAGGTCGGCGTCGCCCCGCATTTCCACACCGCAAACGAGGTCTCGAAGAACGCATTGCCGTTGGGCAAACCGATCGCGACGAAGTCGCCGGGCCTGACGCCCTTGGCCATGAACGCCCGCGCGCGCCGATTGGCGCCGCGCTCCAGCGCGTCCCATGTCAGCGTATCCTGCCCGTGACGGACGGCGATCGTGCCTTGCGGTTTGCGCTCGGCGTACCAGCGCGGCACATCGGACAGGGGCAGCAGCATCAGGCGTTTCCACTTCGTTTTCTTGGCGTCGCCAATGAGGCGACCGCAGGATGAAGTGACGCTGTGACTCCTGCGCCACGTCAAGCAAAAAATGTCAGCATCGCAGTCATGAAATTCCCGGGTTCCATGGGTGACAAGCCGGCCATAAAGGGGCAAAAATCAGCCCGACTCAGTTCGGGTTGAGTTTTGCAAGGAATGCTCTCGTAGAATGTCGGACGTAGTTGCATCGCGTCGTGCGGCGCTTGTGGTTGCCGCAGCAGGATTTTTCCTGCTGGCGCCGTCGCATGCCCAGGCACAATGGTGGAAGCGCGCGCCTGTTGACTTCGAGGCCTGCGCCGACGCCGCCGAAAAAGCCACGACCAAATCCGAGAAGACGGCTGCGCTTGCCGACTGCAACGCCAAATTCGCCGGCCGGCGCAAGGCAGGCGGCGGCTATTCCTATTACGATTTCCTCCAGGACCGCACCTTCGATATCGCCGGCCCCAATCCGACGCCGGAGGAGCAGAAGAAGATCGACGAAGCCTACACCGCCTATCTCGCCAATCAGCGCCGCAGCAATGAAGCCGCGCAGGCCACCGCGCGCCAGCAGCGCGAGCAGCAGGAACAACAGGTGCAGCAGCTCCAGCGGGTCGCGTTGCGAACCGAGGTCGAGCGCGTGCCGGTGCCGGTCGAGCGGCCGAAAGTCCAGCAGGCCGCCATCGGCGACGCGCGGCCGCGGCCGAAGGGCGCGCCCTGCACCAAGGGCTCGTTCTCCTGCGAATGGCCACGGCTGTCGGATGGATTGAACGACATCAAGAAGCTGTTCAGCCCTACGCCGAGCAAGCCGGCGAAGAAGGGCTGAGTCTCCGCCGTCATTGCGAGCGCAGCGAAGCAATCCAGGGTCTTTCCGCGTGGGGATTCTGATTGCTTCGCTGCGCTCGCAATGACGGGTGTGATGGAGACCGCGCTTACATCCTCAGTTCGGAGGCTTCTTCTTGCTGCGCTTGGGAGACGCAACGGGTGCATTCGCAGGCGCCGTTGTCGTCGGAGAACTGCCCAATTGCGACCTGCTCTCCTGCAATCGCCTGTCATAGCCGGGAGAGTTCATGACCGTCGGCGGCCGGGCCTCCGCGACCGAGGACGCGGCGCAGAGCACGGCCAACGCGAATCCGATCGTCAGACGACGTTTCATCGTTGCTCCTCCCGTCGCGCAGCCTGCACTCATGCGTTATCCGCGAACCCGCTGCGGCGTCAGCCGCGGTGAGCCCTTGCCCGCGGCCTCAGCCTCTTTGATCAGCGCAACAATGCGGCGCGACAGCGGCACGTCGACATTGTTTTGTTCGGCGAGCGCGATGATCGCGCCCTGGAGATAGTCGATCTCGGTCTTGCGGCCCTGCTTCAAATCCTGCCACATTGAGGAACGCGCCTCGGGATCGATCTTCATGGTCCGTCCCAGGATCAGCTTGAAAATCGGATCAGGCAGTCTCAGTAAGCTGGGCGTCCAGGATGACGGGATCGGCGTCGCCGAGACCGGTGTAATGCCCGCGGCCCTCATCGCAGCCAGCCCCTCCGCCATCTGGTCGGCGAACAGCCTTCGCCAATCGCGGTTCGCCAATTGCGCGGCGAGCGGCATGTCGGACAAGGCGCTGAGCGCGTTGTTCAAATTGATGATCAGCTTGCCCCATTGCACGCCGGTGATGTCGTGGCTCGCGCGCATGGCGAGCCCCGGCACCGACAGCGCTGCGGCCGTGCTCGCATCATCCTCGCCGACATGAATGTCGCCGGAGGTCGAGCGGTGGAAGCGGCCCTCGCCCATCCCGACCACGTTGAAAGGCACCATGCCGGCGAGCACGCGGCGGTCGCCGAGGCGCTCGCGCAGCACCGCGACATTGCCGACGCCGTTTTGCAGCGAGACGATGACGGCGTCCTGCGGCGCATGCTGCGCGATCTGGTCGGCGACACCGGCCGTGTCGGCGCTCTTCACCGTGACCAGCACGATGCCGGCACTGTGGAAGATCGCGGGATCTTCCGACAGCGCGAGTTGGCCCGGGTCGAGCTTCGTCTCGGAGCCGACGAAATCGGTCAGAACCAGGCCGAACCGCTCGATCTCGGTCTTCACCCGCGGCCGCACCAGGAACGCGACGCGGCGGCCGGCAGCCGCCAAGGTGCCGCCGACGAAACATCCGATGGCGCCTGCGCCGGCCACCACGATCGGTCGATCCGCCATCACCTCGGCCTGCCCCCTTTAACGATCTGCCCTCGATAGCAGAGGCTGTGCCTGCTGCCCATTCCCGCAGTTGCAGCGCAATCGCCTTGTAACCGTCATGACAGCCTCATATGTTTTCGAACGGGGCTTGTTACCGGCAAGAAAGCGCCAAAGGAGAACGCCATGGGTTTGCTCGACGTCCTCAACGGCATGCAGAACGGCCCGCGCGGCCCAAGCACGCCGAGTTCACAATCCTCATCCAGCGGCGGCATGTCGCCCATGACCATGGCCCTCCTTGGCCTGCTCGCCTGGAAGGCATTCAAGCATTTGAGCGGCAACCAGACCGGCAGCGCGCCGCAGCCGTCCCCAGCACCGACGCCGACGCATCTCCCCCCGCCGGTGAATGCGGGTGCTGGCGGCGGCCTCGGTGACCTGTTGAAGGGCGGCCTTGGCGGCCTGCTCGCGGGCGGCGCGGCCGGCAGCGTGCTCAGCGGCGGGCTCGGCGATCTCCTCAACCAGCTCCAGCAGAGCGGTCATGGCGACGCTGCCAACACCTGGGTCGGCAAGGGCGAGAACAAGGCGATCGCACCAGGCGATCTCGCCAATGCGCTCGGCGCCGACCAGATCGAGAGCCTGTCCGCCCAAAGCGGCTTGTCGCGTGACGAGCTGCTCTCGGGTCTCAGCCAGTATCTGCCGCAGGTGGTCGATCATCTGACGCCGGACGGACGGCTGCCGACCGAGCATGAGATCGCGGGCAGAGTCTGAGTTAGTTTAGTCAAACGAGGGAAGCACGGACATGAGCATGGGTGGCTTGTTGTGGATCATCGTCGTCGGCTTCGTCGCCGGCCTCATCGCGCGTTGGCTGGCGCCGGGACCGAACAATCCGAGCGGCTTCATCCTCACCACCATCCTCGGCATCGCCGGCGCGTTTCTCGCGACCTTCATCGGCCAGGCCATCGGGCACTACAGTCCCGACCAGGGCGCGGGATTCATCATGGCCACCATCGGCGCCGTGGTGGTGCTGTTCATCTGGCACCGGCTGGTGGCGAGCGGCGTGATCAAGGGGTAGCGCGCCAGTGGGAGCTATCAACATACTCGGTGTCGTCCCGGCGAAGGCCGGGACCCATAGCCACCGAATTCAGTTTGGCGAAGACTAGCAATTCCCGGTTTCGCGCCTCACTACCTCTTGTGGTTATGGGTCCCGGCCTTCGCCGGGACGACGCCCGTATTTGCCGCGCTAGCCGCGCCCTCACGTCACCAAATGCATCCCCGCATCCATGCGCACGACCTCGCCGGTCATGTTGCTGGAGGCCGGCATCGCCAGGAAGCAGACGAGCTGCGCGATGTCTTCCGCCGATGATGCGACCTTCAGCGGCACCTTGGCCACGACGCTGTCGCGCACCTGCTTGGCGCCCGCCTCGCCACGGCCTTTGGTGAACCAGGGCGTATCGATATAGCCCGGGCATACCGTGTTGACACGGATCAGCGGCGCCAGCGCGCGCGACAGCGACAGCGTCATCGTGTTGAGCGCGCCCTTGCTCGCGGCGTATGCGATCGACGATCCGACGCCGCTGATGCCGGCGACGGAGGAGATGTTGACCACGGCGGACGGCCGCCCAGAGGCCTTGGCGCCCGCCTCGAGCAGGCTGCGCGCCGCGCGCACCATCTGGAACGGGCCGATGGTGTTGACGCCGTACAGGCGCTGGAAATCTTCCGCCGACAATCCATCGAGATCGGCATGAGCGACATGCTTGGTGGTGCCGGCATTGTTGACGAGCACGTCGAGCCGGCCCCAGGCGCCAGCTGCCGCAACGATCTTGCGGCAATCGTCATCCTTGGAGACGTCGCCCTGCGCGACCAGAACTTCCGGTGAGCCCGCTTTGCGGCACAGCTCAGCGGTCGCCTCCGCTTCCTTCTGGCTCGAGGAATAGTTGATGACGAGCCGCGCTCCGCTCCGTGCGAGAATTTCCGCGGTCGCAGCACCCAGGCCGGAGGCGGACCCCGTCACGACTGCGCACAAACTGTCCTTTGCCATCCGGATTTCCTTCCCCTTGATTGAGTATCGACATTCTGTTTAGCGAGTTTGCCGCGCCCTGCAAATCGAGCAAACTCCGCTAAGCGGAATTAGCTCATCGCCCATGCCCGCGCCGCAGGTTGACCTGCGATCAGCGCTTGTCAGGGCCATGGCTTTTTTGGATCATCGGGCGCAAGAAGAACCTGCGCGTCCGCCCACGGGGCGGGAAGCGCCAATGGCAAAACACGGGGAACGCTGTGGCGGAGAGTGACAATATCGTCGTCGAGACCGCGGAGAAAATCTTCGCCGATCTCGCCGATCCGCAGACCGTCAACAACGACAAGAAGGATTCATGGCAGGCGCCGCTGTGGCAGGCGCTGAGCGAAGCCGGTTTGCCGTTGGCCTGGGTGCCGGACGATCTCGGCGGCTCCGGCGCGAGCCTTGCCGACGGCTTTGCGCTCCTGAACGCCGCCGGCCGTTTCGCCGTCGCGGTTCCCCTGGCCGAAACCATGCTGGCGGGCTGGCTGCTGGCGCAGGCGAAGATCGCATCCCCCGAAGGGGAGATGACGGTGCTGCCGGCGTCGCCCAAGGATCGCATCACCCGCGACGCCGACGGCGCGCTCTCCGGCCGCGCCCGCGGCGTGCCCTTCGCAAAGGCGGCAAAGCACTTCGCAGTGCTGGTCCACGGCAAGGACGGCGCCTCGATCGCGCTGGTCGATGCGAGCAAGGGCCGGATCGAGACCGGGCTCAATGTCGGCTACGACCACAGCGACACCGTCACGCTCGACAAGGTGCAGCCCGTCACCGTCAAGCCCGCCCCGAGCGGCTTTGACCAGACCACAATGATGCTGATGGGCGGCGTCGCGCGCAGCCTTCAGATCGCGGGCGCGCTGGAATCGATGCTCGACATCTCCGTGCGCTATTCCAACGAGCGCGTCGCGTTCGAAAAGAAGATCTCGAAATTCCAGGCCGTGCAGCACAATCTCGCCCGCCTCGCCGGCGAGTCGGCTGCCGCCCTTGCCGCGGCGACCTCGGCCGCCGATGCCATCGCCAACGCAAGATCGTTCGACGACGCGGTCTATCTCGAAGCCGCCTCGGCAAAGATCCGCTGCGCGGAAGCCGCGGAAAAGGGCGGCGCCATCGCGCATCAGGTTCATGGCGCGATCGGCTTCACCTTGGAGCACATCCTGCACCGCTATTCGCTGCGGGCATTGGCCTGGCGCGATGATTTCGGTTCGGAAAGCCACTGGGCCGTCGAGCTCGGCAAGCTCATTGCCAACCGCGGCGCCGACGAATTGTGGCCGCTCGTGGCTTCGCGCTGATCAGGGACGAGACAACAATGACTGCTGCCCTCCGTTTCGATCCGATCCGCCTGCCCGAGAAATGCGAGCAATTGCGCAAGGAAGTGCGCGCCTTCCTCGCGGAGGAAATCGCCGCCGGCACCTTCGATCCGCACAAGCCCAACCGTGAAGACACCGACGCGCCGGAATTTTCTCGCCGGGTCGGCGCCAAGGGTTGGCTCGGCATGACATGGCCGAAAAAATATGGGGGCCAGGAGCGCTCCTTCCTCGAACGTTACGTGGTGACCGAGGAGATGCGCGTCGCCAACGCGCCGACGCGGCGGTTCTTCGTCGCCGACCGCCAGAGCGGGCCGGTTCTGATCAAGTACGCCCCGGAGCACATCAAGATGGACATCCTGCCGCGTATTTGTCGCGGCGAGATCTGCTTCGCGATCGGCATGAGCGAGCCGAACTCCGGCTCGGACCTGTTCGCCGCGAAGACGCGCGCGACCAAGACCGACGGCGGCTATCTCATCAACGGCACCAAGATCTGGACCTCGTCGGCGCATATCGCCGACTACATGATCGCGATCTTCCGGACGTCGCAGCCGACCAAGGAAAACCGGCGTCACGGCCTGACCCAGTTCCTGGTCAAGATGAAGCAGCCAGGCATCCAGGTGAACCCGATCGGCCAGATCACCGGCCAGTACGAGTTCAACGAGGTCGTCTTCACCGATTTCTTCGTGCCCGACGATCATGTACTCGGCGAAGTCGACGGCGCCTGGAAGCAGGCCACCAGCGAGCTCGCTTATGAGCGTTCGGGCCCCGAGCGTTTCCTGGAGACCTATTACGTGCTGACCGAGCTGGTTCGCGCTGTCGGCCCCAATCCTGATACCCGCAGTGCCGAAGGCATCGGCCGGCTGGTGGCGCAGCTCCACACCATGCGGCGCATGTCGGTCTCGGTCGCGGGCATGCTGCAGGCCGGCAAGGAGCCGGTCGTTGAAGCCTCCATCGTCAAGGACATCGGCACCGTGTGGGAACAGCAGCTGCCGCACCGCGTGCGCGATCTCGCCGCCTTCGTCGAGGAGACCGCGACCAACCGCGAGACGCTGGAGCGGCAGCTCGACTTCGCCATCAAAACCGCGCCGAAACTCACCATCCAGGGCGGCACCACCGAGGTGCTGCGCGGCATCATCGCCCGCGGGCTTGGTTTGCGCTAATCATTCGAGGACATCATGAGCACTTACAAAGATATCGGCGTCGAGAAAGTTGGTCACGTCGGCACCATCGAAATCCGCCGCCCGCCGCTCAACTTCTTCGACATTTCGCTGATCAACCAGATCGCGGACGCGCTCGACGAGTTCGATCGCGACATCGAGATTCGCGCCTCGGTGCTGTCGGCGCAGGGCAAAGCGTTTTGCGCCGGCGCGAATTTCCAGGATCCGGCACGGCAGGCGCAAGAGGCACGCGAAGCCGACAAGACGGCAAAGGGCGATCCGGCCGACAGCCTCGGGGCGATCAACCATCTCTATATCCAGGCCGTGCGCATCTTCCGCGCCAAGAAGCCGATCGTCGCGGCCGTGCAGGGCGCCGCCATCGGTGGCGGATTGGGCCTCGCGGTCTCGGCGGACTTCCGGGTCACCTGCCCCGAAGCGCGCTTCTCCGCGAACTTTACCAAGCTCGGCTTCCATCCCGGCTTCGGCCTGACCGTGACGCTGCCCGAGCTGATCGGCAAGAACAACGCCGAACTGATGTTCTACACCAGCCGCCGCGTCACCGGCGAGGAAGCCTTCAAATGGGGCCTCGCCAACGAACTGGTGCCGCAGGACCAGGTCAGGGCGGCGGCACTGAAGCTCGCCAGCGAAATCGCCGAATGCTCCCCGCTCGGCCTCGTCTCCACCCGCGCCACGATGCGCGCCGGGTTGGCCGACCGCGTCATGGCGGCGACCAATCACGAGCTCGAGGAGCAGACCCGCCTGCGCGCGACGGAAGACTTCAAGGAAGGCGTGAAAGCCACGGAAGAGCGGCGGACGGCGAATTTCAAGGGCAGGTGATTGCGGCAGGGTCGCGCCGCACGCCCTCTCTCAATCCGTCATCCTGAGGTGCGAGTAGCGCGATGCCTAGCATCGCGCTGGGAGCCTCGAAGGATGAGCGGCCCCGCTGGTGGCCGTCGCCCTTCGAGGCTCGCCCAAGAGGCGAGCACCTCAGGGTGACGGATCACTACCAAGCACTCAACTGACGCGGAACGTCACCCCGCCGAGCAAGAACTCGTTGCCCGCCACGGCATGTCCCTTCGCCCTCGCGGCGTGCAACACACCGGCAACATCAGCGACCCGAAACTCCAGCGCGCTCATGATTTCGCTGGCGCCCTTCACGAAACGGAAGGTCGCGTTGGGCAACTTCAGTTCAGCATCGCCGCTCGGCGCAACGCCGATGATCTTGCCCCAATGCTCGGCCAGCCCTTGCGGATCCGGGCTCTGCATTTCCACGCTCGTCAACGCCTGCGTCACGTCCTTGCGGATGAATTTTTGCCAGTCGGGCCCCGCCGGTGGATACGGACCCAAAATGTCGTCGCTGCCTTCGGTGTGGTTGAACTCGATGAAGGCGGCGCGGCAGTCGCGGGGATGGAGCTGCACGCCGTGATAGGGCGCGTGGTCAATGACGTTGGCGGTGCGCACGCCAAGCGCGTTGGCGTTACGACCGCGCTCGTCGGGATCGTTGCAGCAGAAGATCGCCATGTAGCCGCCGCGCCCGCCGCTCTTCTCGATGAAGCGGCCGGCCGTGGTGCCGTCCTTGAACGGCGCGACCACCTCCAGCAGGATCGTGTCGACCGGCAGCAGCGCGTTCTCCAGGCCGTACTTTGCGACATTGCCGTCGCGGTAGCAGACAGCGAGGCCCATGATATCAGCGATATCGGTGATCACGGGCGCGAGCTGCGGCGCGACCAGGCAGATCTGCCGCAACCGCATATAGGGCGCCATCGTCATGCGCCCTTGAAGGTCGGCTTGCGCTTCTCGACGAACGCCTTGGCGGCCTCCTTGTGATCCTCGGTGTCGCTGCAGCGGGTGTGGTGGATCGCCTCGCCGTCGAAGCAATCCTCCAGCGCCAGATGCTCGGCATTGTTGATGTTGCGCTTGATGAAGCCGAGCGCGATCGAGGGCCCTTGCGCCAGCGACAGTGCGAGCTCGTGCGCGGCCGCGTCGATCTCGGCGTCGGGGACGACCTTCGTCAGCATGCCGATCGCATGCGCTTCTCTCGCGGAAAGCACCGGCGAGGTCAAATAGAGCTCGCGCGCCCGCGCGCTGCCGAGCAGCTGGGTGAGGAAATAGGTGCCGCCGTAATCGCCGGAGAAGCCGACTTTTGCGAACGCGGTGGTGATCTTGCAGGATTCGGAGGCGACGCGGAGGTCGCACGACAGCGCCATCGACAGACCCGCGCCGGCCGCAGCACCATCGAGCTGTGCCACCACGGGCTTTGGCATCTGGTGCAGGATACGCGACACTTCCATGCCGCGGCGCAGGTTCGCCATCTTCACTTCGAACGGCAGCGGCGCCCGGCCCTCGGCCATCGACTTGACGTCGCCGCCGACGCAGAAGCTGCCGCCCGCGCCCTTGAACAAGACCGCACGCACCTCCGGATCATCAGCCGCGCGCCGTGCCGCCACGACCAACCCGGCGACCATGTCCGGGTTGAGCGCGTTCTTCCGCTCGGGCCGGTTCATGGTGATGGTGAGCAGCCCGCCTTCGAGCTTCTGCAGGACCATGTCGTTCATGGGACGTCTCCCTTGCTGTTCTTTGCTTCGGTCTATCGACCTCGTCATTGCGAGCGAAGCGAAGCAATCCGGAAATGTTTCCGCGGAGACAGCCTGGATTGCTTCGTCGCTTCGCTCCTCGCAATGACGAGGTCTATTTCTTCACCAACGGACAGCGCGACTGCTCCAGCGACTGGAACGCCTCGCTGCCGGGCACGGTGGCGAGCAGCTTGTAGTCGTCCCAGCGGCCCTTGGATTCCGACGGCTTCTTGACCTCGAACAGGTACATGTCGTGCAACATGCGGCCGTCCTCGCGGATCTTGCCGTTCTTGGCGAAGAAGTCGTTGATCGGCGTCTCCTTCATCACTTTCATCACCGTCGCAGCGTCGGTCGTCCCGGCCGCCTTCACCGCTTTCAGATAGTGAGTCACGGAGGAATAGACGCCCGCTTGCGCCGAGGTCGGCGGCCGCTTCATGCGCTCCTGGAAGCGCTTCGAGAACGCGCGGGTGTCATCGTTGAGATCCCAGTAGAAGGCTTCCGCAAGCAACAGGCCCTGCGCGGTCTCGAGCCCGATCGAGTCGATGTCGGTCACGAAGGCGAGCAGCGGCGAGACCTTCTGGCCGCCCTTGGTGATGCCGAACTCGGCCGCCTGCTTGATGGCGTTGACGGTGTCGCCGCCGGCGTTCGCAAGCCCGATCACCTTTGCCTTCGAGGCTTGGGCCTGGAGCAGGAACGACGAGAAATCCGACGTGTTGAGCGGATGGCGCACGCTGCCAAGCACCTTGCCGCCGGTCTTGGTCACGACGGCGCTGGTGTCCTTCTCCAGATCCTGGCCGAAGGCGTAGTCGGCGGTGAGGAAGTACCAGGTGTCGAGGCCGGACTTCACGGCCGCAAGGCCGGTCACATTGGCCTGACCGTAGGTGTCGAACACGTAGTGGATGGTGTAGGGACCGCAGGCCTCGTTGGTGAGGCGGATCGAGCCCGGGCCGTTGAACATGATGATCTTGTTACGCGCTTTCGCGATCTCGCCGGCGGCAAGCGCAGTCGCGGAGGCCGCGACGTCGTAGATCATCTCGACGCCCTGATTGTCGAGCATGTCGCGAGCGATGTTGGCAGAGAGATCGGCCTTGTTCTGATGGTCGGCAGCCAGCACCTGGATCTTGCGGCCGAGCACCTCGCCGCCAAAGTCCTCCACGGCCATCTTGGCCGCGGTCTCGCTGCCGGGGCCGGTGATGTCGGCATAAAGGCTCGACATGTCGAGGATACCGCCGATCTTCAGTGGCGGCTTGTCCTGCGCCTGCACGGCGCTTGCACTCAGCGCCAGCGCAGCAGCGAAAATGCCCGACAAAACATGCTTCATCGAAAAAGACCTCCCTTGATCGCCTGTCTCTAATGGCGGCTTGGTTATTGGTGTTGCCGCAATCATGCCGCATGCGCGACAGCGCAGCAAGCGCGCGGGACGATGCAGATGAACGATCAACACGCGCTTTCCGCAAAGCGGAATGACGAGATGCGGAAGAGTGCCTCCGCCATCATTGCGAGCGCGGCGAAGCAATCCAGGATCTTTCCGCGGAGGGACTCTGGATTGCTTCGCCGCGCTCGCAATGACGGAGTATGAACAAACAGTCTTCGCTCCCCACCGCGCTTGAGTTATGGTTGGAGCGCAACGCAACCTTTCCGGGCAACGTGACGCGACTGCTTCATCTCATCGTCGCATGTCTTCTGGTCGCGGCTCGCGGTGCGTCCGCCACGCCGTGCCAGTTCGAGTCCCAGGGCGAAGGCCGCGTCGCCGCGATCGATGCGCGCAGTCTGCGTCTCGATGACGGCCGGGAAATCCGCTTGACCGGCATCGAGCCGACCGCGACCACGAAGCAGGCGCTGACCACGCTGCTCGTCGGTCGCGACGTTATTTTGCGCAGCGCTGACGACACGCCCGATCGCTATGGCCGCCAGGGCGCGCTGGTCTTTGTCGGCGAGAGCGACATCTCCGTGCAGGCAACGCTCCTCGCCCAGGGCGACGCCATCGTCTCCGCCGAGATCGCCGATAAGGACTGCGCGGCCGCCCTGATGGCGTCGGAGGCCGAGGCGAGGCGCCAAAAAAAGGGCAGCTGGGCTGACCCGTCGGCCATAAAAAACGCGGAAAGTCCGGACGATATTTTGGCGGGGATCGGGCGTTTTGTGGTGGTCGAGGGCAAAGTCCTGTCGGTCCGGCAAGCTGGGGCAATGACCTACCTCAACTTCGGACGGAACTGGACACGCGGCTTCGCCGTGACTATCTCAAAGCGCATGGTACCCGCGTTCGAAGGCGCCGGGATCGTCCTTAAGTCTCTGGAAAATAAACGTATTCGTGTCCGGGGCTGGGCTGAGGGGAATACGGGGCCGCGTATCGATGTCCGCCTCGTGGGACAGATCGAGTTGCTGGGCGCAAACGAGCCGACAGGGGTAAGGCCCTAAAAGGGGCCAGGCACGGGTTAAGCGACGTGAATGGGGTGCTAGGACGGCACGGACGAGGTGAACGCCGCCGCCTGCGGGCAGCGCCGGCTGCGCTATGCCTCGTGCTGGGTTCAGCCCTCGCCGGCTGCGGCGATATGGGCCGGTTCCAGACCGCGGCGGCCCCGCCGACCGTCGCGATGCCCAAGCCGAAGCCGGCCGTCGCGCAGACCCCCGCCACCGAGAAGGAGCACGAGCGCATCCTGGCGAGCTATGGCGGCACCTACGACGACCCCAGGCTCGAATCGCTCGTCACCAAGACCGTCGACCGGCTGGTCGCGGCGTCCGACCGCCCCGATCAGGGTTACCGGGTCACGATCCTCAATTCCGGCGCGGTGAACGCCTTCGCGCTGCCGAACGGTCAGCTCTATGTCACGCGCGGCCTTCTTGCGCTGGCGAGTGACACCTCGGAATTGTCCTCCGTGCTCAGCCACGAGATGGCGCATGTGCTGTCCAAGCACGCCGCGATGCGTGAGGACCAGGCCCGCCAAGCGGCGATCGTCACCCGCGTCGTCACCGACATGAGCAACGATCCCGATCTCACCGCGCTCGCGCTCGCCAAGACCAAGCTGACCATGGCGAGCTTTTCGCGCAATCAGGAGTTCGAGGCCGACGGCGTCGGCGTCGGCATTTCCGCCAAGGCGCATTTCGACCCTTATGGTGCCGCACGCTTTCTCTCGGCGATGGAGCGCAATGCCGAGCTGAAGGTCGGCAAGACTTCGCTCGATCCGCGCGCGCAGGATTTCACCTCGTCGCATCCGGCAACGCCCGAGCGCGTGCAGAACGCGCAGACCATCGCGCGGCAATACGCAGCGCCAGAGGGCGGCGAGCGCGACCGCGAGACCTATCTCGCCGCGATCGACAATCTCGTCTACGGCGAAGACCCCAGCGAAGGTTTTGTCCGCGGCCGGCGCTTCCTGCATCCGAAGCTCGGCTTCACCTTCCAGGCGCCGGACAATTTCACGCTCGACAACACCGCGCAGGCCGTGATCGGCGTGCGCGACGGCGGCTCGCAGGCGATGCGGTTCGACGTCGTGCGGGTGCCGGCCGAACAGTCGCTCGGCGATTACCTGAATTCCGGCTGGATGGAGGGCGTCGAGAAGGCCTCCACCGAGGACATCACTATCAACGGTTTTCCGGCTGCGTCCGCGACCGCGAAAGGTGACCAGTGGCAGTTCAAGGTCTATGCGTTGCGCTTCGGCAGCGACGTCTACCGCTTCATCTTCGCGGCCCGGCAGAAATCGACCGAGAGCGAGCGCAATGCGCGCGAGACCGTCGGTTCATTCCGCCGGCTGACGCTCGACGAGATCCAGGCCGCGCGCCCGCTGCGCATCAAGGTCATCACCGTGCAGCCCGGCGACACCGTGGAATCGCTCTCCCACCGCATGGCCGGCGTCGACCACCCCGCCGAGCGTTTTCGCGTCCTCAACGGGCTCGATCGCAACGCGCAGGTGAAGGTGCGCGATCGTGTGAAGGTCGTGGCGGATTGACATACACTAAACTGCCGTAGGGCGGGCAAAGCGAAGCGTGCCCACCATTTCCAGTCAGGATTGTCGAAAGGTGGTGGGCACGGCGCTTACGCGCCTTTGCCCACCCTTCAAGCTCCGCCCGATCAGCGCCCCGCATCCATATCGCCGGCCTCGCGCTGGCCGCTGAGCCAGAGCGCAAGCAAGGTCCAGAACGCCCCTGACAGCAGGTACGCACCCGAGGCGATGACGCCGAGATTGGTGGCAAGCAGCAGAGCGACCAACGGTGCAAAGCCGGCGCCGAACAGCCAGGCCATGTCGGAGGTCAGCGCCGAGGCCGTGTAGCGATACGCTTGCTTGAAGTTCGATGCGATCGCACCCGACGACTGGCCGAACGACAGACCGAGCAGGATGAAGCCGATCACCATGTAGATGGTCTCGCCGAACGCGCCGGCATCGAGCAGCTGCGGGGCAAAGCCGCTGTAGATCGCAATCGCAATCGCCGATCCCATCAGCAGCGACTTGCGGCCGACGCGGTCGGCGATGACGCCGGAGAGCACGATCGCGCCGACGCCGAACACGGCGGCGACGATCTCGATGATCAGGAAGCGCACCGGGGTTTCGCGCGTGAACAGGAACACCCAGGACAGCGGAAACACCGTAACCATGTGGAACAGCGCGAAGCTTGCCAACGGCGCGAACGCACCGAGCATGATGTTCTGGCCTTCGCGCGCCACCGTCTCGGAGATGCGCGAGGGCTGCAACTCGCGGGTCTCGAACAGCGAGGCATATTCTTCCGTCGTCACCATGCGCAGGCGCGCGAACAGCGCCACGACGTTGATGGCAAAGGCGACGAAGAACGGATAGCGCCAGCCCCAATCGAAGAAATCGTCGGCCGAGAGATTCCCAGCGAAATAGGCGAACAGGCCGCTCGCCACGATCAGACCGAGCGGCGCGCCAAGCTGCGGCACCATCGCGTACCAGCCGCGCTGCGAAGGCGGCGCGTTCAGAGCCAGCAGCGAGGCCATGCCGTCCCAGGCGCCGCCCCAGGCCAGACCCTGTGCGATGCGCGCCAGCGCCAGCAGCCAGATCGCGGCAGCGCCGATCTCGTGATAGCCGGGCAGGAACGCGATCGCGACGGTGGCGGTGCCGAGCAGAAACAGCGCCGAGATCAGCTTGGCCGTCTTGCCGTACCCGCGGTCGACCGTCATGAAAATGACGGTGCCGATCGGCCGGGCCATGAAGGCCAGCGCGAAAACCATGAAGGAATAGAGGGTGCCGGTCAGTTCGCTCGTGAACGGAAACACCAGGCGCGGGAAGACGATCACCGAGGCGATCGCAAAGACGAAGAAGTCGAAGAATTCCGAGGTGCGGCCGATGATGACGCCGATAGCGATCTCGCCGGGACTGGCCTGGTCGTGGCCGTGCTCGCCCGAGTGGTCTGCCATTGCGGGGGTCTGTGCCGTCGCCATTCGTGCGCCCTTAACGTCCTGAAAACCAAAGCCGACCGCCCGGCGAGGCGCCAGGCAATCTAGCCCTGTCTGGCGCAACATCCCGCACTGCAACATTGGACAAATTGTCCAATGTCCGGATTGCTGCGCCGCAGCTACCCCTTGGCCTCGCAAAGGAAACTCATTCTCATAAGGCTCGGCCCGTGTCCCGTTTCAAGATCCTGGCGCTGCTACCCCTGGTGGTTGCGCTCAGCGGCTGCAACTACGTCGTGCTGGCGCCGGCCGGCGATATCGCAGCGCAACAGCGCGACCTCGTCATCATCTCCACCGTCCTGATGCTCCTGATTGTCGTCCCCGTGATGGCGCTGACGGTGCTGTTCGCCTGGCGCTACCGCCAGTCCAACACCGACGCCCGCTACGAGCCGGAATGGGACCACTCGACCAGCCTCGAGCTGGTGATCTGGTCGGCGCCGCTCTTGATCATCGTTTGCCTGGGCGCGCTGACCTGGATGGGCACGCATCTGCTCGACCCCTATCGCACGCTCGGCCGCATCCATGCCGACCGCGCCGTGGACCAATCCAAGGCCCCGCTCGAGGTCGACGTCGTCGCACTCGACTGGAAGTGGCTCTTTATCTATCCGGACTACGGCATCGCCACCGTCAACGATCTGGCAGCTCCGGTCGATCGCCCCATCAATTTCCGCATCACCGCGTCCTCGGTGATGAACTCGTTCTACATCCCCGCGCTGGCCGGCCAGATCTACGCGATGCCGGGCATGGAGACCAAGCTCCACGCCGTCGTGAACCACGCCGGCACCTACCGGGGCTTTTCCGCGAACTACAGCGGCGCCGGCTTTTCCGGCATGCACTTCAACTTCCAGGGTCTCGATGACAAGGGCTTTGACGCCTGGATCGCCAGCGCCAAGTCCGGCGGCGGCTCGCTCGGCCGCGCCGAGTATCTCCAGCTCGAAAAGCCCAGCCAGAACGAGCCGGTGCGGCGCTACGGCACCGTCGATTCCGATCTCTACCGCCTGATCCTCAACATGTGCGTCGAGACCGGCAAGATGTGCCAGAGCGAGATGATGGCGATCGACGCCAAGGGCGGCCTCGGCCATGAGGGCCTGAACAACACCCTGCCGCTGGCCTACGACAAGTACGCCCGCCGCGGCACGGCGCTTGGCCCGGAGCCGACCTTCGTCGCCGGCACCTGCACGCCCGATGCGCCGCAGGGCAGGACCACCGCCTCCATCACGGCACCTGTCGACACCGCGCCGCTGCTCGGCGCCGGCCTGAAGCGGCCGACTTTCACGCCGCTGAAGTCCTCGTCCTTCTTCCTCGGACAACGTCCGAAGTCAGATTCGTAAAGAGATCCCGCATGTCTCCTGATCTTCTCAAGCTCATCTTCGGCCGGCTCACCTTCGAATCGCTGCCGCTGCACGAGCCGATCGTCGTCGGCACCTTTGCCGTGGTGGCGACCGGCGGCCTCATCATGCTTGCCGGCCTGACCTATTTCCGCGTCTGGGGTTATCTCTGGAGCGAATGGTTCACCAGCGTCGACCACAAGCGTATCGGCATCATGTACATGATCCTCGGCATCGTGATGCTGCTGCGCGGCTTCGCCGACGCGCTGATGATGCGATTGCAGCAGGCGCTCGCCTTCGGCGGCTCCGAGGGTTACCTCAATTCCCATCACTACGACCAGGTCTTCACCGCCCACGGCGTGATCATGATCTTCTTCGTGGCGATGCCGCTGGTCACCGGCCTGATGAACTTCGTCGTGCCGCTCCAGATCGGCGCGCGCGACGTGTCGTTCCCGTTCCTGAACAATTTCAGCTTCTGGATGACGGTCGGCGGCGCGGTGCTGGTGATGGCCTCGCTGTTCATCGGCGAATTCGCCCGCACCGGCTGGCTGGCTTATCCGCCGCTGTCGAACATCGGCTACAGTCCGGATGTCGGCGTCGACTATTACATATGGGGCTTACAGGTCGCGGGCGTCGGAACGACATTGTCCGGCATCAACCTGATCTGCACCATCGTCAAGCTGCGATGCCCCGGCATGACCATGATGCGGATGCCGGTGTTCACCTGGACCGCGCTCTGCACCAACGTACTGATCGTCGCTTCCTTCCCGGTTCTGACCGTCGTGCTCGCGCTGCTCTCGCTCGACCGCTACGTCGGCACCAACTTCTTCACCAACGATTTCGGCGGCAGCCCGATGATGTACGTGAACCTGATCTGGATCTGGGGTCATCCCGAGGTCTACATCCTGGTTCTCCCCGCCTTCGGCATCTTCTCGGAAGTGACCTCGACCTTCTCGGGCAAGCGGCTGTTCGGCTACACCTCGATGGTCTACGCCACGGTGGTCATCACCATCCTGTCCTACCTGGTATGGCTGCACCACTTCTTCACGATGGGGTCGGGCGCCAGCGTCAACTCCTTCTTCGGCATCACCACGATGATCATCTCGATCCCGACGGGCGCGAAGATGTTCAACTGGCTGTTCACGATGTATCGCGGCCGCATCCGCTTCGAGCTGCCGATGATGTGGACGATCGCGTTCATGCTGACCTTCGTGCTCGGCGGCATGACCGGCGTGCTGCTCGCGGTGCCACCGGCCGACTTCGTCCTGCACAACAGCCTGTTCCTGATCGCCCACTTCCACAACGTGATCATCGGCGGCGTCGTGTTCGGCGCGTTCGCCGGTATCGGCTACTGGTTCCCGAAGGCGTTCGGCTTCAAGCTCGATCCGTTCTGGGGCAAGCTGTCGTTCTGGTTCTGGGTCACGGGCTTCTACCTCGCCTTCATGCCGCTCTATGTGCTCGGCCTGATGGGCGTGACCCGCCGGCTCCGTGTGTTCGACGACCCGAGCCTGCAGATCTGGTTCATCGTCGCCGGCATCGGCGCCTTCCTGGTCTTCCTCGGGATCCTCTCGATGCTGATGCAGTTCGCGGTCAGCTTCCTCAGGCGCGAGCAGCTCAAGGACGTCACCGGCGATCCCTGGGATGCGCGTACGCTGGAATGGGCGACCTCCTCGCCGCCGCCGGCCTACAACTTCGCCTTCACCCCCGTCGTTCACGACAATGACGCGTGGTGGGACATGAAGAGGCGCGGTTATCAGCGCCCGCTCACCGGCTTCAAGCCGATCCACATGCCCAGCAGCACCGGCACCGGCATCATCCTGGCCGGCTTTGCCACCGCGATGGGATTCGGCCTGATCTGGTACATCTGGTGGCTGGCGGCCGCGAGCTTCATCGCGATGCTCGCCGTCGGCATCGGTCACACCTTCAACTATCATCGCGATTTCGACATTCCGGCCGAGGACGTCATCCGGGCCGAAGACGCGCGCACCAAACTGCTCGCCGGAGCCAAGTAAATGACTGTCGCTGTCAATCCCACGCAAACCGGCGAGCCGGCGTTCTACCTCGCCGACGAACACCCGCATCCGGAAGGCTACAGCACCTCGCTCGGCTTCTGGATCTATCTGATGAGCGACTGTCTCATCTTCGCGATCCTGTTCGCCACCTTCGGCGTGCTCGGCGGCAACTACGCCGCCGGTCCCGCGCCAAAGGATCTGTTCGAGCTGCCGCTGGTCGCGGTGAACACCTCGATGCTGCTGCTGTCGTCGATCACGTATGGCTTCGCCATGCTGACGATGCAGCAGAACAAGATCGCGCAGACCCAGATCTGGCTGGCGATCACCGGCCTGTTCGGCGCCGCCTTCATCGGCATCGAGCTGTCCGAGTTCGCCCACATGATCCATGAGGGCGCGACGCCGCAGCGCAGCGCCTTCCTGTCCGCCTTCTTCACCCTGGTCGGCACCCACGGCCTGCACGTCAGCTGCGGCCTGATCTGGCTGGTGACCCTGATGGTGCAGGTCTGGAAGTTCGGCCTGATCGAGGCCAACCGCCGCCGCCTGATGTGCCTGTCGATGTTCTGGCACTTCCTCGACGTGGTCTGGATCGGCGTCTTCACCTTCGTCTATCTGCTGGGAGTTCTGCGATGAACACCGATACTCACGCCGCCCATGCGGGCGATCATCACCGCGGCGATAGCCACGCGCAAGCCCACGCCCACGGCTCGTTCTCGACCTACATGCTCGGCTTCGTGCTCTCGGTCGTGCTCACCGCGATCCCGTTCTGGCTGGTGATGAGCGGCGCGCTTCCGAGCAAGCAGATCACCGCGCTCGTGATCATGGCCTTCGCGGTCGTGCAGATCGTCGTGCACATGATCTACTTCCTGCACATGAACACGACGTCCGAGAACGGCTGGAGCATGATGGCGCTGATCTTCACCATCGTCATGGTGGTGATCGCCCTGTCGGGTTCGCTGTGGGTGATGAACCACCTCAACAGCAACATGATGCCGATCCACCAGATGACCGGGATGAAATGAGCGAGGCCCTGAAGTGAGCAAGACCCGGACCGTGACGAGCAAGGCAAACGGGGCGCACCGCGACGCTGCGCGCCCGCCCTTGTGGCTCGCGGTCCTCTCGCTCACGGCTTTTGCGCTTCTGATCGCGCTCGGCGTCTGGCAGATCGAGCGCCGCGCCTGGAAGCTGGCGCTGATCGATCGCGTCGAGCAGCGCGTTCATGCCCCGGCCCAACCGATCCCCTCGCCGGCGGCATGGCCGACCGTCTCCGCCGCAAACGACGAGTACAGGCACGTCAGCGTCACCGGCCGCTTCCTGCATGACCGCGAGACGCTGGTTCAGGCCGTCACCGAAGAAGGCCCGGGCTATTGGGTGCTGACGCCGCTTCAGCGTAGCGACGGCACGCTGGTCCTGGTCAACCGCGGCTTCGTGCCGTCCGAGCGGCGCGACGCCTCGACGCGCCGGGACGGCAATCCGCAAGGCCCGGTTGAGATCACCGGCCTGTTGCGCGTGACGGAGCCAAAAGGCGGATTCCTCAGGACCAACGTGCCGGAGCACAATCGCTGGTACTCGCGGGATGTCGCCGCGATTGCGGCGGCACGCGGCCTCGACCACGTCGCGCCCTTTTTCATCGATGCCGACGCTCGATCACAATCCGGCAGCAGCCCAATCGGCGGATTGACCGTGATCAGCTTTCCCAATAACCACCTGATCTACGCGCTGACGTGGTTTGCCCTGGCTTTCATGCTGGCCGGTAAACTTTTCGTCACATTCGGCGGCGGGCTGTTCCGCCGCAAGGAGCCCTGGAGCGGCTTCGTCCACGAAGCGGCCGGCGGCTCCGATGCCGTCGCCCGCAAGACGGGATCAGATGCTGGAACGATCGTCGAGCCCACCTGACGACGGAAGAACGCATGGCGCCGTCACGCTGCAATCGCAGGCGGACGCGCGCAGCGAGCTGATCGGCGCTGCGCCGACCGACGACGAGACCAACCGCAAGAACATGGCGCTGCTGATCCAGCTGCGCTGGACTGCAGTGGTCGGCCAGATCGTGACCATCGGCGGCGTGCATATGTGGCTCGGCATTCCCCTGCCCCTCACCCGGATGGGCGCAGTGATCGGCGCCCTGATATTTCTCAACATCTCCAGCCTGGTCTGGGTGCGCCATCGCGCCGCGATCACCAACAACGAGCTGCTCGTCGCCCTCATGCTGGACGTCGCCGCGCTGACCGCGCAGCTTTACCTCAGCGGCGGCGCCACCAATCCCTTCACCTCGCTGTTCCTGCTTCAGGTGACGCTGGGCGCGGTGCTGCTCGATGGCCGCTCGACCTGGTCGCTGGTCGCGCTGACCTGCGCGAGCTTCGTCTGGCTGACCGTCGCCTACCGGCCGCTCGATCTGCCGCCGAACCCGCTGAGCGAGACCTACACGCTCACGGTTGCCGGCATGCTGCTGGGCTTCGTGCTCAACGCCGTGCTGCTGGTGGTGTTCGTCACCCGCATCAACAGGAATTTGCGCGAGCGCGACGCGCATCTGGCGGCGCTACGCCAGCATGCCGCCGAGCAGGATCATATCGTGCGCATGGGCCTGCTCGCCTCCGGCGCGGCGCACGAGCTCGGCACGCCGCTCGCCTCGCTCTCGGTCATCCTCGGCGACTGGCGCCGCATGCCCGACCTCGCCGCCGATCAGGAACTGGCCGAGGACCTCGCGGAGATGGAGACCTCGCTACAACGCTGCAAGTCGATCGTGACGGGCATCCTGGTCTCAGCGGGCGAGGCCCGCGGCGAAGGATCGTCGCCGACGACGGTTGCGGCTTTCGTCACCGCGCTGGTGGAGGAGTGGCGCGACGCGCGCTCGGCGCGCACGCTGTATTTCGTCAACACCTTCGGCGAAGACGTCGCGATCGTCTCGGACGTCGCGCTGAAGCAGGTGATCTTCAACGTGCTCGACAACGCCTACGAGGTCTCGCGCGACTGGGTCGAGCTCGTTGCCGGGCGCGAGGGCGACAATCTCGTGCTGTCGATCAGCGATCGCGGCCCCGGTTTTGCGCCGGAGATGCTGGCACAAATCGGAAAACCTTATCAGTCGAGCAAGGGCCGCGCCGGCGGCGGGCTCGGCCTGTTCCTGGTGGTGAACGTGGTGCGCAAGTTAGGGGGCAGCGTGACCGCCGAGAACCACAGGAAGCGCGGCGCCACGGTGCGCCTCACGCTGCCGCTCGCAACGCTGGCGATCGGAGGCAGCTTTGACGCCTGACCGTTCGCTCATCGTCGTCGAGGACGATGCCGGCTTCGCGCGCACCCTGAAGCGTTCGTTCGAGCGCCGCGACTACGAGGTCGTGCTCGCCGCCTCGATCGAGGAGGTGCGGAAAGTCCTGGAGGAGCGATCGTTCGGCTATGCCGTCGTCGACCTCAAGCTCGGGGGAGCTTCGGGCCTGGCCTGCGTCGAGCTCTTGCACACGCACGATCCGGAGATGTTGATCGTGGTGCTGACGGGCTTTGCCAGTATCTCCACCGCCGTCGAGGCCATCAAGCTGGGCGCATGCCACTATCTGGCCAAGCCGTCGAACACCGACGACATCGAGGCCGCCTTCAACAAGGCCGCAGGCAATGCCGAGGTCGCGCTCGATGCCCGGCCGACCTCGATCAAAACGCTGGAATGGGAACGCATCCACCAGACCCTGATCGAGACCGACTTCAACATCTCGGAAGCGGCAAGACGACTCGGGATGCACCGGCGCACGCTGGCAAGGAAGCTCGAGAAGCGGCCGGTGAAGTAGGGAGGAGCGGATCGAAGCCGCTCCTCCTCTCCACTGGTTAGGCTTGCTTGCCATATCGCGCGATGACATCGGCCAGCGCGATATGGCCGGCGCAGGATCCTGCTCCCGGATCATTGCTGCCGCGCTCCACGGCGGTGGCGTAGATGACCCCGGGATCGGCCTCGAGTTGTTGGCGCAGCGCCGCCAGCTTTGGCCAGCGGCTCCTCTCCGCGACGGCGTGGAAGTCGAGCCAGCGCGCCACACCTGTCAGCAAGGCGTCGGCAAGGGTCGGCCGGTCGGCCAGCAGGAATCTTGCCGGCTCGATCATGCCTTCGAGCTTGTCGTGGCGTTCGATCACCTTTCTCCTTCCGAACTCCCGCAAGGCCGAGCGCATGGCGTCGTCCATCGCCACGCCTTCCATTGCGACCCAAAGCGGCGCGAAGGCGCCGGTAAAGCCGGTATTCACGAACGCCATCAGCTGATGCATGCGATCGGCTTTCGGCGACAACGGATCAAAGCTGATGCGCCGTTCGGTATCCCTGGCTTCGAGCCAAGCTGCGATCGCCATGGTTTCCGTCAGTACATCACCCTGCTCCGTGATGAGTGCAGGCGTCTCGTGTCGCGGATTGATCCTGGCGTATGACGGGCTCAGCATCTCGCCCAGCATGTCGACGCGACACAGGCGATATGGCCTGCCAAGCCATTCAAGAGCTGCAACGAGTCCCATGGAGCTTCCCGTCGGGAAGCCGTAAAGTAGGATTGGATCCATCGATCTATTCTCCGTGATTTCTGATGATCACGCTGCGCAGCGGTCCCGAACCCTAGTCGCTCGCTCCATCAAGTAAATTGCGAACATTTTTGTAACCTGGAGTCCGCCGATGAAAGACCTCGTTTCGAGATGTCCCATCGAGGAAGTGATGCAGATCCTGAGCGGCCGGTGGCCTACGCTTCTGATCTACTATTTGAAACAGGGCACCAAACGGTTCAGCGACTTGCGTCGGGACAATCCGACCATCTCGCACAGGATGCTCGCCCTCGAGCTTCGCAAACTGGAGGACGCCGGTATCGTGACCCGCACGGAATTCGGCGGATACCCGTTGAGGGTCGAGTACGATCTGACCGCCGCCGGCCACACCTTGGTGCCGTTGATCGATGCGTTGGGCGCCTGGTGGTCGACAGTTGCGACTGACGCGGGCGGAGACGGCCACGAGACCGGGCGCGGCGCTTCGGGAAGCGCATCGCGGGTTTGATGCCGTTCAGGACCGCATAGGCTTAGAAGCAATTCGGCCCGCTGACCGTCCCTCCGAAACAAAAAGCCCGGCCAAACGGCCGGGCTTTTGATCTGTTGCGATGAACGCGTGAGACGCTTACGCGGCCTCGTCGGCGACCGTGGCGCCGCCATCGGTCTCGTCGCTGTCGCCCTCGGCGTCCGCATCGCCTTCGCCTTCGGCGGCTTCGGACTTGGCGCCGGTGCGGCGCGGGCTCTTGGCGAGCTGGGCCTCGATCTCCTTGACCGCTTCGGTCTCAGTCGAGTGCTGCACCACCGCGATCTCGCGGGAGAGACGGTCGAGCGCGGCTTCATAGAGCTGGCGTTCGCTGTAGGACTGCTCCGGCTGCGACTCGGAGCGATAGAGGTCGCGCACGACTTCCGCGATCGCGACGATGTCGCCCGAATTGATCTTCGCTTCGTATTCCTGGGCGCGGCGCGACCACATGGTGCGCTTGACGCGGGCACGGCCCTTGAGAGTCTCGAGCGCACGCTTCACCAGCGCGGGGTCCGACAGCTTGCGCATGCCCACATTGGCGACCTTGGCGGTCGGCACGCGCAACGTCATCTTGTCCTTGATGAAGTTGATGACGAACAGCTCGAGCTTCGCGCCGGCGATCTCCTGCTCCTCGATGGCCAGAATCTGGCCGACACCGTGAGCGGGATAGACGACGAATTCGTTGGCCTTGAAGCCCTGACGCTGGGTCACGACCTTCTTTTCTTCGACCTTCGGCGCGACAGCCGCTGGCTTCACGGCCGGCTTGGCGGCAGCGACAGGGGCCTTGGCGGGAGCAGCAGCAACAGGAGCCTTCGGCGCGGCGGGCTTGGCAGCGGGAGCCTTGGCAGCGGGCGTCTTTGCAACAGCGGGCTTGGCGGCAGGCTTGGCGGCAACAGGCTTGGCAACGGTCGCTTTCGCGGCCGGCTTGGCAGTCTTGTTAGGCATTGCGCTTCTTTTGTTCTTCGAGGACTTTGCAGCCGGCGCCTTCGTCGCGGTCCGACCCTTGGATGCGCTACGGCTGGCCGCGGCGACTTTCTTGGCGTCCTTATGGGAAGCCTTCGCTGAAGTACTCTTTTTACGCGTTTTCTGTGACACAGCCTGCGCGCGGAAACTGCCACGCCCCTGTTCGACATTTGGTTTCACGGGAACCCAACGGGGCCGACGGGGCTAACCAGGGTTCGGCTCAATGTGCCCAATATAGCACATTTCCCGCAAAAATCAATGATTTAGGGGTCTTAAGGGCTGGTTTTCAGCGATAACGCCGCTAATAGGGTTAAGTTTGACCCGAATTAGTCGCCGGAGCCGGGGTTCGAGGAGAAATACTTGTCGAACTTGCCCTCCATGCCGTCGAAATCCTTGGCGTCGGCAGGTGATTCTTTCTTCTGGGTGATGTTCGGCCAGCTCTTGGCGTAGTCGGCGTTGACCGTGAGCCACTTTTCCAGGCCCGGTTCCGTGTCCGGCTTGATGGCATCGGCGGGGCATTCCGGCTCGCACACGCCGCAGTCGATGCACTCGTCAGGATGGATGACGAGCATGTTCTCGCCCTCGTAGAAACAATCGACCGGGCAGACCTCGACGCAGTCGGTGTACTTGCACTTGATGCACGCTTCAGTGACGACGTAAGTCATCCAACGCTCCGAAAAGCTCTTTTAAAAGTCGCGGCTTGCGTAGCGCGGATGGCCCGGCGCCGCAAGCTCAGGAACGGCCGATCATGACGGCTTTATGCGCTTGATCGACCAAGAAATGAATTCAAAGCGCAATTAATTGCGCTGAGAATTCGGATGGCCTTCGCTGAGCTCTTCGTAGAGTACACGGGCCGAGGCGGCATCGCCGCGGCGCTCGTTGAAGGCGATGACTTTCAAGACGCGCACGGTGCGATCGAGCGCGACGGTGAGCACGTCGCCGATCTTGATCGCATGCCCCGGCGATTTCTCGCGTGCGCCGTTGACGCGAACATGGCCGGACTCGACAAGCTCGGCAGCGGAGGTGCGCGCCTTCACCACCCGCGCGTGCCATAGCCATTTGTCGATGCGCTGCCGCTCGGTCGTGGGCTCACTCCTTACGCCCTGACAGCTGCTCCTTTAGCGCAGCGAGTTTTGCAAACGGCGAGTTCGGATCGACCGGACGATCGCGCTCGCGCGGGGTGGCGCTCGATGCGTAGGGGCGCAACGACGGCCCGCCCTGGCGGTCGCGGCCCTTGTCGCGGTCGCGGCCACGGTTGTCGCGGCCCTTGTCGCGATCGCCGCCGAACTTGCCTTTGTTGCGATCCTTGTTGTCGCGGTCCTTGTTGCCGCCATTCTTGCCCTCGAACCGACGGTTCTTGTCCTCAGGACGCGGCGCGGCTTCGGTGCCGCCTTCGCGCGGCTTGCGGAAATCCCTGCCGCCATCGCGACCGGAATCGCGACGATGACCGCCGCCATGGCGATGACGCTCACCGCGCTTCTCGCCGTCGGCGGCAGGCTGGGCTTCGCCTTCGGCAGGCGCGGCGCCGGCTTCAGCAGCCGCCTGCGGGCGCGGCTGGTGACGCGGGTTGCGATGGCGCTCGTGGCGCGGCTTGCGATCGTCGTGACGGCCGGCGGGACGCCAGACCTCGATGAGCTCGGGCTCGGCGGGCGTCGCGGCGGCCTCCACAGGCGAAGCCGCATCGGCCGACGCAGCAGCTTCGGTTGCAGCAGTCTCCGCAGGCGCGGTTTCGGCAGACGCGGTTTCAGCGGGAGCGGTTTCAGCAGCTTCAACGGGTGCCGCAGCCTCTTTCGCAGGTGGCGCGATGCCGGGAGCGTCTTCCGGCGTGACGGAAGCCTCAAGCGCCGGCTCGTCGTGTGCGGGCTCGTCGTGCTGCTCCATGCCGGGCGCGTCTTCGACAGTCACAGGCTCGGCGGCGGCTTCGATCGCGGTGTCCGCGGGCGCGGCGGCGTCCTCGACCGGCGCTTCGGTTGCGGGTGTCTCTTCGCTGGAGGCTTCAGCAACAGGGATCTCGGCAACAGCCGCAGCGGGCTTCGCCGGCAGCGGCGGGCGCTTGTCCATGCGATAGCCGAGCGCACGCAGCACCGACGCAAAATCCTCGCCGGCCGAACCGGTGAGCGAGGTCATCGCCTGCGTCACCACGAAGCTGCGGCCGTCGAACGCACCGGCGGGCTTTTCGCCGGACGCGTTCTCGCGCCAGGCCAGCGCCGGACGGATCAGGTCGGCCAGGCGCTCGAGGATGTCGACGCGCACGGCGCGCTCGCCGGCCTGCTTGTAGCCGAGCACGCGATAGGCGTCGCGCGGCAGCTGCTTGTCGACCGGGAACGAGGTGCGGCCCGAGCTTGCCAGATGCTGCGCGCCCGACAGCGCGGAGGGATCGACATTGTCCTGCTTCAGCGCCCAGAGCAGCGCGGCCAGCGCACGCCCGGCCGGCTTGAGCAGGCCGGGAAAATAGAGGTGATAGGCGCCGAAGCGGACGCCGTATTTGCGCAAGGTCGCGCGCGAGGGCTGGTCGAGGTCCTTCAGCTCGTTGGCGATCTTCGGGCGCTCCAGCACGCCGAGCGCCTCGACGAGCTGATAGGCGATACCGCGGGCGATGCCGGTGACGTCCTCGGCCTTGCTGAGCTCGAACAGCGGCCCGAGCAGCTTTTCGATATGCGTCTTGAGCCAGAGCTCGAGCCGGGCCTGCACCTTGTCGCGGGGGGCGCCCGTGAGGCGTTCGTCGGAGATGATGCGGATGCGCGGATGCAGCGCGTCCTCTGCGGCAGACAGCCGCGCCACGGCGTCGCCGGTCCAGCGGATCATGCCTTCCGAGGTCAGCACGAACTGCTCGTCCGGCGCATTGCCCAGTTTTTCGGCGCGCGCGTTGATCTCGCCGGCGAGCACGGCCTGCGCTGCAGCCTGCAACGCTTTCGCATCGGAGCCGGCTTCCGCCGCATCCGGTGCAAAGGTGAAGCCATCGAGGCGGCCGATGACATGGCCTTCGACGATGACTTCGCCGGTCTTGCCGATTTCCGTATTCAAGCTCGTGTTCTCCCGCAGGCGGCGCATCAATACACTGGTCCGGCGATCAACGAAACGCTCAGTCAAGCGTTCATGGAGCGCATCCGATAATTTATTTTCGACCTCGCGGGCGATCCCCTGCCAGCGTTCGGGGTCTTTCAGCCAGTCGGGACGGTTGGCGACGAAGGTCCAGGTGCGAATCTGCGCGATCCGGGCCGACAGCGTGTCGATATCGCCGTCGACGCGGTCGGCCTGGTCGATCTGGGTCCTGAACCAGGCGTCGGGGATGCATCCCTTGCGCATCAGGAAGCCGTACAGCGTCGTGACCAGCTCGGCATGGGCGGCCGGCGACAGCTTTCGATAATCCGGGACCTGGCAGGCCTCCCACAGCCGTTCCACCGCGTCCTTGCCATGCGCGACATCGCGCACCTCGGCGTCGCGGGCGGCGTGATCGAGCACGCGCATGTCCTCGGCGATGGGCGCGCGCGTCAGCGCCTCATGGCCGGGGGCCAGGTTCAGCGAGACCTGAAGCGCGCCGAGGGACGCGAAATCCAGCTTCGAATTGCGCCATTGCAAAACCTTCACGGGGTCGAAGGTGTGGTTCTGCAGCGCATTGACGAGCTCGGGCTCGAACGGTGCGCAGCGACCGGTGGTGCCGAAGGTGCCGTTGCGGGTGGCGCGGCCGGCGCGGCCGGCGATCTGGCCGAATTCGGACGGCGTCAGCCGGCGGAACTGGTAGCCGTCAAACTTGCGATCGGAGGCAAAGGCGACGTGGTCGACGTCGAGATTGAGGCCCATGCCGACGGCGTCGGTGGCGACGAGGTAGTCGACCTCGCCGTCCTGGAACATCGCGACCTGCGCGTTGCGGGTGCGCGGCGAGAGCGAGCCCAGCACCACGGCGGCGCCGCCATGCTGGCGACGGATCAGCTCGGCGATGGCGTAGACCTCGTCGGCCGAGAAGGCGACGATGGCGGTGCGGCGCGGCTGCCGCGTGATCTTGCGATCGCCCGCGAATTCCAGCTGCGACAGGCGCGGCCGCGTGATCATGGAGACGCCCGGCAGCAGCCGCTCGATGATCGGACGCATCGTCGCAGCGCCGAGCAGCAGCGTCTCGTCGCGGCCGCGGCGGTTGAGGATGCGGTCGGTGAAGACGTGGCCGCGCTCCAGATCAGATGCGATCTGCACCTCGTCCACAGCAAGAAACGAGACGTCGAGATCCCGCGGCATCGCCTCGACGGTCGAGACCCAATAGCGCGGCGATTTCGGCTTGATCTTCTCCTCGCCGGTCACGAGCGCGACGGCATCGGGGCCGACCCTTGCTGCGATCTTGTTGTAGACCTCGCGCGCGAGCAGGCGCAGCGGCAGCCCGATCATGCCCGAGGGATGCGCGAGCATCCGCTCGATGGCGAGATGGGTCTTGCCGGTGTTGGTGGGCCCGAGCACCGCAGTGACGCCGGCGCCGGGGAGTCGCTCGGAAGCGAAGGGGGAGGAGGAAAAAGGCATCTGGGGGATTAGGTAATGGCGATTGGGGCGAATGTCAGTGCTGTTTTGGGGCTGTGGCGCGAAGCGCCTGGAAGTCACCCGGCTTCGGCTTCTCCGCTGTCATGCCCCGGCTTGACCGGGGCATCCAGTACGCCGCGGCTTCTCGGCTCAATCACAGACGCCTCGGCGTACTGGATCGCCCGGTCAAGCCGGGCGATGACACCGAGAGTGTGGGAGCATTCTCCCCGAACCTCGCGCAACTGTCTCACTTTGCGACGCTTTTCCCGTTGGCTTTAAGCTTCGGAACGAGTTGAGAACGAATCGCGGCCGAATCGCAGACTCCCCCGTGAGTCCTGTTCCGTTCACGCAACATGTCGCGGGAGGCTTATGGGTTCGCACTAGATGGAGTTTTGCCCCGCCGCACAAGCGACGTTTCGATGGCGGATTCGTTAAAGCTGGGGACGGCGCGGAGTCGAATCAGAATCGGGGAGGAGTCAAATGGATTCCCGGTCCTCGACCCCCTCCAAACAAAAAGTGCGAAAACAACCCCATGCACAGTAGGCATGTCGTTGAAATCATTAGTGTTTATTTTCGCCGAAAAAGGAGGTTCAGCGCGGGACGCCGAGCCTACTGCGTCTTCGCCACCTTGGGCGGCTGGGCGCTGGTGACGAAGGACGTCGCTTCCAGCATGGCCGGCCCGAGCGGGGTCGGCACTTTCAGCCAGAACGGGACCAGGATGCGCGTTCCCGCGATCGGCGCGAAGGCGACCTCGATGTTGCGCTGGGCGGCGAGATATTTGATCACCGGGCGGTCGGGGATGTAGCCGGCAATGGGCACGAAATACAGCGAGCAGACCACGACCTGGCCGTGATAGCCCTTCTCCGCCTTGACGTTTTCCATGCGCTTGAAATCGAGCTTGAGCTCGTAGCGCATGCGGCCGTCGAACACGGCGGCGCTGCCGTGGCAGGCGTCCGCCGACAGCACGTCGCCGCTGCCTGAGACGCGCACCAGCGAGGCCGTCATTGGGTCCCAGACGCCGCGGCGATGCGCGTCGGTGACGACGATGCGGTCGGGATCGACCGGAGGCTCCGGCACGATGGCAAAATCCTTCACATTGCCCTTGTCGAGCGTGATGCGGATCTCTTCGGTCTTCTTCGAGGTGGTGGTGGAGGCCTGGTAGCCGGTCGCCACCAGCGCGCCGTTGACCACGCGCCCTTGCGAGGCGCCGGTGCCGGACCCGCCCGCGAAGGATTTCAATAGCCCCGAGGTGCCGCCGGAGGCCGCGGCCGCGAACACATCGTCCTGGATGTCGATGTTCCAGGCGCCCTTGCCGACGGGAATGCCCGCCAGCGTCGCCTCGTATTGCGCCTCGAGCTTGCCCTGCGCCGCCGCGGGCTCCGCCGCCCACGCCAAAACCAGCCCGCCAAGGGCCGCCATGACCCAGCGGCCGGCAGAGCGCGGATGACTTGCGTGCGGATTCCTTGCGCCCCGCTCCGCTGAGCGCAGCTCTTTTGGGCGCAGCTCATTTGGACGCAGACTTGGCGCGAGATGAGGCGTTGTGAGCACGAAACAATCCAATCGGGGCGCGAACGGTTGTTACTTAAGCCAAAAACCGCGCCAGGCAATGCGTCCGGGCAAGTCCGCGTCCGGAACTCCACCGGACTCTTCGGGCGCGAATACGCCCTTTATGTGATGGTAAGACGCGATAATCATTGCCGTTTTGGTGATCGGGGCGGGTCAGAAGCGCGCACCTCACCCCGCCACCTCCACCGCTGTCATGCCCCGGCTTGACCGGGGCATCCAGTACGCCGCGGCCCCTCTGGTCAGCCGCACCGGCTCGGAGTACTGGATCGCCCGCCCCGGCGCGCGAGTGCGCAAGGCGGGCGACGACACCGAGCGCTGGGCGCGAAACTGGCGTCCCAGCCACCCCAAAACCTTGACGTCCCGCCCCTTCCCCCCTATACGTCCGCCCGCTCCCTGCAAGGACAGAGAATTTGCCCGTGGCGCCCCGAATGGCGGCCGCACATCGTTGGGAAAGATTGAGGATTTTACCATGTCTCGCCGCTGCGAATTGACGGCCAAGGGCCCCCAGGTCGGCCACACGGTCAGCCACTCCAACATCAAGACCAAGCGCCGCTTCCTGCCGAACCTGGTCAACGTGACCTTCATCAGCGAAGCGCTGGGCCGAAACGTGCGCCTGCGCGTCTCCACCAACGCGATCAAGAGCGTCGACCACAATGGCGGCCTCGATCCCTATTTGCTCAAGGTCAAGGCCGACCTGCTGTCGCCGCGCGCCCTCGAGCTGAAGCGCGCCATCCAGAAGAAGGTCGGCCCGACGCCCGCGCCGGCGAAGAAGGCGAGCTGAGAGTTTTCGAATTGGACGGGGGCTTGCGTCGTGAGGCGTAGGCTTAGCCGGAGAGAGTTTTGCGGGACGGCCGGATCGGAAGATCCGGCCGTTTTTGTTTTTGCGGTGCAAATGTCTATGTCGCCGCTTCGCTTGGAGTAGGCTACGCTAAGATCATCAATTGCCACGACTTTTTGGGAGCCTCTCAACGACGGCCGTATCGTCCTTCGCGCGCGGCCTAGATCGAGGTAGCTTTGAGAGAGCACTCGCCGAGCGGAAGCACGTCATCCTAATGCATAGTTACCAAAAACAAACGGTTGCCGTGCAGAATCAGACCGACGAGCGCGTCGAAGGTGAACGACAAACCTTTCTTCGTGTCGCGGAGATTGTGTTGAGCAAGTCTCGTGTCCCACTTAGCGCTGGTGAGATTGTTGATCGAGGAGTCGAGCAAGGACTCTTTGGCGACCACACAATGGGTCGCACACCCCAGAAATCCATGCAGGCTCGGCTTAGCATGGACATCCTACACAGAAAGACTGACTCACGATTTGTTCGAACCGGTCGCGGGCGCTTTACCCTTCGCGCTTCGCTAGGAGCACCAGTAAGTGAACCGGACATTGCGCCCGGCGAAGTTCAGTCTGAATACGTAGCCGAGCGCCGTGTACTAAATACGCCGCGAGAAGAAGTTCTGTGCGTTCCAGAGCCTGCATATCGCGATGTCCTGACCTTTCAGGGTATAGACACCGATACACCCTTGATACTGGGGCAGCTTCTTAGCGAAAAAACTACCACCTATCTCGGGCGAGCTGAGGCTGAGGTCAACAACGACGCGAAGCAATTCATAACGTACGTCTTGGTTCAATGTGGTCAGCGCTTGCTGTTCTTCAAGCGATCCTATCTCAGCCGAGCAGCCGAATTTCTAAGAGGATCGAAGTGCATTGGCTTCGGTGGCCACGTTAGCGCCGCTGATCTCGATATGCTTTCGCGAGCCGACTTTGGTTTGTCAGCTTGCGGACGCAGAGAGCTCGCGGAAGAACTTTTTTTGCCAGACCGAACCAGACGGAAACGCAAGGTCTCGGCTGAGGCAAGTCTTACAGATAAGCCTACTATCGATCTCTTTCAGAGCGTTCCACTAGAGTGTTTGGGAGTTCTGAACGACGACTCTTCGGAGGTCGGAAGGCGGCACGTTGCCGTTGTTTACCGTGCATGGCTTCCCGATTGGAACACAGCCAAGAAGCTGCAGAAGGGCGATTCATCGATCAAAGGCTTGGGATGGATCGATCTTTCAAAGGACAAGGTAGACATAACCGATTTCGAATATTGGTCGCAGCTATGTTTGCGACGCTTTTATCCGTCCACTCTCTTCACGCGAGCAAGACTCGAAATCGTAAGTAACTCTCGCTTCGCGAGCGACCGCATCTTAGTTGTCGCTGGCCGAATTGGATCGGGGAAGTCGGAGACCGCCAATTACCTCAGCCAACGCTTACACTGCTCTTTGATCAAGACTGGGGAGTTGGTTCGCGCGCTAATGGAATCACCTCCAATCGGGGAGATTGGACGAGAGGAATTTCAAACTCGAGCATACAAATTCATCAGCGCGGAAGGCGGCACTAAGAAGTTGGCTGACGCTATAGCGAGCCAAATCGCGCACGAAGGTGGCAATCGTACGATTGTCGATGGAATTCGAAATCTCGACACCTTCGAGCACTTAGAAAGAAAGTGCGCTGGCGGGATCGGACTACTCTTTGTGCAGACTCCACCGGATCTCGCGTTCGACATGTATCGCGCCAGAGAGGCAGGAACGCTGAAATTCAGCTATCGCGATTTTCTTAAGGTATACGACGCCCCAGTAGAGGGGGAGATCTCAAGTCTGGGGCGCCGAGCAAACGCCTACATCTACAACTCTTTTGGGATGGAAGCCTTTCGGCGAACGCTAGACGAACTATTGCCGCAAATGCGTTCATAGCGCTGGAAACAAAGACGGTTCAGCGGCCAAGCGATACGTCATGAATGCCTTGAGGGCCTTAATTGATTGCGATACGACGAGTTTTTCCCCAAGACCTGAATGGTCGTCCTTCACGATCTCCGCATAGGTCCGACCGCCAAAGCCGTCAGGACAAAAAATGGTGTCCCAGTAGAACTCTCTAGTTCCTCTTGGAGAATTACTCAAAGCGCCTTGGGTCTCGCCGACAAAGGTGTGGACGTTTAGACCATCACAATAGCCGACTACAGCTCGCGCAATAGCTCTAGTCGTGAGCGTCGAACAAGCCGCCACAAACTGTTCGGGAGCAAGAGAGTCCCACATCGGCTGAGTAAGCCCACCCGGAAACGACTTATCCCCGAAGCCTTCCAGAACGAGCCCTGCATGCTCAACAATGCAGGGTATCTGAATCTGTCGATACGCAGATTCAACTTTGAACTTCACCATAGACTCAAGATCGCATAATAGCGGCTCCGTTGTTGCGATCTTCCTAAAGCGAACATCGAAGAGCTCGCCCAGCGTCTTGCCGGTATACTCAAGCTCGATCGTGTCCTTCGCTAGTGCCCATTCCTCCTTCTTGTAATCGCTCCAGGAGCAATACGCGATTTGTATGGGAGAGGAGCTCATCACTAGATTCTCATCTCATGAAGCACTTCAGCGACGTTCTTTGAAATATCTTCCGCCCCAACGGGTATGACATCGATGTTGCGCTCATTGAATAGGCGCCGCTCGAATTCCGACGGCTCTGGCAAAACTATGTATGCTCTTCGCCCGCTCGAAGAGTTCGGCAGATCGGAAAATAAGCGATTCACGATGTGAAACAAGTAATTCACATTCGGATCGCGGAAGCTGTACCCGATAAACAAAACGGCTCTACCGAGTATGTCGCCCCGTAACTTGAAGTCCATTGGACTTTCCAATCGCATTCGCTCCATGTATTGCGATTCGGAGACCACCATCTGTTGAGGATTATTGAAGTCGCCGTGAAATTTGACGACTTCGATCACGGACCGATCATGCGCAATTGTGTGTTCGCCCGATACGATGTGCGTGTTTCGTCCGCTCTTCTTTAGAGCTCGTTCGATAAAATCGTCGTAATTTGTTGTATAATAGAGGCTGCAACGATCCAGTTGGACCAACTCTGAATGCACCGGCGAAGCAAGAATGTCTGCATCCGTCGCTTCAGCGAATTGTAGCGAAAGCCAATTCGTTAGCGGTGCGAGTTCGCGGTTCAAAATCTTGAAGTACTCCAAGATTTGGAGGTCACTTCCCCGCATCCGCAGCAAATTCTCGTCATTACAGCCAATCAACTTCGCTGCTTGGTCCACCATCGCTTCCCAGGACGGCCCCCTCTTGGTTCCTCCGTCCCAGGTAACTGACATTGACGCTCCTGCGCCGACGAACGGGACGACGCGCCTATCGCGGTATAGTCTTCGAAGATCGGGGGGACAGGTCATCGAACCTTCTTCACTACTAAGCGAGTAAGACTGTGAAAATGCGGGATGTTGTTATTGGGATGCGTCTCGTGAATGATCGAGTCAGACTCAGCCAAGACCGTGTGGCCTCCGTATTGCTCCACATAAAACGAATGAGCCAGTAGGGTTGGCGAAAAGTTCGGATGGGCAGATAAATCATGGGGCCCATCATTGAATGAAACAAGGAAGTGATACCCGCCAAGCCGTGTCCTCAGCAGCGCCGTTTGGATCAGTGAGGATATCTCTTCAGACGAACTAAGGCAGTGCGCTAAGCCATAGAGCACAACCACATCAAATAATTCATCCCTAGTAAGATAAGCCCCTCCGTCTAAGACGAGCCATTCAATTCGCGGGTCTGGAAACGAGCGCCGACCATTTTCTATAGCCTTCGCGGAGCAATCAACTGCTGTTACGCTTGCGCCGCATTGAGCAAATGCGGCGGCGTTCTTCCCTTCCCCGCAACCTAAGTCGAGTACGCGAATTCCACGTAAATCCCGATGCTCTTCGAGAAACGATTTCACTAAAGAGCCGGGGGACGTCCCCCAAAAGCAATCACTCGACGAATAGCCTTCATCGTAACCGCCGCTGTCTCTTGTCATTTGCCTGCAATATGGATTGAATCAGAAGCAGATAGCTTAGGGATACTGCCGGACCAACGCAATCAGCGGTTGATCGAGAAAGACCCTGTCCCCGGCGGAGGTCGAGTTCGCGCAGGCGAGCTCGTTTCGCGCCGTCCTGCAGAGAGAACCGGACGCTCATGCGAGGTGGCGACGATCCAAGACTCAGAATTGTCGATCCACAGTTGCCGCCGCGCAACGAGCCACCCCGTAGTGTTACTAGCTAAGCCAAGGTCTTATTGATCTCCCGCAGTGGTTGCGCTTTTGTGCAACTTTCCGGGGGGATTCTTCTGATGCGTAATTTGGGCCTGGCGGTCCTTGCGGCCGCACTTGCTGGCTGCGCGTCGTCTTCATCTGACATATCGGCGGCTTACGTCTCGCCGGTGCAATATCAACAGTACAATTGCCAGCAGCTCGCGCTTGAGGCGCAGTCGGTATCCGCTAGAGCTGCGACCCTCTCCGGCGTTCAAGACAGCCAGCGCACCAAAGATCAGGTCGCGACGGGCGTTGCCGTCGTTGTGTTCTGGCCCGCGGCGTTCCTGGTCGGCGGCGACAAACAGGCTGCGGCCGAACTTGCGCAGATGAAGGGACAATTGATTGCGGTCGAGCAGGCCTCGATCGCAAAGAAGTGCAACATTCAATTCCAGGGCAAACCCCAGGAACCGCCGAAGTAGGCGTCCTCGCTCCCCCTACCCCCGAAAATCAATGCTCCGCAGCACGATGCCCGGCGGCGTCCCCTCGAACTCCGTCGCCTGATACTTCCGTCCGGTGCAAGCTTCGATGCGTTCGCGCAGGCGGGTGAACTGCTCTTCGCGCTCGCTGGGCCTGGCGCGCGGGCCGCGCTCGAGGTCGTCCATGGCGGAGGTCGAGATCGCGCAGGCGATCTCCTTGGGGCCGTCCTGCATCGAGAACTGGACGATGCCGCGGTCCTGGTCGTGGGCGATGAAGCGGCTGGTGGTGAGTGTCATGGGGTACTCCTTTTGCGTCCGCGCGTCGCGCACGGGGACGCCGGTCAGCGTTATCGAAGCACGCTGTGGCACAAGGGTGCACAACAATGCGCTTCGGTGGCTATGGGTCCCGGCTCCGTGCGCAATAGCGCACTCGGCCGGGACGACGCCTGAGTTGGCCCGCGTCAGCCGTCGCCGTTCAGCCTTGCGAAATCGTCGAACAGCGCGGTCACCAGCGCGCGGTGGCGGGTGTCCTCGGCGGGCAGGCCCGCGGCATAGAGGTTGAGCAGATGGCGGGCCTTCACGGCGGCCTCGGGCCAGGACGCGGCCGGCACCGACATCATGCGGTTTTCGAGATCGGCCTCGCGCTCGCGCAGCTCCCTGACCTGGGCCTCGACATCGGCCAGCGCGCGGCGCAGATCGGTTGCCTTCTGGGCGGCCATGCCGCGGTGGCTGTCGAGATCGACCGGGATGTCAGTCATTTCAGGCACTCGCGTCGATACGTTGGGCATCCGCCAGGTCGACCGAGCCGATCGACAGCATTTCCGTCGCACCGCGCACGCCTTCGGAGGGGACCGTGATCATGGTGGCGACGCGGCGATAGGACGCGAACGACAGGCCCTCGATCATCTCCTCGTCGGTGATGACCTCATAGGCGCCGGCCGGCAATTCGCGATCGAGGCCGCGGATGTGGAATGGATGCTTGAAGGTGATGGTTTCTCGCCGCGAGCGGATGGTCATGCGCGCCTGCCTTTCGCAAAGAAGGGGCCCCGAACCGACGCCAGCTGTGGCGAAGCATGCGCTTCTTGCGCGGCAATAGCCAGCATTATGTCAGCGCGGGCCGGGACTTAAGGCGCAAGCGCGGCGCTCGCGCGCGGCGTTTTAGTCCTCGCAATCGGCATGGCGCGGGCGTACGCTCGACCACGTCAGCGCAGCTCACGCAATTGCCGCGCGTCGATGTTGCGCTGCATCTTTCGCGCCTCGTGTGCGCGGCGGCGATCTTCAATGGCTCGGCGGACGCATCTTACAGCCCCGCCAGTGACCATTGCAGCGCCGATCTCGCACGCGGACGAACTCGAAACCCAGGAGGAGACGACGTCATGGCCAAGGGACAGCAACGCAGCAACCGCGAGACCAAGAAGCCGAAGAAGGACAAGATCAAGACCAGCGCCGCAGCGCCGAGCCGCAAGGATGCGGCGTGGCAGCCGGAGATCGGTCAGAAGAAGAAGTAGCGGGCGCTGTTTTCCCTTCTCCCCTTGCGGGAGAAGGTGGCGTAGGCGGTCTTCGGCCGCCGTTCTTGAAAACGCCGATGCTTCGCATCGGCTATGGCGCCGGATGAGGGGTCTGTCTCCGCGGAGCTCCGACGCGGGAGATTCGCGCGCGGAGAGAGACCCCTCACCCGTCTCGCCGCTTCGCGGCGATCCACCCTCTCCCGCAAGGGGAGAGGGGAAGAAGCACCATCTCCCTCTCCGCACCCTTTTCCGCTATACTCGCCCGGGTAGCATCAGCGGGAGGGGCATCCTGTGGAGCACGAGCGCAACGCCGACCACACATCCGAGCCGAAGAACCTCGTCATCTGCTGTGACGGCACCGGCAACGAGATCTCGGAGAACATCTCCAACGTCCTGAAGCTCTATCGCTGCCTGCGCAAGACCGACAAGACGAAGCCGTATCGACGCGGGCTCGTTGACTGCAAAAAAGGGCAGCGAATATAGTGCGAGACAACCCAGTAGCCTTATTTTAGGGACATCTTTACGTGGTCCGAAATTGCCCCACCTATGTTCAACCACAATGCTTCGAAAATATTGATTGCGACGAATTGATGCCTGATGGGCTTAAGGATGACGTCCTCCGCACCCTAGCTATGGCCAAAGATGAGCCGGACGCAAAGCGCATATACGAAGAGTGGCGACTCTCAGTACAAAGCAACAAGAGCTTTCCAAATCACACGATGACCTTTGAGGCAAACGATCTAGTAGGACGAGTGCGATATCGAGCCCGTTTTATCGCTCATATAGCCGATCTACTCGAACTCGATATCTCCGAAGTAACTGAATTCGTTAAATGGCTACTTAAGGAGCCGTCGACGATAGAGGAATCCGCAGCAAGTTATTGGTTCGATACCTTCATCAAAGATCAAAGGATCGATTTAGAAAATGGCTGGTACTTTCGCGCGGCGCCACGCAATGCTGCTCCATTTTCCAGCAACGCCGGGTGTCTGCCGTGGCGATTGGGCCTTCAGTACGTCCGTACTGGCTCCAATTATGTTGGCTTCGAAATCGATCACGCTACACTTCAGCATCCGCGCGCAGCCATCTTCATTGATGTAAACTGGGAGATGCACGAATATTGGCGACCTAATGGAAAGACCCTTCCTTTAGTCGGCACGCCGGCCATGTGTCTTCTGGAAGGACTGGAAGAGTTAGTTGCCGGCTCACCGAAATTCGGCGAGGTCAAGAAAATAACCCAGCTAAGAGCGACCTAAAGGATGCCATTCGATTACATAGGGGCTAGCCTCCAAGTTACCGCGCAAGGCATGCAAGATTCTTCGGGCAAAACGCCTTTAGATGAGGCGATCGAGCGCGCGTCCGATGACGATGATCGAGAAGGCCTCATAAACTATCTGATCAATCTTTATCCTCAGCTTGTTCGCGATGGCGGCCGATATCTTCGATTGGGCCGCAAGATAGTGTCTCAATTGCAGTTGAAAGATCGGCGCCTCGCCGATTCACTTAGAATTCTACTTGCCGAGCCGGCTGTCCTAAACGGCGAGGCGCGATTGATGCTTATGCTCGCTCTGATGGATCTCGGATTCCCGCCAACGATTGCGGCTCTAAACGCCGATCGTGAGTTGCGACGGGAGTACACAGGTGAATGGCTTACTCTCATTTCCGCAAACGAAAGCTTCGTAAATGTCAAACGGGCGTTTGTAGAGGCGGCCGGTGACGAGCTTTTGGATTCGGAGCATTTGATTCCAAGGCTAGAGGGGATTCGAAGGAAATTCGGCAACAGACTTTACGAGTTCATTTCCGCGGTAGCTCCAAAGCTATCACCAAAGGACCAAGGGAAGGTATCTCAAGCAATAAGATTAATGTATGGGCTTGAGCTCGACCAAGAACGCGAAAGCACTTCAGATACCTACAGAAAGAATATTCAGAAAGAGCATCATAGCAGCAGTCCAGCGGATCTAAGTCGAGAACTTCCAGAGCCGAAGAACCTCGTCATCTGCTGTGACGGCACCGGCAATGAGATTTCCGAAAACATCTCCAACGTCCTGAAGCTCTATCGCTGCCTGCGCAAAACCGACAAGACGCGGCCGCGGCAGAAGGTGTTCTACGATCCCGGGGTCGGCACGGTGACGGAGCCGTCGACGTGGCACCGCTGGAAAGCCAACGTCAATTTGGTGCTGGGGCTCGCCACCGGCTACGGGCTCGATGACAACACGCTGTCGGCCTATTGCTTCCTGGTCCAGCACTACGCGCCGGGCGACAGGATCTACCTGTTCGGTTTTTCGCGCGGCGCCTATACCGTGCGGGTGCTGGCGGGGCTGATCCACAAGATCGGCCTGATCTCGCCGGAGCAGGCCAACCTCGCAGGCAGTGGCCTCGTCGCTTACAAGCAATATTCCGGCACCGGGCGCGGCAACGATGTCAGCGACCTCATCGATGAGGGTTTTGACGACAACGGGCCGCTGCCGAAAAACAAGTTCGATCTCGCCGCACAGTTCGCACGCATTACTTCGTCGCGCTGGCCGACCATCCACTTCATCGGCGTCTGGGACACGGTGGCGAGCGTGATCGTGCCGCGCGCCGACCGGCTCTATTTGCCGAGCTTTGAGGAGCTCGCCTTCACGCTGCGCAATCCCAGCGTCAACATCTTCCGCCAGGCGATCGCCATCGACGAGCGGCGCTGCATGTTCCGCCTCAAGCAGTATGACGAGCCGCAGGATTATTGGCGCAACCGCTTCGTGCCCGACGACAAGAAGGAGCCGCAGGACATCCTGCAGGTGTGGTTCGCCGGCGTGCATTGCGACGTCGGCGGCGGCTATCCGGAGGCCGAGAGCGGCGAGTCCAAATATCCGCTGCTCTGGATGATCGAGGAGGCGACCAAGGCCGGGCTGAACTTCAACCCGCGCACGGTGAACCAGCTCGCCTGGGGCGTCCAGCGCACGAACTCGCCGTTCCAATACGTGCCGCCGGCTTACACCGGCAAGACGGGCGAGCTTCATGATTCGATGACGGCGCTGTGGCGCGTGCTGGAGTATCTGCCGAAGAGCGCGACCTACAAGGAATGGCCGGAACGGAAAGTGTTTCTCGGGCTCTACATCCCCGATTGCGAACCGCGCCCCATCCCCGAAGGCGCGCATGTGCATGAGAGCGTGGTGAAGCGGATGGCGGTGGAGCCGGACTATCGGCCGGTGAATCTGCCGAAGGATTATGTGACCGTGCCGATGCCGCTGCCGCCGCATGTGGGCATGGCGGCGGAGGCGGGGGAGATCGTGGTGGGGTGAGCCCACTCGTCATTGCGAGCGCAGCGAAGCAATCCAGAATCTTTCCGCAGAGGCAGTCTGGATTGCTTCGCTGCGCTCGCAATGACGATGGTTGAGGCAGCGTCGCACGACACCATCCCTGTCGTGCCTGCGAAGCAGGCCCCGCCCCACCCCACCCCACCAGGCTACCACCAATATTCATTAAAATTATCGCCCCCGCTTTAGCCGGATCGAATCACCTCTCGTTCATCATGGTGCCCTGACCACCCGCGCCATCCGCGGAAATTGGAGGAGAGTGCCAATGCATCCGCGACGACATGCCCGCGTCAAACCCGCGGGCCTCGTGTCCCGCCAGGCCAAGATCATCACCGACCCGCGCGCGCCGGTGATCCCCTGCACGCTGATCGACTATTCGCCGGGCGGCGCCTGCGTCGATCTCGGCGGCCAGGTGAAGATTCCCGATCGGTTCGAGCTGCTGCACGTCAACACCAAGAAGCGCTGCCGCGTCGCGTGGAAGCGCGGCACGAAGGTGGGCGTGGTGTTTTAAGACGGTCTCCCTACGTCCGCATCCGCGCCTTCGCGCCCGCGACGATCTGCATCGCGACGCCGGCGATCCAGCCGAACAAGGCGAACCAGCTCCAGGCGATATGCGGCTCGAGGCGGAGCACGATGATGGCGACGGAGGCGAGCGCGGTGAGCGTGGCGCAGAGCGTGCCGGCGGCGCTCAACAGTTCCGCGGCGTCGATGTCGCCGTGGGCCTCGTCGAACGGCAATTGCGGCGTGTCGATGCCGAGATAGAAGCCGACGAAGCCCAGCACCATCATCAGCAGCAGGAAGCCCTCGGTGGTGAGCGCGGGTATAGCAGATCCCACGTAAGCGCCGACGAACAGCCCGCACGCCGCGCCCGCCATCGCAAGCCCCACGCGCTCGATGACGTGGGCAGCCTTTCGAACACGAAACCGCATGGCGGGCCTCCGCGAGGAGTTGGACGCGCGTGAGGTTAGGCCAGATTTGGCGGAGGTGGAAGCTGAGAGGGTTTACGGATGCGTGAGGCGGGGGGTGGTTCAGGACCAAAGGACGCACAGCGCGGCGACCTTTGCGTGGGCGCATGCCTCCCCGACCGTCATTGCGAGCGCAGCGAAGCAATCCAGGCTCTTTCAGCGGACGCAGTCTGGATTGCTTCGTCGCAAGGGCTCCTCGCAATGACGAGTTTGTGGCTCGGCTCTCGCACCACAATCAGGCACCCCCTCACCGCGCCCCGAACGTCGTCTTGCCGAACAACGCCTTCTGGGTCGAGGGCTGCGAGCGCCAGAATTGAGGCGGCGCTTCGACCTCGCCGCCGAGTTCGGCTGCCGCGTGCCAGGCCCAGCGCGGGTCGTAGAGCAAGCCGCGGGCGAGCGCGACCATGTCGGCCTTGCCGGATGCGACGATGTCTTCGGCCTGCTTCGGCTCGGTGATCAGGCCGACTGCGATGGTGGGCAATCCCGTCTCGCGCTTGATGGCTTCGGCAAACTGCACCTGATAGCCGGGGCCGAGCGCGATCTTCTGCAGCGGCGAGACGCCGCCGGAGGAGGCATCGATCCAGTCGACGCCGCGCGCCTTCAGCGCCTTGGCGAACTCAATCGTCTGCGCCAGATCCCAGCCGCCGTCGACCCAGTCGGTCGACGACACCCGCATGCCGACCGGCTTGTCGTGCGGGAACACCGCGCGCACCGCGTCGTAGACCTCCAGCGGGAAGCGCATGCGGTTCTCCAGCGAGCCGCCATATTCGTCGGTGCGCTTGTTCGAGATCGGCGACAGGAACTGATGCAGGAGGTAGCCGTGCGCGCCGTGCAGCTCGATCGCGTCGATGCCGATGCGATCGGCGCGTTTCGCCGCATCGACGAAGGCATCGCGGATGCGCTTGAGGCCGGCGGCATCGAGCGCCAGCGGCGCGGCTTCGCCCTCCTTGTGCGGCAGCGCCGACGGCGCCACGGTCTGCCAGCCGCCCTCGCTCTGCGGGATCAGCTGGCCGCCGTCCCAGGGCCGCGCGCTCGAGGCTTTGCGGCCCGCGTGCGCGAGCTGCATCGCGACGACGGTGGAAGAATGTTTCCGCACCGAGGCGAGGATCTGCTTCAGCGCGGCCTCGGCGGCATCGCTGTAGAGCCCGAGGCAGCCCGGCGTGATGCGGCCGATCGCCTCGACATGGGTCGCCTCGATGCAGAACATCGCCGCGCCCGACAGGCTGAGATTGTTGATGTGGGTGAAGTGCCAGTCGGTGGGAACGCCGTCCTCGGCCGAATATTGGCACATCGGCGACACCACGACGCGGTTCTTCAAATTCAGGCCGCGCAGCTTGATCGGGGAAAACAGGGCGCTCATGCGGGGGAGTTCCGAAAGGGAGGGAGGGCGATGCAGGGGAGTTTAGTGAGGGAAACGCGGATTGCCAGCCGCGCCGGGGGAATGGCCGCCCGTAGCGTCATGCATTGCGGCCGCGCGCCGAGGGCGCCCTACTCCACTAGCGCGAACTGTAGCAGCAGGGTGCGCTGGAGCATCGAGAAATTGTCGTCGGACACCAGCGTCAGCACGGTCTCGCCGTCGGCGGTGACGTGGGCATCGATGCCTTCCATGTTGTCGATCTCATGGCCGAGATCGGCCTTGAACAGCACAGGGCCGTCGACCAATGCGCCCGGCACGATCGATTTCAGGGGGATCGCGCGGATGCGGATATCGACGCCGGTGAACCAGGAAAATTTTCGTTCGAGGATCAGGAGATCGCCCGAGGGCAGCAGCACGGCGTCGCTGATGAGCTGCTGGTCGGTGCGGCGAATGCTGAACTGGCCCGGCGTCGGGCCGCCGATCAAGAAGCCGATCAGATTGCCGTCGGCATCGAAGCCGCCTTCCGACAGCGCGATCAAGGTCCCCGCGAGCGGCTGCCCCTTTGGTATGTCCCTGGGGACAAACACCAGCGCCTCGAGCCCCTTGTTATAGGGCAGCTTTCGCACCGCGGGCGGCGTCGGCAGCACCTCGCCGCGGGCGCTTGTGCCGCCCTTCGCAAAATCGAACCGCATGATCTGGTTGACGCGCTCGAGCCCGACATAGACGAGGTCGCCGTCGCGCGCGAGCGCCTCGGTGTCGTACCACAGCCGCTTCTCCGTGATCGGCCGCCCCTCCGCATTGAGCACCGGCGCGGCCACGACGTCGTCGAGACCCGTCATGCTCCGCCCGGAATAGCGGATGCGACCGGTGAACCAGGTGCCCTGGTCGGAGACCGCGAGGAAGCGCTCGCCTTTGGTGTCGAGAAAGCGGAAGCCGGACAGGCCGCCGAAGCCGCGATGCGGCGAGGTCAGCACCAGGCCTCCGCGATAGTCCAGCGAACCGAACCGCGTGCGCGCGCGGTCGCGCGGCTCGAAATTGGGGATCGGCCGCGCGTTGACCTCGATGCCGACGGGCGCTGCGACGGCGTGCTCGATCAGCGCCGGCTTCGGCGCAGGCTGCGCCTGCGCCAGGCGAGACAGTGCGAAAGTGGAAAATCCCGCCGCCGCGTGGCCGATAAAGCTGCGGCGGGATCGATGATTGCTCACGAATGCAGTTTGCGTCGCGGGCGGCCGGCCGGTTGCGTGGGCGCGGTGTTGGTCTCGCTGAACAGTTCGGCGAGCTTTTCAGTGATGGCGCCGCCGAGCTCTTCGGCGTCCACGATCGTCACCGCGCGGCGATAATAGCGCGTCACGTCGTGGCCGATGCCGATCGCGATCAGCTCGACCGGCGAGCGGGTCTCGATCTCCTCGATGATGTGGCGCAGGTGCCGCTCGAGGTAGTTGCCGGGATTGACCGACAGCGTGGAATCGTCGACCGGCGCGCCGTCCGAGATCATCATCAGGATCTTGCGCTGCTCGGGCCGGCCGAGCAGGCGCTTGTGCGCCCAGTCGAGCGCCTCGCCGTCGATGTTCTCCTTCAACAGCCCCTCGCGCATCATCAGGCCGAGATTTTTTCGCGCACGGCGCCACGGGGCGTCCGCCGACTTGTAGATGATGTGGCGGAGATCGTTGAGACGGCCCGGACTGGCCGGCTTGCCGGCGGCAAGCCACGCCTCGCGCGATTGCCCGCCCTTCCAGGCGCGCGTGGTGAAGCCGAGAATCTCGACCTTGACGCCGCAGCGCTCCAGCGTGCGGGCGAGGATGTCGGCGCAGGTCGCCGCGACCGTGATCGGGCGCCCGCGCATCGAGCCGGAATTGTCTAAGAGCAGCGTCACCACGGTGTCGCGGAACGTCGCCTCCTTCTCGTGCATGAAGGACAGCGGGTGATAGGGATCGGTCACCACGCGCGACAGCCGCGCCGGGTCCAGAATGCCCTCTTCGAGATCGAACTCCCAGGCGCGGTTCTGCTGCGCCATCAAGCGCCTCTGGAGGCGGTTGGCGAGACGGGCGACGATGCCCTGCAGATGCGCGAGCTGCTTGTCGAGATAGGCACGCAGCCGCTCCAGCTCGTCATGGTCGCAGAGGTCCTCGGCGGCGATGACCTCGTCGAACTTCGGCGCGAAGGCATGATATTCCGGCCCGCGCGGCTCGTTCTTGCCGTGCGAATTCGGCCGCGTCGCCTCACCCGGCGTCTCGTCGTCGCCGAGCTCGCCGTCGTCGAAGGTGTCGGAGGTCGAGGCCTGCGCGCTTTCCATCGCGCTCTCGCTCATCTCCTCGCTCGAGGCCTGCGCCTGGTCGGCGCTCATCTCCTGCGCGGCGTCGGAATCGGGCGAGCCCTCGGCACCGGACTGATCGTTGTCGCCGTCCTGGTTCTCGTCGTTCTCGTCATTGTCTTCGCTGTCGGCGCTGCGCTCGTCGCCGATTTCCAGCGCCGTCAGCAGATCATGCACGGCATCGCCGAACCTGGTCTGGTCCTCGACCACGGTATCGAGCCGGTCGAGCCGCCTGCCGATCTTGTCTTCCAGGATGGGACGCCAGAGATCGACCATCTTCTTGGCGGCCGTGGGCGGCGCCATGCCGGTCAGGCGTTCGCGCACCAGCATCGCCAGCGCGTCGGCGAGCGGCGCGTCGGCGCGATCGGTGATCTCGTCGAACTTGCCGCGATGGAAATGGTCGTCGAGCATCGCGGTGAGGTTTTTCGCAACGCCCGCCATGCGCCGCGCGCCGATCGCCTCGACACGGGCCTGCTCCACCGCCTCGAACACGCCGCGCGCCTGCGGATTGCCCGGCATCAGCTTGCGATGCAGCTTTGGATCATGACAGGCGAGCTTGAGCGCGATGGAATCGGCGTGGCCGCGCACGATCGCGGCATCACGCCTGGTCATTTTTCGCGCGGGTTCGGGCAGCCGCGCCTTGCCCGGCGCGAGCCCGGGACGCTCGGCGGCGAAGCTGACATCGAGCTCGGGCGCCTTGGCGATCGCCTTCAGGCAGGAGGCCACCGAGCGCTTGAACGGCTCGGTCGGGGCTTCCTTGGTGTTGCGGAACTTGGAGTTGGAGGTGGTGCTCATCTCGATCTCACCGTCGTCCCGGCGAAGGCCGGGATCCATAGCCACCGACGGTTGTTGCGTCAGGGAAAACTATCAGCGTCGCTTCACCGAGAGACCTCGCGGCATGGGTCCCGGTCCCCGTGCGCAATTGCGCACTCGGCCGGGACGACACCGAGAGAGATCAGCTGAGCGCCACGTTCACCGCCGATTCCGGCAGCTCCGCGTTGAAGCAGCGCTGGTAGAACTCGGCGACGAGGGGGCGTTCGAGCTCGTCGCATTTGTTGAGGAAGGTGACCCGGAACGCAAAACCAATGTCGCTGAAGATGTCGGCGTTCTCGGCCCAGGTGATCACCGTGCGCGGGCTCATCACCGTCGACAGATCGCCATTGGCGAAGGCGTTGCGGGTGAGATCGGCGAGGCGAACCATCTTGTTGACGATGTCACGGCCCTCCGTGGTGCGATAGTGCTTGGCCTTGGCCAGCACGATCTCCACTTCCTCGTCATGGCTGAGATAGTTCAGCGTGGTGACGATCGACCAGCGGTCCATCTGGCCCTGGTTGATCTGCTGGGTGCCGTGATAGAGGCCCGAGGTGTCGCCGAGGCCGACGGTGTTTGCGGTCGAGAACATGCGGAATGCCGGGTGCGGCTTGATCACCTTGTTCTGGTCGAGCAGCGTCAGCCGGCCGGAGACTTCCAGCACGCGCTGGATCACGAACATCACATCCGGACGGCCGGCGTCGTATTCGTCGAACACCAGCGCGACATTATGCTGGAGCGCCCAGGGCAGGATGCCGTCGCGGAATTCAGTGACCTGCTTGCCGTCCCGGACCACGATCGAGTCCTTGCCGACGAGGTCGATACGGCTGATGTGGCTGTCGAGGTTGACGCGCACGCAGGGCCAGTTCAGCCGCGCGGCGACCTGTTCGATATGGGTGGATTTGCCGGTGCCGTGATAGCCCGTGACCATGACGCGGCGGTTGTGCGCGAAGCCGGCGAGAATGGCGAGCGTGGTGGCGCGATCGAAGCGGTAATCGGAATCGACTTCGGGGACGTGAGGATCGACTTCGGAATAAGCGGGGACTTCGAGATCGCTGTCGATCCCGAACACCTGGCGCACCGACACCTTCATGTCGGGCAAACCGGAAACTTCCTCAACTTTGGACATCGCGGCGGTCGTCATCAATCCTCCGAGGTCCCGGGCGATCCCGAGACCAGTTATTGCACGTTGGCTGCGGCTGGGTGCGATCGCGAACCTATCAGAGACAACGTGCGGGCAGAAGCCCGCCCCCCAATCAAAGTTCCGTTGTCTTTTCATTTAGATAGGCAAGGAACGCGATTTTTGGAAGGCTGCCCTGCGAATCACGCCTGAATTTCGTGCCAAGGGCGCGGTCCTGCCCACGCGGGTGGCACTTTTACCGCCGCTTGTTACTTATGTAGGGTCCGAATGCAGGGCCCGAACCCCGAGGCCCGATCCCACCACAGAGACGACGTGACGTCCTTTCTCGATCCCCTCATTTCCTTCGTCTCGGCCCATGCGTGGCTGGCCTATCTGACCCTGTTCCTGGCGGCCCTGCTGGAGGCGGTTCCGGTGGTGGGGTCTGTGATCCCCGGCTCGACCATCATCCTGGCGCTAAGCGCCCTGGTCCCGGGCGGCGAGCTTAGGCTGCAATGGGTGTTGCTGGCGGCAGCCCTCGGCGCAGTGCTCGGCGACGGTTCGGCCTACTGGATCGGCCACCGGCAGCAACGGGAGATCCTCAACACCTGGCCGTTGACCAATTATCCGCGCGTGGTCGAGCAGAGCGAGAATTTCTTCCACCGCTTCGGCACCTGGGCGGTGTTCTTCGCCCGCTTCGTGCCGCCGATCCGTGCCTTCGTCCCGGTCACCGCGGGTGCGCTGGGCATGCCCCCGGCCCGCTTCTATGCCATCAACATCCCGGCGATCCTGGTCTGGGCGCCGGCGCATGTGCTGCCGGGTGTTTTGGCGGTCTCTGTGCTGCACGAATATGCCGGGCTGCACCACCATGGACATGTCGGCAAGCACATCTGGATCCTGACCGTGATCGGCGTCGCGATCGTTCTGGGCCTGGCGGTCTGGATCTATCGCCGCCGGAATGGCGGCGGCGTCGCGGTGGCGAAGCCGCGAGGGTGATCTATCCAAGCACACCACCCTCATCCTGAGAGGACCTGCCAACGACGGGCGTCTCGAAGGATGGCCGCGGGCGACAGCGGGGCCTGCATGGTTCGAGACGCGCGTTCCGCGCTCCTCACCATGAGGTTTCTTGATCATCCTTTGGAATCCGCAACCCCCGCCCTCCGCCCCGGCGCAGGCCCGACATACCTTGCCCGCGGCCTGATCAGCTTGCCGTGCTGTAATTGCTCGCTCGCATGAGCGATCCAGCCGACGCTGCGGGCCATCGCGAACAAGGCGAGCTCGCTGCCTGCGGGCAGGCGCAGCGCGTGCACGAGCACCGCGAGCGCGTAGTCGATGTTGACGAGCTCGCCGGTCGCCTCCGCGATCCGCTCCGGCACCTCCTTGGTGAATTTGCGGGGTGCGCCGGCGCGGGCCAGGGCATTCAGGAGCGACTGCGCGCGCCGATCGCCCCGCTTGTAGACGCCGTGACCGAAGCCGGCAAAGCGTTCGCCGAGCGCGACGCGTTCGCGGACCATTGGCTCGACGTCACGATCCACCAGCGCCTTGACGAGCTGCGAGGCGAGCACGCCGGCGCCGCCGTGCTTCGGTCCCTTCAGCGCGGCGAGGCCGGCGATGACGGAATCATAAAGATTGAGGCCGGTGGAGGCCGCGCAGCGCGCGGTGAAGGTGGACGCGTTCAACTCATGCTCGGCGAGCAGAACCAGCGCGCGACGTATCAGATCGGCCGCGTGCTTGTTGTCGGGCGCCCAGGCCCTCGCGATCTGCTGATGTAGCGGCTCGGCGGACGGCTCCGCGTTGAGCATGGTCGCGACCAGGAGCCGGACGATGCGCGCACCGACCATGGCGCGGCCATCCGGTGCACGCGTGAACGCGCGGGGATCGGCGCTCGATGCGAGCGCCAGCACGGCAATGGCGCGATCGATCGGTGCCGCCCGGCGCGCGGCCTGTGCGATCGCGCGCATCTCGTCGGACACCGCGGGCTGATTATCCGGCGCAAACGGATCGACGCCGGAGACATCCCACAAAAGCGTCGCCGTGTGCTCCAGCGTGTCGTTTTCGGCGAGATCGACGCAATTGACACCGCGATAGATCGCGCCGTCCTCGGTGATGGTGGAGATCTCCGTGTCCATGACCGGCAGATCGGCATCGAAACTGCGCAGGCCGCGCGGCTCCGGCGACGGCACCCGGCGCTCCTTCAGCGCCCGGACGTCCTCGGCGCGATAGCGGTTCTTGCGCGAGTCCGGCGTCGGCTCGGAGCGGACCAGGCCGCGGCTGACATAGGCGTAGAGCGTGGCCGGCGAGATCGCGAGCTCGGCGGCGGCTTCCCGGGCGGAGAGGTAAAGCCCCTCGGAATTTTTCATATTCATTTATATAATCAAGATTGATCAATCTGTCGAGAGGCCCGACCTTTGGCTGGTGCAAAGGAGATTTGGGCCATGAACATCCACCTCACCAAGAGCCAGATCGGGCTGGACGGCGTTCCCGCGGCCGAAACCGTGCTGAGCCATGTCGACGGCGAGCGCGGCGAGTTGATCATCGCCGGCGAGCATGTCGGCCGATTGGCGAGTCAGTCGAGCTTTGAGGGCGTCACCGCCCGGCTCTGGAACGGCGCCAGCACGACCACGCTGAGCGAAGCCAATGTGCGCGCGAGCCTCGGCGCGGCACGCGAGCGCGCCTTCGCGCGGCTGGATGAGCTGCTGCCGGCAACGCGCGGCATGGGCGTCGTCGACGGGTTTCGCGCGGCGGTCGCGGGACTTCGCGCCGAGCACGACCTAGCCCATGAGGCGACGATCGTAGGCGCATTCCCGGTAATTGCGGGCGCGCTCGTCCGCCGCGCTAGGGGTCTCGATCCCGTGGCGCCCGATCCGAACGCGAGCCACGCCGCCGATACGCTTCGCATGCTGCACGGACGCGCGCCCGAACCACGCGAGGTCACGGCGCTGGACGCCTATCTCGTCACCGCCAGCGACCACGGCATGAACGCCTCGACCTTCACCGCGCGCGTGGTGGCCTCGACGCAGGCTGATCTATTCGCCGCCGTCACCGCCGGCTATTGCGCGCTGACGGGTCCGCTGCATGGCGGCGCGCCGGAGCCGGTGCTGGAAATGCTCGACGCCATCGGCTCGCGCGAGCGCATCCAGCCTTGGGTGGACGCGGCACTCGCCCGCGGCGAGCGGATGATGGGTTTTGGTCATCGCGTCTATCGCGTGCGCGATCCGCGCGCCGACGTGCTCAAGACCGCGATCGAGGCGCTGGCCTCGGACGGCGCCGACCTGCCCTTTGCCGGCGAGGTGGAGGCCTACATCCGCAGCGCGCTGCGCAAGAAGAATCCGGACCGGCCGCTGGAGACCAATGTCGAGTTCTTCACCGCGATCCTGCTCGATGCGCTGGCGATCCCGAGGCAGGCCTTCACGCCGATCTTCGCGGTGGCGCGCGCCGCCGGCTGGACCGCCCATGCGCGCGAGCAGCAGCGGACGGGGCGGCTGATCCGGCCGAGCTCGTCATATGTGGGGGCGATGCCGGAGGCGTGATGAAACGTAGCCTGGATAGAACGGCGTTCTTTCCCTCTCCCCTTGTGGGAGAGGGTGGCTCGCCGCGTAGCGGCGAGACGGGTGAGGGGTTCTCTCCCCGCACAATCCCTTGCATTGGAATTTGAGGAAGCAACCCCTCATCCGGCGCTTCGCGCCACCTTCTCCGACAAGGGGAGAAGGGAAGACAGTGGCGCGGCCTCAGGCCTCGCGCACCACGGTCTTCAGATAATTATACGCCTTGATGATCTCGATCAGGCGGTCCTCGGTGGAGCGGTCGCCGCCGTTGGCGTCGGGGTGGTGCTGCTTCACCAGCGCCTTGTACTTGGACTTGACGTCGGCGAGGGTGGACTCGGGGCCGAGGCCCATCACCTGGAGCGCCTTGCGCTCGGCGTTCATGATCTTGCGCGTCTCGGCCTTGGGCGCGGCCTGCGGGCCGGCGCGCCAGCCGGTGCGGCCGTTGAGCTCCTGGAACATGCTGAACGGATCGAAGGCACCGTCGATCTCGGCCTCGGCGCCTTTCTTGACGCCGCCATTGGCGCCCATCTTCCAGGTCGGACGATGACCGGTCAGCGCATCTTTCTGATAGCGCGCGACAGCGTCGGCATTCATGCCGGAGAAGAAATTGTAGTTCTGGTTGTACTCGCGCACATGATTCAGGCAGAAGTGCCAGTACTCACGCTGATTGTCGCGACCCTTGGGCGCACGATGCGCGCCCTTGTTCTGACACCCGGTCCATTCGCAATTGACCACGGCGTCGCGCGGCTTCACTTCCGGCTGCTTGCCTTTCGGCTTGATCCGGATGGAGTCGAAGAACTTTGATGAATCGATCGGCATGGCTGACTTTGACTACGCAATGCAAAAACCTTCAAGTCTTGACATTGCAATTAGCTGAAAAGCATAGCCGAAACTATGCTGAGGCGTCCTTGAACGACCGCCAGAGGCGGCCTATGCAATACGGAGAGCGATCTCGCACCGTAATGACCCAGATGGCCATCAGAGACACTATCAGCAACAAGTTGCAGGAAGCTTTCACGCCGGAAAGCCTGCAAGTCGTCGACGAGTCACATTTGCATGAGGGCCACGCCGGCCATCGGCCGAGCGGCGAGACGCACTTCCGCGTTTATATTGTGTCTTCCGCCTTCAAAGGGAAGAGCCGGGTTGATCGGCACCGCATGATAAATTCGGCGCTCGCCGCGGAACTCTCCGGCAGCGTGCACGCACTGGCGATCCACGCGCAAGCGCCGGGAGAAGGCGGGAGCTAGCTCGCCGATACGGCTGTCATGCCCGCGAAGGCGGGCATCCAGTACTCCGAGGCGGCGCGGCTAGAATCGAGCCGCTGCGGCGTACTGGATCGTCCGCCTTCGCGGACGATGACAGCTACCGCGTCAAAACGACGTCCCGGCCCGCCGCCGCTTGGCTTCCTCCATCTCCGTCTCGCGCGGCACCGGTGAAATACGGAGTGCGGTGATGCGGTTGCGTTCGCGGCGGAGGACGCGGAAGCGGAAGCCGTGAAAGGTGAAACTCTGGCCGCGGTCGGGAATCGAGCGCGCCTCGTGAATGACGAGGCCGGCGACCGTCGTTGCCTCTTCGTCAGGCAGGTGCCAGTCCATGGCGCGGTTGAGGTCGCGGATCGGCACCGAGCCGTCGACGACGACCGAGCCGTCCGGCTGGGCGCGCACGCCCGCGACCACGACGTCGTGCTCGTCGGAGATGTCGCCGACGATCTCTTCCAGAATGTCTTCTAGCGTCACGAGACCTTCCACTTCGCCGTACTCGTCGACGACCAGGGCAAAATGGGTCTTGCGGCGGCGGAACGCCTTGAGCTGCTCGGAGACGGGCCGCATCTCCGGCACGAACCACGGCGGCAGCGCGATGGTGGAGACGTCGATGCGCGAGGTCTCGCCGTCGGCCGCGCGAATCGCGCGCAGCAAATCCTTGGCGTGGAGCACGCCGATGATGTTTTCCGGCTTCTCGCGCCACAGTGGAATGCGGGTGTATTCGGCCGCCAGCACCTCGCGCACCAGATCCTCCGGCGGCAGGTCGGCGTTGATCATCGTCATCTCGGTGCGATGGATCATGACGTCGGAGACCTGGAGCTCGCGCAGATCGAGCAGCCCACCCAGCATGTCGCGGTCGTGCTTCTCGAACTTGCCTTCATGGTGCAGCAGGTCGACCGCGCCGCGGAGGCGCTCGGTCGGCGACAGGATCGCCTGGTGCTCGCCGGCAAGGCCAAACAGGCGCATCAACAGCCGAACGATGACTTCCACGATCCGCAGCAGCGGCCCCAGCACGTACATCGTCAGCCGCATCGGGCGTGCCACCGCCAGCGCCATGCGATCAGGCGCGTTGATCGCAATGGTCTTGGGCAGCACCTCGGCGAAGATCACGACCAGCGCGGTCATCAGGCCGGTGGCATAGAGCACGCCGACGTCGCCGAACCAGGCCGTGAAGATGCTGGTGGCCAGGGCGGATGCACTGATATTGGCGATGTTGTTGCCGAGCAGCAGCGCGCCGATCAGGCGCTCGCGCATGTCGAGCAGCTGCGAGACCACGTCGGCGTCGCGATTACCCTGCTTGGAGAGCCGCAGCATGCTGGCGCGCGAGGCGCCGGTCAACGCGGTCTCGCTCGCGGCGAAGAAGCCGGAGACGAGCAGGCAGAGAATGACGATGGTGAATCCGAGCCAATCCATGAACCACTCTGGTTTCTTGTTTTGACGCGTTTTCTTGACGCGAACCGGTACCCACTTCGCTCGAAAACGCTTTAGCGCCGTTCAACCGCGTGTCACGCCTTGTGGGCGAGCTTGTCCTTGAGGAAGTCGCGCACCGGAGCCGGTTCGACGTTCTTCGCGACGACGGCGCGTCCCACAGCCTCCAGCAGGATGAAGGTGAGCTTGCCGCGCACGACCTTCTTGTCCTGCGCCATCAGCGCCATCAGCGCGTCGGCATCGGCAAGCCCCTCCTGCGCGAAGCCCGCGATGTCCTGCAAGCGCGTCGGCAGGCCTGCCTCAACGAGGTGACGCTCGACGCGCGTCGCATCCGCTTCACCGATCATGCCGAGCTTCGCCGAAAACTGCGCCGCCAGCGTCATGCCGATCGAAACGCCCTCGCCGTGAAACAGGCGGTCGGAGAAGCCGGTCGCGGCTTCCAGCGCATGGCCGAACGTATGGCCGAGATTGAGCAGCGCGCGCTCCCCGGTCTCGCGCTCGTCGCGCGAGACCACGCCGGCCTTGGCGCGGCAGGAGGTCGCGATCGCATGCTCGCGCGCCGAACCGCCTTTGGAGATGTCGGAATGGTTCTTCTCGAGCCAGGTGAAGAAGGCCTCGTCGCCGAGCACGCCGTATTTGGCGACCTCGGCATAGCCGGCGCGGAATTGCCGGGGCGACAGCGTGTCGAGCACGGCGGTGTCGGCAATCACCAGCACCGGCTGGTGGAAGGCGCCGAGCAGATTCTTGCCCTGCGGCGAGTTGATGCCGGTCTTGCCGCCGACGGAGGAATCGACCTGCGCCAGCAGCGAGGTCGGCACCTGCACGAAATCGACGCCGCGGCGCAGGATCGCCGCTGCAAAGCCGGCGAGATCGCCGACCACGCCGCCGCCGAGCGCGATGACGAGATCGTTGCGCTCGATTTTCGCGGCGATCAGGGCTTCGCTGACCTTTTCGAGACCGGCATAGGTCTTCGAGATCTCGCCTTCCTCGACGACGATGCGCGATGTCGCAATGCCGCTGGCTGCGAGCGAGGCCTCGGCGGGTTCGAGCCAGTATTTCGCGACGGTGCGATCCGTCACGATCGCGGTGCGCACGCCGGGGCGCAGGCGCGCGACGCGTTCGCCGAGCGAAGCCAGAACGCCGCGGCCGATGACGATGTCATAGGCGCGATTCTCCAGCGCGACCTCGACGTTGACGGGATCGGAATGTTTCAAAGGCGCGGTCATCGTGCGGCACTCGCGACGTCGGCTGGTGGCGGGGACGCCCGTTCGCCGCAAAGATGCGCGCGTAGCGTCTCGATGGTCTCCTCAACGATCTTGTCGTGCGGCACGTCGCGCGAGGCGATGGTGAGGTCGGCATGGCCGTAGACCGGCTCGCGCTCGGTGAGCAGGCGCGTCACGGTTCCTTCGGGATCGGCGGTCTGGAGCAACGGACGGTCGGCGCGCCGGCGCACACGGCGCATGATGACGTCATGATCGGCCTTGAGCCAGATCGAGATCGCCTTTGCCGCGATACGGCTCCGCGTCTCCTCGCGCATGAAGGCGCCGCCGCCGGTCGCCAGCACGATGGGGCCGCCGTCGAGCAGACGCGCGATCACGCGGGCCTCGCCGTCACGGAAATGCGGCTCGCCGTGGCGCTCGAAGATTTCCGGTATGGTCATGCCGGCTGCGGCCTCGATCTCGGTGTCGGCATCGACGAAGGGCAGCTTGAGCCTGAGAGCCATGCGGCGGCCGATGGTGGATTTGCCCACCCCCATCATGCCGACGAGCACGATCGAGCGCGTCCCCAGCGCCGACAGGATGTCGGCCTCGGGCGAAGCTTGGATCGGCAACGCGGCGTCGGGCATTTGTCTCGCTCGAATGGGTCTCGCTCGATCTGCCGCCAAAGGCGGCATCCTTTGGCCACCTATACGACCCCGCAGGGGCCCTCGCCAGAGGACTCTTGCCACGAAACGGCTAACGTGTTGGATGATTTCATTGGTTAATTTGCCCGCCAAGCCGCCTGACCGAGACCCTCTCCGAGATCCTGCCGATGCCCAGCCTGTTCCGCTTCCTGACGGTCGTCGCCGTGATCGCCGGCATCGTCTATGGCGTGGTCTTCGCGCTGGCGAACTTCGTCAATCCCAAGCCGCGGGAAATGACGGTGACGATCCCGCCGGATAAGTTTCTCAAGAAATAGAAGCTAGGCTGCCGGGCATGCGTGCCAGATCTTCCGCCAGCAAGCCCTCGGACACAAAACTCACCGGCCTGTTCCTCGACATGCTCGCGGCGGAACAGGGCGCCGGTGCCAATACGCTCGATGCCTATCGCCGCGACCTCACCGACTTCTCCGAGTTTCTCGGCCGTGTCGGCCATGCATTCGCGGACGCGGAGACACAGACGCTGCGCGACTATCTCGCCGATCTCGACACGCGCGGCTTCAAGTCCACCAGCGTCGCGCGGCGGCTGTCGGCGATGCGGCATCTCTATCGCTTCCTCCTGAACGAACGCATCAGAACCGACGATCCCGCGGCGATCCTGTCCGGCCCCAAGCGCGGCCGCGGCCTTCCGAAGGTGCTGTCGATCGCCGATGTCGACCGCATGCTCCGCCGCGCCAAGGAATTGAGCGAGGCGGAGGATGCCTCGCCCTCGAAACGGCTGCGCGCCCTGAGACTCTATTGCCTGCTCGAGGTGCTCTACGCCACCGGCCTGCGCGTCTCCGAACTGGTGGCGCTGCCGCGCACGGCCGCGAAGCGCGACGCCCGCATGATCGTGGTGCGCGGCAAGGGCAACAAGGAACGGCTGGTGCCGCTCAACGAGGCCTCGCGGCAGGCGATGGCCGATTACCTCGCGGCGACGGAGGCCGCCAAGGACAACAACAAGTCCGACAAGAAAAACAGCGTGGCGGCCTCGAAATGGTTGTTCCCCTCCTTCGGCGAGAGCGGGCATCTGACGCGGCAGCACTTTGCCCGCGACTTGAAGGAGCTCGCGGTCGCTTCGGGCCTGCAGGCCCGGCTGGTCTCCCCCCACGTGCTGCGCCACGCCTTCGCCAGCCACCTGCTGCACAACGGGGCCGATTTGCGCATCGTGCAGACGCTGCTCGGCCATACCGACATCTCGACCACCCAGATCTACACCCACGTGGTCGAGGAGCGGCTGAAGAGCCTGGTCCGCGACCTGCACCCGCTGGCGGAGAAGTAGGTCTGCGCGTCGCCCCGCTACAGGCCAAGGCCGAAACCGCCTTGACTTCGGCCACATCTCCGCAGAAAGAGCCGGGGCCTCACGATGATTGGCCTGCGCTGGTTGCGAACACACAAGCCAACTCATTGACGGACCTACATTTCTTTCCACGACATCGAATCCGCTTCGCCGCCTCGCCCCGTCCTCCCTATATTGAGTTGATGCCAGACCAGATGCGCAGCTATCTCGATTTCGAAAAGCCCGTCGCCGAGCTCGATTCCAAGCTCGATGAATTGCGGACGCTTGCGGCCTCCGGCAGCGACATCGCCGAGGAGATCGGGCGGATCGAGGACAAGGCGGCGCAGGCGATGGCCGACCTCTATCTGAACCTGACGCCGTGGCAGAAGACGCTGGTCGCGCGGCATCCGCAGCGGCCGCATTTCAACGACTTCATCAAGGGCCTGATCACCGAGTTCACCCCGCTCGCCGGCGACCGCAAGTTCGGCGAGGACGAGGCGCTGGTAGCCGGCTTCGGCCGCTTCCGCGGCGAGGCCATCTGCGTGATGGGCCAGGAAAAGGGCGATTCCACCGAGAGCCGCATCAAGCATAATTTCGGCATGGCGCGGCCCGAGGGCTATCGCAAATGCGTGCGGCTGATGGAGATGGCCGAGCGGTTCGGCCTGCCGGTGCTGTCGCTCGCCGATTCCGCCGGCGCCTATCCCGGCATCGGTGCGGAAGAGCGCGGCCAGGCCGAGGCGATCGCGCGTTCGACCGATGCCTGCATGGCGCTGACCGTGCCGAACGTCGCCATCATCACCGGCGAGGGCATGTCGGGCGGCGCCATCGCCATCACCACCGCCAACAAGGTCCTGATGCTGGAGCACGCGATCTACAGCGTGATCTCGCCCGAGGCGGCGTCCTCGATCCTCTGGCGCGACGGCTCCAAGGCGCAGGAAGCCGCCAACAACATGAAGATCACGGCACAGGACATGCTCCGATTCGGCGTGATCGACAGCATCCTGAAGGAGCCGGTCGGCGGCGCCCATCGCGACCCCGCCGCCATGATCGCCACCACGGGCGATGCCATCGCCAAGGCCTTCGACGAACTCCGGGGCCTCGACGGTGACGCCATTCGCAAGCATCGGCGGCAGAAATTCCTCGATATCGGCCGGAAACTGGGCTGATTCGGGCGGTTTGGGACCCGTTGGACGCGTTACCCTCCGCCGTCGTCCAAGCTTTCGCCAGGACGACGCTGGATTTGAGGCCGGCCAAGCCCCGCAGGCGTCCGGTAACCCCGCGTTAACCCTTTTTTTGCCCAAATCAGCGATCTCTGTACCGGTTTGGCCGCGAGGCCCAAGTTACGGCCCAGTTTAAGTCTTCGTTGACCACGCCTTTGGGCCAACGGGCTCGTGATCCCCGTTCGGGTTGCGACCACATGACCCAGAGGTTAGAATTTTAATCAATGCTTTAGGGCATAAGCGCTGGAGCGTGATTGCGAAAAAGCCCGTCGCGACGGGTCCGGGTCTCCGGTCGGATCATGCTTCAAGATTGGGGTTTGCGCGCGCTGCCCTGGACGGTGTGGGGTCCATCTTGATTTCTCGTTCGCTTGCTCGCGCGTTTCTGGTTTCGGTGGCGCTTGCCGCCAGCTTCGTGCTGGCCGGCTGCGATACCGACCAGGTTTCGCTTGCGACCAATGCCAAGGCCAACCAGCCGGTCCCGCCAAAACTTCTCGCCGCGATGGTCGAGAAGAACATGGACCTGCAATCGCCGATTCTGGTGCGCCTGTTCAAGCAGGAGGCCGAGCTCGAGGTCTGGAAGCAGACCCGCAACGGCCAGTTCGCGCTGCTCAAGACCTATCCGATCTGTCGCTGGTCGGGCGACCTCGGCCCGAAGGTGCGCGAAGGCGACCGCCAGGCGCCGGAAGGATTCTACTCGATCAATCCGGGTCAGATGAATCCGCAGTCGGCGTACTATTTGTCGTTCAACACGGGCTATCCGAACGCGTTCGACAAGGCTTTGGGCCGCAGCGGCTCGCAGCTGATGGTGCATGGCGATTGTTCGTCGCGCGGCTGCTACGCGATGACGGACGAGCAGATCGCCGAGATCTATTCGCTCGGGCGCGAATCCTTCTTCGGCGGCCAGAAGGCGTTCCAGCTGCAGGCCTATCCGTTCAAGATGACCCCGGTGAACATGGCCAAGCACCGGAACAATCCGAACATGCCGTTCTGGAAGATGATCAAGGAAGGCTATGATCATTTCGAGGTGACGCGGCAGGAGCCGAAGGTCGATTTCTGCGAGAAGAAGTACGTGTTCGACGCGGCGAAGGCGCCTGACGCCAAGCGCGATCCGGTGTTCGACGCGTCCGCGAAATGTCCGGCCTATGTGGTCCCCGAGGAGATCGTCAGCGCCGTGCGCGAGAAGGATGCGCGCGACCAGGCTGAGTACAACAAGCTGGTTTCGCGCGGTACGCCCGTTGCGCGCATGAACACCGGTATCGACGGCGGCATGAACAAGATCTTCGCCGCGAAGATTCCGGAAGGCTCGACCGGCCTGTCGGAGGGCGCCGAAGGCACCACCTTGCAGATGCTGGCGATGGCGAAGGCGCCCGGCACGATCCCTGGACACGTCAATCCGCCGAAGCCGAATCTCGATGCAGCCGCGCCCTCGCCGCAGGAAGAGCCGGTCGTCGCCGTCAGCACGCCCGCCGCCAACGCCCGCGTCGCCACCGCAGCTGCGCCTGAGAAATCCGGCTTCTTCTCCAACCTCGGCCGCAAGATGGGCATGGGCAACGCCGACGCCACGGCAACCACGCCTCCGCCGCAGGCCACGGCATCCGTCGCTCCGGCCGCGACGACCACGACACCGCCGACCGCAGCGTCCCGGCTGAAGGCCGCGGTGACCCGGTTCGTACCGGGTCGCGACACGTCCAAGGATGCAGCGAAGGATGCGCCGAAGCCGGCTGTTGCCGCAGCCAAGCCCGCCGAACCTGCGAAGCCCGATACCCGCCTCGCGGCGACGCGCCCGACGCTGAAGCCGTCGGTGTCGGATGGCGCGGGTGAAGCGACCCAGATCATGGGCGCCGCGCCGGTCGTGCAGTCGAACTCGTTCGACAGCCGGTTTGGGGCGGTGAAGTAAGCGGGCGCTCCGCTTAATCTCTCCGATCCATCCCAGCCTGACGCCGTCATTCCCCGCGATGGCGGGGAATCCAGTATTCCAGGCACCCCTTATCGATCGAGAAGCTGCGGCGTACGGGATGCCCCGCCTCCGCGAGGCATGACAGCCGAGTTCGGTGTGAGAGCGACGCGCTTCACGCGCGCTCTCCTACGGCGCCAGATACCGCAGCAGCTCCGGATTGCCCCTCACCTCGCCTGCCTCGCCTTGTAGTGCGACGCGGCCGCGGTCGAGCACGTAGGCGTAGTCGGCGACGCGGAGCGCGAGGTCGAGGTGCTGCTCGACGATGATGACGGCGATGGTTTTCGCGAGTTCGATCAGGCGCTCGGTGATCTCCTCGATCACGCCGATCCAGACGCCCTCGGTCGGCTCGTCGAGCAGAAGCAATTTTGGATCGCCCAGCATGGCGCGGCCGATGGCGAGCATCTTGCGTTCGCCGCCGGACAGCGTGCCGGCGGGCTGGTCGAGGCGCTGGCCGAGCTTTGGGAATATGGTCAGCACGTGGTCGACCGCGTCGGCCTTCCTGCTCGCGAGCGAGCCGACCGCGAGATTGTCGCGCACCGACAGGCGCGCGAACACCGAATGCTCCTGCGGCACGTAGCCGATGCCGGCGCGCACGCGCTCCTGGGTCGCGCGGCGGCTGATGTCGCGCCCGTCGAAGGCGACCTCGCCCTTCCACGCCGGCAGCTCGCCGACGATGGTCTTCATCAGCGTGGTCTTGCCGGCGCCGTTGCGGCCCAGCACGGCGACACCGCCGCGCCAGGGAATGCCGAGGTTGACGTCGAACAGGACCTGGCTGCGGCCATAGCCGGCGTCGAGATGCTTGATGTGCAAAAATTCAGGCACGGCGCAAATAGATCTCCTGGACGGCCTTGTTGGCCTGGATCTCCGACACCGTGCCGGACGCCAGCACCTTGCCCTGGTCGAGCACGGTGAGGCGATCGCAGATGTCGCGGATGAAATCGAGGTCGTGCTCGACGATGACGAGCGAGCAGTGTTTTTTGATCGGCTGCAACAGTTCGCCGGTAACGCGGCGCTCCTCCAGGCTCATGCCGCCGGTGGGCTCGTCCAGCAGCAGAAGCTTCGGCTTGCAGGCAAGCGCCATCGCGATCTCCAGCCATTGCTGCTGGCCGTGCGACAGCGCCGCGGCCGCATCGAAAGCGCGGCCGGCAAGGCGAAATTGCGTCAGCATGGTCATGACCTGATCGTGCAGGAGCCCGCGCGTGCGCGAGAACACGAGATCGAACAGCGAGGACTGCGCCTGCAGCGCGAGCAGGATGTTGTCATAGAGCGTCAGCGTCGGCAGCACACTGGTGATCTGGAATTTCAGGCTCATGCCGGCGCGGGCACGTTCGGTCGGCGTGAACGCGGTGATGTCGGTGTTGATGAAACTCACCTTGCCCTGCGTCGGCACCTCGGCGCCGGCAATGCACTTCATCAGCGTGCTCTTGCCGGAGCCGTTCGGGCCGATCAGGCCGTGAAACTCGTTCTCGCCGACGGTCAGCGCGGCGCCATCGAGCGCGGTCAGCTTACCGAAGATCTTCTTGACGCCGGTGGCTTCAAGGAGCGGCATCGCGCTTCTCCTTCGCTTTGCCACCAAAGCTGCCGACCCGCTCGCGCTCGCCGAGCACGAAACTGATCAGGCCGAGCGGCCGGAACAGGATCACGAGCAGGAGCAGCACGCCAAGGATGATCGGCCAGACCTCGCGGTAATTGTCCGAGAGCCAGAAGCTGACGCCCTCGACGATGACGGCACCGATGACGGCGCCGATCAGCGTGCCGGAGCCGCCGAACAGCACATAGAGCACGACTTGCGTCGAGACCACGACGCCGACCATGTTGGGCCAGACGAAACCTTCGTGGAAGGCGTAAAGACTGCCGGCAAGACCCGCCACCGCGCCGCCGATTGCGAAGATGATCGCCTTCAGGTGCTGCGTCTTGTAGCCGAAGAAGGCGATGCGCTGCTCGTTCTCGCGCAATCCCGCAAGCGCCAACCCGAATTGCGAGCGCACCAGAAAACGGCAAAGCAGATAGACCACCACAAGAAGGCCAAGCACGAGATAATAGAACGGCGGCCCTTCCGAGAACTCGTAGCTGCCGAGCGTCATCGACGAGATCGAGGGGATGCCGTTCTGGCCACCGAGATAGTACCAGCCGCGCGCGAGCCGGTCGGCGGCGTAGGATCCGGTCAGCGTGCCCAGCGAGACGAAGATCACGCTGGAGGGATGCCGTCCCAGCAGCAGGAAGCCGCCCAGCAGCAGCGCAAAGGTGAGGCCGATGATGGTGCCCGCAGGCAGCACCAGGAAGATGTTGGTGATGTTGAGGTCGCGCGCGAGCAGCGCCACGCCATAGCCGGCCGAGCCGAAAAACAGCGCCTGGCCGAAGCTCATGATGCCGGCATAGCCCCACACCAGGTCGAACGACAGCGCGAACAGCGCGAGGATGATCACACGCGTCGCGAACACTGTGAGATAGTCCTGCAGCAGCAGCGGCGCGAACAGCGCCGCGACCAGCACGACGCCCTCCACGATCGGCAAGACCTTTCGGCCCGAAGCGGCTTGCTTCGTTGGTCCGTGCTCAGTCATGGCGGCGGCCGCCTCCCCGCCGATCTCGGCGGGGATCGCCTGTTTCACTGCGCCCATCGACTTCAGCATTCCGCCTTAACATTCCTTGGGATCGACGAGCCCGTCGCTGCGTCCGACGATCTCGTAATTCCCGCCCTTGGCGACCGCGGTGTACATCTTCATCTTGCAGTGCCGCTTGCCCGGGACCATCTCGGCCGGTCCACCCGGGCCCTCGGCGATCTTGGCGTGGTCGAGCGTAGCCGCGACCGACTCGCGGTCGATCTTGCCGGCTTCCTTGACGGCGGCTTCCCACAGCTTCAGCCCGCGATAGGTTCCGGTGGCGGCGCTGCCGGCGGCAAACAGGAAATTGCCCGGGAAATCCTTCTCATAGGCCGCCTGGATTTTTGCGTCGAACGGGTTCTCCTTGGTCAGCACCTTGAAATAATCGAGGCAGCTGGCGAGACCCTCGATCTCGGCGGCCTGATTGATGTTGAGCGTGTTCTCGTCATAGTAGACGCAGGCCAGCCGTCCGCCATTCTTCAGGAAGCCCGCTTCATAGAGCTGCTTGAAGAACGGACCGACGCCCGGCGGGATGACGGTGTTGAAGACGACGTCGACCTTGTTGGAGATGATGCGGTTGACGGTCGAGGAGAAGTCGACCTGATCGAGCGGATAATATTCCTCGAACACCACCTCGCCGCCATTGGCCTCGATCACCTTGCGGGCATAGACGTTGAGCGTGTGCGGCCAGACGTAGTTGGCGCTCGGCAGCGCGAATTTCTTGCCGCCGTTCTTGATCAGCCAGGGAATGAACTCGTCGCACTGCTGCGCGGGCGTCGGCCCGGTGCAGAACAGATAGGGCGTGCACTCCTTGCCCTCGTAGAGCTGCGGATAGATGTAGAGCGTCTTGCCGCGCGCGACGATCGGGTCCTTGATCGCGTTGCGCATCGACGAGGTGATGCCGCCGAGCACCATGTCGACCTTGTCGCGCTGGATCAGCTTGCGGACGTTGCCGACCGCGACGGATTCGTTCGAGGCGGTGTCCTCGATGTAGAGCTCGAGCGGGCGGCCGAGCAGACCGCCGCCGGCGTTGATCTCCTTGATCACCATCTTGGCGACGTTGGCGTCGGCATTGCCGGCATAGGCGATCGGCCCCGTGAGGTCGGTGGCGATACCGACCTTGATCGGGGCTTCGGCCGCATTGGCCCAGGGCGCCGGGATCACCCAGCTGCCGACGCCGGTTGCGACCGCCCCGGAGGCAAAGGCGAAATTCGAGAGGAAGCGGCGGCGGGAGAGCTGAGTGCGATCGGACATGTGACTAAACCCCTTTTCCAGCAATGAGGCCCTGCGGCCGGAATTTGATGAAGACGATGGCGAGAACGAAGACGAGGACATCGGCCACGACGGGCGCCATCACCCAGGGCAGCGCGGCACTGAGCGTGCCGATGACGCCGGCGCCCGCGACCGGCCCGATGAAGGAGCCGACGCCGCCGACCATGACCGCGACAAAGCCCTGGATCAGGAAGCGCAGGCCGAGATCGGCGAACAGGCTGAACACGGGGACGATCAGCGCGCCGGCAAGGCCGGCAAGCGCCGCGCCGAACGCAAAGGTGGCGCCGTAGATCAGCGGCGTGGAGATTCCGGAGGCGCGTGCCAGCGACGGGTTTTCCAGCGTGGCGCGCACGCGCAGGCCGAAGCTGGTGCGCGCCAGCAGCAGATAGCAGCCGCCCATCACCAGCGCCGTGATGACGATGATTGTGAAGCGCCAGGCCGAGATATGCATGGCGCCGATGTCGATCGAGCCGCCGATCGGCTCCGGCACGGTGAGATAGAAGCCGCCGATCAGGCCGCGCACGGATTCGCGGATGATCAGGCCGAGCGCATAGGTGCCGAGCATGGCGACGATGGGGGCTGCGTAGAAGCGTCGGATGATCAGCGCCTCCAGCACGAAGCCGAGTGCGCCGACGAGGAAGGGCGCGGCGACCATGCCGGCCCAGATCGGCAGGCCCTTGGCGTAGGCGAGATAGGTAATGTAGGCCCCGAGCAGGACGAACTCGCCCTGCGCGAAGTTGAAAATGCCCATCATGCTGGCGATGATCCCGAGCCCCAGCACGATCAGGACGATGATCGCGCCGAAGCTCAGGATCTCGAACGCCGCGACGAACGCGTTAGCCATGCGCCGGAGCCTTTCCCGTTCCGATGGAATCGGAACGGGGCTCAGGCTTGTTGTCTTGACACGTTTTCCTGGCGCGAACCGGTATCCACGTCGCGCGGAAACGCTTCCCTGTTCCGTTGGCCCGCATCAATGCCTCGCTCACATCTTCTTCCAGTCGCCGATCTGCTCGAAGGCGTGGGCGGCGCGGTAGATGGTGGATTCCTCGAACATGCGGCCGACCAGCATCAGGCCGACGGGCAGGCCGTCGACCATGCCGCAGGGCAGCGACATCGCGGGATGATGGGTGATGTCGAACGGCGCAGTGTTGGAGATCATCTCCAGCGCACGTGCGACATAGTCCTCGCGGCTGGCCGTGGGCTCCGGCAGCTTCGTCGCCTTCATCGGCGTGGTCGGCAGCAGCAGCAAATCGTAGTCTTTGAAGGCCTTGTCATAGGCCGCGGTTAGGCGTCGCGAGATGTTGAGCGCCTTGCCGTAATAGCGCGGACCAAAAGTGTTATTGATGTAGGTGCCGAGCAGCAGGAACAGCTTTGTGGTCTCGGACAGGGAATCCGCCTGCCGCCGCCAGCCGCGATGGAAGTCCATCAATGTGGTCGAATAGAGATCCGAGCGGGACAGGCCATAGCCGTCGCCATACATCATGGTCTGGGTCATGCCCTCGGTGCCGATCGGCGTCCATATCGCGGGACCCATGAGATGCATCGGGATCGAAACGGTCTCGACCGTGGCGCCGAGATCCCTGAAACGCTTTGCGGCCTCCCGCACGCTTTCGTTCACGGCGGCCTCCGCGTTCGCCTGCTCAAAGCCTTCCTTGAGGATGCCGATCTTCATGCCCTTGACGCCCTGGCCGAGCGCCTTGGTGTACTCCTCGACCTTGGGCGCCTTGATGCGGGGATCGTAGCCGTCGTCGCCGGCCAGCACCTCCAGCAGCAGCGCGTTGTCGGCGACGGTCGCCGTCATCGGGCCGGTGTGATCGACGAACACCTCGATCGGCATGATGCCGGTGTAGGGCACGAGGCCCCAGGTCGGCTTCATGCCGTAGGTGCCGCAGAACGAGGACGGCATGCGGATCGAACCACCTTGGTCACCGCCGATTGCCATGTCGACCTCGCCGAGCGCGACGACGACGCCTGAGCCTGACGACGAGCCGCCGGCCGAATAGCCCATCTTGTGCGGATTGTGGACGGCGCCGACCGCGTTGGTGTGGCTGCCGCCGGACATGCAGAAGGATTCGCAATGGACTTTTCCGGCGATCTCGGCGCCTGCATCGAGCATGCGGGTGACGATGGTGGCGTCGAAATCGGGGACGTAACCTTCGAGCGTCGCCGAGCCGTTCATCATGGGAACGCCGGCGAGCATGATGTTGTCTTTCAGGGCGACCGTCTTGCCCTTGAGCTTGCCGCTCGCCGCACCCTTCACGGTCGACTTGCGATACCAAGCGTTGCGCGGGTTCTCTTCCGGCGAGGGCCGATAACCCGGCGTGCGCGGATATTTGACCTCCGGCACCTCGTCCGGCATGGCTCCGACCAGATTGTAGGCTTCGATCGAGCCCTGCATCAGGCCGCGGAACGAGGCGACATCGTCGTCGGTCAGCGAAAGGCCGCACTGGTCGGCGACGCTGCGCAATTGGGCTGGCGTGGGAAGGACAACTGTCACGGCGCTCTCCTGAAGTTTCTTGATCCCTGGCATCGGACGGAAGCCGTCCTGCGCCTGCATGGCGTCGGTCGGGCGGCTTCGCCTCAATATTACAGACGGAAATATTTTCCTTTTCAAGTATTATTTTGGATTTCCGCCTGTGCACGTCACTGCGCCCGCATCAGATCGGTTTGATCAGCTTGAAGTCGAGGCCATCCGCCCCGGCGAGATACATTTGCATCCGGGTGTGACCGTTGCTGACCGTGACGGGGCCGCGCGCGCCGCCATAGACGATGTTGCGGCCGGCCGCGAGCATCGGCCCCATCGCCAACGTGCCCGCCTTGTTCGCCACGGCCTCGAGGAAGCGCAGTCCCTCATAGCTGGATTGACCGAGCGACCCGATCGGGGGCCCGTTCGGCCCGAACATCGCGCGATAGCGGCTCTGGAAGTCGTCATTGGCCCGCGATCCGATGCCGGGGAAATAGCCGGAGGCGCAGAACAGGTTCTCGCTGTTGTCGGCGCCGATTCCGAGCAGCACGGTCTCGTCCATCGCCCCGGCCAGCCGCAGCGTCGTGGCGCCGAGGCCGCATTCGCCGAACGCGCGATTGAACGTGATGCTGTCGGTGCCGATCAACGAGATCAGGACGACGTCCGGCCTCGCGGCACGGATGCGCTCCAGGTGCGGCTCGTGGTTGTCTTCGCCGAGGGGAACGAACTCTTCGCCGACGACATGGCCGCCGGCCTCCTTGATGTAGCGCTTCACCGCGCGGTGCGATTGCCAGGGCCAGACATAGTCGCTGCCGATCAGGTACCAGCGTGCCGCCTTCTTGACGTCGGCAAGCCAGTGGATCGAGGGGCGGCTCTGCCAGCGCGGCGTCTCGCCGATCGCCATGACGCCCGGCGTCTGCTCGCCGCCCTCGTAAACGGGCGTGTAGATGTAGGGAATGCGGTGGCGCGTGGTGACCTTGCGCAGCGCCACGCGCACCGCGCTGGTATGCAGTCCGACGATGAGATCGATCTCATCGGACGCGATCGCCTGCTCGGCGCGGCTCAGAATCCCGTCGAGCGGGCCGCCCGCGTCATAGATCGAAAGCTCGATTTCGCGCCCGAGAATGCCGCCGCGCTTGTTGATCTCGGCGACCGCGAGCTGCGCGCTGCTTGTCGCGCACGGGCCCCAAACGCCGGGCGAGCCGGTGCAGCACATGAAGCCCCCGATGCGGAGCTTGTTGTGTGCGCCGCGGCGCTTCATGAAATGCGCGTCAGTCGGCGACAGATCGAAATCCGCTGCCGCGGACGACAGATTCCTGAACAGCAAGGACGGCGGTAACGCCGGACCGCCGTGAGCCGGGAAGTTTACCGTCGCGCGCACGCCAACTCCTGTCTGAGACCAGACTTGAAAGCTCATTCGAGAGGCGGCCGCGGCACCCGCCCTATTGTTGGGCAATATCCTATTTTGAAAATATTGAATATTCAAGAATTGAAGTGCATATAGATGCAGCATCGATTGCAAGACATTCACTCATTTGGGTCAAGACAAAGTCTTAGCCGTGGCAAAACCGAACACCCCGATCACCGAACACCTCGCCTACCTGCTCGCGCAAGCCAACCGGGAGATCAACCGGCAGCTCGAACTGCGGTTGAGCAAGGAAGGCGTGCCCGTCGAGCAGTGGCGCATCCTGAAAGTCCTGTCGGACGGCAACGGCCATTCGATGGGCGAGCTCGCCGATGCCGTGCTGCTCAACCATCCGACGCTGACCAAGATGATCGACCGCATGGTCTCCGACACGCTGGTCTATCGCGTGCAGGACCCGAACGATCGCCGCAAGGTCCTGATGTTCATCTCCGATCGCGGCAAGGTGCTGAGCAAGAAGCTCAACTCGCTCGCGGTCGACCAGGAGGAGCACATCCTGGAGAGCTACGGCGACAAGTCGACGAGCGAGCTGAAGCGGCTGCTGGAGAGCTTGATCGACAGTTCGAATTGAGTGGTGCGTTTAGCTAGCTCTCTCGACACGGTCGTCCCGACGATGGAGATGGAGCTGCGCGCCACATACTCGATGTCATCGCCCGATTTAATCGGGCGATCCAGTATTCCAGAGACTGATGTGATTTGAACCGAGAAGCCGCGGCGTACTGGGTCGCCCGGCTAAACCGGGCGACGACAGCGGAGAGTGAGGCGCCGACGTCGGCGCCTCACATTCAAACCTTAGGCATACCGCCCGTGGCAGTGCTTGTACTTCTTGCCTGAGCCGCAGGGGCAATCCTCGTTGCGGCCGATCTTGCCCCAGCTTGCCGGGTTCTTGGGATCGCGCAACGCGGCGTCGGTGGCCTGCGCTCCGAGTGTGACGCTGGCGAGCGCCATTTCATCCTCGCCGGTGTTCGGGTCGAACTTGTGCGCTTCCATCGGCGGCAGCACCGGGGCTTCCTGCTCCGGCGGCACGATCTCGACCCGCATCAGCTGCGCCGTGACGGCCTCGCGCAGATGCGCGCTCATCTCCTGGAAGAGGTTGAACGCTTCGGTCTTGTACTCCTGCAACGGATCGCGCTGGCCGTAGCCGCGCAGGCCGATGACCTGGCGCAGATGGTCGAGCATGATCAGATGCTCGCGCCAGAGATGGTCGAGCGTCTGCAGCAGAATGGTCTTCTCGACGTAACGCATCACGTCGGGGCCCCATTGCCCGACCTTGGCCGCCATGTGCTCGTCGGCCCGGGTCTCGATGCGCGTGAGCAGCTCCTCGTCGGCGATGCCCTCTTCCTTGGCCCAGTCCTCGACCGGCAGGTCGAGATCGAGCACGCGCTTGAGCTCTTCCTTCAGGCCCGCGACGTCCCACTGCTCGGCATAGGCATGCTCGGGCACGTGCTTGGCGACGAGGTCGTCGATGAAGGCGTGGCGCATGTCGGCGACGGTCTCGGCGACGCTGTCGTCCTTCATCAGGTCGACGCGCTGGTCGAAGATCACCTTGCGCTGGTCGTTCTGGACGTTGTCGAACTTGAGCAAATTCTTGCGGATGTCGAAGTTGCGGGCCTCGACCTTCTGCTGCGCCTTTTCGAGCGCCTTGTTGATCCAGGGATGGATAATGGCCTCGCCCTCCTGCAGGCCGAGACGCTGCAGCATGCTGTCGAGGCGATCCGAGCCGAAGATGCGCATCAGATCGTCTTCCAGCGACAGGAAGAATTTGGAGCGGCCGGGGTCGCCCTGACGGCCGGAACGGCCGCGGAGCTGGTTGTCGATGCGGCGGGATTCGTGGCGTTCGGAGCCCATGATGTAGAGGCCACCGGGCTTCTTCACGGTCTTGGCCGGCTTCGAACCCTTCGCCGGCTCGATCTCGACCTCTTCCTCGGCCTTCAGCACGATCTCGCGGAAATGCTCGATGTCGGCCTTGATCTGTTCGATCTTCAAGGCCTTCTCGGCCTCGTCCTCGATCGAAGCGGCCTCCTGCTGGATGCGCATTTCCAGCGAGCCGCCGAGCTTGATGTCGGTGCCGCGGCCGGCCATGTTGGTCGCGATCGTGATCGCGCCGGGGACGCCGGCTTCCGCGACGATGTAGGCTTCCTGCTCGTGGAAGCGCGCGTTCAGCACCGCGAACAGCTTTGCCGGTTTGCCGGCGCGGGCCGCGGCGTACAGCTTCTGCATCGAATTTTCGTTGCCGAAATCGATCTGCCGATAGCCGTGCTTCTTGAGATATTCGGCGATCACTTCCGATTTTTCGATCGAGGCGGTGCCGACCAGCACGGGCTGCAGCCGCGCATTGGCGCGCTCGATCTCGGCCAGGATCGCGGCGTATTTCTCGTTCTGGGTGCGATAGACCTCGTCGTCCTCGTCGAGACGGGCGACCGGCAAATTGGTCGGGATCTCCACGACCTCGAGCTTGTAGATGTCGAACAGTTCGTCGGCTTCGGTCAGCGCCGTGCCGGTCATGCCGGCGAGCTTTTCGTACATCCGGAAATAGTTCTGGAAGGTGATCGAGGCCAGCGTCTGGTTTTCGGGCTGGACCTGCACGTGCTCCTTGGCTTCCAGCGCCTGATGCAGGCCTTCGGAATAGCGGCGGCCCTGCATCATGCGGCCGGTGAACTCGTCGATGATGACGACCTCGTCGTCGCGGACGATGTAGTCCTTGTCGCGCGTGAACAGCGTGTGGGCGCGCAGCGCCTGGTTGATGTGGTGCACGACGGAGACGTTCTCGACGTCGTAGAGCGACTCGCCCTTGAGCTGTCCGGCATCGCGCAGCAGCGTTTCGATCTTCTCCATGCCGGCTTCGGTCAGCGTCACCGTGCGCTGCTTCTCGTCGACGTCGTAGTCGGACTTGTCGAGCTTGGGCAGGAAGCCGTCGATGGTGTTGTAGAAGTCGGAGCGGTCGTCGAGCGGGCCGGAGATGATCAGCGGCGTGCGCGCTTCGTCGATCAGGATGGAGTCGACTTCGTCGACGATCGCATAGAAGTGCGGCCGCTGGACCATGTCCTCGAGCCGGTACTTCATGTTGTCGCGCAGATAGTCGAAGCCGTATTCGTTGTTGGTGCCGTAGGTGATGTCGCAGGCATAGGCCATCTTGCGCTCGGAATCGTCGAGGCCGTGCACGATCACGCCGGTGGTCAAGCCGAGGAAGCCGTAGATCTGGCCCATCCAGTCGGAGTCGCGGCGGGCGAGGTAGTCGTTGACGGTGACGACGTGGACGCCCTTGCCGGCGAGCGCGTTGAGATAGACCGCGAGCGTTGCAACCAGGGTCTTGCCTTCGCCGGTCTTCATCTCGGCGATGTCGCCCTCGTGCAGCACCATGCCGCCGATCAGCTGGACATCGAAATGGCGCTGGCCGAGCGTGCGCTTGGCGGCTTCGCGGACCGTGGCGAAAGCGGGGACCAGGAGGTCGTCCAGCGTCTTGCCCTCGGCGAGCTGCTTCCTGAACTCGGCGGTGCGGGCCTTGAGGGCCTCGTCGGAGAGTTTCGAGACCTCGGGCTCCAGCGCGTTGATCGCGTTGACGCGGGACTGATATCCCTTCACCCGCCGGTCGTTGGCGGAGCCGAAAAACTTGCGGGCGAGCGCGCCGATCATGCTTAGTTCCTGTGTTCGCGATTCAACCGCGTTCGCGTTGCAGCCAAGAGGTTGTCACCCGCCTGCCTATCAACTCACCGTGACGCCTGCTGGGCGCCGGAGCCCCGTCTGCGGGGGGTCCATCCGCCATATGGGTGGGAGTTGGGCAAGTCTGGGTTCAACGGCCAAAAACGCAGCAAAATAAACGCCATCGCATGGACGCGACCGGGCAGAGATATGGCCCGGTCAGGGCCTTGTCAACGGCGGGTGCATTGCGGCTAATTCATCATTTTGACAGACTTTTCGCGTTGCCAAGGCCCCCTGAATTGGGCGAGTGTCCGCCCCGCTCGAGCAGCCCCCTGCTTCAACAAAAGGATTTTCCATGACCACCTCGTTCCCGGTAACCAAAACCGGCCTGCGCTTCGGCCTCGCCACCGCCCTCGTGGGCTGCCTTGCGCTGGCGCTGATCGCGGGTCCCGGCCGGGCTGCCGACGATCCGGTGCTGGCGAAGGTCAATGGCGCTGAAATCAAGAAGAGCGACGTCGCCATGGCCGAAGAGGAACTCGGGCCGAGCCTCGCCCAGATGGACCCGGCGACCAAGGACGAGAACGTCCTGTCCTTCCTGATCGACATGAAGATCGTCGGCAAGGCCGCCGAGGACAAGAAGCTCGCCGACGGCGAGGAGTTCAAGAAGCGGCTCGCGTTCGCCCGCAACCGCCTGCTGATGGACAGCCTGCTCGCCGGCGAGGGCAAGGCCGCCACCACCCCGGATGCCATGAAGAAGGTCTATGAGGAGGCCTCCAAGCAGATCACCGGCGAGCAGGAAGTGCACGCCCGCCACATCCTGGTCGAGACCGAGGACGAGGCCAAGGCGGTGAAGGCCGAGCTCGACAAGGGGGCCGATTTCGCCGAACTCGCCAAGAAGAAGTCCAAGGATCCGGGCTCGGCCGACGGCGGCGACCTCGGCTTCTTCACCAAGGAGCAGATGGTGCCGGAATTCTCGGCAATCGCCTTCGCGCTCGAGCCGGGCAAGATCTCCGACCCCGTGAAGTCGCAGTTCGGCTGGCACGTCATCAAGGTCGAGGAAAAGCGCAGCCGCAAGGCGCCTGATTTCGAGCAGGTCAAGGCGCAGATCGAGCAGTATGTCACCCGCAAGGCCCAGGCCGACTATGTCGCCAAGCTGCGCGCGGAAGCCAAGGTCGAGCGGCTGGACCAGCCGGCGGATGCGGCCAAGGACGCGAAGCCGGCTGATGCGGCCAAGCCTGCCGATGCCAAGCCTGCCGATGCGAAGCCGTCCGACAGCAAGATGGCTCCGCCCGCGAAGAAGTAAGAATTCGCTGTCACTTCAGTGACGTGAAGAGTATCTAAGCCTTTGTGATGCCCGGCCCCCGCGCCGGGCATCTGCATATCCAGATCCCATCAAGGCGCCCGCGATGTCCTCCTCCGTCTCTCCCCTCGCCCCGAAGAATGTTCCGAACATGCCCGTGATCGCGGGGGTCCGTCTCGCGACGGCCGAGGCCGGCATCCGCTACAAGAACCGCACCGACGTGCTGCTCGCGGTGATGGACAAGGGCACCGCGGTCGCAGGCGTCTTCACCAAGTCGAAATGCCCCTCCGCGCCGGTGGAATGGTGCCGCGCCAAGCTCAAGGGCGGCAAGGCGCGCGCGCTGGTGGTCAATTCCGGCAACGCCAATGCCTTTACCGGCAAGACCGGTCGCAGCTCCACCGCACTGACCGCCAGGATCGCGGCCAAGGCCGTGGGCTGCACCGAGGGAGAAATCTTCCTGGCCTCGACCGGCGTGATCGGCGAGCCCCTGGACGCGACCAAGTTCGACGGCGTGCTTGGTCGGCTCGCGGAGACCGCCGAGGCCGGCGATTATCTCGCCGCCGCCAAGGCGATCATGACCACCGACACCTTCCCGAAGGTCGCGACAGCGACCGTGAAGCTCGGCAAGGCCAAGGTCACGATCAACGGCATGGCCAAGGGCGCCGGCATGATCGCGCCCGATATGGCGACGATGCTGTCCTTCATCTTCACCGACGCACCGATCGCGCCTGCCGCGCTGCAGGCGCTGCTCAAGAGTGGCGTCGAAGACACGTTCAATGCGGTCACGATCGACGGCGACACCTCGACCTCGGACACGCTGCTGGCCTTTGCCACCGGTGCTGCTGCAGAACACGGCGCGCCGAAGATCAGCCGGGCCAGCGACCCGCGCCTGAAAGCCTTCGTCAAGGCCTTCAACCAGGTGCTCGCCAATCTTTCCGAGCAGGTGGCCCGCGACGGCGAAGGCGCGCGCAAGCTGGTCGAGATCACCGTCGAGGGAGCCAAGACCAAGGTTTCGGCGCGCAAGATCGCGATGTCGATCGCGAACTCGCCGCTGGTGAAGACCGCTATCGCCGGCGAGGACGCCAATTGGGGCCGCGTGGTGATGGCGGTCGGCAAGGCCGGCGAGCCGGCCGACCGCGACAAGCTCTCGATCTCCTTCAACGGCATCCGCGTCGCCAAGAACGGCGCGCGCGATCCGTCCTATGACGAGGCGCAGGTGTCGGAAGCCATGAAGGCGCCGGAGATCGCGATCAAGGTCTCGCTCGGCCTCGGCAAGGGCCGCGATCGCGTGCTGACCTGCGACCTCACCAAGGAGTATGTCGCGATCAACGGGGATTACAGGTCGTAGAGTCTACGGCTGTCTCACCCTGCAATCCGCGCGTCGGCGACCGCCTTCTTGAACAGCGCGTTCATCGCGGCCGAAATGCCCTGGGTGGGGCTAACCTCGAAATAGAATCCCGGCGAAGCGCAGCTCTCCATGTTCTGCGCGATCTTGCTGTTCGGAGACGGCCCCCACGGCCCGGAATTAAAGGGCGATATCCATGTGTTGTACCAGCCGTCAGTAGGCGGTTGGTATGTCGTGTACAGCACCGCGATCTTGATGCCCCGGTTCTTGATGGTCGTGCAGAGCGCCGGATTGATCGGCGACTGACAGCGGTTCGATGACGCGAGAGGATACGAAGAAGACGAGACACTACACATCGTCGTGCCCGAGTTGGCTTCGTCAGCGACCCCATCGGATACAAAAAACAGATATTTCAGCGGTGACGCGGACGTACCTGCTCCAGGCGAGGCGATTGCGCTATTGATTGCGGGAAAAATAGTGGTGAGGGGAGTATCTTTGTCGATAGTGTACACGTCATTCTGACCGGCAACCGCCATCAGGTCGATGTTTCCCGCCGCCGTCTTGGCGGAGGTCAGGCTCGACGAGAGCGCGAACAGATTTCTCAATCCGATCGTCGCCGACGAAGCGCCGAAATCGTAGATCGCCATTCTGAACTGGTTCGCGTAGGTCTGCGTGCTCTGGGCCGTGTCCATCAAGTTCGCGCTCGCCTGGCGCACCACGTCAATTCGGGTCGTGATGCCATTTGCTTTGGCGATGTCGTAGTTGCTTGTGCCGGCCGCCTTGGTGGTGTCGTGACAGGCAAATGCACATCCACCCGTCTTCGCCTGCAAATTCGTGATGTCGGTCGGCGTCGCTGCGACACCCATCGACGGAGAATTGTCCAGCAGGAGATAGAAGTCGACATAGAGCGGCATATTGACCGTCGACGCCGACGTGCCGCTCATGGTCAGCGTGGTCTTGCCCATCAAACCGAGAAACATGGTGTTGATGGAGGCGGTGAACGAGACGGTCGAGTTGATGGTCGAGCCGGTCTTGACGACGGTCTGGGTGACGCTGTTGAGCGTATAGCCGGTCAGGTTGGCGCGATTGGCATCGAAGATTTTCTGGGCGTCGGTGACGCCGACCGCGATCGAGCCGTCCGTGGTCATCGAGCCCGCGGCGGCAAACCCCGGCGAGGCTTTGGCGATGGCACCGACGCTGGCCGCGTCGGCCGCGCCCTGAAGTTTCGCCCGGACCTGCGTCGCGCGGGAGTAGTCGATTGCACTGCCGACGAACGTGATCAGAGGCACGCAGCAGATTGCGAAGATCACCGCCACATTGCCGCGCCGGTCGCGGAGGAACCGGCGGAAGATGGTACGACACTCAGCGCGCATGGATCTGGCCCGGATTGGTTTCGGCGTTTCCACTCTAGGAACCGTGGATTAAATATGACTTATGGAGACCTCGGAAACACGGGCCTTAACAGGGTTAACGAACCGTTGCGAATGACCTTCAGCGAGCGACATTCCAGGCATGGCTGATCTCAAACTGACGCTGGTGGTGGCCTGCGCGCTGGTCGACGCCGACAACCGCGTCCTGATCGCGCAGCGCCCCGAGGGCAAGACGCTGGCCGGCCTCTGGGAATTTCCCGGCGGCAAGTGTGAGCCCGGCGAGCGGCCGGAACAGAGCCTGATCCGCGAACTCCACGAGGAGCTGGGCATCACCGTCGCGGAGCCCTGCCTGGCGCCGCTGACATTCGCAAGCTACGGCTACGAGACCTTTCACCTCCTGATGCCGCTCTACATCTGCCGGCGCTGGGAGGGACAGGTCATGCCACGCGAAGCCCAGACCCTCGCCTGGGTCCGCGCCAACAAGCTGCGCGACTATCCCATGCCGCCCGCGGACATTCCGCTGATCCCGCATTTGATTGATCTGCTGATGTGAGCTCAGACCTCATCCTGAGGAGACCGCGCAGCGGTCGTCTCGAAGGATGGCTGCGGATGAGAGCCGGGCCTGCATGGTTCGAGACGGCGCTGACGCGCCTCCTCACCATGAGGATTACTCTTTCCCCGCCTTCTTCACCGCCTCCGCCAGGCTCGCCTTCGCTGAGCCGGGCTTGAGCGGCTGCTGCTGGCTCGCATGCGGGGCCCAGCCGGAGAGCCAGATGATATCAAATGTCGCACGGATGCGGCCGTCGGCATCGGCAAAGCGTTCCGCGTAAATTTCCGCCATCCGCAGCAGCGTCGATCGCCGGCTCGGCGTGCGCCGCCGTTCGATCAGCACATTGGCGGCGCCCATGCGCCTGATATCCTGCATCAGCGCGAACGCGTTGGCGTAGCGCACCACGACGCGGTCGACGTCGGTGACCGGCAGCGCAAACCCCGCCCGCTGCAACAGCGCGCCAACGTCGCGCAGATCGGCAAACGGTGCGACGCGCGGCGACACGCCGCCCTCGCATTCGGCCTCGGCGGCGGCAAAAGCCTGGCGCAGCTCGGTCAGGCTGTCGCCGCCGATCATCGCCGCCAGCAGCAGGCCGTCCGGCCTCAGCGCGCGACGGATTTGCGCAAGTACCCCCGGCAGATCGTTGACGAATTGCAGCGCCAGCGCCGAGACCACGAGGTCGAGGCTTTCGGGCGCAAAGGGCAGCTTCTCCGCACCCGACGCATCGAGATTAATGCGCTCGATCGAGGGCAGTCGCGCGCACAGCACCGCCAGACCCTCGCCGGGCGTCCAGAGATCGACCGCTGTATGAAACTCCCGCATCACCGCGGCCAGCCGGTCGGACATGTCCTCGGCGACCCGATCCAGCAGGAAGCTCACGGCACCTTGCGCCTGCGCGCGGCGCTGTCGCGCATGCAGCAAAGCACGATCGAACAAAGCGGGCGGGGTTTGCGGATCTTGAGCCATGCCGCTGGTTACGCCGATCGCGACGGTTCTGGCAATCCGGTGCGTGGGGCGCTAGCTTTCGGCCATGGCATCCGACGCCGCCCCTTCTCGTTCCATCGCCGCCCCCTTGCGTGCCGCATGGACGGCTGGCCGGCACGTGCTGTCACGTGCAGCACGGCTTGCGCTCGACATCGCGCTGCCGACGCTATGCGTGTCCTGCCGCGAGCCGGTTGACGGCGAGGGCGTGTGCGCGGCGTGCTGGGCACGGCTGTCGTTCATCGAACGGCCCTACTGCCCGCGGCTCGGCATTCCTTTTGTGTACGATCCCGGCCCCGACATGCTGTCGATGGAGGCGATCGCGAGCCCGCCGGCCTACCAGCGGGCGCGCGCTGCGGTGCGTTATGACGACGTCGCGCGCACCCTGGTGCATGCGCTGAAATACCAGGACCGCACGGATCTGGCGCCTGCCATGGGCCGCTGGATGGCGCGCGCGGGCGGCGAGCTGCTCGCCGAGGCCGACATGCTGGTGCCCGTTCCCCTGCATTGGCGAAGGGCCTGGCGCCGCCGTTACAACCAGTCCGGGGCGCTGGCGCGGATCATCGAGCGGCAGAGCGGGGTGAAAGCGAAGCCCGAGGTGCTGCGCCGGGTGCGCGCGACCGAGCAGCAAATCGGCCTGTCGCGAGCCCAGCGCGCCACCAATGTGCAGGGCGCATTCCAGGTATCCCCCGACCGTCAGGCGGAGGTCCAGGGTCGGCGCATTGTCCTCGTCGACGACGTCCTGACGTCGGGTGCGACACTGGATGCCTGTGCGCGGGCCCTGCTCCGGGCCAAGGCGGCGCAAGTGGATGTGCTGGTGTTTGCCCGGGTTGTCGAGAGCCGGTGAAGTCCCATATAATTCAATGAATTCATGACATGAGAGCGCCAGACAAGATGACCGCTGCTGTCGAGATCTACACGAGGCCGGGCTGCGGCTATTGTTCCGCCGCCAGGTCGCTGCTGACCCGCAAGAAGGCGACCTTCACGGAGTTCGATATCGCCAAGAACCCGTCCTGGCGCCAGGAGATGTACGATCGCGCCGGCGAGGGCTCGACCTTCCCGCAGATCTGGATCGGCGGAACCCATGTCGGAGGCTGCGACGAGCTCTACGCGCTCGATCGCGAAGGCAAGCTCGACGCCATGCTCGAAAGCGTCAAGGCGGAGTCATGAGCGACAACAGGCCCTTCACGGCGGCGATGGTGCAGATGCGCACCGGCCTGATGCCCGAGCCGAGCCTCGCGCAGGCCACCAGGCTGATCCGCCAGGCTGCGGCCGATGGCGCCGACTACGTGCAGACGCCCGAAGTCAGCAACATGATGCAGCTCAACCGCAAGGCACTGTTCGAGCACCTTCAGAGCCAAGACGACGACAACTCGCTGAGGGCCTACCGGGCGCTCGCGGCCGAACTGAAGATCCACATCCATGTCGGCTCGCTGGCGCTGCGCTTTTCGGACGAAAAAGCGGTCAACCGCTCCTTCCTGATCGGGCCCGAGGGCAATGTGCTCGCGAGCTACGACAAGATCCACATGTTCGACATCGAGCTGCCGGACGGCGAGAGCTATCGCGAATCCGCCAATTACCAGCCGGGCGAGACGGCCGTGATCTCCGACCTGCCCTGGGGCCGCGTTGGCCTGACGATCTGTTATGACGTGCGCTTCCCCGCGCTCTACCGCGCGCTGGCCGAAAGCGGCGCGTATTTCATCACGGTGCCCTCGGCCTTCACCCGCAAGACCGGCGAGGCGCATTGGCACGTGCTGTTGCGTGCGCGCGCGATCGAGACCGGGTGCTTCATCTTCGCCGCGGCGCAGGCAGGCCTGCATGAGAACAAGCGCGAGACCTATGGCCATTCGCTGATCATCGATCCCTGGGGCGAGATCCTCGCCGAAGGCGACGTCGAGCCCGGCATCATCATGGCAAAAATCGACCCGGCCAAGGTCGAGACCGCGCGCCGCGCGATCCCCTCGCTCCAGCACGGCCGCCGCTTCGGCGTCGCCGACCCCAAGGCGGGGCCGGACCATCTGCACCTCGTGCGGGGATCGGCATGATCCGCTACGCGCTCCGCTGCGACCGGAGCCACGACTTCGAGAGTTGGTTCCAGAGCTCGGCCGCGTACGATTCTCAGGTGAAGCGCAAGCTCGTGACCTGCCCGATCTGCGGCTCGGCCAAGGTCGAAAAGGCGATCATGGCGCCGCGCGTCGTCGGCAAGAAGGGCCGCGGACGCGCCACGCCGCCGCCTGAGCCCACCGCCACGACGCCCGCGCCCGCGCCCGAGGCTGCGCAATCCGCACCGACCTCGCTGTTGATGGCGCAGGAGCGCGAGCTGCGTGCCAAGCTCAAAGAGCTGCGCGATCACATCGTGAAGAACGCCGACAATGTCGGTGAGCGATTCGCCACCGAAGCCCGCGCGATGCATTACGGCGACAAGGAGCACCGTCCGATCTACGGCGAGGCCTCACCCGACGAGGCCAAGTCGCTGATCGACGAAGGCATCGAGGTGTCGCCGCTGCCGACGCTGCCGGAAGATCGGAATTAGGCTCCCACCAGCACTGCGACGCCGAGCACGATCAGCGCGATGCCAATGATCTCGCGCGGCGCGATCGGCTGCTTGAACGAGTAATAGGCCACGCCTTGCGCAAACAGTACCTCGATCAAGGCGAGCGTGCGGACATTGGCGGCGGCCGTCAGCGCAAAGGCGAGGAACCAGAACTGCGAGGCGAAGGCGCCGGTGAAGCCGGCCAGCATCGAGGGTCGCCACATCGAGAGGATGCCCTGAAGCACTTTTGGCGCGCGCCAAAGCAGGTAGATCGTCAGGATCAGCGTCTGCACGAACAGGCCGAGCACCAGCGTGAACGATGCCGCCGTCACGAACGAGACATCAGGCACGTTGATGATGGCGCCGCGGAAACCGACCGCTGACAACGCGAACGCTGCCGCCGCGACGAGGCCGGTGATGGTCGGCTTCAATTCGGCAAAGCTCTTCTCGCCACCGGGACGCAGCGCGGTGATGACGACGCCGATGGTCGCGATCACGATCGCAAGCACCTTGAGCCATGTCAGATGATCGCCGAGAAAGACGAAGCCGAAGATGGCGGTCTGGATCGCCTCGGTTTTCAAATAGGCCGTCGTCACCACGAAAGAGCGCTCGTTCATGGCGAGCAGCATCAGGCCGGTCGCGACGATCTGGCTGAGGGCGCCGAGCAGGAGCCACGGCCAGAACACGCCGGGCGGCATGCCGAGATGATCGCCGGTCGCGACCAGCACCACCGCGAGAAACAGCAGCGAGAACGGAAAGCCGAACAGGAAGCGGATATTGGTTGCGCCCCAGGTCCCCAGCGGCTTCGTCAGCGATCGCTGCATCGCATTGCGCGCGACCTGGCCGAGCGCGGCAATGACGGTAAAGGGAATCCAGAGGCTGGCGATGGTGAACATGGGGAAATGGGTGGGAGGGCCAATGATTGCGGCCAACGTGCCGCCAGGACTCAATCAGGTCAATCACGCCCACGTCATAGGTGCGATGCCTTCGCCAAATTCAATCGTCGTCCTGGACAAGCGAAGCGCAGATCCAGGACCCATTACCCCAGGGAGTGATTTGGCGAAGACTCGTGCTTATCAGCCTACGCCTAACTGGGGTAATGGGTCCTGGCCTTCGCCAGGACGACGCCGAATGTCTGGAAGCGGCGCGGCCTCACACCATGCCTTCCGCCACCACCATGTAGTTCACGTCCATGTCTGACGAGAGGGTCCATCTGTCGGCGAAGGGGCTGTAGACGACGCCGGTCTGCTCGGTAATGACCAGGCGGTTGTCGAGCAGGTATTTCGTCAGCTCGTCGGGGGTGACGAACTTGTTCCACTCGTGGGTGCCGCGCGGCAGCCAGCGCAGGACGTATTCGGCGCCGACGATGGCGAGCGCAAAGCTCTTCCAGTTCCTGTTCAGCGTCGAGACCACCATCAGGCCGTTCGGCTTCAGCATCGCCGCGCAGCGCTTCAGGAAAACGCCGACGTCGACGACGTGCTCGACCACCTCCATCGCCAGCACGATGTCGAAGCGCTCGCGCGGGTCGATCTCCTCCACCGTGGTGCAGCGATAGTCGATCGCGAGATGCGCCTTGTCGGCATGCAGCTTCGCGGCCGCGATGTTGCTGACCGACGGATCGACGCCGATGACCTGCGCGCCCAGGCGCGACAGCGGCTCGCAGAGCAGGCCGGCGCCGCAGCCGATGTCGAGCACGCGCAGACCGCCGAGGCAGTTGAGGCTGCGCACATTACGCTCGAACTTGCGGCAGGCGGCGTCGCGGATGTAGCCGAGCCGCAGCGGGTTGATCCGGTGCAGCGGCGCCATCTTGCCATTGGGGTCCCACCACTCGGCCGAAAGCTTTGAGAATTTCGCGATCTCGGCGGCGTCGACGGTCGAGCCCGGCTGCGGGCTTGCGGTTGCGGAAGTATCTTGCTGCATGCTCATGGGTTGCGCGCGGTCCTACCGCGTGGTGATCGAACTGCGGAAGGCGAGCGGCGAGGCGATGGTCCGGATGGTTTCGCGACCTTCCCCCACGCCGTTGATCGTCACGTCGCCATAGTTGAGAATACGTCCAAGAATGGTCTGATTCACATCGACGCTCTCGACCTTGTCCAGCGCCATCTCGAAGGTGCGGCGCTTGATGAAGCCGGTCTTGTGCACGACCCGCAAATTGGTCACGTCGGTCTCGGTGGTAAAGCGATGGAACCAGCCCTTCACAGCCCAGTACAGCGCCGCCAGAGCCACCAGGCCGGCCGCGACGAGACAGAGCAGGACAAGCCCCTCGACGATGGTTTGCCGGGACAGGACGAACAGGATCAGCGCCACGATCCAGGCCAGGATCGCCGGAAAATAGAAGATCCAGTGCGCATTGGTCGAATACAGCACCTTCTCGCCAGGCTGCAGGATCTCGTCGATATAGCGCGCCATGATCTCGGTTAACCCACTACCCCGCACCCTGCCCCGCAGGAACCCGCTTGCCCCCGGCCCCGCCGCTATGTATACGCGCGGTCGGTGTCCGCGAGGCCCGTCCAGTGCGGGCCACCATACTGATCCTTATGAAGGAATGCACGCGTCGTCATGAGCCGCCTCGTGATGAAATTCGGCGGCACGTCCGTCGCCAACATCGAACGTATCCGCAACGTCGCACGCCATGTGAAGCGTGAGGTCGACGCCGGCCATGAAGTGGCCGTGGTCGTCTCGGCGATGTCCGGTAAAACCAACGAGCTGGTGGCCTGGTGCACCGAGGCCTCGCCGATGCACGACGCGCGCGAATATGACGCCGTGGTCGCCTCGGGCGAACAGGTGACCTCCGGCCTGCTTGCCATCGTGCTTCAGGGCATGGGTATCCAGGCCCGCTCCTGGCAGGGCTGGCAGATCCCGATCGCGACCAGCAACGCCCATGCTTCGGCCCGGATCGAGGGCATCGACGGCAGCGAGATCATCAAGCGCTTCAGGGAACGCAAGGAAGTCGCCGTGATCGCCGGCTTCCAGGGCATCAACCCGGAGACCAACCGCATCACCACGCTCGGCCGCGGCGGCTCCGACACCTCGGCCGTGGCAATCGCCGCCGCCGTCAAGGCGGACCGCTGCGACATCTACACCGACGTCGACGGTGTCTACACCACCGATCCGCGAATCGTGCCGAAGGCCAAGAGGCTCGACAAGATCGCGTTCGAAGACATGCTGGAGCTGGCCTCCCAGGGCGCCAAGGTGCTCCAGGTCCGCTCCGTGGAACTCGGTATGGTCCACAACATGCCGATTTTCGTCCGCTCGAGCTTCGACAAGCCCGAGGATATCGACCCGCATGCCAACCAGCCGCCCGGCACGCTGATCTGCAGCGAGGAGGAGATCATGGAAAGCCACGTCGTCACCGGCATCGCCTTTTCGAAGGACGAGGCCCAGATCTCGGTACGCCAGATCGAGGACAAGCCGGGCGTTGCGGCGTCGATCTTCGGCCCGCTCGCGGATGCCAACATCAACGTCGACATGATCGTGCAGAACGTCTCCGAGGACGGCAAGACCACCGACCTCACCTTCACGGTCCCGGCCGCCGACTACACCAGGGCCAAGGAGACGATCACCGCGGCCAAGAGCCAGATCAATTATGCCCGACTCGACACCGCGACCGACGTCGCCAAGATCTCGGTGATCGGCAGCGGCATGCGCAGCCATGCCGGCGTTGCCGCCCAAGCGTTCTCAGCCCTCGCGGGACGGAATATCAACATCCGGGCCATTACAACCTCCGAGATCAAATTCTCGGTTCTGATCGACACCGCCTATACCGAGCTTGCGGTGCGCACCCTGCACACGCTCTACGGTCTCGATCAGGCTTAGGCTAATTTTCTCTTAGCGGTCGCAGCAAACGCGAAGGTGTCCACACTTTCGCGTTTGGCAGGCGTTTTGCTTGGCAAAACAAGCCCCAATTCGCTATACGGCGAACAGGGTGGGCTGCCGGAAACTGTGCCCCAGTTGAGGCGGTGCTGATTCGGCCCAGGCAACCGCCGGGGCCGGCGCCGGACGAGCAAATTTGTTGTTTTTCTGGATTTCTGGGCGAGCCGCCGCGGGTCATTTCGACCCCGGCAGACGTAGGAGATTGACGGTTCATGCGGAGCGCGTCGGGAGGTCCCCGCGTCTTGTTGAGACGGCTCCGCGAAACCATGGCGGAGCAGGTCTCGGCCCAGGAGCGGCTGGACAAGATTGTGGTGCTGATCGCCGCCAACATGGTGGCCGAGGTGTGCTCGGTCTATGTGCTGCGCGTCGACAACACGCTCGAGCTCTATGCCACCGAAGGCCTCAACCGCGAGGCGGTGCACCACACCGTGCTGACCGCCCATGAGGGCTTGGTTGGCCTTGTGGCCAGCGAGGCGACCCCACTCAATCTGAACGACGCACAGAGTCACCCGGCGTTCTCGTTCCGCCCCGAGACCGGCGAAGAAATCTACCACTCCTTCCTCGGCGTGCCGGTCCTGCGCGCCGGCAACACGCTCGGCGTGCTGGTGGTGCAGAACCGCGCCAAGCGCAACTATGTCGAGGAGGAGCTCGAGGCGCTTCAGACCACCGCGATGGTGCTGGCGGAGCTGATCGCCTCCGGCGAGCTGTCTGCGCTGGCCCAGCCGGGCCATGAGCCCGCGGCACGTCATTCGGCGCAGAAGGTCGGCGCCATCCTGTCGGAAGGCATCGCGCTCGGCCATGTCGTGCTGCACGAGCCGCGCGTCGTCATCAAGGACTACATCGCCGAGGACCTGCCGAAGGAGATCAAGCGGCTCGACACCGCGCTCGCCAAGCTGCGCGCCGATCTCGACCGCATGCTGGAGCGCGGCGACGTCGCGGAAGGCGGCGAGCATCGCGAGGTGCTGGAAGCCTACCGCATGTTCGCCAACGACCAGGGCTGGTCGCACAAGCTGCACGAGGCGGTCGCCACCGGCCTCACGGCGGAAGCCGCCGTCGAGCGTGTGCAATCCGACACCCGCGCGCGCATGCTGCGCTCGACCGATCCCTATTTGCGCGACCGGCTGCATGATCTCGAGGATCTCGGCTATCGCCTGATGCGCCAGCTGGTCGGCCAGGATCACGCGCCGTCACGCGAACAATTGCCCGACAATGCCATCGTCATCGCGCGCGCGATGGGCCCGGCGGCGCTGCTCGACTATGACCGCAAGCGCCTGCGCGGCATCATATTGGAGGAAGGCACCGCCAATTCCCACGTCTCGATCGTGGCGCGCGCGCTCGGCATTCCCGCGGTCGGCGAAGTGCCGAACGCGCCTGGCATCGCCGATCCCGGCGACGCCGTCATCGTCGACGGCACCTCCGGCATGATCTATGTGCGCCCGTCGCAGGAGGTCGAAGCGGCCTTCGCAGAGCGCGTGCGCTTCCGCGCCCGCCGCCAGGCGCAGTATCTGGCGCTGCGCGACCTGCCCTGCGTCACCAAAGACGGCCAGAAGGTCGAGCTGATGATCAATGCGGGTCTCGCGATCGACCTGCCGCATATCGAAGACACCGGCAGCGCCGGCATCGGCCTGTTCCGCACCGAGCTGCAATTCATGGTCGGCCAGAGCCTGCCGCGCACCAGCGACCAGCTCGCGCTCTATCGCACCGTGCTGGATGCCGCCGGCACGAAGCCCGTCACCTTCCGCACCCTTGACATCGGCGGCGACAAGGCGCTGCCTTACATGGAAGCGGTGATCGAGGAGAATCCCGCGCTCGGATGGCGCGCGATCCGGCTCGGGCTCGACCGTCCCGGCCTGTTGCGCGGCCAGATCCGCGCGTTGCTGCGCGCCGGAGGTGGCCGCGCGCTGCGCATCATGTTCCCGATGATCTCGGAGGTCGCCGAATTCGATTCGGCGAAGGCGCTGGTCGAGCGCGAGCTGACCTATCTGCGCCAGCACGGCCACACGCTGCCTGAAAGAATCGACATCGGCACCATGGTCGAGGTGCCGGCGCTGCTCTATCAGCTCGACGAACTCCTCAAGAAGGTCGACTTCATCTCGGTCGGATCCAACGATCTGTTCCAGTTCCTGTTCGCGGTCGACCGCGGCAACGCAAAAGTCTCCGAGCGCTTCGACACCATGTCGGCGCCGATCCTGCGCGCGCTTCGCGACATCGCACGCAAGACGCAAGCCGCGAAGAAATCGCTGTCGCTCTGCGGCGAGATGGCGTCGAAGCCGATCGGCGCGCTGGCGCTGATCGCGATGGGCTATCGCTCGCTGTCGCTCTCGGCCACCGCGCTCGGCCCGGTCAAGGCGATGGTGATCGATCTCGACGCCAAGAAGGCCGAAGCGATGCTCGGCCCGTTGCTGGACGCGCCCGCCGGCAGCGTCTCGATCCGGCAGAAGCTGACGGAATTTGCCGAGGCCGAAGGCCTGGCGTTGTAGCGGGCCTGTCGCCGCTTCCCGCCGCCTCGCCCTTTTCCGCATTTTGAGACTGAACCGATGTCGTCACTCCCCGAAGCCAAACTGGACGTCCTGCTCGCGCATCACGCCTCGCTGGAGGCCGAATCGCTCGGTCAGCTCGCTTCCGAACGCTATGTGCAGATCACGCGTGAGCTCTCCGAGCTCACGCCATTGATCGAAGCGGTCAAGACCTATCGATCGGCCGTCAAGGAGCTCGCCGACACCGAAGCGCTGATCGCCGACCCCGCGACCGATGCGGAGATGCGCGCCATGGCGGAAGCCGAGCGCGACGAGCTGACGCCAAGGATCGAGGAGCTGGTCCAGAAGATCCGCGTCGCGCTGCTGCCGAAGGACGCGATGGATGACCGCAACGTGGTGCTGGAAATCCGCGCCGGCACCGGCGGCGACGAGGCTTCGCTGTTCGCCGGCGATTTGTTCCGGATGTACGAGCGCTTCGCGGCCCTGCAGGGCTGGAAGGTCGAGGTGATCTCGGCCAGCGAAGGCAGCGTCGGCGGCTATAAGGAAATCATCGCGGAGGTGCAGGGCCGCGGCGCGTTCTCGAAGCTGAAGTTCGAATCCGGCGTGCACCGCGTACAGCGCGTGCCGGACACCGAGACGCAGGGGCGCATCCACACATCCGCCGCCACCGTCGCCGTGATGCCCGAGGTCGAGGAGGTCGATGTCGAGATCCGGAACGATGATTTGCGTATCGAGACGATGCGCGCCGGAGGCGCCGGCGGCCAGCACGTCAACAAGACCGAATCGGCGATCCGCATCACCCACATCCCGACCGGCATCGTGGTGATGATGCAGGACAGCCGCTCGCAGCACAAAAATCGCGCTTCCGCCATGAACATCCTGCGTTCGCGCATCTACGACGCCGAGCAGCAACGTCTCGACGCGGCGCGCTCGGCCGAGCGCAAGGAGAAGGTCGGCTCCGGCGACCGCAGCGAGCGCATCCGCACTTACAATTTTCCGCAAGGACGTGTCACCGATCACCGCATCAATTTGACGCTCTACAAGCTGCCGCAGGTGATCGCGGGCGAAGCGCTGGGCGAACTGACCGACGCGCTGACCACCGAACACCAGGCCGCGCAGCTCGCCGCCCAGGGCGCGGCGGCGTAAAGCTCGCGGCTTCGCGCTTTCTTCAGCGTGTCCTCAGCGTCTCTTTGCTCGAAACGCTCGCAGGATCTTGCCCAAACCGGGCGCGGCGGCGCTGAGCTCGTCCAGATGGATGCGCGAGAGGGATCGCAGCTTCCGCTCGCCCTTCGCTGTCAGCTTGACCAAGACGCGCCGCGCATCATCGGGGTCGGCTTCCCGGCCAATCAGCTTCAGTTTCGCCATGCGATCCACCAGCTCCACCGCGGTGTGGTGCCGGATCAGCAGGAAGCGCGCGATGTCGCCGACGCTGGCGCCATCAGGGGCAGCCAATCCCTTGATCGCCAGCAGCGCCTGGTGCTGCTGCGGCGTCAACCCGGCGCTCTGAGCCGCGGCTTCGCTGAAGGCCAGGAAGGTTCGGAGCTGATAGCGAAACTGCGCAAGCGCCGCGTAGTCGGCCTCGCGCATCGCGCCACTCTTTGTGGGCACAGCACGCGCCGGGCGTGTCGTCTTCCGCTTCGATGGGGCCATTCCCTGCCTGCGACGTCGAGCCAGCCGGTGCAACGGGCGGCCTCACCGAGACTAGCAAGGAAGGTCAGGCCGAACCAACCGACCGGCGCCCCGGATGCACAAATATCGCCACCTATTCGAAGCTGGACAGCAGGATCTTCACCAGGATGACCTGTAACGCGATCGGGATGCGGACGCTCTTCCGCCGGATCGAGCGCTGCAGCGCGCCGGCAATCTCGGAGCTGGTCAAGGTACCGGCGGATGCATTGGTAATCATCTCCGCCCACATCTGCGACAGCGAGCCGCCGGGTGGGATCACCGGCTTGATGGTCACGCCGCAGCCCTGCGCCCAGTCGATGATCTCCCTCATCGTGTGAGGGCCGCAATTGCGCGCGGTGGCGAGGCGTTCAGCCGTCAGAGCAAGCAGCAATTCGCGCGAGGGCGACCAATTCCCCTTCGGCGGCTGCTCGGCAGTGAGCTCGACCGCGAGCTCCTTGAGGACGTTCTGGGCGCGCACGCTCAGCTTCTGCATCGGACCGGGTGCGCGCTTCGCCTGAACGGGGCCGACGGCGGGCCCGCGCCGGCCGGCCGGCCAGTTGCGCGGATCGGGCATGCGCGAGGCATCGCCGGACTGCGGTGTCGCTCGCTGTCCGTTCGCCTCTTCCACTGGCCACCCTGCCTCCTGCCGCTCCGCACCTTGCGGCCAAGACCGTCGCTTCCGGGTACCCGCCACCGTCGTCTGCCGCGCCATTTCTCTCGCCGAACCCGCCAGCCTCGTACTCACAAAGACTAATATATATCGTGATGCGATATGTTTTCACGAGATAATTTTCGGCGTTCGACCAAAGACGAAATTGACAGAAGGCGTTCACAAGCAATGCTTGCGTCCAAGAGCTACACGCGGATGTGACGTGCCCGGCGCGGGCAGGCCCTTGAGGCCGGCTGCCCCCGGACAGGACGTGCTTTGCCTGCAAACAAGAACGATGTTCGGAGGAAACGATCATGACTGACAATCTCATCCGCCGCGGCCTCTCGCGCCGTGGCCTGCTTCAGACCACCGCGGGCCTCATCGGCGGCGCGGTTCTGCCCGGGATGCCGGCGTTTGCCGAGGACAAGCTGGCGATCGGCTCCTACCCCGCCGGGGTCTCGGGCTCCACCGCCTTCATCGGCATCTCCGTGCCGCGCACCGGCACCTATGCCGTACAGGGTGAAGACGAGCTCAAGGGCTATCAGCTCGCGATCGAGCACATCAACAGCGGGCACGACCTGATCAAGAAGATATCGCCGAAGACCAGCAAGGGCGTGCTCGGTAAGGAGCTGAAGTTCGGCGTCGCCGATTCCGCGGCCAAGCCAAACGAGGCGGTGCAGGCGCAGCAGCGCTTCATCAGCGAGAACAAGGCGATCATGATCACCGGCGGCACGTCGAGCGCCGTTGCAGTGGCGCTGAACAAACTCGCCCAGCGCGAACACGTCATTTTCGTGTGTGGCATTTCCGGCTCGAACGATACCACTGGCAAGGATTGCGTCCGCTACGGCTTTCGCCAGAACTTCTACGGCCAGACTGCGGCTGCAGCGATCGGCCCGGTGATGGTACGTGAGTTCGGTAAGGGCAAGAAGGCCGCGTATCTCACGCCTGATTACACCTACGGCCACACCGTCACCAAATCCATGCAGGATTTCCTCGCAACAGCGGGCTGGACGACGACCACCAACCAGGTGGCGCCCCTCGGCGCACCCGACTATTCCTCCTATCTGCTGAACGTCGCGAATTCAGGCGCCGATGTGCTCATCAACGTCAATTGGGGACACGACGCCGTGCTGTCGACACAACAGGCCAAGCAGTTCGGCGTGCTCGACAAGATGAAGCTGGTCGTCCCCTACCAGGTGCCTTTCATCGCGCGCGAGACCGGCGGCCTGATGCAGGGCGTCTACGCCGCCACCGATTATTGGTGGACCATCGAAGACAAATTCCCGCTCGCCAAGATGTTCAACGAAGCATTCGAGAAGAAGTACGGCTACAAGCCCGAATGGGGCGCGGAGAACGCCTATGTCAGCTTCGCGCATTGGGCGCACATGTGCGAGCAGGCCGGCAGCTTCAGCCCGCCCGACGTGATCAAGGCCTACGAGAAGGGCGAGACGATCCCCTCCCTGGTGGGCGAAGTGCATTACCGTCCCGAGGACCATCAGTGCGTCCGGCCGGTGATCATCGTCAAGGGCAAGCAGCAAAAGGACATGAAGAACAAGGAAGACTGGTACGACGTCGTCGAGATCGTCCCGGGGGAGAGCCTGATGCAGAAGCCGGACGCCTTCGGCTGCCATCTCGGCGACTACAGCTGAGACCTCGCTAACCCCTGTGACGCCGCGGACTGCACTCCGGTCCTGCGGCGTCACCCTTTTTTGGACGCGCACCATCGCGCGCCACAACAGCGATTGTCGCATGATAAGTTGGCCCAACCTCGTTTCGCAGCTTTTCAACGGGCTCGCGCTCGGCGCCCTGCTCGCGCTGATCAGCTCCGGCCTGACCATCATCTACGGCACGCTCGGCGTGCTCAACCTCGCGCACGGCGCGATGTTCATGATCGGCGGCTATGCCGGCTTCGTCGCCTACCAGTACACGGAGTCGTTCATCCTCGCCGTGATCGCGGGTTCGCTGTTCGTGATGCTGCTCGGCGTTCTCATGGAACGCGTCATCATCCGCCATTTCTATCACCGCCCGCACGAGGATCAGCTGCTCGTGACCTTCGGGCTAGGCATCTGTTTCGTCGAGCTCGTGCGCCTGATCTTCTCGAGCCAGTCGCAGCTGGTGCCGCCGCCGGCCCTGTTCCGGGGCATCACCAATCTCGGCTTCATGTTCTATCCGACCTACCGCCTCGCCGTCGTCGGCATCGTCGCGGTCGCCCTCGGCGCACTTTTTATCGTCCTTTACCGGACCCGGCTGGGCATGATTGTGCGCGCCGGCATCGAGGATTCGGTGATGGTCGATTCGCTCGGCATCAATGTCTATCGCGTCTTCATGGTGGTGTTCGGCATCGGCGCAATGGCCGCCGGCTTTGCCGGCATCGTCAACGCGCCGGTGGTGTCGCTGACACCGGGCATCGGTGACGACATCCTGGTCCAGACCTTCGTGGTGGTGGTGATCGGCGGCGTCGGCTCGTTCCCCGGCGCAATTCTGGGCGGCCTGATCGCCGGCGAGATCATCAGCGTCACCTCCATGTTCAACCCCGGCTACGCCTATGTGATGCTGTTTGCGGCGATGACGCTCGTGCTCGTGGTACGACCGCATGGCCTGCTCGGCGTCCAAGGCCGCGAGTAAGCGATCTCCTGATGCTCAAGCAACGCCCCTTCCTGATCGAAGCCCTGACCGCGATCGGCTTGATCGCAGCCCCCTTCGTGCTGCCTCATCTCGGCTTCGCGCCGAACACCGTGAACAGGATCCTGGTCTGGGGCCTGTTCGGCCTCGGCTTCGACATCCTGTTCGGCTTCACCGGCCTGCTCTCGTTCGGCCAATCCGCCTTCTACGGCACCGGCGGCTTCGTCGCCGCCTACCTGCTGACCCGCGCGGGCTTCGGCAACGTGCTGGGCGCGCTGATCATCGGCATGATCGCGGCGGCCGCGACCGGCTACCTGATCGGCCTGATCGCATTGCGCCGCACCGGCATCTATTTCGCGATGATCACCGTGGCGATCGCGGAGGTGTTCTTCTTCGTCGAGTTCAATCCACTTTCCGATTTCACCGGCGGCGAGAACGGCCTGCCGGGGGTACCGACGCCGAGCTTCGATCTCGGCTTCACCTCCATCCACTTCACCAATGGCTGGTCGCTCTATCAGTTCATCGCGCTGTGCTACTTCGTCGGCGTCGTCATCGCCCTCAGGATCGTGCGCTCGCCGGTCGGCGCGATTCTGAGTGCGATCCGCGACAATCCGCTGCGCGCCACGGCCGTCGGACACAACATCCATGGCTACAAGCTGACCGCCTTCGTGATCGCAGCCGCTTACGCGGGCTTCGCCGGCGGACTGCTCGGCGTGCTCCAGGCCTTCATGCCGCCCGACGCCTTCACCTTCGACACCTCGGGCCAGCTCGTGATGCAGACGGCCATCGGCGGCAGGGGCACGCTGTTCGGACCGCTGGTCGGCGCAACCGTTTGGCTCTTCCTTCAGGACTTCCTCCAGTCCGCGCTGGGCCTCGGCGCAGCCTGGAAGCTGGTGCTGGGTGTCGTCTTCGTGCTGCTGGTCTGCTTCCTGCGCGGCGGCATCATCGGCGGTCTTGCCGATCTCTACCGCCTCGTCTCGGGCAAGCGAAAGCGAACGGATGCGGAGATGGAGCAGGAGGCCGCTGACGCCGAGGCCACACTGCAACCCCCACCGGCGCCGATGCAGGCCAAGGAGGTCGCGCATCCCGCATATTCCGGGCCGATCCTGAAAGCCACCGGCCTGACCAAACGCTATGGCGGTCTCGCCGCCAACAGCGACATCGATTTCAGCGTCAATCAGGGCGAGCTGCGCGGGATCATCGGCCCCAACGGCGCCGGAAAATCGACCTTCTTCAAGATGCTGACCTGCGAGATCGCGCCGAGCTCCGGCCAGATCGTATTCGAGGGGCGAGACATCACGGGATTGAAGGTGACCGAGGTCTGCCAGCTCGGCCTCACCAAGAGCTATCAGGTCAACCAGCTCTTCACCGGGTTGACGGTGCGGCAGAACCTGACGATCGCAGCGCTGGCCGAGCTCCGTGGAAAATTTCGGCTCGACCTGTTCCGCAAGCTCTCCAGCGTCAAGGGCCTGACCGAGCAGGTGGAGCACACGCTTGCCCTCGTCAATTTGAGCCGCCGGGCCGATACGCCGGTATCCGAGCTCGCCTATGGCGAGAAGCGCAGGCTCGAAATCGGCCTCGCGCTCGCCACCTCGCCGCGCCTGCTGCTGCTCGACGAACCGCTTGCGGGCATGAGCCCACGCGAGCGCGTCGAGACCGTCAAGCTGCTCAAATCGATCGCGCGAGGGCGCACCATGATCATCATCGACCACGACATGGATTCGCTGTTCGAGCTGGTCGAACGCGTAACGGTGCTCCAGGAAGGCAAGGTTCTGCTCGACGGCACGCCGGAGGAAATCAAGGCCAACGCCGCCGTGCAGGAAGCCTATCTCGGCGGAGTTCACGGGGAGATCGCCGCATGAGCCTGATCGAGGTCAACGGCCTGAACAGCTATTACGGTGACTCCCACATCCTGTTCGACGTCGCCATGCACGTCGCGCGTCACGAAGTGGTGGCGCTGCTCGGTCGCAACGGCGCCGGCAAGAGCACCACGCTGAAGAGCCTGATGGGGGTCGTGACGCCGCGTAGCGGCAGCGTGAAGTTCGACGGCATCGATATCGCCGGGCGCAAGAGCCACAGAATCGCCCAGGCCGGCATGCAGCTCGTGCACGAGGAACGCCGCATCTTCGGCAGCCTGTCGGTGGAGGAAAACATCGTCCTCGCCGGCATCACTGCGCCGAAACGCTGGCCGCTCGATCGGATCTACGAAATGTTTCCGCGGCTGAAGGAGCGGCGCAACAACCGCGGCACCGAGCTCTCCGGCGGCGAGCAGCAGATGCTCGCGATCGCACGGGCGTTGGTGCGCGACCCCAAGATCGTGCTGCTGGACGAGCCGTTCGAGGGGCTCGCGCCCGTCATCGTTCACGATCTCGTCAAGGCCTGCCGCGAGCTCGCCGCCGCCGGCCAGACCATCGTGCTGGTCGAGCAGAATTTGGCGGCGACGCTGGCGCTGGCGAGCCGGATCTACATCATCAACAACGGGCACATCGTGCACGAGGGGCCGGCGCGGGAGCTCAAGGCCCAGCCGGAGCTGCTCCAGCGCTATCTCGGCGTCTAGAGAGCGGCGATCATTCGCCTGGCGTGAGCGGCGAGCACCGTCATGTCCTCCTTGCGCGTCTGCGCCGGCAGCAGCTCGGTCCCGGCCCTGACCGGCATGACGTGCATGTGCAGGTGAAAGACCACCTGGCCGCTGGCCGGCTCGCTGAACTGCTGAAGGATGATGCCCTCGGCGTCGAACGCCTTCATCGCGGCAATCGCGATCCGCTTGGCGGTTCGGGCGACCGCGGCGAGGTCGTCATCCGCGATGTCGAGGATGCCGCGTGCCCGCGCCCGGGGAACGACCAGCGTGTGCCCGGGCGAGCGCGGCATGATATCGAGGAAGGCGAGGCTACGGTCGTCCCTGAAAACCTCGAAGCAGGGGATCTCGCCGCGCAGGATTTTTGCGAAGACGTTCTGATCGTCGTAGGGCGTCATGGACCCTCCTTCGTTGCGAGGCGCGATCTGACGCGCTCCTTTCCGTTGACGCAAGCAAGCCAGCCGGCCTATCCACGATGCCAGGCAGGATAGTTCCATTGGCGACAGATTTCGATCCCGGACACAGCATCGAGAGTGCGCGGCGCGCGCTTGCGGCTCGGCTGCAATCGGCCGGCATCGAGCAGCCCGCTCTCGATGCGCGCCTGCTCGTAGGGGCTGCGCTGAGGCTTGATCTGACCGGCATGGTGACGCAGGCGGCCCGGCAACTCGCACCCGAAGAGGCTGCGCGGCTGGAAGCGTACGCAAAGCGCCGGCTCGCGCATGAGCCGGTCGCCCGCATTCTCGGCGCTCGGGAATTCTGGGGCCTGCCGTTCCAGCTGTCCGAGGCGACCCTGGTGCCGCGTCCCGATACCGAGACGGTGGTCGAGCTCGCGCTCGAGATCTTTCGTGGGCTCACGATATCGGGACAGCGCCCGCGCATCGCTGATATCGGCACCGGATCCGGCGCCATCCTGCTCGCGCTGCTGCACGAGATTCCCGGCGCGTTCGGGGTCGGCACCGATCTCAGTCTGACCGCGCTCAAGACCGCGAGAGACAACGCCGCGGCTCTCGGCCTCGCCGACCGCGCCAGCTTCGTCGCCTGTTCCTACGCAACGGCGCTCCGCGGCCCGTTCGATCTCGTCGTGTCGAATCCGCCCTACATCCCGTCGGCTGAAATTCCGAAACTGAGCATCGAGGTGCGCGAGCATGATCCGCATCTGGCGCTCGACGGCGGCAATGACGGTTACGACGCCTATCGCGCCCTGATCCCGCAGGCGGCTGAACGTCTCGCCCCCGGCGGAGCACTGATCGTCGAGGCCGGACAGGGCCAGGCCCGAAATATTGAAACCTTGCTGACGGCTGCCGCGTTGGTCGTGGACAGGCCGCCCAAGGCCGATCTGGCGGGCATCCCGCGGGGGGTTTCGGCCCGGAAAATGCCCCCATAAAAGCCGGATTGGGCTGCAAAAAACCTCTTGGAATATCCCTTGGGAACGACTACCTTCCGATCAACACATCGGTGCCGGCCCCGTAGACTTACGGGCGAAAGCCGGGCTCTCGGGCGAGAGCTTACTGATAAAGGTTCCAAGCCGCAGGTCCTGTTGAGCGCGATGGCCATTTGAGCTGCGCTGCTTACCGACCGCAACGTGAACGAAAGCCTGATATTGCGCTTGAAGACTTACGCAACAAAGCAGGGCTTGTTTCGGCAGGCGATATGAATGGGTTCGCTGGCGATGGATGCTGGCGGTGGGGAACGCGTCTTTTGTTGAACGCGACGGTCGACGAACATCGGCAGGGATCAAGCCGCTCTTGCGTGCGGTTGCGCGCAAGCGATGTGAACCGCTGTCATCAGGTCACTCTCGGCAATCAGTAATGCGTGCAACCTTTAGGGCTGGAATTAAAGGCAGGACATGAGAAACGGTCAGAACAAGCAGCGGATGCGCAACCGCAACAATAATAATAATAACAATAACAACAATAATAACCGGCGCGGCCAGAACCCGATGACCCGGGTCTACGAGTCCAACGGACCCGACATCAAGATCCGCGGCACGGCTTCGCATATTGCTGAAAAATATCTCCAGCTCGCGCGCGACGCGCGCTCCTCCGGAGACCCCGTTGCGGCCGAGAACTACTACCAGCATGCCGAGCATTATTTTCGCCTGATCGCGACGGCTCAGGAGCAGTTCCGGCAGAACCAGCAGCCGCGCGGCGATGAGCCCATCAACAGCAGCGGCGACGACGGCGAGGACGACGGCGAGAATTTCTCGAATTTCGGCCAGGAGCCGGGGTTTGTCCCACAGCCGCCACCGCCGCCCTTCACGCGCGACCGCGACGGCCCGCGCGATCATCAGCCGCGTGATCATCAGCCCCGCGACAACCACTATCAGCGCGACAATCAGCAGCCGCGCGAGCATCGCGAACGCGACCATCGTCCGCAGCCGCAATATCAGCCCCAGCCGCAACCGCTGCCGCTGAACCAGCCCCAGCCCGTCGTCGCCGACGCGGTCAGCGTCGATCGTCTGCCGTCCTTCATCACCGGTCCGCAGCCGCAGGTGAACAGTGGCGCGCCCGGCCAGGCCGGCTTCGAAGGTGCTGGTGGTGGCGAGCGCTTTCCGCGGCGGCGCCGCCGCCCGAATGGCCCGCGCCCCGAGCGCGAAGCCGCTCCGGCCGCCTCGAGCGACGAAGTGGCCCCCGGCGAGTAAACCTTTCGCCGGACATCCTGCGCCAGATACCCTGACCTGAATCGTCCCGGCATGTCCGGGACGATTTGTTTTTAGCCGCGCGTCGCCGTCGTCGATGACGGCACCAGCACCGGCTTCGCCAGTGAGGGAATCAGCCGCGCCCGCTCGCGCTTGGCGGGGATCGCGCGGTAGACCTGCTTGGTCGCCTCAACGATGTGCACGCCGGCAAAGGGCAGCGACAGCGCCGCGCCGGCGCGCTCCCACATCTGCGCGGATTTCAGCACCCAGCCGCCAGCATAGGGCGGCATGAACAGCGCCTCGCCCCAGGCGGTCGGGGTGAACCAAGTCTGGCGCAACAGATCGGTGATCTGCGAGCGCGAATAGGGCCGGCCGTGACCGAACGGCGTGCTGTCGGTGCGGGTCCACACCCCGCGCCGGTTCGGGATCACCGCAATCACGCGACCGGACGGGGACAGCACGCGCCACGCCTCGCGCAGCAGCGCGGCCGGATCGTCCGACATTTCCAGTGCGTGGACCAGCAGGATGCGATCCACCGCGGCGTCGGGAAGCGGCAGCGAGAACTCGTCCACCAGCGAGGCGAGCGCCGGCCGTCCCGTCGGCCATTTCAGGACGCCCTGGGCCGACGGCATGAAGGCGATGCAGCGCTCCGCGTCCTCGCGGAACAACCCGAGATAGGGCGTGGGATAGCCGAAGCCGAGCACCCGCTGGCCATCGACGCGCGGCCAGCGCTCCCGAATGCCGCGATTGATCATTTGCCGCGCCACAATCCCGAGGCGACGGGAGTAGAACTCGCGGAGGTCGACGACATCAATGGTCATGATCGCAATGTAACATGCACGAGGCGGCCCCCGCGCGCGGAATATTGCATTGCCTGCGCAACGTTAACGCCATATTTGTCTGACGGAGCTGAGCGCGATCGGAGATGACATGGCCGCCGAAATTCGTACTTTCACCTGTTTAAACGACAATTTCGGTTACCTGATCCACGATGTGGAAACCAAGGCGACGGCGTCGATCGACGCGCCGGAGGCCGGCCCCATCCTGAAGGCGCTCGAGCGCGAGGGCTGGCAGCTCACCGACATCCTGATCACCCATCATCATGGCGATCATGTCGGCGGGGTCGCCGAACTCAAGCAGAAATACAATTGCCGCGTCGTCGCGCCGCATGACAAGACCACTGAGATCGCAGACGTCGACCTGCGCGTCGCCAACGCCGAAATCGTCAAGGTCGGCAGCTTGTTGGGGCGCGTTCTGGAGACGCCCGGCCACACGCTCGACCACATCTCCTACGTGTTCGACACCGAGAAAGCGCTGTTCGCCGCCGACACGCTATTCTCGATCGGCTGCGGCCGCGTGTTCGAGGGCACCTATCCGATGATGTGGGATTCGCTTCTGAAGCTGCGTGCCCTGCCCGACGACTTCAAGCTCTATTGCGGCCATGAATACACGGCGTCCAACGTCAAGTTCGCGCTGGCCGTCGACCCCGACAATGCGGCGCTGCAGGCGCGCGCGGCCGAGGTGGCGAGGCTGCGGGCCGAGAACAAGCCGACCATTCCCTCGCTGCTTGGTGATGAAAAGCGGACAAACGTGTTCCTGCGCGCTGATGAACCCTCGATCGCAGCCAGGCTGCACATGAAGGGCGCGGATGCCACCGCGGTGTTCGGCGAGCTGCGCGAGCGCAAGAACAAATCTTGAGGAACAAGTCCTGAAGATCAAATCCTGACGGGAATCGATGCCGACCGCAGCCGAGATCATCGCGCGCCTTGAACTCCGACCGCATCCCGAAGGCGGGCACTATCGCGAGACGTTTCGCGATCAGACCACCGACACCAACGGCCGCGCGCGCTCGACGCTGATCTACTTCCTGCTGGCGCGCGGCGAGCGTTCGCACTGGCACCGCATCGATGCGGTCGAGAGCTGGCACTATTACGCCGGCAGCCCGCTGACGCTGCGCATCGCCCATGACGGCTGCTCTCAGCACGAGGTGCGGCTCGGCGCGGACCTGTTGAACGGCGAGCGGCCACAGGCGATCGTGCCGGCGGATGCCTGGCAGACGGCGGAGACCACCGGCGAGTGGACCCTGGTCGGCTGCACTGTGGCGCCGGCCTTCGAGTTCGCGAAGTTCGAGCTCGCGCCCAAGGGCTGGGAGCCCTAAGGCCCCGTCGCTTCGGCTTGCGCCGGCAATGACGCTACCGCTTTCGCAGCACCATGTCCTTCGCGGCTATCAGGCCGCCGCCGGCGATCAGGATCGCCGCGATGGTGATATTGGCGCTGGCATTGGCGAATCCGGCGGCGATGAGGAAGCCGGTCGAGAGTAGCGGCGTCGCGTAGGACGCGGCGCCGAGCACGCGGATGTCGCCGCGCTTCATGCCGATGTCCCAGGCGTAGAACGCAGCACCGACCGGACCGATGCCGAGCGCGATCACGGAGAGCCATTGCAAGGTCGTGTCCGGCCACACCGTGGTTTCGAGCAGTCCATGCATCAGCGCGGCGAGCACCGCGGTGGCGAGGCAAAATCCCGCGACCGCATCGGTCGGCACCGCCTTCAATCGGCGCGACAGCACCGAATAGGTCGCCCACACGAACGCTGCGATGAAGGCCGCGGCCAATCCCGGCAATTGACCCTGCGTGAAGCCGGAGGTGTTCCCGGCGAACAGCAGCACGGTGCCGACGAGGCCGAGCACGGCGCCCACGACGTGATGCACGGCAAGCCGCTCGCCCGGCAGCAACGACGAGAACAGCACGATCAGGAGCGGCCACAGATAATTCAGCAGGCCGGCTTCAGCCGGCGGCGCAAAGCGCAGCGCGAGGAAATACAGCGCGTGATAGCCGAACAATCCACCGACACCGACGGTCCACACGGCCAGCGGCTGACGCAGGCTTTTGGCCGCCTCGCCGCGGCCGATCCAGGTGAGCAGGCCGACGAGACCGCCGATTGCGAACGTCATCGCGGCCAGCTGGAACGCCGGGATCTTTCCGGTCGCCACCGTCATCACCGACAGCAGCGACCACATCAGGATCGCGGTCAATCCGATCAGCGTTGCCGTGCGGGGAGTCATCGATCAAAGGCTCTGAGGACGTTTATGCCCGGCACGAGGCCGGGCATTTTCGTCTTCACTATCGCCTTGTCGCGCCTGAAGCTACAGGCATTTGGCTCAGCGACGTTCAGCGGAGAGAATTGGCGCCATCAGGCCTGATATTGGCCGCCATTGATGGTCAGCGTCGAGCCGGTGATGAAGCCGGCCTCGTCCGCCGCCAGGAACACGACCGCGCGCGCGATCTCTTCCGGTTCGCCGAGCCGATTGACCGGGATCTGCGGGATCACGTTCTTTTCCAGGACCTCCTTCGGCACGGCCTGCACCATTTCGGTGTTGATGTAGCCGGGGCAGATCGCGTTGACGGTGATGCCGCCCTTGGCGTTCTCGAGCGCGAGTGCCTTGGTGAAGCCGATGTCACCGGCCTTTGCCGCGGAATAGTTGACCTGGCCGAACTGTCCCTTTTGGCCGTTGATCGACGAGATCGAGATGATGCGACCGAACTTGCGCGCACGCATGCCTTCAATGACTGGACGCGTCATGTTGAACAGCGAACCGAGGTTGGTATTGATGACGGCGTTCCACTGCTCGAGCGTCATCTTGTGAAAGGCGGTGTCGCGGGTAATGCCGGCATTGTTGACGAGCACGTCGATCGGGCCGATCTCGGCCTCGACCTTCTTCACGCCCTCGGCGCAAGCATCGAAACTGCTGACGTCCCATTTGTAGACGGCGATGCCGGTCTCGGCCTTGAACTTCTCCGCCGCGGTGTCGTTGCCGGCATAGCTCGCCGCCACCTTGTAGCCGGCCGCCTTCAGCGCCTTGCTGATCGCAGCTCCGATGCCCCGCGTACCACCCGTCACCAATGCAACACGTGCCATATCGTATTTCCTTCCCTTGGACTCTTCGGACGTTTCTGAGCGATCGTTTTTAAGCGCGGATTATGGGGCACGTTTGACGGACATCAAGAACAAAACGCCCGGCGTCGAGCCGGGCGTTTCTCTTTAGTCGAGGCTTGTACGGTTGCGAAGAATATTTGATTTGCAACCGCCGCCTTTTTAATCGCGTGCAACGCACTCAGTCACGTGTGCAGCGCACGCGCAAATGACGCGGCAAATATCTTCAGTCGCGCGCCACACACATCGCGATACCCATGCCGCCGCCGATGCACAGCGTGGCGAGACCCTTCTTTGAATCCCGCTTCTGCATTTCGTGGAGCAGCGTCACCAGAACGCGCGCGCCGGAGGCACCGACCGGATGGCCGATCGCGATCGCGCCGCCGTTGACGTTGACCTTGGAGGTATCCCAGCCGAGATCCTTGTTGACGGCACAGGCCTGCGCCGCGAAGGCTTCGTTGGCCTCGATCAGGTCGAGATCGCCGACATTCCAGCCGGCCTTCTTCAGCGCGGCACGCGAGGCCGGGATCGGGCCCGAGCCCATGATCTTCGGATCGACGCCGGCCTGCGCCCAGGACACGATGCGCGCGAGCGGCTTCTTGCCTTCCTTGGCAGCCTGCTTGGCGGTCATCAGCACCACGACCGCAGCGCCGTCATTGATACCCGACGCAGAGCCCGCGGTGACCGTGCCGTCCTTCTCGAAGGCCGGACGGAGCTTCGCCATCGCGTCGACCGTTGCGCCATGGCGCGGATATTCGTCGGCGCTGACGACGACATCGCCCTTGCGTCCCTTGATGGTGACGGGAACGATTTCGTCGTTGAATCTACCGGCCTTCTGCGCGGCTTCGGCCTTCTGCTGCGAGGCGACCGCGAACTCGTCCTGCTGGGCGCGGGTGATCTGCCACTGCCGCGCGACGTTCTCGGCGGTGTTGCCCATGTGATAGCCGTTGAAGGCGTCCCACAGACCGTCCTTGATCATGGTGTCGATGAATTCGACTGCACCCATCTTGACGCCGCCACGCAGGTACTGGGCGTGCGGAGCCATGCTCATGGATTCCTGGCCGCCGGCGACCACGATCTCGGAATCGCCGTTGAGCAGTGCCTGATAGCCGAGCGCAACGGTGCGCAGGCCCGAGCCGCAGAGCTGGTTGACGCCCCAGGCCGGGCTCTCGACCGGAATGCCGGCATTGATCGAGGCCTGGCGGGCCGGGTTCTGACCCTGGGCGGCGGTCAGGATCTGGCCCATGATGACTTCGGAGACCCGGCCGGGCTCGATGCCGCCGCGCTCCAGCGCGGCCTTGATGGCGATGGCGCCGAGATCATGGGCGGGAAGGGTTGCGAACGCTCCGTTGAAGCTTCCGACCGGGGTGCGGGCGGCGCTGACGATGACGACATCGTCTGACATGGGCATCTCCTGGGTTGAATGGGGGCAGACGGGGCTGGGGAAACGGCTCGCCAGTCTCGGACGGCATCCTGTTAACGTCGTTGAGGCATGTCAATCGGCCGGCGGCCGAATTCATCCCGCAGCGCATTCAAAATAGCGTTCTTGGCGCTTTCGCAAGCACGTTTTTGCTGCCCGATTAACCGTGGCGCACAAAACGGTAGCGTGACCCCTTTGAAAATGCTTATTTTGTTGCGTTGCGTACTCTTCCCGCCCTGCGGCATAGCCCGTCAGGTTCCCGTTCTCCGCGCTTGCAAGTGAGAGCCCATGGCGAAATCAGACCAACCCACCACCATCAAGAAATACGCGAACCGCCGGCTCTATAACACCGGGACGAGCACTTACGTGACGCTGGAAGACCTCGCCTCCATGGTCAAGGACGGCGAAGATTTCCTGGTCTACGACGCCAAGACCGGCGACGACATCACCCGCTCCGTACTTGCCCAGATCATCTTCGAGCAGGAGAACAAGGCCGGCCAGAACCTGCTCCCGACCACTTTCCTGCGCCAGCTCATCCGCTTCTACGGCGACAGCATGCAGATGGTGGTGCCGAAATATCTGGAGCAGGCCATCGCGTCGCTGACGCAGGAGCAGGAGAAGTTCCGCAAGCAGATCGCCACCTCGCTGTCCGGGACCCCGTTTGCGCCGCTGGAGGAACAGGTTCGCCGCAACATGGAGCTGTTCCAGCAGACCTTCTCGATGTTCAAGCCTTTCGCGCCCGGCGCAGGCCGCCCCGCCGGCTCCGCGGAGCCGGCGCCCGAGCCGACCGCAGAAGCCCCGAAGGACAGCAATATCGACGATCTGCGCCAGCAGATGAAGGACATGCAGGAACGCCTCGAGCGGATGTCGAAGAAGGACGAATAGGTCCTCTCGTCGCGCTCGCGTCGCGAGCGCCGCGGCCCGCTGATTTCCTCAGCAGTCCCCCACCTCGTCATTGCGAGCGCAGCGAAGCAATCCAGAATCCCTCCGCGGAGGCAGCCTGGATTGCTTCGCTTTGCTCGCAATGACGGGGAAACTGCGGAAGCTACGCCGCCAGCTTCACCACGTGGGCAAAGTCCCAATAGAGCTTGCGCGCGCGCGTGTAGAACGGGCCCGGCTTCAGCTCGCGCTGGTCAATACGAATCACAGGCGCGACCTTCGCAAAATTGCCCGTCGAAAAGATCTCGTCGGCGGCGAGGAAGTCGGCATAGCGCAGCGTCTTCTCGACCACGGTGACGCCGTCGGCGCGAAGCAGGCTGATGACCCGCTGGCGGGTGATGCCGTTGAGGAAGGTGCCGTTCGGTACCGGCGTGTAGACCACGCCGTCCTTGGCCATGAACACGTTGGAATTGCCGAACTCCGCGACGTTGCCGAGCATGTCGAGCATCAGCGCGTTCTGGAAGCCGCGCGAGGCGGCCTCGGCAAGCGCGCGCGAATTGTTCGGATAGAGACAGGCGGCCTTGGCCTCGACCGGGGCGCACTCGGCGGTGGGCCTGCGGAACGGCGACAGCGTGATCGCGTTGCCGACCGGCTTTGGCATCGGCGCCTCGTAGATGCACAGGCACCAATCGGTGGTCTCGGGATCGAACAGCACGCCGCCGCCCGAGCCGTTCCGCGCCCAGTACATCGGACGGACGTAGAGCTCGGCATTCGGCGCGAAGCGCGCGATGCCCTCGTTTGCGAGTGTCAGCCAGGTCCCGGTATCGACCAGCGGCTTCAGGCCAAAGCTGATCGCGGATTGATTGGCGCGGGCGACGTGACGGTCGAGATCGGGCGCGACGCCTTCGAACGCCCGCGCACCGTCGAACACGACGGAGCCGAGCCAGGCCGCATGCGTGCGCGGACCCATGATCGGCACATTGCCGTCATGCCATTTGCCCTCAAAGAAGGTCCAGCTCGGCGAATAAGCGATGGGCTTTTTGATCTCGGCCATGACCGGCCTCTCCATTGGCGTGGCGCCGCATTATAGCGCCACTATTGGGCGCAATTTCTAAATGATTCCCTGCGGGAAAATGGTGAGTTACCCTCCCGGAAGGGGAAAGGAAGCACCATGCCGCTCGATCCGCTAGCAAAGCGTTTGTTGACCATGATGGCTGCGGCTGCGCCGCAGGCGCGGAGCCGGCCCAGCGTGGAGGCACGGCGGCAATCATTGGCAAAGCTGATGCAGTTTGCGCGCGCCGATGCCCCTGACGTGACGACGTCCGACGGCATGCTGCCTGGTCCCGGCGGCGCGCTGCCCTATCGCCTCTATTCACCCGCAGGCGCCGATGATCGCGCGCCCGGCTTCGTGTTCTTTCACGGCGGCGGGCTCGTTGCCGGCAGCATCGCCACGCATGACCGCATCGCGGCGGCGCTGGCACATGCGACCGGCTGCCGTCTCGTCTCGGTCGATTACCGGCTGGCACCCGAGCACAAATTCCCCGCCGCCGTGGACGATGCGATCGCCGCCACCGAATGGGTGGCGCGCGAGGCCGCATCGCTCGGCATCGACGCCGGGCGTCTGGTGCTCGGCGGCGATTCCGCCGGTGCAACGCTCGCTGCGATCGTGTGCCAGGAGGCCGCGCAGGCCGCGGGCCTTTCCATCGTCGCGCAATGCCTGATCTGCCCGGTGCTGGATTTCGAGGAGGCCTCGCCTTCGCGCGAGGCATTCGCCGAGGGCCACCTGATCGACCGCGTCACGATCGAAGCCGATCTCGCCGATTATCTGCCCGAGGACTTGGATGCCGCCGATCCGCGCATCTCGCCCTTGCGCGCGACACGGCTTGCGGACCTGCCGACCGCCATCATCCACACCGCCGAGTACGACCCGATGCGCGACGAGGGCAATGCCTATGCGCGCAAGCTGCTCGCCGCGGGCGTCACGGTCGAGCACGTCTGCCACGAGGGCATGGTTCACAATTTCCACGCCATGGGCGCCATCCTGCCGCAGGCGCAGCTCGTGCTGTCGCAGATCGGTGAGCAGGTCAGGCGAGCGGTGGGGACGTGAAACACCTCGTGTTGCCGTCTCCCGCAACGGGAGAGGAAAGAGAATGCCTCACGCTCTCGCCGCGATGACGGAACGCGCCGCCGCGACGTAATTTGGCCAATGCGCGTCCGCATAACGCTCGGCCTGTCGCACGCAGGTGACGTCGGGCGCATGCGCAGCTGCGATCATGCGCGCAAAGCGCTCTTCGGCGACCGTCACGTCATCGGCCGCGATCGAGGGCGCGGCTCCAGCGGCGGTCGGCGCAACGGCGAATCCCGCCAGTCCGGCGAGCAGGATGCGGCGTGACGTGTCCATGGCTATCGTTCTCCATTGTCCGGCCTGCACTCTGGCGCGGATTGTGTCCGTGCGGTCACGGCAACGTACCTGCGTGCATTCGCACCGTCCACCGATTGCGGACACCGCTTGACCACGCGGGCGATCACATTCCATCCAACAGGCAGTTCCGCCATCAGGGCAAACGCGTGACGTTGCGGACGCCGCTCTACGCGGTGCGCGGCTGACTGCGGACCGTGGTGGATTTTCCGTAAAGCGGAGCGTCCGCATTTTCACGCATATCGGAGCAAGGCCGCTCCCGCTCATCGTTGATGATGAAGGGCTTTTCGCGTTCTCCGCTGACGTAAACGACGCCGGATGCGTGAACCAATTGTTAGCCCTCTCGCGCAATCGCGCACCGCCTTACCTTTCGGCAAATAAGCTTGCGGCAAACTGAGCCAATTCCGCTTGGGAGGTTGGGAATGCCCCGCTTGGTATCGGAACGAACGTTCCTCGCCGGCCAGATCTTCTTCAACTTCGGTCAGTCGACGATCGATTGCGTCGTGCGCCGGATGTCCGAAGACGGCGCGACGCTGGAGATGCAGAGCAGCCTCGGCGTGCCCGATCGGTTCCAGCTCCGGCTCGCAGGCCAGGAGATCCTCTCCTGCCGTGTGCTCTGGCGGTCGGACCGTCAGGTCGGGGTTGCGCTCGGAGCGGAAGATCATGTCGATCCGAAGGCCGTGGACGAGCAGGAGCGGCCGACCGATTCGCTGATGCGCGGACAGATGCTGGCGCTTCGCGCGGCACTCGATTTCGTCCCACTGGGCATCGTGCTGCTGGATGCCAATCTCCGCGCGCAATTGATCAATCGGGCGTTCCGGCAGATGTGGCTGTTGCCGGATGAAGTCGCCAACAGCAACCCGTCATTTGTGATGCTGATGCATCATGGCCGCGATACGCTCGCCTACGAGATTCCGCCGGCCGAGCTGGAGGCTTATGTCGCCGAGCGCGTCCGTCAAATACAGGTAGGCGATGCGTCGCCGCGCGACCTGCGCCGTACCAGCGGCGACGTCGTTCGGATGCAATGCACGCCTCTGCCCAACGGCGGGCGGATGCTGACCTATACGCCGGTCACCGACATCGTGCGCTACTCCGACGAGCTGAAATTGCTGCGCGACGCCCTCGAGAACGTCGAGGACGGCGTGCTGCTGCTCGACCGCGATCTCAACGCCAGCTTCATGAACCGGCGCATGCGGCGGTTCTGGGAGGTGAGCGAACAGGAAGCCGCCGCCCGCCCGACCTATGCATCGTTGGTGAGCCGGGTGCACCGTGCGAGCGCGCCCGATCTGCCGGCGAACGAACTGGCGAAATTTCCCGTCAAGCGCGTCGCCGAAGTCAAGGCGGGCGATCATGTGCGCGACCTCCAGACGCCGGATGCGCGGCGGATCAGGGCCCACTGCACCACGATGTCGAACGGCGGCCGCATGCTGACCTATGTCGATATTACCGATCTCACCAACAAGGCCAACATGCTGGAGCGCCTGGCCACCACCGACCCGCTCACGGGCCTCTATAATCGCCGCCATTTGCTGGGCTCGCTCGACGCAGAATGGAGCCGCTTCCAGCGCTACTACCGCTCCGTTTCGGTCCTGATGCTGGACATCGACCATTTCAAGTCGGTCAACGACCGCTATGGTCACGCGGTCGGAGACGAAGCGATCAAGGCCGTGGCGGCCGCATGCCTCGATGGCAAGCGCAAATCGGACGTCGTCGGCCGCTTCGGCGGCGAGGAGTTCGCGATTCTGCTGCCCGAAACCAGCCTGTCGCGTGCAAGAATCGTCGCCGAGAGAATCCGCAAACGCGTGATGAGCGCACAGATCGCCGCCGACCAAATTCAGTTCGGCGTCACCGTGAGCATCGGCATTGCGGAAGCAAGTGTCAGCATGTCCGGCATCGACGCCTTGATGAGCGCGGCTGATCACGCGCTCTACCAGGCGAAGGCCGAAGGTCGCAATCGCTGTATTGCCTGGTCGCCTCCGCCGTCCATGAACAAGGCGGCGGAGTGATCGCACCGCAGATCTAGTCCGGCACCGGCACGTCGAACGTGTTCAGCGTGACCGACACCATGCAGTAAACGCCGACGAGATAGGACAGTTCGGCCGCGCCGTGCTCGCCGAATTCCTTGACCGCGGCCCGATAAGTCAGTTCCGGCAGCACGCCGCCGCTGACCAATGCGGACGCCACGTCGTAGGCGACGGCCTCCTGCTTGGTGAGATCGACCGGCCGCTGTCCGGCGACGATGGTCGCGAGCTTCTCGTCGGAGAGGCCGCGCTGCTCGGCGACCAGCACATGCGCATAGAGTTCGTAGCCGGAGCGGAAATGCGACCCGGTGACGAGGATCGCGACCTCACGCACCGGCGCCGGCAGCAGCGGGTTCGCCGCGATCGCCTTGACCAGCTCCCACACCGGCTTGCCGAAGCGCGGCTCACGGATCCAGGGATTCCAGGGCCCGAGCAGCGCGCCATCGTCGCGCATGTTCACAAAGCCCTTGAAGTGATCCTTGATGCCCGCTCGCATGTCGTCATAGAGCGGCTTCTGTTCGGCACTCAGGTCTTTCGGGTCGAGAATGGGAAGGCGCACGGCAGGTCTCCTCGTTGAGAAGCCGCGAAACTCGCCCGCAGGCGCGCGCAAGGCAAGTGAAGTTGCCGTGACGGCCGTGCAATCTTGCAATGGCAGGGAGGCGCCAGCTATCAGGCCTCAGGATTTCGCAAGTTCTGCGGATTCGTTACGTCTTCGAACTCAAGCGCCAGTGGCTGCGCTGTATCGAGGAACGACGACAAGGCCGCCTCGAACGGTGCTGGATCGAGTCCGCGCGCTTTCAGCCAGGCGGGCTCATAATAGGTCTGCCGGTAGCGCTCGCCGGAATCGCAGATCAGCGTCACCAGCGATCCCGTCTGATTCGCCTTTCGCATGTCCGAGGCGAGCCGGCACAGCGCCAGGAAATTGGTGCCGGTCGAGCCCCCCACCGAGCGGCGCAGCCGGCGCAATAGCACGTTCATCGCCGCGATCGTCGCCGCATCCGGGATCTTCATCATCCGGTCGACCACGCCCGGCACGAAGGAGGGCTCGCAGCGCGGCCGCCCGACACCTTCGATCAGCGAGGGGCGGTCGCAGACATGGGAGCGGTCCTGCGAGCTGAAGCAGTCGAAAAAGGCGGAATGCTCGACATCGGCGACGCAGAGCCGCGTCGGATATTGGCGATAACGCAGATACCGCCCGATGGTGGCCGAGGTGCCGCCGGTGCCCGCGCCCATCACGATCCAGTCCGGCAGCGGGCGCGGCTCGCCCTGCAATTGCGTGAAGATCGATTCGGCGATGTTGTTGTTGCCGCGCCAGTCGGTGGCGCGCTCGGCGAAGGTGAACTGGTCCATGTAGTGGCCGCCCAGCCGTGCGGCCAGCGCGCCGGCCTCCGCATACAGCGCGCGGCCGTCGTCGATCAGATGGCAGTTACCGCCGTAATGCTCGATCGCGGCGATCTTCTCCGCCGAGGTCGTGCGCGGCATCACGGCATAGAAGGACACGCCGATCATCTGCGCGAAATAGGCTTCCGACACCGCGGTCGATCCCGACGAGGCCTCGACGACAGGCGTGCCTTCGCGGATGTGGCCGTTGCAGAGCGCGTAAAGGAAGAGCGAGCGCGCGAGCCGGTGCTTCAGGCTACCGGTCGGATGCGTCGACTCATCTTTCAGATAGATGTCGATGCCAGCGAGCGCCGGCACGATCAGCCGGATCAGATGCGTGTCGGCCGTGCGGCACTGGTCGGCCTCGATCGCGGCGACCGCCTCGTCGACCCAACCGCGCCGATAGGCCGGTCCGGCCGGATTGAGGTGGCGGAAGGGGAATGGCTGCATCACCTGAATCTCTCATGATGCCGATCGCGCATCAATAGCTTCGGCTCAAAACTCCAGCGGCGCGTTGTCGACGACTTCCTTCATCACGAAGAAGGTGCGGGTCTGGCGCACGCCGGGCAGCGCGATCAGCTGCTCGCCGTGGATGCGGTTGAAGTCCTCCATGTCGCCGACGCGGATCTTGAGGAAATAGTCGAAGTCGCCGGCGACGAGGTGACAGTCGAGCACGAATTTCAGCCTGGTGATCGCCTGCTCGAAGATCGCAAAGCTCTCCGGCGTCGAACGGTCGAGCACGACCCCGACCATCACCAGCGTGCCCTTTGCCACCTTCTTCGGCGCGACCATGGCGCGGACGGCGGCGATGAAGCCGTGCTCGAACAGGCGCTGGGTGCGGCGATGGCAGGTGGCGGGACTGATGGCGACGGTTTCGGCCAGCTCGGCGTTGCTCAGCCGGCCGTTATTTTGCAGCAATCTCAACATCTTAAGGTCGATACGATCAAGGCGAGCAGACATGGAAGGATCTTCCGTACTTAGGGCCGATTTCGAAAGGAATACCACACATTTTGTCAATCGTCGCAAGACAACCCGCAATAGAGGCGCAATATATGAAAGCACCTTTTGGAAGAGCGATTCTACCATCTTTGCAGACATTAACGCCAATCGGGATGACCTGACGATGCTCGAAAAATTCGCGCGCTATCCGCTGACCTTTGGTCCGACACCCATCGAGAAGCTGGAGCGGCTGTCAAAGCATCTCGGCGGCAACGTCGAGGTCTACGCCAAGCGCGAGGACTGCAATTCCGGGCTCGCTTATGGCGGCAACAAGCTGCGCAAGCTCGAATACATCATCCCCGACGCGATCGCCTCGAACGCCGACACGCTGGTCTCGATCGGCGGCGTGCAGTCCAACCACACCCGCATGATCGCGGCGGTCGCGGCCAAGATCGGCATGAAGTGCCGTCTGGTGCAGGAGGCCTGGGTGCCGCACGAGGACGCCGTCTATGACCGCGTCGGCAACATCATGCTGTCGCGCATCATGGGCGCCGACGTGCGCCTGGTCGACGATGGCTTCGACATCGGCATCCGCAAGAGCTGGGAGGAGGCCATCGAGGAGGTGAAGGCGGCGGGCGGCAAGCCCTATGCGATTCCCGCCGGCGCCTCCGTGCATAAATTCGGCGGGCTCGGCTATGTCGGCTTCGCCGAGGAAGTGCGCAAGCAGGAAACCGAGCTCGGCTTCAAGTTCGACTACATCGTGGTCTGCACCGTCACCGGCTCCACCCATGCCGGCATGCTGGTCGGCTTCGCCGCCGATGGCCGCGCGCGAAAGGTGATCGGCATCGACGCGTCCTTCACTCCGGCGCAGACCAAGGCGCAGGTACTCTCGATCGCGCAGAACACGGCCAAGCTCGTCGAGCTCGGCCAGGATCTCGTCGTCGACGACGTCGTGCTGATCGAGGATTATGCTTATCCCGCCTATGGCGTGCCGTCGGAAGAGACCAAGGAGGCGATCCGCCTCACCGCGCGTCTCGAAGCCATGATCACCGATCCCGTCTACGAGGGCAAGTCGATGCAGGGCCTGATCGATCTCACGCAGAAGGGCTATTTCGAGAAGGGCGCGAAGATCCTCTACGCCCATCTCGGCGGCGCGCCGGCGCTGAACGGCTACGGGTATGCATTCCGGAACGGCTGAGGTCGGTAGCCCGGATGGAGCGCAGCGCAATCCGGGGTACGAACCGAGCCTCTACCGCGTCCTGACAATCTGCAGCAGCTCGTCGCCGTAGTGCTCGAGCTTCTTGTCGCCGATGCCGGGCACATTGCGCAGCTCGTCCATCGTGGTCGGCCATGCGCGAACGATGCCGTCGATGGTGGCGTCGTGCAGCACGACGTAGGCCGGCACGCCGCGTTCGCGGGCAATGTCCGCGCGCCACGCTCGGAGCCGCGTGCGCAATTCAGGATCGACATCGCCCTGCGGCGCACCGGCCGCGGGCGCCAGATCACCGCGGCGGGACTTGGCGCGGCTCGAACGGATCCGGGTGCCGGGCGCTTCTTCGCGCAGCCACACCTCGGTTTCGCCCCGCAGCACGCCGCGCGACGAATCCGTCAGCTTCAGCGCGCCGAAAGCTTCGCTGTCACTCATCAAGTGCCCCATCGCCACGAGCTGCCGCAGCACCGTGCGCCACTGCTTCTCGTTGAGCTCGCGTCCGATGCCGAACACCGTGAGCTTGTCGTGGCCGAACTGCGTCACCTTCTCGGTGAGGCGTCCGATCAGCACGTCGATGAGGTGCATCGCGCCGAAACGCTGCCCGGTGCGATAGACGCAGGACAGAAGCTTTTGCGCCAGCACCTTGCCGTCGCGCATTTTCGGCGGCGTCAGGCAATTGTCGCAATTGCCGCAGCCCTCGCCCATCACGATCTCGCCGAAATAAGCGAGCAGCCGCCGGCGCCGGCAGTGCGGCGTTTCGGCCAGGCCAACGAGCGCATCGAGCTTGCCGATAGAGACCCGCTTGAATTCGTCGGAGCCGCTCGACTCGTCGATCATGCGGCGCTGCTGCACGATGTCCGAGAGACCGTAGGCCATCCAGGCCGCCGACGGCTTGCCGTCACGGCCGGCGCGTCCCGTCTCCTGGTAATAGGCCTCGATGCTCTTGGGCAGATCGAGATGCGCGACAAAGCGCACGTCCGGCTTGTCGATGCCCATGCCGAAGGCAATGGTCGCGACGATGACGATGCCGTCCTCGTTGAGGAAGCGGTCCTGGTTGCGCGAGCGCACGCTGCTGTCGAGCCCGGCGTGATAGGGCAGCGCGGCAATGCCGGCGTCGTCGAGCGCGGCGGCGACCTCCTCGACCCGTTTGCGGGACAGGCAATAGACGACGCCCGCATCGCCCGCGTGACGCTCCCGGATGAAATCCTTGAGCTGCGACACCGCGTTGCGCTTGTCGACGATCTCGTAACGGATGTTGGGACGGTCGAAGCTGGAGACGAAGTGCGGACTGTCGGCAAGCTGAAGCCGCTCGACGATCTCCTTGCGGGTCAATTCGTCGGCGGTCGCGGTCAGCGCGATGCGCGGCACGTCGGGAAAGCGCTCGGCGATGATCGACAGGCCGACATACTCGGGGCGGAAATCATGGCCCCATTGCGAGACGCAATGCGCCTCGTCGATCGCGAACAGCGCCACCTTCGCCCGCGCCAGCAGCGCCAGGCAGCGCGGCGTCACCAGCCGTTCCGGCGCGACATAGAGCAGGTCGAGATCACCCGCGATCAGGCGCCGCTCGATGTCGGAGGCTTCCTGCGGGGTCAGCGACGAGTTCAGCGCGGCGGCGTTGACCCCGGCTTCGAGCATGGCGGCGACCTGATCACGCATCAGCGCAATCAAGGGCGACACCACGACACCGCAGCCTTCGCGCAGCAGCGCCGGCAGTTGATAGCACAGCGACTTGCCGCCGCCGGTCGGCATCAACACCAGGCAATTGCCGCCGTCTGTGACGTGCCGGATGATCTCGCCCTGCGCGCCGCGGAACCCGGGCAGGCCGAACACCGAACGCAGCACCGACAGCGCATCGCGGCCCTGGGCCGGCGCAGGCAGCGGAGCGGTGGAAGGAGAGGACATGGGCATGTCGGGGTGAGCCGTGAGATTCGTCACAAGGCCAGTCGCATGACCGCGGAGGCGTGGCAAGGCCGTTTGCGCGGCAGAACGCAGCCTTCCCCCTCCCTTTGTGGGAAGACAATTTTCTTACGCCCCGATCCTTCGCAGCGCTTCCGCGACCGTCACGATCGGCATGTCGCGCTTCCCGGCTGCCTGCAGCGCATGGCGCATCAGGTACGGCGTACAGCCATACGGGCTCGGTGCGTTGGCGACGTCATGGCCATAGAAGATCAGCCATCCGCCGCTCTCGACCGCCTCGTCGAAATAGCGATCGACACCCGTCGTGTTGATCTCGCAATCGACCAGGGGCGAGGCGCGCAGGAACTGGAGGTCGATGACGTCGCGATTGACGCCGGGAAGGATGCCGCGCGCCGAGCGGAAGGTCTTGGCGAGCTGCGGCTTGCGCCACACCGACGCGATGCCATAGGGGTAAGCAAAATTTTCCAGCATGATCGAGGAATCGATGCTGCGAAAATGGCTGCGGTTTCGCTCGATCTCGCGGGCCATGGCGGCCTCGTCGAGACCGACCGCACTCAGGTGCGAGAAAGTATGGCAGGCAATCTCGTGTCCGGCCCGGTGAAGCCGCACGATCGCGTCGTTCGACAGACCGTGCCAGTGGTCCGAGGGACGATCGACCAGGCTGCCCGCGAGATAGAAGGTACCGCGGCCGCCATGCTGCTCCAGAAGTCCGGCGCCCTCGCCTGCGGCGCTATCGGGGGCATCGTCGAAGGTGAAGCTTACCATGGGCGCATGCGCGGGCAGCCGGTGCGGCGCGGCGCGGAAATGCCGGGCCAGCCGATTGCTCACGCGTCCCTGGAGTGCCGACCACACGACTCGCATTTCCTGTCTGCCCCGCCCCTCACTGAAGCATTCGTGCGCGGCTCGAGGCAAGCTTCACACTTCGTTAGTCCTAACGTCGACCCCGTCTTCCCCGACGTAACGTGCAAGCACCGAAGCGTCGGTCCCCGCGCCGAGATATTGCAGCCAGTTCCGGAACAATGCCGCCGCCGCGCTGCCGGCGGCGATATCGGCACGCAAAGTCAGCGGCGGCAGTTCGTTGCTGAGCGCGGGGTGGCGCTGATGCCTTGCCTGTTTCTCGAAGCGGACCAGCTTCTCTTCCGTCGCAGCGTCAAAATAGCTCACCGGCAAATTCGGATAATTGTCGCGCTCACGCGCAAGATAACGACCGATGTCGCGCAGATATTCACGCTGAAGCGACAGCGCGTCGTATTCCGGATGGCCCTGGAAGAACAAGAAGCGGCTGGCATATTGCCGGACGAAAATGTCGACGCCGGCCTTTGCCGAACGCGTCAGCACCTGGTAGCCGGCCTGCGCGAGATCGCTCTCGGCGATTTCGTTGAGGCGCGAATGCGAGACCTTGAGCGGCGCCGGCGCGGCCCGCGTCAGCGGATCGCTGGTCACGGCCTCGCAGTCGAAAATACCATGACATTTGACCGCGAGCGGCCGCCGTTCGATGCGGTCGAGATGCAGCACCGCGGCATGCGCAGCGAGGCACGACCAGATCGTCGAGCGCGTGTTGACCTTGGCCCAATCGATCAACTCGGTGAGATCGCGCCAGTACGGTTCCTGGTCGAGCTCGGGCGCAACCGGTTCGGCGCCGGTCACGATCAAGCCGTCGAACTTGTGGCGCCTGAGCTCGGTGACGTCCGAATATTCGCTCTCGACATGCCATCTCGCTTCAGGCGAGCGATTGACCGAGGGCAGCGAGAAGCAGTGAAAGCGGATGCGGCGCGGACCTGCCGCGGCTTGCAGCAGCTTCATGAACTGCCGCTCGGTCGCTTTCAGCGCCGGATCCGGCATGTTGTTGATCAACCCGATGGTGAGCTCGGTGCCGCCGGGCTCGCGCGCCAGATCGCCCGCTCCCGGCACCAGCGCCGGGCTCGATATGGCTTGATCCCTATCGATCAGGATCGTCATCGGTGCGGCCGCCTACTCCGCGGCCTGGAGGCGCGCGGACGGGCAGGCCTTTTCCAATGCCTGGTCGAGGTCCTCGATGATGTCCTGGCAATGCTCGATACCGATCGACAAGCGGATCGTTTCCGGCAGCACGCCGGCGACCCGCTGCTGCTCCGCCGACATCTGCCGGTGCGTGGTCGAGGCCGGATGGCAGGCCAGCGACTTGGCATCGCCGATATTGACGAGGCGCGTGATCAGCTTCAGCGCATCGTAGAACGACTTGCCGGCTTCCATCCCGCCCTTGATGCCGAAGGTGAACAGCGACGAGGCGTTGCCGTCGAGATATTTCTGCACCAGCGGGTAATAGGGGCTATCCGGGAAACCGGTGTAATTGACCCAGGCCACGCGCGGATCCTTGCGCAGGTATTCGGCGACCTTGCGGGCGTTCTCGCAGTGGCGCTCCATGCGCAGCGCGACGGTTTCGATGCCCTGGAGCAGCAGGAAGGCGTTGAACGGCGACAGCACCGAACCCATGGTGCGCTGATAGATGCTGCGCGCGCGCTCGATATAGGCCGTCTTGCCGAAGCGCTCGGCGTAGACGAGGCCGTGATAGGAGGCATCCGGCTTGTTGTAGCCCGGGAAGCGATCGGCGTGCTTGGCCCAGGGGAAATTTCCGGAGTCGACGATGGCGCCGCCGAGCGTGGTGCCGTGGCCGCCCAGAAACTTGGTCAGCGAATGCACGGCGATGTCGGCGCCGTAATCGAACGGCTTGAGCAGGATTGGGGTTGCAACGGTATTGTCGACGATCAGCGGCACGCCATGCGCGTGGGCGACCTTCGCCAGTGCCTCGATGTCGCAGACATTGCCGGCGGGATTGCCGATGGTTTCGGCGAACACGGCGCGGGTGTTCTCGTCGATCAGCTTTTCGATCGCCTCGGGCTTGTCGCTCTCGGCGAAGCGGCCGGTGATACCCTGCCGCGGCAGGATGTGCGAGAGCAGCGTATGCGTGGTGCCGTAGAGCTGCGGCACGGAAACGATGTTGCCGCCGTGATCGGCGACGTTGACGAAAGCGAAATGCAGCGCAGCCTGCCCGGTCGCGACCGCAAGCGCGCCGACGCCGCCCTCGAGCTCGGCGATACGCTTTTCCAGCACCGCGCTGGTCGGATTGGCGATGCGGCTGTAGCGATAGCCTTCGGTCTCGAGATTGAAGAGCGCCGCGCCGTGATCGGCGCTGTCGAAGGCGTAGGCCGCGGTCTGGTAGATCGGTACGGCAACCGCGTGCGTGGTGGCTTCGGGCTCGTAGCCGGCGTGAATAGCGATCGTCTCGTTGCGCATCGTGCCACCTCCGCGTGGAGCGGGCCGCACTTATTGGCCTGTATGAGGCATGTGCGTTGTCCGCCGTCCCTCTGTTAGAGGCGGGTGGTAAAGCGGACAATAATTCGTCTAGAGATCGAGGAAGTAACCCTAACGGTTGTTGGGGAATTGGCTAAAATTCGAGTCAAATTCGATTAACGAAATTTTTCGCCGCCGGCTGAGTGGCTTCCTTCTCCCCTTGTGCAGGGGAGAAGGTGAAACCTTCGCTGCCCTATCAGTCCATCTGTTCCCATAGCCGATGGGCGAGCACGCCGGCGCGCTTCTCGATCGCGGCCGCCGCATCGAGCGCGAGGTCCTCGCGATAGCGCCCGGCGATGAGTTGCACGCCGATCGGCTTGCCATCGTGCAGCGCCACCGGCACCACGGCGCCGGGCAGGCCCAGCACGTTGATCGCGGAGATGAAGCGGATCTCGCCCCAGAAGATCTCGCGCACGCGCTCGGCGCTGACAGTGTCCTCGCGCGGGCCCGGAATCGGCTTCACCGTGGTCGGCGCCAGCACCACGGGATACTCTTCGCAGAACACTTGCCAGGCACGGATATGGCCGTTGCGCGCGGCGGTCGCCTGCATCCAGGCCTTGAGGTCGAGCAAATTGGCCTTGGCTTTCATGCCGCCCCAAGCCTTGTGGAAGTCTTCGGACGTCACCTTCAGCATGCCGGCCTCCTGCATCACCATCGTCTCGTTGGTGATGATGTCGCACCAAGTCTGCCAGACGCCGTCGATGTCGGGCACATCGACTTCGCTGACCCGATAGCCGGAACGCTCCAGATGATCGGCGGCCTGGCGCAGCGCCGCCGCGACGTGCGGATCGACGTCCATGTCTTCGGGAATCCTGGCCAGCGCGACCTTGATCGGCCCCTTCGGCTTCGGCCCCACCAGCGGCGCCGGCACCCACCAGGGATCGCGCGGATCGCGCTGGCTCATCACCTCCAGCGCGAGCCTGACGTCGGCGACGTGGCGGGCGAGCGGCCCCTGCGCCGACATCAGATGCGCCAGCATCGGCCGCTCGGCCGTTGAGCTCGCGTTGAAAGCGGGAATACGCCCCTGCGTCGGCTTGATGGTCGCAACGCCGTTGCAATGCGCCGGCCAGCGGAGCGAGCCGCCGATGTCGTTGCCGTGCGCGATGGTGCCGATGCCGGCGGCGACGGCCGACCCCGCACCGCCCGAGGAGCCACCGCAGGTGATATCCGGATCCCAGGGATTGAGCGTCAGCCCGTGCAAGGGGTTGTCGGTGAAGCCGCGGAAGGAGAATTCCGGCGTGTTGGTGAGGCCGAGGACGATCGCGCCGGCCTTCTTCAGGTTGCGCACCACGGGCGAGTCCGACGGCGCGACGAGGTCCTTGTTGGCGGGAACGCCATTGAAATTCGGACGGCCTTCGTAGTCGACATTCTCTTTGATCGTGATCGGTACGCCATGCAGAAGGCCGAGTTCGCCGCCCTTCGCGCGCCGCTTGTCGGCCGCATGGGCCGCAGCCAGCGCCTCTTCCGAGAGATCGACGACAACGGCGTTCAGCCTCGGGTTGACCGCACGCATCCGGTCGAGATGCGCCTCCACGGTCTCGACTGCGGAGATGGCGCCGGAGCGGATTGCGGCTGCGGTCTCGACCGCCGACCATTGCCAGGCCGGGCCCTTGGGACGGCGCGGTGCGGACGATTTTCGCGCGGCGGCCTTCTTGACCGGCTTGGTTGCAGCCTTCGCGACCTTGCCCTTGCGAACGGCGTTTTTCTTGCCGGAGGTCTGCGCTGCTTTCTTCGCAGCAGTTTTCTTCCTGGTCACCGTCTTCTTCGCCACGTCGCATCCCCTCAAATTGCGCTGCGGAAGTTATGGAGGTTCCATGACCGTGTACAGGCGCGTTTCTGCATGCCGCGCTGTCGCGACGCGTTGTCGCGGCCGACGGCGCGGGAGAGACGCTCATGCACCTTTGGGTCTTCCCATGACCCACATGTTGATTGAATGACGTAGCGAACTAGCGCTGAGATTCCCGCATCGCGACTAGCTTTTGACGCGGCTATTTGGACAGCGACAAACTAGAGCATCTGCCTGCAGCCGCATCGCCATGACGGCAGCGACCACCGATGGAAGGGTGTCGCGGACGGGCGCGAGGGACGGGAGGTATAGATGGCCGGAGCGGGGCTGATGGCGGAGAGAGTGGGACTCCCGACCATTGACCGCGGATCCTCCAAAAACACCGAAGAATAAGGCATTCCCGAAAAAGCTGGCGTAGGTTTGCGACCACCGCTGTGTACCACCGGATCGGTCGGTTCGGTCGTCAACCTCAGCCGATCTCAAGGCGTTTGAGGATGCGCGGAGCGGAACGTCACTCGGCCGTTTCTTCAGGCCACTTCGTGACTATGGTGTCCAGCAGTGCCCCGTAGAACCCGCCCATCCCGTGGCACGTCAGGACGTGCCCGCCGGGTCGTTCTCGAATTCCTCGCGTATCCGGGGGCCGACCTCAAGGTTCAGTTCGGGGGATCGTGACGTAGCCGGCGCCAATCCCGCAGCGAGGCAGATAGCCCTGTCGCCCGCTTGTTGGGGTCCTCGCGGTCTTTTAGCGTTCGATGATCACACTTCTGAACTGGTCGGTCGGGCACTTCTTGCCGCCGACCTTGCCGTCGTCGCTCAGGATCTGCAGTTTTGTGCTGTTCGGAATCAGGAACAGCGCCTCCGGGTTCAGCCCGGTGAAATCGGCACCGGCCACCGGCGTGGGTTTGGCGCCTTTGGCGCCGGACCAGCGGCGCAGCACGGAGGTGCCGTTTTCGTCGATTGGCCCGGCGACGATCAGGTAGCCATCGCCGTCGCGCTCCAGGCTGCGGATGCCGAGGCCGTCGAGATCGAGTTCGATCGGCTCGCCGAGTTCGGCCCGGACGTCGTCGTTCTCTCGATCGATCAGCGCCGCGGGATTCCTGATCGGCACGATTAGGGCCTGCTTGCCGGGGATCGGATTGCGGAATCCGACGTACAGCGTTCCGCCCGGCCCCTCGGCCAGGCCTTCGATGCTCAGGCCGTTCGGCTTCTTCGGTGCAATGAGGGCGGCATCACCCAGCTTATAGGTCGGCAGCCCGGCGAGATCGTCGACCAGGAGATCGTAGCGCTTCCCGGCCGTCTTCACCGTGGGCGTCGCGCCGTCGACGATGTCGGTGGCGAACAGACGCCGGCGCCGGTCCTGAACCTCGCCGTCGCTGTTGGTGCCGTGCGAGGTAATCCAGTAGATGCGCGATCCGATCGTGGCGGCGCCTTCGATGTCGGACTCCTTGTCCTTCTTGGTGCCGAGAAAGCTTTGCAGCGGTACGTGGCCGGCCGGATCCGGCTGGCCGCGCCGGTAGATCTGCAGCACATTGTGTTCGTCGTCGCCGACCACGAAATGATCCGGCCCCAGCGCCACCGCCGCTGACGCATCGCACATGCCGCGGTAGATGGTGGGCTCGGCCGCCGGTGCGGGCGCGACCAGCAACAGCAGTGTCAGCGTCGCCAGGACGGGGGTGCCGGCAGCAACAGGAAGGGCACGCATCATCGATCCAGCTCCTCTTTCGAAAGATCCTCGCCGCGGAACGTGCGCACCGGTTCGTCGCGCCCGCGCTCTATCTGCGGTTGTCCTAGGCCTGGCCATGTCCGGCAAGGCAACCGGGGGGAAGCGTCGAGACAATGCCGGTACAGGAAGAACCAGGCAGTCCAGAACGAGTCGCTGCCTCGGCACGCCGCGCCTCTACCACTGGCCAATTCCGTTGCCAAATTGATTCGGCTCAGCTATTAGTTGAATCATATTCAAGCGGCCGGCCGCCATTGACGGGTGGCAGGCAAGCCATTTTCAGCAGACGGATAACATGCCAGTCAACAAATTTTTCCGTTTACTTATTATGTTTTCGGCGCTCGGTTGCGGTCAGTCATTGGCGCAGGAGCAGGACGAAATCGATCCCGCAGCCTTGCGTCCCTACTGGCTGGGTCAGGAGCCGGGTACGGCCGCCGCTACGGCCCCCTACATCCTGAGTGCCGAGGAACGTGCGAAATTCAATGGCACGTTCGGAATCGATCTGTCCCACTACAGCTTCGATATCGACAACGACGATCCCGTCTGCAAGACGCAACAAGGGTACGAAAGCCCGGCGTGCTCATGCACGATCGATTGGCAGGCCGTCGCAGACAATCAGATCCTCTTTGCGTACAGCAAGGCAAGCGACGCGGCAAACACGGACCTCTCGTTCCGGAGAGTCTGGTCCGAGCTCAAGGCCAAGCATGATTCGAAGGTCCTGTTCCGGGGCGCGTTTCATTTTCTTCGACCCTCCGTCGATGCGGCAACCCAGGCAAGGACATTTCTGAATGCGGTCGGAGCAGTGGGCGGAAGGAAACCCGCCCAGTTGCCCCCCGTATTGGATATCGAATGGTCGAACAAACGTATCACTCCTGGTACACCCGAGTTCGACGCCTGCCCAACGGATCGACGCACGACCAACGATCAGGGGAAAACGTTCTGCGACATGTGGTACAAGGTCCATCCGGAGGATATCGCCGTTGCGGCGAAGATTTGGATCGACATCGTCGAGTACGCGACAGGCCAGCAAGTGATCATCTACACGAATCCGACTGCGTGGTGGAATCCCGTGATGAAGGCGAAGGGTGCCGATCTCATGAAACGGCAGCCGGTATGGACCTCGCGGTACACGTCGCAAGGCCCCCGCTACAATCCGAAGTGGGACGACGAAGGCGGTAGTCCGAAATGGAAGATGGCGCCTATTCCTATGGGCGCGACCTTTCCTGCCGGCAGCAAGTACGACATAGCCCACTTCTGGCAATTTTCGGAAGCGGCCTACCTTCCGCCGAAGCTCTTTACGTGCGGCGGAAATGCCGTACGCAAGGCCATGGACATGAATTGGGTGCCAGTCGACAAGAACGAGTACCTACCGCTTTTCGGCGTAGGCACTCCCTAGTATCGTGGACGCGGCAACTTCCGGCCAGGCCGGCGGGTAACGACGACGGCCGATCAAGACCTGCGTAGACCTCGTCTAACGCTCCATCGCCGCTGCCGGCGGCTTTGCCGCAATAAACTTATCCAGTCCGATCGAGTTGATGGTGGCGGACAATGTCTTAAGGCGCACCGTTTCACCGATCGTCAGCGGTGCGGTCTTGCCGTTTCCTACCTTGTATTCGACAGTCGCGGAAGGCACCGAGGCAGGCACGCGCGAGGGCTGCGGATTGATAATTGGCGCAAGCGCCGACTTGGAGGCATCCGTGTTGGCTATTGCGAGTCCGTTCAAGGACTTCTTGCTCAGGTCCTGCGCCGACAGATGCCCGACGCTTTCCTGAGCGTTGCCGACCTGTGCAGTGTTCTGCAGCGCGTCGACCGCTGAAGACGACCCGGTCCGGTTCGCCAGGATCCCCAAAGCCTGCGGCACCGCCAATTTGGTCCGAACCAAATTCCTGATCTGGTCCGTGGCGACCAACGTCGCGTTCGGCGGAAGTGCCGGAAGCGGCATGCTGAGGACGTTCTTGATCAACTCGACATCCGATTCGTTACCGACCAGCGACAAGGCGCTGATCGCCTGAGGCCAATATTGGTTCGGATCCCCTTCGAGCATTTTGCGTATAGACGCGATATCATCGGCACTCAAGGCCTTGACCTGATCTACCGGCATCCCGTGCAACCACGGCGGGCCGATGACCTTGAAAGCCGAAACCGTGAGGCCGGCTTTCGCCGCGAGATCCTCGATCTGCTTGCTGACGGACGGCAAGGCAGGTGCCACGGCAGCACTAGCCTCGGAAGCGGGCGGCGCGGTGCTCGGTCCCCCTTTGGGCGCAGCAGCGGAGGGCATTGCAGCCGTTCCGGCCACCACCACCGGTGCCTGCGGAATCCTCGACGCCGTCCTCAAGGCGGAATCCTTGAAGGCATCGCACTCCTTTCCGATCATCCCGGTATGACCGACCCCCAACTGCCAGAACATGACCCTTCTTCCGACATTTTCGGGCGACGTGTCGTCACTCGTGGGAGCTTCGGCGGAGTGCTGAAGCCCCACATTGTGGCCGCGTTCGTGAAGCCAAAGCTGGGCGTCGAAATCCGGATAAGGGACCGTGATCATCGGCTCCTTTCCGACCGGACCGCAACCGACCGCCCCGCCTACGCCATTGCAGTCGATCGAATAGGTGATCAGCACGTTCGCCGTAGGCGCCAGGGTTTTGAGAGCCTGGATCTGCACCCTCGAAGATCCGTCGGTCGGGAGCTGCGAGTTCTGAATGAGATCTCCCGACCGCACGAACTCCACGGGTTCGCACAAGACCGACCAGGAATAATCCTTCGCCGCGATCATCTTGTTCATGTCAGAAATGATCTGATCGATCTTTTCGTTGTTCAACAGAAGTGCGGGATTCGCGGCGACAGTGAGCTGGTGAACGGTACGGTTGGCGCCGTACGATTGAGAACTGACGATGGAAAGGATCGCCCAGGAAAACGCCCACAAATTTCTCATTTGCCCTCCAACGGCCGCATCGACCCGGCAGGTACGGCATTCGATAAAACAATGTGCCATTGCATCACTCTTGCCCTCCCCGGTCAATCGATGCTTGTATGGGAATGGAATTGCACGTTCGAACGGGGGCAACGAGCAGAGATGTCACGTTTCATGCGCTACACGAGCATTTTCGCCGGCGCTTGGCTCCTTTCCGGCACGTCGGCGCATTGCGACTCCCCCCAGCAGGATTTGCCTCTGCCTCAAGCCTACAAGTCGCTCCTAGTCAGCGCCGGAGCGATCACGGGATCCTCGCAGGAACTCATCCAGCTCGAGCGCTCCGTCCAGAGACTTCAGGCTCTGCGCACCGCGCTCACGATACAACTGCTCAATCACAACTATGGCGACACGATCACGATAGCGGACGCCGTCGATGCGAACTTTCAAACACAGCTGAAATCACGCCAAGGTTTGGACGTTCCCGTGCTGACCCAAGATGCGATCCTCTGCGCTCCGAGAACCTCGCACATCCAGGCGGTAGCCCAGTTTAACTTCCTGAACGCGGTCGTCAGCAAAATACAGGAACTGAGCAAACCTGCCGCGGCAACCGATCTCGCCTCGGCGCTGAAAGCGGTGCTGTCCAGCTATTCGCTGAGCGCTGCCGACGTATCGTTGGCGTCGAAGGACGCGATAGATGCGCTCAAGAACCGGCAGCAAAAGAGGTGTTCGAGCGACATCGCGAACTTCGACGCTTCCTACTACGGCGTCCGAATCGAGGATCTGAGCGTGGCTGCCGCTGGCGCCGCGCCATCCGCCGGTGGCGCCGAAGCAGCCCTTCCGGCATTGTCGTTCCTCGGTCCGATCGGCGTCCTGATAGACACCATAGTCGGCATCGTCACCCCCGTTATCATCGAGGCTTCCAACCTCGTAGACGAAGCAAAACGTGAAGAAGCGATCAGGAAATTCCTCTCCGACACCGACAATCAGAACGCCTTGCAGACATCGGGGCGAGAACTGGCCCGCCTGATCGACAGATACACGCTCGCTAAGAGGCTGCGCAGTTCTGGTGCGTTCGTCGAAGCCCTCGAGGCAGCCAAAGCTACACAAATCAACCTCGGCAAGCTGGACGAATGCAAGGGCTTCGACCGAAAATTCGACCGCGTGTCCGGTTCGCCTCCGAACGCGGCGTTCATCCTCTGCTGGCGGGCCGCGTGGCAGAAGCTCGAGCCGACGGTCACGTCGGCGCTGAAACTTGCGGACGATTACGATCGGTTGGCCGATGCCGGCGACACGGCAACGGCTTACACCACCTACCTGAACATCACGAAGGACCTGGGCGCCATTCGCGACAACAGCGTCACAAATCCAAATCTGTTCTGGCGGTACGTCACCCAGCTGGTGGGTTTCGCAAACACCGTGCAAACGGCGTTCTCCGTCGACAATCGGGAAAAGATCCACAAGGCGATCGAGGGACTGTCCAAAGCGCCCTGAGCAATGCCGCAGCGAAGTCCGCGAAAATCCGTCCCTGCATGCCTGCTGATCTTCGCCTTGGCATGCGGCGCGATTCAGTGGGGGTCGTCGCGAGCCGCGGATCGGCACGATCCAAAAAAGCCTCAAGAAAACACGGAACTGAACGAGGCTCTGGTACGGAGCATCCTGTCGGGACGCCCGGAAGAAGTCGACGGGTCTCTGGCGAAAGGAGCCAATGCGAACCAGGTGATATGGATCCGATCCGAAGGCCGAAGGACGGAACTGCCGGTATTGGCCATTGCGGTTCTTCTCGACGACAAGCGCTCCATCCAAGCGCTGATCAAACACGGAGCGAAGAGGGCGGACAGCTGCGAGATCGGACCTCTCGTGCTCGCGATCGGCGCACTGAACCAGATACTGCCGAAGGACCGGGCCGACGGACCGAGCTTCGACAACATCATGCAATCGCAAACGGCCATCAAATGCTACCTTCAGATCGGAAAATATAGGCCCAGCGATCGGCCGAAGGACGAGACGCTTATCCGATCGATCGTCCGCGGAGACGTCGACGGCGTCGGGAAGCTCCTGAAACGCGGTGCGGACCGGAACGCCCGCGAAGCGGGACTTCCGGGAAAGGATCTCAAAGACAAGGGTCGGACCGTACTGCAGATCTCATTGCTGGAAGGACAGTCCGAAATTACCGCGCTGCTGTTGCGCTCGGGCGCCGACCCGAACGCGAGAGCCAACCTCGTATCCAGATGGGGCGGGTGGCCCGGGTTCACCGCCTTGATGCTGGCGATCGAACTCGAGATGCCGGACGCGGTCAAGCTGCTCCTCGATAACCACGCGGGAGTGCTGGTCAAGGACGACAATGGATACCTCGCGATTCATCATGCCGCTGCAGGCGATCATGCCGAGGTGGCAAGAATGCTGCTCGAGGCCTCCTCGGAGGCCGACCAACGCACGATGCTCAAGCAGCCAATCGACGACGTCGAAAACATGAATGCCTTGACTACGGCGGCGCATTACCGTGCCGTCGAAGCCGCGCAATTCCTCATTCGGCGCGGCGTCGAGCTTCTCGGCAAGGATTATGTGACCGACAATTCGAAGCAGGCGCTTTTGGACCTGGTAACGAACAAGGAATATTCCGGGTTGGGTCGGCGAGCCCGATCCGAATCGCGGACAGCTGCACTTTCCATCGCTGCGGCGCTTCTCGACAACGGCGCGGATCCGAACGAGGCCGACGACGAATCGAACACGATATTGATGCGCGCGATAACGGGGGGATCCGGAGTCGACATGATCGAACTACTGCTCGATCGCGGCGCCGATCCGGGCGCCACCAATGCGCTCGGACAGACCGCCGATCATTTCGCAAGCGCGAGAACGGACGGTGGTGCCTTAAAACTAGCTCTCGAGTTGAGGCGAAAACCTGCCGTCAAGCGGGAGTGACCTTCTCAGCACGGTTGGCAAGACCACCTCTTGTCGCCGGCATTGGCCATCAAGCACCCTTGTTGACCTCCCGTGGTGCACTGACCGCAGCAATTGGGTCCCCGCTGCGCGAGCGTGAAACAGGTAGCCACGTCCCGGAGCGCTGGGGAGCATTCGACCAATTTCGGTGATTTGGAAACACTAGGTGCATTTGAGGAACGCGCCTGCGACGCCACCGCGAGCGAAAGACCAACGAGCGCGAGTGACAGGAAACGTAGATGCTGCTTCATGAATCCCTCCTATAACGACGTTTACGATCCGATAGCCGATCAGAGACCCTTCAAATATTCGACAAGCGCCCACCGACTTTCACCACTCAAGTCGGTCCCATAATTGTGTCCGGAATTGTAATTGCCCAGAATCGGCACGCCGTCCGGGCCTTGCACATTGAACTCGAACGTCCCTGCGGGACATTTGCCGTCGCCATCAGGGGCGCTTTGGAACCCGACCTTCTTTGGGTCGAATTCCCGGCTCCCTACGCAAAACCTGTCCGGACGCCGAGGACTCGGTTCCTGGTCGATCGCGTCCGTCGATAGCCTCGTATTCCTGACTTTCGCGGGCAACAGAAGATCGTAGAGGGTCGGAACGGATCCGTTGTGCAAATACGGCGCGGTTGCCCATATTCCGTTCAGCGGCCGCCCCTTGTAGGCGAGACCCGCGGCTTCAAACGTCGACCGGCTCGCGGCCCGCAAGCATTGCTCGGCCCGCGACTTCTTCAGGCCGGCTGGAATACCGGGCAGTATCTCAACCGCTCCCGTCGATGCAGGAAATCGATCTGGCCGCGTAGCTGCGGCATCTGGCGTGAAGATATCGTCGTAAGCCTGTCTGACGATCTGCCCGAAGTCCCAAATTATGGCACCGCCCGAGAGGCGGATGAGCATGTCTTTCGTGCTGTCGACGTCAGCGAAGCTGTGTCCGAACAACTGACTGGTACCTTCAAGCCTGCCGGACTTTGCGCGGTGCAGAAACGTGTTGCAGGCAAGCCAGACGTCAGTTTCAGCCTCGGCGATCGATACCATCTTGGGAGCAAACTTCGTCCTGGTGTCCTCAGCGCCCAGAATGGGCAAATGGCAACTTTTGCACTTGCGGTCGAAAAGATCCTTTCCGGCATCCGCAACACGCCTGTCGATCGGCAGGTCGGCCGGCCACTTCGGTGACCGGAGAGTGGAGAGCTGCCGCTCGATCCGGATCATGTTCGGCAACCGCAGGCTCGATTGGAAGCCTCCGAGCACGGAGGTTCGTTCGATGTCCAGATGCGCGAACACTCCCAGGACTTCGCCGGTATTCCTTCCCAGTGCGCCCAGATTAATGTCCTTGCCGGACAGGTTGATGTTGTGATTGTTCGGCGCGATGCCGTTCCATTGAACTTTCGAATGCTGCGGAGCGTTCCAGATGTGCGGGTAGCTTGCCGGCGCGTCGGCCGGGAAATCCTTGAGCTGCGAAGGCGCCCCGACGAGAAGGGATATCTTGTTGAGGATATGTCCCTGAGCGTCGAGGCGCCCGTATCCGTACCGGAGCGGCGCGAAATTGGTATCTGCCAAAGCCTGCTCCCAGGCAACGACTTCGCCCAGCTCCGCCTTCAGCTTCGTCCGTGCCGGTTCGTCGCCCCCCCGAACCAACACACGGCCGGCAAACCGGTCGAACTTTTCCGGATCCGACAGCGTCTGCTTAAGGCCCGAAAGTATCTGTTCCAGTAGCGTCTGGAAATCGGCCAGCGTCGCGCCGCCGTCGATCCGTATCCTTCTGACCTGAGCTTGTCTCGTGCGGTACGAAATCTCGTTCGTATGACAGGCCGAACAATTCAATCCGATCCAATCCTGGCGCATCACCCCGTTCGCACAAAGCGTCGGGAAAGTGCTGCACATCAACTGCGCATTATTGTCGTCGCCAGCATCGCGGACGAACCCGACCGGGAGACCGTCAGGATTGAGCGTCGACCTGTCGTTTGGCAAGTACTTCAGGGCATCGATGTTCTGCGCATCGAGCACCTTCATTCGGCTGTCGGGCAGTTCGAGCGCGAGAAACCAAGTCGCCGGCAGCAGGCGCGACCCCTGAGAGACAGTGTACCACCATTTCTGCTGTGCCGAGGTCCAGCCCTGCTCCTGGCCGATGCCCGGCGATGCCCAAATGAGCACGATCACTAGGGCCGAAAAAAGTTCACCGATCCTTGTTCGGCTGCTCCAATATCGCATTTGGCAAATCCAATTGCAGCGAAGGCACAATGCAACTACGATAGTCCACCGACAAGTCCATGGAAAGCTATTCCCTGCACTTTTCGGAAACGAGCGGTGGAAAGCCACGTAGGCTCGACGCTACCGAGCTCACCGGTGGACCTGCGCTGTTCAAGCACGGAAGTCGCCAATCTGATCCGCGGCCTGGCTTGGTGCGCATGCGAAGAGCGGATGCTGTTCCTGAAAGGGGCAAACCGCCGAAGGGCGGACGTTACTACGTCTGTTCGGAGGCGGCACGCGACGGGAAATGCGACAGCGGCTTTGGAATGCCAAGAACGTCGAACGGTATTTGTTGCATCAGATCGAACCGGCGCGCGCCATCGCAGCATTCGAGCCCGCAGCGGCCCGCACTGCCCCTTCAGCGCAGGAATTCGATGCCCTGCTCGTCACCTTGGACGAAAAGTTGCAGGCGGCAATGAACATGACGGCGGAGTACGAAGGAAAGCTTCGGCCTTCGATACAAAGCGCGCTTGCAAGACACTGAACGACAAGGTCGATGAGGTGCGTAAACAGCAGCCGAACGCAGCGGAGATACCTCTGCCCGCCAATTTCATGCGCCCCCCTCATTCGACCGTTCCACAACCGGGACGAGCGATCAAGTAGCATACGTGATTTCCTGCAACCTGGTTTCGCCGTGCGAGAATATGGACTACCATCCGACGACGAGGCCATGGGGCCGGGGCATTCTTGGGGCGGCGATGTTGCTGCGAAGCTTCCGATCGCAATCGATGTCGTTGTCGGTCGTCGCCGTTCTAGCGGTAGTGGTGGAGGCGCCCGCCAGAGCGGCTCCGGTGACCGGAGAAGCGCCGTGCGAGGCCGGGGGTGCCAAACCCAAGAGCTCGTCGCTCGAGTTCGTCGCCAAGTTGGCGCGTCCCGACCTTCCGCAAGAGGTTCAGGTTCAGAGTCCGGGCCCGCTATACGTCACGCTGGACCGGACTTTGGCGACCTTCAAAGGCCAGGTTCGCTTGGAAATCGACAGAAAGACGAACGAGGCCGGCGAATTCCAGGACCGATGCAGCACTGGATGGATCGACACCACGAAGCCCGTACAGGTACGCAACCCCGCCGGAGTCGGCGAAGTCTCGATTTGGCGATTGAAGGTTTTCGACAGCGCTGGCGGCGGCCCTACCGGCGAATCTCCCTACGTCATCAACGTCATCATGCAGGCACCGGTCTTGCCCGGCGGCCAGCGATTGACGGCACTAACGCCATTGCCGTCCAACAAGCCGTTCTCGGGCGAAGGGAGCGAGCCTTCCCGCGCCTGCGGCGCGAGCACGACTTCCATCCGGGAGGGCAGCACTCTCGAACCTGCGCGAACGACCAGCAACGAGAACATCCGATCCGACACGCCTTGGCTCTGGTTCGCTACGGCAGGACGCTACCTATACGTCAAACTGAAAGCCGACCATCCGGTCAAGGCGCGCGTGCGCATGTATGCCAAAGAGCCGAGCGGCCAGGCTTTTCGCGGGGTCTGCGAATCGATCGTCGAACTGTCGACGACCGTAGCGCGCGAGTACATCACCGGCCAAGCGGATTGGGATCGGGTCATGCACCCGCTTTGGCGCATCGAGATCGAACCTCTCGGCGAGGCCGGCAAGCAAGCGTTCAGCTCGATCTCCGCCACGGCCTTCAGGGAGGTCGGCTCGGAGCCACTTCCGGGCCCCGGCTCGACAGGCTCGACGACATTCGCCTGGAAGATCGCCAGCGACTGCTATCAGTGCCGCGCCTGGACTCCCGGCGCCGCCTCCTCGCCTTCCCAACAGAAATCATCACCTGCCATCGCCTTCGCGATCGCCACCGGCCTCGCGATCGACCTACCGACGAACTTGAGCCGAGAAGACTCGGCCTTCCTTCTGCGGACCTTGCGGACGGCTATCGGTATTTGGCTCGCGAACTGCCGCGACTGCAATTACGACGCGATGTCCGTAATCCGGATCGGAAGTCAATACTGGCTGAGATCCGACGTCGCCAATCCCATACTACTGCTAGGTCAAACGAACGGCTTCTTCCCCGACCATATGCGGGGAAATCGCACGCTCGCGCGCGTTGCGACCGCGGTCGGGGGCGTCGAGCTCTTCGGCGAAGGCCCTATAACCGAAGAAAAGCGGCTATCGGTCTGCGCGTCCGATTCCGGACGCGAGACGCCGGATTTGTTGCGGATCAAGGGCGCTCTGAAATGCATGAATACGACGACGCCGGACTCCGGACATCTGACGGAGATAACCCTCTTGATGCCCACCGACAGACCAACCGCCTGCGGACGGGGCACGAACATCATCGCATGCGAGGAAGAGGCGACCCTCGTCGAATTGAACGGCCGGGATTACCGTTTCTGTCTCGGCACCGACACCTTCAGATGCGTCGGCTCAGGACCACGCGCCGTCGACTTGATGCAGATAATGCTTCACGAGGTCGGACATTGGATCGGTCTCGGACATTCGAACTCGGCGAGCTCGATCATGGCAAGCACGATGCAGACCTCGCGCTGCATCACGAACGACGATGTCGGCGACCTGCAAGCCCTCGTAGCCCACGCTCCGCAGACGGAAGCGAAACCGGAAAAGCACCGGGCTTTCCGGCTGTCGGACATGGACGATTGAATCGGCTCGTCAGTGTTGGAGCGCACTCTTCAGCGTCGTCCACTCGTCCCTGTCCGTTTCGACGGACAGCCGATCGATGGCCTGCTTCGCGAGGTAGTTGATGGAGTTGGCGGACGTGCCGACGCCCGACAGATAGAGTATCCGCAGAAATCTGGCGACGAACGCGGGGTGGGTACCCGACAACGGGATGCGTATGGGCCCATCGGTAGTGTAGTCGTAGTTCAATCCTACTCCGCCCAAGGGAATTCTGGGACAGAGCTTCGGAAAGGTGTCCGGACAAATCGATTTGCGAAGAAGAGCATTCGTGACGTCGAGTATCGTCTGGTAGGCGGGTATCGGTGCCTGTTCGAGATTGCCCACGAAGCCGATCGCCGCGGCATCCGCCTCAAGTTCCTTCTTCTGCTGCTTGACATCGAATACGTGCAGGCCGCTCGTACCCTCGCCGAAGTCGCTCATTCCGTGCTTGAGGGCGACGTGACCCAACTCATGGGTCAGTATCCATAAGAAGATGTACTTCCTGTAGACGTCTCGCCGCTTGCCGCCGCTGCCGAATATCTCCATCAGCTTGAAGTCGTCGATGAGATCGTCGACGAGCTTCAGATCGCAGTCGATCACGTTGTCGAACGGCGTGGCGACGCAGTTGTCCCGGTATATGGCGGCTCCGATCCGCGAATTGGCGAGGTTCACGAAGATCGGACCGCGCACATCTTGGCCGGAACCGAGAGCCAGGACGAACCGAGAGCCCTGCGGGCGCGCCCAACGTGCGACCACGAGTTGAGCGAAGGAATCCAGATTTCCCCTGAATTCGATCGGTTGCCGCTGGGCAGCGAGAGAGAACGCGGTCGTCGATAGGTAAGCGACGACCAGAAGACATGCGATCTCGACCGCCATAGACCTCGCGGCGCCCGGTCCCATCACCGAAGATTACGCTCCAAGAAGTCCGCCCAGCGTTCCTTCGACACGAAATCCACGACGTGGGACGTGTTCGTCTTGATATAGCCCTCGTGGTAGGGATCCGACTTGAAATCCTGATCGGAAGCCGGAAAATATATCGCGATGCCGTTGGAGATCGTGTCCTTCTTGCTTCGCGCCGAGGCGTAGTTGTAGAGAACGATCCCGGACGCTTTCGCCGACACCGCTTCGGCGGCCGCTTTGGCTTCGCCATCCTTCGTCGTCGACGCATACCGCTGCGCGAAGCCGATCAAATCGACCGACGTCTTCATGCCGGCGCTGGCCCCGTACGTCTTCATCCCCGATCTCGCTTGGGCAATGTTGGACTTTTCCGCATCGTATTTGGCGATCAGGACATCGGCGAACTTCGATACCGCCGAAGCCGCGTCGGTCGCCTTGGGCGTGTCGAGGATGGACAACGTGGTTGAGTGGGAGTCGCCGTAGCGGGCCCGGTAGCCATCCACGATGGTCCGGGAGAGCTCCAGCGCCGTCATGGACGGTTTGGCGAGCAGTCTTTTTAAGAAGTAGTCGTAGTCCCAACCCGCGCCAGGCTCCAACTCCTCGCTCCCGACGAGCATGGTCGATGAATTCCTGAATGCGTATGCCGTCTCCAGCATCGACATCAGGCAGGCATCGAAGCCGATCACGTCGATCGGCTTCTTGAGCCGCGAGGAAAGCGCTTCCGTCACGGCCTGAATGTCGCTGTTGTAAAGGAAGTTGCCCGTATCCTGATCGAAGGAGACCGCCCGGAATCCGCCCAGCGGCGCCGTGTTTTCCGCCGCCTTCTGCAGATCGACGGCAGATATCTTTTGAGTGGTCTGATTCCTCGACGCGGAAGCCGCACGCACGCCGACGTCGTTCGCCAGCTGGAAGCGCCAACCCTGTCCATGGTTCCAGACGACGAGCATGTACCGCTTCGCGGGATAGGTCTGAACTGCCCAGTCGACGAAATCCTGAAGCGCGGCGGGCGAGCCCAAATCGGACAATTCGGGCTTTCCCCGAAGGTCCATGACGGCTTGCGAAGGAACCGGCTCCTGATTCTTCTTCACGAGGAATCTCATGACGCCCGACCACTTCTCGGCCGCTTCGGTGAAATGGGTGGCCGGCCTGCCCATCTCGACCACCACATTGACGTCGGACGAGCTTCCGCGGCTCGCGATCTCATTGAAGTTCTCGATGGCATCGGGTTCGAGATTGTTTTTCGCGTTCATGAACACCATGACCGTCCACTCCGCGGTCTTGGCGCCTGCAGGCGCTGCGAGAAGCGCGCTCGCTCCCAGTATCGTCGCGATCAGAAAAATCGTGCATCGGATCATGGTTCTGCTCTTTGAATGGCTGAAACTGGCAATGCTACATTCAAGACCAACTTAACGTTGTAAGCAACAGCCTCTGCTCGACCGATTCGGGATTCGGTTTTATGACGGTCCAGCTTGGAGACCGGCTCCCTGTCGGTTCAGCTGGTTGAACGAGATCTTCTCGGATTCAGAGGTCGCCGGGCAAAGCACCACCGGACAGGTGACGAGCGACAGACGCAGGAAGCCTTTCCGATTGGCGCGGGGGGGCCATACGCAAACTCCAGGGACCGAGGACCTGGATTCAAGACGATCGGGCATGCCCGTTTCCGACACGGTCCTGCAGGTTTTATGCTGTTCGGCGTCCCATCGAGATGGACCGGAGCTGACCTCGCGCGCCGCATTCGGAGACGCTCGCCAACCGAACATGGCCCATCATTCTCGGTGGCTCCGGATCCGGGCATGCTCCTCGCGGGGCCCTACCAAGACCATTGGATGTCCCGGTTCGCCGCCTTCGACAACCCGCCGACTGCCCACGTGCGGCGTCGCCCCTCTGCCGAGGTTGATCAGACCCAGGTGGCGTAGGCAATCGTTTGCAATGCCTTGTTCGCGTCGCCTCGTCCTTGGTAGAGGCCCAGCAAGTCGCCTTCGTCCTCGATCGTTTCGATGCGAAAAAGCGTCCAGCGCTTATCCTTGCCCTGCACGATGCGGAAAGTCCCGCCATTGCGACGGCAATAGAAGGCGGAGGAGCCACGGATCGGGGTCCAACCACAATCGGCTCCGGAGAGGAAACGCTGTTCGAGCTTTGCCCGCTCCTCTTCTTTCAGCTTGCGATACCTCTCCTCCTGCTCTCGCCGGAGCCTCTCGTCCTCCCGCTCCAGATGCTCCTGAAGCATTCCGATGATTGCACGCATCTCAGTGCCTTGCGCCTTTTCTGCGAGATACAGTGCCAGGCAACCAACCCTAAGGTCTTCGTTGGGATAGCTCGCGTAGGGCTCCTCCCAGATAGCGCGCAGACGCTGCTCCACGTCCGTCTTGGTCAACTGCGGACCCGGCAGATTATTGAGTGAGACGAGTAGGTCTTCGGTCGGGATCCAGCATGGAGCAGCGGCCTTCGCCACCTCCTCCCGTTCGGCCTCCCACTTGCCCCAGACCGAGGCAGCCCGATCGACCGCGTTCACGATGTCCTGCGCAAGTTTGTGCACGCTATGAGGATCGCGCAGGTGCCGCAATGAAGGGCTTTTCACGTAGTCGAAAATCAGTGAGGCCACGGCATACTGTCGGTCGGCGTCCATACTGCGCTCCCCCGCTGCTGGTGGGTCCGGTCTTCAACATTAGCAGCCCTGCGCGACGCCGGGCCAAGGTGACCCGTACCGAAAAGGCTGGCTTTGTGGTCCTGCTACGTTCCTGCCGCCATGTTGGCGGTTCTAGCGTCTCGTTCTTCTTGGCTCAAGCTGTCCCCGAGCAATTCGCGAATCGGGTCCGCCATTCTTCGACTGAGGCGGTCTAGCCGCGACGCTACCTCGCAAAAGCATAAGGCGAACGCCGCTTGTGCGCGATGAATTTGCATGTCTCGCTGAACATTGCCTGTATGCACGATCTCGCTACGGGCATGATAAACCGCGAGAACACTCGATTTATATCCTTCAACGTTTGAGTGTTCGGCGAGGCAAATCCCAACGCGCCGCTCGATTCGTGCGGCGGTTCCAGGTGCATAGTAATCCGTGAGAAGTGTTTCGAATGCGACAGCCAGGCCGACAATCGCTTCTGCTTCCTTCATTCTGGATCCGAAGGATTGCCTGTACCAGTCAAGCGACGTAAGAAGTCGACGATAGACCCGGACGTGAACCCTCTCATTCGATGACAAGTTTACGTATTGGAGGTAGCCCTGCTCGACGGTGTCAAGCATTGAAGTGATTTGTCGCTGCCATTTCTTAGCTTTTGACCGCGCCAACATGCGCGTGCTGAGCGTTACCGCCAAGTCCGAAAGTCTGGTCAAGTCCAGCGCGGCGACGTTCATCGGGACTCGACGAAGGTTGAGCGGTCCCTTCGCGGTTGTCGCTTCACCGATCAGATAATGCCGAATATCCAGAGTCTCCCAGTTGTTGACGTCGGCCGAGGAATGGATCTTTTTGACGTCGAACCCGGCATCGACACTTAACGCGTACAGCATCACCACCTGAGCCGCAGCGATCCGTATCTTCAGAGTGTAGACGAACTGGTTCTCGTAGTAGTCGCCTGTGTGCGAGGAAAGGCGCACTAGCATGAGTGGATTCCGCGTCAACCATTTCATGTTCCCGGCGCGAGCATGATGTTCAATGTCTGAGCGGTCAATTTTCGAGCTTATGCCGAGCGCTCTGGCCATCTTCACCACACGACCATATGCCTGATCGCTGCTGTTGCTTTGGGCGGTTATCGCGAAGTTGGCATCCGGAAAAACGGCCATCGACCTGAGGTGTTGGGATTTCCGCAGGAGCGGAGGAATTTCCATTCCGAATTCCACCAGGGGATAAAGCACGAAACCGGGACGCTCGGCCCCAGCGCGTCGCAGCTCTTGAATTACTCGGCCGCTGATGTCGGGCTGGCCCGTCTGCGCGGCAACGAGCACGAAGTCGTCTAGGACCGAAACACCGATGAAAATGCCCGCCTTCCACAAGGTTCTCGCGAGGGCCGCGCGCACCGTGACCAGATTGTGGAAGATGCCTGCTCTGTCACTATCATCGAGCTTGTCTTCATCGGTAGCAAGGTCTTCAACGTTATCAAACTGCTTCAGTAAGTTATGCTTCGAGATCAAATACCTCTCAGCTTGAGCTAGAACTTTCGACGGGCGTACGATCAAATCAAGAAGGCGTGGTTCTGACATGCACTAAAATCCACATGGTTGAAAGCACCATGTAAAGCGCGGAAAGGTAGCAAAAATCAAGCTGCCTCGCTTAGTGCGCAAGCGGCGATGCAAAGATCCGTGCACAGTCGGCGTCCGGCTGCGGTGCTTGACATCGAATGGAAGGCGAATGGTTGCCGAGCCGCTGGTTGGACGCAAGCTCAGTCCTAGCTCGTTTCCTGCTTTCGGCAACAGGCGGCGTCCATATTCAGAGATTTCTTCTCCGGCGGTTCATACACGGTTCGAGAACCGCGTGAATGCGGTTAGCCTTTGCACGCCGGGCTCGACGTCCTGCATGTAGATCTGGGTCCGCAGGAATGCGATCTCGTCGGCGAGAGCGGTCTCGTCGACGTCTATGAACCAGGACTTGGGCCGGCCATCGGTCCCGTCGGACCATCGATAGCCTCGGCGCTTCAACGAATCCTTGAGTTCGAACGGCGACTGCTCTGCCCATACACGCACGGTCGGCTTACGGGCGGTCTCCAAGAGCAGTGCGAGCGCCGGCGCGCCGGTCGTCGGCAGCACGAAGTCTAGGATCTCCAGTAGCGCGTGGCAGTCATCGACGGCGCGGTGCGCCTGGTGGAAGAAGCCCGCTCCGTTCAGCAAGTAGCCGAGTTGCGCACCCGCGAAGCCGTGTTTGCGCCAGTCGATCTCGCTCATGCTGCAGCCCCAGGCCTTGTGCTCGAACACGGGCCAGTAGCGTTCAGCGAATTTTCTGTCGAAACCGCTGTTATGCGCGATTGTGATAGGTGCGCTTTCCGCAAAGGCTGAGATGGCCGCATCGTCGAATCTATGGCCGGCCACCATCTCATCAGTGATGCCCGTAAGTGCCCTCACCTCCACGGAAATCGGCGCACTCGGCTCGTTGAAGGCGGAGAACGAGTCTCTGACGCCGACGATCCGGCCGTCCGCCGTGTAGTCGAACTTGACCATTCCAAGCTCAATGATCTCGTCCTTGGCGCAATCGAGCCCGGTGGTCTCGGTGTCGAGAAGAATGCCCGTCCGGACCTCCTGCCCGGCGGCCGGCGTGTAGGGAGACCGTCGGATCAGGCGTCGAAGGACCCTGTAATCGGTCGACTGAGCCAACGCGTCGGCCATTGCGGCCAGGTCCGCCGGGTCCAGAGTTTGCCCGTCTCTGAGGGGCTGGGTCAGCGCGTCCATGGGTGTACAATACCGGCCAAAAGCTCCACGAGGTACCTGGAAAACAAGCGATTCACGACGTTTTCGGACGTGCTCGGGCGCGCTGCGGGCGGCTGGCCGATTTTCCTGTTGACCGGCTCGGCGCATGTCGGAACCGCTCGGCCTCGTTCGTCTTGAGTCCAAGTACCCTATTTGGAGTTCCGCGTTCATGGCCCCCCGCGCCAACTGGAAGGGTTTCCTTCGCCTCTCGCTCGTCACCTGTCCGGTCGCGCTCTGTCCGGCCACCTCAGAGAGCGAGAAGATCTCGTTCAACCAACTGAACCGGCAGACCGGCCATCGCATCAAGTACCTCAAGGTCGACGCCGACACCGGCGACGAGGTGCCCAACGAGGACATCGTCAAAGGCTATAAGGTCGACACCGACACCTTCATCGAAGTCACGAAGGAAGAACTCGAGAACGTAGCCCTGGAATTTAGTTGCGTTTGCTGGAGCCTGCTGGGTGAGGTGAGGAAGGGGGTTTTGTGCAACCCGCCCAGCATAGCCGATTGAGGAGACGAACCCCTCTATTCTTCGGCCAAAGCAGCTACTATTGGGCCCAGTATCGCCAACGCGTCCACCGCGCCGTCGTCTTCACCCTTCTCGAAGTTCGCGCCCGTTTGAGCCATCGTGTTCGTCACGTGAGCGACGCAGAGAACCTTGCTTCCGGTGGCGGCGGCGAAGGCGTACAGCGCGGCCGCTTCCATCTCGACCGCAAGTATTCCCCGGTCCGCGGCTGCTTGAATGGCCTGGCTGGTATCCCGGAACGGGGCATCCGTGGTCCAACTTGCGCCCACTATAGTTCGCGGTGCGCCGTGTTTGATTGCCTCTTTCGCTACTTCCAGCACGTGAGGACACGCGCTGGCGTACTCCGAAGGCGGAGCGTAATGGTAGCTCGTTCCTTCGTCGCGCAGCGCCCGCTCGATGACGATGAAGTACGGCGGTTCACCGGCGTGGACGATCTGCCCAGCCGACGTCAAGCTGACCAGGAGGCGACAGCCGCTGGCAAACAGCTCCTCGGCGACCAGAACGGCGAAGGAGGCCCCCACGGCCCGTCCGACGATGCCGACCTCCCGTCCGGCAAGCCGCAACGAAGAACTCCATTGCAATCACGACACATTTTCGCGGGCGCCGAGTCCCGTTCGAGGCGTTTCAAGGCTTCCGACCCGTCCCGTAGGCAGCGCTTCGTGGCCGCTCCGTGGCCGCGCGGACGAGGCCCCGTCGGCTGCGATGCTGCGCACCGCGTGCGCCGGCGCGAAGTCTCAACGCTTGGGGCGACCGCGGACTGTGCCATACTCGACGGCGATCTGCCCCCTGCCACCCTTCCCGCGCACGGCATCTTGGCGGACCTCGACGACGCTTCGGTCGACGCGAACCTTCTCGGGCTTGATGCCGGGAAGCTTGGGCGACGGCGGGGCCGGCTTGGGCTTCTTCTTGGCCGCAGCCTTCCGTTTGCGAAGCTTCTCCTCCGTCCGCAGATCGTTGGCGTTCTTCTTCGTCCAGGACGGGGTCTTTTTGCCGAACCAGGACCGGTTGCGCGGTCCAATCAGGGTACTACCGCCGCTGTAATGCCCCGACTTGCTCATGTTTCCGTCGTCCGATTCTGAGGTCCAAGTCGCGCCGGCCCCGCGTGGCCGAAAAACTACGACGTCGATAACACCAATGTGATCATTCCCTAGATGATACGGAAAAGCCTGCCGATGTCCCAATCGAGCTTCGATCGATCTTGCCCTAAGGCTAGTCTTCGGGAAGACGCGGGTCGCGGACCCGGTTTCGCTCATCGCGTGCAGTGCGGTGAAGCTCGGGTCCAGATAACTGCGTAGCCGATTCCGAGGTCAAAGGATTCGCCGTCGCATCGAAAAACACTGGACCCCCTCGCCACAACCAGCTTTGGTCGTCACCGCTAGACGCGGACTCCGCCGAACGTGCATCGACCATAAGCCGGTCTAGGGGTCGTCACCGCCCGTCCGGCGAGTCCTACGTCGAATTGAAGTCGCAACAATCTGGCGGCGCCCGACGATCCGCTTCTGCGGCGTTCCGTCAAGAACATGCGCGACCAAGGACCCGGAATCATGAGAGCCCGGAGCGCTGCGGACTGCCCCTCGTGCCTGTTTCCCACCTCGTCGTATATATCGGGTTCCTGCGAGAGGCAGCCTTCGAGTGAGTCGCATGAGCGAAGATCCGTTTTTCGGCCTTTCGGAAGACAGTACGTGGAACGCCTGCATCGGGCAGCAGGGCGACGAACTTCACTACATCGAGGGCTATCTGGAGGCCGCGAGCGAGCTCGCAAACGCTATCATCGTCAAGAACATGCTCGCCAAACGCGATACACTCGTCCTTCCAATACTCTACAATGCTCGCCATGCTATCGAGCTCGTCCTCAAGTACGTCACCGGGCAGCTGTTCGATTGCGGGGTCATCCCGCAGCGGCATCCTGCCAATCACGACATCAAGGGACACTGGGACCATATGGTCGCAGCCGATTTCGCCGATGAAGCGATACGGAACCATCTGAAGGCGCTGGAACGCTTTGTCGTCAGCCTCGATCGGATAGACGACGACGGACAGGAATTAAGGTACCACGTCAATCGCGACGGGGAGACGAGCCTCAAGGGGGAATCCCTGGCCAACATCGTCGTCATCCGCGACAGTCTGAAGGAATTGTCGTCTGTCATCGATGGATTGATGCACCGAACGATCGACTTCGTCGTCGAGCGAAAGGCCGGCACGCACACGTCCCGTTGCTCGCGCGCGGACCTCCGCGAAATCGCCGGCATGATGCCTCCGCTCGCCGAATGGAGCAGCGAAGCTTTCACCGTGGCGAAAAACACCGTGAAGGAGCGCTTCGCACTCAGCAACACGCAATTCAGCAAAGCCATCGATGCGATCAAGACAAACCGCGAATTCTACGGGATCATCGGCGGCGAAACCGACCTTCCTTATCTGCTCGACGACGAAGTGGTCCTCGTCGTCGAGCAGTGGCGCATTCTTCATCCCGATCGCGAAGGGCAAGAACCCGAAGTCGTCCACGGGAGCAGGTTCAGGTCTGCGGATCTGATCGCGAACATCAAGAAGAGACGCGAATGCGTCGACGCCCTGAGCGGTACGATCACCAGTCATGAAGCCGCGGACCTCGAAGCTCTCTTCTATCTGGGTCGAGGAGATTTTTTTCCGGAGCAGTTCGACGAACGGGCCGCGACGTATCTGCAATCCATTGGCGACGACGAAGAGTTGCGCGCCCGGACCGGGAGGCTGTTGGACAAGACGAACTTGATCGCCTGCCTGGAGCGAGGCACGCGTCGGGCGGGGCGACTTGCTCTCGCCGAGCGGCTAGGCACGCCACCGGCGGAGCAAGTCGAGGCGCAGGCCGCCGACGATGTGCAAACGAAGCAATAAATTACGAAGCTGACGATCCGGAATATCGCGCTGCTTCAAGTCCTACGCTGGGGTGGTCATGTCGATTTTGCGCTGTCCGCGACGCCGTTTGTCCCGTTGTTCGACCGGCGCTTCGATCTCGTACCAGGGATATTTCCGGATCTCCGGCAGCATCACGTCGGGCGGCACCTCGCCGTAGGACTCGCCTTCCGTGCGCGGCGCGTGACCTTGGATCGCGTCGAGGATCAGCCACACCATGCCCGCGCGGCGACCTTCGGTTTTGAGCCTGTGGCGCCATCCATGATTCGGGGCGACAGTCGGATCCTCGATGGCCAATTTCTTGCGCACCCAGTGGGCGAGCTTGTTGCCGACGGACGTATAGGTCGGGTTCTTGCGATTCGGATTGCGCTGCCGTGCGATCGAATAGAACAGCGGCGTCTCGCCTTTTTTCTTCCGCGCGAACTCCGGAAATTTCATGGCGAGGAGATGAGGATGCAGCGGCACGGTCCGCTGCTTTTGCGTCTTAACTGTCCCTGCTTCCGGAGTGATTTTGATGCAGGGAATTCCGTCGACCTCGATCACGTCGCACGCGCGAAGCTGCGTGATTTCGTTCACGCGCGCGCCCGTGTAGGCGCAGATCCAAGGCACCCAGCGGCGCGCTGCGGCGTTCTCCTCGGTCATCGTTTCGTTCGGCGGTGCGAGCGCGGCCGAGAGGATGGTCGCGGCTTCCCGATGATTGAATCCGCGCATGTCCGTCTTGTGCTTTTCGGAGACCTCAACGAAGACCTCCGCCGCGGGGCTATAGGGCAGCTTCTTCGTCCTCTTCGCCCATCCGAAGAACGCTTGCGCGGCTGCGATGTATCCGAAGCGGACCGTGAACGACGACATCTTCGTCGCGAGCAGCGCGTCGCGCCAATCCAGCAAATGCTGTTCGGTGACGCGACTCATATCGTCGCTGCCTACCCTCCGGATCAGTTGAGCAAAATACGGCTCCCATTTTTTCCGGGTCGATGCCGAGATCATGCGCTCCTTGGCAAAATCGGCCCACAGCGCGGCGAACTTGCGTTTCGGATTCGGCGGTTCGAATTTCGGATAGTGTGGGGGCTTGTCGGTGGGCTCGTAGTCGCCTTTCGCGGCGCTCATCAAAGCCCGCGAGGCTCGCTCCTTCGCTTCGACGTAGGCGCGGAGGAAGGAATCGAGCCTTTCGCCGACGAGATGGAGTCCCTTCCGCTGCAGGAACGCCCGCACTTCGGGAGCAAACATCACATACAGGTGCGGTCCGAGCGGACCTATCGGAGCGCGTCTGCGATCGTTCAGATTCTTCAGCGACTTTTCCCACTCGATCGCCCGGCCCGGCTCGTCGCGGTGCGCTGCCACGGTTTCAGCGTAGAATTCGCCTGCGAGCGCGATGATCTGCAGATGGGAAAGCTCCGTCGGCGGAGTGCCGACCAGATTGGCCCGCCATTCCCGCTCCAGCCTCAGGTTCTCTTCCTGGCAGCGGAGAACCGCCTCGTCCCAGTCCTTGGTGCCCAGGCTGAACTTGATCTCGGCGGGCATTCCGAACGTGCGGTACGTCTTCGGAACGCGGCGTCTGAACCAGTAGAATTCAGAACGGGGATTTTCCCAAGGCTGGATCATGCGAAAGCTCACGGTGTACCACTCCTGTGTACCACCGGACTTTTGCGGAAAGCCTTATTTTGAAGGTTAATCTGGAGTTTCAGGAGCTTGGGAGGCTCGATGGCGGAGGGAGAGCACCTGGGTTCGAACCTTCTCCGTGAGCCGTGCGCAATGGGCGGATTGCGGCACGCCCTCCGGTATTCAGGTCTGTACATCCCCTGACACCTCTCCACATAGAACCTCCCCAAACCCGCCTGAGGTCCGCACCTACCTTGCGCCACCGCCCCGCGTTCGTTCGCAGCGCTCGTCTCGCTCGCGGTGTGCTGGCATGTCTAGAATTCCGAGCACTCTTTAGTGATCGCGGCCTCCAGCGCAGGAACCCATACTTCGTAGGCTGCAGCCCGATAGTGAATGTAGTCACTCATAAGCGAGCCGCGGGGAAGTACCGGCGTGACGAAGTCGATGCCGCGGGCTGCTGCTGCGGCGGCAATCTCCCTGCTTGTCGCGGGATCTGAGGTTACGGCTAGTGCCACAGGCGGGCGTTTCGCAAGCGGCTTGACCGCATCGATCAATGCAGTGAAGTCGCTCCGCACTGACGATGATCCGACGTCATTTGCACCCAGCGCGAGCGCTACAAGATATGCGCCGCGCTCGCCGATCACTCGCTTTGCGATGCGTTCAGCTTCCCGGATTGTCTGCCCGCCGATACCGGCATTTATGACTTGGCGCCCGCATATCTTCCGCGGGAGCGGGGCCATCTCCGTAATGCTATCACCGAGCACGAAGATGGGATCGAGGACGTCCGCCACTGCTGCTGTGATTATGAACTCTCGCACGTCGCTGTGATCGTGGAATTCGTGTCGCGTCAACTGGCCGATTCGGCCTTTGAGGCGTTGGATTTCGGAAAACGAAGCTGCGGCCGCGATCAGGCAAGCGGCGGCCACCATCCAAGGAAAAACTGTTCCAAGTCTCATCGCAGCAGAAAGATCACTATTTTAGGGGCAAGCGCAACTGTAAATTGTGACGTCCTGTGGCCGGCGCCACTAACTGAGTAAACGGTCCGACGGTCCCTGCCATGGACGTATGGACGCTCTGGTACGCTCGGTCGCCAAGCGACATGGCTTATTTACCCTGGGTAACCGTTATTGATTGTGCGGCCGGCTCGAAAATGAAGTTATTGCAATATCCGGCCTGCTTCCAGAACCATTCACCGTCCTGGCGCTGGTGGACTGAGACGTCAAAGCTCTCAATCGGCAGAACTTGGTTTCCGTTGATGAAACTTCCCCGATAGCCGAGCGACCGCAGATAGGAAAAAACACGGTAGTCGCTATCTGGTGATTGATGCCGGTCCTCGCATTCGACGACGATTAGTGGCCGATGCTGACGCAGGATCCGCTCAGCTCCCTTAAGAACGCCAAATTCTGCGCCTTCCACATCGATCTTGAGCGCCGAGATGCGGATCTGCTCGTCGAAATAGTTGTCCAGCTTAACGGTCGGCACGCGCACCCTGCTAAAATCGCCCGTAGGGCAAAGAAGAGAAGCGCCTGGCTGATGGCCGTTCGGAACGAACAATTCAAGCTCGCCGTCGGTTGAATAGACGGCCTTCGGCTCAACGACCACGTTTCGTAGCCTCAGCGTTGCACAAAGTTCAGAAAGTCGCCCTGCAAGCGATGGCTGAGGTTCGAAAACGACGAGCCGTCCGTCCCCGCACCACCTCGCGAGCCAATAAAGATAGCTACCTTTGTTCGCGCCAATGTCGCAAACGACGTCTCCAGAGCGAATGTGATGGCGGAGCGCGCGCAGCTCGGCCCTCTGATCCCGATATCTGGCCCGCAGCGTGCGGACGGCGAAATGACCAAGTTGATCGAGCACCGCGAGCCCTCAAAAACTGCAACCTACCATTGAGTTGCGATGACGCAACCTCTCTGAGCAGAGAAATGCTGCGCTGCTGCGGCGCACAAGCGCAAAGTCCGGCGCAGTCCTCAATGAGAAGATTTTCGGAAATAGATAAATGCAACTTGCGCCGTCGGGCAAAACAGTGGTTCATAAGACGCTGGTCCTAAACAAGAGAATTGGAGCCAGCCTATGGCCGATGACCGAGAAGCCCCTTCCGAGCTCTCGAAGATTGCCAAACTCAACGGCGATTTCAAAAAGAACTACGGCACGTTGCTTGGAGCACTTCTGTATCTGCGCTCGATTAGCGCAGCGCGCGGCCGTTCTTGGTTTTGGGCCGGCCTGGTTTCGATCGTTTGTTCGTCCGGATTGTCGTGGCTGCTGCGGCGCGGCTGGCTGCCAATCTCTTTCTGACGGCATTGATCAGCTCGTCAAACCTCTCGAACCGCAGCGCGTGAAGGCGAGCTAAAGCCATATCCGAGACCCTGAGATAATGTCCGTCGCACTTTTTAGCGAGAGGAAGCAGCACATAGTCTCGAATGGCTCGATTGTCGCTATCCAACCGCAGCACCGCCAACAATCCGAGAGGAACCGGCCGAGTGTAGACTCTCCAGTGATCCACGTATTCCGGCTTAGGCTTTGCGCTCTGTCGAGCAACAAGAAAGGACAGGCTGAGACCGTTTATCTTCAGTCCGGCCCCGGTCTCATCGGAGCTGATGCATACTCCCTCGTCGCTTCTCAGTGCCTCGATCGCCTCGGCCTTGTGTTGCTCCAGAACTCCGGTCCAGAGATCATGGCAGTCGATCCAGTCGCAATCGCGGGACGCGGAATAGCCGATGAGCGCGTAGGCCTTGCGCAGCGAGCCGAAGTGATCAACGTAAGAGTCTGAACAGGGAAGCCCGGGTGCGGAGTTGATAATCCGCGTGGTCAGCCGTCCCTTGCGCGCAAGTGTCGTGCGCAAACGTTTCAACATCTCGTCTTCGGAGATTGTAATGTAGCGATCGGCCATGATGCGCTGGGCACGCGCAAACTGTTCCTCATCAACGATGGGCTTTATAGCTGCGGCACTGCGGACCCACTGGTCGGGAGGGTTTCGCTTGAGCTTCTGCCCGAGCTGATTGGAGGTGCGGTTATAGACGACTTTCCCGATATAATTCTCGTTCTTAAGAATGGTGTGCACCATCAGGTAGCTCCACGGTCGCCCATGCTGGTTGCCCACATGGGCACGATTGAGGTCTCGCGCGATCGCCGCATCCGACTTTCCTTCGACCGCAAACCGGCGAAAGATCAATCGTACAATCTCGGCCTCTTCGTCGGACCCGGCTTGAACGCGGACCCGGTCCGTTTTGAGGGATTTGTATTCGCCCTTGCCCAGTCGCCCTTTCGATCGATGACTTTCGTCAATCAGCTCTCTCCGAAGACCGTAGGTTACAGGAGCCCCCGCGCGATATCCAAGGCTGGCCAACCTGCAGAGCCCGGCATGAACCTTGACCGATAGCTCCCGGCTGTACTCGGCCGCCATTACCCGCTTTATGTTTTTGACAATGCTCGACAGTAGGCTCCCGTTGTTGTCAAATTGCTCGGCGCAATAGGCGATCTGGACACCTTTCTGCTTACAGACAAACTCGTAGTGCGCGCTTTCGTCGACATCCTGAAAACGGCCCCACCGGCTGACGTCGTAAACGAGGACGTGATCGAAATCCGCGTCCCCAGATTCAACGTCCCTAATCAGTTCGATAAGACCCGCCCGGCCTTTGATTCTTAGGCCGCTACGTCCTTCGTCGAGGTAGGTACGAACAATCGTGAGGTTTTGTTGCTGGGCATACGCGGCTATGGCAGCAGCCTGGTTCTGAATGGAATAGCGCTGGAGTTCGGTCGACATTCGAAGGTATTGCGCCGCGCGAAGGGCTCGGCTGCGCTTCTCCAGGTTCGTTCCCTTGCGTATGACGAGTGAGTTAGCCATCGGTGGGCATCCTCAAGCGTGCATTCTAGCAGATCTATTTGGCTTGGTCGCCATCAGCGACGGCAAACACCTCGTAGAACTGTCCCGGCATTGTCTCGGTGAACAATATCTCGAGGGCGACAATGTCAGCGTAGCCCCTGCTAGCGTTGCCGACGTTAATTAGGTCAACGACGGTCAAGCCGTTGCCGGTGTCGAAGTTCGATGCTGGTGCACCCGGAATCCGGATCAGGCCCTGCATGCTAAGGCCCTTGGTGCGGATGGCGACTTTAATCTGGGCCGCGTTTCGCCGAGGCAGTCCCGAAGAGCGGAAATCGATCCGTTGCCACTGATCAAGGTTCCCGGACGCACGGCCCACATGCATGGAGTCTGCCATTGGCTCGATTGCCGCCTTGGCTGGCGTCACGAGCGCAAACAGAGCAATGAGAACGAACCGCGACAGCGGACGCATAGCAGCGACCATCATCCACCTATGCTCCTCGCACTCACGGATGGCCCGGCCTCTTGTACAAGCAAGATTGCCCAGCCGCGTAGCGTCCGCGTCGCCGGACGTCTTTCCTTTATGATCAGCATGCCCGGACGAATCCCTCCGTCCCTCCGTCATTCCGTGCGGTTAGCACGTAACAGGGATTCCGAATCATCAGGGCGAGGCCTTGTCCACCTGTTCCCAGCCTGTGCAGAACCTACGTGCCGGGCGCTGGGTCTTCCTTCTCTCCGGTGGCAACGATCTTGAGAGTTTTGTCCGGAAGCGGCCGCTGCAGCGCCTTAGCCTCATCCCAAGGGGCGCGGAGCCAGACGTCGCATTCCTCAGTAGTCGTCAGGATGACGGGCATTGCTTTTGGGTGGACGCGTTTCACCTCGGCATTCGGCTCACAGGTCAGGAAACCGAAAACATCGGCGTTGACTTCGCCTTCCTTGACCTTCCGCACAGATGTCCAGTTCGTCCAGATGCCCGCGAAAGCGACGAGGGGCCGAGACTCATCGAGGGCGAACCACACCGGCACCTTTTTGCCCTCAATCGTGTCGTACTCGGAAAACGACGTCAGAGGGACTAGGCAGCGATTGTCCGGCCCCAGCCACCGCTTCCAATGTGCGCTACTGGCATTGCGGATGTTGGTTGTGCCGCTGTCCGGCTCCATCCGGAGCAGCTCCTTGAAATCCACCGTCTTGCCCTTGGCTTCCAGTTTCTCCGCGCGCTTCTTCGTCGCGTCCAGGAGTGCCTTCTGCGACGATGGCATGCCCCAGCGAGCCATGACGATCTCTCGTCCACCCGAAGCATTGCGGACGATAGGGGCTGGGTAGTCCGGGAAGATGCCGGGCATGCTGGGCAAGTTTCCGACGCTGCTGTTGAGCGCCCTGAACAGGTGACGAATCGCGTCCACGTTCTTCGTCATCGAGTAGAGATTGCACACGTTCAGGTCTCCGGAGGTGCCTGGCGAGGACCGGGTCTCAGTTGCAGGAGGGTGGCGGCCGGACGTCGGCCGGCCTTAGCACAGTTGCTGCAGCGAAGCCGGCTCGCGAGGTCGTGGACCGATGTGGTTGGCGGATGCCGCAGCATGGCTAGGTCGACATCCCTCTTAGTCTTGCAGCGCGAACATTGGATCTCAAGCGATGAGTAGCCGCCATTCAAGGCTTGGTCGATCGTGGGGGATGGATCGATCGGTCCCCCATCTGCCCACAACTTCTCGTTCCAAGATTCGCACAGCAGCTTGTCGGCCTGACGGATGAGAGCTTCGCCCTTGGCACGGGCTTCAGCCGACTGCGCTCCCAGAATCGTGGTCATCGCGCGGGCTTTGCTGAGCTCTTTGCCGAGTGCCTTTCGATCGGTCCCGGAGAGGGGTGTGGGATGGTACTTGGGCGCCATCGACGGCTTAGTCGAACGTCGGCCAGCAGCCATCCTCTTCGTAACGGCCAGTCCGCTGCTTGCAGGTGTTGTCTAAAAGACGCTGGCCGACCTCCTTCCACACCGCATCCGCGCCGTAGAGGCGTGTGGCGTCGACCTTCTGAATCTCGACCAGCCTGCCGCACCGGCTACAGCCAAGTCGCAGGATATGGTGGGAGATTTGTGATAGCCGCAACGCCCCTGCGGAGTGCCCGGGCTTCGCCTCCGCACGACTGTCATCGAGGAGAGCCTGCCAGTATTCAGGCGGTAGGTCGTCGTCTGGAGCCAATCCAGGCGCGGGCGGCGTGTTTCGGCGGACGGCACCAACCATCTTTTCCATCTGCTTCGGGGTCGGCATGCGCCAGCTCGCGGGTCGGTCGGTCATGTCCGATTAGAACATATCAGGAACAATAGAGTCGATCCCCCGTTTGAAAAAAGTCATCCTGTGGGCCCGTTCGGGCGGTCGGAACCGGGCGCGATCGTTCGTCTTGAGTCTGTGGGTCCCGAAACAGGAGTTCTGCGTAAATGGCACCGCGCGCCAACTGGAAAGGCTTCCTGCGATTGTCTCTGGTTACCTGCCCGGTGGCGCTTTACCCGGCCACATCTGAGGGCGAAAAGATCTCCTTCAACCAGCTCAACCAGCAGACCGGCCACCGCATCAAGTACTTGAAGGTGGACGCAGACACCGGCGACGAGGTGCCGAACGAGGACATCGTCAAGGGCTATGAGCTTGAGAAGGGCCAGTACATCGAGGTCTCGAAGGAGGAGCTCGAGGAGATCGCGTTGGAGTCTACGCGGACCATCGAGATCGATGAGTTCGTCGATCGTACCGACATTGACCCGCGCTACCTGATTCGTCCCTACTACATCCGTCCGGACGGCAAGGTTGGACACGACGCTTTCGCGGTAATCCGTGAGACCACCCGCGAGATGGACAAGGTCGCAATCGGACGGGTGGTCCTGACGAACCGCGAGCACATTATCGCGCTTGAGCCGATGGATAAGGGTCTCGTCGGCACGCTGCTTCGCTACCCGTATGAGGTGCGCAGCGAGCAGGAGTACTTCGATGAGATTCAGGATGTAAGAGTCACGAAGGATATGCTGGATCTGGCTAGGCACATCGTCAATCAGAAGGCGGGGCGCTTCGAGCCGGAGAGGTTCGAAGATCAGTACGAAAGCGCTCTAATCGAACTGATCAATCAAAAGCGAGCTGGCAAGACAATCACACCGAAGGAACGCCCACGCGGTGAGAACGTGGTCGACCTGATGGAGGCGCTGCGCCGAAGCGTCTCGGGAACTGCGTCAGAACCCAAAGCTGCGAAGAAGTCGGTCAAGAAGCCGCTGAAAAAGGCAGCGGGCCAGAAGGAAATGCTGATGTCGATCCAAGGCACGAAGCCTGCAAAGGGAAGCTCGTCAAAAAAGTCAGCCAGATCGCAGCGTAAGTCGGCGTGAAGCAGCCGTAGCGGCGGCTGGAGAGCTACATCATCGTCCACTGCGCTCAGCGGAGTGAACCCAATCACGACTCGCATATGCGTTGTTATGGAAGAACTGGGCCAGCGGCCCAAGCAATTCAGGGGCCAAGCAGGTCTAGATTTCGAGCGAGCCGCGCACCCACATCCGAGGCGTCGAACAGAGCCGAGTTCTTGTCAGGTCAAGGCCGCTCCTTGGTCGACGCAATGAAGAAGTTGAGCTCGAACTTCGGATGCCGACCCGCCTAGATCGATCGTGGCAAACCTTATTCTGTGGCCTTGGATGACGACCGCCTCGTCGACCATTCCTCCGATAGATGGATGCAGAAGTAGGCCGCTTGCACGATCGGCCCTGGGGTCCCCGCCCCCCACCTGAGATCGAAGATAGGAGTAAATTTGATAAATATACGCACTTCGCAACGTTTCGTCTCGATACCAGCCGGTTGTCACTATGGACGTGAACTTAGTGTCGATAACAATTCTCCGACCTGATTCTGCGTGGTCGAGCACCACATCGGTCCGCATCGTCGGGAGGATTTCGTTGATACCCATGGTCTGTTCTTCGATCTGCCAGCCTAACGGGGCTCCGCACCGAACATCCCATCCGACCGAACTTAGTACCACGTCGTAAAAGCCACCGACGGCCTTCTCAAACAATCGGCGCACCCAAGTAACTTCTCGATCTGGCAGAGACAATATGTTGGCCCCTGCCGCCTCCGTCGGTAACGAAAGGTCAAGCGCAAGTCTTGCTGCAGCAACCATTGATCGGTCACTCGCGTCACAACGACCGTATCGAAGCGCACTAATCTCGGCGCGGGTTGGCGCATGACCCGACACTCCCATGCTCTTCATGCCGTTTGCAAGAGATCGGCACCGATGCGCTAGATCTTTTCGCCACACTATTCTTGAAATGGATTCCAAAGCCGCTCGAACAAATCGATTAAGAGGTGTATCGATCGTCAAATCGTCGAAACGGCAAGCTATTCGACCGCGCAGTAACAATTGGTGCCTTTCCGTCGTAATGACGTCAATTCGTCCCCGCACGCGACTTTGAACCGCTGTTCGCGGCTGGTAACCTAAGCTGAGACGGCGGCGTTGCCGCGTCTCGACCGCATGGGCGAGAATCTCGGCGACAATATCTGGCAGATTATCTGGGCTTTCCTCGAGGCCGACCTTTCCTGTTCCGCGCGCGCGAAAGAGATCTGAAGCGTAGAGCATCAGGAGCCAGAGATTCCGAACCGGGATTCGTCCAATATATCCGTCCGCCACTATTGCATCGGCTGGCAGGGAGGTCATTCTGCTCACCAACCTTGCAGGAGGCGTTCACACGCCTTTCGTGACTCCTCTGGCGCGTCAAACCAATACTCTCGAAGCAACGGGCCAATCTCGGTGGCTACCACTTGGCGAAACCACTTCTGAGTAGCGCCATTCTCCAGAGGATCCGACGGAGTTACATAGCTGTGCCCGATGCAGAATTGTTCACCCAGACGCGCATCAGCCGCGATGTGGCCGTTGAGAGCTACAATGCGACGCTCAATCTCAGGGACAAGAATTGGATCCACGTTGCATCGCCGGACCATCCAGTTGCGCCAAGAATCGGCCAGATTTGGCTTAAGGTCATAGAATGCAAAGCGTCGACGAAGCGCAAGATCAACCAGCGCTAGTGATCGATCCGCAATGTTCATTGTACCCACGACATAGACATTCTTCGGAATGTGAACAGCGCGGTGCACGCCGTCGGGATCTGGATAGCAAAGTTCCAACGCGTCACGGGGTGACCGTTTGCCTGCCTCCAAGAGCGTCAGTAACTCACCAAAAATTTGAGCAGGATTTCCTCGGTTGATTTCCTCAATCACCACCACATGGGCAGATGAATCTTTCGACGCAGCCTTGATGACCTCCATAAACACGCCATCGACCAGAGCCAGCTTGCCTTCACCTGATCCGCCTGGCCTCGTCTGAGGTCAGCTTGGAATGCCCGAACGACCACTTCTGCAGGTCATCCCGGCAATGGACGGTCGCCACCACGATGCCGTTGCCGTCCTTCCCCACGAAAGAATCGGGGTGTGGACGGTCCACGGTCCCGGGCGGCGGGAAGCGACGGGTCATCTCCCATTTGAGAACAAAACTGGAACATGAATCAAGGATGGCGTAAGGTGGTGCCGTCCCGAAAAGAGAATCGGGGGTTGCATGGAACCCGATGGAACCCAACATGAAGGGTAAGGGGGTTTAGCACACTAGATATTGGTGGAAGCCAGAATGGCTGATTTTTATGAGCTCGACTTTTTACCGGTCCATACATCGAAAAGCGGCGACTGCATCACGATACGATATTCCGTCGGCGGCGCTGCCCCGGTGCTCCACGTCATCGATGGCGGCTACACCAGCACCGCGCCCGACCTAGCGTCGCACATCGATAACAACCACGGCATCCGGTACATCGACCATGTCGTGGTGACGCATCCCGACAAGGATCACGCGGAAGGCCTCGCCCCCATCCTGGAGAATTTCCAGGTCGGCACGCTGTGGATGCTGCGCCCGTGGATTTACGCCGATCAGCTCATTCAGCATTTCCCGCGCATGCAGTCCGTCGCCAACCTGCAACAGCGCCTCCGCGACGACTATCCGTATATCGCCACTCTCGAAGAGATCGCGGTCCGCCGCGGCTTCAACATTCAGGAGCCGTTTCAGGGCAAGAAAATCGGGGCTTTCACCGTGCTGGCACCGTCACCGGTTCGATACGGGCAACTGATCCTACGCTCCGACAGAACCCCGCAGCTCACGCCGGGGCTTGGCGGGATCCTTTCTGCACTGGCCATTCCCGTGAAAGCCGCGGTCCGCATGCTGCGCGATAGCTGGGGCTCTGAACGCTTCTCCAGCGAGGAGACGAGCGTAGAGAATGAAATGAGCGTCGTGCAATTCGCAAACATCGCCGGCGACAACATCGTGTTGACAGGCGATGCGGGGCGCGACGGCATGAACGAAGCCGCTGATTACGCGCCCAACGCGGGACTGTTCTTGCCCGGTGTGAAGCAGTTCCAGGTGCCTCATCACGGCGGGCGTCGTAACCTTTCGACCGAGGTATGCGACCGCTGGCTTGGTCCGCGCTTGCCCACCCTCTTGCCTGCCGGCAGCGAGACCTTTCACGCGCTCATCAGTTCTGCCAAGGAAGACACCGACCATCCGCGTAAGGCTGTGATCCGCGCGATGCGCCATCGCGGCGCCTTTGTCGCCACGACGGAGGATACTGCGTTCCGCGCGCATCGGAACTCGCCGAGTCCTTGGCCCGGTAAACTGACCAACATCCCGTACCCCGACGAACAAGAGGTCGACTGATGAAGCCGACGCTGTACGAACAACTCGGCATCATCATTCCCGGCTCCATCCTGATGTTCGGCCTGGTGCTCTACTATCCCGAGCTCAAATTGCTCACGACCAAGGACGCATTCTCGGTTGGCGAGCTCGGTCTGTTCGTCTTGATCGCCTATGCAGCCGGTCATCTCGTTGCAGCAATAGCGAACGCGCTTGAAAAGTTGTTCTGGTGGAACGGCATGCCATCAGACTGGGTGACGCATGATCCGCCCGCCTTGCTCTCAGCCGATCAAGTAGAGAACTTGCGGACCAAAGTCGGGACGCGGCTCAATATTACCATCGCCAAGATGGCCGGGTACGATCAGAAGAAGTGGTGGCCTGTGTCGCGGCAGATTTACGCCGACGTGGGTAAGAGCGGAAAGCCGGATCGCATCGACACCTTCAACGGCAACTACGGTCTCAACCGTGGCTTTGCCTCGTCGTGCCTCGTTCTGACCGTGGTGGCGCTCGCGCATGCCGACTGGCTGATTGCTGTCGGCCTATTCGCTGCCGCCTGCATCTACGGGTATCGCGCATACCGCTTCGGCGTCCATTACGCTCGCGAGCTGTACCTGCAATTTCTTGTGCTGTGAGGACTGGATGGCTGAGCAGACGGCGGCGGAAGCCAAAGAGCAATACATCAAAGCCATGGGCGATGCCCTTGGTGTCCAATACTTCCAGCTATGGCAAGAGATCGCTGGGCTGCATATCAACTGGGCCGAGTTTCTGGAACTGTTCGGCACAAAGACAAGCCGAATAGACCTGATGAACCGTTCGGCAGGTCACTTCTTCCGCATGGTTCAAGACAGCCTCTGGGAAACGATCGTGCTGCACATTGCGCGGCTGACCGATCCGTCACAATCGCCGGGTGGCAAAGACCGGCTGAACCTGACGCTCCACAATCTGCCGGCACTGACACCTGATGCAACTTTGAAAGATAAAGTGGTCGCACTTGGTAAGGTGGCCACCGATAGCACGGCATTCGCCCGCGACTGGCGCAATCGCCACATCGCACACCGCGACCTTGACCTGGCTCTCGGCAAGACAGCGAAGCCGCTGCCAGCCGTCCCCATCGCGCAAGTGAAGGAAGCGCTGGATTCGTTTGAGAAGATCATGAATGCCGTCGCCCTCCCCTACTTGAACTCAACCACGTCCTTCAAGCACGGCTCCATCATTCACGGGGCGCTGGAGTTGATATATCTCCTGGACGATGGCCTCACTCTTCAGGAGGAACGCAGAAAGAAGCTGCTGGAGACAGACTACATGACCGACCCGTGGCCGATCAGAGACCTATAGCTACTTTGTCAAACGAGCGGGTCGCTTGGTTGCAAGGGCACGCATAGCGTCACTCATGCCCTTCTTGCCGAGCTTCTGCTTTCGCTTCGCCGCTGATAATTTCCCAAGCTGGGACGCTGATTTATTGATGCCTGGAGTGTAACACAGGTGCGAGCGTCCGTTGTCCACACCTACTGCCTCATTTGAGATGGCCATTTCTCGATCGTCTGCCGGAAGTTTTCTAGCTCCAACTGCATGATCTTATCCATCATTGGAGAAAGAACATCGATTTGCTTGCAAATCTCTTCCTTCTGAAGCAGACCGCTTGCGACGAGAGCGCGAGCCAAGATATTAGTCTGAGTTAAGACGACCAATACGTCATGCGCGGTCGCCGGTTGCTTCGTTGCGTCAGCCATCAATCACTCCCTACCTTTTGTTAGTCACAATTTTCTGGGTCCTCTGCCGTCCCACGAGGCATTCTCAACGTCGGTGATCCCGTCCTCAAAACCTTCAATCAGTTGTTCGGCTTCCTCGGCAGTAAGAGCCGGCGTGTCGTGTTGCGGATGAACAAGATTGTTTCTCAGTCGAACCAGCGTGAGCAAGCGCCGCTGTAGGAACGTATCTTTGGCTGCGTATGCGATGGACTGTACTAGCTGCGACAGCGGCGCTTTCGGATCGACGTTCATGCGTACCACAGCGCGACGTGTGAGTTGCTCGAAGGCGGCGGCGGCGGTAAGCGCTGCGGCGTAGTAGTTCCTGTTTGCCAGTGAGGCCCTTGCTTCGTCCATTAGGTCTGACGATGCCGGTGCGGTAGGTTGCTGTGCGGGCTGAGCTTGACCGGCATGTTCTGCCTGCTGTCGCCTTAGCTCGTCGAGCCCTTCTTTTAAGGTAGCGAATGAGTCGCGCCATTCTGCAGCGTTTTGCTTGTCGCTGACATTCTTGGCGACCCGCAACACCTGGCCCTGCAGGAAGAAGATAAAGAAAAAAGCCGTAAAGCCAATTGAGACGGATTCGAATGCAGTCTTGCCCTGGTAGAACGCGAGCATCCCCCATGCGATGCCGCATAGGCCCGGTATCGCGACCTCGCCGAGAATGCGCCGAGTGATCGGCCATCCGGTCTTTTTCCAAGCATTCATTTCCCGCCCCGCGCCGTCGGAATCATAGCGAATTGGAGGTTGTGGCGCCTAGTTGCTCGCCATCGTCTGTTGTACGAACGCATTGAAAGCGTTGGTAGCCGGCACATGACCGGCATATTTCGCCAGTACCTCGGCATCCTCATAGGTGCATCCCACCGCCTCTTTCTCCATAAGCAGGCACATCTGGCGCAGCTTCGGATCCAGCTCAGCGAGGGTGTATACGCCAGCCATCAAGCGGTCTTCACGGATCAGTGCAACATGGGTCGGCCGGGCGTAACAGCCGAAGTCCTCACTTACGACCGGTCCCTTGAATTGGGAGATCAGGATGCTGGCCGCGATCTTGGCATCGTCGTCACCTATTTCTTTGCGGTTGAGACGCACCGCGATCGTGGCTCCGGAAAAGAACCAACGCGGGATGGGCTTACGCAACGCTTCTGCCAGCAATGGTGAGAGCACGATGTCATCCACCACGCCCTCTGCTTCCTGGTCGTCGTCATCGCGGGTGTAGACCAATTTATCCAAGCGCTTCGCATCCATAACAAGCCTGGTCAGTGCCCGCCGCCCGTTTCGGTAGGTCATGAGGTCTTTGTCGGGGAAGACGGCGGCGGCGAACTCGCGCGCCTCCCGGTACTGCATCGGCAGCGGATTAAGACCGTGTTTAGCGGGGTCATAAAGCTTCTCGCCCCGCTTCAAAGCGGGCTCGTCCGTAATGACCAGCGAGCCGTTGGGATCTTCAAAGTGTTTGTCGGCGAGGCCGATCTGTAAGTGGTTCATGGCCGGCAGTCACGGCAGGCTAGTCTCCGTGCCGTGACAGGACCGGGCCTACGGGACCGCCGACCGGAAAATAGAACTACCTCTCAAATTATGTCATGGTTTCCGCAACCAGGGAGGGAGCGATGGCTGAGGAAGTAAATTGGGTGATGCTGGAAGACCCGGAGCCGACCGAACAGGAGAAGATTTTTGCGGAGGCACATAAGAAGGCGACTGAACGTATCCGGCAATTTGAGGAGCGTGTCCTCACAGTAATCAGAGCTCACCTCGGCGCCGAACAGGCCCTCAATGCATTGATGAAGGCGGGCCGGCGGCGCCGAAAGAATAAAACATTCTCTGCGAAATGGTGGGTCGCTAAGGGTCTGTTCGTCAAAGAAATGACCGAGGAGCTATGGCAAGTCCTCAAAGTCGGCAACGAGCTGCGCAATGCCATCGCGCACTGCGACAAGCCGGGACTGATCGAAGCGAAAATCGTTGAGTTAAAGAAGGCCTTTATCGACTCCAACACTCCTCAGCAAAAGAAGTACATCGAAGGCATGACCGAAACCCAAATGATCACGATGGCTTTCAGTCACGCGGCAAGCCACATGTTCGTCGCGGCTGATCGGCTGGAGCGCGAGGGAAAATAATCACCCGCCGCGGCTTGCGATGCGCGATGTACGTGGCGGTGCATTCTCCGACGATGAGGAGCAAGACTGCGCAGAACGTCAGCGCGTCGTGAACATTGTAGATGATGGCGGCCCAACCGATGGTTTTCATGCATGCGATTCCCCAGCTCCGGAGAGCTGCTTTTCATTTTGGGAATCGCCTTGCCCGGTCTTGGCCCGCCGAGCAGCACCCGTCACTGTGCCGGAGATAACGTCGCCGTTTAGCGTCCGGCAAGACGGAGCATCACCCCATACTCTTTTCGATAACAGACACAGTCCCCTAATCGGCCGCGTGGGCTCGTGCCGCAGGACTGCTAATGAGTTATGGTACGCAACCACTGTTTCAAGCCCTCAGAATGAAGGACGAGCTCGCTGCACCGGGTAATCTGCTGTCGAGTAGCTGTATCCGAGCGCGGTTCGCTGATCCGGAAACCGCTCCAGAGCGATGAGTGCCAGTTCCAGCATCCGGGGGAGCTTGCCCGTCGATTTCTCCCACGTGATGATGGTCTGCCGTGACCCGAGCCCCAGCGCCATCCGCAGGGAGTCCTGGGTGAAGTGATTTCGCTTGCGCCATTCCGGCAGGTCGGTGCCGATCATGGGGCACCTGCCGTGTCCAGAAACTGGACGTCCAGAGATTGGACATTTCGGTTTGATCTGATCATCGCAAGTCCCAGAATTGCTCGAGAAAACGCACCTGTGGCATTCTGAGAATACACCCACATAGTTAAAAAATGGCTAAACGGCTGTCAGGAAAATTGTGCCCCATTACGGCCGGCGCCTCATGGACGCTCTCGCGACGCCGCAGCGGAGCGGAGGTGTTCGAGAGGGTTTTTGAGGTGCGTGGGTTGCGCGAGCGGAGCGAACTCGGTTTTCGGCGTCCGTTATGTCCGTTTACGAAGCCGTCCAATTACGTGACTGGCAAGCCGCCGCTCGTCGTTTGGCGGCACGTATCGGGAGCACAGACACCGCCGTCCCTTATGGCGAAGTTCGCACCTGCCCCTTGCAAGACGAACGGCCCACTGGTGGTGGGCCGCTGTATGTCCGCACGCGAAGCAGTCAGGCATGTTAGAGAGCCCTGAGTGCTGTGATGAGCCAATCGGTGGAGAACCGCGCATCCCCATAAGTTGACGTACCCATGCGCTACGGGTCGGCGACCATTTGAATGCGTGATGTCGAAGCAACGCCCTAATTTCGTCCGTCGGCTTCTCAGACGATATAAACATCACGCGGTTCTCTTCCATAAAGGAAAGAACGCTGAGCTTCAACGCTTAATGGTCCTCCTCGCTGAATGGGCAGCGGATGCACCCGTGTGGGTCCTACGCGAAGTAGGTTTCAATAATGCATGCGACCTCCGATACGTCTTTCGCGACGTGTGACGACTGTTCGTAGTTATCGGTGTTGTCTGTGAAAACGACATAGCCGTTGACGGCCTTGATGACGCGGGCGCCCTTCTCCCGTTTGAACGGGATCGGTGCATCGCCTGCAATGTTTCCTTTTGGCATATCTGGGTTTTGTTTACCCCGCCCAATTTTCAAAGAACCTTGGTCCCAGCGTTCGTCACGCCTGTTTTTGTCGTCAGACCGAAATGACCAAAGCAACGGTCTGGTTTGACGTTCTCGTGCCCTGCGGAGCCGACGTACGCCATCACGGTGATGATTTTGATTTCGCAGTTGCACCATGTTCGCCTGGCACTGCGGGGCTTCTGTGCCCAATCCCCGGTACAGCTTAGCTAGACTTGCGGATCATCTCCCACCCGAGCGAGCGGATGCAGCGGAGCGATCACTGTACAGGGGATTGGAAACGGAAATAGCAAAAAAGGCCCCGGTAAGGGCGACCTATTTGAGTCGAATACTCTGTGCGGCGCGGCAGTTTGGCAACTGACGTTCCGCTCCGCACGCAATATTCGACTGTGTGTCAGTTGCCATGGGAACACTGTATCATCCCGCCTGAAGGGAAACGAAGGGGCTGTGGATATGAATTTCCGGCGCGGCTTTTTCCGGCTGTGGGTGCTCGGATCGATCCTGTTTGTGATCGGCGTCGCCGCCACTCAATACGACCTGGTGGCCAGCGAGTTTAAGCGCGCAAAGGAAAGCAAAGAGTGGTCAGAGGTGGGACTGATATTGATACCGGTCCATTGCAAGGACGCTCGGGGCGTCAGCAATACCGATTATACGGGCCGTGAAGGGCCGTGGAACGATTATTCGACGGAAGGCCAGTGTATGTACAAGATGGCCGACTTCAGACGCCTCTATCCCGAATACAAAGACCTGTCGGACAACGACTTGGTGTCGAAGCTCTACAAACTGGCCAACCGGCCGCTTAGAGACGATCCTCAACCGTGGTGGCTTCTCGGGCAAGCAGTGGCCATGGCACTGATTGTGCCGCTGGTGGTGCTCCTATTCGGGTCGGCCATCGCTTGGGCGCTCTCCGGCTTCAGGCGCAAAGAGGCATAGCTATTCGTCCATCGGAGCGACGTGCTGAATGGTGCCGTCCTGCTGAATGCCCCGGCGCTGGAATTGCCACGCGGCGAAGAAGTCCAGGCATGTATTCCAATAGAGCGACCGGGGATCGGCTGTAGCCGCATTAGGATACATGTCGCTGCGCCGCTGGATCAGACTGAGCTTCCGGCACTGCGCGGCGACCTCTGGATGCTTGAAGTCGATTTGGTGCATGCTGTGGGCGAAGATATTTCGCACCCGGTTGATGATGCGTAGATCGTCACGGGAGGGCTTTTCGATGTACCGGGCAGCGTAAGCGAGCGTGATTTTGGAGGAGGCCGTGGCCATAAGGCCATTCCCGCCACCTTCGAAAATCCGCCCCTCCTCGTCATTGTCGATTCGCATCCGCTCCCGGAAGACCATTTCGAGAGCATAGTCGACATAAGCAGCCGCGGTGATCGCCAGCATGTGGTCAGGCGCCTTCCTGAGGCTCAACAGCACGTCCATCTGCTGGTCCTCAGTGGGGCGATCTTTGAGAGGATTGGGGCGTTTTTCTTTCAAGCATTCACCGCGCGAAATGAGGTCGCCATGAGCGGCGTGTCTGCAAACGTGACGTAGATCGCCGCGACGATCAGCGATACGAAGAACACGATCAGTAGCTACCGAGCGTATTGCTGCCGGCGTACTTCTTTACGATCTGGGCAAAGAGCGCAGCGGCAATTCCGATAATATATTCCATATAATGGTGATGACTAACTATTAATTCCAAACCTCGCTTTGAGGTAGGCCTTCAGAGCACTGATGAGTATCATCTCCTCTGAAGCAATTTTGGGGCGTCACCTACTCCACGAAATCGAATGGTCCACCGTGTTCGATTGGTTTCGTGCCGCTCTAATGACACCGCGGCTCAACCTGGGTAACGACGCGCTGTATTCTCAATTTCAGCAGCTAATGGACATGCAGTTTCAGGCCGGTGAAATGAAGCGCCAAATGCTGACCATGCCCGCACTACCGAGCGAAGGACTTTAAACGGCGAGTGGCAACTGAACGTTCGATAGACATTCACGGGCAAGCTCGATGTAGGCTGGGCTGAGCTCAATGCCGCCTGAATGCAACAGCGACCGCAGCCGTCGTACCGCTCCCAAAAAATGGATCGAGAACAGTTTCTCCCTTTCCAGCTCCGGCCAATATTCAGGACTCAATTTGTTCCGAAGGGAAGGTAGCGAAATGAGCTCCCTTTTCCGAGCGTCTTCTGCGCGAGGATGCGCTTTGCTTCCGCGTGACGGCGCCATTAGTGGAGAACGAGAACCCGCAAACTTTCTCGGCGATAAACGTGACCGCGGTCACTACCGGCGGTACGGGGTAGGCTGCAACTGAAAGCAGATTGCGGCGCGCGTGGCTCATCTCTGAATCCACTTGGGATCGGAGACGATTAGCAGAGTGCCACGGTCGGGAGGCAGTCGTGATCGAACCGGTCTCCACCCGTCGTCTCCGCTAAACGGGAATTTTTCGGAAATGGGCCGGAGACTTTCGGCCATATCGCCCAGCAAGTCGGGAGAGCGGGAGTCGGAGCCAGTGCGCAAAAAGCCCGGATTTTCGGGCCTGTGAGGCATAGGTGGTAGACACTTGCAAACCGCGGGACTGTGTGGCTGGGCAGGCAGGTATCGAACTCACGAATTACGAGTTTTCGCAGTCGGTTGAGCGAGAGAGATCCAAACCGCAGCGCAGCCAAGCCCTTATTTTTTCGAGAAATACCGTACTAGACCAATTTCGGGAGTTCTAAGATTCGGAGAAAATTCGGTTCTCCTGCTTCATTCAGACCCGTTGGCTGACAGAGGAGAGTTCTCCGCTTGCGGAAAAGCACGAAAACGGCCGAGTTTCTGGCCTGTCTGCAACATCAAGTACGACACGGTATTGGTGGGGTGGCGGAGAGAGTGGGATTCGAACCCACGGTACGGTTTCCCGCACACACGCTTTCCAAGCGTGCGCCTTAAGCCACTCGGCCATCTCTCCGGAGCGCACTCTCTTGAAGGGGCGCCGATGATTTTGCAAGGGATGGCGGGGAAATCGGGTGATTTTTCCCTAAGATGTTGTATTTAATGGACAATATCAGGCGCCATCACACCGCTCGGAACCGCCCGCGGGCTGAACCGGCGGCGGGTTTGGCGCGACGATTCACTCAAGACCGTCAAACACGTCCGGGGGCCCCATGACCATCCGCAACACCATCGCCGCGCTGAGCCTGATTTCGGCCCTTGCCGCCGCCTTCGCCATGCCGGCCGCCGCACAGGTCTGCACCCGGCAAGGGGTTGATGTCAGCTTTGATGACGGACGGCGCGGGATGCTTTCGGGCGATGCCATCCTCTGGCCGGACGGCACGCGCTCGAGCGCGACGCCGCATCAAAGCGTCATCATCGGCAACAAGAGCTCAGTGCATGTCGGGCCCGGCGTGTTCGTCGGCCAGGGCAAGGGCATGGTGCCGCTGGACGATCCGAACGCGCCGAACAAGCGGCAGTGCGCGATTCTGGAAGGCGTGTCGTATTGCTATTGAGGCTCTCGTCTTCGGCCCTGCCCTCCCCGTAAGGAACGGGGAGAAGGAGACTAGATCAACCGCACGCCTGATATCGCCGACTTGAGCCAGCGCAGCGCTTGCGGCGGCTGGTTGGCGAGCGGCGCGACCGCGGCCTTCTCCGTCCGGCACTTCTCCAGCTCGGCGACAAAATCCGCCGACCATTGCTGGATCGTGTGGCCGCGCAGCTTCTTCATCATCGCATCCCAGCGCATCTTGCGCTCGGTGAGCGGCATCGCGGCCGCGACCGCGATCGCGCGCGCCATCCCGTCGATGTCGTGCGGATTGACCAGCAGCGCGGCGTCGAGTTCGTTGGCCGCGCCGGCAAATTTCGACAGCACCAGCACGCCGGGATCGGCCGGGTTTTGCGCGGCGACGTATTCCTTGGCGACAAGGTTCATGCCGTCGTGTAGCGGCGTCACCACGCCGATCTGCGCGGTGCGATACAGACCCGCGAGCACGGCCTGGCTAAAGCCCTTGTTGAGATAGCGGATCGGTGTCCAGTCGGCCTCGCCGTGGCGGCCGTTGACGTCGGACACGAGCCGCGCGACCTCGTTCTGCAAATTGCCATAGGCTTCGATGGCACCGCGCGAGGGATTTGCGATCTGCAGCAGCGAGATGCTGCGCGCAAACTGCGGATGTTCGGTCCAGAGCCGATCGAACGCGCTGATGCGGTTGACGAGGCCCTTGGAATAGTCGAGCCGGTCGACGCCGATCGCGAGCCGCTCGCCATTGAGGCTGCGGCGCAGCCGCGACACGTCTGGATGCGACGCCGATTTCGCCGCGTATTGCGCGAATTTCTCGGCGTCGATGCCGATCGGAAAGACCTCGCAACGCGTTCGGCCATGCTGCGAGATCGCAACGCCGTCTTCGACGGCGAGGCCGAGTTCGCCCGCGACATAGCCGAGAAAATTCTGGCAATCGTCATGGGTCTGGAAGCCGATCAGATCGTATGCCAGCATCGCCGTGATCAGCTCGCGATGATTGGGCACGCCCTGCATCACCGCCGCGACCGGCCACGGCGTATGGAGGAAGAAGCCGATCGGGTCGTCGACACCGAGGTCGCGCAGCTCCGCGCCGAGCGCGAGGAAATGGTAATCCTGCACCCAGAACGCGGTTTGTGCTTTCCGGAAACGCATCAAGGCGCGCGCCATGAAGGCGTTGACCTCGCGATAGCTGACATAGTCGTCACGCGAGACGCGGATCAGATCGCTGCGCGAGTGCAGCGCCGGCCACAGCGCCGAATTGGCAAAGCCTTCGTAATAGCCGCCATAGTGCGCCGCCGGCAGATCCAGCGTCGCGATCGCGCCAGAACCCAAAGCTTCGATCTCGGCGAACGGCTCCTTTTGATGACCATCACGCACACGGCCCGAGGAACCCACCCAGATCGCGCCCGAATGTTCCACGACAGGTAATAACGCCGCCGCGAGACCGCCCGTCATGGGCTCGTTGGGCTTGCCGCGCGCGACGCGATTCGAAACGACGACTAAGTTCACAGGTCGTCCCCTCCTGTTTCATTCCACCCCATTTAACTGCCGTTCATCAATATGGTTCCTGATCATCCTTTGCACCAATTGAAACCAAAATCGGGCGCGCGCGTTGGAACCGGTTTACCTCAAGGCAACCCGACGATTTCGCTACACAAAGTCGGCTTTGGAACCGTGACACGCGCAGCATGAAGCCGACGCGCTGGGGAATTACGCGCGCGATATGTGGCTCCGAGATGTCCGTGCCTTATTCCAACCTTGAGTCGTCGAGCAGCCGCGCGAGGAACGCGCGCACGTCGTTCGGGGCATCGAAGTGACCGTTGACACCCATGGCGCGGCGGCCGACCGAGAAGGCAAGCCCGTTCATGTCGGGCATGATCGCGAACACGGTCTCGTCGGTGACGTCGTCGCCGATGAAAATTGGACGGCGTCCCTTGAAAGGCTCGTGCTTCATCAACTCGCGCACGCCGGTCGCCTTGGTGAAACCGGAATGCTTGATCTCGCAAACGAACTTGCCGGGCAGCACCTCGATCGGTGCGTTGGGCAGGTCGGCGCGGATCAGCGAAACGGATTCATAGATCGCCTTCTCCGCATGCGGCGCAAGGCGGTAATGCAGCGCCAGCGAATAGCCCTTGTCTTCGAGCAGAATGCCTGGACTGAGCTTGGCGACCGCCGCGAGCCGCCGCTTCAGCTCCTTGTCCAGGGGCGGCGCACTGACGGCATCGGCTTCGTTGTCCACCGAAAGCCGCATCTCCGCGCCATGGCCGGCGACGGCGCGAAAGACATCCGGCGCGAAGATCAGGTCGATGTCGTTGAGCGAACGGCCGCTGACCATCGCCAGCGCGCCCGAGGTGCGCTCCGTCAGCCGGTTCAGCGTTTCCGACAGGCCTGGCGGCACCCACACCTCGCGCGGCGTCGGCATCAGGTCGAGCAGCGTACCGTCGATGTCGAGCAGGATCGCTGTTTCATTGAGATGCGGCACAAGTGCGTGAGGCACCGGCACCGCATCGGGCGCTTCATCGTCGACCATGGTGCGCTTTTGATCCAATTCAGCCAGTTCCGATTTCATAGTCTACTCCATGGAAGCCAGCGGCCGCGCGATTTCTTCGAGCGATTTGCGCTCCGCCGAGACGGCATAGCGCCACGCCACGATCGCGGCTGCGATCATCAGGAATGCCCCCAGCAAATAGCCTGCGAACACGCTGGTGCGTGACCCCGTGTCGATCAGCGCACCGAACAACGCGGGGCCGATCACGCCGCCGATGCCGGTGCCGACCGCATAGAACACGGCGATCGCCAGCGCGCGGACCTCCAAGGGGAAAGTCTCGCTGACGGTGAGGTAGGCGGCGCTCGCGGCCGGCGAGGCAAAGAAGAAGATCACCATCCAGGCGATGGTCTGCCCCTGCGCGCTCAAGGCGCCGATCGAGAACAGATAACCCGACAGCGCCAGCAACAGGCCCGACACCCCATAGGTGAACATGATCATGGTCCGGCGGCCGAGCGTATCGAACAGGCGGCCGAGCAGCAGCGGACCGAGGAAATTGCCGGCGGCGAACGGAAGCAGATACCAGCCGACATGATCGGCGCTGATGCCGTAAAAATCGGTCAACACCAGCGCAAAGGTGAAGAAGATGGCGTTGTAGAAGAAGGCCTGCGCGATCATCAGCACGAGGCCGACCATCGCCCGCTGGCGATAGACCGAGAACAGCGTGTGCACGACCTCGCGGATCGGCGTGTGACTCCGCATTTTCAGGCGGATTTTGGCGAAGCGCCCATCGCTCGTATCCTGGTCGTGTCCGAGCACCGAGCGCTCGATCTCGTCGACGATGGCGTGGGCCTGGTCGGGACGGCCGTGGATCATCAGCCAGCGCGGACTCTCCGGAATCCACATCCGCATCAAGAGCACGACGAGGCCGATGGCCGCGCCGATGAGATAAGCGAGGCGCCAGCCGAGATCGGGGCCGATCACCGCGGGATCGAGCAGCACGATGGCCGCTACGGCTCCCATCGCGGCACCGATCCAGAAGCTGCCGTTGATGACGAGATCGGTCCAGCCGCGATAGCGCGCCGGCACCAGTTCCTGGATGGTCGAATTGATCGCGGTATATTCGCCGCCGATGCCGGCGCCGGTGAGGAAGCGAAACAGCGCGTAGCTCGCGACATTCCATGACAGAGCGGTCGCGGCCGTCGCCGAGAGATAGAGCGCGAGCGTGATGAAGAACAGCTTCTTGCGGCCGATGCGGTCGGTCAACCAGCCAAAACCGAGCGCGCCGAGCACAGCACCCGCGAGATAGGCGGAATTGGCAACGCCGAGATCGAGATTGGAGAAATGCAGGGTGGGACTCTGCTTCAGCGCGCCGGAGAGCGCGCCGGCCAGCGTCACCTCGAGGCCATCCAGAATCCAGGTGATGCCGAGCGCGAGCACGACGCGGGTGTGAAAGCCGCTCCACGGCAGCGCATCAAGTCGCGCGGGAATGCTGGTTTCGATGATGCGATCGGCCGCGGTCGCGGTGGAGACCACAGGTCCATCGTTCGGCGCTGGGCTTCGCTGCAATTCCATCGCGTTGTTGCATCTGACCAATGGACATGGCCCCGGTTCACGTGGCGTGGACGGGGGCGATCCGATCGAGGGGGTGCGGCATTCCGCCTGCCACCCGCGACAACGCCTGCGGCGAGGGCAGGTTCCCGCAGGAACGACCGTTCGCGCCGCCGGTTTTCGCTGGAGCCGCAAGGAGTTGACGCATGGCTCATGTCAGAAAGACGACACATTCTCGCAAAACAGCGGCGCGCAAGAGCACCAAACGCGCCGCACCGAAGCGCTGGTCGCAGCGCGTAACCAAGGAGAGCGACGCGCTCGACCTCAAACAAGGCGTGTTCAAGCTGACCAGCGCGAAGAAGATCGCGACTTCGTTGAAGCGCTCGGCCGAGCACAGCGCGCGCCGCAAGACCGGCGCTTACCGCTCGGCGCTGTCGATGCTGACGTTCTACATCAACCGCGCCGGCAAGACGCTGCCGCAGACGCAGCGCACGCGGCTGGAGCGGGCAAAGGTGGAACTGAAGCGGGCATTCGGGAGGGAGTGAGTGCCAGGTCGTCCTGGACAAGCGCAGTGCCGATCCAGGACCTATTACCCCACGGAGCAATTTGGCGATGACTCGGAGTTAGCAGTTCGCCCGATAACTGCTGCTTGGGCTAATGGGTCCTGGCTGTCGCCAGGACGACATTGGCGGGAATGCCCCTACGCCGCTCGAATATTGCCCATGAAGCGGTCGAGCTCGGCACGCAGGCGGGTGCTTTCGGACGACAGTGTCTTGGCCGAGTGCAGCACCTCTTCCGAGGCCGAGCCGGTTTCGGCGGCGCCGCGGTTGACTTGGCCGATGTCGGTGGCTGCGGTCTGAGTACCCTGTGCGACGGTCTGGACGCTGCGCGCGATTTCCTGCGTCGCTGCGCCTTGCTGCTCCACTGCGCTCGCAATCGACGTCGAGATCGACGAGATCTGGCCGATGGTCGCGCCGATCTCCTTGATCGCCGCAACCGACTCGGCGGTGGCGCCTTGCATGCCCGTGATGTGCGAGGAGATCTCGTCGGTGGCCTTTGCGGTCTGGCTCGCGAGCGACTTCACTTCGCTGGCGACAACTGCAAAGCCGCGGCCGGCTTCACCGGCGCGCGCCGCCTCGATCGTCGCATTCAGAGCGAGAAGATTGGTCTGCTCGGCGATCGCCGTGATGAGCTTGACGACTTCGCCGATCTGCTGGGCGGCATGCGAGAGCTTGCCGATGCGGTTATCGGTCTCCTTGGCCTGCACCACGGCAGCTTCGGCAATGCGGCTGGAATCGCGGACCTGGCGGCCGATCTCCTCGACCGAAGCCGAGAGCTCTTCCGTCGCGGTCGCGACCGACTGCATGTTGCTGGAGGCCTGCTCGGAGACACCGGCGACCTGGCTCGACAGGCTCTGCGTGGTCTCGGCGGTGCGGGTCAGCGTCGAGGCCGCCGATTCCAGCTGCACGGCGGAAGCCGAGACGTTGGAGACGATGGCACCGACTGCGCTCTCGAAATCGTCGGCGAAACGAATCAGCTCGGAACGGCGAGCAGCGCTCGCTTCCTTGTTCTGGGCCTCGTTGGCGGCGGCGTCGCGCTCGGCCTTGGCCACGGCCTGCACCTTGAATTCCTCGACAGCGCCGGCCATCTCGCCGATCTCGTCCCTGCGCCCCAGGCCCGGCAGCACCACGTCGAAATTGCCCGCGGCAAGCTCGCGCATCGCCTTGCACATCGCGATCATCGGACGCGAAATGCCATTGCCCAGCATCCAGGCCAACGCGGCGCCAATGGCGAGGCCGCCCAGCGCCATCATCAGCATCGTCCGCTCGGTCTCGCTGATGGTGGCATTGGCGCTCACCTCGATGCGCTGCTGATCCGCCGTCAGCTCCGACCTCAGCTCACCCGAGAGCTTGAGAATGGACGCGGCCGTCTTGGTCATGTCGCCGTTCAGCTTGACGATGACCTTCACGTTCTCGGTCAGCTTCGAAAAGGAGGCGCGGTACTGCTTGAGGAGATTGCTGATCTCGGTGACGCGGTCGGTGATCTTCTGGTCGTTGGCATAGATCGAGACCAGCAAGGTCTCCAGGAATTTGATGCGGGCGGTCACGCCGTCGGCGGTCTTCGGCTCCGGCTTGGCGACGAAGGCGCTGACCGAGGTGGAAACCGCAAGGTATTGCGATGTGATGTCCTTGGCCGTGCCCTGAACCGAGTTCAGGCCCGCCAATGCCGCGGTATCGGCAAGATCGTCGAACTTGAAGCGGATCTTGTTGCCGACGCTGTTGAGCTCATCCGTCGCGATCTTGCCGTTCTCGCGCGTCAACGTGATGATCTCGCCGAACACCTTGGTAAAGCTCTTGAAGTCGGCCTCGAGCCGGCCGACCTGCTCGCGGCGCGCGGCGCCCGTGGTGGCCGCCGCAGACTTGGCGATCGCGGCCCTCAAATTCTCTTCGGCCGCTTTGGCGGCGGTCTCATCATCCGCCGCGCCGGTCAGCGTGTAGGCCCGCGCCAACCCCTGGTAGGCGATCAGCTCGCGATCGACCGTCCGCGCAAGGTCCGCTTCGGCGACGCTGGAGCGGTAGGAGGCCACGGCGGCCTGGATCCGCTCGAAGCCGAAATACGCGAAAGCCATGCTGACGGCGAGGATGGCAAGCACCGCCACGAAGCCGAGGATGATTTTTGCGCGAAAACGCAAGGTGAGCAGCTTCGATGTGGTCGGCTTCGACTTGACGGGCATTCCCCACCCCATTCCATTCGCGGAAAACCAGGCGCAGCCCGGAAGCAGCCCGCTTCCTGACGCGTGAGCACGGTAAATGGCAAAGGATAAGCGGCGGTAAATTTGTGGCGCCGCAACCGGCGGTTAGGTGACGCAGGGTCTCGTCGTCCTGGCTTTCGCCAGGACGACATTAGCGGGAATGCCTCTACGCCGCCCGGATATTGCCCATGAAGCGGTCGAGCTCGGCACGCAGGCGGGTGCTTTCGGACGACAGTGTCTTGGCCGAGTGCAGCACCTCTTCCGAGGCCGAGCCGGTTTCGGCGGCGCCGCGGTTGACCTGGCCGATGTCGGTGGCGGCGGTCTGAGTGCCCTGTGCGACGGTCTGGACGCTGCGCGCGATTTCCTGCGTCGCTGCGCCTTGCTGCTCCACTGCGCTCGCAATCGACGTCGAGATCGACGAGATCTGGCCGATGGTCGCGCCGATCTCCTTGATCGCCGCAACCGACTCGGCTGTGGCGCCTTGCATGCCCGTGATGTGCGAGGAGATCTCGTCGGTGGCCTTTGCGGTCTGGCTCGCGAGCGACTTCACTTCGCTGGCGACAACTGCAAAGCCGCGGCCGGCTTCGCCGGCGCGCGCCGCCTCGATCGTCGCATTCAGAGCGAGAAGATTGGTCTGCTCGGCGATTGCCGTGATGAGCTTGACCACTTCGCCGATCTGCTGGGCGGCATGCGAGAGCTTGCCGATGCGGTTATCGGTCTCTTTTGCCTGCACCACGGCGGCTTCGGCAATGCGGCTGGAATCGCGCACTTGGCGGCCGATCTCCTCGACCGAAGCCGAGAGCTCTTCGGTCGCGGTCGCGACCGACTGCATGTTGCTGGAGGCCTGCTCGGAGACGTCGGCGACCTGGCTCGACAGGCTCTGCGTGGTCTCGGCAGTGCGGGTCAGCGTCGAGGCCGCCGATTCCAGCTGCACGGCGGAAGCCGAGACGTTGGAGACGATGGCACCGACCGCGCTCTCGAAATCGTCGGCGAAACGAATCAGCTCGGAACGGCGAGCAGCGCTCGCTTCCTTGTTCTGAGCTTCGTTGGCGGCGGCGTCGCGCTCGGCCTTGGCCACGGCCTGCACCTTGAATTCCTCGACCGCGCCGGCCATCTCGCCGATCTCGTCCTTGCGGCCCAGGCCCGGCAGCACGACGTCGAAATTGCCCGCGGCAAGCTCGCGCATCGCCTTGCACATCGCGATCATCGGACGCGAAATGCCGGTGCCGAGCAGGAAAGCGAGGATCGCGCCGAGCAGCGTGCCGCCGACGGCCAGCATCAGCACCAGTTGCTCGGTCTTCGCGATGGTCGCTTCCGATTCGGACTCCAGCCGCTGCTGTTCGGCCACGAGGTCCGCCTTCATGGCGGTAGCACCCTGAAGGATCGCGCCGGCCGAACCGCTCATCTCGGTGACGAGATCGTCGATCATCTTGGCGTTGGCGATCAGTTTTTCCAGCGATTCCCGATAGGCGCCGAGCAATCCCCTGGCATCCTTCAGGCCGGCGACGATCTTGTCGTCCATCGAATAGACTGCGTTGAGCGAGTTCTCAACGAATTTCAGCCGCGCCAGCGCGCTGGTAGCAATCGTCTGGTCGGACGTCAGCACGAAATTGGTCGCCGCCGCATTCGCGGTCTGGAATTGGGCGTTGACCTGCTTGGTTCCGAACTCGATCGCCTGCGCCTCGGAATCGGAGGCATTGTTGCCGATGTCGTCGAGCTTGTATTTCAGGAGATTGGCGTTGCGCGTGAGCTGGTTCTGCACCAGCAGCGTGCTGTCACGCTTGGCCTGGAGGACTTTTGCGAAGGTCGCGGAGAAGTTGGAAAACTCCTTGGAGAGCTTGCCCAGACTTTCCTGCCGCGCCGGCTTCTTGGCGCTCTTGACCGCCTGGTCGATGGCGCCCTTCAGGCCGGTCTCCGCGTCCAGCGCCGTCTTGGCGTCGTCCTCCTTGCCGGTGACGACGAAATATTTGACGGCCGAGCGATAGGCGAGCAGCTCCCGGTCGATATTACGGGCGAGATCGGCCTCGGTGACGCTGCTGCGGTAGGACCCGACCCCGGACGAGACCCGCTCGAAGCCAAAATAGGAGAAAGCCATGCTGCCGGCGGAGATCACCAGCACCGCGGCAAACCCCAGAATGATCTTGGCGCGGAACCTGAGGGTCGGCATTATTGTGCGCTTCGACGACGACGCGATACGCCCGGACATTCCCACCCCCATTTTCATTCAGCCGAGATCCGGTGGCGCCCCGCCCCCTGACCTGGCTGCGCAAAACTAAGGCAGAATCGATAAGGGGCGGTAAATTCGGTGGGCCCGCAGAGTTCAGGCTCTATCAGCCCAGCGAACTGAAAAGGCGAACCGCGCAAGGATATAGAGGCTGGCATCCCAGCTGCGCCCCGGCGCCGCACCCGATCTGGCCGACTCGCCCCCCCAACCAATGTTGGGCATTCTGGATCAATGACTTTTCCATGACGCGGGCGACCAAAATCGTAGTTGCAAAGTTCCGGGTCGCTGTCTCTAATTAGAAACAATCAAAATCGACCCCGGGAGGACTTCAACCGTGTCTACAGTCAAACTGACGGTGAACGGCAAGGCTGTTGCCGTTGACGTCGAGGACCGCACGCTACTGGTTCAGCTGCTGCGCGACCACCTCAACCTCACCGGAACCCATGTCGGCTGCGACACCAGCCAGTGCGGCGCCTGCGTCGTCCATATGGACGGCAAGGCGGTCAAATCCTGCACCATGCTGGCGGGACAGGCCGACGGCGCCAGCATCACCACGATCGAAGGCATCGCCAAGGGCGACGAGCTGCACCCCATGCAGGCGGCCTTCCGCGACAATCACGGCCTGCAGTGCGGCTATTGCACGCCGGGCATGATCATGTCGGCGATCGATATCGTGCACCGCTATGGCGGCCAGCTCGACGAGGCCACCGTCCGCCACGAGCTCGAAGGCAATATCTGCCGCTGCACCGGCTACCACAACATCGTCAAAGCCGTGCTGGACGCGGCAGGCCGCATGAAGGTCTCGCAGGCGGCCGAGTAAGCGGCCCGCCTCGAAATAAGAACGATCGCCGCCGCTTTCGAGGGAAAGCGCGGTCAAGACAAATTCCGGTCGGGAGGACCAGACATGGGTGTTGAAGGCATTGGCGCGAGCGTCGTGCGCAAGGAAGACAAGCGTTTTATTACCGGCAAGGGCCGCTACGTCGACGACATCAAATTGCAGGGCATGACCCATGCCCATTTCATCCGCAGCCCGCACGCGCATGCCAAGGTGAAGGGAATCGATTCCTCCGCCGCGCTGAAGATGCCGGGCGTGGTCGCGGTGCTGACTGGGCAAGAGATCGTCGACGACAAGGTCGGCAACCTCATCTGTGGCTGGGCCATCACCTCGAAGGACGGCAGCCCGATGAAGATGGGCGCATGGCCGGCGATGGCGCCGGAGACGGTGCGCTTCGTCGGTCAGGCCGTCGCGGTCGTGATCGCCGAGACCAAAAATCTCGCACGCGACGCGGCCGAAGCCGTGGTCGTGAACTACGAAGAGCTGCCCGCGGTCGCCGACGTCCACGCCGCGATCAAGTCCGGCGCGCCGCAGCTGCATCCCGAAGCTCCCGGCAACCAGGTCTATGACTGGGTGATCGGCGACGAGGGCGCCACCGATGCTGCCTTCGCCAAGGCCGCCAACGTGGTGAAGCTCGACGTCACCAACAACCGCCTCGCGCCGAACGCGATGGAGCCGCGCGCCGCGATCGCCGACTACGATTCGGCGGAAGAGCACTTCACGCTCTACACGACGTCGCAGAATCCGCACGTCGCCCGCCTCGTGCTGTCGGCGTTCTACAACATCGCCCCCGAGCACAAGCTGCGCGTGATCGCACCCGATGTGGGCGGCGGCTTCGGCTCGAAAATCTTCATCTATCCCGAAGAGATGGTGGCGCTGTGGGCTTCGAAAAAGGTCGGCCGTCCCGTGAAATGGACCGGCGACCGCACCGAAGCCTTCCTCACCGATGCGCATGGCCGCGACCATGTCACTCATGCCGAGATGGCGTTCGACGCCAACAACAAGATCACCGGATTGAAGGTGAAGACCTTCGCCAATTTCGGCGCCTACATGTCGCTGTTCTCGTCGTCAGTGCCGACCTATCTCTACGCGACGCTGCTGTCGGGCCAGTACAACATCCCGGCGATCCATGCCGAGGTAGTCGGGGTCTACACCAACACGACGCCAGTCGACGCCTATCGCGGCGCCGGCCGCCCCGAGGCGAGCTATCTGATCGAACGTCTGATGGAGACGGCGGCGCGGCAGTTGAAGGTCGATCCGGCCGCGCTGCGCCGGACCAACTTCATCACCCAGTTCCCGCACCAGACGCCGGTGATCATGGCTTATGACACCGGCGACTTTAACGCCTCGCTCGACGCCGCGATGAAGGCGATCGACTATGCCGGCTTTGCCGGGCGCAAAGCCAAGGCGAAGGCCGACGGCAAGCTGCGCGGCATTGGCGTGTCCTGCTACATCGAGGCCTGCGGTATCGCGCCGTCGAAGGCCGTCGGCAGCCTGGGCGCCGGCGTTGGTCTTTGGGAATCCGCCGAAGTCCGCGTCAACCCGGTCGGCACCATCGAGGTCCTGACGGGATCACACAGCCACGGCCAGGGTCACGAAACCACGTTCTGCCAGCTCGTTGCGGAGCGCCTCGGCGTTCCCATCAGCCAGGTCTCGATCGTCCATGGCGACACCGACAAGGTGCAGTTCGGCATGGGCACCTACGGCTCGCGCTCCGCGGCCGTCGGCCTCACCGCGATCCTGAAGGCGATGGAGAAGATGGAATCCAAAGCCAAGAAAATCGCCGCGCATGCGCTGGAAGCCTCGGAAGGCGACATCGTCATCGAGAACGGCGAGTTCAAGGTGGCCGGCACTGACAAGGCGATCGCCTTCCCGATGGTCGCGCTCGCAGCCTACACCGCGCACAATCTGCCTGACGGGATGGAGCCGGGCCTGAAGGAGAGCGCCTTCTACGATCCGACCAACTTCACCTTCCCGGCCGGCACGTACATCTGCGAGCTCGAGGTCGATCCCGGCACGGGCAAGACCTCCTTCGTCAACTTCGTCGCGGCCGACGATTTCGGCCGGCTGATTAACCCGATGATCGTCGAAGGCCAGGTCCACGGCGGTCTTGTGCAAGGCATCGGACAAGCGTTGCTCGAGCACGCGATCTACGACGCCAACGGGCAGCCGGTCACGGCCTCGTTCATGGACTACGCCATGCCGCGCGCCGACGACGTTCCCTCGTTCAACCTCTCCCACACCACGACCCTGTGCCCCGGCAATCCGCTCGGCATCAAGGGTTGCGGTGAGGCCGGCGCGATCGGCGCCTCTGCGGCCGTGATCAATGCGATCACGGATGCGATCGGCAAGAACAATCTGGAAATGCCCGCAACCCCTGACAGGGTGTGGCGCACGATCCACGCGGCTTAAGGGAGGAACGAAGATGTACCAGACCGTTTATCATCGCGCGTCCTCGGTTGACGAAGCCGTCGCCCTGTTTTCCAAGAGCAGCGAAGCGAAGTTCCTCGCCGGCGGCCAGACGCTGCTGCCGGTGATGAAGCAGCGCCTCGCCAGCCCGTCCGACGTCATCGATCTCGGCAAGATCAAGGAGCTTCAGGGCGTCGAGCTTTCGGGCGACGTACTGACCATCAAGGCCGGCACGACCTATTTCGACATCATGCAGAATGCCGATGTGAAGAAGGCGATCCCCGCAATCGCCTATCTCACCTCGGTGCTCGGCGACCCCGCCGTGCGCTATCGCGGCACGATCGGCGGCTCGATCGCCAACAACGATCCCGCGGCGGATTTTCCCGCCGCGCTGCTCGCGCTCGGCGCCACCGTGAAGACCAACAAGCGGTCGATCACGGCGGATGACTTCTTCCAGGGCATGTTCACGACGGCGCTGGAGGACGGCGAGCTTATCACCGCCGTGTCGTTCCCGGTTCCGGCGAAGGCAGGCTACGAAAAGATGCGCCACCCTGCGTCTCGCTTCGCGCTGACCGGCGTGTTCGTCGCGCAGGCGAAGTCGGGCGAGATTCGGGTAGCCGCCACCGGCGCCTCGCAAAGCGGCGTGATGCGGGTCGCGGCCATCGAAACGGCGCTGAAGGCGAATTGGTCACCGTCGGCGATCGACGGCGTGAGCATCTCGGCGAGCAATCTGCTGGCCGACATCCACGGCACGGCGGAGTACCGCGCCAACCTGATCAAGGTGATGGCGCAGCGCGCGGTGGCTGCCGCACGCTGATGATCGCGCTTTAGCGCCTCAACACAAATCTTCCGCGGCGCGCACTTCGGTGCGCGCCGTTTTTATTTGGCCGTGCGGCACGAAAACCGCTTGCCTCGCTGGCGTGAAGGCGAGAAAAGTTAATCAGCCAATTAACTCGCCCGCAGAGGAATGTCCGAGGCGATTGCCGAACAATCGGCATCCGCCCGCGACCCGAGGAAACAACGACGTGCTCGACAAATCAGCCCCCACCTCCTCCGGTCCGCTCGCAGGTTTCCGCATCGTCGAATTCGCCGGCATTGGACCCGGCCCGTTCGCCTGCATGTTGCTGGCCGACATGGGCGCCGATGTCGTCACGCTCGATCGTGTCGGCGCCAGGAAGAGCATGAAGTCCGTCGCAGGCCGCGGCCGCAAGGTGGTCGAGCTCGACCTCAAGGACAAGACGGCGATCGCGGAGGTGCTGGATCTGCTTGCGAATGCCGACGCGCTGGTCGAGGGTTTCCGTCCCGGCGTGATGGAGCGGCTCGGCCTCGGGCCTGACGTCGTGCTCGCGCGCAATCCAAAGCTGGTTTACGGCCGCATGACTGGCTGGGGCCAGCAAGGCCCGCTCGCCAATGCCGCCGGCCACGACATCAACTACATCTCCATCACCGGCGCGCTCGCCGCGATCGGCACGAAAGAAGCGCCGGTGCCGCCGCTCAATTTGGTCGGCGATTTCGGCGGCGGCGCGCTCTATCTCGTCGTTGGCGTGCTTGCGGCGCTGCTGGAGGCCTCGCGGTCGGGCAAGGGGCAGGTCGTCGATGCCGCGATGTGCGACGGCGCGGCATCGCTGATGTCGTTCTTCTTCGACATGACCACGCTCGGCCGCTGGACCGAAGGCCGCAACGAGAACTTCCTCGACGGCGGCGCGCATTTCTACGGCGTCTACGAATGCGCCTGCGGCCATTTCGTCTCGATCGGCTCGATCGAGCCGCAATTCTACGCGCTGCTGCGCGAGCACGCCGGCCTGACCGACGCCGATTTCGACGCGCAGATGGACCGCAAGGCCTGGCCCGCGCTGAAGGAAAAACTGAAGACGGTGTTCAAGAGCAAGACGCGCGAGGACTGGTGCAAGATCATGGAAGGCACCGACATCTGCTTTGCGCCGGTGCTGACCATGTCGGAAGCGACCGAGCATCCGCATATGGTCGCCCGACAGGTGTTCGTCGAGCGCCACGGCGTCAAGCAGCCGGCGCCGGCGCCGCGCTTTTCACGGACGCCGTCGGCGGTGCGCGAGCCGGAAGGGGCGGAGATCGGCGCAGTGACGAAGGCGTGGAAGGCGGGGCGTTAGACCCCCGCCGTTACAACAACCTCCACTGTCGTCCCGGCGAAGGCCGGGACCCACAACCACAGGGAGTGGTTTGACGAAGACTCGGAGTTCGGTACCCTCACCGATCAGATCGATACATCACGCGGTATGGGTCCCGGCCTTCGCCGGGACGACACCTGTTTTGATGTGGCAGTGTACGTAAAGTGCGCGACTTACGCCGCATCCACCTTCAGCACCCCACGCCGGATCTGGTCCTCCTCGATCGATTCGAACAGCGCCTTGAAATTACCTTCGCCGAAGCCGTCGTCGCCCTTGCGCTGGATGAACTCGAAGAAGATCGGGCCGATCGCGTTGGCCGAGAAGATCTGCAGCAGCACCTTGGTCTGGCCGCCGTCGACGACACCCTCGCCGTCGATCAGGATGCCGTTCTTCTGCAGGCGCGCGACGTCCTCGCCATGCTTCGGCAACCGCGCGTCGATCCGCTCGAAATAGGTCGCGGGCGGCGCCGGCATGAAGGGCAGGCCCGCTTCGCGCAAGTCCTCGATAGTGCGGTGAATGTCACGGCAGCCGCAAGCGATGTGCTGGATGCCTTCGCCGCGATAGATATTCAGATATTCCTCGATCTGGCCGGAATCGCCGGCGTCCTCGTTGATCGGAATCCGGATCTTGCCGTCAGGGCTCGTCAGCGCGCGCGAGAACAGGCCTGAGGCGCGGCCCTCGATGTCGAAGAAGCGGATCTGGCGGAAATTGAAGAGCTTCTCGTAGAAGCTGGTCCACACGTCCATGCGGCCGCGATGGACGTTGTGGGTGAGGTGATCGAGATAGAGCAGGCCGGCACCGGCGGGACGCGGATCGCGCGCGCTGAGCCATTCGAACTCGTTGTCATAGGCCGAACCCTTGGCGCCGTAGCGATCGACGAAATAGAGCAGGCTGCCGCCGATGCCCCTGATCGCGGGGACGTCGAGCGTCTTCTGCGCGGAGGACACATCCGCAGGTTCGGCACCGAGCGATATCGCACGGTCATAGGCCTTCTTGGCATCGACGACGCGAAACGCCATTGACGGCGCACAGGGGCCGTGCGCGGCGACGAAATCGTGACCGTGGGTGCCGGGCTCCTCGTTGACGAGATAATTGATGTCGCCTTGGCGATAGACCGTGATCTTCTTCGTTCTGTGGCGCGCGACGGGCGCATAGCCCATCAGCTTGAACAGGGCGTGCAGCTGTTCCGGATCGGCATGCGCATATTCGACGAATTCGAACCCGTCGGTGCCCATCGGATTGTCGGCGCTGATCGTGGCCGGCGGTGCATCGTGCGGAAACGGACCCATGGTGCTCTCCCAAATTGCTGCTGCCATGAATTATCCTTCATGGCGCCTGCAATGAGCGTGCAAATGGGACGTCATTTGGTTATCCTGCGCACGATCTGTGCATAAAACGGGACAATTGCGCATGACTTTGGTTGATGCATTCGACCTCAAGATCCTGGGCGCGCTGCAGGACGACGGCCGCCTCACCAACCAGGAACTGGCCGACCTCGCGGGACTCTCGGCCTCGCAATGCTCGCGGCGACGGATGCGGCTGGAGGAGGAGAAGGTAATATCAGGCTATCACGCCGATCTCTCCAGCGAGGCCCTCGGCTTCGGCGTGGTCGCCTTCATCCAGGTGACGCTGGCGACCCACTCACCAGACAATTCGAAACGCTTCCGAACGCTGGTCAATCGAATCGACGAGATCCAGGAGGCCTATTCGCTCACGGGCGACGCCGACTATGTGCTGAAAGCCGTGTTGCGCGACCTGAAGGGTCTCTCCAATCTCGTCAACGACGTGCTGATGCCGCACCAGAGCGTGGCGCATGTGCGCTCATCGATCGTGCTCGACAGGCTGAAGGAAAGCACGCGTCTGCCGCTGAAAGAAATCAAACCCGGCTGAAATCGAGGGAAATCCGGCATTCGCGCTGCGCGCGCGATCTGCGATGATCCCCGCCAAATCTGCGGAGACTGAGCCATGGCCCTCCAGCTTCGACCGAACTGCGAATATTGCGACCGCGACCTGGCGCCAAATGCAACCGATGCGCGGATCTGCTCCTATGAATGCACGTTCTGCGCCGACTGCGTGGAGACGAAGCTCTCCAACGTCTGCCCGAACTGCGGCGGAGGTTTTGCGCCGCGACCGATCAGGCCAACGCAGCAATGGCGACCGGGCGTGTGCACGAGCAACCAGGCGCCGTCGGACAAGCGGGTGCATCTGAAGTACAGCCTGGAGGACGTCGCGGCGCATTGCGCGAGGGTCAAGGATGTCGCGCCGGAGAAGCGGTGAGCTGCCTCCTCGCCGTCATTGCGAGCGAAGCGAAGCAATCCAGACTGTCTCCGAGGAAGCAGTCTGGATTGCTTCGTCGCAAGGGCTCCTCGCAATGACGGAGAATATGGGGAGAGCTCGGCCCTACTCCGCCGGCAGAATCGTCCCCTCGACCTCGCCAAAGCCGACGCGATAGCCTTCGCCCTGACACCAGCCGCGCATGACGAGGCTGTCGCCGTCTTCCAGGAATGACCGCTTGATGCCGCCGGGCAATTCGACCGGCTCGGTGCCGTTCCAGCTGATCTCCAGCAGGCTGCCGCGCTGGTTCTTCTCCGGGCCGGAAATGGTGCCGCTGCCCAGGAGATCTCCGACAGTCATGGCGCAGCCCGAGGAGGCGTGGTGCATCAGCTGCTGCACCGAGGACCAGTACATGTACTTGAAATTGGTACGGCTGATACCGGCCGGCGCGTTGGCCCCAGCGGCACGCAAGGAGACGTCGAGCTCAAGCTCGTAGTTCTGCGGCTTGCCCTGCTTGAGGTAGTCGAGCGGCACCGGCTCCTGCTCCGGCCCGCTCAGGCGAAACGGCTCCAGCGCCTCGCGCGTCACCACCCACGGGCTGATCGAGGTCGCGAACGCCTTGGCGAGGAACGGGCCGAGCGGCACATATTCCCATTGCTGGATATCGCGCGCGCTCCAGTCGTTGAGCAGCACGAAGCCGAAGATCATCTCCTCGGCCTGCTGCTCCGTGAGCATGCCGCCCATGGCTGAGGGCTGGCCGACCACGACGCCCATCTCGAGCTCGAAATCGAGCCGCTTGCACGGTCCGAAGCTCGGCGCCTCCACATTCGGCGGCTTGAGCTGCCCGCGCGGGCGCTTCACCTTGGTGCCGGAGACCACGACGGTCGAGGCACGGCCGTTGTAGGCGATCGGCATATGGAGCCAGTTCGGCTGCAGCGCATTGTCCTTGCCACGGAACATCACGCCGACATTGGTGGCGTGTTCTTTCGACGAATAGAAATCAGTGTAGCCGGAGACTGCGAATGGCAGATGCAGTTTCGCATCGCGCATCGGCACCAGAGCCTGCTTGCGCAACTCCTCGTTGTCGCGCAGTTCTGGATGATCGGCGCGCAGCAGCTCGCTGATCCGCGCCCGCGTCTTCGTCCAGACCTTTGGCCCCAACGCCATGAAAGCATTGAGCGACGGCGTCGAGAACACGCCGAGCGGGCCGACGTCGAGCCGCGAATCCTGCTCGAGTTCCCAGAGATCGAGCACATAATTGCCGATCGCCACGCCGACCCGCGGAGTCGGGTTGGCCGCGGTCGAGAACACGCCGTAAGGCAGGTTCTGGATCGGGAAATCGGAGGCGGGATCGACGTCGATGAAGGAGCGGAGGCTGGGGTCGTTGGGGTGCGTTGTCACTTTTCGCCAGTCCTTTTTCCTTCTCCCCTTGTGGGAGAAGGTGGCGCGAAGCGCCGGATGAGGGGTTGTATCGACAATTGATACTGCGAGAGGCTCACGTGGGGAGAGAGACCCCTCACCCGTCTCGCCGCTATGCGGCGAGCCACCCTCTCCCACAAGGGGAGAGGGTAAGAAGGCTACGGCTTACTCGGATCGAACCGCTTTTCCAGACCCTTCCAGCAATCCGCGTAGTCGTCCTGCAACGTGGCGGAATTCGCGGCGTACGCGGTGACGCGCTGCGCGTAGCGGGTCTCGAACATGAAGGCCATGGTGCCGGTCAGCTTCACCGGCTTCAGCTCGCCGTTGCTGGCGTGCTCGAAGGCATCGCGATCGGGGCCGTGCGGCAGCATGCAATTGTGCAGGCTCATGCCGCCCGGCACGAAACCTTGCGGCTTGGCGTCGTAGACGCCGTAGATCAGGCCCATGAACTCGCTCATGATGTTCATGTGATACCACGGCGGGCGGAAGGTGTTGTCGGCGACCATCCAGCGCTCGGGGAAGATCACGAAGTCGATGTTCGCCGTGCCCGCGGTCTCCGACGGCGAGGTCAGCACGGTGAAGATCGAGGGATCGGGATGATCGAAGCCGATCGCGCCGACCGGCGAGAAGCTACGCAGATCATATTTGTACGGCGCGTAATTACCGTGCCAGGCGACGACGTCGATCGGCGAATGCGGCAGCGTGGTCTTGAACAGCGATCCGCCCCATTTCACGAACAACTCGTTCGGCGTGTCCTTGTCCTCGTAGTGCGCGACCGGTGTCAGGAAGTCGCGGGCATTGGCGAGACAGTTGGCGCCGATCGGCCCGCGCTCCGGCAGTGTGAAGGCTCCGCCGTAGTTTTCGCAGAGATAGCCGCGCGCCGGTCCGTTCGGAATCTCGACGCGAAACTTGACGCCGCGTGGGATCACTACGATCTCCCCGGGCTCGGCATCGATGCGACCGAACTCGGTGACGAGACGTAAGTTGCCTTGCTGCAGCACGAACATCAGCTCGCCGTCCGCATTGTAGAAGTGCTGGTCCACCATCGACTTGGTGATGAGATAAACATGCGCGGCCATGCCGGCCTGGGTGTTGACGTCACCGGCCGTCGTCATGGTCTGCACGCCCTGGAGGAATGTCATGTCCTCCTTCGGGATCGGCGCCGGATCCCAGCGCAATTGCGCGATCGGCAGATCGTTTTCATGGCACGGTGCCGAGCGCCACAGACCGCCATCGGCCTTCTCGAAGCGACCCGAATGTTTCACCGACGGGCGAATACGATAGAGCCAGGAGCGCTCGTTGCTGCCGCGCGGCGCGGTGAAGGGAGAGCCGGAAAGCTGCTCGGCATAGAGGCCGTAGGCACAGCGCTGCGGCGAGTTGCGCCCGATCGGCAGCGCGCCCGGCAACGCCTCGGTCTCAAAGCTGTTGCCGAAGCCGGACATGTAGCCCGGCGTGACCTGGGCCGTGCTGCGAATGATCTGATCGGGCGAGGTATTGATGTTCATTTCTATCCTCCTCCTTGCAGGGCGGCCCACATCTCCTGGTCGCGCTTGTCAGTCCAGATCACGGGGTCGTCGATTCCCGACGCCTCGTCATAGGCGCGCGACACGTTGAACGGCAGACAGTGCTCGTAGATGGCGAAGCTCGAAAATTTCGGATCCATGACCTCGCGCGTCGCGGCCATGGATTCCTTCAGCGTGCGGCCCTTGGCGACCGAGATTTCGGCGGCGCCGTAGAGCGAGGTGACGAAGTCGCGCGTCATCGCGATGGCTTCGCGCACCGTGGCGACACCCTTCAGCGCATCGCCGCGGCCCGGCGCGATCGCCTTGGGATTGAAGTTGCGGATCTCGTTCAGCGTCAGCGGCCATTCGCGCAAATGCGCGTCGCCGCAATAGCAGGCCGAGTGGTATTCGATCAGGTCACCGGAGAACATCACCTCGGCATCGGGCACCCAGGCGACGATGTCGCCCGAGGTGTGGCCGGCGCCAAGCTGCATCAGGCGCACCTCGCGCTTGCCGAGATAGATCGACATCTCGCCTTCGAAGGTCAGCGTCGGCCAGGTCAGGCCGGGAATGCTTTGGGCGTCCTGAAACAGGCGCGGAAAGCGGCCATACTCGGAATCCCAATCCTGCTGGCCACGCTCCTCGATCAGGCGATAGGTCTCCTGCGAGGCGACGATGCCCTGCGCCTTGTAGGCGGAGGCACCGAGCACGCGCACGGCGTGATAATGCGACAGCACGACATATTTGATCGGCTTGTCGGTGACGGTACGGACGCGCTCGATCACCTTGTTGGCCATCGCCGGCGTCGATTGCGCGTCGAACACCAGGCAGCCGTCGTCGCCGACGATGATCGCGGTGTTCGGATCGCCCTCCGCGGTGAAGGCGTAGAGATCGGTGCCGATCTCGGAGAAGGTGATCTTCTTCTCGGAGAGGTCGCCGGTGGATGCGAAGTTCTTCGCCATCAGTTGTTCCTTGTATCGGGGTTATTGTTGTTGCTGTTGTTGCTGCTGGCCGTCGATCATGCGGCGCTTCGCGAGGACGATCGCCTCGCGCAGCACGTCGATATCGCCGATATGGTTGGCGAGGATCAGCACCAGCGCCGCGTCGAAGTCGGCGCTTTGCTCGTCGGTGAAGCCACGATGCGCCTCCACGATGGCACGAAAGGCGTCGTCGGGTCGCGCGAAGTTGGAGCTGGTGGAGAGCGGCATGCGAATCCTCAATTCACGCAAGTTCTTGATTCAGACCTTGGGCCCGCAACAGCGTTGCCGCGACGCCAGCGCGCGTGGGGTGGCGGAAGCGCGCCGCAACGTAGCCGTCCGGCCTGAGCAGGTAGGCTGAGCCGGGTTCCGCATCATAGCGCTTTGCGGTGAGCCCCGCCGGATCTGCGAGCCCGTCCTTACCGCCGATGCAGATGTCCTTCACACCAACAGGCGCCTCAATCGCCGCGCCATTGCTGAACGACAGCAAGGTGAAGTCAGTCCCACCCTTGCGGAACGCATCGGTCAAATAGGCTTGTTCGCCCGCGGGCGTCGTAACGGGGGCATCGAGCATCGAACAACCCGGCAGCGGGCCACCGCGCCACGCCTCCGCATCGGGCGATGACAGCGGCGAGTCATAGCTGCACGGCACCGAGAGCCGCCCGCCATTGACCATGCGCTTGCCGAACTCCGTTTCCTTGGCCAGCGACAGCACCGCCTTGCGCAGCCGCGCTTCCTGATGCGAGTTCGGCGCCATGAAGTCGGTCGAACGGGTGGATTCGCGGATGTTCTCGTCGGCCGCCAGACTGCGCTCAACATGATAACTCTCGAGCAGGCTCGCGGGTGAGGCGCCGCGCAGCACGCGGTCGAGTTTCCAGGAGAGGTTTTCGGCGTCCTCGAGTCCCGAATTGGCGCCGCGCGCGCCGAACGGCGAGACCTGGTGCGCGGAATCGCCTGCAAAAATCACGCGGCCATGGACGAAGCGGTCCATCCGCCGGCACTGGAATTTGTAGAGCGAGATCCACTCGAACTCGAACTTGTCGTGGCCAAGCATGCGCGCAATCCGCGGCCGCACGTTCTGGGGCTTCTTCTCGACGATGGGGTCGGCATAGCGATTGAGCTGAAGGTCGATGCGCCAGACATCGTCAGGCTGCCTGTGCAGCAACGCCGACCGCCCGGTATGAAATGGTGGATCGAACCAGAACCAGCGCTCGGTCGGGAATTCCGCGGTCATCTTGACGTCGGCGATCAGGAACTGGTCCTCGAACACCTGGCCCGCGAAGTCGGCGCCCACCATCTGCCGCAGCGACGAGCGCGCACCGTCGCAGGCGACGACATAGTGCGCGTGCAGGCGATAGGCGCCCTCCGGCGTCTCGATCGTCAGCGCGACGGAATCGTTGCGGCGCTCCAGCGCCGTCACCTTGTTGCGCCAGCGCAGATTGATCTCGGGCAGATCGCTGATGCGGTCGACCAGATAGGCCTCGGCGTAATATTGCTGGAGATTGATGAAGGCCGGTCGCTTGTGACCGTCCTCCGGCAGCAGATTGAACTGGTAGAGCTGCTGATCGCCGTGGAAGATGCGGCCGACGCTCCAGACCACGCCCTTGTCGACCATGCGGTCGCCGACGCCGAGCCGGTCCCAATATTCCAGCGAACGTTTCGAGAAGCAGATCGCGCGAGAGCCCTCGCCAATGCGGTCGGCGTCATCCAGAAGGACGACGTGCTGGCCGCGCTGGGCAAGGTCGATCGCCAGCGACAGCCCGACCGGACCCGCGCCGACGATCACCACGGGATGCTCGGCCGCGCCCTGCCCGGGACGATCCTGATCGGGGTGGCGGCGATAGCCGAACTGGGTTTTGGCCTGATGCGTATTGGCCTGCGCCATGCGCTAACCTCGGCTCTGGTCAGAAGAGGACTGATCTGCTAGATAGTCTCACGTGCAACTATTTTGGACCGGAGCCGGCCGGCCGTCAACCGGAATTCGGAGCGCTCTCCTTGGCGAGGACATCCAGCGACATCGCGCTAAAGACACGTGAGGCCGATGCGGCCTCAGCGCGGCCACAAACACGGCTCGACCTGTTCAGGTTCGTGCCGTTCCGCCTCAACCGGCTCGCGGCGGAGGTCAGCGCCGCGCTTTCGGTCGAATATCAGGAACGTCACGGCCTCGACATCCCGGCCTGGCGCGTGATCGCGACGCTCGGCTTCCGCAACGATGCCTGCAGCGCGCAGTACGTCGCGCAATGCACCCGCACGCACAAATCCACCATCAGCCGCGCGGTGACCATGCTGCTGCAGCAGGGTTTGATTGAGCGCGTCGAGAACGAAGCCGATCGCCGCGAATTCCGCCTGCGACTGACGAGGAAAGGCCGCACGCTCTACGAGGAGCTGTTTCCGCAATTGCTGCGGCGGGAAGACGAGATCCTCGCCTGCCTCTCCACGCAGGAGCGCAAACAGCTATCGACGCTGCTCGGCAAGATCGAGCAGAGCCTCGACTTGATCCAGACCAGCGAAGAGGCCGACGCCAAGCAGGCGTATTGATCACTTTGCGAACGATCGCGACGGCGGCAAATGCAGGGCCCACACATCGCCCTGGTCGCTGGCGCGCGGATAGATCTCGGTCACGATCGGGTCGTGGCCGGGAATGAACCGGTCGGGATGGCCCGCGAGACGCTCGATCGTCTCCCATCCAGCCGCCATGTCGCCGACATTGTAGACGATCGGGAATGGGCTCCTGCGCTGGAGATTGGCGTAGTAATGCGCGGCATCGGACGCCAGCACCACCGGTCCGCGGGTGGTCTCGACCCTCACCACCTGCAGGCCGTCGGAATGGCCGCCGACGCGGTGCACGGTGACGCCGGGCGCGACCTCGCCGTCGCCGGAATAGAAATTGACGCGCTCGCCATAGACATGGCGGACCATCTGGGTGACGTGCTCGACCGAGAACGGATGTCGCAGCAGTCCGTTGCACATGCAGCGCCCCGTCGCGTAGGCCATCTCGCGCTCCTGGATATGGAAGCGCGCGTTCGGGAAGCGGTCCAGATTGCCGGCGTGGTCGTAATGCAGATGCGTCACGATGATGTCGCGAATGCCCGCTGCCGCGACACCAAAGCGCTCCAGCGCGTCGACCGGATTGAGCGTCAGCTTGCGGGCCCGCGCGGACGCCTCCTCGGCATTGAAGCCGGTGTCGACCAGGATGTCGCGGCCGTTGCCGCGAATCAGCCAGACGAAATAGTCGAGGTCCTGCGCCGCGCTGTCATGCGGGTCGGGCGCGAGGAAGTTCATGTTGGGCGTGCGCGGCGACATCGTCGCGTAGCGCAGGGCGTAGATTTCGTAGGCGTTTCCCATGGTTTTGATCTTGCTCTTTTGTGGATGCACCTTCAGGGCGATCGACCGCACCAAGCCATCGTCCACCGCAAAGGTCAAACACCGCAGGTTGCGAAGGAGGCCCGTCCGCAATGTGAGACCAATCACATTGTTGTCGCCATGGCTGCCCTAACGTGCAGCCGCAATGACAACCAGAATGCATCGCGTGCAATCGTGACCGCCCGTTTATTCCCCCCGCAACATGCCCATGCGTCGCGGTCAATTGTCGCGATAGCGCCGAATCCGCAAGCGGTTGACGCCCCCCTTCCCCGGTTTGATAATGCACATTGCGTAAGTTAAGGTCGCCGCGGCGCAAGCTGGAAACGGCGCCTTTTTGGCTGGATCGCGCTAATTATGAAAATTCGCCTGCTTTTCGTTCTGTCCTTGCTCGTGTCGCTCATCCCGACCGCTCCGTCACTTGCGGCCGGCGATCGCTTTGCGCTGGTTATCGGCAACGCCAAATACCCGGACGCCGACGCTCCCCTGAAGGAACCGCTCAACGACGCGCGCGACGTCGCCGACGAGCTCAAGCGCGACGGCTTTTCCGTCGAGACCGGTGAGAACCTGACCGGTGACGGCATGCGCCGTGCCTTTGACAAGCTCTACGGCAAGATCAAGCCGGGGTCGGTGGCACTGGTGTTCTTCAGCGGCTTCGGCATCCAGTCCGCGCGGCAGAGCTATTTGCTGCCGATCGATGCGCAGATCTGGACCGAATCCGACGTGCGGCGCGACGGCATCAGCCTCGAAACCGTGCTCGGCGAGCTCAACACCCGCGGCGCCGGCGTCAAGATCGCGCTGGTCGACGCCTCCAGGCGCAACCCGTTCGAGCGCCGGTTCCGCAGCTTCTCGGCCGGCCTGACCCCCGTCATCGCGCCGAACGGCACGCTGGTGATGTATTCGGCGGCGCTGGCCTCGGTGGTCTCGGACGCCGGCGGCGAGCACAGCCTGTTCGTCCAGGAACTCCTCAAGGAAATCCGCGTCCCCGACCTGATGGCCGAGGAGACGCTGAACCGCACCAAGATGGGCGTCACCCGTGCCTCCCGGGGCGAGCAGGTACCGTGGATCTCCTCTTCACTGGCCGAGGATTTCTCGTTCATTCCAGGGGCCGGTGGGTCGCGCCCAACAACGACTCCGCCACCCGCGCCGCCGCCGGTCGTCGCCAACAACCCGCAGCCGGCCCCGCCCGCACCTTCACCGCCTCCGCCGCCGAAACCGGCCGACACAGTGGCCGCGCCCGCTCCGTCACCGAAGCCGCAGGTCGAGGCTGCCTTGCCACCGGCACCACCGCCGCCTCCGCCTGTGATTCCGGCCGATCCCGCGACCGCTCCGAGCATGGAGAGCGGGCCGAGTGCGGCCGTCCTGGCCGAGGACCCCACCATCAAGGGGCTGACCGCCAAGATCGCGGCCAATCCGGATGACGTGAACGCGCTTTACCGGCGCGGTCAGGTCTATGCCAGCAAGGGCGCCTACAGCCTGGCCATCAAGGATTTTGACGAGACGCTCCGGATCAACCCGAAGGACGTCGAGGCTCTGAACAATCGCTGCTGGACCCGCACCGTGGTCGGCGACCTCCAGGGCGCGCTGAAGGATTGCAACGAGGCCCTGCGGCTGCGGCCGAACTTCGTCGACGCGCTGGACAGCCGGGGGCTCGTCAATCTGAAATCGGGGGCGGTGAAGAACGCCATCGCCGATTTCGAGGCCGCCCTGAGGATCAATCCGCGCCTGACCTCCTCGCTGTTCGGACGCGGGATCGCCAAGCAGCGCAACGGCTCGGCGCAGGAAGGTGCGCTCGACATCGCCAATGCCAAGGCGATGGACCCGAACATTGTTCAGGAATTCGCAAGCTACGGAGTGCGTTGATATTTTTTTGAAGCGGGGCCGATGTGCCTCGAACCCGCGACGGCCCGGCGAAGACTAATTGAACGGATGCCGCCGCCCGCCTTTTCGGGGCGGCTTACTGCAGGATTTTCGAACCGCGCCAGCTGGCTGCGCAGGAGGGACTGGCTATGAGATTGGCTGCAAAAGGACTTACCGCAATCCTGTCCATCATCACCGTCGGCGCCGCGCTGTCGCTGACGATCCCGCTTGCCTTCGCGGCCGACGACGGCAACAGCAAGAACGTCACCGAGGACGAGATCGTCCGCGCGCTGGCGCCGCCGCCGAAAAAGCCGCTGACGCGCGGCCTCTCGATCGCTCCGCAGGCCGATCCCGCACCGAGTGCGACTGAGTCCAAGCTGATCCAGTCCGTGCGCGGCCGCTCGACACGCTCCCTTTCGTCGGTCGAGCGTGAAGAAATCGCGTCGGCGGCCAAGGACAAGCCGAACATCGATCTGGAAATCACATTCGACTACAACTCGGCCAATATCAGCGCCAAATCGCTTGCCTCGGTCCAGGCGCTCGGCCGCGCGCTGACCAGCCCCGACCTGAAGGGCTCGACCTTCGTGGTCGCCGGCCACACTGACGCCGCCGGCGGCGAGAGCTACAATCAGGACCTGTCGGAGCGCCGCGCGGATTCGATCAAGCGCTATTTGGTCGACAAGTACAGCATCTCCGCGACCGACCTCGTCACGGTCGGCTACGGCAAGAGCAAGCTGAAGGACCCGGCCCAGCCGATGGCCGAGGTCAATCGTCGCGTGCAGGTCGTCAACATGGAAAACAAGACCACCGCATCGAAGTGAGCACGACGTAATCCTTTGAAGTGACAAGTCGTGATGTGGTGTAAAGTCTTGCTTCCAGCGCGCGTCCCGCAGCCTTGCGGGACGCTGCTTCATTTCAGGAAAACGCTCTCCATGGGCCGCGCGCGGATGGCCGTGAGCCAGGCCAGGACGATCCGGCAATGAACCTCTCCCAATATCTCAAGCCGGCCGGAACGGTGGTCTTCGTCGTCGCGCTCGGCGTCGGCTATTATCTGTTCGAGCACCGGCATCGCGCCGAGCCCAAGGAAACGCCGAGCGAGGCCCTGGTCATCGTAACCAAGTCGACCAATGCCTGCTTCTCGGACTTGGTTCGGGTGACCGGCTTCTTCGTGCCGCGCCGCGAAGCCGTGGTCGTCGCCGACCAGGAGGGATCCAGGGTCACCGACCTCTTCGTCACCGAGGGCACCCTCGTCACCGACAATCAGGAGCTGGCGCGCCTGACCGCACCGCCCCAGATCCCGGGCCAGCCGCAGCGGCCCGGCCCGCAAGGTCCGGTCTCCCTGAAGGCCTCTGCGCCGGGTCTCGTCACCGAGGTCCGCACCATCGTCGGCGCGCCGGCCTCACCGCAGGCTGGCCCGATGTTCCGAATCGCCGTCAACAACGAGATCGAGCTGGACGCGCAAGTCCCGGCGGTGCACATGGCCAAGCTCAGCTCCGGCGCGACCGTTCGCATCAGCCGCGACGACGCGCCCGATCTGATCGGGCGGGTCAGGCTGGTGGCGCCCGAAATCGATCGCGCCACCCAGCTCGGCCGCGTGCGCATCAGCGTCACCAACAATCCCTCGCTGAAAGTCGGCGTGTTCGCCCGCGCCTCGATCGACGCCAAGCGAAGCTGCGGCGTCGCGGTTCCCAAGACCGCGATCGACCATCTCACCGTGCAGGTCGTCAAAGGCAACATTGTCGAGACGCGCAAGGTACGGGTCGGGCTGTCGTCGGACAGCGCGACGGAAATCCTGGAGGGCCTCAACGTCGGCGAGATCGTCGTCGCCGACGCCGGCTCTTCGCTGCATGACGGCGACCAGATCAAGACCATGTTCGCCGATGAACTCGATCGCACGCGGGTACGCTGATGGCTCTCAATATCTCGGCATGGTCGATTCGCAATCCGCTGCCGTCGGTCGTTTTTTCCATCATCCTCCTGATCCTCGGCTGGGTGTCGTTCACCAAGCTCGCGGTGACGCGGCTACCCTCGGCCGACATTCCCGTGATCTCGGTCGCGGTATCGCAGTTCGGCGCAGCACCCGCCGAGCTCGAATCCCAGGTCACCAAGACGGTTGAAGACGCCGTCTCCGGTGTCGAAGGCGTCAGGCACATCACCTCGCAGATCACCGACGGCCTGTCGGTGACGACGATCCAGTTCGCGCTGGAAACCAACACCGACCGCGCGCTCAACGACGTCAAGGACGCGGTGACGCGCGTGCGCTCCAATCTGCCGCAGAACGTCACCGAGCCCCTGATCCAGCGCGTCGACGTCATCGGCCTGCCGATCGTCACCTACGCCGCGATCTCGCCCGGCAAGACGCCGGAGCAGCTCTCCTATTTCGTCGATGACGTGGTCAAGCGCGCGCTGCAGGGCGTGCGCGGCGTCGCCCAGGTCGAGCGCATCGGCGGCGTCGAGCGCGAGATCCTGGTCTCGCTCGATCCCGACCGCCTGCAGTCGATGGGGCTGACGGCCGTCAACGTCAGCCAGAGCCTGCGCGGCACCAATGTCGACGTCGCCGGCGGCCGCGCCGAGATCGGCAAGAACGACCAGGCGATCCGCACCCTCGCGGGCGCCAAGACGCTGAGCGACCTCGCCGGCACCATGATTCCGCTGTTCGGCGGCGGCGAGGTCCGGCTCGACGATCTCGGCACCGTGACCGACACCATCGCAGACCGCCGCACCTTCGCCCGCTTCAACGGCGAGCCGATCGTCGCGCTCGGCATCAAGCGCTCCAAGGGTGCCAGCGACGTGAAGGTCGCCGAGGCGGTGCAGAAGCGCATCGACACGCTCAAGGCCACCTATCCCGACGTCGACCTGAAGGTGATCGACACCTCGGTCGAATATACCAATGGCAATTACCACGCGGCGATCTCGACCCTGTTCGAAGGCGCCATCCTCGCCGTCGTCATCGTGTTGTTGTTCCTGCGCGACCTGCGTGCCACCATCATCGCCGCGATCTCGCTGCCGTTGTCGATCTTCCCGGCATTCTGGGCGATGGACCTGCTCGGCTTCTCGCTCAACCTCGTCAGCTTCCTCGCCATCACGCTGTCGACGGGTATTCTGGTCGATGACGCCATCGTCGAGATCGAGAACATCGTCAGGCACATGAACATGGGCAAGTCGCCCTATCGTGCCGCCCTCGAAGCCGCCGACGAGATCGGCCTCGCGGTGATCGCGATCTCGCTGACGATCATCGCGATCTTCGCACCCGCGAGCTTCATGTCGGGCATCGCCGGACAGTTCTTCAAGCAGTTCGGCATCACCGTCTCGGTGCAGGTGTTCTTCTCGCTGCTCGCGGCGCGCTTCGTCACGCCGGTGCTCGCCGCCTACTTCCTCAAACATGGCAATCACCAAGAGCCGCCGCCCGGCCGCGTGCTGCGGTCCTATCACAGGCTCGTGGCCTGGTCGGTGAAGCACTATTTCATCACGGTGCTAGCCGGCTTCGGCGTCTTCGCCGCCTCGATCTGGAGCATCACGCTGCTGCCGCAGGGTTTCCTCCCGGCGCAGGACAGCTCGCGCTCGCTGGTTGCGCTCGAGCTGCCGCCGGGCACGCAGCTCGCCTACACCGAAAAAGTCACCGAGGACATCGTGGCGCGCCTGCGCAAGCGACCCGAGGTGAAAAGCATCTTCGTCGACGGCGGCCGCGTTCCACCCGGGACCCAGGAAGTCCGACGCGCCGCTTTGATCATCAACTACACGCCCAAGGACAGCCGCGACATCACCCAGCGCGAGCTCGAATTCTCGATCAGCCAGGAGCTGGAGAACATTCCAGACATCCGCTTCTGGTTCCTCGACGAGAACGGCCTGCGCGCCATCTCGCTGGTCGTGACCGGCGCAGACGCCAACATCGTCAACAACGTCGCCAGCGAACTCGCGACGCAGATGAAGCGGATTCCCACCATCTCCAACGTGATCTCGGAAACCACGCTGGAGCGGCCCGAGCTGCGCGTCGAACCGCGCGCCGATCTTGCCGCACGGCTCGGCGTGTCGACCGAAAGCCTGTCGCAGACCATCCGCGTGGCCACCATCGGCGACGTCGGCCCCGCGCTCGCCAAGTTCGACGTCGGCGACCGTCTGGTGCCGATCCGCGTGCAGCTCGAGGATGCCGCGCGCGGCAATCTGAAGACGCTCGAACAGTTACGCGTGCCGCTCGGCGAGCACGGCGAGAAGGGCGGCGTGCCGCTCTCCGTCATCGCCGACGTCAAGCTCGACCAGGGTCCGACCAGCATCAACCGCTACGATCGCGAGCGACAGGCGACCGTCGCGGCCGATCTCGTCGGCTCCGCCGCGCTCGGCGACGCCACCAAGAAGATCTACGACCTGCCGGTCATGAAGAGCCGGCCGAAGGGCGTGAAGGTCTCGCCCTCCGGCGATGCCGAAAGCCTGAACGAACTGTCCGAAGGCTTTGCCACCGCGATCACGGCGGGCCTGATGATGGTCTACGCCGTGCTGGTGCTGCTGTTCGGCACCTTCCTGCAGCCGATCACCATCCTGTTCTCGCTGCCGCTCTCGATCGGCGGCGCGATCGCGGCCCTGCTGATCACCGGCAAGCAGCTCACGACGCCGGTGTGGATCGGCATCCTGATGCTGATGGGCATCGTCACCAAGAACGCGATCATGCTGGTGGAATTCGCCATCGAGTCCATTCACGCCGGCACACCGCGCGAAGAAGCCATGATCGACGCAGGCATGAAACGCGCTCGCCCGATCGTGATGACCACGATCGCGATGGCCGCGGGCATGATGCCAAGCGCGCTCGCGGTCGGCGCCGGCGGCGAGTTCCGCTCGCCGATGGCGCTCGCGGTGATCGGCGGCCTGATCTTCTCGACCATCCTGTCGCTGGTGTTCGTGCCCGCGATGTTCATGGTGATGGACGATCTCGGCGCGCTGATCTGGCGCTTCGCCAAGCGGCTGGTCGTGCACAGCGAAGATGCGGAGGGCGCAAGTCACCACGGAGCTGCGCCGGCGGGAGCGGCACCAGCGCCGAAGAGCATCGTGCACCCCGCGGCGGAGTAGCTATGGCACAAGCGTCAAGTACACAAGGCAGTTCAGCGAGCGCCATCCGCGAACCCGACATAGCGGAGGATCGTCTTCGCTACCAAGCATTCAGACGTACCGGTCGTGCTGTGCCGATCGAGGCCGTTAAAGCGTGGGTTGCGAGTTGGGACTCTTCTGACGAACTCCTTCGCCCCGATTGTAGCGACCCAGCCTAACGGCCCCCTACTCGTTCCGCGCGATCGCCGTCAGCTTGGTCATGTTCCGCAGCAGGATGCGGCCACGCTGGAGATCGAGGATCGCTTCCTTGCGCCAGGCCTGAAGCTGGCGGTTGACGCTCTCGCGGGCGGCGCCGACGAAGACGCCGAGTTGCTCCTGCGAGATGTGCACCTCCGAGCCGAAATCGGCGGCGAGCGCGCAGAGGCGCCGCGCGAGACGAACCGGCAGCGGCTGGAGCATGGACTCTTCCATGCGCTCGCTCTGCCAGCGGATGCGCTGGCACAGCAGCGCGATGATCTTGATCCCGACCTTCGGCTCGCGTTCGAGGAAAGCGAGAAAGTCTTCGCGCCGCAGCACGAACAGCTCGCTGACTTCGCCAGCGGTCGCGTCCGCAGTGCGGCTCTGGCCGTCCAGCACCGCAACCTCGCCGAACAGGTCGCCCGGCCCCATGAAGTTCAGCGTCAGGCGGCTGCCGTCGGAGGCACCGGTCTCGATGCGGACCTGGCCTCGGCGCACGCCAAACAGCGCATCGCCCGCGTCGCCCTTCTGGAATAGCACCTCGCCATTCCCCAGATGCTGGGTGTGGCAGAGATTTGCCAGCCGCTGGAGCTCGTCTGCGCCGAGATCGGCGAACATCGCATTCATCTTGAGGATGACCGCAAATTCGGCCTGCTTGCTCATTTCAATGTCCTTGTGAATTTCGTTGGCAAATCGCTTGGAACCATCAACATCAGGATCGCGTAAAACCACGCCGGGGAAGTGTGCCATAAGTCACATAACTTTGCAGCACCCCCAGACTATTTTTACGTGCTTGGAGCCGCTTCCCGTCCCGGGATAAACTCAGGCGTAAAGGACGCGTGCAAATGACGGTCATCTGCCGGATTCGACGCCGGTTGTCCGCCGCTGGAAAGTCGACATGAGAGCCGTGAAATTCGCCGGCGCGGCTGTGGCCGCAATCGTCATCGTGATCGCACTCCTGCTGGTGGTCGGGATCCCCTCGGGCTTCCTGACGTCGACGATTGCCTCGCGGGTCGAGAGCGCGACCGGCTATCGCTTGTCGATCGACGGCACCATCAGAATCAGCCTGTGGCCGACGCTGAACGTGACGCTGAACGACCTCACGCTTGCCGACCCCAAGGACCGCAGCGGCATGACCCGCCTGACCATCGACAGCGTGCAGGCTGACATGTCGCTCTCGAGCGTCTGGTCGGGCCGCCCGAAGATCAGTGAGCTCGTCGTCACCCATCCCGTGCTCTACCAGCCGCTGCTGCGCGAGCGCCTGCCGAATGCCGGCGGCACATCGAAGCCGGTCGCGCTCGATACCGACGGCGCCGCCATCGACCGCATCAAGGTCACCGATGGCGAGATCGCATTCGCGCGCGTGCGCGATCGCGTCGAGAGCCGCATCAGCGCGGTCAATGCCGATGCGATCGTCGGTCGCGACCGCAAGATCAGCATCACCGGCACCGCACGGGTCGGCGAGCATCCGACCAAGTTCGACATCAAGGCGACCACGCCGGCGCCGCCGGCCGACCGACCAACCATTCCGGTGGATTTCGCCATCGACATGCCGGACGTGCTGAAGTCCCGGCTCGCGGGCCATGCCGAGATGCGGCTGAGCGGCGATGTCGTGATGATCAACGGCCTGAATGGCACGCTCGGCGATGGCGCGTTCAACGGCTGGGCCTCGGTCGATATCGCGAGCAAGCCTCTGGTCAAGGTCGATCTCGACTTCCAGCGGCTCGCGATCCCGCTGGCGAAATCGCCGGAAGGCGCGTCCGGGCAACCCTGGAGCGATGCGCCGATCGACGTGTCCGGGCTCAACTATGTCGATGCGCAAATCAGGATCTCCGCGCACGAGGCGGTGATCGGCGATGCGCGTCTCGCGCCGCTGGCGGTCGATGCAAAACTCGCCGGCGGCGTGCTGAAGGCCGGCACCGCCAATCTCGGCGCCTATGGCGGCCAGGTCTCGGGCGAATTGATCCTGGATGCGACCAGCGGCGCGCCGAGCTTTGCGATGCATTCCGACCTCGCCGGCGTGCGCGCGCTGCCGCTGCTCCAGGGCCTCGCCGAATTCGACCGGATCGACGGCAAGCTGCAGGCCAAGCTCGCGCTGCGCAGCGCCGGCACCAGCCAGCGCGCACTGATGGCGAACATGCAGGGCACGGCCTTCGTCAATTTCCAGGATGGCGCCATTCGCGGCATCAACGTCGCGCAGATGATCCGCTCGCTGACCTCGGGCACGTTGTCCGGCTGGCAGGCAAACCAGGACAACGGTCGGGAGCAGAGCACGGATTTGTCGCAGCTCTCGGCGTCGTTCCGGATCGACAAGGGCCAGGCGGTGACCACCGATCTCAGCCTGACCGGACCGCTGGTCCGCGTGACCGGTGCCGGCACGATCGCACTCGACACCAAGATGATGGGCTTTCGCGTCGAGCCGAAGCTGGTGATGACGACCGAAGGCCAGGGCCGCGCCGCCGAGCCGGTCGGCTTCGGCATCCCCGTGATGATCCAGGGCACCTGGTCGCAGCCGCGGATCTATCCTGACATGGCCGGCATGCTGGACAATCCGGACGCCGCCTATGCCAAGCTGCGCGAGATGGGCAAGGGCCTGTTCGGCGCTGATGGGGCTGGGCTCGGCAATATTCTGGGAAGCCTTGGCCTCGGGGGAGCCACCGCGCCGGGTGGCGGCAATGCGACCGGCAATGCCAATCCGCAAACCCAGCAGCCCGGACAGAACAACCCGCTCGGCGGCCCCTTGGGCGAGGCGATCGGCAATCTGATCCAGCAGGGACTTTCCGGTGGCGCGGGAAACGGCACTGGGACTGCCACCGGCACCGGCACTGCCGCCGGCCGCAGCCGCAGCCTGCCTGCAGCGCCATCCACATTGGTGCCGCAAGCTTCGCCAACGTCCCCCGGCCTGGAGGACCCGCCGGCGGCGCAGCAGGACAGCCAGCCGATGAACGACGTGCTGCGGCAGCTCTTTAACCGATGATTGCAGGACCAAAGCGCTGGACTCCCAGCCCTCCCTTGCCAAGCCATCCCCTTACATCGGCTGGCCCGGCGGCGGCTTCCTCCAAACGGATGAGACTGCGACAATTCACCATGCTTCCGCCTGCCCAGCGTCCAGGCGGGTAACCACACCGGCCGGTCAGGCGGCCCCGACCAGTCCCTTCACAGTCCGTTGGACCAAATTGTGCTAGAAGGCTCGCAGGGTCCGTCAGGCCCGTAGCGCCGGCGCCGATGGCGGCGCGAGAGGATCGGGATGGCAGGAGCGAGCGACAAGACACGGTTTCTGCGCGAGGGTCTGTTCGCCAAATACGTCGTCTCTCTCGTCGGCCTCGTCGTGTTCGTGCTCGCCGTCAACGGCGCGATGGAGAGCTGGATCTCCTACCGCGCCACCAAGGCACAGCTGACCGACGGTCTCGAGGACAAGGCGCAGGCTGCCGCGCGGCGGATCGAGCAGTCGATCTCCGAGCTGGAGCGCCAGATCAGCTGGGTGACGCGGGCGAGCCAGGACACGCTCGAGAAGCGCCGCGCCGACTACGCCCAGCTGCTGCACCAGGTCTCGGTCGTCACTCAGCTGTTCCAGCTCAACGGCGACGGCCGCGAGGTGCTGCGCGTCTCGCGCCAGTCGACCACGACCGGCAGCAACGCCGACCTCTCCCGCGACATGCGCTTCACCGACACCGTCGCCCGCGGCGTCAGCTACGCGCCGGCCTGGTTCTCCGACCGAACGCCGTTCATGTCGATCTCGGTGGCGCATTCCGGCTTCAACGCCGGCGTCACCGTGGCCGAGCTCGACCTCAGCTTTCTCTCCGAGTACCTGTCTGACGCCCAGGTCGGCAAGGCGGCCTTCGCCTATGTGGTCGATCCGCGCGGCCGCGTGCTGGCGACGTCGTCGAAGGGCCCCGACGTCGGCAAGGATTTGTCGAAGCTGCCGCAGGTCGCGGCCGCGGTCGCACCGGGCCACGAGCCCGACAATTCGGGCACCGACTTCAACGGCCATGCGGTGATGAGCGCGGCGAGCACCGTGCCGAAGCTCGGCTGGAGCGTGATGTTCGAGCAGCCGACCACGCAGGCCTTGATGCCGATCCGCGACCAGCTGGTGCGCATTGGGCTGCTGATCGGCATGGGCCTGCTGGTCGCGATCCTCGCCGGCACGCTTCTGGCGCGCCGCATGATCATCCCGATCACGGCGCTGCGCGACGGCGCGCACAAGCTCGGCGAGGGCGATTTCAGCCATCGCATCGAGGTGCACACCTCAGACGAGCTGGAAGATCTCGCCGGCCAGTTCAACCGCATGGCCGGCCAGATCCAGGAAACCTATTCGGACCTGGAGACCAAGGTCGAGGAGCGCACCCGCGATCTCGCGCAGTCGATCAACGAGCTCAAGGTGCTGGAAGAGGTCGGCCGCGCGGTCGCCGCCTCGCTCGATCTCAACGCCGTGCTGCCGACGATCGCCGCGCGCGCGATCGAGATCACCCATGCCGACGCCGTGCTGATCTACGGCTATGACGCGCAGGCGCGCCGCTTCAATCTGGTCGAGGCCAACGGCATCGACAAATCCGCCGACGGCGCCCATGTCACCATCGACGAAGGCCAGGATATCCTGAGCGATGCGGCCGGGAGCGGCGAACCGATCGCAATTTCAGATCTCGACCGGGCCTCCGAGCAGCCGCTGCGCGACGTCGCGATCGCGGCCGGCTTCCATTCGGTGCTGGTGGTGCCGCTGGTGGATCAGCAGGGCACGCTCGGCTCGCTGGTGGTGCTGCGCCGCGCCGGCGGCGAGTTCGCTCCAAGCATCATCGGCCTGATGCGCACCTTCGCCAACCAGGCCGTGCTGGCGATGCGCAATGCGCGGCTGTTCACCGAGGTCGACCACAAGGGCCGCGAGCTCGCGGCGGCGCACGAAACCGTGCAGCAGCAGGCCGCCAAGCTCCAGGAGCAGACCGAGCAGCTGCGCAACTGGAATCGCTCGCTGGAAGAGCGGGTCGAGAAACAACTCGGCGAGATCGGCCGCATCAAGCGGCTCGAACGTTTCCTCGCGCCGCAAGTCGCGCAGCTGATCGCCTCGTCCGACGGCCACGACGCACTGCTCGACAGCCACCGCCGCGAGGTCACCGTCGTGTTCTGCGATTTGCGCGGCTTCACCTCGTTCACGGAGGCGACCGAGCCGGAAGAGGCGATGAACGTGCTGCGCGAATATCACGCCGCGCTCGGCGAGCTGATCCACCGCTATGAAGGCACGCTCGACCGCTTTGCCGGCGATGGCGTGATGATCCTGTTCAACGCGCCGATTCAATTTGCCGACCATACCAAGCGCGCGGTGAAGATGGCGGTCGAGATGCGTGATGTGATTGGCCATTTGACCGAGAAGTGGAAGAACCGCGGCCACTCGCTCGGCTTCGGCGTCGGCGTCGCCATGGGTTACGCCACGCTCGGCCAGATCGGCTTCGAGCAGCGGCTCGAATATGCCGCGATCGGCAGCGTCACCAATCTCTCCTCCCGCCTCTGCGACGAAGCCAAGGCCGGCCAGGTCGTCGTCAGCCGCCGCGTCTACGGCATGGTCGAGCCCTGGGTCGAAGCCCGCGCACTCGACGATCTCGTGCTCAAGGGCTTCAACCACCCGGTGCTTGCGATGGAGATCCTGTCGTGGCGCGAGGAGGTCGAGAACGTGGTGGATGCCGCCGCGGCAAGGCGGCGCGGGTAGCCCAAACAAAAAACTGCGAAAACAACCCCATGCACAGTAGCCGGGGCCTGCAAGATCAATGGGTTACGCGGGCACGGAATTGGCCGGAAGCCGTTTGACTCGTCGGGCAAAACACCGGCAGGATGGCATCATCCCCACGAACCACATCTCTCGTCCTCGCGACTAACGATCGCCTCCGCGTCGAGGCGAAAGTCCGGATGGAGCCGACCTGTGGCGCTTGCCTTGCCGTCGCGTGCGTATGATTTGCAGATGCTGGACCGGCCCGCCGATCGCGCGCGTGATCATGGTTGGGTCTACGGCCTGCCGCCGGGCATCACGAGCAAGCAATGGCCGCTCGACCCAGTCACCGGGTTTCCTCTGATGCATGGTTTTACACTTCTGCTGCCGAAGGATTATCGCGTACACGGCGAGGATATCGTCGCGGTGTCGTTCTTCGCTACCGCACCAGATCACAATGACGGCGGGGCACCCGACGATCCCGAGATTCGCGAGGCCGTGCTGGCGCGACCAGCGCATCCGCGGCTTTCGCGCATGACCGACATCCTTGATTACGAATATGCCGCGCTGCTGCTGACGAAGCATGAGTACGAGGGCCCGTTCGCGACGCCGCCCGCGCCGCTTCCGCTTGCGACGGCGGAGCGGCCGCGCTGGCTCGATGTCGGCGGCGCCAGCGCTTTCTTCGAATCCGCGGCGCCTTACGCGCAGAAGATGTTCGCCGGCCCTCCGCGGGGTGACCTGGCGGAGAACCTCGCGATCGCCTTGATGCCGCGCGCGACCGATCCCAATGCCGGCAAGGCCCCGCAGGACCCGCACCTCCCGCGTAATCCGCCGAGCGACTATCAGTCCTACTACTACTTTATCGACGGCGTCCCGACCACCGAGAATTTCCGCTCGCACGACTGGGGCAAGGACCACGCCCACAACCATCTCGGCGGCACCATGCGGCCCTGCCAGGCGGTGCCTGAGATGAGCCCGTTCTACATCGAGTTCGAGGAATATTTCGGCGGCTACAATTTCGGCAGCGGCAACGCGCAGCTCGACTTCAAGGACATGAAGTTCGAGTGGGCCTGCGGGTGATCACACGCCGCGCTTCGGCCCGATCGCCTCGAACCCCGCCTTCTGCTCGTCGCTTAAGTCGGCCTCGAAATCGTCGAGCGCGTCACTGACGCCGTTCACCGCCTGCAGCATCGTCTCCAGCCGCGCCTTCGCGGCGGTGAGGCGGGCCTGTGGTGTCGGTGCGGCCTGTGACGGACAGGCGCTCAGCGTTTCCATGGTGCGCAGCGTAGTGTCCTGGAGCACGTCGAGGCGCGCGCGGGCGGTGTCGTCGAGCTTGAGCGTGGAGGCGATCTCGGCCGCGGGCCATTGCTGCTGAATGAGCTGCTCGTATTGGCGCTGCAGCTTCTCGTCGTAGCGGGGATCGCTGTCCGCCTGGCAGGCCGATGCCGCCTGGGGATTCTTTTGCTGCATCGCTGCAAGCGCGGCGCGGCGGTCCTTGGCCAGGCCGTCGAGCTTGGCTCTCTGGTCGTCGTCGAGGAGATCGACGAATTTTGCCAGCGAAGGTGCGACCGCGTCCGTCGCCTTGATCATGGCCTCGATGCGCTCGCGCATCAGGCCGAGGCGCTCCATCGCCGTCGCGGGGACCTGCGCCGGACAGGCGGCGCGGATGGTGTCGCGCGCGGATGCCCACGCGGTCGCGAGCTCGTCGAGCGCAGTGCGCTGCAATTCATTCGGCTGCACGATAGCGGCAATGCGATCGACCGGCAGGCCGCCGGTGTCGCTGGCATCGCAGACAGTCTCCGCGGTCGGGACTCGCCGTCCGCGCCGTCCTTGCGGCGCGGTGTAGGCGGCAAGCTCGGTGGCCGCATAGGGTGCGAAGATCGCGGCATAGATGTCGCCATAGCCATAGAGCGAGAGGCTGGTCGCATCGCCGAGGATGATCGCGGTGGTGAGGTCGTCATGCGCGAACGGCCAGAACACCGGGCCGACCCAGCCGTAGCTGCCGTCGGGGTGGCGCCACCAGCCTTGGGGACGGCGGCCGCCGTGCCAGCCCGACAGCGCGGCTTGCGCCGTCATTGCGGCACGGAGGACGTAAGGATTCGCAGGCTGGCCGCGCTCTGCGCCGCGAGGATCTTGCGACCTCAACGCTGCGGAGCGGTATCGGCTGCCCCGCACCGCCATGCGGGCATGGCGCAAGCGAGACATACCGATCATGTGGCCGACGGCAAAGCGCGCAACACCGAGCGGGCCGCCGCGGAAGCCGAACTGCGCCTCGGCGCGACTTGGCAACAGCACCGCCAGAATCACGAGGGTTGCGCCTGATAGCGCCAGCCCCAGCCTTGGCCTGAGCGCCAAGCGTGATCTCGACATGACCACTGACCTGTCCACCTTGGCCCTCCTCCGGCGCCAAGCGCGCATCGCGTCGCATCACAACGACGCGCGAGGGAACCAAATGTTCCGGAAGCGCACAGGGCAAAGCGTCGCAACGCGCACCGGGCAGAGCCGATGCGCCGTCACTCCGCCTTCTGCGGCAGCACGAAGGTCTGGCCGGGATAGATCAGATTGGGATTGTGGATCTTGGCGCGGTTGGCGTTGTAGATCACGGCAAAGCGGGCGCCGTTGCCGTAAGCGAGCCGGCTGAGCGCCCACAGGCTGTCGCCGCGGGAGATTACCCGGCTGCCGCCTGTTTCCGCCGGTGCACCACTGACGATTTCCGCCGGCGAGGCCGATGCAACGGTCGTGGCCGCGGGCGCCCGCGCCATGACCCCCGACCCGCCCTTTGGTTTCGGTGCGCCCATCAATCTCGGCCGGGCCGCAGGCCTGTCCGATAAAGATGCCACCACATCCGACTTGTCGTCGGGCTTCTCGGCCGTCGCTTCCTGCTTCGTCTCTTGCCTCGCGGCCGGTGTAGGGCGCGCGGGCGGCGGCGCGGCTTCGGCGATCACCACCGGCATGCTGCGGCCGGATTGCGTGACGGTGCCGTCAGGCGATTTCGCCCGCAGGGTGAGCTCATAGGAACCGGCGGGAAGCTGCGGCGGCGTCATCACGAATTGGCCCGACGCATCCGCCACCACCGTGTCGAGCGGCTTGCCGTCGCGCAGCAGCTCGACCTTGGCGCCCGGCGTCGCCTGGCCCGCGATCACCGCCGCCTCGCCGTGGTCATCGACGCGCGCGACGTCGAAACGGGGGCCGGTATCGGCAACCGCCGGCGGCGGCTTGACCGGTGCAAGATCGGCAAGCGCGGCCGTGACCTGCTTCTGGGTTTCAGCCAGCGCACCCGCCTTCGGCTCGGGGGCCGGCGCCGGAGATGCAGCTGGTGCCGGCGGCGCGACCGCGGCGAGCTTGGGCTCTTCCGGCTTGAGTTCCGGCTTGGATTCGACCTTGGGCTCGACCTTGGGTTCCGGCCTGGCGGCGATGTCGGTCTTCGCCCCTATCGGCAGCAGGCGACGCAGCTCGGTGGGGCCGATCACCAGCACGGTGCCGCCCACCGCGAGCAGACAGAATGCAATGAAGGCCTTGGATGCGGTCACCATCGGAAACGAACCTTGATCAGGAAGAACCTTGCAAATCAATCGAGCCGGCAAGTTGCGCCGTTTTGGCCACGGCAGCAAGACGGTCGATAGGATGATGAGCCGGCGCCGGGGATGAACCGGCGCACCCCCGCCAGCGTCAAATGATCGAGGCCGCATCGCGGTATTTTTCTCGAGGAATTTTCACCGTGAACGCATTTTGCCGTCCCGCACAATTGCCGGTACTTGGGCTGGTGGTAGGGCTCGCGCTTGTCCCGACGCTGGCCGCAACTCCGGGGCTCGCCGCTTCCGGCCCGCCGCCGGATTTCATCCTCACCGGCAATGCCGATCTCGCCTTCACCTCGCCCGACGGCGCCACCGGGATCGAGCAGTACATGAAGGACAGCGGGGATTTGGACGTCAAATGGCAGGCCTGGGCGAGGCGTGGCGAACAGATGACGGAGCTGAAGCCCGAGCAGGGTTACGGCGCCGGCTTCCGCTTCACGCCCGACTCGCAATGGCTGGTGCGGATGCAGAAGACCGGCTCCGGCGAGCAGGACCTCTATCTCTACCATGTCGAGAAAGGCGCCTTCGTCAGCGCGACGAAGACGCCGTTCAGCGACTTGGCCTGGGCCTATTTCCACAGCCGCCCGGACACCGGGAAGATGAAGCTCGACTACCACATTTCGGCCAATCTCGTGAAAGGCATCGAAGAGGCTTATCGCGGCCTCGGCGTGCACTGGCCGGACAACCGTTACCTCGTCATCTCGCTGTCGGGTGAAATGGACAAGCACCCGAAGAACGTCGCCGTGAAGGGGTTGGCCGACTGGCGCTGCCGCTATGATCTCAAGACCGGGACCTTCGACGTGCCGGCGATGTTCGCCAGGACCAATGCGGAAGCGTTGCGATGGGAAATCCGACGCTGAGGGAACCCTGGCCCACCGCGCCTTCAGACAGCGATGGAACCAACCCTCTGATTACGCTCCGATTCATGGTTTCCTAACCCTTACTGGTAACGCGGTCTTGTCGGTTTTGCCGCATCTTGCATCCCACGGGAGGGCTGCATGGGCACATCGATCCGATGGAGCGCGCGCATGCGCGCGTTGCTGCGCCGTTGGCGCGGCGCGCCGCTGACATGGCTGATCGCAGGCGGCTTCGTGCTGATGGCCGCAATGGCGATCGGCACCGCGCTCACCGTCGACCGCTTCCGGCAGAATGCAATCGAAAGCGGCCGCGACAGCCTTGAGAGCGCGGTCCGCTTGCTCGCCCGCCATTTCGACCGCGAGTTCGAAGACTTCGCGGTGCTGCAGAAGAGCATCATCTCCGAGCTCGAAAGCCACGGCATCGAATCCGCCGATGTCTTCCGCAGCGAGATGGGCACGCTCGCCGTGCACGAAGTGCTGCGCGCCAGAGCCAGCGGCTGGTCGGACGTTGCCGGCGCCAATTTGTTCGACGCCAAGGGCGTGCTGATCAACTCGTCGCGGCGCTGGCCGGTCGCCGATGTTTCGGTCGCCGACCGCGGCTATTTCAATCGCCTCAAGAACGATCCGGCTTCGCAGGAAGAGGTCGAGGTGGTGCCCGGACGGTTGGGCAGCGGACCGGCGATCGTGTTCGCGCGCCGCGTCTCCGGTCCTCACGGCGAATTCCTTGGGCTGGTGTCGCGCGCGATCGCGCCGGACCAACTCGAATCCTTCTTCGCCTCGAGCGGGCTCGGCGAGGAATCCTCGATTGCGATGCACCACCAGAACGGCCAGTTGCTCGCGCGCGTTCCGCATGTGGACGCGATGATCGGGCAAAATTTCCGCAATGGAACGCCCGAGCAGATGGCGGTGTTCGAGCGCACCTTCGTCACGACCCAGCTCGCAAGTCCGATCGACGGCAAGGATCGCATCGTCGCCGCACGCCTCCTGACCGGCGAGCCGCTGGTCGTGGTTGCGACCAGGTCGCTGGATGCGACGCTGGCGACATGGCACACGCAAACCAAATTCTTCGTGGCCGTAGCCGTGCTGTCGATCGGCCTACTCGTGCTCACGCTCTATTTCATCTTCCGCCAGATGACCCGCCGGCTCGCCGTGGAGAAGCACCAGCTCGACACCGCGATGAACACGATGACGCAGGGTCTCCTGATGTTTGACCAGGACGAGCGGCTGATCGTCTGCAACCGGCGCTACATCGAGATGTATGGCCTATCGGCCGACGTGGTGAAGCCCGGCGCGTATTTCCGCCAGGTGATCCAGCACCGCCACGACACGGGTTCGTTCCACGGCGACGTCGATTCCTATTGCGACGGCATTTTGGGCAATGCCGGGCAGACGCAGAGCACGATCGTCGAGACCTCCGATGGCCGCCTGATCGAGATCAAGAACCAGCCCGGCGCCGCCGGCGGCTGGCTCGCGACCCATGACGACGTCACCGAGCGCATTCGCGCCGACGAGCGCATCGCGCATATGGCGCATTACGACGCGCTGACCGACCTGCCCAACCGCGTGCTGATGCGCGGCCATCTGGAGCGGCGTGTCGCGGAGCTTGCCCAGGGCAAGCCGTTCGCGATCCTCTATATCGACGTCGACGAGTTCAAGGGCGTCAACGATTCGCTGGGACACGAGGTTGGCGACGAGCTGCTGCGCCAGGTCGCGAACCGCCTGCGCGCCTGCATCAGCGGCAACGACATGGTGGCACGGTTGGGTGGCGACGAATTCGCAATCGTCAAGGCCGGCACCCGCGACGTGGCCGAGCTGACGGCGCTGGCCGAGCAGATCCTGAAGGCGCTGCGCGCGCCCGTAAACTACAATGGCCAGGAAATCCCGACCGATGCCAGCATCGGCATCGCGATCGCGCCCGACCACGGCGACAATCTCGACGATTTGCTCAAGCGCGCGGATCTCGCGATGTATGCGGCGAAATCCGAGGGCCGCCGCACCTTCCGCGTTTTCGCGCCCGCATACGACGCCAAGGCGCGGCTGCGCCGCCAGCTCGAGTTCGATCTGCGCCAGGCGCTGGCCCGCGGCGAGTTCGAGGTGCACTACCAGCCGCTGGTCGATCTTGCGGCCAACGTGGTCACCGGCTGCGAAGCGCTGCTGCGCTGGCACCATCCGGAGCGCGGCATGGTCTCGCCCGCCGACTTCATCCCGGTTGCCGAAGAGACCGGATTGATCGGCGAGATTGGCGAATGGGTGCTGAGACAGGCCTGCACCGAGGCCGCCTCCTGGCCCGGCGACATCCACATCGCGGTCAATGTTTCACCGGTGCAGTTCCGCTCGCGGACGCTGGCGCTGAAGGTCGCAGCCGCGCTCGCCGAGTCCGGTCTCGCACCCGGACGGCTCGAGCTCGAGATCACCGAGACGGTCCTGATCCGCGACGACCAGGAGGCGCTGACGATCCTGCAGCAGCTGCGCGAGCTCGGCGTGCGCATTGCGCTCGACGATTTCGGCACCGGCTATTCGTCGCTGAGCTATTTGCATCGCTTCCCGTTCGAAAAGATCAAGATCGACCGCAGCTTCATCTGCGACATCGGCCAGTCTGAAGATTCCTCGCCGATCGTGCAGGCGGTGGTGCACATGGCCGCCGCCCGCCACATGGCGACGACCGCCGAAGGCGTCGAGACGGAAGCGCAGCGCGCGGTGCTGCTCCAGCTCGGTTGCAGCCAGATGCAGGGCTGGCTGTTCAGCCCGGCCGTGCCGGCGGCGAAACTGAAGCAGCTGTTGTCGGCACAGGCGGCCGCGGCCTAGCGCAGCCCGGTCATCGCCGTCGCCTCCGTTTGGAGGATTTGTCGCCGAGCCGGGCAAGGCTTGTCCGTCTTGAAATCCAACCGTTCCACGCCACGAGCGTGCCCGATCGCGACATCGATGTGGCGGCCGTGTGGCGGCCTGCGCCCTTTTCTCACAAGCACTTCTCCTCCCCGGCCGCTCACCGTGCGTTCGCGAAAGCGCGGGCCGGCTTGGAGCAGGATCGGACAAAGCATGGCGGGTTCAGGAAATACGCACCGCAACCGCGGCGCATAGAACACGCGCCGTTCCGTACAAATACGGACGACTGATCGAAAGCCCGAGCTGATCAGCAGGAGCCACACCATGACCGGGAACACTGCACTCATGCGCAATCCCTCGCACAAGGGCTTGCCGCCCGCACCCGACGCACAGCCTGACGACCGCTCGACGTCCGAGCGGCGCGCCGCCGACGGGGAGATGGCGCGCGTGCTCAGGACCCAGCCGTTTCGCATGGCGCTGGACTCCTCCGGTGCCGGTATCGCGCACTGGAAGCATGATCCGCTGCACGACATCGTCGAGCCCATGCGCCACCACGTGATCATGGCGCATAAAGGCGTGATGCAGCGCATGGAGCGGCGCTCGGGAAGATCGATCGCGATCGGCACGTTTCGTCCGGGAGTCGTGAACATCGTTCCGGAAGGGTCGAGCTCCCGATGGGACATTCCGAAGCCCGTCGACGTCGTGCAGCTTTACCTTCCCGACGCAACGCTGCAGCGCATCGCCGGCGAGGCCGGGACCGCCGGGCCCGCCGAATTGATTGAGCGAACGGCGCATCCCGACACGATCACGTCCCGACTGCTCCTGAGCGCGGCGGATTCGCTAGAGAGCCATGGCGTCCTTGATACGCTATTCCGGCATCAGCTCACGGATCTTCTGGCCACGCGCCTTTTGACTGCGCATGCAGGGTCGCCAACCACGTTCCAGCCGACCATGGGCGGACTGGCGCCGAAGGTCCTGCTCCGTGCGATCGAACGATTGCGCTCCGACAGCGAAGCGGACGTCTCGCTCGATGCGCTGGCGTCCGATGCAGGTTTGTCGCGCTTTCATTTCTGCCGGTCCTTCAAGGAGAGCACCGGGCTGTCGCCGCATGCCTGGCTTCGCCAGCACCGGCTCGAGCAGGCCATGAACATGCTGCGGGAGAGCGACGAATCGATCGTCTCGGTCGCCGCGGCGCTTGGTTATTCCTCGCAGACCGCCTTCGCCGCGGCATTCAAGAAGCTGACGGGCGAGACGCCGAGCGATTGGCGCAGGCGCGTGCGTTAGCAGCAATCTCTCGACAGCGACGGCAATCGCGCTGGGGCAACGGCAAATCGGGTCGGCTACATCATCTCCATGTCCAGACCAATCGAGGGAGACCAAAGATGACCTGGAAAAATTTCGTCAGTCGACGGTTGATCTCATCACGCCGCCGGAGCCTTGCAACCGCGACCTTGTACGGACTCTCGCTGGCCGTTCGCTTCACGTCGGCGACGGGCGAGGAAGTGGAAATTCCGGCTTACAACATGCACCCGGCACAGCCGCCCGTTTCCATCATGATCCGAAATGGCCCCGGGCTTCCCTATCAGGACTGGAGTCGAGGTGAGCTTCAGCCCGTCGTCTTGGGCTACGGCCAGCCGCCGAGATCGGTGATGGCACGCTGCATCGGGCCCTAAGCCAGCGACCCAACCCACCCACGCGCCGACGCCGGCCGCTGCCCTGAACGCAGCAGCGCGGTCGCGCGGGTCTTTCGAACAGCAACCAAGGAGAAAATCCATGCGACTCGTCATCATCGGCGCCGGCTTCGCCGGCATGTACGCCGCCCTTTCCGCAGCGCGACTGCGCGACATCCGGGGCGTCTCGCCGCAAGATCTGCAGATCGCGCTCGTCTCACCGGAGCCGACGCTGGTGGTCCGTCCGCGGCTCTACGAGCCGAAGCCGGAAACCCTGACGGCCCCGCTGCTCGAGGTCCTCGAGGCGATCGACGTCGACTACATCCAGGGCAGCGCCGAGACGATCAACACCGAGGCCCGAACGGTGCAGATCACGCCCGCAAAGGGCGCGCGAAAGACCTTGTCTTACGATCGCCTGGTCGTGACCACCGGCAGCCGGCTATTCCGTCCGAACATTCCGGGCCTCGCCGAGCACGGCTTCAGCGTCGATTCGCTCGACGATGCCGTTGCGCTCGACAAGCATCTGCATGGCCTCGCGGAGCGGCCTGCCGTGAACGGACGCAACACCGTCGTCGTCGCCGGCGGCGGCTTCACCGGGATCGAGGCGGCCACCGAAATACCGGTGCGGCTGCGCGAAATCCTGGGCCCCAATGCCAGGACGCGCGTCGTCATCGTCGATCGCAACACTGCGATCGCACCCGACATGGGTGCAAGCGCCCGCCCCGTCATCGAGGAAGCCTTGCGCAAGATTTGCGTCGAGACACGGCTCGGTGCCGGCGTCGCCGCGCTCGACGAGACCGGCGTCACCTTGTCCAGCGGTGAGCACATCGAAACCGAGACGGTGATCTGGGCGGCGGGCATGCGTGCAGCGCCGCTGACCGGGCAGATTCCCGCCGAGCGCGACAATTTCGGACGGTTGCTGGTCGATCGCTGCTTGCAGGTGCCAGGCGTTCAGGGTGTCTTCGCGGCCGGCGACGCAGCACGCGCCGCCTGCGACGACGAGGGCAATTACGCACTGATGTCGTGCCAGCACGCCACGCGAATGGGCGCCTTTGCCGGCAACAATGCCGCGGCCGAATTGCTTGGCGTTCCGACCAGGCCCTACCACCAGAAGGCCTACGTCACCTGCCTGGACCTCGGCGAAGCCGGCGCGCTGTTCACACGCGGATGGGAGCGCAAGGTCGAGCTGGTCGGCGACGTCGCCAAGAAGACCAAGCGTGAGATCAACACCGTCTGGATCTATCCGCCGAAGGCGGAGCGCGCCCTGGCGCTCGCGTCGGCCGATCCGGAACGGGTGACCAGCCTCTAGCGCACCAAGCGATCACGGCTGCGCACTCCCCCGGCGGCGCTGCCTGCTCAACCACCAGCCGGAAGCCCCTATCTTTGAAACAGGAGACCAACATGAATCTGCACAACACCTCATATCCCGTGTCATCGGGACCCGAAGAGCTCGTTCCGTCGCGCTACGCGCTGAAGATCGGCGAGATCGACGTGCTGGTGGTGAGCGACGGCGTGCTGCCGCTGCCGACCACGATGCTCGCGCACAACGCCGACCCGGCGGTGCGGGCGACCTGGCTGCACGACATGTTCCTGCCGCAGGATGCTTTCGACTGGGCGCTGAACGCCGTCATGGTCCGCAGCGGCGGCAAGACCATCCTCATCGACGCCGGGCTGGGCTCGGACCCGAACTTGAACTTGCCGCGCGCCGGGCAGTTGATCAGGCGACTGGCGGCCGCGGGCATCGATCTTTCGGCGGTAACCGATCTGGTGCTCACCCATCTGCACATGGACCACATTGGCGGGCTGCTGGTCGACGGCGTGAAGCAGCAGCTGCGCAAGGACCTGCGGATTCACGTCGCGGCCGCAGAGGTCAAGTTCTGGGAAGCGCCTGATTTCTCCCGCACTGCCATGCCGGAAGGGTTCCCGGACGCGCTGCGATCGACCGCCAAGCGGTTCCTGAAGGAGTACGGCAGTCAGCTGCGGCTGTTCGATGACGAGCAAGAGATTGCGCCTGGCGTCGTCGCCCGTCGCACCGGCGGTCACACCCCCGGACACAGCGTGGTTCGCATGGCGGCCGGCGACGACGCGCTGACATTCGCCGGCGACGCCGTGTTTGCCGTCGGGTTCGAGCAACCCGACTGGCACAACGGTTTCGAGCACGACCCCGAGGAGGCCGCGCGCGTTCGCGTTCGTCTGTTGCGACAGCTTGCCGAGACCGGCGAAATGCTGGTGGCCACGCACCTGCCGTTCCCGTCCGTGGGCCGGGTGGCTGCCGACGGCGAGGCCTTCCGATGGGTGCCGGTGTTCTGGGACTACTGACCGCTTGCCGGGTTAGAGCCGAAGCAGGGCGCGGACTCGATAGGTCCGCGCCCTTGAAAATAGGATCAAACATCGACCCTCGCGGTTATCGCCCCGCTGAGACGGCTGGAACCGGTCGGCGGCGCCAGCCAGCATTGCGTCACGTGCCGCGCAGGCGGCTCCTCGTCTGCGCTCGTGCGCGCGCGAATCGAGCGAGGCGATATGGCGATCGCGGCATTCAGGATGGTCACTCTCGTAGCGGTTACTGCCATGATCGGCCCATCCGTGCAGGCCCGCGACGACGGTCGCTACGCAAACTCGCCCCTCAAGGGCTGGTTCGAGAGCCTGCACAGCAAGGGCGGCGGTCCCTGCTGCGCCGACGCCGACGGCACCGCGCTGGACGATGTCGACTGGGACACGAGCAACGGACATTATCGCGTGCGACTCCTGGGCGACTGGATCGAGGTGCCCGACGACACCGTGATCACCGAGCCGAACCGCGCCGGCCGCACCATGGTCTGGCCGTATTACGTCAACGGCCGCGCCAAGATCCGCTGCTTCATGCCGGGCAGCATGACTTGAGATTTTGAGTTCTGATGTCCCGGCTCGGCCCAGCATACGATGATGCGCCGCTGAACCGGCCGGCGCGGGCTCACTTGACCTGCTTGGCCGCGTGGATCTCGACGAACTCGGCATCGGGATGCGCGACGATGGTCGCGAACATGATGCCGCTGATGATGAGCGACCAGGCGGTGTCCCAATAAATCCAAAACACGTGCCAGCCTCCGTTTCGATCTGCTCCGCCCGCGGGATCAGGGTAACGGCAAGGCGAGGCTGCCGTTCCCAGTGCGCGGGCGGCGCGGGCGAGGTGCTATTTTGGTTTGGTCGGCGCGGAGTTGGGATCGGTTTGGCCGGTGTGGCGCTTTGCCACGACGTCCTCGTCGCGCTCGCCCTGACGCGGGCGCGGCGGCAGCTTGGGCTGGCCGGCCTGACCGCCATGCTTGCCGCCCATGTCGGGCTTACCTTCGAGATCGTTTTCACGGGCCATACCGGTTCAATGCGCTCGCGCGGCATTGGTTCGGTTCGGCTGTGAACGAGTTCATAGGATCGCCGCGATTTGCAGTGCACGATAGCCAGGCCCGCCCCCGGGAGCATTCTCATTCATATGACTGACGGATACGGCCTGATGCGGAAGCCACTCGTCGCCTGGACGATCCTGACCTGCGCGCTGCTCGCGGTCACCGTGTGGACCGTGCTCGGGCCGCCCCACGTCCCGCCCGGGCCCCATCTGCCCTCCCGCACAGCGGCGATACGGTAGATCTCCCACCGATACCATTTCGGCATCGATCGATCCCAATTGGAGTTTGGTGCGGCGGGGCGGCTGCCGCTATCCTCGCCGGCAAAACGACAAATGCCGCACCGGCATCCAGGAGGACCCCCATGGTGAGATCGACCCGACGCAGCAGATCCGGCGTACCCCGTGCCGCGATCGCCACCACGCTCGCTTTCCTCACTCTCATTTCTGGAGTCCGCGCCGGCATGGCCGAGACCTTCGCCTATGTCGGCAACGCCGACAGTAACGACATCAGCGTGTTCAAGATGGCCGAGAACGGCGAGATGACGCCCGTGCAGACGGCCGCCTTCACCGGCGTCGAAAAGCCCGGCTCCTCGACGCCGCTCGCGATCACGCCCGATCATCGCGTGCTGATCGCCGGTGTCCGCTCGCAACCGTTCGTTGCGGTGAGCTTTGCGATCGATCCCAAGACGGGCCAGCTCAGCCATATCGGCAACGGCCCACTCGCCGACAGCATGGCCAATATCGCCATCGACCGCGGCGGCAAATTCCTGTTCAGCGCCTCCTATGGCGGCAACAAGGTCGCGCTGAATCCGCTGCTCGCCAACGGCGTCGCAGGCGAGCCAAAGCAGGTGATCCCGACCGGGCTGAACGCGCACGCTTTCCTGCCCTCGCCCGACAACCGCTTCGCGTTCGCGACCAATCTCGGCTCCGACCAGATCCTGGCCTTCACGTTCGATGCCACGACCGGCACGCTCACGCCGAGCGATCCGCCGGCTCACAAGGTGCCGGAGAAATCGGGGCCGCGGCATTTCGTGTTCCACCCCAACGGCAAGTTCGTCTATCTCCTCCACGAGCTGAACGGCGACGTCGCGGCGTTCGCCTATGAGGCCAAGGGCGGCGCATGGGACGAGATCCAGCGCACCAGCGCCTTGCCAGAAGGATTTACCGGAAAGCCCTGGGCCGCCGACATCCACATCACCCCCGACGGCCGTTTCCTCTACGCCTCCGAGCGCACCACCAGCACGCTCACCGCCTACAAGGTCGATGCGACAAATGGCAAGCTGACCACGATCGGCAGCGTGCCGACCGAGAAGCAGCCGCGCGGCTTCCACATCGATCCCGGCGGGCGCTACCTTGCCGCAGTGGGCGAGCTCTCCGACAGCATGACGGTCTATGCCATCGACCAGAGCAGCGGGGCACTCGCCAAGCTGAAATCCTACGCCACCGGCAAGAAGCCGAACTGGGTGGAGTTCTTGAGCCTGCCGTGAGGGGGCTCCGCTGCGGGATGAGTTCGGCCTGCATGGTTCGAGACGCCCGCTTTGGCGGGCTCCTCACCATGAGGGCCTGATATCCCGCCGCGAAGCACGACCTCATCCCGAGGGCGCGCCGTAGGCGGGCGTCTCGAAGGATGGCCGCCGGGACGGTGGAAGACAGCGAACCTTGGCGCCGGTCCCGAAGACTAAATCAACGGGCGGCATCGCGCCGCCCGTGCTGCGGCGGCATTCTCATCCGGCCGGCCCTGATGTGCCATTGGCTCGCAGCGATCGCTTCTGCTAACGATGAGGCCGTCAAGGCCCCAACCGGAATGACCCATGCGTTCATTGCCTGCGCGTTCTGTTTCCAGACATCTCGTTGCGCTCACCGGACTGCTGTTGCTGTCGGCCCCGCCCGCTGCCGCCGCCGATGACGACGCGCCCAAGGGGCCGGCGGTCACGGTGCTGAAGGTCGCAAAATCCTGTTTCTCCGACATCGTCGAGGGCACCGGCACGATCATCGCGCGCGAGGCAAGCTCGGTGCGGCCAGAGCGGCCCGGCCTGAAGGTGACGGAGGTGCTGGCGGAAGCCGGCGACACCACCACCGCAGGCCAGGTGCTGGCGCGGCTCGCACTGCCCGAGGGCGGCACGCTTCAGGTCACCGCCCCCGTGGCAGGCGTGATCGCGACGTCGACCGCGCAGATCGGCAACCTCGCCTCTGCCAAGGGCGAGGCGCTGTTCACGATCGTGGCGCGCAGCGAGTACGATCTCGTCGCCCTCGTCGCGACCAGCGATATGCGCAAGCTCGCGGTCAACCAGGTGGCGACCGTGCGCATCGCCGGCGCCGGCGATATCGACGGCAAGGTGCGCCGCATCGGCCCGACGGTCGAGCCGAACATCCAGCAGGGCATGGTCTATATCGGCATTTCCGCGCAGAAGCGGCTGTTGCTGAATGCGAGCGGCCGTGCGCTGATCAAGTCGGGCCAGAGCTGCAACGTCACGGTGCCGCTGACCTCGGTGCAGTATTCCTCCGCCGGCACCGTCGTGCAGGTGATCCGCCGCAACCGCGTCGAGACCAAGCGCGTCGAGGTCGGACTGATGTCGGGCGGCAATATCGAGATCCGCGACGGCCTCAACGAAGGCGATATCGTCGTCGCCCGCGCCGGCGCGCTGCTGCGCGAAGGCGATCCGGTGCGCACGGTGATGGCCGCGGAAGCGGCAAAGTAATCGCCACGATCGTCATTGCGAGGAGCGAAGCGACGAAGCAATCCAGAATCTTTCCGCGGCAAGATTCTGGATTGCTTCGCTGCGCTCGCAATGACGGTGGAGAGGCAGATGTACGTTAAACACGCGGATCGTAGGGTGGGCAAAGCGAAGCGTGCCCACGTCTTCTATCGACCGCGTCTTCTATCGAAATGTTGGAAAGATGGTGGGCACGGCGCGTTGCGCCTTTGCCCACCCTACAAGACCTAAGAAAAACTAGCCGCCGGCTTCGCCGAAATGGACGTCCTCGAGCAGCGAGGAGGAGACGGTCGGGACCTGGTCGCCTTCGCTGGCGCGGGAGATCGCAAGGCGGGTCTTGTTGAAGACGCTCTCGGCGCTGCCCTGCGCATTGAGGTTGTTGAGGAACTCGCTGACCAGCACGCTGTGCTCGCCCTTGCCGTCGTCGACGACCTTGCCGGGCGAAGCCGAGGAGAGGATCAGCGCATTGTCGGTCGCGCTGATCGGCGCGAGGCCGTGGCTGTAGGAGCGGAAGCGGCGCTCATAGGGATTGCGGCGGGAGGCGTCGACCACGACGAGCTTGGCCTTGGCGCCCTGCTCCTTCATCATGTCGAGCACGCCCTCGATGGAGACGCCGTGACGGCGGACATCGCTTTCCTTCCAGATCACGGCATCGACCGGCAGCATGTAGCTCTCGCGGCCGGCCTGCACGCCGTAGCCGCCGAAGAACAGCATGACGACGGTGTCGCGCTTGATCCGGGACTTCAGGCGATTGACGGCGCGGACCATGTCGTCCTTGGTCGCGTCTTCCACCATGTCGACGTCAAAACCGTTCTTGCGCAGCGACGAGGACAGCGCGCGGGCGTCGTTGATCGACTGCGTCAGCGGCGCGTTGGCGTCGGGGTAGTGCCCATTGCCGATGACGAGGGCGAGACGCGAGGCCTGGCCGATCGAGCCGGTGACCTGGTCGGTCGAAACGGCCTTGGCGGCATCGAGCGCCCGCATGTTGAGGGCAGCATGGGCGCCGATCACGAGCGAGACCGTGCCGATGAGGGCTGCGGCCACCGCGATCGTGCGTCGGGAAATGTCGAGCTGCGTTACATTCATCTCGCGTCATTCCTGTCAGTGCCAAAGACCAGCCAAGCACGCGCACACTGTTTGAGTAGCGCGATAGCGTCTTTGGGTTTGAGGGATTGGCCGGGGGTGTGCCCCCGAATTGCGCGCAATTTGCGGCGCCGCACCAAACAAAGCCTTAACCGGATATCGCCTCCCCCGCAATAGATCGCCGAAAATTTGACCTAAGTCTTTGGAAACGTGTGTTAATTTTCATCGCCCAATATGTGATTTTTTTGCGTCCCCGTAGCCTTCCGGAGCCTGATTATGCAGGCTCCGTGCCGGCTTTTTCTGTGACTGTCATCACATTTGTATTTCCTGCGAATCCGGGTAGCTTTTTCAACGACTTGCAGGGGGTGGCACGCGGCTGGGAGCGTGCCGGCCGGCCCCCCGGCCAATTCCCGCGACCAGGTTATTTCATGAGCTTTCAATATTTTGCCGGCGCCGCCTGCCGGGCGCTGACGGCGCGGAAGGATGGCCCCTCGCTTTACGACGTTTGCGATCCCGTACTGTCTGTTGCGGCCAGCGGCGATCCGCATCTGGCCAAGTTCTACAAGACCGCGCTCGGCAATCCCGCATTGCGGGTGCTGCTCCGCCGGGCCGGACTGCCTGAGCTGCGCGACGAAGGCAAACTGGCCCGGCTGCGCGAGGCGCTGGTGCGCGCCCGCGACGAGGCCGAGCCTGATTGGGCGGCGGTCGGCCAGCCCGTTGCCGATCTCGTCGACAGCATCGCGCTGGATCATCCCAAGCCGCCGCCGGCCATGTTCACCGGCGCCATGCCGCAACCATCGCAGATCGACGGCGTGATCCGCGATTGCGCGCAGCATCTGCTGGGCTCGTACCGCAAGAATGGCTTTCTGCCGACCTACGCCGCGTTCAACCTGATCGGCGATCCCGATTTCCGCGGGCGCGAGCTGACCATGGCGCTCACGGGCCTCAACGCGCGTGGCTACAAGAACTCCTCGCTGCTGTTCAACCTCGCCCGCGTCTTCATAGCGCGATCGCCGGCGCGCGCAGTCGTCAATCCGCCCTGGCGAGGGGTTGCCGAACCGATGTGGGAGCCGGTGCAGATCCGCCACCGCTCGGCCTATTACGACGCGTTCTTCATCGAGGCGCTGTTGAGCTACGTCGAGACCGGTCTGGCCTCGTCCGCCGACAAGATGTCGGCGGAGCGCGCGGTCGCCGACATGGTCGATTTCTGCGTCAACATCAGCCGCGAAGAGGTCGAGGGCATCGACGGGGCGCGGTTCAACGTCATCACCGCGCTCGCGCCCGCGCCCCATCCGCGCTTCTCCCGCTACTTCGCCCAGATCAAGCAGGACCTCGGTTTCGGCGTCTACGTGCCGGATTGCGACACCACGGCGTGCTCGATCTCCGCGGCGACGCAAGCCGGCTGCACCGATCCGATCCTCGATCAGCCGCTGCTGGATTTCTACGCGGGCTATCAGGTACAGGCGGGCGTCAACGAGCCGCGCGTGACCGTGCCGATCAACGACAATATCGACTATGAGGGCGGGGTTGCGACCTGGATCGACAATCTCAAGGGCGAGCGGCCCTATGGCAATGATCTCGATCCGACGCTCAATCTCGACATTCTCGAGGTCAGCTTCCGCAATCTCGCGCGCTGGAAAGTATTGGAAACGCCGGCGCGGCTTGCCACCGTTCATCGCATCATCGGCTTCCAGAAGCGGCTGGCGGCGAGCGGCGCCTTCGCCAATCCGCGCTCGCACATCTATTATTTACCGGAGCTCTACAGCGCCTATTTCGGCCGCTGCTACGCCGCCTTCCTGGCGCTGCCGTTGGCGGCGCAGGCGATCATCGATCCCGACGGCGATTTCGATTTCATCCGCCACCGCGTGCTCTCCTACGTCAAGGGCGAGCTGATGGCCGCCGAGATGAACGTGTTCGACGCAGCGCTCGCCCTGATCGCGCTCGGCCATCTCGGCGCCGACCCGCGCGCCTTTGCGCCGGCGCTGAACGTGATCGTCGCGAGCCTCGGCGAAGGCGGTCGCCGTGGCCCGTTCCGCGCCTATGAGTGGAACAAGATGAAGACGCCGACGCGGATTTTGGTCGGCGGGCCTGAGGTCACGTCGGCGTTCGTGCTGATGGGGCTGGCGGTGGCCAAGCGGGCGATGGCGCGGGGATAGGTTTCGTAGGGCGGGTTAGCGAAGCGTAACCCACCACTTCCGCCACCGTGGAGACGAAAGAGGTGGGTTACGCCTTCGGCTAACCCACCCTACAAACTTCGCCCGATGACAGTAAGTTGAAAGCCCAACTGCCAGGCATATGCTGGCCGGGCGGACAAAAGCCGACCACAATTGCGAGGTCTATCGCAATTTTCATCACACGCGGGCCGGCATGTTGCGAAAATTCCTGATTGCGCTGTCATTGCTTGGCTTCTCCTTGCCCGGCTTGCCGTCGCCGGCTGAGGCCGCCGACATCACCGGCACCGCTAAGGTTCGCGCCGGCGACGCCGTGATGATCGGCAACACGCGGATCAGGCTCGGCGGCATCGACGCGCCCGCGGTCGACCAGCTCTGCCTCAACAACAAGGGCGAGCGCTGGACCTGCGGCATCGCGGCCCGCGACGAGCTCGCCAAATACGCCGACGGCAAGAACTGGGTCTGCCATGCGAGGTCGATCGACCGGCGCGGCCGCACCGTGGCGCGCTGCGATGTCGGCGGAGAGGATATCCAGAAATGGCTGGTGCGCGCAGGCTGGGCGCTGGCCTACACCCGCATGTCGCACGACTATGAGGCGGACGAGAAGGCCGCGCGGGAGGCCAAGGCCGGGATGTGGCAGGGCGCCTTCATCGCGCCCTGGGACTGGCGCGAGCGCAACAAGAAGACCACCATCCTCGGCGCCACCAAGCCGCCCGACGGCGCGCATGCGATCCTGCTCGCTTCGGCCTCGGGCCCGGTCGCGCCCTCGCCGGACTGCACCATCAAGGGCAATGTCAACTCCGCCGGCGAATGCATCTATCACCGGCCGACCAGCCGCTGGTATGCGCAGATCAAGATGAAGATCAGCAAGGGCACGCGCTGGTTCTGCTCGGTGGAGGAAGCCGAAGATGCGGGCTGCCGCGAGACTAAGAGATAGCCCACGTCAGACCTGCGTTTTCCGGCCTTTTCTTGCACCGCAGCGCCGCGTAAAAGTGTGAATCAGCGACCCACCATCCTGTTCTCAGGCAACAAGGACCAACAGCAATGACCGTTCGCGCGGGCCGGGAATTTCTGGCCATCCCCGGGCCCACCAATATGCCCGACGAGGTGCTGCGGGCGATGCATCGTCCGGCGATCGACATCTACTCCAAACAGATGACCGATCTGACCGAGAGCCTGCTCAGCGACATCTCGAAACTGTTTGCGACCAAGGGCAAGTCCTACATCTACATCGCCAACGGTCACGGCGCCTGGGAAGCAGCATTGAGCAACGTGCTGTCGCGCGGCGACAAGGTGCTGGTGCTCGAAAGCGGACGGTTTGCAATCGGCTGGGGCCATGCCGCAGCGCTGATGGGTGCCGAGGTCGAGGTGCTCAAGGGCGACTGGCGCCGCGCGGTGCGGCCGCACGAAGTCGAGGAGCGCCTGCGCCGCGACAAGGATCACACCATCAAGGCCGTCGTCGTCGTCCAGGTCGACACGGCGTCCGGCGTGCAGAACGACATCGAGGCGATCGGCAAGGCGATCAAGGCGAGCGGCCATCCGGCGCTGTACATGGTCGACACTGTGGCCTCGCTCGGCTGCATGCCATTCGAGATGGACAAATGGGGCATCGACGTTGCGATGTCGGGCTCGCAAAAGGGCCTGATGACGCCGCCCGGCCTCGGCTTCGTCGCGGCCAACGCGCGTGCGCTCGAGGTCCAGAAGACCGCCAACATGAGCACGCCCTATTGGAGCTGGAGCGAGCGCGAGGGCAGCGAGCATTATCGCAAATATGCCGGCACCGCGCCGGTCCATCTGCTGTTCGCGCTGCGCCAGGCGATCGACCTGCTGCACGAGGAGGGACTGGAGAACGCCTTCCGCCGCCACAGCCTGCTCGGCGAAGCCGCACGCCGCGCCGTCGGCGCGTGGTCTGAAGGCCAGGTGCTCGGCTTCAACGTCGCGGAAGCCAGCGAACGCTCCAACACCGTGACCACGGTGACCATGAGCAACGGCCACGATCCGGCAATCCTGCAACGCTATTGCAAGGAGAAGTGCGGTGTCGTGCTCGGCACCGGCATCGGCGATCTCTCGGGACAAGCCTTCCGCATCGCCCATATGGGCCACGTCAACGCCCCGATGCTGCTCGGCACGTTGGGGGTGATCGAGGTCGGGCTGAACGCGCTGAAGATCCCGCACGGCAAAGGCGGGCTCGAGGCAGCGGTTGCGTATCTCGGCGAAGAGGTGGCGGTGTAGGCGCAAGCCGGAAACTCCGCTGTCGTCCCGGCGAAGGCCGGGACGACGGCGGACTGTTTGGCTACGCTGTGGCCTCAGATTGGCAGAGGCCAACGCTTCACCGCGGCAAGCGATACGCCTCGACCTGCGCCTTCAACGCCTCCAATGACGCAAGCGGCGCCTTCGGATCGACCCGATACTGCTCACGCGCCAGCCACGACAGCACCTTCGCATCGATGACCGGCGAATGGTGGATGACGTCGCCGTAATGGTCGAAATCGTGCGTCACGTCCTTGATCGCCCGGAAATCGTACAGGCGCACATTGGGGAGCTGCGTCAGGCGCTGCGCAATGACGGCCGTGAGATCGGTGACGATCTTCAGCGTCGAGGGCGAAGCGTCGCGCATCGCGACGAATTGCAGGATCGAATAGGGCGGGAAGTAGATGTCGAAGGTCACGTCCGGATGGCGCGCGATCAGGCCGAAAGCGTCATGCTCGAAATGCCGCACCATCGCGTCGTAACGATAGCCTTCGCCGAGAAAGCGGCTGCGTACGGGATCGGTGATATAGGCGAAGGCCGCGAGCGTCCTTTTCGCATTGTAGGCGCGCGCGATGTCGATATCGCGCGGCAACGCATAGATGTCATCGACATCAGGCAGCGCGAACTTGATCGGCAGATAAGGCGCGGCCCGGGTCAGCGGCTGCCGCAGCGGCGGAACCGACCGCAGCAGCGCAAACAGGGATTCCTTCGCCATCGCCGCGCTGAACAGATAGGACGCGATGCCTTTAGGCGTCCCGCGATAGAGATCAGCAGAGAGATAAGGATCGGTCTCGATGTCGGCCGCATCGACAAAGATGAAATCGTCCATCGCCCAGATCACGCGCTTTGCGCCGCGGTCAATTGCCTGCTCCAGCACAAACCCCTGCTGGCGCGAATTGGAGCCGGTCATCGCCAGCTTGAGCGAGTGCACGCCCAGCGCATGGTCGATATCGCTCTGGCGGAAATGGATCGCGAGCGAGGTGCCCATGAAGGCGGTGTCGAACGACTGGCTGCGGATCAGCCCGGCATTCTGCACCCGCGTGTCGTCGGAATAAAAAGGTGCGACGAGGCGCGAGGGGCGAAACAGTTGCAGGGGATCGATGACATAGGTGAGCGCAGCCGCGCCCAGCACGCACGCGATGCTCGCGAGGAGAAGACGCCCTGGATGTGTGAACGCGCCTTGCATCAGAACCGGAAATAGATGAATTCGCTGTGGCTCTGGATGCCCAAAATCCCGAACGCAAGCACCAGCGACGCACCATAGAGGACCAGCGGCCGCATCCGTCCGGCCATCAGGCCGTCACCGACCCTGCGATTGGCGTGGTCGTACCCCATGATTCCTTGCGTATTCGGTGCCAGCCACACCAGCGCGGCATAAATTGCGACCATCACCGACGCCGCAATCTCCTCGCGCCCGAACACGATATTCGAGGGATCGGCCATCGCATTCAGAATCCGCATGGCCCAATCGACCCGTTCGGCACGGAAGAAGACCCATGCGGCAACAACGGCAAGGAATGTCAGCACGGCCCCGGCGACGCGAGCTGGGCGCGCGAGCAATTTTGGAACATTCGGCACCAGCGCATTGAAAGCGTGATTGATACAGAGATAGGCGCCATGCAGCGCGCCCCAAATGACAAACGTCCAGGCTGCGCCATGCCAGAGCCCGCCCAGCAGCATCGTCAGCAGCAAGTTGACGTAGCGCAGCACGCGGCCGCGCCTGTTGCCGCCGAGCGGGATGTAAAGATAGTCGCGCAGGAAGTGCGAAAGCGTCATGTGCCAGCGCCGCCAGAACTCGACGATGCTGGTGGCCTTGTAGGGCGAGTTGAAATTGACCGGCAGGAAGATGCCGAACATCAGCGATATCCCGATCGCCATGTCGGAATAGCCCGAGAAGTCGAAATAGAGCTGGAACGTGTAGGCGAGCGCGCCAAGCCAGGCCTGGTCGAAGCTCGGCGCGCGCGCATCGAAGGCGAGTGCGACCAGCGGCTGGATGCCGTCGGCGAGGCACGTTTTCTTGAACAGGCCGATTGCGAAGATGATGATTCCGCACAGGATCAGATGCGCGTGCGGCTGCTTGGTTTCCTCCCGTTCGAATTGCGGGATCATGTCCTTGTGGTGGAGGATTGGCCCCGCGATCAGATGCGGAAAGTAGGTCACGAACAGCGCGTAATGCGGCAGTGCGTAGGCCGCGACCTGTCCGCGCCAGGCATCGACCAGGAACGCGATCTGGGTGAACGTGTAGAAGGAGATGCCGACCGGCAGCAGGATGTGGGCCGCGAAGTGCGTGCCGGTCAGTACATTGATGTTCTCGGCGACGAAGCCGGCGTATTTGAAGATGCCGAGCACCAGGAGATCGCCGGCGACGCCGAGAGCAAGTGCCGCCTTTCGTTGCGACGGAGCAAGCTTCGCCACGATGAGGAGGTGGCCTATGCCATAGTTGAAGGCGATCGATATCAACAATAGGGCCACGAACTGCCAATTGCCGATGGCGTAGAAGGTGAGCGAGGCCACCGCCAGCCAGATCACCGGGGCCAGATTGCTGCGCCGCCCGAGCCAGAAATAGCCAGCCAGCGCGGCCGGCAGGAACAGCAGGATGAACGGGTAGGAATTGAACAGCATCAGGCTGGACCGGCGGCGGGGATTAGGAAGCCTAAAGCATAGAAGGGACCGATCAACAACCCGGCGACTGGCGCAGTCCTTGCCGCAGTGGCGCTGGCAATTCGAGGAATCGGGGCGATATAAGGTGAAACACGCATCTGAGTGAGGATCGAGTGACACAGGCCAAAACACCTTCCCAGCCCCCCGTCGCCCCGCGCCGGCCGCATTCCTTCACGCGGCACGGGATCACCGTGACCGACGACTATGCCTGGCTAAAGGACGAGAAATGGCAGGAGGTGCTGCGCGACCCCGCGGTGCTCGATCCCGACATCCGCAAATATCTCGACGCAGAAAATAGCTACACCGAGAGCCTGCTCGGCCACACCGCAGCCCTCCAGAAGACGCTGGTGCGCGAGATGCGGGGGCGGATCAAGGAGGACGATTCCAGCGTGCCGTCGCCGGATGGTCCCTTCGCCTATTTCCGCAAGTTCCGCGAAGGCGGCCAGCACGAGCTGTTCGGCCGCATGCCGCGCGATGGCGGCGAGGGCCACATCGTGCTCGACGGCGATGCGCTCGCCAAGGACCACACCTATTTCAAATTCGGCGGCAGCCGGCACTCGAACGATCACAAGCTGCAGGCCTGGAGCGCCGACACCAAGGGCTCGGAATATTTCTCCATCCGCGTGCGCGACTGGGCGACCGGCAAGGACCTCGACGACGTCGTCGAGGAGACCGACGGCGGCGTGGTCTGGAGCAAGGACGCGACGTCGTTCTTCTACGTGAAGCTCGACGACAATCATCGGCCGATGCAGGTGTGGCGGCATAAGCTCGGCACTCGGCAGGCCGACGACACGCTGGTCTACGAAGAGCAGGATTCAGGCTGGTTCACCCATCTGCAAGAGAGCACCAGCGGCCGCTTCTGCGTGATCGCGGGCGGCGACCACGAGACCTCCGAGCAGCGGCTGATCGACCTCGCCCATCCCGACGCACCGCCGCGCCTCGTCGCGGCTCGCGAGGAAGGCGTGCAATACTCGCTCGCCGACCGGGGCGACGAACTCTTGATCCTCACCAACGCCGACGACGCCATCGACTTCAAGATCGTCACCGCGCCGCTCGCATCACCCGAGCGCAAGAGCTGGCGCGATCTGATCCCGTATCGCCCGGGCATCTACATCATCGACCTCGATCTCTATGCCGGCCACATGGTGCGGCTGGAGCGCGCCAATGCGTTGCCGTCGATCGTGATCCGCGACCTCGCGACCAAGGAGGAGCACGCCATTGCGTTCGACGAGGCGGCCTATTCGCTGGATACGATGGGCTCCTACGAATTCGAGACGACGAATTTGCGCTTTGCCTATTCGTCGATGACGACGCCGTCGGAAGTCTACGATTACGACATGGTCAAGCGCACGCGCACCCTGCGCAAGCGGCAGGAGATTCCGTCCGGCCACAATGCGGCCGACTACGTCACGACGCGCATCATGGCGAAGGCGCAGGACGGCGCCGAGGTGCCGGTCTCGATCCTCCATCGCCGCGGGCTCACGCTCGACGGCGCGGCGCCGCTGCTGCTCTACGGCTACGGCTCCTACGGCATGGCGATGCCGGCCTCGTTCAGCGCCAACCGGCTGTCGCTGGTCGACCGCGGCTTCGTCTATGCCATCGCCCATATCCGCGGCGGCGCCGACAAGGGCTGGGGCTGGTACCTCGACGGCAAGCGCGAGAAGAAGACGAATTCGTTCGACGACTTCTCTGCCAGCGCCCGCGCACTGATCGATACGAAGTACACCAGCGCAAAGCGCATCATCGGCCACGGCGGCTCGGCCGGCGGCATGCTGATGGGCGCGGTGGCGAACCGCGCCGGCGAATTGTTCGCCGGCATCGTCGCCGAAGTGCCGTTCGTCGACGTGCTCAACACCATGCTCGACGACACGCTGCCGCTGACGCCGCCGGAATGGCCGGAATGGGGCAACCCGATCGAGAGCGAAAAGGATTTCCGCACCATCCTGTCCTATTCGCCCTACGACAATGTCGCGGCGAAAGACTATCCGGCGATCCTGGCGATGGGCGGGTTGACCGATCCGCGTGTCACCTATTGGGAGCCCACCAAATGGATCGCGCGCCTGCGCGCGACCATGAACGGCGGCGGCCCGGTCCTGCTCCGCACCAACATGGGCGCCGGCCATGGCGGCGCCTCGGGACGCTTCAATCGGCTCGATGAAGTCGCGATCGTCTATGCGTTCGCGCTGTGGGCGGCGGGGATGGCGGAGGCCGGGGTGTAGGGTCCAGCGTCGTCCCGGCGAAGGCCGGGACCCATACCGCGTGATTGATCGATGAAGCACGATATTCGTACCGTGGAATCTCTTAATTAGGAATCTTCGCGAAACTCCGCCCTGTGGTTATGGGTCCCGGCCTTCGCCGGGACGACATCGAAATTGAGGCGCCAACTATCGCCCCACAAAACCTATACCGCCCCGTGCGCTTCCACATACAGCGCATACACCGAGTGGCTGCTGGCCATATACAAGCGATTGTTCTTCGGTCCGCCGAAGCAGAGATTGGCGCAGCGTTCGGGCAGCTTGATGAAGGCTAGCGGCTTGGCGTCCGCGTTGAACACCATCACGCCATCGAGATCCTCCGACTTGCCCTTGAGCTGAAACACCTTGCGCCCGGCGATGTCGGTCGGCTCGGATTGCAGCGCACCGTTGGAGCCCCAGCCGCACCAGAGATTGCCGTCGCGGTCGACGCGAAAACCATCCAGCGAGGCCTGGTCGGCGGCGTCGATCAGCTTGGTCTTGCCGCTGAGCGAACCGTCGTCACCGACATTGTAGCTCCAGATGCTGCGGTTGGGCGTCCCCTTCCACTCGACGACGTAGAGCTTCTTCTCGTCTGGCGAGAAGGCGAGGCCGTTCGGATTGACGAGGTCGGTGAGCACAGCGCTGATCTTGCCGTCCTTGGCGATGCGGTAGACGTTGGTGGTGGCCTGCTCGGCCTTCTCTTTCTTGCCCTCCCACTCGCCGTTGATGCCGAACAGCGGGTCGGTGAACCAGATGCTGTCGTCGGATTTCACCACGATGTCGTTCGGCGCGTTCAGCCGCTTGCCTTCGAACTTGTCGGCCAGCACGGTGATCTTGCCGTCCTTCTCGGTGCGGGTGATGCGGCGGGTCACGGAGTGCTCGCAGCTGACGAGGCGGCCCTGGCGGTCGCGCGCATTGCCGTTGGCGTAGTTCGCATTGGCGCGGAACACGCTGGTCTGCCCGGTCTTCTCGTCGAATTTCATGATCCGGTTGTTGGGAATGTCCGAGAACAGCAGATAGCCGCCCTCGGGAAAATAGGCGGGGCCTTCGGCCCAGCGCATGCCTGACGCGACCTGCTCGACCGTCGACGAATAGAGCCGGTATTTTCCGAAGCTCGGATCGAGGATCTGGATGGCGGGATCGGGATAGCGCTGGTTCGGCGTGAACGGAAACGACTGGGCACCGGCGGCGCGGGCGAAAAGCGTGGAAGCGGCCGCCGCGCCAGCGCCAGCCAAGAGATTGCGTCGTGTGAAATTCATGGAATCCTCCCCGGGTGATTTAAGGCCGGCGCTTGCTGCGGCCGGCCTGTTTTCTTGGTGCTGCCGGCGCGCGGGCTTATCGGCCGTTCGCCTTCCGCCATGCGGCGAAATCGGTGAGCGTCTGCGGGTCCGTCGCCGGATAGAGACCGAAAATGCCGCGGCCCTTGTTGACTTCCTCGGTGACGAAGTCCTCGAACGCGGTCATCTCGAAGGTCTCGTTGGCTATCTCTTCAGTGAGATGCGCGGGGATCACGATCACGCCGTCGCTGTCGCCGAGAATGACGTCGCCGGGAAACACCGGCGCGTCACCGCAGCCAATGGGAACGTTGATCTCGATGGCGTGATGCAGCGTCAGATTGGTCGGCGCGCTCGGGCGGTGGTGGTAGGCGGGGATGCCCAGCTTGGCGATCTCGGCCGAGTCGCGAAAACCGCCGTCGGTGACGACACCGGCGACACCGCGCTTCATCAAGCGGGTGACCAGGATCGCACCGGCGGAAGCGGCCCGTGCATCCTTGCGGCTGTCCATCACCAGCACGTGACCCGGCGGGCAATCCTCGACCGCCTTGCGCTGCGGATGGGAGCGGTCCTTGAAGACGTCGATGGTGTTGAGATCCTCGCGGGCCGGCATATAGCGCAGCGTGAAGGCTTCACCGACCATGCTCGGCTGACCGGCACTGAGCGGGTGCACATCCTGGATCATCTGGATGCGCAGGCCGCGCTTGAACAACGCGGTCGCGACGGTGGCGGTGGAGACGGATTTGAGCTTGTTGCGGGTAGCTTCGGTAAGTTTGGTCATGTCACGCTCTCTAGTAAATCGAGGGCTCGCCGATCGGCGCGCCGAAATCGGTCTCGAGGAAGTCGAAGTCGCAGCCGTCATTGGCTTGCTTGATGTGCTTGGTGAACATCCAGCCATAGCCCCGCTCGAAGCGGCGCTCGGGCTGCTTCCAGGCGGCGCGGCGCTTGTCGAGCTCGGCCTCCGGCACATCGAGATTGATGGTGCGGGCAGCGACGTCGAGCGTGATGCGGTCGCCGTTCCGCACCAGCGCCAGCGGCCCGCCGACATAGGATTCGGGGGCGACGTGCAGAATGCAGGCGCCGTAGCTGGTGCCGCTCATGCGCGCATCGGAGATCCGCACCATGTCGCGCACGCCCTGCTTCACGAGCTTGGTGGGGATCGGGAGCATGCCCCATTCCGGCATGCCCGGTCCGCCCTGCGGCCCCGCATTGCGCAAGATGAGAATGTGGTCTTCGGTGACGTCGAGATCGGGATCATCGACCGCCTTTTTCATCGACGGATAATCGTCGAACACCAGCGCAGGCCCGGTGTGCTTGAGGAAGCGCGGCGCGCAGGCGCTCGGCTTGATGACGCAGCCGTCGGGCGCGAGATTGCCCTTGAGCACGGCGAGTGCGCCTTCCTTGTAGATGGGATTGTCGATCGAGCGGATCACGTCGTCGTTGTGAACCTCGGCGCCATCGATGTTCTCGCCCACGGTCTTGCCGGTGACGGTGATGCAGTCGAGATGCAGATGCGGCTTGATCTGGCCCATCAATGCCGGCAAGCCGCCGGCATAAAAGAAGTCCTCCATCAGATAGGCATCGCCGCTCGGCCGCACATTGGCGATGACGGGCACCTTGCGGCTCGCAATCTCGAAATCGTCGAGGCCAATGTCGAGACCGGCGCGGCGAGCCTGCGCGATCAGATGGATGATCGCATTGGTCGAACAGCCCATCGCCATCGCCACTGCGATCGCGTTCTCGAACGCCCTGCGGGTCTGGATCGTCTTCGGCGTCAGATCTTCCCAGACCATCTCGACGATGCGGCGACCGCATTCGGAGGCCATGCGGATATGGTTGGCGTCGGCGGCGGGAATCGAGGATGCGCCCGGCAGCGTCATGCCGATCGCCTCGGCAATCGCCGTCATGGTGGAAGCCGTGCCCATGGTCATGCAGGTGCCATAGCTGCGGGCAATGCCGGCTTCGATGTCGAGCCAGTCCTTGTCGGAGATCTTGCCGGCGCGGCGCTCGTCCCAGTATTTCCAGCCGTCCGAGCCCGAGCCGAGCGTCTTGCCCTTCCAATTGCCGCGCAGCATCGGACCTGCCGGCAGATAGATCGCCGGAATGTTCATCGAAGTGGCGCCCAGCAGCAGCGCCGGCGTGGTCTTGTCGCAGCCGCCCATCAGCACCACGCCGTCGACGGGATGGCTGCGCAGCAGCTCCTCGGCGTCCATCGCCAGCAGATTGCGATAGAGCATCGTGGTCGGCTTGAGCAGCGATTCCGACAGCGACAGCGCCGGCAGCTCCAGCGGCAGGCCGCCGGCCATCAGGATGCCGCGCTTGACGTCGTCGACGCGCGACTTGAAGTGCATGTGGCAGGGCTGCGCGTCCGACCAGGTGTTGAGGATCGCGATCATCGGGCGGTCCTTCCACTCCTCCGGCGCGTAGCCCATCTGCATGGTGCGGGAGCGGTGACCGAATGAGCGGAGATCGTCGGGTGCGAACCAGCGCGCGCTGCGGAGCTGGTCGGGCGTTAGTTTCTTCTTGGTCATGATTGGGTGCCCCATTTCTGCACGGTGTTCCGCTCGATGGCGCGGAAGATCAGGTTCTCGACAAAAAGCCCGATGATGATCACCGTCAAGAGGCCGGCGAAGACCGCAGGTATGTCGAGGAGGTTGCGGTTTTCGAAGATGAACCAGCCGAGCCCGCCCTGCCCCGAGGACACGCCGAACACCAGCTCGGCCGCGATCAGCGTGCGCCAGGCAAAGGCCCAACCGATCTTGAGGCCGGTCAGGATCGAGCCGAACGCCGCGGGGATGAGGATTTTCGCGACGTAAGGCAATCCGCGCAGGCCGTAATTGCGACCGACCATGCGCAGCGTGTTGGACACGCTCTTGAAGCCGGAATGGGTGTTGAGTGCGACCGGCCACAGCACCGAATGGATCAGCACAAACACCAGACTGCCATTGCCGAGACCGAACCAGATCAAAGCGAGCGGCAACAGCGCGATCGCCGGCAGCGGATTGAACATCGCCGTGACAGTCTCGAGGAAATCGGTGCCGATGCGGGTCGAGATCGCGAGCACGGTGAAGATCGCGGCGAGCGCGATGCCGGCCGAATAGCCCATGAAAAGGACCTTCAGCGAGGCCCAGGCGCGCATCGGGATGGTGCCGTCCTTCACACGCTCGAACATCGTGATGACGGTGTCGTGCAGCGTCGGAAACAGCAGGGGATTGTCGAGCGTGAGGCCGTAGGCCTCCCAGACCGCCGCGAGAAACAGGATGATGACGGTCTTGCGGACAAAACCATCGTTCCACAACAGCTCGAGCACGCTCAGCTTGCGCTCGACTTCGGCTGCGCTGCCGGCGACCGGCGCCTCACGCAGCAGGATTCTGGCTTCGCCCATGAGAGGCTCCCTCAATGCGCCGTGGCTTCGGAGGCGAACAGGAGATCGTGAATCTCCTTCTCGAGCCGGCCGGCACTGCCATCGTCATTGGAGACCTTGTCGACGTCGACCACCTCGGCCTTGACGCGGCCGGGATGCGGCGACAGCAGCAGGATGCGGTTGCCGATGCGGATCGCTTCCGCGATCGAGTGGGTCACGAACAACACGGTGAATTTGGTCTCGCTCCAGAGCTGGAGCAGCTCGTCCTGGCAGGTTCGCCGCGTCAGCGCGTCGAGCGCGGCGAACGGCTCGTCCATCAGCAGGATGTCGGGCTCCATCGCCATGCCGCGCGCGATCGCGACGCGCTGCTTCATGCCGCCGGAGAGCGTGTGCGGATAAGCATCGACGACGCGGGTCAGGCCGACCTTCTCGATATAGGCCCGCGCCCGCGCTTCGGCGTCCTTGCGCGACAATTTTCGCGCGGTCAGCAGCGGAAACATCACGTTGGCCAGCACGCTCTTCCAGGGCAGCAGCTGGTCGAACTCCTGGAAGATCATCATGCGATCGGCGCCGGGACCGTGGATCTCGCGGTCGTTGATGGTCATGCGACCTTCGCTCGGCGCCATGTAGCCGCCGACGGCCTTGAGCAGGGTCGATTTGCCGCAGCCGGACGGCCCGAGCAGCACGAAGCGATCGGACCTGTCGACGGTGAAGCTCACCCTTTCCGTGGCGGTGACGACGGCGCTGGAGGTCTTGTAACGCAGCGTCACGGAGCTGACGTCGAGCAGCGCCATCAGTTGCCCTTCAGATCGTGGGCGACGGGGAGATAGTAATCGGTCCAGGCCTTGGGTTGGGTCTTTAGCGTTCCGGTCTTGAACAGATGCGCGGCGAATTTCATCGTGCCCTGCGGTTCGAGATTCCACTCCATCATGCCGGGCTCCTTGAGTAGATCGAGCAGCTCTTCCACCGAGGTCTTGTCGCCGGTGATCTCCTTGTAGATCTCGACCGCCTGCCTGGTGTCGCTGCGGATCAGATCCTGCGCTTCCTTGGTCGCATCGCGCACGGCCTGGATGATTTTCGGGTTGGCATCGGCGAACTTCGTGGTGGTGAAGAACTGTGCCTGGCTGAGCGGGCCGCCCATCACGTCAGGCGATGACAGCACGACATGCGCGCCCGGCACGTTCTTCAGCTCGAGGAAGGTGAACGGCGGGATCGAGAAATGGGTGTGCACCTCGTGCTTGGCGTTGGACAGTGCCGCATAGGCGTCGGGGTGGCCGAGCTGCACCGTGTTGACGTCCAGCTTCGACCATTGGTCGGCACCAAAAGCCTCGGCGGCGGCGATCTGGAGCACGATCGCCTGGGTCGAGACTTTCACCGTCGGCACGGCGATCTTGTCGCTGGGGCCGAAATCCCTGATCGACTTGATGTTGGCGTCGCGGCTGATCAGCGTCATCGGCTGCGCCGAGGTCGCGACGATGCCCTTGACGCCGCCGCGCGTGCGATCCCACAGCAGCAAGAGATTGCCGGTGCCGGTGTTGAGAATATCGACGCCGCCCGCGAGCAGCGCATCGGTCTGCGCGCCGCCGCCGGAGAAGGTGACCCATTTGGTGGTGACACCGGCCACCCCGAGCTGAGCTGCGTGCTTCTCGATCAGCTTCTGCTTTTCCATGATGTGGCTCGGCATGTAGAAAATGCCGGGCTGGCGCGACAGCGAGATCTCGGATTTTTGCTGCGCGTTCGCGGACGAAACCGTCAGCGCCGTGGCGGCGATCAGGGCGACGGCCGTGAGGCCATACTGCAATTGCTTGATCATTGTTGTTCGTTTCCTCCGGTCGCCATTGACGAGCGATCTCACTGATGCACTAATGCATTAGTGCCTCAAAGGCAAGGCCGCCGGAGCCCTTCGCATGGAAACAGCCCAACCCGCATCGCGCGCGGCCGTCCGCCCCGGCGCGCGGCTCGACCGGGCCCGCCAGGCCGCACCGCAAGTGTTCGAGCGCCTGCGCAACGCCATTCTCGCGCTCGAACTGCCGCCCGGCTCGCCGCTGTCGCGCACGGATCTCGCCGCACAATTCGGCGTCAGCTCGACGCCGATCCGCGACGCCTTGATGCGGCTGGAGGAAGAAGGTCTGGTCGACGTGTTTCCGCAGCACGCCACCGTCGTCAGCCGAGTCGACGTCGGCCGGGCCGAGCAGGCTCATTTCCTGCGCCAGGCACTGGAACTCGAAATCGTCCGGCTGCTCGCGGAGCAACATGACGACGCTCTGGTCATACGCCTCGACCACACGATCGCGCTCCAGCAGCAATTCGCCAAGGCCGGAGACTTCGAGAGCTTCATCGCCGGCGACAATGATTTTCACGCGCAGCTTTATGCCGCGGCCGGCAAGCAGGAACTCTGGACGCTGGTGCGCAGCCGCAGCGGACATATCGACCGGCTGCGCCGGCTGCATCTGCCCTCACCGGGCAAGGCCCAGAACATCGTCCGCCACCACAAGCTGATCACGCGCGCGGTCGAGGCCGGCGACGCCGATGCTGCGCAACAGCATCTGCGCAAGCACCTGTCGGGCACGCTGAGCGAGCTCGATACGATCCGGAGCCACTATCCGGAATATTTGACCGACTAAGCCTATGGCGCGCGGTCGTCGCGAGCACTTGTGCACGTCACCGTGCATAAGTTGACGCAACCGATTCGCCTTTCGCGAGCAATCGTCGGATCGATGGCGAAGTGCTTGCAGGCCGGATGCAATCCGCGCAACAATTTCAGAGTTGATGGTTTGATTTGCGGTCGCTGGGAAACCCCATCCGGCCCGGAGGATACCAGACGTGGCCAACATCCTGATCGTGGATGACGATCCGGCCGTGCAGATGACGATTCGGCTGCTCCTGGAGAGGGCTGGTCATCACATCACCGTCGCCGGAGACGGCCGCAAGGGACTTGCGCTGTTCGAGGCCAGCCAGTTCGACCTGCTGTTTCTCGACATCTTCATGCCCGGCATGGACGGCCTGGAGACGATGCGCCACATCCGGGCGCTGCAGCCAGCGATTCCGATCGTCGTCATTTCCGGCCGTTCGTTCACGCCGGACGCCCATGCGGAGCCGGACTTCCTCAAGATGGCGACCAAGCTCGGCGCGGTCGCGAGCCTGCAGAAGCCGTTCCGGGCCGACGCGCTGCTCGCCGCGGTCGCCGGCTGCCTGGACACGGCGCGGACCGCATCGGTGAGGAATCCGGATGTCAGCACCGGCCGCCGATGACAAGAACCTTCATTCTATTCCAACGGAGCCCGGGCACGGCCATTCAGGAAGCGGTGCAAATTTCCCCATGACCCTCGCTACGCGGCTCGCCATCGCGATGATCCTGCTGGTGGCGGTCACCGTGGCCGCAGTCGGCTGGCTCGGCTATCGCAACATCACCCAAGCCGTCATTCCGCGGGTCCTGGAACGGATTGAAGCCCAGTCGAGCCTGCTGGCCACCCATCTTGAATCCTACGTTGCCGGCGCCCGTGGCGATCTGCTCGGTTATCGCTCCGCCGCTGCCATCAATGGCCTGATCCGCGCCCATGTCGGTGGGGGCATCGATGCAGTCGACGGCGTTTCGGAGCAAACCTGGCGCGAGCGCATCGCAGCGCGGTTCGCAGCCGAGATCGACGCGAAACCAAGCTACGGGCAATTTCGAATCATCGGCCTTGACGACGACCAGCGCGAACTGGTCCGCGTCGATCGCGCCGGCCCGAACGGAGCAGCACGGATTGTTCCCAACGGCGAACTCGAACGCAAGAGCGAACGAACCTACTTCCAGGAGACGATTCGACTGGCGCCGGGCGACATCTATGTTTCGCCCATCGATCTCGCCACCCGGCAGGGAGGAACCACGGATCCTCACATTCCGACGTTGCGCGTCGCGACGCCGCTGTTCACGCCTGATAGCAAGCCGTTCGGCATCATCATCGCCAACATCGACATGCGTCCCGCGCTCGACCGCGTTCGTTCAACCGCGAGCGCAGGAGGAGAAATCTATGTCGTGAATTCGCGTGGCGACTATCTTGTCCACCCCGATCGCGCGCGGGAATTCGGTGCATTGCTTGGCAACGCCAACGATTGGCGCCGGGACTTTCCTTTCTTTGCAGCCCGGGCCGGCCAGCCGCAAGGATCCACGCAGCTCACGAGCGACCGGTCTGGCCGGCCGAGTGGAGCGGCGATCGCACCGGCGCTGCTGGCCGGCAAGGAGTGGTTGGCTATCATCGAGACGGCCCCCGCATCCGTGTTCAGCCGCGTTCCGGCGGCCATTCAAAAAACCTCCTCGCTGGTCGGCCTGCTTGCTGTCCTTGCCGCAGCTTTGCTTGCGGTGCTGCTGGCGCGCTCATTAACGCGGCCGATCGGGCGTTTGACCGCGGCGGTGGAGGCGATCGGCAGCGGGCGGCGCGCCGATATTCCCGTCGATGCAAGCGGAGAGACAGGCGTGCTGGCGCGGGCCTTTGCGCAAATGGTCGAAGAAACGAGAGCGAAGACGGCCGCTCTCGAACGCGAGATCGAGGAGCATCGCCGCACCGAGGCCGCGCGAAGCCATCATGAAGCGCGCGAGCGCTTGTTCAGCGCCGCCGTCGAATCCTCCGACGACGCGATCGTGATGCAATCGCTCGACGCCATCATCACCGGCTGGAATGCCGCCGCTGAGCGTCTCTACGGCTATTCGGCGAATGAGGCGATCGGGCAATCCACCTCGATCATCGTCCCACCCGACCGACGCGAGCAAGGCAAGGACTATTTGCGGCGGATCGCCGGAGGAGAACCGATCGAACGCTTCGAGACCGTGCGCCTGCGCAAGGAAGGCACGCCGGTCGAAATCTCACTCAGCCTGTCGCCGATCAGGGGCCCGTCAGGCGAGATCGTGGGCGCCTCCGGCACCGCGCGCAGCCTCACCGAGGCGCGGCGTGCCGAGCGGGCGCTGCAGCAGCAGCTCGAGGAACGGCGTCAGATCTTCGAGACCTCGCAGGATCTGATCATGGTGATGGACGCGCGCGGGCACATCGCGCAGATCAGTCCGAGCAGCGAGGCCATTATCGGCTACCGGCCGGAGCAGATGATCGGCCGCAGCGGCGCCGATTTCATTCATCCCGGCCATCTCGACCAGTCGCGCGACGAGATGCGCGCGCTCAGGCGCGGCGAGCGGCTGAAGCTCGCCGACACCCGCTGCTTCCACAAGGACGGTCGCGAGGTCTGGCTGTCTTGGCTCGGCAGCTGGTCCGACCAGGCCCAGCGCTACTTCTTTGTCGGGCGCGACATGACGGAGGCGAGGCTTGCACAGGAGTCCTTGCGGGAGAGCGAACAGCTTGCGCGCAACATCGTCGAGACCTCGCTCGATGCTTTCACCCAGACAGACCACACCGGCGCCATCCTGAGTTGGAACTCGCAGGCCGAGAAGCTCTTCGGATGGACGCGTGAGGAGGCGATCGGCGAGAATGCGATTGAGCTTTTCGTCGCCCCCAGTGAGCGCGAAAGCGTCAGGGCCAGACTGAAGCTCTTTCTCGAATCCGAGCAACAATCGCTGGCCAATCCACGGCGCGAACTTTTGGTGCGGCGGCGCGACGGCAAGGAATTCAGGGCCGAGCTCAGTGTCACGGCGCTCCGGCGACGCGAAGGCGTTCTTTTCAATTCGTTCTACCGCGACCTGACCGACAAGATCGCGGCTGACGAGCGCATCCGCCAGGCCGAGAAGATGGAGGCGGTCGGCCAGCTCACCGGCGGCGTGGCGCACGACTTCAACAACATCCTCACCGTCATCACCGGCACGATCGAGATCCTGGCCGACGCGGTGGCCAAGGAGCCGGAGCTCGCCGCGATCACGAAGATGATCGACGAGGCCGCCGGGCGTGGCGCCGAGCTGACGCAGCACCTGCTGGCGTTTGCGCGCAAGCAGCCGCTTCAGCCGCGCGAAATCGACGTCAACGCGTTGATCATCGACACCGCGAAACTGTTGCGGCCGACACTGGGCGAGCAGATCCATATCGAATCGGTGTTCGAGGACGAGAACTGCGTCGCGATCGTCGATCCCAGCCAGCTCACCACCGCAATCCTCAACCTCGCGCTCAATGCCCGCGATGCCATGCCCGGCGGCGGCAAGCTGATCGTGGAGACGGGGGCGGCCTATCTCGACGAGGTCTATGCCAGCGTCAACGACGTCCCGCCGGGCCACTACGTGATGATCGCCGTGAGCGACACCGGCAGCGGAATTCCCGCCAACATGCTGGCCAGGGTGTTCGACCCCTTCTTCACCTCGAAGGGACCCGGCAAGGGCACCGGACTCGGGCTTTCGATGGTCTACGGCTTCATCAAGCAGTCCGCGGGCCACATCAAGATCTACAGCGAGGAAGACCACGGCACCACGATCAAGATGTATCTGCCGCCCGGCAAGACGCCGACGTTGGTCGGCGACAGCGTGACGCCGGCGACCATCGAAGGCGGACACGAGACGATCCTGGTGGTCGAGGACGACCGGCTGGTGCGTGACTACGTGCTGGCGCAGCTGCATTCGCTCGGCTATGTCACCTTGCAGGCTGCGAACGCCGCGGAGGCACTCGCAATCGTCGCCGCCAGAAAGCCGTTCAACCTCCTGTTCACCGACGTCATTATGCCCGGCAAGATGAACGGACGGCAGCTCGCCGACGAACTGCAGAGAACGCGCCCCGATCTCAGGGTGCTCTACACGTCCGGGTATACCGAGAACGCGATCATCCATCACGGCCGGCTGGATTCGGGCGTTCTGCTGCTGGCGAAGCCCTATCGCAAATCGGATCTGGCGCGGGCCATCCGCAAGGCGTTGAGCAGTTGATAGCGCGTCGGGCTGGGTGAGAGCCCGTAGCCCGGCTGAGCGAAGCGATACCCGGAAACACTCCGAGCCAAGTCCCGGATGTCGCTTCGCTCATCCGGGCTACGAAATGTCACCTACGGAATTTACGACGCGCGCTGGGCCGCGGTCATCACGATGCGGATCAGATCGGCGGCATTGCGCGCACCGAGCTTCTTCATGATGTTGGCGCGATGGTCCTCGATGGTGCGCGGGCTGATGCCGAGCGTGCGGCCGGCCTCCTTGTTGGAGGCGCCGGCGGCAAACTGCTCGAGCACCTCCCGCTCCCTGCGCGTCAACGGCTCGCGCCCGGGGAAATGCAGCGAGCCGAACTTCGGCGCCGCGTTCTCTGACTGCCTGCGTGCATAGGCACCGATCGCCTCGTCGAGCCGGCCGACGATCTCGCTGCCGCGGAACGGCTTCTCGATGAAGTCGAGCGCGCCGCTCTTGATGGCTCCCACCGCCATCGCGATATCGCCCTGTCCGGAGATCATGAAGATCGGTGCCGGATAGTCTTCTCCGTGCAGCTCATTGAGAATATCGAGGCCCGACTTGCCGGGAATGTGCACGTCGAGCAGGACCGCTGCAGGTGTGCGGCTTCGCGCGACGGAGAGCAATGCTGCGCCGTCCGCAAAACAGATCACCTCATAGCCAGCCGCCTTCAACACCATCGACAAGGTGTCGCGAACGGCAGCGTCGTCGTCGACCACGAAGATTTCACCGCGAGAGCTTTGTTCGGCCATGTGCCACACATCCGGTTGGCATGAAGGACTCGCGTCCGCCCCAACCGTTATGGCGTTCGGCGCGGATTCGGCCCACCGTATTTGTACGGGACATGGACTTAACGCACAAGTAGCGGCGAGGCGCCTAATTGCAGGGGACGGAGAATATCCATGCTAATTTGGCCGCTATGCCGCCTCTCGTGGCAATGCCCGAGGTCGAGAGCCGTGAGCTGATTGCGGCTGACCTTCGCATGCTGATCTCGCAGATCGAGACCAGCATGCGCCGGACCGCCACAGCCATGGATCAAGAACACGGGAGCGATCCGGAAGGTTCCGCCGACGTCTTCGTGCTCGACGATGTAACACCGCGGTATCCACGGCGATCGCCGCTCTCGACGCCTGCCGGGCCGGCCTTGGCCATGCCGTTAACTGCCTGTCGGAAACCGGCGGCACGGTATAGATCGCGGTTGCTGCGGCGCGACGACCGCATTTCACTGCATGGCAGGCACGCGGCTCAGGCGCGGTGCCGCTCCACGATCGCGTCGGTGGCGACACCACCCCAGGTGTGGATCGCCGGCAGGCCCATCGCGGTCTTGCCAAGGTTGGCGAGGCTGATGCGCAACGCGGCGAGATCCAGCGGCTTGGGCAGGCTCTGGAGCTCGATCCCGACGGAACGGGCGAAGCTGCGGGCGGCGCTGCGGCGCTTGCCGTCCATGCCGCTGATGACGATCACGGCGCCGCCAAATTTCGCCTTCGCCATCTCGCCCAGCACGTCGATGCCGTCGCCATCCTCCAGCACGAGATCGAGTGTCACGCAGTCGAAGCGCGCGGTGCGGAGCTTTTCGATCGCTTCGGCCACGGACGGCGCCACGCTGACTTCGTGGCCGGCCTGCTTGGCCGCGACCGTGATCAGGCTGCGCTGCGTGGCGTCGTCATCGACCACCAGAAGCTGAAGCGCACGCCGCTCGGCGCCGTCGGGCAGGTTTGACGGGAGAGGTGAGAAAGAGCTTCTGGGCATTGCGGTATCCTGAGATAGAGACCGGCAATGGATACACGGTTCGCGCTTAGGCCACGTAAAGCCGCGACGGCAAATTCAGTCGGTTGTTTCAGCAAATGTGAACCAAGCTCGCGGCAAACGGCGGCAAGACCAGGTGAAGATCACGCCGCTTCGTCACGGCCACCGGCGGCCCGCTTCTTCCGGTTCTTGCCACGCAGGAATTGGATGTCCATTTCGACGCCGTTGACGCGCACCAGTTCGCAGCGGCGGTAGGCAAGGCCGGTGGACGACAGCAGCAGGAAGAACTCTTTCAGGTTCAGGCCCTGAATCGAGCCTTCCACCGTCAGGACGGCGTCGGTGTCGGAGATCGCGTTGAGCTTGCAGTCGCGGCGCCAAGTGCCGTCGATGGCCATGATGCAGACATCATAGCCCCGACTGAACGTCACGCGTTCCGCGCCCTTGCCATCCTCGGCCATGCCTATCGTCCTGCCATGACCGCTACGCGCGGCGCGGCGCCGGCAAGAGCCGGCTTGGCGGCCGCGGCACGGGGGTCGTTCGGCTTGTAGAGACCGCGCTTCTCCGGAATCGGCTTGAACGTATCGGTCAGTCCGACCACCGTTTCGGCCGCGCCCAGCACCAGGAAGCCGTCTCCCTCGATCTGGCGAGCCAGGCGGTTGAAGATGTTGATCTTGGTGTCCTGGTCGAAATAGATCAGCACGTTGCGGCAGAAGATGACGTCGAAGGTGCCGAGCTGAGCGAAATCGTGCAGCAGATTGAGCTGCCGGTGCTGGATCATCGCCCGCAGCTCGGGATTGATCTGCCAGGTCTCGCCGGTCTGCTTGAAATATTTCATCAGCATCTGGATCGGCAAGCCACGCTGCACTTCGAACTGGCTGTAGATGCCGGCCTTGGCCTTCTCGAGCACCTCCTGCGACAGGTCGGTCGCGATGATCTCGACGCGCCAGCCGGTCAGGGCCGCCCCCATCTCTTTCAGGCTCATCGCCAGCGAATAGGGCTCCTGCCCGGTCGAGCCGGCGGCGCACCAGATGCGCACGCTGCGGCGGCCGGCGCGAGCCTTGATGATCTCCGGCATGATGGTGTCGCGGAAATGGTCGAACGGGACCTTGTCGCGAAAGAAGAAGGTCTCGTTGGTGGTCATCGCCTCGACCACGTTGGTGACGAGCGCGCCCGAGCCAGCGCCTTGCAGCTTCTGCACGAGCTCGCCGATGCCGGAGATCCCGGCCTTGCGCGCCAGCGGCAACAGCCGGCTTTCAATCAGATATTGCTTGTCTGCGGACAGATCGAGCCCGGAATGATCCCTCAGGAACTTACGCAGATACTCATACTCGGTCGGGGTCACTGATAGGCCTCTCGGAAGCTGTACTGGGAACACTCTGGCCGGAACACTCCGCCAGATAACTCAGACCATGGCTTGTCCGACCGGGATCAAGCCGACTTCAGCGAATTTGTCGGCGATGATGTCTTTGTCGAAGGGCTTCATGATGTACTCGTTGGCGCCGCCGCTGAGCGCCTGAGCGATATGAGCCACGTTGTTTTCGGTGGTGCAGAACACGACCTTGGGCTGGTCGCCGCCGGGCAGTCGGCGCATGTGGCCCATGAACTCGAAGCCGTCCATCACCGGCATGTTCCAGTCCAGCAGCACAGCGTCGGGCAGCTTGCGCTGACAGACTTCAAGCGCCTTGGAGCCGTCCTCGGCTTCCGTGACTTCGAATTCCAGGCCTTCCAGGATCCGGCGTGCGATCTTGCGCACGACGCTGGAATCATCGACCACCAAACACGTCTTCATTTTGGTTCTCCGGCTTCGATGTTTTTGGGGCTCACGCAGCCATTTGCACTTCGGTCTTGAGCTCGAGGACGCGATCGACGTCGAGGACGACCATGAGCTGGCCGTCGAGACGGTGGACACCGCCGGCGAGCTTGGCCATGCGGGGGTCGAGATTGAC
>NZ_JADPIY010000021.1:0-13585 GCF_023073095.1 Bradyrhizobium sp. 44
GCAGATCACGCCGCCGCGAAAATCAAACTAGGCCACTGCGGATGGAAACAGGCCAGTACCAGGTTGAGGATAAGAACAATTTAGCAACCTAAAACCTTTTCTGAACCGAGCGGATGCCGGGCCGACGTCCGTTGAGGGTCAAAATGCGAAGAACTCAGCCCCGCAAATCTTGTCCGCAATGCCTCAATAAGCGGACCTCGTGGAGCGACGCTGCCAATTCGCCGAAGGGCCACAAGCGGTCATTCCTGGTGGAGATGGTCACGTCCACGAGTACAGAACATCGGGTTCTTTCTCTTCGTTGCGTGCGCCATCTGTCTCTGAGACAAGCCGAAAACCATGCTTCTCGTAGAACTTGTGTGCAGTGAACAGCGGACATGGTGGTGCCGGCGCAGCTGGTCCGGAACGGGCCAGGAACGGACTCGTGCACCGCAGCAATTTCTATTCCATCACCTCGTCGGCGCGGGCGAGCAGGGTCATTGGACCGAAAAACGGAAATGAAAGGTGTACCGGAAAAGGCTGTTTTCAATGCTCCGAAGTAAACTTCAAAACAGCTTGATTGAAAGCCTTTGGGTTCTCAGCGGTCATTGCGTGACCCGCGTTAGGAATAATGACCGGCGGATCGAAATTGCCCCGATTTTGCATCTCGGAGATCAAAACACCATACAGTGGCGGCGATTTCTCGCCATTTATCATAAGGACGGGGAAATTGAAATTCCGCAAATCTTCGTCTGTGGTGAGAGGAAGTGGATCATCGACGATCGCGGTCCGAATATTCTGAAGAAACTCTTTCTGCCGTCCCGCTGACAAACTCTGCCAAAAGTCCGGACCGACCAAGCGATGCATGAAGCGGGCCGTGCCGCCCTCAACATCTCCATTGGCTACATCTTTCCGCAACTCAGCAAACAAGTTTGATCGGAAGGCCGTCGCCTTCAAATTCGCTTCCGTTTCAGGAAGCTCAAGCCTGACACCTGCATCCGCCAGAATGAGGGTTCGGATGAGGTCAGAATATTTTTTCGCCACTTCGATAGCAACTGCACCGCCGCGAGAAACGCCCAACAAGTGGACCGGACCAAGATTCAGCTTTTCTACGAAGGCGCCCACATCGTCGGCGTGCTGGGCGAATGAGAAATCGTTTCCCACGCCGTCCCACAGTTCAGGGAAATAGTGCCTGAGGCTTACGTTCAGAACTCGATGTTGTTTGGAAAACGGTTCGATCTGATCCGGCCAAATTCGATAATCACAAAACGATCCATGGACCAGGACAAGCGGCGGGCCAGCTCCACGATCTTGATAGGCCATGGGATATCCATTGACCTCGATCCATTTTACATCAGCAGGGATCGGCCACTTCGGCAGTAGGTAAGACATCAAAGAAGCTCCAGCATGGTCCGTCGATAGTCGGAAATCGTATCACTTTGGAATCGAGCAGAATACCAACTGCCCTGAGTCCGTTTAGGGTCACAAGCGGCGATTGGCGCCAGGCTGAAAACTTCCGGTCTACCCCTCTGAGCCGACATGTCGCGGCACCGCTCCAACGGTAGCGATGGGCTAAAAGGCGACCGAACTCGACTAGCGATTGGCCTCAATTCATCTTATCTTCCGCCCATGAACGATTGCTGTTGTCCTCCGCCGCCCTTCAACTTGGGCGGAACCAAAAAGCGGGATGCCGCTTACCGCCGGGTGCTCTGGGCTGTGCTCGCGATCAATGCCGCAATGTTTGCGGTTGAGGTCGTCGCGGGCCTCGCTGCTGGATCGGCGTCGTTACAAGCAGACGCGCTCGACTTCTTAGGTGACGCTGCAAACTATGCCATAAGCCTGCTCGTAATTGGCATGGCACTCCGCTATCGCGCTGCTGCTGCTCTTGCGAAGGGCGCTACAATGGCCGCCTTCGGTGCATGGGTCATCGCAACAGTCGTTTGGCATTCGCTCCACGGAACGCTCCCAAGCGCATTTGCTATGGGCACCGTTGGAGTTGCGGCCTTGGCTGCCAACGCCGCTTCATTTGGTCTTCTTTGGGCGTACCGTCATGGTGACGCCAACATGCGATCTGCATGGATTTGCACCCGTAACGATGTGCTTGGGAACCTCGCGGTCTTATTGGCAGCCGCTGGCGTGTTCGGGACCGGCACAGGATGGCCCGACGTGATCGTGGCCGCCATCATGGCTGTGCTTGCTATTCAGGGTGCTGCTATCGTCATCCGCCAAGCCGTCGGAGAGCTGCGCGTAGGCGGTTTGGCAGCAGCCGAATAAATCCCGTTGCCAAGGGCTAATGTCCGTTTTGGGTCATTCGCGTCGATGCAGACTTCTACCCTGTCACTTCCGGTCGACCTCGAACAGCGGACATAATGGAACCGACCTAGCTTGTCCGAAAGGGCCAGGAGCCGGCATGACGGTGGGCCCGTGAGCGGCTCCTCGTCGTCGGGTCACTCAACATGGCTCGGGTAAAAAGCACCCACTATTGTGGTGGAATTTCCAGACTTTCGAGCGGAGCCGTGAGGCGGCAAGTGAGTCCGGTCGATCCGTAGGACAGCGCAACCGACCCTCTGAAGTCGTATTCCAGCGCCCCCGAAACGAGTTGCGAACCGAAGCCTTTATCGGCGGGCTCTGACACAGATGGACCGCCGAATTCTTGCCAGACGAAGACAAATTTTTGATCACCCGCCTGATCTTCGGTTGACCACACGATGGACACGCGGCCGCTTGGCACGTTCAAAGCGCCATACTTCACTGCATTCGTAGCGAGCTCGTGGACCGCTAAGGAAAGGGCGAGAGCCTGTCGTGATCTGAGAACAAACGGAGGACCGGAAATCGTAATCCGGCCTTCGCCTGTTCTGTAAGGGCTCAGGGCAGTGTTGACGACATCTCGAAGTGGGGCAGCAGCCCAATTCGCCGCAGTAAGCAAGGCGTGTGCTCGTCCGAACGCGGCAAGTCGTGCCTTATACTTTTCAAGATCGGCCTGGCTCGATACGTCACGAAATGTTTGGCTGGCAACTGCACCAAGCACAGCAAAGGTGTTCTTGAAGCGATGCTTTAGCTCGTCGTTGATAAGCTTCAAGGCTTCCCTTGCCATGTGCTCGGAGGTGACGTCTTTGCAGACAACGAGTACGCCACCGACTTTATCTTCAAGGTCAATTGGACCGAAGCTATACGTCCACCAGACATCCTCGCGCCGACCGTGTCGGGTTACAGGCACCAATTGATCCTCGTGCCAAGTCGCCCCCTTACCTGCCATGACGTATTCAATCTGGGGACCAATGATGTCCCATATTTCATCCCAACATTCACGGCCGCGCGCTCCCAAAGCGCTCGGATGCCGCTCCGGACCCATCGTTTCGCGATAGGCATCGTTATAGAACTGGATTAGGTCCGGTCCCCACCAAATAAACATCGGGTGGCGTGAGGTAAGAACGAGGCGCACCGTGACCCGAAGACTTTGCGGCCACGCTTCCGGGGAGCCGATCGACGTTTTTGACCAGTCAAACGCTCTTATCAGAGCGCCTATCTCGCCGCCCCCCGACAAGAAAAAGTTACCTGTGTCCCCGCCCATGCGCGCAACTCCACTGACACCCGCAAGCCTAAGGCCAAAATTCCCGGTATTGCAACGTCGATGGTTAATCAAAGCGGTCCACGCTGCGCGCCGCGATGGATCAGTTTCGGGCCCATGGGGTAGCCACTACACTGGACGCGCCGGCGACATCGACCAGACCTGGGCGAAGTCCGTTCTGGGTCAATTGCGACCTCTAGTCATCGAATTGGACCTAAGTACGCCTCCTATGGTCCGAAAGCCGACGTAAGAGAGTTCGAAACTGACCAGCCTCATCAACTGAGGAGGTCATCATGACCGATGTCTCAAAATCCGCAGAGAACGTTCAAAAGCGCGTCCCGTGGAACAAGGGTAAGGTCGTTGGCGCTAAGCCGCCACTTCGGCCGAAGCACGTTTGGTCTATCCGGACGAAGCTCCAGGTTGAGGGACGAATCCGTGATCTGGCGTTGTTCAACATCGCAATCGACAACAAGCTTCGTGGGTGCGACGTGGTGGGCCTGAAAGTCGATGACGTGGCATCAAGCGGGTATGCGGCCGATAGAGCAAGCGTCCGCCAGAAGAAAACTGGACGGCCGGTCAAGTTCGAACTTACAGAGTCTACCCGTCAAGCGATCGATGACTACCTGAGGGCAACCGGCAAGAAGCCTGGCGATCGTCTGTTCACCGGCTGTAGAGGCCCCGGGTGCAGCCTGACCACGCGGCAATATGCGCGTTTATTATCGGGCTGGCTGGCCGGTATAGGGTTGGATCCTCACCTGTTCGGAACGCATTCGCTCCGTCGAACAAAAGCGACCCTTATCTATCGGCGCACGGGCAACTTGCGAGCGGTGCAGCTGCTTCTGGGGCACACCAAAATCGAGAGCACCGTCTGATACCTAGGAATTGAAGTCGACGATGCGCTTGCAACAGCAGAGCAAGTCGACGTCTGAACTAGCTGGGCAGAGCGGACATGCTCTGCCCCTTTCTTCAAGGCGGCTTCGGGCCATAACCGGACACAGCAGAGACTCCCGAGATGGGCACGGCCGCATAGGATCAAAAATTATCTCGCCGAATGCGGATCTCCGGTTTTTAATCGGCTCATCAGGCGCCAACCGGGGACTATGCTTGAGCGATCGCTCGAACGCAAAAGCCCCGGCCAGAGGATGATGACACAAGTTCAGAACTTGTAGTTGACGCCAACTTTCGCGACCGAGAGCTTTTCCTTCACATCTATGGTGCCCGTCGTCGACGCCACGCCGGTCTTCTTGCCGAAATCCATGTAGTCGTATTCGATGAACGCGCTCCAGTTCTGCGAGAAGGCGTATTCAGCACCGAAGCCAACCCATCCAACGGCTGTCGTGCTGCCGCTTGTCGGAGGGAATGGGCCGAAACCAGCCGGGACGGCGAGACGGTGGTCGCTCTGCAACCAAGCAGCGCCGCCCTTGACGTACACCAACGTCCGATCGGCAACGACACCACCAAATCTTCCGGAAACGGTCGCTAACCAGTTACTCTCTGAGCTGCATATGGCGAGGCCGAGACAAGGATGCGTGCCCTTCACATCGAGTCCCGCGATATCGCCTTGGACACCGAATACGGCCCAGCCGGACTGCCAGTTGTAGCCAATCTGGCCACCACCGAGAACGCCGCTTCTGCTGTTTTGACCCAATGGAAGGCCCGTCACAAGTGCTACCGCAGCGGGAGTGATAGCGGCAATCGAGCTCTCAGTGGTGCCCCAACCGGCGCCAACATGTCCTCCGATGTAAAAGCCCGTCCAACTCCAGACCGCTACGGGGCGTAAGGCGCTTTCGTGGCAAGATCGGCAGCCGAGGCGATGGCTGTCGAAGCGAAAAGAATGGCCGCAGCAACAAGCTTTGTTTTCATTTTTGACCCCAGTAGGAGAAACTAGCACCCTGCCGAATATCGGGACTCGCTGCGTCCGAACACTACCTAAAAAGGTGGTTTGCCGTTATTTATGCAAGCCTGCGCAGTTCGGCGACCTGCACACGCTCCGCCGAAAATGGCGTGGGCTATATCGGACTTTCGGCCACGGAGAGGTCGGCTCGATTCGGAAAGCGAAAATTGCGAGATTTCGAAGCGAGCGCCGAGTGCGCCATGGAGAAATACGAGCAACCGGACCGCACAGAGCGCGATACCTTATCCTCTCATACTGTATCGTGTCGTACTGTCTCAAACTTTACCGGTCGCAGAAGTCGCAAGACGTAACTGCTGACTGTAGAGCAGGCCGCGCGTGATTGAAGTCGGCTTCGGGTCACAGGCTGACTTCCGCACCGACTCGCGCTGGGGTCGGCTATTCCTGAAGGCAGACATTGTGGCCTCAGTAACCAAAGGCGGCACCGGGCCTACAAGCGGTGATTGCCGTGTACGTAGCGCCGAATTAGACCTCGGCCCGGGCCCAAGTGATGAACTTCCTTATCGTAGGACCATTCCCGGCACCCGCGCGATGGACGATGTAGAATCCATAGCCACTCAGAGTGACCGGCGATACCGGAACGAGCACGCCGCTCGCCAATTCGGGGGCGACCAGGACATCGCTGCAGATCGCCACACCTTGACCAGCGATCGCGGCCTCGATGGCGTGAAGTTCCTCTTGAAACCGCAAACTCACAAGCGAAGCAAGTTTGCGTTTGGACAAGGGGAGTGCCGCCCGCTGCCAGCGTTGCCACGTCGGCGCGTGTGTATCGCCCGGCGGCCATGCAGCCTCGATGAGCGGAAGTCGCGCCAGATCGACCAGCCGCATCTTCGTCGCTCGCGTGTCCACGAGCTTTGGGCTTGCTACCACGTAGAAGGTGTCGCGCATCAACTCGACAACATTTCCATCGGCCGGTGGCCCGAGAGCGTAGCGGATCGCAACATCGGTTTCGTCCGACTCGAGATTGAGCACGGCGTCGGTGCCGACAATGTCAAGCTTGAGCCGTGGATGCGCCGCCCGCCAAGACTGCAGCCGTGGCAATAGCCAGCGGGCGGCAAAGGCGTTTGTCGCCGTGATGCGCAGATGCCGGCCCGCGTGGCTGCTCTTGATGTTGGAAAGTGTCTCGGCAAATCTTCCGAATCCGTCACGAACGACCGGAAACAGCTGTCTGCCTGCCGAGGTCAGCGCCAGCGGGCGCGGCCGGCGACGGAATAGCGGGCGACCACAATGCTGCTCCAGAAGCTTGATTTGATGACTGATGGCTGTCGGTGTGACGCCAAGTTCACCTGCTGCATGCTTGAAGCTCAGATGACGTGCCGCGGCCTCAAAGGCGCGCAACTCCGTCAAGGGCGGTAACTTTCGCATTCGGACAACGTAGATGAAATCATCTCATCTGAACATGAAATGTTCAGACTTGCCCCCCGGAAGCAAATGCCGACTATGGACTTATGCGGGAAGATGACAGTGCAGCCCCGTTTCTGGAGGCTCTTCAAGATATCCAGCCGTTGATTGCCGAACATCGGGCGGCATTCGATCGTGAACGGCAACTGCATGAAGACGTTGTTAAAGCGCTGGCCGATGGAGGGTTCTTCAGGCTTTGGCTACCCGCATCGCTTGGCGGCCCTGAGTTGTCGCCGCTCGCCTTCATGAGCGTCGTAGAACGCGCAGCAGCGCTCGACGGAGCTGTCGGCTGGCTGGTTGGCAATGGAGGCGGTATGAGCCGCGTCGGGGGCTATTTGCCTTCTGCAGTGGTGTGCCGCTGGTTCGAAGACCGCCGCACGTTTATCGTGAGTGCAACGGGGGCCGTAGGGACCGCCATGCCTGCCGATGGCGGAGTCCGCGTCTCGGGACGATGGCCGTTCGGAAGTGGCGCACCGCATGGCACCCACTTCATGGGTTTGGTGACAATGGGCGGAAATCAGGCGCCTGACCAGCCGCGCTTCTGCTGTTATTTCGAACGAAAGCAGGTCACGATTCACGACACTTGGCACGTTTCAGGTTTGCGCGGCACCGGAAGTTCGGACTGGGAAGTCGACAATGCCTACGTTCCTGCCGAATGGATGCATCCGTTTATTGACCACAAACCCGCTGAAGGTGGGCTGCTCTATCGCATTCCAGCTCTCTCATCATTCGCCTGGACGATTGCAGTGGTGCCACTGGGCATCGCACGGGGTGCCATGGAGAGCTTTGCAAAGCTGGCGGGCGGCAACAAGGGGCGGCTCGGGACTGCCGGTCTCATGCGCGATCGGGAAGTCGTGCAGGCAGTGATCGGTCGCGCCGAGACGCTGCATAACTCCGCACGAGCATTCCTTCTCGAGGCGATGACGGAGCTGATGACTGCGACTGATATTGGCGGCCATCGCCTCGTCGACGCGCGCCTGAGATTGCGGATGGCCGCAGCCCATGCGGGCGAGACCGCAGGTCGCATCGTTGACAGCGTGGCGACGGAGGCCGGCGCAGGCTCGATCTTCGAAACCAGCGCACTGGAACGCGCCGTTCGCGATGTGCAGGCCGCCACCAAGCATATCGCGTTGAATCCTTCGATCTACGTCACTGCCGGACGCCTTGGACTTGGTTTAGACGCTGGAACAGCGCGATTTTGAGTGAGAGACGGTTCGTCTGCAACGGGTCATGAACGCCCTTAGGACTGCCGGCGGGTTTCTTCCGGTCATCCACTATGAGCCGACCACCTGGGACGCTGCTTAGACTTCGCGTTCGGGCCAGAAGCGGACAGCGAGGACGCAACATGGGAACGGCTGGGCGGGTGGTCCACGGCTATAGCACCGCCTCTTTAGTCAATTCTGTAATGCGCACGTCGTAGCTTGGATTGTTTGTTCTAAGTGGTACCACGAAATAGCTACCCGGTCCGCCGACTTCGTGCATTCGCGCGAGCCATCGTTTTGCCTCGTCCAGGCAACCCAGGGCAGCCGCAGAATAAACCTGGACCTCAAATGCAGGGCGAAAGTGCGGCCGCACAGCGAGCGCGCGATTACCGCTATCGAGTGCCCCGCAGGGGTCATTCGCAAGCAGTTGCGCGTATGCAAGAAGCACATACCAAGCGACATTTTGCGGATCGTTTGGGTTCAGCGTCAATCCATGCTCAAGCGGTGCGATAGCGCGTCGAGCGTCGCCATCAAAGAGCAACGCCATGCCAAGAACGAGGTGGCCAAGCGCGAAGCTCGGATTAATCCCTATCGCACTTTGCGCCGCAAGCACAGCAGTGTTGGCAGAGCCGGCATAACAGTGCGCAATGGCGAACGCGTAATGCGAATACGGATCGCGAGGATCCAGTACAATCGCACGGGTGGCAGCCGCTACTCCTTCCCGACCATCAGCGCTCGCGTCGTCAGTCCAGCCGTAAGCAATCAAGCCTGCGCTAACCCGACCGAGCCAGCTGTAGGCTTCAGGTAATTCAGGATCAATGTTGCAAGCGTGGCGGAATAGTTCGCGCGCGGCACGATGACCCTCTCGCGTCACCTTGTCGAAATGCCACATGCCTTGCCGCACGAGATCCCAGGCGGTCACGTTGCCGCTGTGGCGGGTGACCGCGAGGAGCGATTCGCTTTTCAAGAGCTCGGGCTCGATCGCCGCGACCACGCGCTCAGCAATCTCGTCCTGAATCGCGAAGACATCGGCCATCGCTAAATCGTAGCGCTCGGCCCAAAGATGCTCGCCAGATTGTGCGTCAATAAGGTGTGCCGAAATGCGCAGCCTCTGCCTCGCAAGTCGTACGTTGCCATGCAGCGCATAGTGCACGCCGGACGTATTAGCGGCGGCACTTGCGCCATCCATTAGTCCCTCGCCCTGTGAGAGAGCCAGAGCGCGCAGCACCACACGAAACCACCGGTAGCGGACCAGCGCCGTTATAATGTCGTCGGTGATACCGTGCGCAAGATACTCTTTGCCCACCTCGTCGCTGGCAATGCTGAAAGGCAGCACGGCGATTAGCGGCCGCACCTCCTGACCTGAGCCCAAGCAGCTGCTGTCACTGCCCGACAAGGAGCCGGCAAAACGGTAACCGACGCGCGGCACTGTCGTAATCCACTCGCCGCCGTCGCCCCTGCCTCCGAGTAACTTTCGCAATGCCGCAATCTGAACCGACAGATTGCTCTCCTCAACGGCCGCGCCAGGCCACGCCGCGTCCATGAGCTCGGTCTTCCCCACCGTCTCCCCCGGCGTCCGCAAGAGCGCAGTGAGTAGCGCGACCACTTTTTGGTTGGCAGGCACAAGGCGTCCGTCGCGCGTCAGCGTGCCGCGCATGGTATCCAGGACGAACGGACCGAAGCTGAATTTCATGCCGCAAGCTTAACCTGTGTACGACAGGCTGCGTAGCGGCCATTTGGAACAATTTGGAAGTTTTCGGAACGCCTTTAAGGACTCCCCATCGGCTCCGGGAGATCATACTGCCGCACACGAGACAGGAGAGCCAATCATGAGCAGCGCAACCGCGACGTTACCGAATCTCCTGCCCAGCGAACGGGGTATGGTGGTAAAGGGGGCGTCAGGATACCGGACTGAACAAGGGTCCGATTATCAGCCAGGCATCAGTGCGGAAACAGCTGGCTCGCAGGTAATCTGGCTCGGCTTGATGGCGCTCCCGCCCGGAGCTCGCACCAAGGCGCACGTACATGCAAAACACGAAACGGCGCTCTACATGATGAGCGGAGATGTCCTTGAGCTTTGGACCGGAAAGGAGCTGGAACATTGCGACAGCGTTCGGCCCGGCGACTATGTCTTCATCCCTGCTAACGTGCCGCATGTAGCAGTCAATCGCGGGGCGACACCGGCGGTCTTTATGGGCTCCCGCAACGAAGCCAGTGCTCAGGAGAGCCTCGTCCTGCATCCAGATCTGGATGCACGGGTGCCATGAGGCTCAGACTATAACGGGTCGACCCTAAATCAAGCGAAGTCCGCTTTAGCCAATAGGCCCGCCAGCGTGAACCGGCGGGCATATTATCGCTAGCCAACCCTCAAGTTTTCGGCCGACGTTTTACCGCGGTTGCTCATTTCCTCGTAGCTCACCTTCGCACCCTCGTTGAGAGTGCTCAGTCCCGCTTTTTCGACAGCGGAAATGTGCACGAAAACATCCTTGCCGCCGTTGTCTGGCTGAATAAACCCAAAGCCTTTGGAAGAGTTAAACCACTTCACAGTACCTGTCGCCACGTCTGTCTCCTCGCTTGAGCAATAGCACCAGCCTAGACCGAGCACCCACGCTGGGCAACCACCGATGGGAGTGTACTGAACCGCCTCCACTTGCGTCACTTTTCACATTCGCAGCAAACGCCCAAGACGCCAAAGTGGCAAGCCGGCTTCCAGCCAGGACCTGAATCGGGCGCGGGCGTTCTATTCGGAAAAACTCGGGCTTGATCCGGTCGAGCAGCGCCAAGGCGGGCTCCGCTACGTCTGCGCGGGGGGCGAGTTTGCAATATTCGTCTCAGCCGGACTGCAATCTGGTACCCATACGCAAATGGGCTGGTTGGTTGAGGACATCGAAGCAACGGTGCTTGAGCTTCGCGCGCGGGGAGTCGAGTTCGAGACCTATGATTGGCCTGAAGACCATCGATGGGATTGCCGACATAGCCGGAAATTACGCCAGTAAGGGTGTCGGTGAGCGAGGTGCTTGGTTCCGCGACAGCGAAGGACCTCAGCGACCTCGGCCATCACGTCACTTAGTCATTGGCCGTTCGAACTGGCTGCAAGGACTTAGATGCAAAGCTAGCCACGACCGGTCGTTGCTTGCGGGTCGATCCGGTTACACTACCTACATACCTCGCGAAATGCGGCGGTGAGCAAATGTGAAGCCAAGCAAAACGCTCGTGGCGCGGCCGCTTGTCCGATACTGATGAAAAGTGAGTGCCAATGACTGTTTTCTCGGGTCGGTGTTCGCGATGGACGTTGACGGCAAAGCTACGTTCGCGTTCGAGGCGAAGAATTCCGGGAAGCCTTCGAGTTGTGCAAAGAGGAATGGGTTCGTGACGACTTGACCACCATTACATCGAACGGCCTCCCGCTTTGCTCCTCGACGGCCAAGTTGACAGTTCGCAGAGCCGACGAAGCCGAGATTGTCATCTATCGAAGCGCAGCTGACAAAACTCAGACAGAAGACTTGGTGCTAGCATATCTTGTCGATTTAGATTGAGCGTGGCGACCTTCCCCCGCGGGCCATACATCGCCAGGCCCTCCCGGCTGATCCGGTTTGGACCAGCAGGGAAATGACGCAGTTTTCTGGTACCCATGATCGGGGCGGAGCGGCGCTTGTCGTTGCACCGACCACGCCTCCCTGATCAGAGCATCCGCCGCGTACTAGGCGAGCAAAGCTAAGTAGATGGTTCCTTTTCGGGAACGCCAAAATGAGATTGCCTAATGGAAATATTGGAGCGAGGATAATGAGACCGGGGCTGGCAATCCCTTTTCATTTCGTAATTTTTAAAGAGACCCGGGGGGCCGCTGATGAAAGTCAGTGGCCCCGGTCCTTTTAGGAACGGCAGATCGCGGGACAGGTTTCTGTTCAGTCGCCGCGTCCTTGACAGCGCGGGGACCCTCCCGAGGCCTCAGCCCCTCCCCCCCAGGGGCTGGGGCCTTTTGCTGACTGCTACCCGAATAGATTGAGGTCCAACGCGAAAGCGCCGGCCCAAGCCGCGTCCGCTTCATCCTCGCCGAGGTCTTTCCCCCAGCGCGCTTTCGCAGCTGCTTGCATGTCAGGCTTCTTGGCGTTGCCTTTGCCGGTGGCGTGCATCTTCAGTTTGCTGAGATGGACCGCCGACCATGGGAGCCCCGCCAGCTCGCAGGCGAGTACGGCAGCTCCGAGCATGGGGAAGAGTGCTTTGACGCTGCTGAACTGTCCGGAGAATGGCTCTTCGATGCAGACGCCGAGGCAATCCGGTCCGGCGAAGCGCTGGACGACCCCGTGAACGCCGACCGTGCGACTTCCGATGTTGCCTTCAAACCGAAGTGCCTGGGCATCGAGACCTCCATCAAGATACACCCTGCTAATGAGCTGCTGCCGGTTTGATGGACACCGAGATTGGGTGTTTTATCAAGCCGGAGGGTGGTCATGCAGAGACGGAAGTTCAGTCGAGAGTTTAAGGTCGAGGCGGTCAAGCTAGTCAGGGAACGCGGGTGTCGGTGGCACAAGCGGGCCGCGATCTGGGCGTCCATGAGAACGTGCTGCGCAAATGGGTTAAGGAGTTCGGCTCCGACCCTGTGCAGGCCTTCCCCGGCCACGGACAAATGAAGCCTGAGCAATTGGAGATCGAGCGGCTGCGGCGCGAGGTCACAAAGCTGAAAGCCGAGCGGGACATCCTAAAAAAGGCCGCGGCCTACTTCGCGAAGGAAGCGACATGAAGTTCGGCTTCATCGCGAAGCACCGGAACATCTGGCCGGTGGCATGGCTATGCGAAGCAATGGGCGTATCCCGGTCGGGCTTCCATGCCTGGCTGAACCGATCGCCCAGCGCCAGATTCCGAAGCGACGAGACGGTAGGCCAACGGGTCAAGGCAAGCTTCGTTGCCAGCGACCGGACCTACGGCGCCCGGCGCGTCTGGAGAGACCTTCTGGCAGACGGCGTCGACTGCGGTCTGCATCGGATCGAGCGGCTGATGCGCCAGCAAGCCTTGCGGGCGAGGCCAAGGCGCCGGCGCCCGCCGAAGGACCAAGGCGATCGCCAGATTGCGAACGTGCCGGCGAACCTTCTGGATCGTCAGTTTGTGGCCGACCGGCCAAACCAGAAGTGGATCGCCGACTTCACCTATATCTGGACCGCCGAGGGCTGGCTCTACGTGTCGACCGTGATCGACCTGTTCTCGCGCCGGGTGGTCGGCTGGTCGATGAGCTCCAGTATGACAGCGCAATTGGTTGCGGATGCCCTGTTGATGGCAGTCTGGCGGCGTGGCAAGCCGGATGCTCTGATGCATCATTCCGATCGCGGCAGCCAATACGTCAGCGAACAGTTCCAGCGCCTGATGGCAGACAGTGGGATCGTTTGCAGCATGAGCCGATCCGGCAACGTTTGGGACAACGCAGCGATGGAGAGTAAGCGCTGTTTCGGTCCCACCTTCCATTGAAGGCGTCGAGCGAGGCATGATCGATCTCTGATTGGAGATCGGCTTTTGTCTAAGCTTGACCATATG
>NZ_JADPIY010000037.1:0-885 GCF_023073095.1 Bradyrhizobium sp. 44
GCAACGGCCGCGCGGCAACGCCCGTATCACGCCCTCACCGCCGCCAGCAGCGGTTTCATCCCGACGATGTTCAGCACGCGTGTCAGATTGTAGCCGAGCACGCACAGCGCCATCTCGGTCGCAACTTTCGGCAGCGTCACGCACAAGAAGTGCGTCGCGCCCATGCGCATCTTCAGTGTGCCGAACGGATGCTCGACGGTCTCGCGGCGTGTGCGCATGGCGTTTGGATTCTTGTCGAGCCGCGCCTGAGCGCGTTCGAGAACGTCCTCGTGCACCCATCGCTTGATACGGCGTTGTGGGCTCGGCGTGCACTTCGATTTGAGTGGACAGGTTTTGCAGGCGTTCGTCCAATAGTTGCGCAGCTTCTGGCCGTCTTCGTCGTTGGTATAATAATATTTGAGTTTCTCACCGGCAGGGCAGCGATAAACATCCTCATTTGGCAGATAAGCAAAGTCCTGTTTGCCGAAGCGTCCCGAAGCCTTCGCACCCGATGTCATCGGCTTGGGCAAAGTCACCGTGATGCCAGATTGCTCGCACGCCACGATTTCTTCACCCTTGAAGTAGCCGCGATCGGCGACAACATCGAGCGTGTCGGCCTCAAGAACGGCTTTGGCTTGCCGGGCTATGTTTGCAAGTTGCGACCGGTCTGAGCCGCTTGTTGTCACCTCGTGCGCGACGATCAGATGGTTTTCTGTATCGACCGCCGTCTGCACGTTGTAGCCGACGACGCCAGAACCACGGCCGCTCGTGGCCATCGAACGGCTGTCGGGATCAGTGAACGATATCTGCTGATCGGGCGACGCCAGAACCTGTTTTTCAATCGCTGCGAGTTTCGCCATTTCAACGGTCAGATTTTTCAGCCGTTCTTTGATCCGCGTCTTTTTT
>NZ_JADPIY010000026.1:0-11784 GCF_023073095.1 Bradyrhizobium sp. 44
CCTGAAACCGAGCCAGCGTCGGGCCGCTGGACCACGTATGTGCGCACAGGGCGCGGTGACGGGATGGCGCTGTACCGCTTCGAGCTGAAGGTGATCGGCGGCTCCGGCGGGCGTTCGGCCGTCGCCGCAGCCGCCTATCGCTCCGGCACCCGGATGGTCTGCGCCCGCCGCGGCCAAGTCTTCGACTACAGGCGGCGCAAGGGCGTCTCGTCGCGCGAACTCCTCGCTCCCCCAAGCGCACCGGCATGGGCTCGCACGGATCGCCAGAAGCTCTGGCAGATGGTGGAGGCGAGCGAACGCCGGGTCGACAGTAGGCTCGCGAAAGAGGCCGTACTCTCGTTGCCGCGCGAGCTGAGCGTCGAGGATCGCGTCCGGCTGGTCCGCGCGTTCGTCGAGCGGGAGATTGTCGCGCTCGGTCTTGTCGCGGACATCGCGCACCACGACGGACGGACGGGAAAAGACGATCCGGACGGCGGCAATCCGCACGCTCACGTGCTGATCTCGACTCGTCGCGTCGGTCCCGATGGGTTCGAAGGCAAGGAAAAAGCTCTCGACGCTCGAGACACCCTGTTGCATCTCCGTGAAGCGTGGGCTTCGCATCTGAACGAAGCGCTCGAGCGTGCCGGAGCGCCGACGCGGGTCAGCCACCTCTCGCTCGCGGCACAATGCGAGGACGCCAAGGCTGAGGCTGCCGATGCGCGCGCCAGCGGTGACACGGAGAAGGCGGACGAAGCCGACGCAGCGGTTTTCGTGCTTGATCGGAAGCCGGAGCCGAAGCTCGGGCGGGGACACCACCTCCGAACCCGCGCTGGCATTCAGACCGACCAAGGCGAGGCCGTAGACGCGCTCCGGATTGAGCGTGCCCGCCGACAAACGCTGACCGCGACCCTGCGCACGCTGCTCCGAAAGGCCGCGCAGTTTCGGTTGCAACTCGGCGACCGCCTGCGTCAAAGCTTGAGCGAAGGTGCCATGGCCTCGCTGCGGGATACCAACCTCGCGGTGTCGGTGGGTCGCTTGGCACGCGGCGAAGGGGAGCGCCTGACTCCCGATGAGCGCATCAAGGCACAGGAACGACAGCGCGCGTTGAGGCACGAACAAGCTGAGCGGCGCTTGGCTTTGGGAGATGGTGAGCAGGCCTCGGCACGTGAGCGCGACCTGCGTCGAGAGGAGATTGAGCGCCATCGTATCGAACAGGAGTTACTGAGGGTCCGCGCCGTGATGCGGCGAGATCGTGGACGTGGGATCGGCCGCTGAGCGGCCGATCCACGGGCCGGCGCGCTAGTCCCTGCCCCACCCATCGTTCCGAACCGGCTTGCGGGACTTGGGCTTGCGCTTCTGTTCGGCCTTCGGGGTGAGGTTCGGCGGCACCGGAGCCGGAGCCGGCTGAGGAACGACGGGAGCGGGCTTGGCCTCCGCGTCTTTCTTGGCGCGCGCGTCGATGATGAGATCGCCGATGGTACGGTCGAAATTCGGCCCGTCATCGACGTTCGGTGGGACCTTGCACCGACAGGTCAGACACCGGTCAACGCGCACCCGGATCCGCTCAAACGCGCGTTCGTCCTCGGGCGTGATTTCCTTGTTGTCACGCTTGAGGAGCCGCACGCGGTCCCAGGTATCGATCTCGAAATCCTCGATCTCGCATTCCCAGAGTTCGATCCGCACGTCTTCCGGAACGGGGACGCCCGCAACGTACGTCGCGGTACTCAGAAGAAGGGCATTCTCCTTGCGGCACTCCCATGAAAGGTGACCGGCTCTCCTGACCTGTACGAGATATCGACAATCATGAGGGCGCAGCGGGTTTGAAGCTTCCGGCGCAGCGGAGGCATTCTGATCTTTGCGGTCTTCGTTCTGATTGGAGTTGGACATGTGAGGCCCCGGCATTTCCAGTTGCGAGGCCGTCTATGAATATCGCTCTTTGCCGAAAGTACAGAGCGGAGACCATTGGATAAGTGGGCCGGACCGGCAGACAGTATCTTGAAAAAGCTGAGAAATACTGCTACAAGGAGCAAGAACGACATCATAAAGACGGGAGAGACCCGTCACATGTGGAGGGGCATTCGCCACCCCAGTGAAGTCGATGGACTTCACTGGCCACATGTGAATACATTCTTAAAAGTAACCTAATGGAATTTGGCGGCTCGCCAAAGCCCGAATTGGCGGCAATTCACAGTTTCGTGAAGGAGCTGCCTAGGGTGTGGGCAGCCGCGGGGTGGCGTCTTCTGGGCTGTGATAATGACGCTTATCGGAGGTCAAGACGGAGTCGGTCATGGTGGCGCTGTTGGAGCAGATGCTCCGGGACGTGCGCCGGGAGATCGCCGCGATCGAGATGCGCTCGGCCGCGCGGACTGCTGGGCTCCTCGCCCTAATCCGGGATGGGGCCGACACCGCCGAGCAGGACCGGCTGATGTCGGAGGACATGCGCACCCTGGACGGCCTGCGTCAGGAACAGCGGGTGCTGAAGGAGGCCCTGGAACGCCCCGACCTCCCGGCGAGCGCCCAGGATCTGCTCGATCTCGCCGACGCGAAACTACGCCTTGTCCTTGAGGCCCGACTCCAGCTCCAGGACCTGAGGGGTCAGGGATGACCGTCGCGCCCGTCCCGGCCTCATCGCTCCTCGATGACGCGCTCGCGGACGCAGATCGGGAGATCGCCGAGACTGAGCGGCGGCGCGAACGGCAAGTTCACCTCCTCCACGGCCTCGACCCCGGCACGAAGGCGCGGACCTGCGCCGAGCGCCTCCTGTGCGAGATCGACTGGACCCTCTCAATCAACCACACGCACCGAACGCTCATCCAGAACCTGCTGGCGACCGAAACCTCCAACGACGTGGGTTCCCCGTGACCACCCTTCCTACCCCTGTCGCAGAGACCGCAATCGGCCCCGCGCTCGACTTGGAAGCGGTCGCCGCCCGCGCCGCCGGACTCGCTCGGCAGGCGCGCGCCGCTAACACGCTCCGCGCCTACGAGGCCGACTGGCGGGAATTCGCGGGGTGGTGCGCCGCCCGCGGCCTCGAACCGCTGCCCGCCGCCCCGGCCGTGGTCGGGCTCTACCTCGCCGACTGCGCCGACCGGCTGTCGCTCGCGACCCTCGCCCGGCGGGTGAGCAGCCTCGCCGCCCGGCACCGCCGGGCCGGGCTCGGCCTCGACGTGCGCCACCCGGCCGTGGCCGACGTGCTGGCGGGCCTCCGGCGCGAGCGCGGCTCCGCCCAGCGCCGCGCCGAGGCCCTGACCGTGCCGCGCCTGAAGCAGGTGCTCGCCGGGCTCGGCGACGGCCTCGCCGACCGGCGCGACCGCGCCCTGCTCCTGGTCGGCACCGCCGCCGCGTTGCGGCGCTCCGAGCTGGCCGCCCTCGACGTGGCCGACATCGCCGTCCTGCCCGAGGGCCTGCGGGTCACGATCCGGCGCAGCAAGACCGACGCCGAGGGTCGCGGCGCGGTGCTCGCGGTCGGGCGCACGGGACAGGCGACGTGTCCGGCCGCCGCCTACACGGCGTGGCTTGCCGCGACCGGGATCGCCGAGGGGGCGGCGTTCCGCGCCGTCGACCGTCACGGCCGCCTCGGCGGGCGGCTGTCCGGCAACGCCGTCGCGCTGATCGTCCAGCGCCGCGCTGGCGCCGCCGGGCTCGACGCGGCGGCCTATGCGGGCCACTCCATGCGGGCGGGGTTCGCGACCTCGGCCGCCCATGCCGGGGTTGGCGAGATCCGGATCGCTCACCAGACCCGTCACGCCTCGCTCAGCACCCTGCGCCGGTACGTCCGTGAGGGGGCCCTGTTCGCCGACAATCTCGCTGTCGAGATCGGATTGTAGCGCTTCCAGGGCTCTCGTCTGGGACGCCCAGGAGTCCAAAGCGTAAGGCCCGACAAGGAGTTGCGGCTCGGTTATTGAAACGGTTATATTTTCCGCCATATCCTTCCAAGGGCGCGACGTGCTGCCGGATGGAGAGGGCCTTATGGACGTGGAAGAAGACCAGTCGCGCCAGATGGCGATCATCGAGCCCCTGCTGCTCGGCATCCACGACGCCTTGTACGAGGCGGTCGCCACCTACAACGGTGACGGGTACTCGGATGCGGTTCGTGCGCAGCACAGTGATCGCGCTGCCGCGTGCTGCATCTACGACCACGCCGAACGAGCGCTGATGGACCGCTTCGACGGCACGCCTGGGGTGAACTTCCTGGATCGCCGGGGGCTTCACCTGCTCAACTACCGGGATCAGGCGCTGATCCGGGTCAAGAAGGTGAACGGGTTAGGCCAACACGCTAACTACCAGACCCTGCAACAGCAGGATTATGACGACGAGATGCCCCTCCTCGATCTGCCCGAGGCGGCCGTGCGTCTGTATGCGGGCTACCAAATGGATGCCGCCGGGGCCGCGATCGAGCGGGTGATGATTGTCAGGCAGATCGGCAAGGACGTGATCTGGACGGCGCAGGTCACCGCTACGGAAGCCCAGGCTGCGTGGGTGGACATCACGCCGGAGCGGATCCCTGACACTGGTCGGACCGACTTTGAGGCGGCGCGTGCGAGACGAGGACGCTAAGTGACCGACGCGGTCTTCAACGCTGACATGCTGAGACTCGCGCGTGAGGCGCGCGAGATGACCCAGGCTGATCTGGCGAGAGAGGCGTCTGTCACGCAGGCGCTCATCTCGAAGCTCGAACACGGCCTGATCGGCCAACCCTCCGACGAGGTGCTGGGCAACCTCGCGAAGGCACTCCGCTTCCCTACAGCCTTCTTCCATCAGCGCGAGCGCGCGATCGGGTTCCCCGCCTTTCACTACCGCAAGCGCACGAAGCTCGGCGCGAAGCCACTCGCGCGGATCGGTGCGGTCATCAACATCCGGCGTCAGCACGTGGCGAGGCTCTTGCGCTCCTACGACCTGGAAGTCGCCAAGCCGATCCCTCAGATCGACCTGGACGAGAGCGGCCTCACGCCAGAGAAGGTCGCCGAGCGGCTGCGCGCGTACTGGATGCTGCCGCGTGGGCCGGTCGCCTGCGTGGTTGATACGATTGAGCAGGCGGGCGGCATCGTCATCATGACGAGCTTCCACACCAAGCTTCTGGACGGCATCAGCTTCCGTTCGGAGGGCATGCCACCGCTCTTCTTCATGAACAAGGATGTTGCCGGGGACCGCTTCCGTTTCTCGCTCGCGCACGAGCTTGGACACATCGTTATGCACACCGTGCCTGACGACGATCAGAAGATGGAAGAGGAGGCGCACCGCTTCGCTGCGGCTTTCCTCATGCCTGCCTCGGATATCAAATCATATTTGATATCTCCTAAGATTACTGCTCTCGGTAGAGTGAAAGCGTACTGGAAGGTCTCTATAAAAAGCTTGATTAAAAGAACTTACGACCTAAAATTAATTACTGATTCTCAGTACAAAAACATGAATGTTCAGTATAATAAATCTTTCAACGAGGGTGAGCCATACGAAATACAGGTAGAAGAACCTTGGCGCCTTAGAGATATCATCAAGTATCACTGCAACGAGCTTGGATACAGCTTGTCTGACTTGGCGCGCCTTCTGGCTGCGAACGAAGCCGACGTTGAGCGCGCGTATCTCCCGCGCCAGGGCCTACGCCTCGTGGTTTCGAACTGAGTTTTGGGTCCCCTTCTACGTGACGAGGACGCGTGTCCAGTAGGCGTTGTCTCCGCCGCCCTCGACTACGAGAACCCCATGGGTGAGGATATTCACGACGCTGCCACAGCGCTTGCCACGGCATATGCGAACGGCGATGTCTACCGTGCATCGGGCATGGTCCAGCGGGAACATAATGTCTCTGTACAAAAAACTACAAGATGTCCGCAGCGAGGAAGACGTCAAAGATGTTTACATTCAGGCGTTAGGCTTGAAGAAATATACCAAAGGGCTAATTGATATTCGTACGAAGGAAATGTGGTTCGAGGCTAAACATCACGGCAAGGACTCAAGTTATAAGATGTTCACCCAGCTTCTGCATTATGTGCAGGATGGGTTGAATAAAGGGGACGAGTTACCACCGTTCCTGGCAGTAATGGATACTGAGAAGGCGGCTCTGATGAAGACCGCTGATGTTATTCCATTTTTGAAAAAGAAGACGATAAAATGGGGCAAGTCGGCTACTAAATTCCCGAAGGAGGCGCTCGACCAAGTATCCGCGTTCATTGGAACAAGGATGGTCTCGTTCAGGATAGCGACGCACGAAGATGAATTCATCAGTACTGTAAAAGCCGCTCTGACAAAGGGCGATATTATCCGCATTTCGATCACGCCAGATAATTTGAAGCAAGTTTTCGATAAATGGGTCGAGATGATCGGTCGGGAAATCGGCGGTGCTCCGGTAGATAAATATGCCCTTCTCTTTTTCGCCGACATCATGCATGACGGAACCAAGGCGACTCATGAAAACTTGCCGGCCGAACTTCTCCATCAAGGAGAAGCGCCCGTATTTTCCCTCGACGGTAAACTTTATAAACTAGGTAATCGTGAGGGTTACCGTCAGTTCTGGTCAATTTATCACCGCCCACCAGATGAGGAGTATCGCAATTACTTATTAGAGCGTCGCGACTCCCTAATCCCGCTAGACGAGCGTAGCTTCAAGGGCGCTTTCTATACTCCACTCCACGTGGTTGATAAAGCCTACGATAAGTTAGCCGACGTTCTTGGGAAGAACTGGCAGAAGAACTACATAGTTTGGGACATGTGCTGCGGCGTTGGGAACTTGGAAACCAAGCATTCCAACCCGCGAAACGTTTTTATGAGTACATTAGATCAAGCTGACGTCGATGTTATGAAAGCTACTAGAACCTGCGTTTCCGCCACTCGGTTTCAATATGATTATCTCAATGATGACATTACGGCTGATGGCAGAATTGACTATAGCCTCACCAACAAAGTGCCGCCCGCTCTGCGGCAGGCAATCGCCGAAGGTCGAAAGATCCTGATACTTATCAATCCGCCATATGCAGAAGCTGCAAACATAGATAACATCACAAGTTCTCGTGGGAAAAATTCAGAGAGCAAAAAAAGCGTTTCAAAGACGCAGATTGCTAAAACGATCAGTGATTTTGGATACGCTTCGCGCGAACTATTCGTGCAATTTCTAGTGCGGATCGCCAAAGAGATACCAAACGCTACCTTGGCTATGTTCAGTACCTTGAAATATGTAAATGCTCCAAATTTTGAGCCATTCAGGTCGTTTTGGAATGCATCTTATCTCGGCGGTTTCTTGGTGCCTAGCAAAGCATTCGATGGTCTAAATGGGAATTTCCCTATTGGCTTCCTTATTTGGGAAACCGATAATTCCGCAAAAAAGAAGACACCAATTACAAACATAGTTGCGGAGGTTCTTAATAAAAAAGGCGAAGCAATTGGCGAAAAGCAATTCTATAATCTACCAAGTGAGCGATTTCTGAGCAATTGGATTAAGCGGGCAAGGTCTAATAAGGATGACGCCCTGCCCTTGAAAGGCGCGCTCGTGCCAACGACTAGTATTAAAGATGTGCGTGGCACTAAATGGGCAGACGGAGCGATCGGCGGAATGATTGCGCCCGGTGGTGATGTTCAACACGCAAATCTTACCGCCTTGCTATCATCAGGGTACTGTAGCGCAGGCGGTTTTTTCGTCACCAAGGAAAATCTCTGGAAATCGGCAGTTGTGTTTGCGGTACGGCGTCTAGTTAAGCCGTCGTGGCTCAATGATCGGGATCAGTTCTTACAGCCTGATGAGCCTCTTACTGAAGAATTTAAGATGGACTGCTTAGTCTGGATGTTGTTCAGCACACAAAATCTGACGGCTGGCGCGAACGGATTGGAGTGGAATGGTCGCCAATGGAGTCTGGTCAATCACTTTATTCCGTTCACCGAGGCTGAAGTTAATGCACCTGACCGATTTGAATCAGATTTTATGGTTCAATACCTACATAAAAAGAAGTTTTCGGTTGAGGCTTCCGCAGTCTTACGAGCAGGTAAAATCCTTTGGCAAACGTATTTCTCCATCACCGATGTATATAGCGTTCGTCAAAGCCTCAAACTCAATCGCCCCGATGTTGGATGGTATCAGATCCGATCCGCTCTTGGTCGACGCGAGGAACAGAAAGACAAAATCGAAACCGAATTTGCTGTCTTTGACTCAACCTACGAGACGCTGACATCGAAGCTAGCACCGATGATTTATGATCTTGGCTTCCTAAAAACTTAGCGTGCAGCAGCGGCTCATGCTGGTAAGCAAGCAGGCGAGATCTCGGGACACGAGGCGGAGAGAGAACGTTCGTCTCCGCGCTGTCAATCTGCATAGGTATGGGCGCTTAGCGTACGTTTTCGAACATCCTCTGCGATGACCCCGAGTTGGCGTAGACGAAATACCAAAGGTCCAAACCGGGTGAACGACGACGCCTTCACAGATGAGCTGAGATCGGCCCTGGAGGCCCTGATCTCGGAAGCCCGTGCAGCAGGCCCAGGGCGGGTTGTGACCGCGGCCGAGCGCGCTGCGATAATCTGGGTCACGGACCGCCAGGAAGCCCCCGAGGCCGCCCGCCGCGATCTGCCGGTACCAGAGACCGCACGCCGCTTGCAGTAGGATCCCGGCCGCCCTGGCTCCTGTGGTGGGCGACGCGATCTCTCGTTCATGACGGACACCCGTACCCACGACGATCTACGAACTTACAGCCTCCCAGATCCGGACTGGTGCACAACTGCGGTTCAGCCGGCGAGCCGACGCCACCATGGGCGTGCTTTCCAGGCTTCCAGCTCGGCGCGGGCCTGGGCGGTCTCCGCTTCGGCTCTCTTCTCCAAAGCACTCAACTCTACCCGTGATTGAGCCGCTGCGGCATCGGCCAATGCTAATCGCGCTTGCAGCTCGCGCTCGCGACCCCCGGCCTCCTCAACGACCTGGGCGAGTTGCCGAGCGAGAGCGGCGACCTCCCCGACTAAGTGATCGGATTTCTCAGTCTCGGCGCTCCTGTCAGCTACCGCCTGCGACAGAGCTTGCTGCGCCTCTGTGAGAGCCCGCTCGAGCCGTTCGATATGGGCGGTTAGGAAGGCAACGAAGGTCCTTTCGAGAGGGCCTTCGACAGGAGGCTCAGCATCGATTTCGCTTTCATCGAGAGGGGTTTCGACACCTCTCTTGAGAGCCCGCTCAAACTCTTCGATAGGGATCTCTATCCGGGTCCTACCGTCGTTACCGGGGAGCCTACGCCAGCCCTGTCGGCGCACGAGCTGCCGAGCTGAAGCCGGTTTCAGAGAGAATGCTTCCTCGATCTCCGCATACGTCATGATGCGGGACGAAACCCCCTTCGACACCTCGCTCATGACAGCCCCTCGGTCACTCGGAATGAGACGGACGAGAGGGTGTGTCCATAACTCTTTCGAAAGGGTATCTGACCGCCCTTTCGAGACCCCCGTCGAGGGAGGGCTTACCGTAGCCGTGTTGACTGCCTGTGTCGGTACGGGGATGGTGGGCGAATGCCGGACTCGTGCCGGTTCGAGGAGATAACCGCCACGACGGCAACGTAGAAAAAGCAACGGCCCCTCAGGCGCCAACCTGAGAGGCCGTGGACCGATCTCATAGAGACCGGCGGGGGATCAAACACCTCCCGACAGTCTCACGAGCACCCTTAGGGGTCAAGACGGGACGCCAATCCCGTCAACGGTCTTGCTCGTTCTGTGGAAGGGTGTCGCCCGCTAAGGCGATGCTCGCTGCTGTGCCGTGGCCCGCAAGGGCTGGGACATGTTCGCTGAAGAACTTAGGCGCGCCGTCGAGGTTGCGCCCCGGGGCGCGCTGCCCGAGGTGGCGGCGCTGCTGTGGCGCGCCTTCGGGGCGGGCCAGGTGAGTGAGGCCGAGGCCGAGGCGCTGTCGGCGCTGATCGAGGGGCGGACGGTCATCCCGGCCGCGCCCGTGCCGCCGCGAAGGCCTGCTAGCTCCCGGCCGCGGAGCGACGCCCCGCCGGGCCGACCGTCCATCTTCCCCCCGAAACGCCATCAGCGCTCGCCGGATCGCGCTCGGTCACTAGAGCGACGGCGGACCTTGGCTGCCTCTGGTCCAATGCCCCCGGCGCTCGCGGCCCGGCACACGACTGGCGAACTCGCCGCGTTACGGATCATCGCCGACGAGGTGCGGGCGCGCGGCGCATGTGAACTGTGCGTGTCGGCCATCGCGGCGCGAGCCGGGGTGTCGGCCTCGACGGCACGCAACGCGATCCGGACGGCTGCCCGTTCCGGGCTTCTCCACGTCGAGGAGCGCCGCCTTCTCGGCCGGCGCAATGATCCCAACCGCATCACCATCGTGGATGCCGCTTGGCGGGCTTGGATCGCGAAGGGCGGCCGAACCGGGGGGGGTGCCTTCAAAAAACTCGAGCCCACGGACAGAGGATCTCAGAAAGCGCAATCTTGGAGCGGTCAGCGGCCAGCGGAAACGTCGCAAAGAGCTGCCGGGAGGCAGGGTCGGGCGAGGGCAAGGCCACCTTCCGATTCCGGACCGGGTCCGTCACGGCGAGTGCCATCCATGCGGTAGGCTCATGCACCCGATCGTCATTCCGAACGGCCCGCTGCGCACTCAGTAGCCGTCGAGCACGGCGTACTCGCCACGCGGGCCGAACCGCGGCGCGCTCAGGTCGATGCGGACGCACAGGCGCGTGCGCCTGTCATCGGACTGGCAGTTCGTCAGCACCACGCGGCCTGCGCGGCGTTGCCAGTCCTCGGCCCGCGCCTGGAGCGTCGGCAATGCGACGCGCAGGCGCTCGACTTCGGCGGCGAGGCGGGCGCGTTCCGCCTGACCCCAGAAGGTAGACGCGGCGACGCCGGCAAACTGTGCGCCGGTGGCGCCCAGCACGACGAGGCTCAGAACTGCGGTGAGGCGAAGTGTCAGCCGAGCCGTTGCCTGTCGAACCCCGTGCGTCGCTGCGTCGATCTCACCGCGCGCGTCGTGCAGCGCGGCCACGACCTCGCTGCGCAGTCGGTCGGCCCCGAGCGCGGAGACCGTCGTGTCCAACGACGCGACGCGGTCGGACAGCGTTCCGAAGGCCGGCCCGAGGGCCGACACGTCGAGGGTGAGGGTACGAGGTTTTGCAGCCGCCATCTCGGCCGCCTGTGCGGCCTTGAGCGTCCCCTGCATGTCCTGCCCGAGTCGGTCCACGTCGCGGCGGACTGCCTTGAGCGTGTCGAGCAACTCAATGACGGGGTCGGTTGAGTTCGCGCCGTCCATTGTCGGCAGGGTCCTACGAGTGCTCCGTCTCGGTGGGCGGAACAGGATCCTGTCTCATGGAGAAGATGTGCAGGCGGCCGAGAAGGTCGGTGACCCTTCGGAGGTCCACATCCGGAAGACCGTCGTTGTCGATGATCGAGACCAGCTGCTTGGCATTGGCAGGGCTGTCGTAGGCCCATCGGATCACAACAGCGCCGACGACCTTCGCCTCCCGTTCATCCCTGGCTTGGATTTCTGCCTCCACACGTGCGGTCTCAGCGGCAAGCGCCGTCAGCCTCTGTTCCGGGGTGCGCTTGATGCGCTTCGGCTTGGTCTCGGTCGTGTCCATGTTCGAAGCTCGCTTTTTGAGAGTTGCATTCGAGGGGCGGGCAAAGCTAGGGTTGAGTCCCGAAGGGCGCGGTTACGTCTCGGACTGCGTCCGACACCCGCGGTCCTCAGGGGCTGCGCCCCGCCGGACGGCTTCCCCCCAGTCCGGCGCTTAGGCGCCGGACGTCAGGGTTCCTCACCCTGAAACCGAGCCAGCGTCGGGCCGCTGGACCACGTATGTGCGCACAGGGCGCGGTGACGGGATGGCGCTGTACCGCTTCGAGCTGAAGGTCGTCGGC
>NZ_JADPIY010000042.1:0-11479 GCF_023073095.1 Bradyrhizobium sp. 44
GCGGACCGGCCGCACAGCGTACGCATTCGACACCTCGAAATTGCCCGAGGCAATTAGGGGTCTTGATTGGCGCCAGGTCAATGGGTTCAGCGCTGCCGATGAGGTGCTACAGGATCCGGGCCTGAAACAGGTCTTTGAGGCGAAGTTGAAGCATGGTTACGCGCTGGTCACGCCTGCTTAGCCTTGGGGGTGCAAGCCAATCTGCCTACCGTTCCGGCGGCCTAAGACGCTTTGAGCGATCACGTCGGCGATCAGAAATATGCTCGCGAACGCCGTAGCCAACGCCAAACCTGGCACCGAACATAAGCAAGATGACGACAACGTCTGCCATTCGATGCGTTCGCCGCTTCCGAGAGAATACCAGAAGTGGGCCGCCAGCTTACCAGCCAATCCGCCGGCGGCCCGTGCCAGTGCTGAAAATTCTGGCCTTAGGCGGTCAGACGACTGGCACACCGATACTGCTGTGGACGTCAGGCGACCTGCAAGATTGCGCTGGGATTAAGGTAACGCAGCAAGGTTACCCGGGTCCTTCGCACGCGGTGTCCGAAGCGTTCTCGCGCTGGCAGTGGCCAGCCGAAGTCTCTCCCTGAGAAGGAAAACCTCTTCGTATTGCTTCTCAGTTTGCAATTTTGTCGCCAAACGCGCGATTTGGTGATTGTTGAGGAGTTCGACGCGCGCAGCAATATTCGTGTGCTTATTCATCATAGACCAGCCCCACTGCCTTATGTCCCGATCACTTTTTTTGCCGTTTCATGGTTTCAAGACGTCACATACCAACCGTCGGGAAACGGAATGAATGGCCAGTGCGCGTTTTCAACATTGTCGTTCGCGGCGGCGGGCTTCGTCGCAGTTGTAGGACCGGCGACGGCTTTTTCCACCTGGGCGGCACTCGCCGCGGTGCGCGCGGCGTACCTAAAATCGATTTGCATGAACAAAGCTCCCCATCGGAAGCGCGATTAAATTTGCAGTGTTCTAAAAAGGATCGATAAGAATTAAGGCACGACGATATATCGGATCCGCGCCGCAAGCAATAGTAGCGCGGCTCTGGCCTAAGTCGAATTCCGCCGTCGCGCAGCGGCACCATACAGAACGCGAATTCACCGAGCGCCCTTCAGACGACACGATGTCGAGCACGTCGTCATCACGCCGTTGTCGCACCTTATGCAAGCCTTGACGCATTGATCATAGTTCTTCGGATCAAAAGGCGAGTACATTTTGCAGCGCATGCATTTGTCGAGTTTGTGACGTCTTCCTCACGCGAACAGGCCGAAAGCCCCGCAGCGACCGCGAGGATAACAACCGCGCGGATCATTCCCTTTCGAGCGCGCTTCACGCTGGCTCAGACCAGGGCGTGCTGGACCGAAGCTACCAGCCTTGGAGACTTCGAGTGCATGGCGGCAAGCTATCGAGATGTCGTGACTACGACAAAAGCGACGGTATTAGCAAAGGCGACCGTGAAAACAGCAAAAGCGGTACAAGGACGAATCATATTTGAAGCGCTCCTCCCAAAGGGCGCCCCTCGGCAATCACCTTAGCGACATGGTCGCCAACAGTTCAAGCTTCGTCTCATAGCACGAAAGGACCTTTGCGAACTTACGATGCCGGAGCCCGGCGTGCGAGTGTCCACTTTTGAACAGTTTGCCCACTAAAGCTGTGCGCCCGCCTCGCAGCAGAGCGCGTTGAAATGCGATTTCTCTGTTTGCGCGCGATGCGGTTCAATTGACCGCTCGGTCTAATTTAGGACAGTCCTGCTTTCCGATTAAGGATATTCGAATTCGAACGGCGTATGGACGCCAACGCGGCGTATTGTTGCTCTTATGCGTTTGAACCGCCAATTCACGATTGTGACGGCACTGGGCCTTGCCCTGACAACGTACGCAGCAGTGGCAGCGCTGAAAGGCTGGCCGGTCATCGGCGAGCACCATCACGACGAGCGCGTGATGCTCATTGAGCGATTGTCCGTATGGGCCCTTTTTGGATCTGCGTTATCGCTCCTTTTGCCGGGCAGGCTGATGATCGTTTGCGGCTTTCTCATAGTGACTTCGCTCGCAATAGAACTGTCGCAAATCCTTCGCCCTGACCGCTATCCCAGCCTCTTCAGCGCTGCGCAGATCCTAAGCGGCATCGTGGGTGCAGCGATCGCTCAACTCGTTCTTATGTTCTTGCCGCGTCCTCCATAGTGGTCGAATTGCCTCTCATTGCCCAAGTAACACTAACGCACAGATGTTCTTGCACCGGTCGACAGCGCGCCCGATGCTTCATGCAGTCGCGAAGTCGTCCTGTCTCGCGTAACGACGCCTTCGCGGCGAGGGGTCGCCGCCTCCTCGGTTGGCGGCCCCGCCCAATAGCGGGAGGCACATGTGCTAGAACGAAGAGCCCACAATCGCTACTTGGTCAATCTCGATGCCGCAGCGTCCTTTGGTGTATTGATCCTGTCGCAGCGTTGCCGCATCCGAGATGCTTCCGTCGGCGGATTTGGCGTCTCGCTAGGTACGATTAGGTGTGTCCCTTTAGGGTTTGATCTCACTATCGACGGAAATCTGCTCCCCATAGCCTGCTGTTTAGTTTGGCGCGGGGCTGATTTTGCAGGGCTCAGGTTCCTCAATTTCTGACGCGGCCGCAAGTCCCTCTACTCCGCAAGACTAGCCAAATGTTGATTGAATGGACGGGTGTTGGGCGGCGACGCGCCAGACGCAAGGCGGTCGACCAAACGGTCATACTCTCGCTCTCAGGCGGTGCGGCAGTCACGCCTGCGCAACGCGAAATGTTTCAGTTCTCGGCGCGGCATATTGCTCGAACATACTCTGATCCCGTCTATGACTTCGACCTATCCTTCGACGAACTTCAAACGATCTTCGCCTGCCGCTTGGTATGGCGTCCCGATGCTTTCGCTGAGATGCACGAGGACGTCTCGAACGCGCTCAGGCGAGGCTCGATAACAATCCAACCGCTATGCGCGCACGCCGCGAACGGAAGTCGCCAAGCTCCGGCCAGACCGACGCGATTGACCCATTGCGGACTACGCTCAATCTAAATCGATAAGATATGCCAGGACCAAGTCTTCGGTCTGAGCTTCGAGAGCGGCGTCTCGATAGATGACAATCTCGGCCTCCTCGGCTCTGCGAACTGTCAACTTCGCCGTCGAGGAGCAAAGCGGCGCGCCATGCGATGTCATGGTGATCAGGTCCTCACGAACCCAGTCCTCTTTACATAACTCGAAGGCTTCGGAGAAATTTTTCGCCTCGAACGCGAACGTAGCTTTGCCGTCAACGTTCATTACGAATACGGAGCCCGAGAAAACGTTCATTAAAACTCACTTTGATCGCCACCGGACAGCCGTGGGTCGAATATGGTCATACAAACATTTTTAAGGCGCAATGGCTCGATCTGGAAATCTGGGGCCGCCCCAGAGTCATATTAAAGGTGGTGGTACGCGCTAATGCGGTGCGCACCACCGCAGCCTCGCGGCGAAGTCAGGGTTGCGCCGCCAACCGCACGCCATCCGGCCCAATCAGTCCGGGGTAGGGCGCCTTGAACTTGTAGACGGTTCCGCTGACGGCACCTTCCATGTAGATATACTGGTTATTCTCGCCGCCAAAGGCAAAGTTCGTGGCCGAAGAATCACCATTTGGCAACGGTACGTAACCGATGATGAACCCACGCGGATCGTACTCGATGACTCCGCCGATGCCGCACGCCGCCCAAAGATTCCCATGCACGTCATAGTGGATGCCGTCAGGCCCACCGTTGCCGGGATTGTAGCTCCCGGCCGTGGCGAAGAAGAATGTCGTGTGCGAGGGATCGTTGGCGCAGTCGGCGCAGGCGGGATTCGGTCCTCGCAGGAATGAATAATACAGCATCCGGTTGCTCGCATAATCCGCAACAGCCAGCGTGCCGTCATCCGGCGAAACCGCTATGCCATTGGGAAAACTGCCGGTGGTGATGATGCGCCGGAGAATGCCGTCCTTGGAATATTGATAGACCGCGCCGGTCCGATCAGCCGCATCGGGTCCGGGGCCTGTTCCCCATGGGTCGGTGAAATACAGGTTGCCCTCGGCGTCGAAGTCGAGATCATTGGGGCCCTTGAAGAGTTCGTTATGGAACGTCGAAACGAGCGAGCTTAGATTCTTCGTCTCCGGATCATAGACCAGGACGCCGAGGTGGCGGGTCGTGACGTAAAGCTTGCCGTCATGCCAGCGCGTTCCCTGCGGCTCGCAAGCTGGACCGAGGTCTCCTTTCGGGTTGCAGTTGAACACGGGGACCAACTTAGCGTCTGGAGTGAGGTAGGACACCCAGCCACTGCCAATCGCGACAAACCAGAAGTTGCCTGCCTTGTCGAAGGCTCCACCCTCAAGAAACTTGCCTTGGGGTTGATCATGGATATCCGCAAACAAAGTAACCGGCCCGATGCCGGGCGGCGGTGGTGGCAGACCCCACGGCTGCACTTGCTCCGGCGATGGTGGACCGGCGAGCGGGGGCGCGGGGGTGGACTGGGCTTGCGCCGATGCGATATGAACTGTTGTGGCCGAGCCCCAGAATACGAGCGAGAGAATACAGACGGCACTTGCCAACTTCGTTGTCATGACGGTTTCCTCCGACGCTTTTGGTTTTTTCTGCCGTGCTTCAAGCATCAGCTCAAAACGTGGCACGAACATGGGCGTGAGGATTTCTTTTGCTACAACCCAAACGTCGTCTTCGAAGTTGTTGCCGGCTTGGAGCTTGCTTAGCTGAAAGCCGTTCAAGCTGAGCGAACGGAGTAACCGCGGGCTCTGTTGCTAAGCTCGAAAGCACTAGGCAAACGGCGGTACCTCGACCAGTGTTCCGATCAGTCTCAACAACGCTTGCTGTTCGGGTCCCTTTCCGTCTCGCAAGAAGTCGCCCAATTCAATGTGAGAAAGACGGCCACCAGAAGGGGCATTGGGCTGATGGACAATAAAAGCATGTCCGTTAGTCGGCTCGCGCCCGATGAACCAGGTGTCGCCATTTGGACTGCGATATAGTTCTCGCCGATCTGACATATCTCCTCCTAACCGCCCCCGGTTAATATGGTAGGCGAATGAGTGCTTTAGAGAAAGATATCTCGCAACTTGGAACGACTAGCGCGTGGAACTGGATGGTTAGACTTTGAGACCGCAAGGGAGGCGGCGCCCTCTCATGAGCCAACGCGCTAAAAAGGCCAGCGGACCCCGCTGGTGAGCCACTCTCTTCCGCCCACCAAAGCGCGATCGACCTGACGCCGGCACACCGGTCAGCGCCCGGCGAGCGCGAGGCGGTATTGCCGTCCCCCTCGGTGCGACGCTCTCCCGACGCTCCATGGTCGCGATGCTGACCGCGGCCGTGGCGCCGGCAATCGCAGCTTTATCAGCCTCGACCGCGCTGATCGCAGAGAGCCCAGTGCTGCTTGCCTTCGGCGTTGAACTGGATGAAAGGCGTGCGGCTTCCGAAGCGGTGCATCCAGCGCCGTGGCATGGCGGCGCCCGTTCCCTGATTAGCCCCCGCCGCGTCCTTTTCGCCGTTGGTCACTTCGGGAAGCTCCGAATAATTGACGCAGGTGGCGAACGGAGGCGGCGCCGAGGTTCTGGAAGCTCAGCAGATCGGCATCGGCCATGTTTCGGACCTCACCGACGGTCTCGACGCCCTCGATCTTGAGTGCGTTGCGAAGACGAGGCGGCAAATCGATTTGGTCAAGAGACGTTTCGTCTGAAAATTGAATGGCCTCTACCCGCATGTGCAAAAAAGAAGATAGCTTGCATGTGAATAGGCGCAAAACCTGACGGCAGCCTTACCGCTGCGCCTCTGTCGCCAAGGCCTCTAACAAAGCCACTTGAGTTCGCGACGTCTTGAAGCACGGTCAAGCTCGGGGCCAAGCGCCTCCGGTCGCGTCCCGGGCGACGGCAGTCTGGGAAAGGCCGCTCTTTGCGGCCGTATCTTTCGCGAAGCTGTCTTTATTGCCGCCATTTTGGCGGTCATTCGATCGACGCCCCGGTTTACTTGTCTCCGGGCACCCTTCCGCTTGGCTATCAGCTCCGCCCGCTGCGCCGGTTTCAGCTCGCGGCACGCTGATTGACAAACTCCACCCCGGCGAAAGCGTCGCGATGCCATACGAGGCGGCAGGCGAAGCTCGTTCGAAATCGGTCGAACGATAGTTCGAAGTCAGCCGACGGGATCGGAGTATCTTTTAGAAGAATGCCGGCGCCAAGAACCGAAAGGTTTTGCATTTCGCAGGGCGCGACTGTTGCACCGCCCGAGAGCGAGAGCATAACTGTCTGGTCGACAGTCTTGCGTGTGACCCGTCGCCGTTCAATGCCCGACCATTCAACAAACACGTTCGCTCCGAATCTAGCAGCATCAGGTGGGCGGGAGCGCCGACTTAAGGGGGCGGCCCCTCGCCGCGAAGGCATCGATACGCGAAACCAGGACGACTTCGCGCATCAAGCATCGGGTTCGTTGTCGGCCGACGCAAGACGGTCTACGCGTTAGTGTTACTTAGGCCGCTCAACGGCGTCTGAGAGCTTTGTGGATAGCTTCAACTTTTTCTAGCGTTCGTGCGAACTCAGACCGCAGATGTTGGGCGTGCGCGCCGTCCCTCGGCTTTGAGAGGAACGCGATCTTCACGAAGAAGCGGTTCAACAGCGTTGTGACCGCAAGATTATCTGAATTTTGCGAGCGCAATGCTCTGATCTGTCGCCGTATCTCGACTAGATCGAGCGGATGATTGTCCGGTTCATTCGTCAAAACGGCGCTCGCGCTATCGATAGCAAAAGCGAAACCGCCGTGCCGAGTATGATGGCGCGACGGTTTCGCCGTGGCGGGGGCACGGACAAGGGCAATGTCCGATGCGCAAATCTAGCCCTTCGACGCGTTGCCGCAATCGAAGCTAGAAATTAAGCTTGATGTCGCCGCCGCAGGTTAATACCGGAACCGCAATCGCGGAGGGCGTTGAGAACGTCCGGCGATGGCCCTACATTCGCTTCAGGAAGTTGCGGGAGCGCGAAGGTGCAAACGATCGGACGGCGGCTGCTGTGGCACGGAATGGCTCTGTTTCTGCTGGGATTGCTGACCGGCTTGGCCGAACAACACTTCTCGAACGTCCGGATGGGGCTCGCGGCTCACCTCGAAGGCCTCATGAACGGAACCTTCCTCTTGGCGCTTGGCGGCAGTTGGACGCAGGTTCGGCTATCCGCCGCGTTTGAGCGCATGGCATTCGCGACAGTGCTGGCCGGGACATACGGCAATTGGGCGACGACGACGCTCGCGGCCGTGACCGGCACAGCCGCACTCTCACCGATCACAGCCGCGGGCCGAGGCGCCCCGGCTTGGCAAGAGACGCTGGTTATGGCCGGCTTTGTTTCGGTTGGCATCCTGATGCCGGCCAGCTCTTGCCTCGTCCTTTGGGGGCTGCGGCGACGAGCTGGGAAAGGTGCGCCCGTGAGGATGTCGCGGTGCTACTACCGTGGGCTTCGCGATCCTTCGAACGTGACCACTGCGCAACGCTGCTTGAGGGCTGCCTCACAGATCTATTTTGGTCCCGTGTCCTTGAGGATCGTTTTCACGGCGCAGAGCTTGAACTCTTGAGCTTGAAGGCGCTAGGATGCCGCGAGGGGGCGCACCTGGGGAGGAGCTGCTTCACTATGATTGGTCCTCGTTCTGCGTTCATTGCCTTCACAATTGCTTTTACTGCTGCCGTCTTGTTCGCCGCCCTCACAACATCAAGACATCTAGCGGGTACTCACGCGACGTCGTCGAAGCCGATTGCTTCGAGTTCACAGCGAACATCGGTCTAGGACGCAGCCCTAACGGGATCGAAGTAGCTTATGCGGATCGCTGTGTTGATCATCGTTGCTACCGTGCTCGCCGCTTGTTCGCGCGAAGACGACGCAACGGGCTCGACAAATGCTTGCGCTGCAAAGTTGTACTTCATGTTCGACCCGAAGAATTTTGATCAATGCGTCAATGCCTGCATCAAGTGCGACCATGGTGTAATGACGACGTGCTCGACGTCTTGCCGTTTGAAGGGCGCCCGCTAGATTTGTCGGTCTTCTGTGGAAAAATTGCGTGGATATCTTAGCAAGCTTGACGCATGCGACGTTCACAGCGAAGAGGCTCGGTGCTTGCCGGCCGATCCGCCTGACCTCTCCGCTCATTTTTCCCTACCTCAGTTCCATTATCCGTATTGCTCCCGACGGCGGCCCCGGATCAGGTCTGCTAGATCAGACTGCTCATGACATTGAAGTTGAATGCGCCACTCGGCGAAGCCTCAGTTGAGATGCAGCCACTGCGGAACAGCCTAAGCTGCACCACAAAATTCTGGGCCCGGTTGCCGGGCGATGCGTGCGCCTGTTCCTCTTGGGTGCGGCGAACGCGTCTGGACGAGTGAGCGCCTCAATCGCTCCTATCGCAAGATCTTCTCGCGTCCCAGAGCGTCACTTCTGTCTACTTTTGAACGGTCGCGAGCGCGGCCGCGCGGGCTATGAGCTGATACGTGCGCAGCAGAATAATCTCGCCAACCGTAACGGCCTGCACTCTTGGATCTTTCGCAATTGCAAAAATAGAATTGTTGGATTGTGTCATCTTGATCACAGTAGAATCAAGAACTTCCCCGCTGAGCATGGCTTGCATGGCCGTACACAAGGTAACGGCGGTACGCGGGGCTGGCGCAGATTGACAGCCGGGCACTAGTTGAGGCGCCGGAGGGCAACTTGGCGGCTCGTTTTTTGGGAACACCTAGCTTTGTGCTGCATTTCAGATGCATGCGGCATCTGACTTTCAATCTGACCGATCTCCAGTCTTTCAGTACCAAAAGCTACCCGATCACCGTCCACAAGATCGAGCAAGTCGAAGGCTTCACACGCGAAGTCGCCCAGGATCTGGTCAAACATATTCCGGAGCTGAGGCGGAAGGGAATGTGCGTCGCTCTTTACGACGAAGAAGGCCGCCGCATCTTAGTGGCGCCGTTAGACCCGGTGCAGTAGCCCCTCATTGCAGTGGCGGCAACAGTTCGATGAGAGTGCACGAACCGCGCCGCCAATGGAATATATAATGATGATCAGTAGCAGCCTCCTTCGGGAGGCGTTTTCTTTTATGCAGCCTGAGCGCCGTGTTCGCGCACAAGATGGTCTAAGCGCCGATTGGTCTCGGCGAGCCTTTCCAGCAGCTCGGCTTCAGTGAGCCAAAACAACTCACTCTCACCATCCATTTTGGCACGCTGCTTACAAAAGGCGGACATAGATTTAAAATATTGGTTCGTTTCCATACAAGAGCCTCCCAGCTCCCCTTGTTAGTAGCGAAAGTTGTGCCGGTTTTCTGTCAGCCAGTTCACACCTCGTCCGCACACTTATGCTCTTAGGAACTGAGTTAATAGACATTTTGCCCAAGAACTAACATATGTTTACGAATTTTCCGCACGTTACAGAAGCAAACCTTATAATTTTCGTTACTAAGGTTGTGCGCTTAGGCCCCTAGTAGGATGAGCGGACTAGTTCGTCCCACTAAACTGGAGCTCCCGGCTCCTCATCAAACTACTCACTCTCCCACCATCCCCACTCACATGATCGAAGCCTGCCATGACGCTTATGCTTCACAGCGGCGCTATGAGCTACTGTCGACTGAGGCCGTTAGACAGGTGACTGGAAATCGACCAGCCAAGCTCCTGGCCGCCTTGATAGATCCCGCCGGCCAGGGAAGTGGGGCCGACGAGCGGCATCTCGCAGCCTGACAATGCGGTTGACGCCGCAGCAACCGCCATTGCGTCGATGTTCACCGCGATCACCCTCGGAGAGCGAGTCGACGTCCCTTGGGCAATTTACGCCAGCCACTCTTTTGTCAAACGCCATGGTAGCCCGTCCTCGCCTGACGGCATCAACCGCTTCAGCGTTGTCGAACTGGTTGATCAGATTCAGGCATTACCAGCGGCCCGGTGGATAAAGATGCATGCGCCTACGGCAAGGGTCGCGGTGCGATGCAGTAATATTCCCAGCGTGCACCTCGCAATCAAGTCAGGCGCCGGTATCGCTCCCTTGCCGGCCGCCTATGCAGCCGCGGACGACGATCTTGTCTGTGTGCTTGGCCGCTTCCTGAATTAGACTATCCAATGTTCCTTCTTACACACCGGGATCTTCGCAGGATACCGCGCGTCAATGCTGTTTTTGAGTTTTGCCTCAGCGAACTGAAGTCAGTCCTGATGCGCGGTAAAATGTAGAAATGAGCAACCCGGCGATCTGGTTTTGGCCCATCGTTTCTGCTGAGACGGGGCCGCTGGATGTCGGCTCACGAGGGTAGACCAGAAGTTAGCAGCCGAGCGCCGATCGCCGCTTGTGACCCGAGCGGACTACGCTCAATCTAAATCGATAAGATATGCCAGGACCAAGTCTTCGGTCTGAGCTTCGAGAGCGGCGTCTCGATAGATGACAATCTCGGCCTCCTCGGCTCTGCGAACTGTCAACTTAGCCGTCGAGGAGCAAAGCGGGAGGCCGTTTGATGTAATCGTGGTCAAGTCATCACGAACCCAGTCCTCTTTGCACAACTCGAATGCTTCCCGAAAATTCTTTGCCTCGAACGCGAACGTAGGTTTGCCGTCAACGTCCATCGCGAATACCGAGCCCGAGAAAACAGTCATTGACACTCACTTTTCATCAGTATCGCGTTTCGCTTCGCTTCACATTGGCTCACGACCGGCGCATTTGGCCGAAGCGTCCAGCCACAGGTGGCCTCTTTTGGCCGCAAGCAAACGCCCGCTCGTGGGCCCGTTGCTGACTTTTGCTTACGGGCCGCGATCTCTGCCTTCAGGAGATAAGCCGATCTCAGTCAAGTAGGTGTCGAGATCAGCCTTTGACCCTGGCTGTGTGAAAACGCCGTGCCTGCTATGATTCCCGCACTGAATCGGTGGGGCTGGCATGGTTCGTTTCATTCAAGGAGCTGATCGCGGGCAATCTACTTTGTTGCCGGAATGCCTGGACGACTGGGTTGCAGATGACAATCCGGTTCGCGTGATCGACGCCTTCGTTGCAGCCCTCGATCTGGCTGAACTTGGGTTCGGTGGCGTTGAGCCTGCCGGCACAGGTAGGCCGTCGTATCATCCGGCCGCGCTCTTAGGGCTCTACATTTACGGTTATCTCAACCGTGTCCATTCGAGCCGCCGGCTTGAGCGTGAAGCTGGCCGCAACGTCGAAGTGATGTGGCTGCTCGCCAGGCTTGCGCCTGATCACAAAACGATTGCCGATTTCCGTAAGGACAATGGTCCCGGCATCAAAAAGGTCTGCGCGCGCTTCGTCGAGGTGTGCCGCAAGATGGGCTTGCTCGCGACAGCCAGCGTTGCGATCGACGGCAGCAAATTCAAAGCAGTCAATAATCGCGATAAGAACTTCACGCGCGGCAAAGTCGAGCGGCGGCGCACGCAATTGGAGGAGAGTGTTGCGCGCTATCTCGCTCAGCTCGATACCGCCGACCGGCAGGAGCCGTCGGAAACACTGGAGTTAAAAAA
>NZ_JADPIY010000007.1:0-9083 GCF_023073095.1 Bradyrhizobium sp. 44
CAACGAAGGCGTCGATCACGCGAACCGGATTGTCATCTGCAACCCAGTCGTCCAGGCATTCCGGCAACAAAGTAGATTGCCCGCGATCAGCTCCTTGAACGAAACGAGCCATGCCAGCCCCCGCCGATTCAGTGCGGGAATCATAGCAGGCACGGCGTTTTCACACAGCCAGGGTCACTTGCAGGCGTCGCAGCCATCTTCCAGCTTGGTCCGTTCTCACCCGGCAAGCCGACCTCGCTGCGGTTGAGAGATCGCACCGAAGCGACCAGCAGATCGGGACCTCCACTCCTTGTGTGGTAGTCACCAGCGTTGGCCGGCAGCGCTCTGCCCCTCAAAAGTCCGAGGGCACTTGCCGCGAAAATTAACATGCCGGAATCCCCAGGCCGACAAAGCCGGGCTAGGGTGTTGTTTTCGGTTGGGGGCCCGTCATGTCCGACCTGGAAACCACCGCGCGTTCGCGCGTGGTCCGTGATGAAGTCTGCGAAAGCTTGTCGCACGGCGAGATCGTGGACGTACGCTCGTCGCATCGGATATCCTAGAGGCTGCCGCCAATGGCGAGGTTTCTCCCGAGGGCCTCAGGCAGGTCGGCCGAGACGCCCTGTCCCGTGCACCCACGATGTGGCGCTGATCGGGAGCGGGCGTGAACTTCCAGGTGACGGTCCGCAAGATCCTGGTGAGCTATCCGGAGGGATTCGCGGTTATGGAGGACCTCAAGCGCGACATGGCGATCCTGGCGACCAGTGGCCGCGAATGGGCAGACCGGACCAAGCGCCTCGCCGCCCGAGTACCGGGTCTCGACATCTTCTCACACGGGCTGGTTCGCATCAGCGGCGGCTGGAAGATCACGGCCAACGGACGTGCGGTTCTCGACTTCATGGAAGCCCGACACGCTGTGCCCTTCTACGTTTCGCCGACGTTAGAAAGCGCGAAGGCCGCGAGCAAGCCGACAACCACGAGCACGCCGGCCAGCTTCTGTTCGCCTTCGACAGCTTCCGGCACCATGGTGTTCACCACCATCGTGAGAAGAGCGCCCGCGGCTACAGCACTTACGGTAGCAACGACCTGAGGAGCAGCACCGCCCAGGAAAGCTGCTCCAGAGGCGGCTGCAATTCCCGAAAGGATGGTGATCGCGCCCCAAAGTCCAAAGATATAGGTAGCCGACCGGCCAGCGGCCCGCATGCCGAGCGCACTAGAAAGCCCCTCCGGGAAGTTGGACAGAAAGATAGCGGCGAGCATCGCGATGCTGATGCCCTTTCCGCTCAACAGCCCCAAACCCAGGACAATGCTTTCCGGAATACCGTCGAGAAGTGAGCCCACGGCAATCGCCAAGCCTCCGCCTTCGCGGGCGTTGACCTGCTGGCCGCCTGACCGCTTGCGCGAGCGCGCTCCTCGTCGAGAGACTGCCCAATCGGAAAGAGCATAGGCGGCAGAGCCAGCGATCGCACCCGCAATGATGGGCCAGATACCCCCTTCCTGGTATCCGTCCTCCAGAAGGTCATAGGCCACGGCCGAAATCAGCACACCGCAGCCGAAAGACATGATGCCTGCAGTAACGTAGCGAGGCATCCTGAATACGAATGCGACCGCTGCTCCCAGGAGCAATGATGAGGCCCCAAGCAGCCCCCAAAGACCCGCAGTAAGCCAGATGGGCATCGGAGCTACCGCTACTTTTCGGGGCGTAGCGAGGGCGAGGTCTGGCGAGGTGCTTTTTCCTCTTTTCTATGAAGCTTCTTCGGAGAGATGGCTTGGCGCTTCAGAGCGGACGCCAGTGCTCTCGCTACCTCGCGGGCGATCTTGCCCGCGCTCATTGTGCGTGCGCCATTTGGCAATGCTCATTCCTCCTGTTGCCGAAGGCCGCATGCCGCAACACTCGCATGCTTGGCCGTTCCGGTTGAGCCTCTCCACTTCGTTGCGAATCCCAAGCTCTGTCTATCCCCCGCTTGCAAAGCCCGGGAAAAGCATCATGCCGCCGTCGATGAACAAGGTGGTGCCAACGACGTAGTCGGCCGCATCTGAAACCAGCCAGGCGACCGCTTGGGCGACATCGTTTGGCTCACCGATGCGTCGATAGGGGACCAGCGTCATCAGGCTGTCGTAGGCTTCCTTGGTTTCCCAGGCGGGTCGGTTGATCGGGGTACGGATGGCTCCAGGAGCGATGCCATTCACCCGGATCGCGAGCGGAGCAACTTCCTGCGCCAGGCTTCGCATCATCTGCATGACGCCGCCCTTTGAGGCTGCATAGTTCTCATGACCCGCCCAAGGGATCTCCTGATGGACGGAGCTCATGCAGACGAGTTTGCCCGCTGCCGCTGACACGTTCTTCACTACACCTCGTCTCTTGAACTCACGGATCGCTTCTCTGGCGCAGAGAAATTGGCCGGTGAGATTGACGCCGATGACCTTGTTCCACTGTTGGAGCGTCATCTCGTGAAACGGCGCATCACGCTGCAATCCGGCATTGTTCACCGCGATGTGCAGCGTTCCAAAGTGACCTATAGCGCTGGAGAACATCGACTGGACGTCCTCCTCGTTGCTGACGTCGGCCTTGATAGCGATCGCCTTCCGGCCAAGCGCTTCGACTTGATGGGCCACATCGTCCGCTGCTTGTGGGTCGACCACGTAGTTGACAACTACATCAGCGCCAGAGGCCGCGAGCCCAAGGGCCACCGCGCGCCCGATTCCCGAGTTCGCTCCCGTCACCAGCGCAGGCTGCCCTTCCAGCACGACTGGAAAGCGAACCGGACCTTGAGGTCGCGCCTCCGGACCGGCTGAGGCAGCAGCATCAATCGGCTTCTCTGTCATACTTGCCTCCTCGTGGTGCCCTTACTTTCCTGCTCCTTGCTCGGAAGCGCTTTCTTGCCACCGCGATGCTCGGAAGGCTTTTCGCGGTGAGTGAGATTATGAGCGGTGTTCACCAGGGCGATGTGAGAGAAGGCTTGGGGGAAGTTGCCGACCAACCGATTTCGCTCTGTGTCGTACTCTTCCGACAGCAGCCCGACGTCATTGCGCAGAGTAAGAAGACGCTCGAACAATGCCTTGGCGTCAGCATCGCGGCCGATCAGGTGATAGGCATCCGCGAGCCAGAAGCTGCAGGCCAGAAACATCCCTTCGCCAGGCGGCAGGCCGTCCTTGGCCGCCTTAGTATCGTATCGCTGCACAAAGCCGTCCTTGAGCAACTCGCGTTCGATAGCTTCAATGGTCGAGATCACCCGCGGATCTTCGGGCGGCAAGAAACCTATCGCCGGGATCAGCAGCAGGGATGCATCGAGCTGGGACTCACCGTAGACCTGAACGAAGGACTTCCGCTGTTCATCGTAGCCGCGTTGGCAGACATCTTCCTGAATGGCGGCGCGCTGCGCTTTCCAATCGTCCACGGGACCGTGCATCCCGAACTCGTCGGCCGATTTGATGGCGCGATCGAAAGCGACCCACGCCATTATCTTCGAGTAGGTGAAGTGCTTGGCGCCGCCTCGCACTTCCCAGATACCTTCATCCGGCTCTGTCCAAATTCCTTTGAGATGATCGAGGAGGGCACATTGGATTGCCCAGGCTCGCTTGTTCTCGCGCAGGCCGCCGCGGCGCGCCTGGTATAAGGCGTCCATCAACTCGCCATAGACATCAAGCTGAAGCTGAGTGTGGGCCGCGTTCCCGATACGCACAGGTTTTGAGTTCTCGTATCCCGACAGCCAGGGCACCTCCCACTCGGTCAACCTGCGCTCGCCTGTAACCGCGTACATGATCTGCAGCTGGTTCGGGCTTCCCGCCACCGCGCGGATGAGCCAGTCTCGCCAAGCGCGCGCCTCGTCGTAGTAGCCGGCCCCCATCAGAGCCAACAGCGTTAGCGTGGCATCGCGGACCCAGCAGAAGCGATAATCCCAATTGCGAGAACCGCCAATTTGCTCTGGAAGCGAGGTTGTGGGCGCAGCGACAATCCCGCCGCTGGGTCCAAACGTCAGTGCCTTGAGAGTTATGAGAGATCTCAGAACCTGGTCCGAATAGGGCCCCGCCGCTTCACAGCGGCTGGACCAATCGCGCCAGAAACTTTCCGTACGATCCAGGAGAAGCGACGGATCGCCAGGATCCGCTGGATCTTCATACGATGTCTGATAGGAGAGAACGAAGGCAACACGTTGGCCCTGTCCGACGGAGAACGCGCCGACTGTCTTCATCGATTTGCCGTGCAGCGGCACCCCCGTTCTTAGCACCAGCATGGACGCTCCCGCGACCAAGCTGACCGCGCCATCCTCCAGGCGGCTCACCCAGGGTACACTGACCCCATAGTCGAACCGTGCGACCAGTTCGCTCCGCATCTCGACGGATCCTTCAAGGCCCTCAACGATCCTGACGACCTTCGACACGCCAGTCTTCGGCGGCATGAAGTCGAGGAGACGCGCGCGGCCGGTTTTAGTCGCGAAGACGGTCTCCAGGATCAGCGTGCCCGGTAGGTAGCGACGTTCGTTCGTATATCCGTCGACCGGGCGAAGGCTCCAGTATCCGTTTTTCTCGTCTCCCAGGAGCCGCCCGAAGCAGCTATCGGAATCGAACCGCGGGAAACAGAGCCAATCGATTGAGCCGTCGCGCCCGACCAGTGCGCCGGTCTCGCAATCGCCAATAAGCGCGTAATCTTCGATCCGGGCCATCAGGACACCCTTGGTGGTCAATGGAAAGCCGCGCCCTCCAGTTCCGCGTTCAGGTGGTCCCGAGCATGTACTTTCGTCTAGAGCGCTGGCAACGCGGAAACAGAAGGGATGGTATCAGCACCGCGCCGTATCGCCGCCGTAACAGGTCCGCCGGCCCTCATCACTCCCAGCACCCGCATTCGAATGGAGAGCCCGTTTCCGCCGACGAGAGAACACGGCGTTTGAGGCGTGCCTGGCAGCACCGACGAGTAAGCAGGCCTCTAGAGAGCGTACAGGAGTCCTAGGCGCGGGCGTCCAGACTATCGAGACGCTTGCGGAGAAATGCCAGCACCATGATCTCGTCGGAAGTGAGCTTGGCGTGCTGGCGTTTGAATTTTTGCGCGATCTTGCCTTCAATCATCTTCACGAGGTCACCGGACACGTAGGCGTTCAGGATTTCCGGGTGCACGTAGCACTTGCGGCAGATTGCCGGTGTATTGCCGAGCTGCTTCGAGACGCTCTCAATCGCGGCGACGACGTTGCGCTTCGCCTCGGCCTGGCTATCGTACTTCTTGAATTCGGCCAGAGCCAACGCCGCCAGAACCGTCCCCGCCCAAGTCCGAAAGTCCTTGGCGCTGAAATCCGCGCCAGTGATGTCCTTGATGTAGGCGTTTACGTCGCCGGAATCGACGGTACGCGGCTGCCCGTCGTCGTCCAGGTACTTGAAGAGCTCATGTCCCGGGATCTCCGCGCAGCGCTTCACGATCGCGGTAATCCGCCTGTCCTCGACGCGAAGCTTCCATTGTTTGCCCGACTTGCCCGTGAAGTCGAATCGAAGGACGCCGCGGCCGACCGCAACATGCTTTCGTCGCATCGTGGTGAGCCCGTAGGATTTGTTCTTCTCGGCATACTCGGCGTTGCCGACCCGGATCAAAGTCTTCTCCAGAAGGCTGACGATCGTGGCCAGAACCTTCTCGCGAGGCAGTCCTTCCAGCTTCATGTCGGCCGCGACACGGTCGCGCAGCGCGGGCAGCGCGGCAGCGAACTGGACGATGTGTTCGTACTTGTTCTGGTCGCGCAGCTCGCGCCATTTCGCGTGGTAGCGGTACTGCTTGCGGCCCCGCGCATCGAGCCCCGTCGCCTGGATGTGGCCGTTCACCGAGGGGCAGATCCAGACGGATTCGTAGGCCGGCGGGATACCGATGGACTTGATGCGTCGGATGACGGCGGCATCGGTGATGCGCTTCCCGTCCTTATCGTAGTAGCTGAAGGTCGTACCGGTCCGCTTGCGCGTGTAGCCGGGCGCGGAGTCGCTGACATACCGAAGCCCTTCTTCCGCGATGGTGGCCGCCACTTCGGCAGTGCGGTCCAGAACCTGTTCTTCGTTGCCGGTCTCTCGGAGCATGGGCCTGTCCCTCGGAAGCACCCTGAGATCGAGGCTCCACTCCTCGTAAAGGGATGAAGACACCGGTTGGTTCCGTTCTGAGATCGGTGGATGCGAGGTGGAGGCCGGACCGGTTCCTTCGACAAGGCGCAGCGCGTCGTTAAGCGGCGTAGATTAGTTTCAGACAATCGCCACAAAGTTTACCGACACGCTCCTCCACAGCCAGTCTCCACGAAAGCTTCCATGTCCCGTTATCCACTCGACGTCTTGCGCCGGCGCTATGTCATCGAGAAAAGACCGCTCGAGACTAGTGTCGAGCAGATCTTGCGGGCCGACACCCGCGCGGGAGCCCGTGCAATCCTGGCTTCGATCGACAAGCGGCGTTTCGAAAACAGGTCCGAAGGACAGCGCCTCCGGAAGATCCTCAGTTTCGAAACCTCTCTCTGGGAGAGCGGCCTTCAGGCCGTGGCAGGCGTGGACGAAGCTGGAATGAGCCCTCTCGCCGGGCCCGTCTCCGCTGGCGCCGTAATACTGAAACCCGGCACGCGAATAGTCGGAATCGACGACTCGAAAAAACTCGATGCCGCGGCTCGCGAAGAACTCGCGAAGGAAATCAAGGCAAAGGCAGAGAGTTGGTGTGTGGCGTTCGTCGAGGTCGAGGAAATCGACGAAATCAACATTTATTGGGCAGGCATCCAGGCCATGCAGCGCGCGGTCCGGGCGCTGGGGTTGGCGCCGCAACACCTGCTGATCGATGCGAAGCGGTTGAAGGAAATCGATATCCCTCAGCAGGCCATCATTAAAGGTGACTCCAAGTCCGCCAGCATTGCGGCCGCCTCCATCCTCGCGAAGGTCGAGCGCGACGCGGTCATGCGGACGCTCGAGGTGCGTCATCCCGGCTACGGCTTCGCGGATCACAAGGGCTACCCGGTGCCGGCTCATTATGAGGCGCTCGCGAGGCTTGGCGCTTGCCCAGCTCACCGGCGGTCGTTCGGACCAGTACGCAAGGCTCTGGGGTTGCCGCCCCTGCCGCCGTGGCCTTCGGCGTCCGAGCGCGCTGCCAGCTGAACTCCGAGGCGCACGCTGCGGCTCGGCGGCGCTACTTGCGCGGCACCTTATTTTCGCGGACGACGTCCGTGGCTTTTTTATCGGACCGCAGGCCGAGATAGACCGGCTGGCGCAGTTCGCCCTTGCTGGTCCACTCCGCGAACTTCACTTTCATACCTTTCCGCTGCCGGTTCGAGCCGGATCAATTCGCGGATTGTCTCGCAGGACGTGCAGCGGGGGAGGCGGAAGTTGAGATCGTGCATGGATGATCAGGAAATTACTTAGTCCCAACGCCTGCCATCATAACCCGTACTCTGGTCCTTGCAGTTCAGGCGCCGTAATCAACTTCAACTAGATCAGGCTCCTTCGACAGGAAAGTAGTCCAGGGATCGAATTGCGAGCGAACGGCAGCGCCGTGCAGTGGTAGCGCCAATTGAAGATCGGCCGTCTTCGTCAAAATTTGCGGAAAACTGGGGGACCGGTCATATGTCGGCGCGAAGACCGGGTCGCCTTTTTTGCGGAATTAATGTGTTATTCGAGGAAGAAGGCGCAATCTTTTTGCGACTCGCGCTTATATGGTGCCTGGTCGCAGCCGCCTGCGACCAGGCGGCCGGGCGCCATGGTCTTCCTGCAACCCCAGGGCCACTGGATGCTCGGCCGCTGCACGTAACAGTGGGCGGTCAGAGTAGGCAACACCGCCTCACGTCATTCCTGCGCGAAGCCGAAGACCTGAGACTTAAATGTCACGCATGGCGCGCGGCGAACCGTCAGACAGAAGGCAGCGAGCGAGGAGATCTTTCGAGGGCTGCTTGCGGAGGATGAATATTGTCGGTGCTGACAAGAGCGCAATCCTCGCACCTAAACAGCCAGGACCTCGCATGTTCGCCCAAAAACCTCATCGGCTGTAAGCAAAGGTCGCACTTCCGAACCGGCTTATTGCCGCCCGCTTCTGTGAAAATGAACTTCATGTCCAGCCCCCCTGGCTCAGCATACGAATCTGATTCGCGGGAAAGTTAAAGAGATCGCGCCGCTACAGTTCGCGATTCATCTCGGGGGGGGGGGCCTGTTCTTCACCTTGACCCAATGCTTCTGCCGGCCGCCTCGGTAAGGCCGGTCGCGGTGCTTCGAGACCAGCCCCTCCAGGCGGCCCATGCGGCAGGCAGCACCGCCAATATCGCCGCGCTCGAATGGCGCCACTGTGATCACGCCGTCGATGACGAAATGCTTCTGCCCAGCTGGCACACGTTATGACTGCTCCTCGACCTATAATGGCAAGCAGTCCTGCGGCTGCCGCTAGGCGGTTTGAGATGAGGCCCGCCGGTATCAAGCCGACGCGCCTTCTCGTTACGAGAAGCAAGCGATGATGGCGAGAACCACGTCCGGGCCCAGCTCACCCGAATACGTCGCGAAGATAAATCCGGCACCAGCAACAAGCGCAATTGCTTTGAGCGTGATCATTTTGAAATCCCCTCGTTTATAAGCGGAGGTTAGAACCGGACCATTTCGGGAATGCTTCGCGGAAAGCGGCAAACGGTTTCGTTCACGAGGCGTTATCGGGAAGCCGCTGGCGACATGACGCAAAAGGGCCACAGCACCTTTCGACGCTGCGGCCCCGCCGGTTAAATAAACAGGTGAAATATGGACCAGCCCCGGCCTTGGCGAGGCTATGCCCCTATGTTTCTGGCGCAACATAAATCGTTGTTTCCATTAACGGAACTGGCGGACTGTTGCAGAATGGATGACAGCCAATCTGACATGGACAGCAGTCTTGGCCGATGCATCCGCGGGGGCGTTACGGTTCAATAGCGCGAATTCGGTCTTTCTCTGCGATTACTCCGAAAAGTTGAATTTAGGACACATTCATAGAACCTAATGCGCAAGAGCCTCACCGGCTTAGTGCTCTTGCCAGCCCCGGAGTGCTACGTTGGATGCATTGCCCGCCCGCGTTTATGCGAGCGGTTGCTTCCAGCCCCAGAGGCCGCCTTAGTCGGCGGCCTCTTTCACTCATCCCTCTTCAGCTTGCGATGACTCCA
>NZ_JADPIY010000002.1:0-7809 GCF_023073095.1 Bradyrhizobium sp. 44
TCAAGCCGTTCGACTTGGGCACTGCGCCTATCACTGTCCATAAGGACAGTTCTCAACAACACGCCTTATTCGGCAAGGCGGCCTTCACCGGACGGATACTCCCTGGGAGAGTCGGCCGTATTTGCCTCAGGCTGCACGCGATACGAAGCCCCATGCTTGTGGGCTAATCGCTCGCCCGCAGACGGTTCCCGCGTTCGGTATGGGCTGCGAGCGTGAACTGGCGGACAAGAGCCGCATTGGGGCAACGCAAGCTGAAGGATCAATGCAAGGCCCCCCTGAGGCGGCCTCGCTCTTCGCTCTATCTGCCGTGTCTAGTGACAGGGCTTACCCGACATCTGGGCAGCCCGGCTGTGGCAGCCGTCGTGCAACTTAGATTTCTTCATAGCTGGAGCCGCTTTGGGCGCTGCGGCCTTCGTAGCGGTCGGCGGCGTCTGAGCATATGCCGAAAACGAAGAGACGGAGACAGCTACCGTCAAAGCGACTGCAAAAAATAACTTCATTATTTCCTCCAAAAGATCATTCAACCAGAGATAACAACGAGGAATAAATTAGCCCGAAATTAAAATTACGCCACACTGAATTTAGGCCACTCTATGAAATAGGCCAGTGGCTCGGTCGACTATGGCAGATTCTGGCAACTGAGCACAGAGCCCCCGGCGTGAACCGGCGGGCCTAAACAAAAACCCCGCCGACCTTGTGAGCCGGCGGGAGTTTGAGATTGAAGATCGGCGACCGGGGTTGCCGATAGCCAAGCGGATTCTAGCACGATTAGCTAGCGGCTTGGCAAATGCCCCTTAGCGCGCCGGGTCATGCGATGACCATATGCTGCCAGTCCTGCGAGCCGACTTGCTCCAGCAACCCGTCCTGGTCGGCAATGCCTCTCTCGGCATGGTTCCTGCTCCAGATCGCGCCGACCTCCTGCTGCCCATCCTCTTGGCTGTGGTGGTGGTCGAGGGTTCCGAGGGACGGCTCGTCCTCGAGGTCATTCTCTGCGGGGTCGTGATCCTCGCCTGGGGTTGTCGTCCTCCCGGTCAGAGAAACGTCGTCCTCCAGCTCGGTCATGACGTAAGGGTCGGATTGGTCGAGGACGGATATCAGCCGGTCGATCTCGGCCTTTGCCTTCTTCCTAAGTTTGCGGAGGCGCCTGAGACGTTTCTCGGACGACCACCCCTTCTATGCCGACGCACGCATCCTTCCAAGCCCTTCCCGCATTAATCCGCCATAACAGCTTATTCGGCAGCGGCCGGTTCAGCTTCGGGCTCCAAGAAACGCGCGTGAAGAGTTATGCAGTGCTTGGAGCTGTCCAGCTGAACCCTGACTTGGTTTACGGTTGCGCCATTTCCAACGACGAGCCCGTGCTTGCCCGCAAGCCTCGGGCCAGCTGCTGGCGCCACAACTATGCGACTGCCCTTGCCCAGTTTACCAGCCACTTTACGCTGCTCGGCTGCGGACCTGGGTATGCGACTGCCCAGCGGCATGATCTCCCAACCTCTTGGATCACTCTCTTAGATGCTTGTAGTGTCTGGCATCTCACTTGGATAATCCTCGCATCCAGAAGTAGTGCGTAGCAACTCGATAAAGGTAGTTCGTCGCTCACAGCGTCGACTCAGCAGATGCGCCAAAAATCTATGTAGCGAAGAGATAATCGCTGCTATGAACACCAGCGGACGTAGCGATGCCCTTCAGCGTAATCAGTTCGTTGTGACCGTCCAATCCAGAGTGGATTTGCCAAATAGAATCAGCACCCGCGGCGCTGATGAAGGTAAATGTCGCACCTTGCGCTGCCGTACCGAAGCCTTCAAAGTCGATAGAGTCGCCAGTTGCGGCGCCATTGCCAGCAAAGTCGGAAATTGTGGCACCATTGGCAAGAGCTGCTTTGAACTTGAACTGATCGTTGCCCACTCCCCCGATAAGGGTGTTGGCTCCTCCATTTGCAATGAGGACATCGTCGCCTCCGCGGCCATCCAATATTATACTTCCCGATTTGCCGCTAATCTGATCGCCAAAATCTGAGCCGCGCACGGCAGCAACCCCCGTGAATGTGTCGGTTCCAACATGTGCGACGTCCCCATTGGCAAGGCTTGTGGAGACTCCAGTGCTGAGGTCTACGTTCACGCCATCGGCAGCGTGATAGAACGCTATACGGGTGTTGCCGTTTCCCGTGATGGTGTCGTTACCAGATTCCCCCTCGAATTCGTTTAGCGTGCCATTGCTGCCGGCGTTCACGCTCGAACCGCTGAACCCGATTGCATTGAATGTGTCAGCGAAGTCGGTCCCGCGGATAGATTCGATCGATTTCAGTGTATCATTGCCGATCGAGGCGTCCCCAGCGACCGTGCCCGCTGCAAGATCAACTGAAATTCCTCCAGTAGTCGTATCACTGGACGATGCCGAAAACATAGCGCGATCAAATCCGCCCCGTCCGTCGATGGCGTCATTGCCGGCGCCCCCAATAAATTCCTCTGCACCACTGGCATTATTGCTACCGAGTAGTGCGTCGTCGAAATCTGAACCACGTATGGAGTTTACACCGCCCGTGAAAGTATCAAAGCCGACGCCTGCTAAATCACCAGCGGCGACGCCTTGTCCCGTCCCAGCAGCTAGATCAACAGTAACCGCGGCGAGTGCGCGCGAGTAATCAACACGAGTGTCCCCATTTCCTGTCACAGTGTCGTTGCCCGCCATGCCTTCGAAAATGTTGAAGGTATCATACGAACCTGCGTTCGTGCTGCCGCCATTGAAGCCGGTGGCATTATACGTGTCCGCAAACCTAGTGCCTCGAATGAGTTCGACTCCGTGCAATGTATCACTCCCGACTGAGCCGTCGCCCACAACAGTTCCGGCTGCAAGATTGACATTGATTGCGGCGGATACGCTGCCGTCGTTGTAGTTTGCGAGATCGTAGCCGCCACGACCGTTTAGTGTATCGTCACCCCCACCACCAAAATAGACGTCCGTTACGGTCGCATTGTTAGTCCCAGAAATCACATCGTTGAAGTTGGATCCGACGACGGAGTTGACGCCGCCGATAATGGTGTCGGTTCCGACCGAGCCGTTGCCGAGGGCCGTACCTGCGATCAGATCGATGGTCACGCCGGAGGTGGCATTGCTGTACTGAACCTGGGTCGAGCCGTTGCCGGTGATGGTGTCGTTGCCGCCGTTGCCCTGGAACGAGTTGAAGCCGGCATTGAACCCGCTTGCATTATAGATGTCGGCAAGGTTGCTACCGAACGCGCTGTTAACGCCGCCGGTGAAGCTGTCGTGGCCGGTCGAGGCATCGCCTGACGCCGAACCTGCGCCTCCCGCCCCGATCGTAATTGTGACCTCGCCGGTGGCATTGCTGTAGAGCACCCGCGTGTTGCCGTTGCCGGTGACGATGTCGTCGCCGCCAAGCCCCTCGAACTGGTTGAAGCTGCCGTTGCTGGTCGAGACGTTTAGTGCGCCTGCAAGGCCATAGCCGGTGGCATCATAGGTATCGGCATAGCCGGTGCCCTGAACCCCCTCGATATTGCGCAGCGTATCGGTGCCGCTCGAGGCATCGCCAATCACCGTGCCAGCTGCCATGTGGACGGCAACCCCGCCCGTCACCGTGTTCAGGTTGTTATAACTTGACGTATCGAACCCGTCGCGGCCGTCGATGTAGTCGTCTCCCCCCAGGGCCGTGAACGTATTGTTATAACTGCTGCCCAGCAGCGTGTCGGCGAAGATCGAGCCTTGAACGGCGTTGACACCGGTGAAGGTATCGGTGCCCTCGGTCGCGCCGGTGGCACTGCCGGCCACCGTGAGGGCCGTGCCGACGGTGATCTGAAGGTCAACCGTAACGGCGGCTTGCGCGATCGAGTAATTAAGGCGCGTGTTGCCGTTGCCGATGATCGTATCGTTGCCGCCGGCGCCTGCGAAGTCGTTGAAGTTGCCGTTGGTCGAAGAGACGTTCAGGGCGCCGGCAAGGCCGTAGCCGGTCGCGTCGAAGACATCGTGGAAGTTGGTGCCCCGCACCGCCTCCACGTCACGGAGCGTGTCGGTGCCAATGGTGGAATCGCCAATAACGGTTCCAGCGGCAAGATTGATCGTGATACCCGACGTGGTCGTCACGTCGTTATTGTAGGCGACCATGTCATACCCGCCACGGCCGTCGATATAGTCGTCGCCGCCGCGGCCTTCAAAGACCTCATACGTGAAGCTGGCGTTGTTGCTGCCGTAGATCGTATCGCCGTAGGCCGACCCAAACACGCCCTGCAAGGCGTTGGTAAACGTGTCGTGGCCGACATTGGCCACATCGCCGGCCGCCGTGCCCTGCCCGGTGCGGGCGGCAAGATCGACCGTCACCGCAGCCGAGGCGCTGAGATACTCAACCCGCGTCAACGATTGACCCAGATCGTTGATGCGGCCGGTGATCACGTCGTCGCCGCCCCGCCCCTCGAAAGCGCTTTGGCCCAAGGCCACACCGGGCTGCGTGCTCGATCCCGTAAAGCCGGTCGCATCGAACGTGTCGGCAAAATCCCCGCCCACGGCGGCTTCAATGCTGATCAGCGTATCGCTGCCGACCCCGGCTCCACTGGCCGTGCCAGCCGCGAGGTTGACGGTGATTGATCCGGTCGCGTCCGTATAGACTGCCCGGTCAAACCCGTCACCACCGTCCAGACTGTCGTTACCCCCAAGCCCCTGCAGCCGATCATTCCCCGCAAGCCCGAAAATACTATCGGCTTGGCTGGTGCCGACCAGTACGTCATTGGCGGACGTGCCGATGCTGTTGCCGAAAAGCAAGTCGCTGGCAATCAGGCTTCCCACCGTGACATTGGCCAGCGTTATGGTGTTGCCGCTGCCAAAGTCGATCAGCGTATCGGAACCCTGCTGCGTCGCACGGGCCTGGATGTCGGCGAGGGTGAAGACGCTCGTCACCCCGGACAGGTCGATCCGGTCGCCCTCGCTGCGATTGAAGTCGCCGATATAGTCCGCCCCGCCGATGGAGTAGACGAACGTGTCCGCACCCAAGCCGCCAGCCAAATAGTCATTGCCGCCGACGCCCGACAACGTATCGTCGCCACCATTGCCGAACAGGGAGTCGTTGCCCGAACGACCGGTGATGGTGTCAGCGAAGTTCGATCCCTGGACGCCACTGACGCCGCCAGTAATCGAGTCGGTACCGACCGAAGCGTTGCCCGCCGCAACTCCGGTGGTCAGGTTCACGTTCACGCCCGCAGTGGCGCTAAAGTACTCGATCTGGGTAGAGCCGTTGCCGGTGATGGCGTCATTGCCGCCATTGCCCTGGAACGAATTGTACAATCCGACTCCGAAACCGGACGCATTGTAGGTATCGTTCAGGTTGCCCCCGACCGCGCTGTTGACGCCGGTGAAGCTGTCGGTGCCGACCGAGCCATCGCCAGATGCAGAACCTGCGCCGCCGGCCCCGATCGTGATGGTCACGCCGGAGGTGGCATTGCTGTACTGAACCTGGGTCGAGCCGTTGCCGGTGATGGTGTCGTTGCCGCCGTTGCCCTGGAACGAGTTGAAGCCGGCATTGAACCCGCTTGCATTATAGATGTCGGCAAGGTTGCTACCGAACGCGCTGTTAACGCCGCCGGTGAAGCTGTCGTGGCCGGTCGAGGCATCGCCTGACGCCGAACCTGCGCCTCCCGCCCCGATCGTAATTGTGACCTCGCCGGTGGCATTGCTGTAGAGCACCCGCGTGTTGCCGTTGCCGGTGACGATGTCGTCGCCGCCAAGCCCCTCGAACTGGTTGAAGCTGCCGTTGCTGGTCGAGACGTTTAGTGCGCCTGCAAGGCCATAGCCGGTGGCATCATAGGTATCGGCATAGCCGGTGCCCTGAACCCCCTCGATATTGCGCAGCGTATCGGTGCCGCTCGAGGCATCGCCAATCACCGTGCCAGCTGCCATGTGGACGGCAACCCCGCCCGTCACCGTGTTCAGGTTGTTATAACTTGACGTATCGAACCCGTCGCGGCCGTCGATGTAGTCGTCTCCCCCCAGGGCCGTGAACGTATTGTTATAACTGCTGCCCAGCAGCGTGTCGGCGAAGATCGAGCCTTGAACGGCGTTGACACCGGTGAAGGTATCGGTGCCCTCGGTCGCGCCGGTGGCACTGCCGGCCACCGTGAGGGCCGTGCCGACGGTGATCTGAAGGTCAACCGTAACGGCGGCTTGCGCGATCGAGTAATTAAGGCGCGTGTTGCCGTTGCCGATGATCGTATCGTTGCCGCCGGCGCCTGCGAAGTCGTTGAAGTTGCCGTTGGTCGAAGAGACGTTCAGGGCGCCGGCAAGGCCGTAGCCGGTCGCGTCGAAGACATCGTGGAAGTTGGTGCCCCGCACCGCCTCCACGTCACGGAGCGTGTCGGTGCCAATGGTGGAATCGCCAATAACGGTTCCAGCGGCAAGATTGATCGTGATACCCGACGTGGTCGTCACGTCGTTATTGTAGGCGACCATGTCATACCCGCCACGGCCGTCGATATAGTCGTCGCCGCCGCGGCCTTCAAAGACCTCATACGTGAAGCTGGCGTTGTTGCTGCCGTAGATCGTATCGCCGTAGGCCGACCCAAACACGCCCTGCAAGGCGTTGGTAAACGTGTCGTGGCCGACATTGGCCACATCGCCGGCCGCCGTGCCCTGCCCGGTGCGGGCGGCAAGATCGACCGTCACCGCAGCCGAGGCGCTGAGATACTCAACCCGCGTCAACGATTGACCCAGATCGTTGATGCGGCCGGTGATCACGTCGTCGCCGCCCCGCCCCTCGAAAGCGCTTTGGCCCAAGGCCACACCGGGCTGCGTGCTCGATCCCGTAAAGCCGGTCGCATCGAACGTGTCGGCAAAATCCCCGCCCACGGCGGCTTCAATGCTGATCAGCGTATCGCTGCCGACCCCGGCTCCACTGGCCGTGCCAGCCGCGAGGTTGACGGTGATTGATCCGGTCGCGTCCGTATAGACTGCCCGGTCAAACCCGTCACCACCGTCCAGACTGTCGTTACCCCCAAGCCCCTGCAGCCGATCATTCCCCGCAAGCCCGAAAATACTATCGGCCTCAATTGTTCCTATAAGCACGTTGGCACCAGCGTCGCCACTCACCGTGACACCAGCCACGTCGAGGACAGCTACCGTTAGATTCTTGTCGAAGAAATTGCCGGCCGCATCGGTGACGCGCACGGTGACCTGGTGCGATTGGGCCGTCTCGTAATCGAGGATCCCGGCGACCAACAAATTGCCATTGCTGATTGCGAACAGGCCACCGGCATTGTCCAACAGCGAAAAGGTCGCGGTCCCGGTACCACCGGGATCAATTTCAGATAGGGAACCGACCACCGTTCCTGTCGTGCTATTTTCTGCGACACTCGTGTTTGCCAAAATGATGTCCGCTGGCGCCAACGTGTCCACCGTGACATGAAATGCACTTGAGGCTACACTCGTATTCCCTGCCACATCGGTCGCCTTGGCCGTCAGCGTGTGGCTGCCCTGACCTAAACCCGCTGTCGTAATTGAGTAACTGCCGCCGATCGCGATGCCCATGCCGAGCACTGTCGTGCCGTCGGTGTCGTACAGGGTCACCGTGCTGCCGGCTTCCGCAGTACCCGCAAGCGTTAGTGTCGGGTCGTTCGAGAAGCCGTTTTCGGCAACTGAACCCGTCAGCGGCGATACATCGTCCGTCACCGTACTGATTACTGGAGCGGACGGAGCGGTGGTATCGATCGTCACCGCTTTGCTGGCGGTGGTGCCGATGTTGCCGGCGGTGTCAACGATCCGGGTCTGGTAGGTGAAGCTGATCGCATGGGTCGCCGGGTCGAGATAGCTCCAGCTCGT
>NZ_JADPIY010000018.1:0-5865 GCF_023073095.1 Bradyrhizobium sp. 44
TGCCTTGGAATTGGCAGCCCCAAAGCGTCGCTCACGCAGCTTGAGCGCGTTCAGCCTTCCCGAAAGCGGCCTAGCCGGGGGCCTTCGCCGGATGCGTACCCTTCAACGAGACTTCGTCTGGGAGGAAAAGCAAGTACTAGAGCTGCTCGAGAGCGTCTATCGAGGCTTTCCAATCGGCAGCATCTTGCTTTGGCGCGTAGATAAGCCGGTCTTCAAGAGCGTCAAGAAGACCATGGTTGGCTTAGGGAAGTCTTGTACTCTGCATATCGACGCATCGCTTCCGCTTCGGTCATTTCCTTGTTCTTTACAGATAGCACCAACGAGTCCGTGAATTGGACGTAGGCGTTACCCATAGACGAACAGTCGTTCGAAGGGATGCAATCTGCATTGCGTGCCTGCTTGCCGCACTCGGCCATGCTAAGGAACGACGAAGTCTGGGTACTGCACTTGTGTGCCCTCCTCATTGCGGCCCATCATTGCGCTGTAGCCAACAATGTCCGATGCAAGAACGGCAGCGAGCCGTCTTACAAGTTTTTGCACAGATCCGCCTGGGGTTACGTCTGGGCGGTTGTCTCCGATGACCATGTGATGCCCCGCTCACGCTAGAACACACGCAATAGTGGCACATATCCGGAGTTGAGGGGTAGGCGGGGGCTCCTGGCCGACGGCGGCCGCTATGAGGGACTGGCGACGACCAAGACGGCCTTCTGGAGGAGGCCGGCTGGCTCTGGCAGCATACGGTGATGGCATGAGCAACATCATCTAGCTGCCGATGCCTGGCCGATCACCGAGGATGAACCGCAGCGCTCCGCGGTAAGGCCTTCTGCGACCTGGAAACGCCGATCAGCCGTTGCGTTATGATGGGCAGGATCACCGCGCAATTGATCTCGGAAGCGGACGACGGCACGCGGCCAGAGCTGTGCTTTGCCGTGTTGCACCTGTCCAGAATGCTGGACGAGCTGGAGCACAACTATCGGGTCGCTTGGCATGGGGAGCCCCTGCGCGCCTGATCCGATGGTGCTCTCCGAACCGACAAGCCAAATTAGACCGCCGGGCACGCAATACCTTGTCCCGGCGGCTTGATATCCGTCCAGCCCCGGGACGGGATTAACAAAAATCCCGGATACCCATGAGTATGAGCGTGGAGTGTAAAGGTTCAATTCGCCTTCGAAAATCGAGGCCCGCCGGTTCACGCTGGCGGGCCCACTCGTCAGATGTCAAAGCGCGGGCTAGCCGTCTTGGCAGGGAATCCCGAAGTTGTCGCAAGCGAGAGCGAATGACTCTTTTGCCTTTGTATTCTCGAAGCAGAAGCGAGTGCCGACCTCCGCCTGATCGCTCCACCAGTCGAGGCTACTGCCCTTCGCGATGCGGGAGGCTTCGCCGCGTAAAAGGTCCAGTTGTCTTCCCGCAGCACGAACGATCAGGCAATTTTTCTCTTTGGACATAAGACCTTCTCCAATGGCGCAAGACGCCGAAGTCATTGGTACACAAGTACGGCCGCAAGACTGATCACGCTAAGCGCCGTGGACACAAAGGCCGCAGCAGGGGGCTGCTGCGGCCTTGTTGTCAAAAAATTTCCGGGTGAAATAGGTCTAAGTAAAATATTGAGCCAGCCCGGTGGAGCCATGATTGCGGGCGATCGATCAGCGGCAATATGACCTAAATCACAGATCACGAGTCATTAATCTGAACCTTGTGCTGAGGGAGAGCGCCGCCGGGGCTGGCTAGCTGGCGGGCTCTCACCCCGAGCACAAGGCCGCGTATGTCCCCCGCGGCCCCGTCCCAACCAGCACGCTACGCAGCCGCCGCTACAAAGTGTAAACCTCGTTATATTCATACTCCTCGGTCGCAATGGTGAACTCACTGCGACTTTCGGCTGGAAGCCCCGCTAGCTAACGTGCCTGGCGGGGCTTCTTCCTTTTCGAAATCAATCTGTCGGAATACAGCGCGGCCACCGACTAAAAGGGCCACAGCTCTTTCGATGCTGCAGCCCGCCGGGTTTAAAAAAAACTAGGTGAAATATGGACCAGCCCCGGCATCAGCGATGCTACGCCTCCGTGTTCTCGGAGCAACGTAAATCGTTGTTTCATTAACCGAAATCGGCTGACTGTTGCAGAATGGATGGCAGCTCCTCTGACATGGACAGCAGGGCTGGCTGACATGTCGCGTGGGGGTCCACAGCGCTAATTTCGGTTTTTCTTTGCGATGACTCCGGTCAGTTGAATTTAGGACACATTCACAGAACTTAATGCGGGAGAGCCGTAGCGGCTTAGCGCTCTTGCCAGCCCCGGAGTGCTACGTTGAATGCAATCGCTGCCCGCGTTTAAGCGAGCGGCTGCTTTCAGCCCAGAGGCCGCCTCGGTAGGCGGCCTCTTTCACTCATCCCTTTTCAGTTTGCGCCGGCTCCAATTCCACCTCTCTTCCCTTTGGATTAAGTTTCGGGGACATCATGCCGGTTCAGCGCTCGCAATGACGCCGATCCGAGCGAACAAGAAAGCGAGCCCGGCGTGACATACGAAGATAAGGGAGTAAGCTGAGCGCGTTCTCACATTCCTTTTTGAAATTGAGATTGCAAATGAAGAAATTGCTATGCGCAACAACAGTGTTGTTCTTCGGGCTTTCATGCACGACCAGTCTCCAAGCTCAAACCAGCACGGCTGGTTCGACCAAATCTGCGGCGAAAACCGCTGGCGCAACCAAAGCTAAATCAATGCCGAGGGCGGGCGCGGGGTGCACATCTCGGGCCGCGCAGATGTCTGGAAAGACCTGCTAGAGATGTTCGAGCCGTATGGCCGGAAGAAATGCCGGCCTTCTGCTTGCGGAGGTCCTTTGAGCACGGTTGGACCGCACTCAGGTTGACGTCTCTTTTGAGTCACAGGCTGACTTCCGCACCGACTTGTGGCTGGCCCGTGTCGAGTGTGAGCTCGTGTGCCTGTACTAACGACCAAGGCCGCGACCGAGAGGGTGGCTCCTCCTCCCTTGCTGCGAAGGCACCGCTACGAACAACGAGGACGACTTCGCGACGGCATCCCATCACCACCACGCACGCGGGCGAAAGTAGTCCTGCGTAGTGTGACTTGGGTCGCTTAAGGACGCCTGACTTCTTCGTTGAGTGGCAGCGCGAGAGGATCGCTTCAACTGTTTGCAGCGTTCGCCCGAATTCAGACCGCAAATGTCGCATATGCGCGGCATCCCTCGGCTCTGATAGAAATGAGATTTTCACGAGGAAGCGTTCAAGATGGCAGTGAGAGGAAGATTGTGGGAGTGCTTCGATCGCAATACCCTGATCTGTTCTCGTATCTCAATAAGATCGAGCGGATCGTCGGTCGGTTCATTCGTCACAAGGAAGCTCGCGGTATCCGCAGTAAAAGCGCGCCGGCACACCGTGTCGACCTCGCAGTCGCAAAGCCGGACGCAGGCAATGTCCGATGCCAAGCTACCGTATTCGAGGCCGACGGCAATCGAACCCGAGAGTTAAGCTTGATCGTAGCTCTGGAAGTTAATTCTGGAACCTGACCCCATAGGGCTTTCCTTGGCACTCTGTTTGCTCAGTCAAGACCAAAGCCAACTCCCTTGGAGTGGCTGTTTCAGGTTGAGGCAAACGATGCAAGAAGTGTCCCGTTCCGGTATCACCGGGGAACTGCAGCTCAGCGCGCTCATAGCCGATCTGTGGTGGCGCGTTGATCTTATGAATTCCGATATCCTCGAAGAGGAAGCCAAGGCAGGCGTGTTCGACGTGCGGAAGCCAACCTATCCGCTTCTTGCGCTAAATCTCCGCGCGCGGCGCGACAACCTCCTGTCGACCATCTATGCTCTTGAGCGGCGTGCGAAGCCTGGGCAGGTGGCGGCGTAATCACCTGACCGAGGGCGGCATTGCTAGCCTTGCGGGTCGCCGATGTCGAATGCGCCTGACCTGCCCCTGAAGTTTCACCCAGTAGGGGTTAGAGTCTCGGCGGATGTTACGCCGTTTGGCGCGGTGTGAGCAACGTGCGATCGGCGGAGCTGGTCGGGGTTGCGCAGCCGATCGCACGTTGCGGTGAGGTAGGCGGCATAGGCCGCAGGGGTCAGATAGCCGAGCGAGGAATGCGGGCGTTGGCCGTTGTAGTCGCCGACCCAATCCGCAATCTTGGCGCGGGCGTGATCGAGGCCGAAGAACAAGGTTTCGTTGAGAAGCTCGTCCCGCATCCGGCCGTTGAAGCTTTCACAGAAGCCGTTCTGCATCGGCTTGCCCGGCGCAATGAAGTGCCAGTCGATCTTGTTCTCCTCCGACTAGGCCAGCATGGCATTGCAGGTGAACTCGGTGCCGTTGTCGGAGACGATCATGCCCGGCTTGCCGCGCTGATTGATCAGCGCCGTCAGTTCGCGTGCCACCCGCCGCCCCGGGACCGAGGTGTCGGGGATGGCCGCCAGACATTCCCGGGTCACGTCATCGACGATATTCAGGACCCGGAAGCGACGGCCGCTGGCGAACTGGTCGTGGACAAAATCCAGCGACCACCGGGCGTTCGGCCGAGCCTCGACCAGTATCGGCGCTCGGGTGCCCACGGCGCGGCGGCGGGCTCGGCGCTTGCGCACGCTGAGGCCTTCCTCTCGATACAGACGGTAGATCCGGTTCCGCCCGGACGGCTCGCCCTGCTGGCGAAGCAGCACGAACAGCCGGCGGTAGCCGAACCGCCGACGGGCATTAGCAAGCTCGTGCAAGTGGCCGCGTAGTTCGGTGTCCGGCGGTCGGCACGATCGGTACCGAACCATCTTGCGGTCAGCGCCGACGATGCCGCAGGCCCGCCGCTCCGACAGACCCATGACGGCCTGCAGGTGCGCGACGGCTTCGCGCTTGGCGACGGGCCCTACCATTTTTTTGACAAAAGCTCGCGTAGCGCTGCAGCATCCAGCATCTGCTCGGCCAGCAGCTTCTTCAGCTTAGCGTTCTCGTCCTCGAGTTGCCGCAACCGCTTGGCATCGGAGACGTCCAGACCGCCGAACTTCGCCTTCCAATTGTACAGCGTCGCTTCAGAGATGCCATGCTTCCGCGCCAAATCGGCAGCCTTCGCACCCGCCTCATGCTCACGCAGCACGCCAATAATCTGCTCTTCCGTAAACCTGGCTCGCTTCATCTGTCCGTCCTTCAGAAGGCCGGACACTAACTTCAACTGGAGGAAATCGGCAGGGGCAGGTCACGCCCAGACGATACTCATCGCCTATCGACTGCTCGTCCGCCATCTGCGTGATCAGGGTGAACGTCGCGTTGGGAAAGCGCGTCCACACTTCAATGTCGTCTGACGTGACGGTTAGATAGCCAAAAAAGCACCTATAGCGGCCGGGCTCGGTCACGCGATCGACCTTGTCCCAGTTGATCTTGTTGATGCGCATCTCTCTCGATCAAGGAAGCACGCTCACCCCGGGCGAGCGGGGCTCGACCTGCCCATGCCTAGCGCGCTCGACCAGTTCACGAGCGCAATGACAAGCTTAGTCGCGACTGGTTTCCGCCGGGTTACTGCTACGCAATCGGGCGAGCGAGGTAGCTTAGCTCCACTGGTTCTCTGGAATCGGGCGGCGGCTTGAGCTCTTAAAGGTCGGCTTCAGCGTTAGTTCCTCTTGGACGGTTTGAACGGCCCCTTCTGCATCGATGCCCGAAACCGTTTGGGGGCGGCGACCCGCCGCCACCATGTTCATCCGGCAACGTTCGTCCCGCTTTCTATTGTTCCTCAGCTGCTTCACTCAGACGCCGTAAGCGCGACCAATCTGCTTTGTCATTACGATCGCAGCTGAACCGCCCCGGGTTTGCCGGAGGCTCCAACTCCTGAGAGGATGGAGCCATGACGAGCAAGACGACGAACAAGTTTTCACCCGAGGTCCGGGCCCGAG
>NZ_JADPIY010000032.1:0-5732 GCF_023073095.1 Bradyrhizobium sp. 44
GCATATGGTCAAGCTTAGACAAAAGCCGATCTCCAATCAGAGATCGATCATGCCTCGCTCGACGCCTTCAATGGAAGGTGGGACCGAAACAGCGCTTACCAGCAGGTCGAGGCCGACATCAGTAATGGTCGATACCACTTCCTAGGTGAAGCGGCCAAACAGCGAGCCGAGGAAATCCGCAGGGAGATTGATCGCCAGGATGATCTCTTTGCGCCGCCAATCAACTGGCCACGCCAGTCGGAGTAGTCAATTCCGTCAGAGACCGTTTGCGGACCCCAAGTCCAAAATCAAGTTCGCGGGTTCAGCTTTTTTTCGACCTAAAAGCAACCAAATGAGCCACCCGGCGGCTTTCGACAGAGAGAGGCGATCTCATGCGGCTACCCGTTATTTCAAAGCCTGCGCGACTGTCGGAAGAAGAAATTCGTAAAACTATGGACGAGCTTCGGAACTTGCGCCTTGAGGTCGCGGCGACCGAACTTGAGACTGAACTCCGACGCTCTAACGTGCGAGTGTTACGCCCGAAGGGGATCGCGCCTCCGCCTCGAAGCTCCGGCCGGATCGATCTTGCAAAGTTACTTCGCTTCAAAGGGTGATGTCTTGTGGAGCGCTAATTTTAGTACCTCGAGATCCTTTACCTTTTGAGTCGCTGCTTCCTTTTGCTGTTGAGTACTAAGGATCACTTCAAGTGTGCGAAACTGGGAAATCTCATCATCGATCTTTCCGCATTGTTTGCACATGGCTAAACTCCAATGACGAGAGGAACAGGGTATTCTCGATTTGCGAACAGAGGACCGAAACGTGCAGTGAAAGTCTGCGCCCAAATCGGGAGAGAAGCCAGTTTTGCATCTTTTCGCTGCGTCGCCGGATCATCTCAGCCGCTGACCGCAGCTTTCGCGTACAAACGCTTCACTGAGATCGTGTCTGGAACAGGGTGTATCCGGCGCGCCACTGCTCAGAACTCGATCTCGCGAGTGTTGGCGCCGAACCGGATCGGTCTCACCTCCGAGGCTACTGGATACCGCGAGTTTCTGCCGAGAATTGGATGATGCGCTCCGGCGGAGTAGTTTCAGAGAGCTCAACCACCCACTTCCGTCTGGCCGCGCTACGCTCCTGATGCGATCGGATTTTTTTGGCGCGGGACATGCTTGCCTCCGCAAAGCGCAGAATTGCGCTGCATAAGACCGGAGATTGCAAGCTCTGCTCAGATGTACATCAATTCGGCTCAGGCGGGTAGAGAAGCTGCCTACGGCTTCTTTCTAGCGTTTGTTATTGGATGGGATCCAATGGCGTGACCAGGATACGACGGCCCTCCTCGTCGTACAAAGCAACGCACATCCCTCTTCGCTTTATGACTGGGATTGTTCCGGCCAGATCTTCAGCGACGTTGCGCGCAAAGCAACCGATTTGATCGTCATCAAGACGGACGACGTAACTCTTCAAAGAGTAGGAATGAAGGTCGGTGACCTTGAACGAAAGCTTCCGCACGCCTCATGCAGGTTGGTAACCTCCTCGGTTACGGCCCAGAGCAGCAGGAGCTGCTCAAATTGATAGATTCTTTGATCTGGTCGAGCGCGCGTCGCGATTTCTACCCGCAAACCATGTGACGCAATCCACACGAGCTGGAAGTCACTATCTTCAGCTAGGACATTGAAGCTGGATGGAGTGCAGACCTGGCGCTGTTTCGGAACGCATTGCTTTTTGCTGAATTGCAAGACCCGACGAGTAGGCGAATTGTCCGACCATCGTGCCCAATTTGCAATTACAACAGGTTCGAAAATTCAGCAGCCAAGCAGGTTAATTGCGGCGCAACCTAACGCGACGAACTCTTTAGCTTGCGGCGCGCATGCGCTCAACGTTGCTTTCGCAGAAAGCGCACGCGGTCTCTCGTGGCGTCGTTTCTGGTTTCGCAATTACGTCGCGTGCGGGTTGACGACTGTATAGCCTCTCAACGAGCGCGCATGAATCCTGGTCGCGTGGCCGCCGGAGTTGGCGTCATACGCCATCCATGTATCGCCTTCGACGTGCTGCTCCAGAACAAAGACATGACCGCTGCGCGCGGCGACCATTCCTGGCGCTGGTGCGGTGCGCGGGAAGCGTAGCCAGTTAGACGCTAAGTTCAATTCCGGGACGATACGGCCAAATACTCGCAAGGCAGCACCGCAGCCACAGAAAGAAGAAGGGCAACCTGCGGGACGGCCGCCAACGACGCGACCTCCTGATATACTCGTCACCATGGCATTATTGCCAGCATCGCCCACCATCAGCTGCGCTGAGCGAAATGCCCGTAAGGACCCCCGCGGAGCGCGCTCACGGAACGCCCGTGAATTGGAAAAGTCGCAAGGCATCGTGACATTACATTCGCGCGGATGAAGAGAAAGGAGCGGACGAGCTTCACTCGCAAAACAACCAAATCCAACGAAAATGAACGCGAAAATTACTCTTCGAAACATGCAGGAACCTCCTATTGAGATCCTGCCCCGGCGGTAGGTATTAACTCAAATTTGGCCGAATTATGGACCCCGAGCCTGATGGCCGAGCTGTTTAAGGCAGGGATGGCTGCTGTCTCAACTTCGACAGCAGCGACTTCAACAGTTTCGGCTCAGGAAGCTGATGGCGAATGTCATCACGCTTCGAAAGAAAGTCACTGAAGCTGAGGCAAAGGCCACATCACGAAAAGAGCAGCTCACTGGGCTGAAAGAATCGGAAAATCGCGGCGGCTTTAACAGGCGCTCTGCGCCGGATGTCTCTTGAACGGCGAGCGCTGGCCAAGTCGGCCGCTCATCGAGAGACATTTAGCGGAGCGACAACCGACTATCCGTCGTACCGGTAGCTTGAGAAGGCTCCGCTTTCGTCCTTGAGACGGAGCATCCGCGGCAGATGACCAACTTGGCCACGAGCCGCTTGTCGCGATCGGCGTCTATCTTTTTCTGAGCAGCAAACCACTCTGCGGACTTTGGCTCGAGGCTGGCGAGCAGAGCGTCCTCTTCCGCAGTTTGATCCTTCGTCGGCGTGCTGGCTGCAACATGATCCCTGCGCTGGCGCACCTCCGGCAGGTTCGGATCTCGGCCAGCTCCGTCCCATGCGATCGGACCGGCCGGCACCAGACCCGAGGCACATGCGGATAGCACCGAGCCTATTGCCACCAAGCAGAAGATGCGACTGATCACTTTGGTTGCTTGCGCGGAGATCGCCATCAAATCCATCCCTTGAAAAAGACCCGGTATTATCGAGCCGCGAAATATAAGATCGTGGCTCTTGAGGGTGCTTTAAGGCAGCGGCGGGGCGACGTCGTGGCCTAGATTTGGTCTTCCGTAGTGCCCGCATGCCCGTTTTTCTAAGGCGCAAATGAAGCGCCTGTTGGCTCCGAGCAAAGCAGCATATGGGGCAGAACCTTAGTACAGGCCGCGTTTGCTGCGCTACGCGGTCGAAAAGGGCGGCTCGAGGCCGGGAGAGGATGCCTAGGCGCCGGGCGAGGAGTGGCAAATGTCGGTCGCCCTGGCCATGCGCGCGCTCGTCGACGTCGCGCTGGCGCCATGGGTCGATGAAGTCATTCCGCAGGGCCGCGAAGTATCCCAGAAACAATCCGTATTTAGCGTCGTTGCCAACCAATGAGGTGATGGCGATCATGTTAAACATGCTTCTGGATGCGATTTACGGGGGCGTCATTTCAGCCTCGATTCCCGGCATGAAAGCCCAGGGAGCAAGCAACGCACGTTCGAACACCGCCGCCACGAGCGCAGTTTGGTTACCGGAATTGATCGAAGCGCTGGAAAACGTCGCTGCGCTTCCCGCGCCCCATCAATCCGCAATCGACGCCTGCCATGCTCGGTTGCGGCTCCCAAGCGCACCAACTCAGACGACACTGCATTGATTGCTGCCAGCGACCCGGCAGACTACTGCTCCCAGCTAGCGAGAACCGCCAGTGTTTGTTCGGCGCGCTCCTCTTCGTGTCGTAGACCGTTATCGCAAGTCCAAAGCAACTAGGCGTCCTTTGATCTGTCCCCTATCGCGCTGCCAAATCGCCTTAGGCCCTCATCCCCGCCCTAAGGCATCCCAACGACGGCCTCCGCGTTGCCCCGCAGGGGCCGATCCGTTTGTGGCGCATGGTGTTTGCGGTGGAAGAAGTCCGCCAACAGGCGATACGAGCCTATAAGTACAATAAAGCCCGGATTTAATTTAAATGGAACCAATTTAATCAAGGCTGTTTATTTGGGGATCAAGTGGAGTTTGGCTCATGCACGACGAAGAACTGGCTCTTCAAGCCGTCAGCGATGCGCAGTGTATTTTGGAAGAATACCTAAAGCCGCAACCGCGCAGTAACGAGCGCGCTCTTCTTGACCAATTGGTGGAAGTTCTCGAGCGGCCAAACCTTATTGTGGCGGTCGGGCGGATGCATCACCGTTAGCCTCTCGAGCTAATTTCAACCATTCCCCGCGAGCGCGAGCAAGCTTCTTCATCTGCACGGTTACGTGCATTAGCGGCGCGACTGCGGCATTCTTCTGCAAACATCGCGTACTTTTCGGTCTCGACGGCCATGGTATCAATACGCACGCCCCCACGAATGGTTTCGGGGCTAAACGTCGCCTTGTGGGCATTGAACCTTGAGTTAGTCCGATCAGACTAATCTTCGCCGGGGTTTTGCATTATCCCCCCGGGGCTGGAAGCCGCCGCCCGCAATGTATTTTGAGCGGGCGGCGTTTTTGCATCCAGCGAGGCCCAGCATCGGGGCTGGCGGACAACTGGAGCCTTCAGACGCATGACCATTATGCCCCTACTCAGGCCGACGTCGTCATCATCACGGATGATTTTTCTCAATCGCACGGACAAATACTATTGGATTTCGGTGCAAGATGCGGCTTTCGATGCGTTTCATCGACACGGTATTTGACAACCAAGGCTCACAGACGAACAGCATAAGCCAGTAGCCGTCTGACCAATTGGCTTCCAGCCCCAATGCTGCCGGCTGCCGATCCAATTGCGATTAGAGCGCCGGGAGTGCTAGGCCCGTCAGCGTGAACCGGCTCGGTGGGTCACCCGACTCTCAGATTTTCAGCCGACGTTTTGCCTTTGTTGCTCGTTTCTTCGTAGCTCACCTTAGCACCCTCGTTGAGGCTGCTCAGGCCGGCCCTCTCTACGGCCGAGATATGGACAAATACGTCCTTGCCGCCATTGTCAGGCTGAATAAACCCATACCCTTTTGTCGCGTTAAACCACTTCACAATACCAGTCGCCACGTCCGCCTCCCGTTTAAGTAATGACGCCAACCTAGATCGAGCACGCAGGGCACGGCAGGAAAAACCCGCCAGCGTCAACCGGCGGGCCTTCGCCGTGCCTAGTAAGCAGACTCACCCAAGCCCATCGTCAAGGCAACCGTGACTTTTTCGATCAGGAAGTAGTGCCAGCTCCTGGTGATATTTCGGGTGCACTGCTTCCCAATTCTCTGGGCCAGGCTGTGCCCGTCCTTGTCATGTGTGAGAGCATAGTTGAGGAGCGAGCAGCCCTTGCCGCGTGGTCGGACGAGTTCGGCGCAGAGGTCGTCAACCTTGCTCGGCATTCGCTGAAGCAAGGTCTCAGCCGACGCAGTCGGTAAGGCCGGTGCCTGAAGCTGAAGGATTTTCCTTTCGCTCGGCTGTTCGGCAGCGCTGAACCCATTGACCTGGCGCCAATCAAGACCCCTAATTGCCTCGGGCAATTTCGAGGTGTCGAATGCGTACGCTGTGCGGCCGGTCCGC
>NZ_JADPIY010000017.1:0-5305 GCF_023073095.1 Bradyrhizobium sp. 44
CGGGTTCGACGGCGGTAATGGCCTTAGAGAGCGAGATACCCCCTCCAAGGCGGCCGCGCGCCAGGTCCATGACGCTCTCGATCATCTTGGCCATTCGGCTCACGCTGCTCTGCATCATGGCCTCGAGCCGTAGCGCCTCTTCAGGCATCTTGACCTTGAGCATCAGCCGTGCGCCGGCCGCGATCGATGCAAGGGGATTGCGCAGGTCGTGACCGAGCACGGCGATGAACTGCTCACGCAGCTCCGCGACCTTGCCGGGCCGCCTTCCGAAGATCCTGACTTGTACAGCGTGATGCAGCAGACCTAATACTCTGGAGCTAATCGGCGTTAGAGCCTTGGTCTAGCAGCGTCCCCATGCAGCGATCGAGAGCGTCCAAAGGGAATGGTTTCTGTAAAAGTGGCCGACCGTTGAATTGTTCTGGTACGCCATCGGCGCCATAGCCGCTCGCGAAGACGAAGGGAATGCTGCGGAGCTGCAAAGCCTGTGCGAGGGCTTCAGAGCTATCCCGGCCAAGCTGCAGGTCGAGAATAGCAGCGTCGCATTCAGCGCTCATGGCCATGGCTAACCCAGAGCCCAGATCGCTCGCCTCTCCAGGAACTTCGGGACCAAGCTCCATCAGCATATCCGAATCATCATGCGAATGAGCGTTTCGTCTTCGATCAGAAGTACTGCAGCCATGCTTCTCCTTACGCCGGCAGGCTTGTGAACGGGAGTCTTTTTCCCGGGCCCTTCGTTCGCGAGCTCGCCCACGTTCCTTCTCTCTCGAAAAACACGGGCGGAAACTAAGCCCCCTTTACACTGGGTACAGCGCAGCCTCGCGACGAGGTTAACATGAGCTGTTTTGTGCAAAAGTGAAGTTAAGCGCGTGAAGGAATTGGCGCTCCTCGCATTTTACAGCCAGGGCTGAACAATTGAGCCGAGCCGGAGTCAATTAGAACGAGGAGGGATGCGATCCGATGGATGAAAGGAAAAAGCTCGAGCATCAGATAGCACTGGCTACTCGGACAGCTGCATACACCTCAGACGAGAACACCGCCAGGAGGCTGCGGCAGTTTGCTGACCAGCTGGGGCGCAAGCTTTCCCCCTCTTCTTCGCGGCGCGCTCAAATCACGGCACGCGCCTATCAGCTTTGGGAACGGGCCGGACGTCCCTCGGGGCGAGATTTGGATTTCTGGACCCAGGCGGAGCGGGAGTTCAGCCCCGGCGATACTGCGGGCCAAGATTAGGGGACTGGCGCTCCGCGCGATCTACTCGCAAAAAATTATCCAGCGCCAGTTGTGTGCACTATCAGACCGTCAGCAAAAACGGACCATCGATCTTCATTGAGCGCACTGAAACCGACCAGTGCTGCTCACCCATGAAGAATTTGCAGCAATGCTAGGCTTGGACGAGCAAGGCAAGCCGGTCTTTCAACGCTCCATCCTGATCACTAGCAATCCTTTGCCGCCAGGATGACCACGGGCCGATTCTCATGCTCCATGCGGAGTGGCAATTTTGACCGAGGCCAAATCCGTGCTCGACGTGGCGCGCGAGGTGAAGGGCGCCCAAGGACCCCCCCAATCGCCGCCTCGAGACCGAGTGTCCGAGGCGGCGTAGTGGGCCTCAGTATTTGAACTGCGGCATAGCCTTCAATTGGTCCTTGGTCGCGTTGTAGACGACGTGGTCCGGATACCAATTTTCGTTGGCTGCACGCACGGGCCGGTTAGAGCGGTTCACTTCTCCAGTCGCGGCACCGGCATTGTTGACGCCAACCGTCGGTTTGTCGGCAGGCGGCGTGGTCGTCGACGTGCGAACGGGCTCGTTGACCCACTTCAGCTTGTCATAGGGCACAGCAACATAATGCTCGCCCATACCGAGGAATCCACCAACACCCAGGATGACGTTCGCAGTCTTGCCCGACTTATCGAGAATGACCTCGTTAATGTCGCCGATCTTCTCGTTGGCTTCGTTGTAGACGTTGACACCGACGAGCTTGGAAGCCCGCCATTCGCCTTCCTTGTGCGACGAGGCGGCACTATCAGCGGCGGTCTTGGTCGATGCAGTTTGCGCCGATGCCGAGCACGTGAACAACGCCGTGGTGAGCAAGGCGGCGACGAGATACTTGGACATGCGTCCTTCTCCGTTTGTGAATAGTGGGCGTACTTAGCGCAGCAGCATAATGAGAATGATCAGCGGGATCGGAATTCCGACGAGCCAAAGCAAAATCGGCATGACATCTCTCCTTTCGTTTTCGATGGGTTAGCGATTGGTTGCAGGCGCATACGCCTTCTTGCCCCAAGTGCCGTCGCGAAGCCCGCCGCCTTCAGTGGCAGCCAGCGATGCGCAGAAGGCGCCGATAAACAGGGAAAGCGTTAGCCAGATCGCAATCTGCATGGCGGCCTTCCTTGCCGCGTCGAGATCAGTTTTCACCTGAGTGACGACGTCGTTGACGCGCTTCTCGGCGTCCGCCTGGCTTAATCCGGTTCGCGCAGACACGACCTTAGCAACGTAGGTGCGGTCGGCGGGACTGACATCGTTGTCTTTGTGGAAGCTGTTGGTGAACAGGCGGACCATCTCACCACGCGAGTCGCCAGTCTGCTGGCCCTGGGAGGACGGGTTATCCGAGCGCATGAGCGTGTCGACGTAGCCGCTCATCGGCGAATTCTGTGCAGCGTTCGCGGCGCCCTGCGTCGCGCCAGCAAGCGTTCCGCCTAGCAACGTGGTTGCCGGAGCAGCCAGCAACACAGCGCCGAGAACCGAGGCGGCCGCCCAAGCTAAAAAGCCATGCGCCGTATCCCGGAAGTGCACCTCGGTGGTCTGCACGCCGACCCACTTCGTGCGGAGACGGCCGGCAAGATAACCACCTACGGCGGACGAGATCATCGCCATGACGATGAAATATAGACCAGTTCCGATCTTGAAAGTCGTCGCGGACACACCCGAATTGCCCCAGGGCGACACCACAGAGAAACCCATGCCTGCGCCAAAGGATAGAAGCACGAGCGTAAGGGCGAGAGACGCCACGGCCCCGGCCAGGACGGCAGCCCAGGAAACCCCGGCCACCGACGGTTCAACCACCCCGACCTGTGCGTCTTCTCGAAAAGCTTGTGCCATTTGTTTCTCCCAGCAGCTGTTACCCTGCTTAGAAGATGCCCAAATGGAACAAAGGTTCCATGCATTCATGCGCCCACAACGACGTTTTGAGTCTTAGAGGAGGCCCACCCGGAGCCTTAACGATTGCTATCCAGCGACGGGGACTTGGCAGCCGAGAACATTTGAGAACACGCCGAGCCGTATCGGTTGCGTCCCTCGGTACGTCGGTGATCTTGGTCGAGACCTCATGCGCGCGCTGCGCCGCCTGCTGCGCGCTCGGAAGAATTCCTGCGTAGCGGCACCTTGCTCTCTACGGCCGCCGGTAATGGCGGACGAGATTTCCAAAGCCGCTCGCTCGTGCCGCTCATCTACGGGATCGCGGCGACCGACTCATCTATCGCTCCGCTTTGACCTCCGATGCCACGACGGCAAAGCCGTTCCGGCATCGCCTAGCTGTGCCGGCTCTTTCCGCCCCCTGGATCGTCATCTGAGCAGTTGAAGCTAAGGTCCGCTGTGGGGTCACAAGCGGTCCTCCGCCGGCTACGCGCGGCAGGTCAGCTACGGGCCGATTTTGTTGCAAAAGTTGGCTGCAATGGATTTGGCCGCTGGGCCTTTTGTTGAGCCGCGCTTTGAAGCGCTGGCCCTGACGCATTTTACGCAACTTTGACGCTACGCTACGCGATGCGCAGAACCTGAGCCGGCGGCGGTCGTGCGACCAGCGATGCAAACCGCCTCAGATTCTGAGCGATGGCGGCTAGAACAAACTCATCCTGGGCACCTTGCGGGCCTCGCAATCGGAGCCCACCAAGCTTCAGGATGCGCTTCAAGTGTGCGAACCTCATCTCGATCTTCTTGCGCTGACGCCGAGAGAGCTCGAAGCCCTCGGTGCCAGCGAACGACCGGGCAACGTCTCGGGCATGCTCATGGATATCGCGCGGGATCTTGCGTGATGGTTCCTTTGGGCAGCACTGCGGTTTGAGCGGGCATACATCGCAGTCGAGCTTGCTGGCACGATACAGAAGGGTCTTGCCCTCGTGCACGGTACCGCTCGTCCCAAGCCGCTTACCACCCGGGCAGTGGTAAACGTCCCCGGTTGGGTCATATCGAAAGTCGCTCCGCGAGAAGGTGCCATCATCCCCCTTCGACTTATCGAACACAGGGATATGCGGCGCGATGCCCTTCTCCTCGACCAGCCAATTCAGCATCGGAGCCGCTCCGTAAGCGGTATCCCCGACAAGTCGCTCTGGCTTGAGACCAAAGCGCTCCTCGGTTCGTTCGATCATGGTTTTTGCTGCACCGACCTCGGCCTGGCGAATGGCGCGGGAGGCCTCGACATCCACGATGACGCCGAACTTCACGTCGATGAGATAGTTGTCGGAGTACGCGAAGAATGCCGGCCCCTTGTGAGCGCCGGTCCACTGCGCTGCCGGATCGGATGGCGAGACAAACTTCGGGATGACATCGCTGGCGGGCCCCACGCCGGATCGTCGAGGGTTGCCAAATACTCCTTCACCGCGCGGCTGGACCTGGCCGGATCGCGATCCCTGCGCCAGTCCTGACCTGCGATCGAGCGCTGCTTGTTCGCGTCGGCCGCAATCAGGCTCGCATCGACTGCAAATCCTTCGCCACCAACCAGACCGGCGGCAATGCATGCCTCGACAATCCGTTCGAACACGCGGCGGAGAACATCTCCATCACGGAAGCGCTCGTTGCGGGCGCGCGAAAATGCCGAATGATCCGGGACAGCGTCCTCGATACCAAGCTTGCAGAACCAGCGATAGGCGAGGTTCACCTGCACTTCACGGCAGATCAGCCGTTCTGAGCGGATCGCAAAGACATACCCCACGACCAGCATCCGGATCATCAGTTCCGGATCAATCGACGGGCGCCCCATCGACGAATAGTGAGATGCTAGTTCACCGCGAAGCCAGGACAGATCGAGAGCAGCATCGATCTTCCGCATCAGATGATCTTCGGGTATCGCGTCGCCAAGACGAAACTCGTAGAACAGTTGACCTTGGTCACTCTTCAGACGGCCCATCATGGATCGACCTCGCCGAGATTCGCGTCAACACAACGGAATCACGGTTCGTGACTTGTCTCAACCGACTTTTGCAACAAAATCGGCCAACCGCAGACATCCCTCAAACCGGCAGCGTAATTTCGCAGACGAGCCCGTCTTTGCGCCAATCAAAGCGAACTTTTCCCTTTTGCTGGGTAATCATTTGTTCG
>NZ_JADPIY010000028.1:0-4728 GCF_023073095.1 Bradyrhizobium sp. 44
CCAGCCGAAGCCGAGCAACGCTACTACGCCATGCTGGAACAACCCGCGATGGCGGCATAACTTAAACCAAATGGCCTCCGGCAAACCCGGGGCGGTTCACAGCTGCCGTATAGTGGCCATTTGACCAATAGTGATCGCATATAGACAAGCAGAGGAGCGCCAGAAGCGCGATCAGATTCCTTGCACATTGCGGACTTCTCCAATGAGGAGACTGCTAACCGAGCAGGTGAGATCGGAATGAAAACGGATCCGGGGACCCGCGGCGGTGCGACTACGGTGATTCAGCATTCGCGAGAACCTGTAATTTTGGGTTAACTCATTTCAGACCTACGCATCCCTAGGGGCCAAGGCCATCAGGGCCCCGACTTTTGCCCCTACTTCGATCGAAGCTACGGCAACAATGCAAGCGTCTGATAGGCGGCGACGGGATCCAGGATGCCGTACCCGTAGTCAGGATTGAACGCCGCACTCGGACCGCCCATGTTGCCCTGGCGAGCTGTAGATCTAAGCGTATGGAAGAGCAGCGCCGGCACCGCTTTGGCCCGCGCGATCTTTGTGCGGATCCCGTGGCGATATGCTCGCGGCCGTCGACAATGATCCACGTTCCCTTGGCAATGACCTTGCCGTGGTTGCGCCGCTCCTTTCGCCACCAAAAGCGGCCCTCTGCTTTGACGCGGCATAGTTTTCTCATTTCCTCAATATCGCGAAGCGTCGTGAAGTCCTTTGGCAATCTTCTCTACAGCCAGCCGCCCGGCCTTAGCCTCTCGGCGTAGTCCGCTCTCGGTCATACCCCCCAGCGGGAAAGCGTATGTCACCGCGTCCTTTAGCCGTAACGGCGCGTCAAGCCGATGTTGTCGTTGGCTGGAGTTGGCAATGGACTTACGGACATGAATTTCCCAGTATTAAAGGCAATATGCACCCCGACATTTTGTCAGATTTCAATCCCGTTTCCACTTTTGAGGCGGTCGGTTTGCGCGACTTATCTTTGTTGGCAGCACAAGTCAGAGCGGCACGCGGTCTCTTAGACTGGTCGCAAGCTTATTTAGCTGAAGGCTGTAACATCCACCGTGGAACGCTGGTTGATCTGGAGTCCGGCAAGCGCGAGCCTCACGAAGCAACGCTTGCGGTGCTAATGAGCTAGCTTGCCGCGGCTGGAATTGTCTTTACCGAATACGGGGTGGAACTTGTAAGTGGCCACCAAGGCCGTATGTGCCGACTGGGATCAAGCAGCGTAAAAGGACGTTATGACTTCGATCATCAGCAACTTTCCCAGACATGCCGCATCATCAAGTCGCTTCCAGCGCTTTATCCGGGTTTTTGCATCACACCCTCCCGGGGCTGGAAAGCCGCCGCCCGAGACTTTTGAGCGAGCGGCTTTTTTGCCGGATTGATAGTCACCGGTAATGGACCAGAGGTGCGTCCGGTTTCCTAAGACCCTAGGATGACTTTTTTTTAGAGTCATGTGGAAGACGATCCACCGATTCTAATTTTCAAGGAGCGCAAGCGGCCGGTGGATTACCTTGGGAGCCTTCCGAAGATGTCAGGCTTGCCGGCCGTGTATACCTATCGCTGTCTGCCCTCCTTGAGGGTCGACACGATCGTCATCGGTTGAGACCTGCGCCGAGGAAAAAGGAAAGACGTCGCTAGAACCGAGCCTACGATGTCTTTGAACTCCGATCGTTCGCGGCCTTCAGTGCCGCGTCGATCGTGGTAAGCTTGGCGGCAGACACTCTCGATACTCTGGTGATCAGCCACATGCTGCTAGCGCAGCTAGCGCATTCGTAGAGCTTTAGCTCAACTCCTTTTGCGACCGGAAAGAGTGCCCTTAGAACTCTAGGCTGGCAGCAAATTATGCAACCGGCTTCGCCGTACACGCTATCCCCCACGAAAGCATTGCCATTTATGAAGAGGCCAGAATCGAGCACTGCAGGCAATGGCGTGCGGCAATTAATCCGGCTGCGTGCTCACCGCGCAACACTACGCAGGTTGTCCTAGCGGGCGGAGTTCCCGATTAGCGCTTCCCCCGCACTAGCAACGTCCAGACGGGCGACGCGCCGTCCCAGCATCGCAGCCGGCCATAAAAGCGCACCCGCACCCCGGCCTCCCGCAGCCGCTCGACAACGAGATGCAGCGCGATCACGTCGCCCTCTGCTAGCTCCACACACCGGCGCTCCCGAGACCACACCGCGCCCGGGAAGCGAAACAAGCTGTGCTTCAGCCATCGCCCGCCGCGCTCTGACAGTGGTTGAAGGTCTACTTGCGCGCCGTCCCGAGGCCGTAGCCCGACATCAGGCCGGCGAAGCCAGTTCGCTATCCATCCCATCTGCTCTGCCCCCCAAGCATCACGGCTTGCACGAAGCGGAGTTGATTTGTCAATTTTCGAAAATCTCGCAAATCCCAAGGTTGGGTGTTTGTCTGTGGCGCAACGCGCCATCACCCGGAACGGCCCTGTCGTCTATGCGTGTATGGCGGCGAGCCGGTTCTCGTGAGTGCAAGTATGTCGTGCGTAAAATCCCTGCTTGAAAAGCTCTCGCTCGACGAGTTGCAGCGTTTCGAACGCGCCGTGCGGGCTCCCATAGAAAAGAAGATGCGAGAAGAAAGAAAGCCGCACGAACTAAGGGGCGGCTTTTAACAAAGACACCGGCGCAGCTTCGATCGTTGCTTGGCAAGATACCCTACCGAAGCGCGAAAAGAATCCGGTTCGTCAATTCGTCGTCGAATGTGCATTCCAAGTCCGGCTTGCCACGCGGGCGAACAGCTAACCGCGAGGTGTGGTTCAAGATCGACTACATGAACCAAGCGCTTACCGGCGGGTCCGAAGATCCCACCGATACCAAAAAAACTAAGCGCATCATGACCGTCGGCCTAGCACAAGATTGGTAAGCCCCTTCGGGGGCGTTTCCTTTAGGCCGCCAACGGATTGATCAGTTGCTGAGTGGCAAGCTTCATTTGGCGCTCAGCGTTGATTGACAGTCTCTCCAGCAGCTCGGCCTCGGTGAGCCAAAACAGCTCGTCCTCACCGACCATTTTGGCACGCTGCTTACAGAAGGCGGACATAGATCTAAAATACTGTTTCGTTTCCATACAAGCCTCCCAGCTCCCTCAGCTAATAGCAAAGGTTGTGCCGGTTTTCTGTCAGCCAGTTCAAGGCGTCCATACCTCAATGCACACACAGGAACCGGCGAAGCCGACATCATCGTTGGAAAAATCGGGTTTTCAGCATCCTATAGAAGCAAACTTTATAGTTTTTATGACAGAGGTTGTGCCCCCGAGGCCATGGTACGATTGAGCAGGAAGTCCCCCATTAAGAGCCTGCTATTCCCCCATATTGCATGCGGGCGCCAGTCCCGTGTCCTACGACTAACTGCGCGCCGTCATCACGCCCTGTCCCACCGACAGCCACGTGCCCGTTCCACATCATCAAATCGTGGAGCTGGTTAGATACACGCTGGGTTTCTTCGGACACGAGATCATCCAGGAAGACCACGCCTTGATGTCAGATGGCATGCGGTACTTTGGGTTGATGTCTTTGCGTAGCTGCTGACCTATCAGGCTTCACCGCTGAGTGATGCCATGGCCGACCAAGCCATCATGCAGATGTACCGCAAGGACGTCATCGGCGTGCAGGCCATCGGCCGTGTCCTAAAAGCCTACGAAGAACCGCCACACGATTGGGGTTCGAAGACTGCTTGGCGATTGGAGTACCCCAGAGTCCCTACACTTTTGGGGCCCCCACCCATGGTTGTCGTCCGCCGCTGTAGCTACTCTGCGGTAGTTGCTCGGACTGGATAGGCGTAGTGACGCCGTTTGCGCGCACGTAACTATCTGTAAGTATTAAGCATGTAAGCTAACGCCTTTGCGCGGCCCTGCTGATTGTACAAATGGGATTGTCATGACCTCAGACCATGATGACGAACTGGCTGCTTTGGCGCGAGAGATCGCAGACAAGTCGAAATATGTTCACGATCGAACGGTTCTAATCGCAGTTCTTGAGCACGACGGACATGACGTGTCCGACTATAGGAAAGAGTTGGCCAATGAGCGCTCGCAGCTGGCAACCCGGATCGCGAGGCAGTTCAGGTTGCTTGAGATAACGTCGGTCAGTGAAGGAGACGACCCGGCCTCTTTATCTCAGGAATAACAATGTCCAACCGCCGCAAGATCGAGCGTTCGGATGTCGACTTGGTCGCCTACATTTTTGGAGACGGCGGCAGCCAACGTTGTCGCGTGTTCAACCTCTCGGAGGACGGAGCTGGCATCGAATTACCGACAAAGCTGCACACCCGTGAGAAGTTTAAGTTGATGCTGGAGAGAGACCGTATCATCAGAGATTGCCGTCTCATTTGGTCTAGTGATGTTCGCATCGGCGTCGTGTTCAGAACCGATTAGTCAAGGCTGGTACGTACTGGGAAGCGGCGCGCGTCCTGTCGGCAGCCCGTTCGAAACCGGACAGGACGAGCAACCGCTGCAAGCAGAGCTACTTAGACATGCTCGCTCTTGCTTGCCTTTGGAGCCGCTCGGTTTCTTCGGTCTGGGCTCGGTTCGACTCCTCAATGGTCGGCCAGCGCACTGGGCGCCTCTGCTCTCGCTCGCCATACCTGGCGGCAGCCTGCGCCTTTAACGTAAGCAATGTTCTCAGGCCACGCGCCAGCGTTCTGGGGTAGCGAGATAGGCCCAGGGTAGCAGTTCGTCGATCTGGCTATTCGGGTGATCGTTGACGATGCCATT